>JBCCEH010000008.1:0-159194 GCA_039030375.1 Pseudomonadota bacterium | reverse complement strand
GGTTATGTGCGGGATCACCTGCACGGTCGCGCCGAGGTAGTCGCCGCGGCGTTCTTTGCGAATCACACTTTCATAAATCCGACCGGTGGTGAAGTTGCTGTTGCGTCCGCCCTTAGCCGTACGAACGAAGCGCTCATAGTGGCCGAGATCCAGGTCCGTCTCGGTACCGTCCTCGGTGACGAACACCTCACCATGTTGGAACGGACTCATCGTACCGGGATCGACGTTTAGATACGGATCGAGTTTGATCATGCTGATCGTAAGGCCACGCGCCTCGAGGATCGCGCCCAAACAGGCCGAGGTAATCCCCTTGCCGAGCGAGGACACCACACCGCCCGTAATAAATACGTAAGAAGTCATGACAGCTTCAAGTTCACCTTCGCCACAAATGAGAAAGGGCTGGAACAAAGCGCCGCGTTGCGGACTGCTTTTTCCAACCCTTAAGTTCGTGCCGCCGTTGGATAAAAGACGGTTTTAAACGTTAGCAGAAGCGCCCTCTATGCACAATGAATGCGACGTAAATGAGGCGAATAAATTAGTAAATGGGTGGATGATGCTGCCAGCGCACCACCATGCCAGGCGACGAGCACGCATGAGCAGCCAGCCACAGATCTGCCACAGCCACTAACTGATCGTCGGCGAATAGCAATGGAATACGATCTCGCATCCAAGGCACCACGCCAGCTTCTTGAAGCAGATTCTTCAGCGTCTTTGTATGTTGCTGACCTTTCAACAAAATTTCTTCACCGCCTTTTCGAAATCGTAGCTCCAAGCCTTGTTCGACCAAAGCTGGGTTCAAGCCTTCCCCGCTGGGCGGATCGAAATGTAACCGGCCTAAATTGTCGCCCAAGTGAATATTCCCATGAACCCGTTGGCCGCCCGGTAAATGTTCATCCGGCCGCGCTCTCATCAGATAGAGCGTATCGCGGTAGCGCCGAATCTCAGCGCCGGACCATTGCATGACGGGCATCCGATCCTCTCCCGCATGAACAACGTCATCGATGATGTGCTCGAGCTGCACCGCTGTCGGCAATGGCATCTGCAGCTGCCGAATCGCAAAGCGTAGACCGTTTTTTTGCCGCGGCCTCGACAAGCGCTTCAATGTCGACACGGAAAGTCGATCCAGCGATCGATTCTCCGCCTGCAGATCGCCTGCGGCGATTTCGTCAAGCATTGCATTCGCCTCCTGCAAGTGTGTCGCACTACGTGCCAGACCGCGGGAGACGTCGGGCCAACGCGATTGAAGCAAGGGCACCACCTCATGACGCAAGAAGTTTCGGTCAAAAGCGGTGTCGCAGTTGGTCGGGTCTTCAATCCATTGCAGATTGTGCTTGAGCGCATACGCATGCAGTGATGAGCGATCCACTGTCAGTAACGGACGTACAATGTGCCCGTCACCGTGTGGGCGACTATCGCGCATGCCGGCGGCGCCGATGAGTCCGGCACCGCGAACGAGGTTAAATAACTGCGTCTCCGCCTGATCATCACGGTGATGTGCGGTCAACGTCACGTCCGATGTCGTCATAAATCCTTTGAACACGCCGTATCGTGCCGCGCGCGCAGCAGCTTCAATACCGCCATAGTCTTTCGGATCGTGCGGCGTCACCTGCAAGACGTCGCAGGCAATACCCAACGAGTCGGCGAATGACTTGCAGTGCTTGGCCCACAGTTTCGATTCGGACTGCAGTCCGTGGTCGACGTGCAACGCCAGGATCGATTGAGGAATATCGGCCTGGCTCAGTGCATGCAACAGAACGGTCGAATCCAGTCCGCCGCTGAATGCGACCAGGTAACGGTTAGGCGGGGGTAACGATTGGATCAGCTCCGACAGCCGTGCTTGCAGCCAATCGGCGGAAAAGGTCACGCCTGTTTGAACTGACCAAATCCGGCCAGCCGCTGCTGACGATTGTCGAGGAGCTCGTCGGTCGACAATCGACTCAATTCGTCGAGGTTCTTCACCACGGCGTTTTGAATCACCTCTGCCATCTCCTGCGGATTGCGATGCGCGCCGCCTAGGGGCTCAGCGAGCACTTCATCGACCAACCCAAAGTCGCTCAGGCTGTTCGCGGTGATCCGCATCGCCTCGGCGGCATCTTGAGCTTTCTCCGCACTTTTCCACAAAATCGACGCACAACCTTCCGGTGAAATCACCGAGTAAATGCCGTATTGCAGCATCAACAATCGATCTGAAACGCCGATCGCCAGCGCGCCACCCGAGCCGCCTTCGCCAATCACGATGCTGAGAATGGGCGTCTTGAGACCTGCCATCAGATAAAGGCTGTACGCAATCGCCTCACTTTGACCGCGCTCTTCGGCACCAACGCCCGGATAGGCGCCAGGCGTGTCGATGAACGTCAGCACCGGCATCGAGAACTTTTCCGCCATCCGCATCAGTCGCTGCGCTTTGCGGTAACCCTCTGGCTTTGGCATTCCGTAGTTACGGCGCACGCGCTCCTTGGTATCGCGACCTTTCTGGTGCCCGATGATCATGACCGGGCGTCCGTCAACGCGGCCGATGCCGCCAATAATTGCCGGATCGTCGGCATACATCCGATCGCCGTGCAGTTCCTGAAAATCGGGCACGATCATATCGATATAGTCCTGCGTATACGGACGCATCGGATGTCGAGCAACCTGCGCGATCTGCCAGGCGCTGAGCTTCGAGAAAATACTTTTGGTCAGCGACTCGCTCTTGTCGCGCAGCCGGGCAACCTCTTCGTTGATGTTGATTTCGGAATCATCACCAACGAATCGCAATTCCTCGATTTTAGCTTCGAGTTCCGCGATAGGTTGTTCAAATTCTAGGAATTTTAGGTCCATACCGACCGTGTCTTAGTCCCTGGAAGACGGACTCTACATGATTTCCCGGCCGGGTGCGTAAAGCAATCGAACATTGCCAGCACCGAGCAGCTCGGAGAGTTTGTCACGCAACTCGCGGCTGGGGCGCACCGACCATTCGGGGCCCAGACTAAGGCGTGCTGCGGCGCCGTCGCCTTCGTACTGCACCGCGACGTCGCAATTACCCTGCCGATACGGCAGCAAGACGTCGTGCAGCTCCGTCAGTAACTGTTTGCCCTCGCCGTTAGGCGCCAAGCTGAGCAGGAGCCCTCGCGCACGGGACTCGATCACCGCATCGATGGCCAGGACGTTTTTCACATTGACCGTCCAGCTGCCCAAGAAATCGTCGTAACGCAACGGCCCACTGATCACCACAATCTCGTCTTTGACCAAAAGGTGACGGAACGATTGAAACGCCTCGCGAAACAGGCTGACTTCCATTCGCGCCGTATCATCATCCAATACCACACTCATGCGATTGCCACGCCGACGAATATCGGATACCAATCCCGAGACGGTCACTTCACGTCGCGCCTGAGCGTAGTTGCGTTCACCGTTGGTCGGCTGCGGCGGCGGCTCTGATACCAGGTCGGCTAGCTTGCCGTCGACGAAAAACATCGCGTCGCTACGGACCGCATTAAACGGATGACCGATCAGATAAAGACCGAGCGCGTCTTTTTCATGCCCCAGCAGTTCACGCTCCGGCCACTCCATAACGTCGGACGCCACCACATCCTGCGCCGCCGGTACGGCTTCTTCGATACCAAACATGTCGTTCTGTCCGGCCGCTGCTGCGCGCGCCTGCTGATCCGCGCTCGCCAATGCATCTTCCAATTCCATCATCAACGCCCGACGCGTCAATCCGAAACTATCCATCGCACCAGCCTTAATCATCGCTTCCATGGCACGACGATTAATTCGCTCACTATCAATCCGACGGCAAAACTCCGCCAACCCGGAATACCGACCATTGGCTTCTCGTTCTTCAATGACGGCTTCAACCACACCCCGGCCAACGCCTTTAATTGCACCGAGTCCGTACAGGATGCTGTCGTCGCCGGCTACGCTGAACGCGTACTCCGACTGATTCACATCCGGCGCGAGCAGTTTGAGCGACTGTTTGCGGCAATCGTCTTTGAGAGTCACCAGACGATCAGTGTTATCGAGGTCCGCGGTCATTACCGCGGCCATGAACGCGGCCGGGTAATGCGCTTTCAGATATGCCGTCTGGTAGGCCAGCACCGCGTACGCGGCGGAGTGCGACTTGTTGAATCCGTAACCGGCGAATTTCTCCATGAGGTCGAAGATACGGGTTGCCGTTGCCTGCTCGACGCCGCGCTCAGTGGCGCCGGTGACAAAAATCTCGCGTTGCTTGGCCATCTCTTCGGGCTTTTTCTTACCCATTGCCCGGCGCAGCAAGTCGGCGCCGCCCAGCGTGTAGCCGGCCAGAAGCTGAGCGATTTGCATCACCTGTTCCTGATACAGAATGACACCGTAGGTTTCTTCCAGCAGCGGCTGCAGATCGGGATGCAGATAATCGATGTCGGACTTGTCCGGCGAGTGCCGGCGGGTAATAAAGTCATCGACCATGCCCGATTGCAGCGGGCCGGGACGGAACAGTGCCACCAGCGCGACCAGATCGTCGAAACGGTCCGGACGCATGCGCTTGATTAGATCGCGCATGCCGGAGGACTCGAGCTGGAAAACCGCCGCTGTCTGCGTACTTTGCAGCAGCTCAAACGTCTTTGGATCACGGTCAGGGATCGCGCTCACGTCGAACGCGCCGTCCGACCGCGACGAATTCACAATCTTCTCCGCCCAATCGATAATCGTGAGCGTTTTCAGACCCAGGAAGTCGAACTTCACCAGACCGACCGATTCGACGTCATCTTTATCCAGCTGCGTGATCGCCTGGGTGCCACCGTCTTCACAGTAGAGCGGTGTAAAATCGGTTAGCGCGCCGGGCGCGATTACTACGCCGCCCGCGTGTTTGCCGGCGTTACGAACCAGTCCCTCGAGCGACTTCGCCAGGTCGATGACCGCGGCGATTTCTTCGTCATCCTTGTACATGGACGCCAGCTCGTCGGATTGGTCCAGCGCTTTGTCCAACGTCATGCCGATTTCAAACGGTACCTGTTTCGCTATCCGGTCGACGAAACCATAAGGCTGGCCAAGCACTCGACCCGAATCACGGATCACCGCCCGTGCCGCCATGGTGCCAAACGTGATGATCTGCGCGACGCGCTCGCGCCCGTATCGTTCAGCCACGTAGTCGATCACCGCGTCCCGGCCCTGCATGCAGAAGTCGACGTCAAAGTCGGGCATGGATACACGTTCAGGATTCAAGAATCGCTCGAACAGCAAATCGTGATGCAGCGGATCAAGATCGGTAATACCGAGTACCCAGGCGACCAATGATCCTGCACCCGAACCACGCCCCGGCCCCACCGGCACGTCGTTGTCACGCGCCCAGCGAATAAAGTCGGCAACGATTAGAAAGTAACCGGGAAAACCCATTCGCTCGATGACGTCGAGCTCGGTTTCCATTCTTGCCCAGTACGGCGCTGAAACCTCATCTCTATCTTTTTCGTCAACGTTTTCACGGACAAATAATTTTTCTAACTGCGCCGCTACACCGCGCTGCGTTTCAGCGCGCAAGAATCCTGCTTCTGATTCGCCTTTGGGAACCGGAAACGCTGGCAAGACGCTGTCACCGAAGGTCAGATCAAGATTGCAGCGTTTGGCAATTTCTAGACTGTTGTCGATCGCGGCCGGAATATCGGCAAACAGCTCACGCATTTTGGTTGCGCTGCGCAGGTACTGGTTTTCACTATACAAACGTGGTCGATCCGGATCCGCCAACGTACGACCATCTTGAATACACACGCGCGCCTCATGCGCATTGAAGTCATCACGCGCTACGAACCGCACATCGTTGGTCGCCACCACGCCTAACCCATGTTTGGCCGCCAATACGACACTCTTCTGCACGCACTCTTCTTCTCCAGTGCGGCCAGTTCGAACGAGTTCCAGGTAGTAACGATCACCAAACAAGCTCTGCCAATGTTTGGCTCGTTCATCCGCCTCATCGTCATGACCGTTGACCAAGGCACGTCCAACATCACCTTCGGTACCGCCGGAAAGCGCGATTAAGCCGTCGCAAGATTCCGCCGTTAACCATTCAAACCGGGCCAGCGGTTGACCACGCACCTGGCCTTCTTGATACGTCCGCGTCACTAAACGCGAGAGATTTCCGTAACCGGCATTGTTTTGGCACAGCAGAATGAGTCGATGCGGTCGATCGGCGTCGTCAGGGTTCAAAATATTGAGATCGACACCGATGATTGGTTTTACGCCGGCCGCAATTGCCTTCTTGTAAAACTTAACCATGCCGAATAGGTTGTTTTGATCGGTCATCGCGACCGCCGCCACGCCGTCGACCGCACAATGATCCATCAGCGCTGGAATGCGTACCGTGCTATCGACGAGGGAGAATTCTGTGTGCACGTGCAAGTGTGCGAACGCCGCCGACGTCATGACGCTTTCCTTACCGGAGCGAAACTGTGGCGATGCGCACAACAGGGTCCGAATTCATTCAGGCGATCGCGATGAATCGCCGTGGGATACCCTTTGTGGCGCGCAAACTCGTAGTTCGGATACACCGAATCCAGCCGCTGCATAATCGCATCGCGCGTGGTTTTGGCAAGAATCGATGCCGCACCAATAGCCGCCACCGAAGCGTCGCCACCGACGATGGCATCACCGGCGATCATCTGCGACCCGAAGGTCAGATTCGGCAATCGATTACCGTCCACCTGAACTCGGCCAGGCATCACCGCCAATCCCAAGATCGCGCGCCGCATCGCCAACATCGTCGCATGCAGAATATTCTTCGCATCAATCTCGGCGGCGTCAGCCCAGGCCACCGACCAGCTCAGCGAATGCGCTTTAATTTCGGCTGCCAACTGCAGCCGCTGCCGCTCGGTCAAAGCTTTTGAATCGGCCAGACCCACGATTGGGTTCGGTGTCGCGAGTATCACGGCGGCAGCCACCACCGGTCCGGCCAATGGACCACGGCCAGCCTCGTCGACCCCGGCTACGAGGTGTTCTCTACGGTGCGATTGCTGCATGGATGAAATTAGTCTTTCTGCGCGACGTCTAGGACCGCTTCTGCTGCGCGACTATCGGCGCCCAGCGCGAGTTCTTGGCGCAGTTTATCAAATTGACACGCGATCGCCTCACACCGTTCGGGATCGTTCAACAGATCCCGGACCGCCGGATAAATACGCTCAGCGGTTGCATTTTTTTGCATAAATTCAGGGACTAACGGCGACTCGGTGAGCTGGTTCGGCAGCGTAAAGTGGTCGATTTTGAGCATACCGAGGCGACGCACGATGAAATGCGTTACCGGCGAGACGCGGTACGCGGCTATCGTTGGGCGCCTGAGAAGCGCCGACTCCAGCGCGGCCGTACCTGACGCCAGCAACACCACGTCGGCGGCAGCCATGGCGGCGATCGATTGGCCATCCAGAACCGTCACTTGATCGATGACACCCGCCGAAATGAGTTGGTTCTCGATCAATACCTTGAGCCGCGGCGTCGCGGCCGGCACCAGAAACCGAATATTGGCAAAGTCATCCGCCAGTCGTGTCGCAACTTCCGCAAATGTGGGTCCGAGGCGCGACACTTCACTCCCTCGACTGCCTGGCAATAACGCCACCACCGGCTGTCCCTCTATGCCCAGCTGCTCACGATACGCCGCTGCGTCCGGATTCATCGGCAACCGCTCCGCCATGGGATGACCGACGAACACCGCGTCGATGTCGGCGTCGTCATACAACGATTTCTCGAACGGCAGGATGCACAAGATGCGGTCGCAGGCTGCACGAACCGTTTCAATGCGGCCGGCCCGCCAGGCCCAAATCGATGGGCTGACATAGTGCACGGTAGCAACGCCGCTGGCCCGCACCTTTTTTTCCAACGCGAAATTGAAGTCCGGAGCATCAATGCCGACGAACACGTCGGGTGGTTGGCGTGACCAACGCTCAAACAATGAGCCGCGTAATTTCAGTAACGCCGGCACGCGCTTTAGCGGTTCTACCAGTCCCATAACAGCGAGCATTTCGGCATCGGCAATCGGGTCACAACCGGCTTCGATCATGGCCGGCCCGGCGACACCCTCAAAGGTCGCGTCCGGAACGCGTTCTCGAATCGCTTTAATGAGCCCGGCGCCAAGTAAGTCGCCGGAAGACTCGCCAGCAACCAGCGCGATCCGCATCGCCGTTACCGAACCAGGCCGCGCTCTGACGAGCGCAGCGATTCAACGAAAATCGCCAGTTCGGGTTGTTCACTGAGGCGCGCATCGAGCGTCTCGATCGCGTCTGCCAGCTTTAAACCCTGACGGTAAACCACCCGATACGCGTCCTTGATGTTGCGGATCTGATCGGCGGAAAACTCGCGGCGTTTCAAACCTTCGCTATTAATACCGCGGGGCACACCCGGTTGGCCCGACACCATCGTGTACGCCGGAACATCACGGTTGATCCCGGTATACATGCCGAGGAACGCATGCGCACCAATATGGCAAAACTGATGTATTCCGGAGAATCCGCCCATGATCACCCAGTCACCGATATGAACATGGCCGGCTAACGTGGCGTTATTCGCCATGATCGTATGACTTCCAATCACACAGTCATGCGCAACGTGCACATAGGCCATGATCCAGTTGTCGTCGCCTATGCGTGTTACGCCTTGGTCTTGTACCGTGCCGCGACTGATCGTACAAAACTCACGAATCGTATTGTCATTGCCCATGATTAGCTCGGTGGGCTCATCCGCATATTTTTTATCCTGCGGATCGTCACCAATGGATGCGAACTGATAGATGTGGTTGTTGGTACCGAGCGTGGTCGGTCCGTTGATAACAACGTGGCTGTCGATCTTGCTGCCGGCGCCGATGGTTACGCCGTCGCCGATCACACTATAAGGGCCGATCGTTACGTCATCGGCAACCTTGGCTCCCGCTGAGACGGCCGCTGTCTCATGAATTTGAGTCACTGACCCTTCTTCTCCAATTCGCTAACACGTTGTTGCAAGCTGTCCAAGCGACGGAATCGCGCCGCTTTGCGATTCCAGTCGCGAATCGGTTCTGCCGGAAATAGCGCGCTATAAACGCCCGGTTCGCTGATATCTTTGGTTAATACACCTTTGCCCATCACGACTACATCATCGCATACGGTAATGTGTCCCACCGTGCCCGAATGGCCGGCAAACATGCAGCGCTGGCCGATTACCGCACTGCCGGCAAATCCGCACTGCGCCGCGATCGCCGTGTGATCGCCAATCTGAACGTTGTGCGCGATTTGAACCAAATTGTCGATCCGGACGCCGCGTCCAATTATTGTGTCATCCATTGCGCCGCGGTCAATGGTTGAGTTCGCACCGATTTCTACATCGTCACCAATCTGCAATCCACCGACCTGAGGCACCTTGACCCAACCTTCGGCGGTTTGCGCGTTGCCAAATCCGTCACTGCCAACAACTGCGCCGGGGTGAAGAATTACGCGTCGACCGATGCTGACACCGTGGGCAACCGTAACATTGGCGACCAGACGACAATCGTCACCGATGATCGCATCGTTACCCACCACCGTTCCTGGACCGATGTAGCAACGTTCGCCAATCCTCGCATTACGGCCCACCACCACATTCGCCGCCAGCTCACTCGATTCAGCGACCGTCGCCTGCGTATCGACCACCGCCGACGAATGCGTTCCGGAGGCTAACGGCGCAGGTGGATGCAACGCTGCCGCGATGCGTGCATAACACGCATACGGATCATCATGAATCAGCGCCGCTGCAGGACAGTGATCCGCATCGTTCGGCCGTACGATGACGGCGGCCGCCGCGGTATTCTCGAGCAGCGGCTGGAGTGCGGTATTGGAATAAAAACTGAGCTGGTTGTCAGCTGCGCTCGCCAGCGATGCCACGCTATCAACAACGATGCCGGCATCGCCCTTTAGCGTACAGCCGAAGGTCTCGGCGATTTCTCCAAGACTAGTAGCCATTAAGCACAGGCGCAGGCTGTCGCGAAATTATCGTTTCAGCGCGCGCTGCTTTGCGCCTGATAGCTCGCCTCAATGGATTGCAGCACCGCGGCAGTGATGTTGACCGTACCGCTGGCAAATAAGACGCCATCACCGACGATCAGATCATAGCCTTCTTGCTGGGCGTAGGCTTGCACTTGCTCCAGCAAGGCCCGCTGCAGAACGCCCATCTCTTCGTTTTGACGGAGATTGAGGTCTTCACGAAATTCATTCTGTAGCCGCGTTACATCACGCTGCAGGTCACGCAGGTTTTTCTCAAAGTTGCGGCGCTCGGTCTCACCCATGACCGCAGCATCTTTTTGATAACGCGCTGTTTCGTCTTCGAACTCTTGTTGCTTAGCAAGAAACTCACGCTGACGCGGAGCAAACTCTTCTTGCAAGGAATCCATCAGCGCTTTGGTTTGAGGCGCAGCCTCCAGCAATGCCGGAAAGTTGATGACACCAATTTTGACGTCCTGTGCGCTGGCCGGCATGGCGAACGCCATCACCAATGCAATCGTTGCTACCAGCTTACCCATCGTGTGTTTTGCAAAACTCATAACCAATTCCTAAAACGCTTGTCCAATGGAGAACTGGAATCTTTCCACCTGATCTCCGTAAAATCTATCGTTGCCTGTGTACTCATTCAGCGGGAATGCATAGCTGAAGCGGAACAGACCCAACGGCGCTAGCCATTGTACGCCAATACCGACCGAAGAACGCAGCTCGTCAAATTCCGGCTCATACTCGACCGGCGATCCCAGCTTGTCGGTAAAATTCACTTCGCCGGTATTAAACACGTTGCCGACGTCGTAGAAAATGCTTGCCCGGGCCTGATTTGACCATTTTTCAGGCAGCGGGAGTATAAGCTCTAACTGGCTGGCAACCAATGCGTTACCGCCGTAAGGATTACCGAAACTGTCTCTGGGGCCCAAATATGACTCGCGGAAGCCCCGAACCGACCCCGGACCACCGCCAAAGAACTGCTTAAACGGCGGCAGCGCGGTGGTGTCATTGAGCGCTTCGCCGAGCGCCGTTTCCAGGTTGTAGCGGAACGTGAACCAACGACCGAAGTTGAAGTATTTGGTTAAGTTAAAACGTGCGGTGTAGTACTCCACATCACTACCCGGCACCGTAGTACTCAATATCGCCTGCGCTCGCGTACCGCGGTTGGCGAAAATGGCGCGGTTACGGCTGTCATACGTCCAGCCAACCACCGCTTCAAGTGCGTCATACTCGGTACCGAAAAACACCGCGCCGCTGTCGAGCTCCTGGAAAAACACATCACCGTTATTCAGCACCCATTCCTGCGCTTGTTGCGTGCTATTGGTTGACGACAACAACTCGTTGCTTTGGTAGTTGAGACCAAACGAAATCGTCTGGTACTCCGAAATCGGGTAGCCGTAATCGATCGTCGCACCGTAACTTTCGGTCGAGAAATCCGAAGACGCCGACGTGAACTGGGTGATATCGCGGAAGTTAATTCCTACTGTGCGTCGAATGCCATCCATCGTTCGTGCCGGATCGGTGTGCGACAAACTGTATAACTTCTGGAAGCGGCCGGACACGAGCTCCAAAGCGACTCGGTTGCCAGTGCCCAGAAAGTTGGTGTGCACGACGCTGCCGTTCAAAATCAGTTTTTGCGATTCGGAGTAACCGACGCCGCCCGAGAATTGTCCGGGCATGCGGTACTCAATATCGAAATCGACATCCACCAGGTCTGGACTACCCGGCACCGGCGTATTCTCGACTTCGACATTTTCAACGTAGGGCAAACGCTGCAGGCGCACCTTCGAGCGATCAACTAGGCGATTCGATAAGTACGCGCTTTCCATCTGCCGCAATTCTCGCCGCAACACCTCATCTTCAACCTGATCAACGCCCTTGAAATTGATTCGGCGCACGTACACGCGGTTGTTCGGATTAATAAAGAATGTCACCGACGCTTCTTTCTTATCGTGGTCCAAGGTCGGAACCGGTTCGATCTCCGCGTTTGCATAGCCTTGCTCGCCGAGACGGAACGACATGAATTCGGCGGAACTGGTCAGCAGCTGCTGGTTAAAGATCGAACCCGGCTGCGCCAATACCATCGCGCGCATGTTCTCTTCCGGCAATACCATTTCGCCCACCAGTTTCACATCGGAAATGGTGTACACCTCGCCCTCGTGAATGGTGTGCGTAATGTAAATGTCTTGTTTGTTCGGAGAGATCGCCACCTGGGTGTTCTCAACGCGGAAATCGGCGTGACCGCGATCCATATAGAACGACTTAATCGTCTCTAGATCACCTTCCAGTGCTTCTTTGGAATAGCGATCGTCTTGCCGAATCCAAGACAACCAATTGGCCGTTTTTAGTTCGAAGTTCTCGCGAATCTCCTCTTCTTCAAAAGCATCATTACCAACAATGTTGACCTGGCGAATGCGCGCGCGATCACCCTCTTTGATATCGAAGCCGACGCGGACCGTATTATTGGGCTGATCCAGTACATACGAATCGATTTCTACCGCATATTTACCCTGGCTGTGATACTGCTCTTGAATCGCCATGCGGACGTTTTCCATGATTGAACGATCAAACGTCCGACCACGTGCTAGTCCGACGTCGCGCAGCGACGCCTCCAAATCTTCGGTCTTTATGTCTTTGTTGCCGTCAAGCTGAAAACTCTCGATCGACGGACGCTCACGGACTGCAACGACCAACGTGTCTTCGTCACGGCGAATTTCAATGTCGTCAAACAAACCCTGTTGATACAGCGCTTTTACCGCCTCTTGCACGCGAATCGCATCGACCGTGTCACCGAGATTCACCGGTAGGTAATTGAACACCGTACCCTCTGAGATTCGCTGCAGACCTTCGACACGCATGTCGCGGACGACGAAGTCATCCACGGCAACCGCTGTGGCCGACACACCCAGCATTGCCATTGCGATGCCGGCGCGAATGATTCGCCATTTCTTATTTACGTTTTTTGGATTCACGGTCATTTATCTGGTCAAGCCTTAACTGGGGAGTCTCGCGATATCGTTATACACCGCAAAACTCATAAGTATTAACAACGCCACAATACCAACCTGCTGGCCAATAATCTGAGCACGCTCGGTCATCGGGCTGCCCTTCACTGCTTCAATCGTCTGATAGACAATTTGCCCACCATCCAGCACCGGAATGGGTAACAAATTCAAGATGCCGAGACTGATGCTGATCACCGCCAATATCGACATATAGTATTCAAATCCGTTCTCGGCTGACCGACCAACAAACTGCGCGATCCCGATCGGCCCACTAACATTCTGTAACGACACGCTGCCGGTGACCATGCTCGCTAGCATATTCACGGTAAAACCCGCTTTGGTCCACGTTTCGTTCAGCGCTTCGCCGATGGAATCCGTCATCGAGTGTTTTCGCAGATACGCATTGGTGCCGAAATTGGCCGGCACAACGCCAATCTGGCCGACGGTTTTTTTGTCGACAACGGCGGCTTCTGGCACGACAGAGACCTGGTGCTCGGCACCATTTCGCAACACCGTCACGGTAATGCGCTGCCCAGGCAGCGGCTGAATAGCCGCGAACAAATCGTTGCGGTTATTGATAGGCGTGTCGTTGACCGCCGTGATGCGATCACCAACTTGCAGATCCGCGTTAGCAGCCGGCGTACCTTCGGAAATAGCAACGATATCCGCCGGAGGCAGCCATGGCTGGAAACCCAAGCCCGGAAACAGCTGATTTGGCACCGTGAGCTGTTTGACGTCGTCACCCACGTCGATACGCGCAGTGCGCTCTACGCCATTTTCACCTTCGACACGCAATACAACTTCACCGTCGCTAACGAGTTGATCGAGAATGGCGATTAAAGCGCCTTCCCACTCGGACGGCGTTGCATCGCCTACCGCAATAATCTTGTCGCCGTGCTGCAATCCAGCGTCCGCCGCGTACGACGATTTTTCAACTTGGCCGACCACGGGTACCGCCGATGGAATGCCATGAACGAAGACGATCCAGTACGCCAGGATTGCGAATAAAAAATTGAAAGCGGGGCCGGCAAGTAACACAAGAATACGTTGCCAAATGGGTCGCTGGTCAAATGCGCGACCCTCATCCTCCGCTGCGACCGCACCCTCTCGACTATCGAGAAACCGGACGTAACCACCGAGCGGGATCGAAGAGATGCAGTATTCGGTTTGGTCCTTGCCGCGCACCCAGGTGGCGAAGGGCTTGCCGAAACCGATCGAGTAGCGCAACACTTTCATGCCGGACCAGCGGCCAACCAAGTAATGGCCCCATTCATGAACGGCAACCAGCACACTGATGGCGATGATGAACGCCACTGTATAGAACAGAAAATTGCCGATACTCGCAATGATCATACGTTCCGCCGCCTATTGCTCAAATCGTCGGTGCCAATTGAATGGACTGAACGCCAGCCTGGCAGTTCCCACCAACGCGACACGATTCTCGCTGTGGCTGGCTGAATGCATGCTGAATCCGGCATCAGGAAAGCCCCACCCAGGCCAGACCAAAGGCGAACAACGGCGCCGCTGCTGCCACAGAATCGATACGATCGAGTACGCCGCCATGTCCGGGAAACAACATACCGCTGTCTTTCACACCGGCGGTACGCTTAAACATACTCACGGTCAAATCGCCAACGATCGAAATCGAAGCGATGGCCAAGCAAAACGGCAGCATCACGGCCAGATTCGTCTCAACCCATACCGAGCGCACAAGCGTCAGTGCGACCACGGCGAGCAATCCACCGATTACGCCCTCCCAGGTTTTGCCCGGGCTAATCGCAGGCGCCAGTTTCACGCGGCCGAAAAAGCGGCCGGCAAAGTAGGCGCCGATATCCGCCATCCACACAATGAGCAGCACGAACAGCAGTAACATCGGATCAGCGCGATACAGCACGATCAATGCCAAATACAATGGCACCAGCACAATCATCCCGGCCAACCAGCGAAACCAGTGCGGAATCGGTGTCGGAAAAAAGAACGTCCAGACAAACGCCGCCAACCACCAGACCACGCCGACCAGCAAGACCGTTTGCGTGTGCGTAGCGATAAAGAATCCAGCCACAACAAAGGCAACCGCAACTAAGCCAACATACGCCGCACGGGTGGCTGCCGATTTTACGCCGAGAAATCCCGACCACTCCCAGGCACCGGCGAGCAACAAAGCCGCAATAATTAACTCGGTGACATCACCGGGCAATTGAAACAGCACGACATAGAGAATCGCCAGCGCAATAACGGCAGTGATGATTCGTTGCTGCATTAGCTCACCGCCTCGACTTGTTCGCCGGTATGGCCATAGCGGCGTTCGCGACCGGCGAAATAATCTAAAGCGCGATCAAATTCAATCGCATCGAAATCCGGCCATAGCGAGTCGGTAAACCACAATTCGGCATACGCCAGATTCCATAACAGGAAATTGCTTATGCGTTGTTCACCACCGGTTCGAATCAGTAAATCCGGATCCGGTAATCCTGCGAGCGCAAGGCGTTCGGCGAACACATTCTCGTCGATAGCGTCTTTATCGAGTTCGCCGGCCGCCACATCACTGGCGATGCCACGCGTCGCCTGCAGGATGTCCCAGCGTCCGCCATAACCGACCGCAACCTGCAAACCCAGGCCATCATTGTCCGCAGTTTTTTCTTCGGCGGCTCGGATCATATTCAGTAACTTGGGCGATAGGCGCTCTAACGCGCCAACAAATCGGATGCTTACCTTATTTAGATGCAGCTCATCGACTTCTCGTCGCAGCGCATCGACAAAAAGTGCCATCAGGCTGCTGACTTCTTCGTCGGGGCGGTTCCAATTCTCACTGCTGAACGCGAATAGCGTCAGGTAGTCAACACCCGCCTTAGCAGCGTGTTCCACGGTTTGACGCACCGCTTTTACCCCCGAACGATGCCCCATTTGACGCGGCATGCCGCGACGCCGAGCCCAACGCCCGTTGCCATCCATAATGACGGCGACATGAGTCGGAATGTCGGCAGAGTTACTCATTCGGTCGGTCAGACCTCCATAAGCTCGGCTTCTTTGTCGGCCAAAATCTGGTCGATATCGGCGACATGCTTATCGGTGATCGCCTGAACTTCATCCTGAGCGCGATGCTCGTCATCTTCACCGATCATTTTTTCTTTGAGCAGATCTTTAACATCGCCGAGCGCGTCACGGCGAATATTGCGTACCGCGACCCGACCGCCTTCGGCTTCGTTACGCACCACGCGAATCATGTCTTTGCGGCGTTCTTCGGTAAGCGCCGGCAACGGCACGCGAATTACCGTGCCCGCCGATGCTGGGTTCAAGCCGAGATCCGAATTCATGATCGCTTTTTCGATCACCGGAACCATGTCTTTTTCCCAAGGCGTCACGGTCAGCGTCCGGGAATCTTCGACGCCCACATTGGAAACCTGATTAAGCGGCACCTGCGAACCGTAGTAATCGACCGTAATGTGGTCGAGCAAACTGGTATGCGCGCGGCCGGTGCGGATCTTCGTTAGATCCTGCTTTAGCGACGCCACACTCTTGGCCATGCGTTCGGCCGCGTCTTTCTTGATTTCATCGAGCATGTTCTCGTCTCCTTCGCCGGCTACGCGGTCACCAAGGTTCCGACGTCATCGCCTGACATGGCCTGAACCAGGGCATTCTCACGCGTTAGATCGAATACGCGCAGCGGCAAACTATTGTCGCGACACATGACGATTGCAGTTGCGTCCATAACCATCAGCTTGTCGCTCAACACTGTGTCGAATGACACCGTCTCGAAGCGCTTTGCATCCGGGTTACTGACCGGGTCATCGGTATAGACGCCGTCCACTTTAGTGGCCTTTAGCAAAACGTCGGCGCCGATCTCGATCGCACGCAAACTCGCCGCAGTGTCGGTGGTAAAAAATGGATTGCCAGTGCCGGCCGCCAATATCACTACCCGACCCTTTTCCAAGTGACGGACAGCGCGACGCCGAATATAGTCTTCGCAAACGTCGTGAATTTGCAGCGCCGACATCACGCGAGCAAACACGCCGAGCGATTCCAGCGCATCCTGAATCGCCAGCGCGTTCATCACGGTGGCCAACATACCCATGTAGTCACCGGTGACGCGGTCCATACCGGCCCGAGCTAAACCCGCACCACGAAAAATGTTGCCGCCACCGATCACAATCGCGATCTCGATGCCGGATTTCTGCACCGTGGCAATTTCGGCAGCCATGCGCTGAATCACTGCTGGCTCGATGCCATAGTCCAGGTCGCCCATCAGCGCTTCACCGCTGAGTTTTAGTAGTACACGACCGTATCGGACCGGAGATTCACTCATAACTTGCCTTCTTCGTTAGCTGCGACTCAATCCTAAACCAATCTCTACAATAAGTCCCACACAAATCAATAGCTTAAGCTGGATACCTCAACTGGCACCTTTAACTTGCGCCATGACTTCCTCGGCAAAATTCTCTTCTTTCTTCTCGATACCTTCGCCGACTTCCATGCGCACAAACTGCTTTACGGACGCGCCTTTGCTATCCAGCAATTTACCGACCGTGGTATCCGGGTCCTTGACGAATGGCTGGCCCACCAGGGTAATTTCCTTGAGGAACTTATTGACACGGCCCATGACCATTTTTTCGATGATCTCGGCCGGTTTGCCAGAGTCTTGCGCCTGCTCAGTGAGGATGCGTCGCTCGTTTTCCAGCGTGTCTGACGGCACACCCGACTCGTCCACGCACATCGGATTGGTCGCCGTGATGTGCATGGCAATGTCGCGTGCCAATTCTTCGTCGCCGCCTTCCAGGGCCACCGCCGCTGCAATACGCGCGCCGTGCGAGTAACTCGCAAACACGCCACTCGCATCGACAGCCGCAACACGGCGCACGCCGATATTCTCGCCAATCTTCTGAATCAGTTCGGTGCGCGCAGCCTCGACCGTCTGACCGTCTGGCAGCGTCTCGTTTGCCAGCGCGGCGACGTCCGTTGTGCCGCTCGCCAAGGCCGCGTTCGCTACTGCTTCAGCAAAGGCGACAAAGTTCTCGTCCTTTGCCACGAAATCGGTCTCGGAATTCACTTCTACAACCACGGCGTTGGCGCCTTCACGGGCCACCACGACGCGTCCGTCTGCCGCCACGCGACCAGCTTTCTTATCGGCTTTCGCCGCGCCGGCCTTGCGCAATGCCTCTGCAGCAGCATCCATGTCACCATCGGATTCCACCAGCGCTTTTTTGCATTCCATCATGCCCGCGCCAGTACGTTCGCGAAGTTCTTTTACTTGAGATGCACTAATCGCCATTACTCATCTCCTTTGTCTTCAGCATCGTCCGCTTTCGCAGTCGTTTTCTTGGCGGTCTTTTTGGCGGTTTTCTTGGCCGCTTTCTTGGCCGTCTTCTTGGCAGCCTTTTTCGCAGGCTCCGCGGCGGCTTCGTCCGCCGCCTCTTTCGGCGCCTCGTCTTTCACCGCCTTGGCATCGGCCTTGTTGTCGCCTTCTGCTTTTTCCGCCGGCTTGTCGTCCGATTTAACCTTCTTCTTTACCGCGGCCTTCTTGCCGGTTTTCTTTTTCTTACGTCCGGTGGTTTTCTTGACGTTGCCGTCCGCATCAAGTTCGACAAACTCGTCTTCGCCCAAGGCCACCTCGGGCAGCGAAGCTTTGCCGTCGAGAACCGCATCCGCGACCATTGCCGCATACAGTTCAATCGCCCGCATTGCATCGTCATTACCCGGAATCACGTAATCAACGCCTTCCGGCGAGCAGTTGGTATCGACCACCGCTACCACCGGAATGCCGAGTTTCTGTGCTTCACGCACCGCGATGTCTTCGTGCTCAACATCGACCACGAACAAGACATCCGGCAAACCGGTCATGTCTTTGATACCACCGAGACTGCGCGTCAGTTTTTCCTGCTCACGGGTCAGACCGAGAATCTCTTTCTTGGTCAGGCCGTCAAACGCGCCCTCTTCGGACATCTTTTCCAACCGCATCAGACGTTTGACCGACTGACGAATGGTCTTGTAGTTAGTCAACATGCCGCCCAGCCAGCGATAGCTGACAAACGGCATTTCGGCACGCTCAGCGTGGCTACGAACCGCATCGCGAGCCGCACGCTTGGTGCCTACAAACAGGATTTTGCCGCCATCGGCGACCGTGCCCTTGATAAATGCACAGGCTTCCCGCGCCAGCGGCAAGCTTTTCTCAAGGTTGATGATGTGGATCTTGTTACGCTCGCCAAAGATGAACGGTGCCATCTGTGGGTTCCAGTAGCGGGTCTGATGACCAAAGTGCACGCCAGCCTCTAGCATCTGGCGCATGGTAACGTCTGCCATTTCTTTACTCCGGGTTAGGCCTCCGCACACCCCGCCGTACAACCCCTTTTTTGGTGGGGCACCCAGTACGCCGTGTCGGTGTGCGTGTGTAGTTAATTGCCTCTAGGGCGCGCGCTTTATACCATAGCGGGCTGCGCCCAACAACGGCTCCCAGACGGGACTTGGGGCATTTCACGCGATAACCGATATATTTATTAAATTCAATGCCTTACGATAGGCGACGATAGCAATTTCTATGACAGTAACGATCAAAAACACCGCAGACCAGGAGAAGATGCGCGTCGCCGGCCGACTCGCTGCCGATGTCCTGGATATGATCGGCGAACACGTCCAGCCCGGCGTGACCACCGACGAACTCGATGCCATTTGCCACCAGCACATCGTCGACGTTCAAGATGCTATCCCCGCCTGCCTCAACTACCGCGGCTTCCCGAAGTCGATCTGCACGTCTGTCAACCACGTCGTGTGCCATGGCATACCCGGTGATCGCCGGCTTAAATCGGGTGACGCGATCAATATCGACGTTACCGTCATTAAAGATGGGTTCCACGGCGATACCAGCCGCATGTACTTCGTCGGCAAGCCGAATATCCGGGCAAAACGACTTGCCGACGTTGCTTTCGAGAGTATGTGGCTTGGAATCAATGAGTTAGCGCCCGGCAAGCATCTCGGCGACGTCGGCGCCGCAATCCAGAAATTCGTCGAAAAGAACCGTTTTTCGGTCGTTCGCGAATACTGCGGGCATGGTATCGGCCGCATTTTTCACGAAGATCCGCAGGTGCTGCATTATGGGCGGCCCGGCACCGGCATGGAGCTGCGTGAAGGCATGACGCTCACCGTCGAGCCGATGGTCAATGCCGGCAAGCGTCATACCAAGCTGTTGCCGGACGGCTGGACGGTAGTCACCAAAGACCACAGCCTGTCCGCACAGTGGGAGCACACGGTATTGATAACCCGTGACGGCTATGAAGTCCTTACGTTGGGCGCTGCCGACCGCTAGCAGCTGAGGCGATGACCCGCGAACACCCTGCCCACTCGGAAACCACCGCACATCCCGCGGCGCTCGATCAACTGGCTAGTGATCTGCAAGACGATACGCCGGCCAACGCGCTGAAGAACGCTTCGGCGCGCATTGCGGACCGGTTTCGAAACGGCGAATCCGTGGTCACGCTGGTCAAAGAGCGCGCCGCCTTGGTCGATGCGATATTGATCCATCTGTGGCGAACCCGAGCGCCGGCCTGCGCCGACGATGTCGGCCTGATCGCCGTCGGTGGCTATGGCCGCGGCGAACTGCATCCCGGCTCGGATATAGACGTGTTGCTGTTGCTGCCTAACACACTTAATGACGAACAAAGTGAACAGCTCGGCGACTTTGTCACCGCGCTGTGGGACGTCGGCCTCGAACCGGGTCACAGCGCACGCACGATCGAACAATGTGTTGCCGAAGCCGCCGACCTCACCACCGCTACCACGCTGATGGAATCGCGCCCGCTCGCCGGTCCAATTGAACTTTTTACCGCCATGCGTGCCGCGGTAGCGCCGCCCGATGTATGGCCTTCCGCCGAATTCTTTGTGGAAAAACGCGCAGAACAACAGGCGCGTTATGCACGCTACGACGGCACCGCCTACAAACTGGAACCGAACATCAAAGGCAGCCCCGGTGGATTACGCGATATTCAGCTGATGGGCTGGGTCGCGCAGCGGCACTTTGGCGTGGACTCTCTAGCCGAACTGGTCGACCACGGGTATTTAACGCCGGTACAAATCAAACAACTGGAGGACGGGCGTGACTACTTATGGCGGATGCGCTTCGGCCTGCATGTTTTGACCGGTCGTCGTGAAGATCGCATTTTGTTCGACCATCAAAAAAGTCTCGCCGAATTACTCGGTTTTGAAGACGCTTCTCACACGCTGGGCGTCGAGCAAATGATGCAGCGTTATTACCGCACCGTCATGGAACTCAGCCGCATCAACGAAATGTTGTTGCAAATGTTCGAGGAAGAGATCGTCCTTGACGCCAACGCCGCGGCGGTACCGATCAACGAACGCTTCGAATCGCGCAACGGTTACCTCAGAACCACACACGAGGATGTCTTCGCCAATGAACCCTCGGCACTGCTGGAAGTGTTTCTATTGCTGCAACAACAACGTGAAGTCACCGGCGTCAGTGCGCATACCATTACTCAGATTCGACAAAACTTGCACCGCATCGACGAGCTGTTTCGACAAGACCCGCGCAACCATCGATTGTTTCTGGCGATATTGCGTGCGCCGCAAGGCGTAACGCACGAACTGCGGCGGATGAACGTTTACGGCGTGCTCAGTCGATACATACCCGCTTTCGGTCGCATTACCGGTCGCATGCAGTATGACCTGTTCCATGCATATACCGTTGATGAGCACACGCTATTCGTTGTTTCCAACCTGCGGCGTTTTGCACTAACGCGTTTCGACGACGAGTTTCCGCACTGCAGTCACATCATGCAAAACCTGGAGAAGCCGGAACTCGCCTATCTCGGCGGGTTATTCCACGACATTGCCAAGGGCCGCGGTGGTGATCATTCGGAACTCGGCGCAACCGATGCCGAATCGTTCTGCTTAGAACAAGGGCTGAGTCAATACGATGCACGGTTGGTGGCCTGGTTGGTGCGCAATCACCTGTTGCTCTCCACTACGGCACAGAAAAAAGACATCGGTGATCCGGATGTCATCAATGAGTTTGCTGCCCAAGTCCGCGACCCGATTCACTTGGATTACTTGTATGTTCTGACAGTTGCTGACGTTCGTGGCACCAACCCAAAACTCTGGAACAGCTGGAAAGCCTCGCTGTTTCGTGATCTTTACGAACACACACACCGCGCACTGCGGTCCGGCTTGGAAAACCCGATCGACCGTGATGAGTTAATCGCAGAAAAGAAAGCCACCGCGCGTGAGCATTTAGCCGCGTCGGGAATAAGCGAACAACGTGTCGACGCGGTGTGGTCGATTTTTGATGATCGCTATTTTCTACGACAGAAAAGCGATGAGATCGCGTGGCACACGCAGTTACTCGCCGACGTGCATCTCAATGACGACATAACTCTGGCGGACGTGCGACGCCAGCCCTCAGGCGAAGGCATCGAAGCCTTTTTATACGCGCCGCGCACCCGCTACCTGTTCGCGCAAGTGACCGCCGCGCTCGACGAAATGGGCATGACCATTATGGACGCGCGCATCATTCCGCTGACCAACGAGCACAACATTGAAAGCTACATTTTTATGGAACACGACAAGCGCGTTGAAACCGATGACCGACGCCTGTCGAAATTGCGCGATGCCTTAGTCGAACAAGTCCAATCGGCCGGCGATGATCCGCCGCAAGTCACGCGCCGAGTCTCGCGTGCGGCGCGCGCTTTCAATACGCCGACACAAGTTTTTTTCAGCGTTGCAGGCGGTCGCACCATCATGGAACTCATGGCGGCTGATCGACCGGGCCTGCTGAGCGACGTGGGGCGCGCATTTGTGGCGTGCGGAGTACATATTGAAGCGGCCAAAATCATGACGATCGGCGAGCGTGCCGAAGACGTCTTCTACATTACGGACGACACAGGCAGAATACTCAGCGACGAGGCGCAAACGGCCCTCCGAGAATATCTCATGGCGATACTGGACGATGCATGCAAGACTTAATCGACATTATTGAAGCAGGCTTCGAACAACGCACGACCTTGGGGCTCGCCGCTGACCACCCGGAACTCGCTAAGGCGGTCGATGCCGCAATTGCGCAGCTCGATACCGGCGAAGCCCGCGTTGCCGAACCCAAAGATGAAGGCTGGCAAGTTAATCAATGGCTCAAGAAAGCCGTGCTGTTGAGTTTTCGTTTGAATGGCAACCGTGTGATCGACGGCACCTACAGCCGATTCTTTGACAAGGTACCGCTGAAGTATGCGGACTATGATCAAACCGATTTTGAGCGCGACGGTGTGCGCGTGGTACCCGATGCACTGGTGCGACGTGGCGCTTACGTGGCGCGCGATACGGTGTTAATGCCGAGCTACGTCAATATCGGTGCATACGTCGACAGTGGCACGATGGTGGACACCTGGGCTACGGTTGGAAGTTGCGCGCAAATCGGCAAGAACGTCCATCTTTCTGGCGGCGCCGGTATTGGCGGCGTGCTCGAACCTTTGCAAGCCGGACCTACGATTATCGAAGACGACTGTTTCATCGGCGCACGTTCGGAAATCGTTGAAGGTGTTGTCGTCGAACGCGGCGCAGTGATCTCTATGGGCGTGTTTATCGGCCAAAGCACACGCATCTACAACCGCGAGACCGGCGAAGTCCACTACGGACGTGTACCGGCCGGCTCGGTGGTTGTCCCGGGCAGTCTGCCATCCAGCGACGGCAGTTACTCGCTTGCCTGCGCAGTGATCGTCAAACAAGTGGACGAAAAAACGCGCGCCAAGACCGATCTTAATGATCTACTACGGCTGGCCGACTAGGCGTCCGATAGCCGATGAATAACCTCACGGTCTACGGTATTGGCAGCTGCGACACTTGTCGACGAGCACGCAAATATCTGGATAAACACAACATCGAGTTCGAGTTTCACGATCTACGCGACGATGGACTTGATATTCAAATGCTCGAGCGCTGGGATAATCGCATTGGTTGGGAGCGGTTCCTCAACAAGAAGAGTCTGACGTGGCGAAAGATCCCCGAAGTGGATCGAAAAGATATGTCGCGCGACAAGGCATTCGCCACGATGCTCGAAAAACCAACCTTGATTAAGCGCCCGGTATTCGAAGCGGACGACTATATGGCGATCGGTTTTTCCGAGAAACGCTTCGCAGAATTTCTCGAGACGCGCACCTGATCGCAGTCGCGGCGACTAACCGATTCGCCCGGTAATGTAGTCTTCGGTCAGCTTGTGCTGCGGGTTGGTAAAAATCTTATCGGTCTCATCAACCTCAATAAGATTCCCCAAGTGAAAGTATGCTACCCGCTTTGACACCCGCGCTGCCTGTTGCATTGAGTGCGTCACGATCACGATAGCGTAGTCTTCGGCCAACTCATCCATCAGGTCTTCGATACGCGCTGTGGCGATCGGATCCAGCGCGGAACACGGCTCATCCATCAAGATTACTTCGGGGTCCACGGCAATCGTTCGCGCAATACACAGACGCTGTTGCTGGCCGCCCGACAAGCCGGTGCCCGGCTCCTCCATACGATCTTTCACTTCTTTTAACAATCCGGCGCGATCCAGGCTGCGATGTACGATGTGATCAAGCTCAGCGCGATCCGCCGCAAGACCGTGGATTCGTGGGCCGTATGCGACGTTGTCGTAAATGGATTTCGGGAACGGGTTGGGTTTCTGGAACACCATGCCGACCCGCGCTCGCAGCAATACTGGGTCCATCGCTTTCGAATAAATGTCCTGCCCATCCAGTCGAATGCTGCCGCTAACGCGGGCGATATCGATGGTGTCATTCATCCGGTTGAGGCAACGCAAAAAGGTCGACTTGCCGCAACCCGACGGGCCGATCAGCGCAATGACCTGCTTCTTACCAATTTCCAACGTTACGTCTTTAATGGCGTGATTATCGCCGTAGTAGACGTTTACGTTCTCGGCAACCACGAAAGGACTTTCGCAGCGTACTTCGCCAACCGTTTGATCGAGTCCGGTTTCCTGCTCCGGCACCGTTAGCGATAACGATTCGACCACGGCTTCGCCATTCGTCTGCTGCGCAGGCGCTTCGGTGTCCGGGCTCTCCTGACTGAAATCCACTTCTGTCATAACGTTCATTCTCATACAGCTATCCGACAAGCTCAATCTTTGTGTTTACCACTTGCGCTCCATACGCTTGCGGATAATGACTGCGGCTAGGTTCATGGCCAGCAAAAAGGCCAACAAAATAATAATCGCGGCGGACGTGCGCTCAGCAAAAGCGCGTTCCGGGCTGTCCGCCCATAAGTAAATTTGCACCGGCAGTGCCGTGGCCGGATCGGTAAACGATGCCGGTACATCAACAATAAACGCCACCATACCGATCATCAGCAGCGGCGCAGATTCACCCAGCGCGCGGCTCATACCGATAATGGTGCCGGTCAGCATTCCCGGCAGCGCCAACGGCATGACGTGGTGAAACACCACCTGCATTTTTGACGCGCCCAAGCCCAGTGCCGCTTCGCGAATCGACGGCGGTACCGCTTTGATCGCGGCGCGAGACGCGATAATGATGACCGGAAGTGTCAGCAGTGATAACGCCAAACCACCGACCAGGGGCGCAGATCGGGGAAGTGCCGCCCAGTTGATAAATACCGCAAGTCCTAACAAGCCAAATACGATCGACGGTACAGCGGCAAGGTTGTTGATATTGACTTCAATCAAGTCAGACCATTTATTGCGCGGCGCGAATTCTTCCAGATAGATTGCCGCGGCAACACCGACTGGAAATGCCAGCGCCACGGTGACTAGCAACATGTAGAACGAGCCCATCAAGGCACCCTTGATACCGGCTAGCTCGGGTTCGCGTGAGTCGCCATTTTCGAATAGCGCGGTATTGAACTTCCGTTCGATGCGACCATTCGCCTGAAGTTGATCAACCCAGCCAATTTGCTGGTCGCTGATCGGCCGTCGGGCCTCTTCTACCGCACGATCAATGTTGCCTTTGATCAGCATATCGACGTTCGATGATGTCGGCACCCAGATCGACTGCGTTTGTCCGAGCAAGGTTGGATCAGCGGCAATCATGTCACGGATCTGAAAGCCGGCACCGATACTCAGCAGTCGGTTCATTTCGCGTCTCGCGCTACGGCCGGTGACCTCCGGTAACAGTTCACGCAATGCGCTGCGGGCCAAACCATCGAAATCGGCATACGCCAAATCCAGCTCTCCACCCGGCGCTAGCACGGATTCACTGAATTCGACATCGAGCTGCACATAGGTTTGTCGAAATGCCGACGACCCTTTGGCAATCAGATCGACGAAGAACACGCCCAGGAAAAGCACGCCAACGGTCGTCGCAGCGAGTCCGGTAAATTTGAATACCTGCTCCTGACGACGGCGCCGTTTCAAACTGGCGGCAACGATTTCGCGACTTTCATTCATAACAGCGCCCTACTCGTACTGCTCGCGGTATTTGCGCACAACATTCAGACCAATGACGTTGAGAATCAGTGTCACCACAAACAGCATCAGACCCAAGGCGAACGCCGCCAGCGTTTTTGCGCTGTCAAACTCTTGGTCGCCGACCAGCAGCGTGACGATTTGCACGGTCACCGTGGTGACGGCTTCAAAGGGATTGGCGGTCAAGTTCGCCGCCAATCCTGCCGCCATCACAACGATCATGGTTTCACCGATCGCGCGCGACACCGCCAGCAGAATACCGCCAACAATGCCTGGCAACGCGGCCGGTAAAATAACCTTTTTCATCGTTTCAGATCGTGTCGAACCCAGCCCCAAGGCACCGTCACGCATCGCTGAAGGCACTGCATTAATCGCATCGTCAGCGAGCGACGACACTAACGGGATGATCATGATGCCCATCACCAGACCCGCGGCCAGGGCACTCTCAGACGCAACTTCAAGACCGATCGACTCACCGGCTTCGCGCACCCACGGTGCGACCGTCAATGCGGCAAAAAACCCGTAAACCACGGTCGGAATACCGGCCAATACCTCTAATAAGGGTTTGGCAATCGAACGCACCCGCCGCGACGAGTACTCGGCGAGATAAATTGCTGTCATCAGGCCCACCGGTACCGCAACCAGCATCGCGATCGCGGTGATCAACATGGTGCCGGTAAACAGAGGCACTGCACCAAAGCTGCCGGACGAACCGACCTGATCGGCGCGAATTGCAGTCTGCGGGCTCCACGTTAAGCCGAATAAGAATTCGGTAATCGGCACCTCACGAAAAAACCGAATCGCTTCGAATAGCACCGACAAAACGATTCCGATGGTCGTCAGAATCGCGATACTCGACGCGCCGATCAGCAGCCACAGGATGACGCTCTCGACACGATTACGAGCTCGCAACTCAGGACGTATACGGCGCCAGGCCAGTACACCACCGATGCAGGCAATACTGAGCACCAACAGAGCCAGTAAGTTGCGGCTAGCGGCGCGGTATTCGGTGAAACGCGCCGCAGCATCCGTCATCGCTGCATCGACCTCGCCACTAATGGCGTCGCCGGCGGCAAGATTTTGAATATTATTGATGAGCAGATTTAGCTCGCCCGACGACAGCGACTGCTGCGCATCCGGGAGCCCACTCACGACCATCGCCACGATGACGCGCGCCTCAAGTAGCTGCCAGACGAACAACAGCGCCAATGCTGGCAGCAAACACCAGATCAACGCGAAGTAGCCGTGGTAGCTCGGCAGAGAATGCAGCCGCCGAACGCCAGAAGGCCCGCCGGCTAATGCCAGCGAGCGCTTCCGCCCAAGTGCGAAGGCGGCGACGCTAACCAAAACTAGCGCCAAAATCAGCGTGGTAATTTGCATCGCCGCTCTACGTCAACTGCTCCTTGTGGGCAGGCAATTTACTCGCTGCTCGCGAGGCTTAGGGGCCGCAGGTTGCGGACGTCCGCTGCGATCTGGCCACGTTCTTCATCCGGCATCGGGATCAGACCGCGCTCAGACAGATAGCCATCTTCGCCCCAGGCACGCTCGCTGGTGAACTCGCGGAGGAATCCTTCAAGGCCCGGGATAACACCAACGTGGGCTTTCTTCACATAGAAATACAGCGGGCGCGACACCGGATAGTCGCCATCGGCAATCGCATCGAACGTCGGCACAACACCATCAACCGCTGCACCTTTCACTTTCTCTGCATTCTGATCCAGGAAGCTGAATCCGAAGATGCCCAGTGCATTCGGGTTGGCCTGCAGCTTTTGCACGATCAGGTTATCGTTTTCGCCCGCCTCAACAAATGCGCCATCTTCGCGAATCGTATGGCAGATTTCTTTGTACCGGTTTTTGTCGGTCGACTTCATGGCTTTGATCCAGTCGACGCTCTTGCAACCGCCTTCCATAGCCAGCTCAACAAACGCGTCACGCGTGCCGGATGTCGGCGGCGGACCCAGAACTTCGATGCGCGTTGCCGGCAGATCGGGATTGACGTCTGCCCACGTCTGATACGGGTTGTCAATTAGTTCGCCTTCGGCATCACCGGGGACCTGTTTGGCGAGTGCTAAGAACAGTTCGGCGCGGGTGACCGACATCTGCGGTGCACCGTATGCATTCGCGATGACAATGCCGTCGTAGCCGATTTTCACCTCAACGATGCCTTCGACACCATTGCTTGCACAGAGCTCGACTTCGGTTGCTTTGATCGCACGCGATGCGTTGGTGATATCCGGATAGTCAACGCCGACACCGTCACAGAACAATTTCAAACCGCCACCGGAACCGGTCGATTCCACTTTCGGCGTCTTGAACTCGCTGCCGCGACCAAATCGCTCGGCAACGACGGTTGAGAACGGGTACACGGTGGACGAGCCGACAACATAGATATAGTCACGGCTGCTTTGCGCTAAAGCGCTGTTGCTTATAAACATAGTCACGATAGTGCTTGCCACAAGCACCAAAGCTGTGCTTCTTTTTGCCACAATACTCTCCAAGGCAGAGTGAGAATTTGCGCACAGCTTAGCGGCGAATTGTTACCGAATTGTTGCAGGAACATGTCCATTTCGGGTCGATTCTCGAGTTTGAAAAAGGTCAATTACGTTGTTGTTTTTAAAGGTTTTATTGGATATTAAAGATGTCTAGCAGCGAATCGGCGGCAGCGGCTCTGTCCGACCCAGCCTTATCCCTGCTCGACCAGCTGATTCGCCGTCGATCGATTACCCCGGACGACGCAGGCTGCCAGGAGGTGATCGCCGAGCGGCTTAACGCCGCGGGATTCAAGTGCGAATCAATGGTGTTTGGCGAGGTCACCAATTTATACGCGCGGCGCGGCGATTCCGGGCCGGTACTGTGCTTTGCGGGGCATACCGACGTGGTCCCACCGGGAGATGGCTGGGACTCCGATCCCTTCGTTCCGGAAATCAAATCCGATCGCATGATCGGCCGTGGCGCCGCCGATATGAAAAGCGGTGTGGCGGCGATGGTCTGCGCGCTCGAAGCGTTTGTCGCTGACCAGCCGGATCACCAGGGCAGCCTGGCGATACTCTTAACCAGTGACGAAGAAGGTCCTGCCACCGACGGTACCGTCAAAGTGCTGGAAGCACTATCCCGCCGCGGTGAGCAAATCGACTGGTGTGTGGTGGGCGAACCGTCCTGTCACGCAAAGCTCGGCGATACGCTGCGAATCGGTCGGCGTGGCTCCATGAGCGGCATGCTGAAAGTGCATGGCGTACAAGGCCACGTCGCCTACCCCGAGCAAACCGACAATCCGGTAACCCGATTCGCACCGGTGCTGAAAACACTCTGCGAAGAAGTCTGGGACAACGGCAATGCCTACTTTCCGCCCACCAGTTTTCAGGTGGTGGACTTACAAGCCGGTGGTGCCGCGGTCAACGTCACGCCGGCGGAACTCTACGCACGCTTCAATTTCCGTTATTGCACGGAGTGGACGCATGAATCACTCGCCCGACGCGTTGAGGAAATTCTTGACGCCGCCAATCTCGACTATGAACTCGAGTGGAAACTTTCCGGCGACCCATTCCTGACGGAGCCAGGGGTTTTTGCCGAGGCGGCGGCCTCTGCGGTTCAAGAGATTACCGGCGTAACTCCGGAGCATTCGACCGGTGGAGGCACATCGGACGGTCGATTTTTCGCGCCGCTTGGCACCGAAGTGGTGGAGTTTGGCCCGGTCAATAAGACCATCCACAAGATCAATGAAGAGGTGCTGCTCGAAGACGTGGTGACATTGTCGGCCGTGTATCGGCGTATTGCAGAAAAATTGCTGACTTAGGCGCTCGCGCGACGGTTGTTCCAGATTGCGAACACCGTCAACAGGATAATCATCAGCAGCACCCATTCCGGCATCGATAACCCGACGAATGTCCAGTCGACGCCGGCGCACTCACCGGAGCCTTCAAACACCATTTTAAGCGCGTCACCCAGCGGAAACGTATCCAGCATGTAGCTAAGACCAGGACCGCATGCGGGCACCTCATCCGCGGGCAAATACTGCAACCAGACATGGCGTCCTGCTACGCCGATCCCCGCCAGCGACGAGATGCCGAACAGACCAAGATAGCCTTTTCGTGCGATACCCGGCCCCGGGTTATGGATCGCCAGCAACAGGAAAGCGATACCCATACCGATCACCGCGATACGCTGAAAAATGCACAGCGGACAGGGGTCAAGGTACAGCACATATTGCGCATACAGCGCGTAGGCCATCATGCCGGCACAGGCAAAAAAGCCAAGTAGATTTAGCGTACGGGTTGTCGGAACAGTCACGTGTATGAATCGGTAATTATTCGGTGGAACTCGATTCTACCGCTTCGGAGATATCGGTGTGGCGAACATCCCGACCTTGCACCATGTAAATGACGTATTCGCATATGTTCTTGGAGTGATCTCCAATGCGTTCCAGCGAGCGGGCCGCCCAGGTAACGTTCATGACGCGCTTAATACTGCGCGGATCTTCCATCATGAACGTAATGCATTGGCGCGCGATCGACTCGTACTCTTCATCGACCGCTTCGTCTTCACGTACCACCTCAAACGCTTCTTCCACATCGAGACGCGCAAATGCGTTCATCGCATCCCGCAGCATGTGCAGCACATGATTGCCGAGTGTTTTTAACTCGCGATAGGAATCCGACGGCCGGTCCATTCCCGCTAACTTAGAAGCCAGAAAGCCAATCTTTTCCGCCTCATCGCCGATACGTTCGAGATCGGTGATCGTCTTAATAATCGCGACAATCAAACGCAGGTCGCCGGCGGCCGGAGCGCGCGTCGCAAGTACTCGGCTGCAGGCTTCGTCGATACTGACTTCAAACTCATTGACCTTGTAATCGTCGTGCGCGACCTGCAGACCCAGCTCGCTGTCGCCGCTCACAATAGCGGCGATCGCTTTCGACAGTTGCGATTCGACTAAGCCGCCCATCGCCAGGACGTTACTTCTTAGTTCTTCGATGTCGTTATTGAAACGACGCGAAATATGATCCGTCAGATCCGACGCTTGCATACTACTGGCCTCCGCTGGGGCCATTGCCCAATGACCCCATGGTATTGTTTTCTAACGATTATTTCCACTTCCAAGCGCTGTCGATCATGAGGCGGTTGTAGTCGCTATTCGCCCCGGATGCGACATTCGACTCATTGATGAAGTACTGCGCGCCAATCGTCCAGCTCTTGTTAACACCGTAATTGAATTGCAAAAAATGACCTTTGCTGTCGGTGCCACCGCCGCCAAAATCGGAATCCGATAACAGACCCAACATCGAATCGGCTTCTTTGTCGGCGTAGTAATACGTAAATCGCATCTCGCCCGGGTTCTTGGTCTGACCGATTTGGGTACCGATCGTCCATGCGGTGTCATTGCTAGACGCATCGGAATTGGTGACGTAATTCATAAAGAAGGTCGCCGGCCAATCGCCAATCCGGGTCGACGCTTCGCCGAATACTTCGGTCAACTTGTAATCGTACAGGTAGAAGCAGTCTGCGCCCGGTGTGGTACCACAGGCTGCTCCGCCCGCTTCTATTGCGCTGTTGCCGAAGAAATCGCCCGCATCGGTGGTATCGCCAAACGACGTTTCGTTGCCTCGCGTTTCCATTGAATAGAAGCCAATACCACCCTTCAGCTTGATGTCGCCGACGCTGCCTGTGGCTCCAAACTGCCCGCCCCAGGCAAAGCTGTTGTCCCGACGCGTGTCACTCTCAAGATAAGTGCCGATCAGGTTGGCGAAGTAACGCCCGTTTTTGTAGGTCACTGCCAGACCTTCGGGTGTCCAATCACCGTCCCACATCATCGGATTCTTAGCCGGACGATGCAGTGGGTTCTTGAACTTGCCACCGATCAAATTGAATTGATCGTTGATCTTCCAGTTCGCGTAGGCCAGGTTCAGTACCACGCCTTTTGACGAACCGCCACTGCCCAACGTCTGGTTGGTCGATACCGGATCGCTACCACCGGTCGCGAGACCGACACCGATTTCAACATTGTCAGACGCCTGGGCCTTCAAATTGACACGGGCACGAACCCGACTGCGCTGACGCGTCGAACTACCTTCCGCATCGATATCTTCAAAGCGGTAACGGAAATCACCATCCAGTTTCACCCGATCAGTCCACGTTTCGGCGGCGGCTACCGGCGCTGGCGCCGCTGCCGTGGTTTGCGCCTGCGACTTACGCAGTTCCGCGTTTTCCGCCGCCAGCTCATCGAGGCGCGCTGAGACCGCTGCCAATTGTTCGCGTAATGCCGCGAACTCCTCGTCGCTGACTTCAGCCTGAACGTTATCCGCGGCCATCAGGCCAGACAAAGCAAATATTGCTAGCACTCGCTTCATGTTCAAAACATCCTTTGTTGGACGCAGCCGCACCTGGCTGCGCTCGTTTTACGAACGGGTTAATAAAATGTTAGCGGCACGTTACTGCCGTTTTGTGTCTTGGCTATGACAGAAATGTTGCACTTCTGTGACAGTGCAAAAAAATCACTAACATATTGTTTTTATTAGCTTTCGGAGATGAGCGAAACGGGTGGTTCGATACTGACCCGGGTTGCCGGAAAGACACAGGTAAAGGTGCTGCCCACATCCGGCTCGCTCTCTATTAGCAACTCCGCCTGGTGGCGCTCTAGCGCGTACTTGACGATCGCAAGCCCCAGCCCGATGCCGCCGTCTTGACGTGCTCTGCCGCGATCGACGCGAAAGAAGCGCTCTGTCAGCCGCGGGATGTGCTCGGAGGCTATCCCCTCGCCAGTATCACTGACGCTGAGCCGCGCACCATCGGAATCGGATTGCCAGGTGATTGAGACGGTGCCAGTGGCGGGCGTGTGTCGCAACGCGTTGGAAACAAGATTGCCCACGATCGACTCAAACTCGTGCGCATTACCCAGCAGCGACGCCGACGATGCGAGGTCCAACTCGATCGCGGGTGTCCCCAACTGACCGTCATACTGTTTACGTATATCCGTCAGAATTGCGACGACATCGATAACTTCGTCGTCACTGGCCGCGCCAGCACTTTCCAGGCGCGACAGCTGCAGCAGTTCATCGACAATCTTCGCCATCCGCCGCGCCTGGGACTGCATGCTGTCAATCGGCTGCGCGAAATCGGCTGGCATTTTCTTATCATCTGCAAACATGTCGAGATAACCGCTGATCACGGTGAGCGGTGACCGTAGTTCATGGGACGCATTGGCGATGAAATCCCGTCGCATCTTTTGCAGCAGTTTTCGATCTGTGACATCACGCAACAACAACAGCTTTTGGCCCCGGCCATACGGTACGACGCGACAATTCAACCAGACGTTTTCTTTCACCGGCGATTCGATATCGATGGTCACGGTCGCATCATGGGTGTCTAACAGCTCGCTGACATCGGGGTCGCGCAGGATATTGTCAACGCGTCGACCGCGGTCTTTTCGTTGCTTGATACCCGCGAGATGCTTCGAGGCCTGGTTGCTAACGACGATTTCGTTGGCTGAGTTCAACATGATGGCGCCATCGGGAATCGCATTGGTAGACCGGCGAAACTCTTTTAGCAACTGACGATGCTGCTTCTTGTAGGCACTTCCCCGGTCGCGCTCGTAACGCAGCTGAGAGTAAATTTGCTGCCAGATCCCGTCGCCCTGACGAAAATACATAAAGTCGCCCGTGCGCAAAGCGTTGCCGAACGCCAGCAGATGGCGCATGTGCCATATCAGCGAAACCAATGCTGCTATGAGAATGCCGCGCTCTACCTCGCCGTAAAACCAGCCGATAACCGCGCCTGCTGCCAAACAAAGCAGCACGCCAACAATGTATTTTCGACTCGTATGGGTCATTTCGCGTCAACTATCGGCGCGCACCGAAAACCGGTAGCCTGCGCCGCGAACGGTTTGAATGTACTGATCGGCGCTTTGCTCTGCCAGTGCTTTGCGCAATCGGCGCACATGTACATCAACGGTTCGCTCTTCAACGTACACGTTAGCGCCCCACACCCGATCCAGCAGTTGAGTACGGCTGAAGACCCGGTCCGGATGCGTCATGAAAAAGTGGAGCAGTCGATACTCAGTCGGCCCCAGTCGAATCTCGGTGCCAGCGGCGCTCAAACGATGCCCAGCGGTATCCAATTCGAGCACGCCCATTTCAATACGATCCGATTCTGCAGTCGCCGACCGTCGCAACACCGCCTGGATTCGCGCCACCAGTTCGCGCGGCGAGAATGGTTTGGTGACATAGTCGTCGGCGCCGCTCTCAAGGCCCGCCACTTTGTCATACTCATCCGCGCGTGCGGTCAGCATGATGATCGCGAGGTCTTCGCTGTCACTATCGCGTTTTAATAATCGAGTGAGCTCCAACCCGCTCATGTCCGGCAGCATCCAATCGATCAATGCCAGGTCCGGACGTTCGTTAGCCAATAGCTCTCGGGCCGTGCGGCAATCGCCGGCTTCCAGGGTTTGATAACCCGCGCGACTCAGATGAAACGCAATCATCTCGCGGATCGGCGCTTCGTCTTCAACAATGAGTATTTTGCTTGTGCCCATAGCAACGCATTTCAGCAGCACTATATTACAGAGCTGTTACAACGGTGTCGGCACTTTCAAACGGCCGCTTTGGCGACGGTCTGGCGCAGGTAGGCTGGCACCACCTCGCTCGGCTCAATGGCCCGGCCCGTTCTAAACAGACCCTCCCCCTGAGGCAGCAACCAGCGGGCGCTCGGGAATCGAACCTCGCTGTGCGCGTCGAGTATCTCTCGGTTGGCCTCTAGTAGAGCCGGATACCGATACCATCCTTCACCCGCTGCCACGAGGTGTGGACTGGCCACGCTTAAGCCGATGGCAGATTGGTCGTGCAGCGATTCGGATAGGGTCACACACACACCGTTGGGGCCGCGTGCGAAAACCCCTAAATACACTTCATCCATGTGCGCGTCCTGCGTGACCACAACGTGCGACGCCTCACCGATTGCGAACACTTCCTCCGCAACCGCGGCCAAAGACGATACCGGCGCAATCCTGATCCCGACGGCGTGCGCCATACCTTGCGCGACGGACGTCGCGATGCGCATACCAATGAACGAACCCGGACCGTTGCCCAGCACGATACCGTCCAAGTCGGCGGCGTCTATTTGTGCCTCGGCGAGCGCTGACTGAATCATCGGTACCAACAGCCGTGTATGTTCGCGCGGCTGCACCTCATGGCGCTCGACAATTTCACCGTCGGAAGCAATCGCTACGGTGCAGGCAACCGACGAGGTATCGAGGGCCAGAAGCTTCATGCCACCGCCGCTTCGTGCCGAGCGAGAAAATGCGTGACATCGTCGATCGAACGTGTCACCGGCATCGGTGCTTGACTGTTGAGAAACATTTTGCCGTAACTCTTGGCGGTAATTCGAGGATCGCAGATTACCACCACCCCATAGTCGGTGTGGTCGCGCAGCAGCCGGCCCGCTCCCTGCTTGAGTGCGATGACCGCCTGCGGGAGCTGATGCTGCGAGAATCCGTTGCCACCTTCGCGACGGATAAATTCAAGCCGCGCCATCATCAGCGGATCAGCCGGCGACGCAAACGGCAGCTTGTCGATGGCGACGACGGTCAGCGCGTCGCCACGCACGTCGACGCCCTCCCAGAAACTGCCGGTTCCCAGCAATACCGCGTTACCCGCCTCGCGGAACTGGCGCAACAGGTCATCTCTCGGCGCGCTGCCCTGAACCAACAGTGGTCGACCGTGCAATGCGCTCGAATAAGAGACAAACCAGTCGGCTGCAATGTTCAAGGCGCGATGACTGGTGAACAAACAGAACATGCCGCCCGCGGTTTTTTCCAGTAACGGCACGACCGCATGCAACATCGCCTCGGTGTGACCGCGATCCGACGGCATAGGCAAATTTTCTGGCACATAGAGCAAGCCATTTTCTGCCAATGGAAACGGACTTGGGAACGTTAGCGCCTGCGCCGACGACAGTCCCATCCGTGATAGAAAGTGAGAAAAATCTTCCCCTACCGCTAAAGTTGCCGAGGTAAACACCCAGGCCTGTCCTGGTATGGACGTTAATCCTGCCAGCGTACCCGACACATCGAGCGGCGTCAGGTGCAGCCGCATGCTGCGCGGATTAACCTCCACCCACCGCAAGCCATCCCAAACCTCATCGTCCATCAGCAAGGTAAGCCGCTCCGCCGACACGGTCAGCCGAAACACCAACTGCTCGATTTCCATCGCCGCGTCTTCATATCCCTGCAATGCCTCGGCGAGATCCTGCATCGCCGCCAGCAATTCTAAGAATGATTCGCGCATTCCGGCGAGCACCTCGGCTAGCGGGTGCCGGCCAAGATCGCGCGGCGCTGCCGCACGCATCTTTTGAATCGCGGTGTCGAAACGATCCAACCGCCGATCGAGCTCCGGTTGCCGAAAACTGATGAGCTCGGCGCGTAGTTCGCTGCTGAGCCGTTCTAATTCGCGACTGCCCAGCGAGGTCCCAAAAAACTGCACTGCCAGGTCTGGCAGCTGATGCGCCTCGTCGACAATGATGGCTTCGGCACCCGGCAAGAATTCAACGAAGCCTTCTTCCTTCATTGCCAGATCGGCCAGCAACAGATGGTGATTGACCACCACTAGGTCGGCTTCTTGAGCGGCACGGCGCGCTTTCACGACGTGGCATTTCTCGTATTCCGGACACTGTTGTCCAAGACAATTGTCGGCGGTCGAAGTGACCAGCGGCCACACCGAGGCATCTTCAGCGACCTCGACCAGCTCGGCGCGATCACCGCTCGACGTGCGATGTCGCCATTCTTGAATTCGCTTTAGGTTCTTCGCCTGCGACCGGGCGATATCGGTGACTTGGTCGAGCCGATGCAGGCACAAGTAGTTGGCGCGCCCTTTTAATAGTGCCGTCGACACCGGCCGTCCGATGACCTTGCCGACCAACGGCAGATCGCGGTGATAGAGCTGATCCTGAAGCGCCTTCGTGCCGGTTGAAATGATGGTCTTTTGCCCGCTCAGCAATGCCGGCAGCAGGTAGGCAAACGTTTTGCCGGTACCGGTGCCCGCTTCAACCACCAGCTGGCCCGCATCGGCGATCGTTTCCGCCACCGCCTCCGCCATCCACGCCTGGCCTGCCCGCGGCGCAAACCCGGGTAAGGTGTCTTTCAAGGGGCTATCGGGGCCGAAGAATCGTGCTGTCTCGCTCACCCGGCGAAGATTACCATTTCGCCCGCGGAGTTATCTGCCCGTGATCTGTTTCAGGAAATGCTGATCGGTCTTGAACGAGAAGCGCAAGTACGGGCCCTGTGCGGTGTAACGCGCCTGGCTAAAGTCGCCATCCTGGAAGCCATCCACGTTGTAGCCAACCGATAACCAGAGATTGTCCATCAAGTTATAGCCGACATCGACACCGAAACCGTAGTCGATGACGTCCGATTCCCAGGAATGATAGATGCTGGTGTTGACACCGATGTCCCAGCGGTCATTTAAGGCACGACGCCAATCGACGCCGATAAGATCGGTGTAGCCAGAGAATCCATCGTCGTCGAATTCGGTACGTACGTACTTCGACGCGTATTGCAGTGACAACTGTATGGCGGCGCTGAACCGATAGTTGGCATTGAAGTTGTTGATGAATCGCCAGCTATTAAGGTCGTCGCCGGCCACGCTCGCGTCTTCAAAAATGAGATCGGTGCGATTCAAGAACGACCATTTTTGGTCCGCCTTACGATACGCCCAGCCGATTTTCAGATCCGCCTGAGTCAGCTCATCGGCGATACCGGTGTCCGACTGGAATACGGTCAGACCCGCGGAGAGTCCGTGGCCGACCACCGGCTCGCGGTACCAACCGACCAACAACGTATTACGGTCTTCGTTATCCGAGTTGCGATGCTCGAGGCGCGCATTGGCACTCCAAACATCGGCGGTATACAGCGCGCCGGTGTACATCGCGAAGAAATCGTCGTTCAGATTGCCCGACACCAGATCGCGATCCGTGTCGAACTGACGTTCCGTGCCATCGGTAATCGTATTGGTTTGATCCACACCGACGTCCAGCGTCCAGCGCTCGTTAAGCTGGAAGCCCTGAATCAAACCCACGTTAGCGAACAAGCGCGGGCCAAACTCCGAATACTCATTATTCAGGAACGTATTGATCTGCGTGCGGCTCCACGGGCTCGCTTTAATGCCGAGTCGCGTCATGCTGGTATCGATACCGGTGCCGCTGGCTTCCTCATACTCACCGACGATGTCGATACCCTTGGTGAGGTGATAATCCGCGCCAAACACGAAACGCGTTGGGAAGTCGGTATTGTCGGCGTCCTCGGAAATTGTCGTCGCGCCGCTCACCCGCAACGTCAACTTGTTGTCGAACAGATCTTTCGACACACCGAGTTCGGCGAGATCACTGGTGCGCACTTCACCGTCATCAAATTCATCTTCGGCATGCGTCAGGCCTAACGTCGCATCGAACGACTCGCGCTCATAGCGAACCCGCGCCATGGCCAGGTTGCGAATATCTTCGGTCTGCAATCCTTGCTGCCACTGCGCCTCACCTTCGACATACCAGTGGTCATTGATCTGAGTACGACCTTCGACACCGACACGACGGAAACCCTGGTCCGCCGCCGATTGATAACCCAGGCCGAATTCCTCTTCGACTTCACGGATATAGGCACGCAGGTCGCTTTTCTCGCCGTTGTACTCCAGCGTCACCGAGTGAGCGACGCCATTTTCTTCAACGCCCACGCCGGTCCGGTTGGTTTCCGCATATTCCGCTTTGACCAACGTCTGGTCATTTACCTGCCAGCGGATATCAACACCGGTGAGGTCTGATTCGGCGCCGGTCGTCGCATCGTTGACGTGCGTTACGCCCACTTCAAAACTGTCATCGGCGTTTCGCGCCGACACGCGGCCACCCGCGACAATGTCATCTTCCGCATCGGTGGTGGTCTCGTACTCAACAACGATATAAATCGGGTTGAAGTCCAAATCACGACTCGGCACAGGGCTCTTAAAGAACAGCGTGCCGTTAAACGTATCCAGATTGTAATCAAGGAATCGGTGCATCACGGTCGAGCTCAGCACCTGACCGCTGTCGAAGCGATCACGCACTTCCAGTCGGACGGTTTCGCTGTTGACGATAATTGGCGCAACGCTGAGACGATACAGACCCGAAGTACCGTCACCTCGAATCTCGTCACGGCGAAACGCCTGCGTCGCTTCAGCAGCGAACGCGGTGTAACCCAATACATCGCCGCGATATTCGGTCTTCAGACCGTTCATCCGTCGCTCATAACGCGCCAAGTCGGTCACGGAAAGGCCGGTATCGTAGTCACCGAACAGCGCATAGAACTGATTGCGTTCCAATTTTACGTAGAGCTTGCGTTGACTGGGCGCATCGAACCGTTGCTCGCTGGTGTCTGCGTACAGTGGGTAGTTTTGATTCGGATCAACGACGGTTTCAAATCGATTACGTGCTTCCTTGCGCTCGCGGTCCGAATCGTAGGCAATGGTCATCAGGTACTCGCCCTTGATGCTGCCCTTGGCAAAGAACGCGACGCGGCCTTCATCGTTGTAGCCGTCTTCATGTCCAGCGGCGAGCGCTGCCGACATATTGTTTGAAATCGTGTCGTAAGCGCCGGTGCCCTCAGCAAAGCCAACCAGGATCCACTCGCGTTCCGCCGGTTTCAGCCAGGCTCGAATCTCCTGCTCACGGTTATTCTCAAACTTCAGGTTCAGCGTCACCTCACCGGACTGTGTCGTCGGCTCAAGCTCGATGTACGTAATGCCGTCAGAGCCGACACGATAGGTCGGCTCACGCGGACCAACATCAACGAGTTTGTTCTTGCGATCGTTTTCGACATCCCACATCGACCGGTACGGTGGGTTGATGCGGAAACCACCGACAGTTCCGGCGCGAGACTCGTGGCCCATACGATCGAACAAGCGAACCGCGAGGACCGGCGGCGTCTTGCCATCAGCGATCATGCTGGACTTCTCTGCCACAAACTCGCCACGAATCGCCGGACCGGAATAGTAAATAGTGCGTTTGATAGCACGCGCTCGTGAGCCGTCCGCATTCGATACGACCATGCGAATTTCGTTGTCACCGTCATCGAGTGGCACACCTTTCCAGCGCGATACCGCTACGGTATTGGCGGCGTTTGTCACGGTCGTATCGAAGTTGTAAACGCTGATTGGCTCACCGTTTACGTAAACTTTCACGGTTTGATCCGGTGCGTGCTGCACGGAGATCTTGGTCGTCGGTAACGCCGGCTGGAATGTGCGCTTCGGCAGCAACAACTCTACGCCCGGGCGCAGCGAATCAATATTCGGTTCGATTTGCGATTTGGCTGTGCCCGCTTCGAGGTCAATCTCGAAATCCGAGCTACCGCGTTCTTGTTCTTCTCCCGGCAACGCACCCTGGGTCGGCGTAATCTTGGTACCACTGGATTCTTGCGTGACCGCCAAGAAGGATGGCTTGCTGGGCCGTACGCCGGACAACACCATCTCGACGCGACGATTAGCACGTCGGCCCGCAGCGGTATCGTTGCTGGCAACCGGTTCTGCCGGACCGCGCCCCTGCACCTGCACGTTCTCATTCGGCACACTCAAAGCGTCAGCGATGTAGAACGCCGCCGCCATCGCGCGTGCCTGCGACAATACGTAATTGTCGGCAAACAGGTGGCGATTGTTCGGCGAAATCGGACTGGAGTCACTGTGTCCAATCGCACCGATCTGAATATTGCTGACACCCTGCCAATCTTCGATCAGCAGATCGAGCTCCAGCTCGTCCTCCGGCGACAATTCTGCTGACAAGACATCAAACTTCAAATCTAAGACGTAACCTTCGTTCTTGGTTTCGCCAGGCTCGCGAATCATCCGCGTTTCTGCCACTGGCGTTTGGTGGTTATCGGCAATCGGTGAATCGAAAGTCGCCATCGCTTGCGTCACTTGTTCACCGCTAACGCTGGCATCGATCTGCGCGATAAAGCTGACGTCCGCCTGCCAATCACCTTCTTGATTATCAACAGACATTGCCAGGAAATTGTCGCGAATGCGCGGCTCTTCTGCCGCTTGACCGTTAATCGCCATAGTACCTGGCACATAGGTAACACCGGCCGGTAACACGAACATCGTATCGATATTTTCTACCGCAACGTTGCCTTCGCCAATCATTGTTAAGTGGTAAGCGACCTGTTCGGCACTGTCAGTGCCGGCACTTTTCAGCTCCAGATTGACGTGGCCTTCCGGTCGCGGTTTTCGCTTCAAGTAAAAGTCCGCGCGCTGCAGACTGCCACGTGACAGCTTCACAAACTGGGAGTCGGCACGACCCGCAAATCCGGGTGTATCGGCACATCCCACGACGTCGAACCAATCGGGCACGGTATACGTATCGAGCTGCGCGACGTGTGTGCCCGGCGTCAGCCCTTCAAAATGGAATCGTCCACCGTCATCTGACACAGCATAACGACCGTCTTCCAGGTACACGCGAATACCGCTTACGCCGGCATCTTCTGCAAATGTATCTTGCGAGCAATCCGCTTCAACAATCCGACCGATAATCGTGCCGGTCGAGCGGAACAGATCTTCGGTGAGAATAATGGTTGCTGAGGCTTCATTCGACAGCAAACCACCACCGGCCAGTGCGGTTGCGCGGTTGGTAAGCTCATCGTCGCGTTGACCACTAACGATTTCGACTACGTACGTGAGTGACGCCCGCTCTCCGCTACCCAGCGTGGCGATCGTGAACTCCAGCGACTGTAAGTCCGGACTGATAATGGGATCCGCTACTTCAACATCGTTCACCCGCGTCGAACCCGCAACGTAACGGACGCCTGGCGGCAGCTGATCGAACAACTGAACGTTGCTGACCGCACCCAACGCAGATGCGTTTTCCAGCAGCAACTCATAGCGAACAAAGTCGCCTGGCGCTGCTGTCGTTGTCGTCGTTCGTTTTTGCAGGAACAGCGACGTAGCCTGTGGATCCACCGGAATATCGATCGCAAACGTCAAGTCAGCCGATTTGTTGAATGCCGCGCCGAACGAACCGGGACCCAAACTAAAGGGTGCGGTTGGTAACGCTTGCAGTTCAGCAATGCTGGCTGACGAAGGCGCCGCATAATCGGACGGCGGCACCACCACCAGTCGATAGTCACCGTCGGGCACTACCGGGAATCGATATTGCCCAGACGCAAACGCATACACGGTACCGGAGCTGTCGGTAACCGTGGATCCGCTGACAATGGTTGACGGAAACAGGCTGATACCGTCGTTACCGAATACGGTCGCCGGCGCACCGGTAACCGCATCTACCAAGGTGATGCTCGCCCCATCGACATCCGTACCGGTACGCGACTCGAATACCCGCTGCGTTGGATCCACCAGCGCTGCGTCATTTGCGATATCGGTCGCGTCATTCGGATCTTGATAATCGACAGTGATGGTCGAGTTCGGTGCTACCTGCAATAGGCAATCACCGGACACGCCCGCGCCGCCGCGGATCGGAATGTAGCCAGCAAAGACACCCGTGTCTAAGCCGGTTTCCGACAGACGTATGGTTTCCGTATCACCGGTCGCCTGACTCGTAACCGTCACAACGGCGGTATCGATGACCAGATAGTCGAGGTTCTGATCGGTATCCACTAGGCGAATAAATGCAGCCTCGCCCGTGTTGTACGCCGACGTCGAACCCACTTCCTGGGTAACGCTCGGGTCAATCGCGCCAACCCCAATCACCGCCGGGTCCGCTAAGGACACGAAGTTGCCGCCCTGCAAACACGCCGCAGGGCCGACCGGCTCTTGGTAATCGCCCACGCCCGTGCCAACCACACGGGTAAATTCAACACTCGAAGTACTCGGTTCGACGGCGGTAACCACCTCAACCGTGTTGCTGTCCACGATGATCGTGGTTCCGGGTGTTGGCTCGTAATAGAGCTGGGCCTGATTGGCAATTACGGCGCCAGGGGGGTTCGCCAAAGCCGCGCCGGCGACCAATATCGACGCACAAAACGCCGCACATTGAGCACTTAGACGACTTTTCCAGGACATCCAGAAAGATCGCGGGGGAAGCGCTTGCTCCCCCCGACAATTTTTCCGTACAGGGCCGTACGGCCCCACGCCCGGTGGCGCGGAACTGTGAGCGACAGAACGCGGATCACCCTTTACGGTGACCCGCAATCCATCGTCCCTGTACCGTCCCTTAAGCACCGTGATAAGTCTCTACGAACCGATTAGAGGTTCGGGATCAAGACCTGGAACTGAATCGTGAGCGACGCGCCACCCGCAACCGTAATCGCGAGGTTAGCGTTACCCACAACCAACGTACCGGCATCCAACGAACAACCGTCCGTGTCAGCATCGGCAGCATCGGCGTTACAGAACGAAGCACCAGAGTCAAAGCTGATGTCTTGTCCAACACCGTACGCTTCATCAACGAACGTTACGTCTGAATCGATCACGTCTGAGATCGAGACGCTGGTTGCGTCCGCTGCACCACCGGTATTGTCGATCGTAATGGTGTACTCGATCACCGAGTCAGGTACTGCCAGCAGTCCTGGGAACGGCGACGAGATAACCGCAGCTGTCTTGGTGATGACGAGATCCGCAGATTCGACTTCCCATTGGTCTTGCGCCACTTCGGTGCCGTCGTTACCAGCGTCACCAAAGACGGTGTCGATGACCGTCGGATCATCCGGACCGGCAGACGCTGCGAGATCGGCATCCAACGCGCCCGGCGTTGCCGCTGCGTTGGCATCGTCGGCAGCGAAAGCCGCCAGCTCGATGTTGTCGAAATCACCGTTTTGCGCGGTCAACGGAACGTCGGCGAATACGTAAATCTCAACCGTCTCATCTTCGTCAAGCTCATCAACGTAGTCGAGGTCAGCAAGATCCGGCACGCCGCCCGCGCCGTCACCATTCGCAACACGAATTCGATAGTTCGCAAACGGCGAGCCGCTGTCCGCATTACCGAATACCGCGCCCGGGAAATCCGCTACTGTGAGACGGAAATCCATAATGGCGTTACTGGTGTTCACCAGGGTAAACGACGTTACTACGTCGGTATCACCCGGGTTTACCACTGGCAGGTTATCGCCAGACGCCTCGACCAGCGTAAAGCTGACGCGGCGGTCAACCAAGAACGTCGTCGGGTTTCCGTTACCTGGCGTTGAGTTGCCAGCCGGGTCCGAGTCGATCGGGGTTTGCGCGACCGTACCAACGGTGTAGGACACGAGTGCTTGGTTGTCTACCGACGTACCCGCATCCGTACCCAAAGCCATCGCCTGCTGACCAACCAGCAATGCGAAGACCGAAACGCCTAGCTTAAATTGTAAGCCAAGCCCCTTTGTTGCAGTTTTCATCACGGTACTCCTTCCTTAGTTACAACTATTTCAACTGAGCTGTGAAACGTGCGGTGCCCTGCGCGCCCACGGCCAATTCGTTTTGCATCACCCAACGGATGTGAGTGAAGTCGTCGACGGTCGCAGCGCGCGATGCGCCGTCCTCGTCGACAGTCAATTCGTTCGCAGCGGCAAAACTCTGGCCGCCATCGACTGAGAATTCGATATCGGTTCCTGGACCAAACGCCGAACCGTCGACGTAGATCAGGTTGTCCGAAATGGGGTTCGTAATGACGACATCACCGGCTGGTTGATCGCTTACGTTTTCGAACGTGATCGTATAAATCACACGTTCACCCGGTACCACGGTTTCGGCAGGGACCAAAGTGGTTTCCTGCTCGCCGTTTTCGTTCATGACGACCGTCTCTTTCTGTACCGTCGTTTGAACGCTGAGGTGTCCTTGTTCCTGAGCCAGAGCTGACACACTCAATGTCAGTAGGATCGCTCCGATCATCTTTTTCATAATTAACCCCTCCTATCGCTCGTGGGTTTGTTACTGGTCAATCGTGACTTCGAAGACGACGGTTTGAACGCCGTCCGCTTGAGTTAAATCGCCGAGACGCACGACCACAGTCGGCGCGCCTGCGGTGTCGAGCTCGCCGGCATCGACATCGACCGCATCGGTCAAGCTCGCCGCGTTAAGCGTGATGCTGCCGGGCACAAAGGTTGTGAAAGTCGGCACGACGTCACGCACGGCAGCCGCGGTCGCGGTTCCGGCACTGCTGACTTCGACGGTGATGGTGTACGTAATCGTGGCGCCGGGAATCGGCGAGGTGCCGCCAAACGGATCGCTCACGGCTTGTGATTTCACAACGTTAACCAATACGTCAGAGACGAGATATTCGCCGACCTCGGTATCTTCAGCACCGGTTGCGCCGACAATCGCGTCAGTACCGGCGTCGCCCTGGCCGGCGAAGATCGTACCGGGTGCACCACTGCCGGTTGCAGCGGTGGCGGTGAGCTGGCTGGAACCGAGGTTACCGTTAACCACACCGGCCGGAATATCGTTGACAATAAACACATCGATGGTCGCGTCAGCGGCCAGCACCGGATCGTTAACACCTGGATTGTAGGCCACGTCGCCAACGTTAAAGTCGCCACTACCATCGGTATCAAAGTAAATCGCCGGTACCGCCGGTACCGGATCGAAGTCGTCGCCACCAAGCGCGCTGTCCATGGTCAGATTGACCGCCTCGGTACCGTTGCCGGTATTCGCAACCGTGTACAAAATGGCACGTGCGGTGTCGCTCGGCGATACCAATACCTGGCCACTCTGGCGAGTCACGACGATATCGAGTCGCTCAGCGACAATGATGGTCGTCGGATTGGATTGAAGAGTCACCGGCGTACCTGCCAAATTGAAATTGACCGTCGCCTGGTTATCGATTGAGGTGCCGACCGGTGTCCCGACAGCAAACGCACGCGGCGTGAACGCCAGCATTGCGCACGCGAGTAGTATCGTCAGTGCCGGCCATCGACCGGACCACTGTTTAGCACTTGCCGTAGTCAAGGTTCATTCCTTATCGCAAGTCAGGGCGCCTTCGTGGCGCCAAATAGGCTTCATTGCCTGGTGTGGAGCGACTTTGATGCAAATCACGAATTAAGGCACGGAAACACAACGATTCGTGCAGGATGTGTGAACGACTTCACACTTTGGTCGTGATTCTAGTCACAGTCTCAATCCCGTGAATTACCTAGCCTTCAGCCGCTTTGCGGGCGAAATCCATACGCAATATGTCGTATTAGACCAGCATATGGAACACAAGTGGGTGACGGGCGTTGTCGTCCCGAAAATGCCCAAGACCGGGCGGCAGAACAGAATTTTTGAATTAGTCGTCTTTGCGACTGAGATCGAAACGCCGAATTTTCTCGACCAGCGTGGTACGGCCGATTCCGAGCTGGTCGGCCGCTCGCTGTACGACGCCGTCGGCTTCATCCAATGCTGCTTCAATTATGCCGCACTCAACAGCCGCGATGTGCTCGCGCAAATCAAGACCGTTTTGCGGCAGAGCGGTCGACTCACCCGCCGCTGCCTCGATTGGCGGTTCCTCCTCGACCGTCGACATTTCATCAAGGCGTTTCGCTTGCACCTCACTGCCTTGGTGCATGACGCGAAAACGTTCGATGACATTGGCGAGCTCGCGAACGTTGCCCGGCCATTCGCGGTCACTAAGAGCCTTCACCGCATTCTCGGTAAATTGCAGTGTCGGCCGACCGGCCGCAGCCGACAGACGATTGAACTCTTCGATCAACGGTTCAATATCATCCTGGCGCTGCCTTAGCGGCGGCACCTCAATCGGGAACACACTAAGACGATAATAAAGGTCCTCACGAAACTCAGAATCTTCAATCAGCGCGGTAAGATCCCGGTGGGTCGCGGCGATCAGACGAAAATCGACGGCGATACTCTCGGTGCTGCCGATTCGCTGAATCTCGCGTTCTTCCAAGACACGCAGAAGCTTGACCTGCGCCGTCGCCGGCATATCACCAATCTCGTCAAGAAATAACGTACCGTGGTGCGCCGCCTCGATATGGCCAACGCGCGCCGCAGTCGCACCAGTAAAGGCGCCGCGCTCGTGCCCGAACAACTCGCTTTCAATCAACTGACTGGGAATCGCGCCACAGTTAATCGCGATAAAATCGCCTTTGCGGCCTGACTTTTCGTGAATACTCCGGGCGATCAACTCTTTGCCGGTACCGGACTCACCGGTGATCAGGACCGCGGCGGTTGTCGGCGCAACCTGCGCGATGAGTTTTCGTACGTTCTTGATCGCGTCACTTTCGCCGACCAGTCGCGTCACTTGCTCCTCGCGGGCTTGCTGCGGGATATCACCGCTCTCGACATGAATGTCGTGCAGCACTTTGCCCAGATCTTCGAGGCGCACCGGGCAATCCAAACTGTGCAGGCTTGCCCACGGATGTTTTGCTTCCAAATTCGTCAGGTTGATTGTTCGTTACCCCGATTTAGCATCACCACAGGAATCTTTCGTTCCAAGCCGCTAATTTCATTCAGCAACTCAGACACTTCGCTATCTGAGACATCGGGTCCGACGAACAGCGCACCAAGGCGCGCACCCTTAAGAACCGACTTCCATTCATCGGGACGGCAGGTACGAACGTCGGGTTCGTCAAAAAATTCGATCATTAACTTAAGATTTTCCGCCGCAACAGGTCGGTGCTCGATGACCAGAATGACGGACTTCTCCATGGCTACAAGACAACACCAGCCATGGCAAAGAGACGACAACGGCGAGCAGAATCGCCTTGTCCCTTTCGCATAATCCTGCGAGACAACATGGTCCTAATGTATTGAATTATTACCATATTTGCAAACCGATATTTATTGACCGTCCTATGTGGTGATGGCGGAACAATAGTTTCAATCGATACCATTCAAGTTCAGCGAATTCTGACCGATTACCTATCTATGATGAGTCAGCATTCCGGACACAAAGTTTCAACAATCGACGGTGCACTCGACACGCTCGGCTGTGTCGTTCGCGTGATGGGTGAAGAGTCGTTCCCTCTTGAGGAAGACGACGACTCAACTTTGTTTGACGCACACTGTCGCTTGTTCGCCGCCCACATTGAGAATGGCGCTGCAGTGCCAGGGTTCGACATTGAACACTCCATCGATGGTGAGCGCTCCTGGGCGGCAATTCGCCGATTTTTTGCGGACCGGCGGCGTGCCGAAAAAACCTTCGTCACCGATAGGTTGCAGAATTACCGCGAGGTCATCATGGATTTGGTGGCTGGCCTGCGCCGAATCGGCGAACGCGACAACGACACCGAACAGCTGGTCAAACTGAGTTTCGCCGACGTCGAAACCGCCGTTAAGCGCGGCAAAATCGACGAGATTGAAACGGCACTAAACCGGGCTATCGATCAGGTTGGCCAGACCTTTGCCGAACAAAAGCGCGATTATGACTCGCGACTGGGCGCTCTGCAGGATCGTCTCAACAATATGCGTCAGGATCTGGTTGCGGCTCGCGAAGAGATGAAACGTGACCCGTTGACCAACGCCTACAACCGCGGTGCCTTCGACACCGCAATCAAGCAAAGCATGAGCTTGCACTTCGCGCTGAACCAGCCGGTCACCGTTATTATGATCGACCTAGACAATTTCAAGCAGGTCAACGACACCCATGGCCATTCGGCCGGTGACGCCGTACTGCGCGCCGTATCCGGGTGCTTGGAACGCGTGTTCATTCGTAAAGGCGATGTCGTTTGCCGATTCGGCGGCGATGAATTCGCCGTCGTTCTCAATGATACCGACCCCAAAGATGCTGCCCGCTTGACCGAACGTTGTATCGACGGCGTACGCGCTATCGAGCTACCCGATTTTGAGCTGACAACCACGCTTGGCTGCTCGATCGGTTACACCGAAATTCATGTTCACGATGACGCTGCGAGCCTAATCGCCCGGGCGGATAAGGCGCTTTATCAAGCAAAGTCGCTCGGCCGTGGCTGCGCCGTCTATCGTTCGTATGAAGAAGATCAACGTGACGCAACCGCATAGCCGGCGCGGCAGAATGCTGCCGATCAGGGGCTAAAGAGTGCGCCGAATCAGCCGATAGATCTCTTGAGGAGGATTTCCATTGGATCTGGCAACTCTTATCGGCCTAGTCGGTGCGTTCGGCATCGTATTGACGTCGATTTTTCTCGGCGGTTCCGCCGGGACATTCGTCAATACGCCATCACTGCTCGTGGTACTGGGCGGCACCGTCATGGTCACCATGATGAAGTTCAGTTTGGCCAAGTTTCTGGGCGCGGCCAAAGTGGCCGTCAATGCATTCCTGCATAAACCCTCCAATCCAGAAGACCTGATCGAAAACGCAGTCGAATTGGCAAAAACGGCGCGCCAAGGCGGCCTGCTGGCGCTCGAAGACGCCGAAATCGCCGATCCTTTTATGAAAACCGGACTTGGCCTTTTGATCGATGGTCACCCTGCCGAAACGGTTCGCGCGATGTTGCTCAAAGATCTCAATGAGACCCTCAAACGCCACACCGATGGGCAAGCGATCTTCAAGGCCATCGGTGATGTCGGCCCGGCAATGGGCATGATCGGTACGCTGATCGGCTTGGTACAAATGCTTGCGAACATGGATGACCCGAAACAAATCGGTCCAGCGATGGCGGTCGCCCTCCTCACCACGCTCTACGGCGCCATCCTGGCCAACATGTTCGCACTACCGATTGCCGATAAGCTCGGCGTTCGCTCGCAAGAAGAAAATACCACCAAGTCGCTAATTATTGACGCTTTGCTCGCCATTCAAGGCGGCCAAAACCCACGCATTATTGCCAGCATGCTGGAAGCATATTTACCGCCTTCACAGCGCACCGAAGAGGAGGTCGAGGCCTAAGGACTAGGTCGAGAATCGCTCATGTCTGAGGCTGCCATACCTAAGAACGAAGACAAAGGTGTTCCAGCCTGGGTCATGACCTTCGCTGACCTCATGACATTGTTGATGTGCTTCTTTGTCCTGCTACTCGCCTTTTCTGAAATGGACGTCGCCAAGTTCAAACAGCTGTCGGGATCGATGAAAGAAGCCTTCGGCGTGCAATCTGAGATCGATGTTCGCACCATTCCGAAAGGCACCAGCGTCGTCGCCCAGGAATTTAGTCCGGGGCGGCCTGAGCCCACTGCACTTAACGAGGTCCGTCAGTTCACGATCGACTCGAACCGCAACACGCTCGACGCACTGTCGCGAGAACTCAAAGAAATTGAGGAGACCCGTGAGCATGCACGGCGCCTGCGGATGGCGCTAAAGGAAGAAATCGAGAACGGCAGTGTCGCGATTGAAACCGAAGGTATGAAAGTCATTGTGCATATCATGGAGAACGCCTCGTTCGATTCGGGCCTCGCCGAAGTGCGCCCCGAGTTTATCCCGGTACTTAGCAAAATCGCCGCGCTCATCGACCGTAATAGCGGCCAAGTAACCGTGTCTGGGCATACTGATAACGTGCCGATCTATAACGAGCGCTTCCGCTCCAACTGGGAGCTGTCTACCTCTCGTGCAGTGTCAGTCACGCATCAATTATTGGATCGCGCCGACATCGATGCCGAAAACGTGGTTGTTACCGGTCACGCCGATACGCGGCCTCGCGCATCGAACGACACTGCCGACGAGCGAGCCAAGAATCGAAGGGTCGACATCAGCATTGTCCGTGGCGGCGAAATCGATGAGTACCGTCGTATGAGCATCATGGGCGCAGCAGCAAATCACAGCGGCGACATAAAACCAGAGCCGCAGGAATAAGATCATGAGTAATGGACACGACAACCGCCGTTCATTCCGCGTCTCGGAATCGATGTACCTCAAAGTCGAGGAGCTAACCGAACCTGAGTACCGTGAGGGCCTGGAGCATCGAAAGATTCGCCTCGGACAAAGCGACGATGCCCAGTCAAAACTGCTCGACGTGCAGACGCGTCTGGGTGAGGAGATGTTCCGTCTTGGCAGCGAACACGATCAAGTGGCGCGTTGTTTGACGATGCTGAACTCGAAACTCGACATCGTGATTGAACAACTGCCGGGACTGCGTCAGATCAAAGCAGAGCTCGCCCAAAATGAACCGCAAACCTGCAATATCAGTGCGGACGGGCTGGTGTTTGCCAGTGAGCAGCAATATGCCGTTGGCACCAAACTCTATCTCCAACTCTTGCTCACATCTGAAAATCGCTACCTCGACATGTTTGCGCAGGTTGTTCGGCAAACCGAAACGCCGCCGGGTAATTCGCCGCACTTGATTCACGGTATCGCCGTGGAGTTCGACCGCATGCGACCGGCACAACGCGAGGTTCTTATCCAGTATATGTTCAGCCGCGAATCCGAGACGCTGCGCATGCGCCGTCTCGAATCGGAGGACGTGCTCGATTAGCGCCCACAGCAAGCCGCGTTTGTTTTGGCCAGCTGGGCCTCAAGTCTGGCTGCAACCCGCCGATAACCCTATTACGGTGCGGCAGTGGAGCGGCTTGAATGGCTATTGCGGAAGCGAAAATAGATCAGAAGATTGAGTTTCTTAAGGATGTAGCGACGCGCGTTAGCGCCGGCGAGGTGGACCTGCCCTCATTTCCAGATGTCGTGATTCAGATCAAGCAGGCCCTCGAAAACGACGAAACCAGTAGCGCACACCTGGTCAAGATCATCAGCACCGAGCCGGTGTTGGCCGCAAGACTCCTGACTATCGCTAACTCATCCGCACTTCGCCCCGGCGGCGAACCGATATCCAATCTCAACGAGGCGGTGATCCGGCTCGGTCGACAGGCCATTCAATCGACGGCCATGTCCTATGCGATGTCGCAACTCAAATCGACACCGGACTTCGACGATATCGCCGTACACATGGATGAGCTATGGCAACGCAGTACCCACGTTGCCGCGCTGTGCTATGTGCTCGCAGGTCGCTTTACAAAACTCAATCCCGACGAAGCTCTGCTGGTCGGTTTGATGCATGTTATCGGCGAGATGTACATCGTGATTCGGGCCAATGAGCACCCGACATTGTCTGTCGACGACCCGGGGCTGCATCGCCTGCAACGCGGTTGGGGCTGCCGCATTGGCGCATCGATTCTAAAACAATGGGATATGTCAGAACGAATTACGGAAGCGATTGAGAACCATCAGCAACCCGACACAGCGGATCCATCGCAAACAGCGGCAACGCATACCGATGTGTTACGGCTGGGTGTCGTCCTACGCGAAATTTTGTCGTCCAAAGATCAGGCAGAATTCCATATGGAAGAAATGCCGTCTTGGGAACGCCTCGGCACTCAAACCAGCGATATTCTCGACGTTATGCGCAAGAGTCAGGAACAACTGCGTTTATTGCGCAGCGCTATCAGTCAGTAGCCATCCGCTGATACTGTCGTGCGACATGCAGCGACATATCGCTCAATTGCGGCAATGGATCTTCCGCACCAAGCTCGCTTCAGCCGTGCTTAGCCCGCAGTTCTTCACCAGATCATTCTTACTTGCGCCTTGCTTGGCCATACGCATCGCATAGCTCAGCGACGCCGGGGCCTTCGTGCCGGTACGCTCTGGTTTCGGCGTTTGTGCCAACACGCGGACCGTCGACTGAAGTTCACGCAGCTGGCGCTCGACACGAAGCAAGCCGCTATTCTGTGACGATTCTATAGTGCTGTCGACTTTCGTTCTGCCGCCGGCGTTGTCCGCCGTACGCCGCAGTTGTAACGCCAATCGGCGCAGTCGCAGCATCGCGATGACTGCCATACCGAGCAACAGTACATTTGCCGAGTGCAATAATGGTGTAGCTAAGAGTTCTAGTGTGTTCATCATGCTCGCTCATCTATTCTCGAATCATTGTCATCGTCACGCCGTTCGCGTTCTTCTGTTGGCGCTCGGCGTTGATCATTTTCCAGCTCACCCTCTTTACGCGGCCTGCGCGGCGGCGTCACTGGGTAGGTTGGCCTGATGTTTCCAATACCACCTGTAGGATCTGCCATTGCTATCTCCTGGTTACCAGTTCTCGATCACGGCGCGCAGTCGAATCAATGACTGGCCATGAATTTGGCAAACTCGAGATTCCGTAACATCCAAAACCTCGCCAATTTCCCTAAAGTTCAATTCACGCTCGTAATAGAGCGATAGCACCAGCTTTTCCTTTTCCGGTAGTTTGTCGATTTCGTCAGCCAGTCGATCGCGAAACTGCGCTGTGTTTAATGCCTGCTCCGGCGTCGCCGTTGCCGAGTGCGGCACACAACTCTCGCCCGACGGTCGTTCCAACGTTTCCTCAAGACTAAAGAGTCGGCTACTGGAGCTATCCGCGAGCGCCTTGTGGTAGTCATTCACCGACAGCTCAAGATCCTCAGCAATCTCGGCCGACGTTGCCGGCCGCCCCAATGATCCTTCTAGGCTATTGATCGATTCGGCTATCTTGCGGTACTTCTGATGAACGGAACGCGGTGTCCAATCGTGCTTGCGAATGTCGTCGATCATCGATCCGCGAATGCGAATGCCGGCATAGGTTTCAAAGCTGGCCCCTTGCCTGGGGTCGAAGTTATTCGCGGCTTCCAGTAAGCCGATCATGCCGGATTGAATGAGGTCATCGATTTCGATCGACGATGGCAAACGAGCCACCAAGTGCCGTGCGATCCGTGTGACCAGCTCTGTATTCTGGGCAACCAATTCGTCGTTGTTGCTATCGGCGATCGGTGCCGCACCGCTATAACGATTCATGCCAACATCCTTTTCTCGGCGTGCTCAGCCTTGAGCATTTGGTGAAAGAAAAATTCGATTCCGCCTCGCGATTCAATGACGGGCAGCTTGCGCACGGCCCGAGCAATACGGCGAAACGCTTCGGCCGACGCGCTACGCGGATATAGATCGACCACCGCCCGTTGTGCTTTGACGGCTTTGAGCAAATAGTCATCCTTCGGCACATCGCCCAAGTGTTGCAGCGTGACATCGAGGAACTCATCGGCCGTCCGGCGTAGCTTTTCAAACACCCGCATGCTATTTCGCAGCGACACGCTCTTGTTGGTGATGATCTGGAAACGATCGATGCCGTAGTTCTGGCTGAACACTTTTAATAATGCGTAACAGTCGGTCAGCGACGTGGGTTCGTCATTGATGACCACCACGGCGTGCTGGGACGCTTTCACGAATCGCGCCACCGTCGGCGTAATGCCCGGCGCGGTATCGACGATAAAGTCATCCGGTTGCGGCTGCAGATGATCGAACTCATTGATGATCGTCGCCTGCGCGCGTTCGGATAACTGCGTCAGCTCGAAATTTCCAGACGCGGCCGGAATAATGCGTGTGTTCTTCGGCCCGTCCAGAGCAATATCGGTCAGCGACGCACTGCCGTCGACAACATGGGACAGGTCGCGATTGCGAGGTAGCCCCAGCAATACATCGACATTGGCAAGACTAACGTCGGCATCCAATAGACAGGCATTGCGTCCGCTAGCACCCAATGCAACGGCAAGATTGACAGCGACGTTGGTTTTGCCGACGCCGCCTTTGCCGCTGCATACGGCTATGACCGACTCACACCGGCGCGTCATGCGAGATTGAAGTCGCGAAGATTGCGAATACTCAGGCATGACTAACACTCATCGGCGTATAGCGCTCGGCCATAAGTCGCTCATCGACATGCGGCATACTGTTTTCCATACATTCCACCGCGCGGTTAACCAACCACAGCTTCTTGTACTCGGCGATATGCAAGTCATCTGGAATTTGCTGGCCGTCAGTAATCCAGCTGGCGCGCAGATCATTGCGAATCAGCGTGCTTAGGACACACCCGAGCTGCGCTGCCTCATCGACTTTAGTCACGATGCAACCTTCTAATGGCACCGTGCTAAATTCGCGCACTGCCTCATTAAGTCCGGCTTCTTGTGTGGTTGCCGACAGCGTCAAGAAGAATTTGACGCGGCTTTGATGATCACCAAACGCCACCAACTGATCGGATAAGTCGCGGTCTCGGGGGCTACGACCTTCGGTGTCGATCAACACCAACTTTTTATCGCTCAGTCGATCCAGCAATTCGCCAATCTCGTCGGCATTGCTGGCCGCGTGCACCGGCACACCGATGATGTTAGCGAATGCTTGCAGATGCTCGCGGGCACCAATTCGGAATGAGTCGGCGCTGATCAATGCGATCTCGTCCGGCCAATTCTGAATCGCGTAGCGCGCGGCTATCTTTGCGATCGTCGTCGTCTTGCCAACGCCGGTCGGTCCGATCAGTGCGAATCGCCCGCCGTTTTCCAGCATGTCGCTCGACTGCGTGGAAATCATCTGTGCCAACGTCGACAGCGGCGCGTGCCACATATTGCGCACGTCCTCAATCGGCTCCAAGCGATCAATCACATTGTTGGCGATATCCGGCGCCAAGCCAATACGCGCCAGATTCCGCAGCACCTGCGCGCGAATCGGAGAACGTCGCGCGGTGTCTTTCCACACCAACCCGGACAACTGCGTTTCGACCAAACCGCGCAGTGACGAGATTTCTTCTTTGACGCCAATCAACGACTCGTCGTTGACCGGCCCCGCCACAAGGTTTGCGGACAAGCACTTCGCTTTCGGCGTATCGGCGATTTCTTGTGGTGGTGCATCCGGCTCAGCAATTTCGGCAAGCTCGTCTGAGCTCAACGCCGCATCGGTCGCAGGATCCATACCCAGCGCCTCTCGTGCGAGAGTTTCGTCATAGTCGATAGCAGCGATTACCTCGATGCCATCGCCGGTACGGCGATTCGACAAGATCACCGCTTCGGGACCTTGGCTCTCACGAACACGCCGCAGAACATGTCGCATGTCCTGGTCTATGTATCGTTTGATATTCACAATCTACTCCTCATTTCCTATTTCGATATTTCCCTATTCGCTCGTTTCTCATCGCTCGTCTTGCTTAACCCTCGTACTTCCTTGCTTGTCTAGCTCACTGCCGCCAGCATCTGTACACGCTTGTCGTCAGGTATTTCGTCGTATGCCAGCACCGTCAAATTGCGGATGCTGCGCATCATGCGAGACATCCATGGCCGGACTTGTGGTGCCACCAGCAGTACCGCCGGTTCGCCGGCGAGTTCTTGCGACTGCGCTTTCTCGGTCAGTGACTCATGCAGTCGCTCCACCATCGATGGCTCTAAGCCAACGCTGCCGTCTTCCTGCGCGGATTCGTTCAACACGCGCTCCAATTCGGGATCCAAAGTAAGCACCGGCAACTCTTCGCTGGTACCGGCTACCGACTGCACAATGGAACGACCCAGCGCGACGCGTACCGCAGCGGATAACGCCGCTGGATCTTTGGTATTCGCACCGTGCTCCGCCAAGGTCTCGATGATTTTTCGAATGTTTCGAATCGAGACGTTTTCCTGCAACAGGTTTTGCAGCACGCGCGTTATTAAGCTCATCGATAGCAGCTTGGGCGTAATTTCTTCGACCAACTTCGGAGACACCGTGGCGAGTCGATCCATCAGTTGCTTGCACTCTTCGTGACCGAAAATTTCGTGTGCATTGGAGCGCAGCAATTCGCTTAAGTGCGTTGCCACAACGGTGGCCGGATCGACCACGGTATAGCCGAGCATCTGTGCTTCATCGCGTTGACCGGCATCAATCCAATACGCGGTCAACCCGAAGGCCGGGTCTTCAGTCTTAACCCCTTCGATCTCGCCGAACACTTCACCGGGATTGATCGCAAGGTCCTTATCAACTTGAATCTCGCCGGTGCCGACAGAGACACCAGCGATCGAAATCTGATATGCATTTGGCGCCAACTCGAGGTTGTCGCGAATATGCACCGGCGACACCAGGAAACCGAGCTCGTCGGTGAGTTTCTTACGCACACCTTTAATACGTGCGATCAATGCGCCATTGCGCCGGCGCTCGACCAGCGGTATCAAACGGTAGCCGACATCGAGACCCACCAGATCCATCGGATCCACGTCCTGCCAATCCAACTCGGGCAGCAAACTATCGGGATCGGTCGGTTCGGTGACCGGTGCAGGCGGTTGTTGGCCGCGTTGTTCGATACGTCGCGCCGCGAAGATGCAGACCGCCGCCAAACTCAGGAACGCGAGATTGGGCATCCCGGGAACCAGTCCGAGCACGCCGAGAATCACCGCGGTGATCGTCAGCGTGCGTGGGTCAGCAAACAACTGCGTGAATACCTGCTGACGCATGTCCTGTTTGCGCGTTACACGAGTGACGATGATGGCAACCGCGGTGGACAACAACAGCGATGGAATCTGTGCCACCAATCCGTCACCGATGGTTAGCAGCGTGTAGTTGTGACCCGCCGCCGCCAATGACAAATCGTGCTGCGACATACCGATGACCAGGCCGCCAACGATATTGATAAAGAGGATCAGAATGCTGGCGACGGCGTCGCCGCGAACAAACTTGCTGGCACCGTCCATCGAACCGTAGAAATCCGCTTCTTCGCTGATTTCGGCGCGGCGTTGACGTGCCGTTTCCTGATCGATAATGCCGGCACTGAGGTCGGCATCGATCGCCATTTGCTTGCCCGGCATCGCATCGAGAGTAAATCGAGCGGACACCTCTGATACTCGGGTTGCACCTTTGGTGACCACGACAAAGTTAATGATTACCAGAATGCCGAAAACCACTAGACCAACCGCGTAGTTGCCGCCGACGACGAAATCGCCGAATGCCTCGATGACGTTACCCGCCGCCGAGGTACCGGTGTGTCCGTTGAGTAATACGACACGAGTCGAGGCGATGTTGAGCGCCAGACGTAACAACGTGACGATCAACAACACCGTTGGAAAGACACCGAAATCCAGCGGCCGCGCAACGTACACGGTGGTCAGCAAGATAGTGACGGACAACGCAATGTTAAAGGTGAACAGCACGTCCAGTGCAAGCGGCGGTAACGGCAAGATCATCATCGCCATCATCGCCAGCAGCATGACCGGGATACCGGCGCCGCGAAGCAGTTCTGCCAGATTCGTATTAGAGTTCATCTTCGATGACCTCCGGCTGCGGCGGCTCTGGCGGTTGCTGGCCATTGCTCAGCGACTCGTCCAGGCGATACAGATACGCCAGTACCTGCGCAACTGCGGCATATAGCTTGGCGGGAATCGGCGCTCCGACATCGGCATTGCGATGCAGCGCTCTTGCCAACGGCGGCGCCGAGAACAACGGCACATTGTGGTGCGTCGCGATCTCGCGAATTCGAGCGGCGACGAGGTCCTTACCCTTGGCGACTACCTTCGGCGCATCCATTGAGAATTCGTCGTACTTAAGCGCAACCGCGTAGTGAGTCGGGTTGGTTATCACGACGTCAGCCGAAGGCACCTCCTCCATCATGCGGCGCGTAGCAACTTGTTGCTGCATCTGCCGTAGACGCGACTTAACCTCAGGCTTACCTTCGGTCTCTTTGAGTTCGTCTTTGACTTGCTGGCGTGTCATGCGCAACTTCTTCTTGTACTGCCAAAGTTGAAACGGCACGTCGACCGCAGCGATTAGAATCAGACCAGAGCTGACCAGCAGCAGCGATACACCACAAATCTCAAATCCGCGCGCGACCGCAGCATGGATCGGTTGCCGTCCAAGCCCCAAAATGTTGTCCACGCAATACCAAAGCCAGGCGACGGCGATTGCCGCGATCAAAGCGAATTTGACGACCGCCTTAACCAGTTCATTCAGGCTATTAGCGCTAAAAATCCGCTTCACACCCTTGAGCGGGCTGATGCGCTCGAACTTCGGTTTAACCGCCTGAAAACTAAACGACCACCCGCCGGTTGCTAACGAACTTAGAAATACCGCGGCAATCAGAATTCCAGCGAGCGGCAAGAACGCCGACATGATTTCACCGGCGACCGTGCCAAATGCTTGAATCGTGTACGCAGAATCAAACGCTTGGGTGCGATTGATCTGTAAGCCGTTTGAGAAACCCTGTGTGAGCTGATTAACCCATGGTCCGGAGAACAATAGTAATGACGATGCACCGGCGAGCATTACGCCGGTCATCGTTAACTCCCTGGACCGCGGAACATCACCCTTCTTGCGCGCGTCTTCACGACGCTTGGGTGTCGGCTCTTCGGTACGTTCTTGTAGGTTCTCTTCAGCCACGAATCATGCTCACTAAATTACGGCAGCCCAAGCAGTCTCGAAATCATCGCCAGCGTCTCGCCGATGTAGATCGACACGTTCTCCACCAGCACTCCCATGTTGAGAAAGATGACCGCGAAGCCCAACAACATGGCGACCGGGAATCCGACGGCGAATAGATTCAATGTCGGTGCCGCGCGACTCATCACACCGAACGAAAGATTGACGACGAGAATCGCGACGATCGCCGGCAGCGCAATCTTTAGGGCAAAGACAAACATCTGCCCGACCCAGAGCAACATCATTTCTAACGAAGCCGTGGTCAGCGAGTCGCCCGCAATCGGCCACGCTTGAAAGCTCGCCGCGAGTAACTGAATCAGCGCCAGATGACCGTCCAGCGCCAGAAACGTCAGCATGCCGAGTAACATGAATAACTGACCCAGAACCGGCATATTCACGCCGCGGGCACGGTCGAGAAACACTGCGAACCCGAGACCCATGCTCATACCGATGACTTGCCCGCTCAACGCGATCGCGTCGAAGACAAGCTGTGCTAAGAAGCCCAGCGCGACGCCAATCCCGATCTCCTGAATCATCGTGACCAGACCCGCCACACTCAACCCGACCGCCGGCGACGTCTGCGGCAACAGCGGTGCTAATACCACGGTCAATGCCACCGCCAACAGGAGTCGGATACGCATCGGTACGAAGCTGCCACCGATCAGCGGCATCACCATCAAGAAACCGCCGATTCGCGCAAACGGCCACACGTACATCGATAGTTTCTCCGCCACTTCGACAAGAAGTATTTCTATGTTCACTTTGGTTACTCGCTTGCATGTGTCTTACCTCCGCATCCGTCAAGCAATCAGCGACGGTATTTGCCCAATAAGCTGGGTTGTAAAGTTTGAAATCACCTGCAACATCCACGGACCCGCCATCACCAGCGCGATCACCAACACCAACAGCTTGGGGATGAAACTCAGTGTCATTTCGTTAATTTGAGTGGCGGCCTGAAGCATGCCGATGAGCAGGCCTACCGCCAGCGCAGACAGCAACAATGGCGCCGCCACCAACATCGTGACCCACAATGCTTTTTGCCCAATCGTAATTACGGTTTCCGGTGTCATTGATTCGCCTCCTAAGTAAAAAAGCTCGATGACAACGAACCGAGCACCAAGGCCCAACCGTCCACCAATACGAACAACATGATTTTGAACGGCAATGAAATGAGCATCGGCGACAGCATCATCATGCCCATCGACATCAATACACTGGACACCACCAGGTCGATAACCAGGAATGGAATGAACACCAAGAACCCGATCTGAAACGCAGTCTTCAATTCACTCACAATGAAGCTCGGGACAATCAATGACAGCGGCGCTTGCTCTGGCGACTCGATGTCGGTTCTGCGCGCGATCGAAGCAAACAGTTCGAGATCCGATTCACGCGTTTGATTCAGCATAAACTCCCGCAACGGCACGATGCCTTTTTCCAATGCCACGGCCGCAGTAATTTCGCCATCCATAAATGGCTTGGCCGCATCTTCATGCACCTTGCCAATCACCGGAGCCATGACGAAGAAGGTCAGAAACAGGGCGATTCCCAACAGGACTTGGTTAGGTGGTGTTTGAGCGGTACCGAGCGCCTGCCGCAAGATCGACAAGACGATAATGATGCGCACGAAAGCCGTGGTCGACAAAATGCCGGCCGGCAATAGCGTCAACACCGTCATCAGTAGCAGGATCTGAATACTCAGCGACCATGACTGGCCCTCTGCACCGCTCACCACGACAGATACCGGCTCTACCTGAGCGTAACCGGTCGATGTGAGCAACAAAGCGGCGATGGTCAGGATGGTCTTCATGTACCCGCCTTACCGAGAGCAGCACGCAGTCGCGCTGCGAACTGAGTCGAGACCGGCTCTACGGACTCGATTTCCATCTCACTATCGAATTCGAACAACGTGCGAATGCCCGCCGGCGTCGCGCCAACGAGCAGGTGTTGACCGGCAACTTCGACCAACAACATTCTTTCGTTCCGTCCGACGCTGCAGTGAGCAACGACATTGATCTGCCGTCCGCCGCCGCTTAGCGGCGAGCGCAAACGCGTGTACAGCCATCCGGCCGCAAATACCAAGCCGATGACCAGCAATAAGTTGACGCCAAGCGACAGGAGTTCCGTGCTGTTAACCACGGTGTTATCCATTTGCCGCCCCTGCGCCGTTCAGATTCTCGATGCGCTCGGTGGCGCTGATAACATCGGTGAGTCGAACGCCAAACTTTTCGTCGACCACCACAATTTCGCCGTGCGCGATTAACGTGCCGTTCACCAAGACATCCATCGGCTCACCGGCCTCTTGATCCAGGGCAACCACCGATCCTTCGACCAACGAAACCAGATCGCGAATACAAATTTCCGTCGAGCCAACGCGTAACGACACGTCGACCGGAATATCCAACACCAGATCAAGATTCACATCGGCGTTGCCGTTCGTGCCGGCCTGCGGCTTAGCGTCAAGCTCCTCCGGCGAATAATCGGCAGAATTGTCGGCAGACTCGGGTGAGTCGGGCGTTTCAGGGGTATCCGTGGGTTCACTCATGTTTCATTCCATCGTCGTAGTTGTTGAAGCACCGCTCGCGGAGCGGGCTGCAGAATCAGGCCAGGCCAGCGTTTCAACGGCATATTTGCCGTCATGCACGCCAAAGTTGCCGTTCAGGATCGGTGTTTGGTTAATCGTCATCGTGAGCAGGCGCGGATCTTCGATATCGATCACGTCACCGACATCCAACGCCGCAACGTTGCCAAGAGTCATGCGCGTCTTGCCAAGCCGCGATGAAATATTGACGACCGCATCGAGCAACCGCGTTCGCAATGACTTTTCCCAGCGTGCGTCTTGGGCCGCATCACGCTCGCGCTTTTGCCCTTCGAACACCGGGATCAGCGGTGCGATCATGTGTTTGGGCCAAACAATGTGAAACGGCTGTTTCTGGCCAAGGAACTCAATGTCGAATGTCGCACTGATCACCACGTCACTCGCTTCGAACCCTTCAATCAGGTCGGTATTCGGGTGTGTCGTCAGCGCTTCATGCTCGACTTGCATCAGCGGCTGCCAAACGTCGGACAATGTTTCCAACACCTTTTCAGCAAACAAAGATGCGACGCCAATCTCGCCGCGGGTCATAAACTCTTGGCTGTGTTGCGTCGGCTCGTCGGCGTCACCGCCATAAAACGCTTCAACGATGTGCGCCACCAACTCGGGACTCAGCGCCAACAGCCCGGAGTGTTCCAACGGCGGCGCTGCGAACTCGACCGTCAACGACAAGCCCGGGTAAAGCTCACTAAATTCGCCGTACTTACAACTCTCCAGACCGATCGAATGGATTTCGGTCTCCGCGCCCAACAGCTGCTCGGTGAGCTTCTCCAAGCGCGATGCCACGCGACGATTCAATCGTTGCAACCGCGGAAAACTGTTGGATACCAGTCGTGACCGCGCTGCGATTTCAAAATTATTGACGTCTGCATACGCCGGACCAGTATTGGCAAGAATCTCCACCTCGCCGGTCTCCACGCCATCGATCAGCGCGTCTTTTTCTTCGTCAGTAATGATTGGATCTGCCATAACGAATGCGCGCCGCCCTATTGAATGACCAGACTGGTGAAATACGCGGCTTCGATTTCAGTACTTTCGGTACCGTCGGCCTCGGTCATGACGCGGCGAATCTCTTCCAGGGAGTCAGCCAGCATCTTTTCCTTGCCGGCACGTGTTCGAACCTCTTCATACGTCGCTGAGCTCAGCAGCAGAATCAGGCTGTTTCGAATCGCGGGTGTGTGTTCGCGGATAGCATTGATCACGGTTTGTTCGCGCGACATGACGTCGATCGTCACCTGCATCACGTGCGCGTCACCGACCGCGTCGTTGAACGTTACGACCATGGGTGGATGTAGCGTTTGATACAGCGCAGGCCCGGCTACCGGCTCAGCTTCCGCAGCCGCCTCTTCTTCTGGCGGCGGCGATATCATGTTCATGATCATCGGGCCGGCAAATACGCCGACGGCAATCAGCACCACGCCAATCGCGCCGAATATGATCAGCTTTGACTTGCCGCCTTTCGCCTCTTCCCCGCCATCTTCGGCGGTTCCGTCTGTTTCTTCGTTTTCTGCCATGGCTTGCTCCCAGTGGTTCTAACCAATGGAATGCAAGCCGCGTGCCAATATTTGAATAGATCGTATAAAGCTAATAAATACAATAGCTTAAGAGGAATACCACGAACCGACATAGGCCTAGAAAAGACCCAAAATCGCGTCAAACAATTGACGCCGTCATACCGATGCGGCTACGCGAAGGTATCAACTCTGCCCGATCCACTCCCTCGTGAGACGAGCGGAGATTCGCGTGTGGCGTCTTCGGTGTCGACACCATCGGGTTGAGCCGCAGCTGCGCCGGGTCCATCTTGTTGATCGCCATCCGCACCCTGCTGCGCGCCCTGCTCGCCGATGTTCGCCTGGGTCAAGGTTAGACCGTTTTCAACGAACATCTCTCGCAGGCGCGGCATCGCCTGTTCAATCGCCTCACGCGTCACTGCGTTGTGTGCTTGGAAATTGACGGTGGCAACGGAATCTTCGACCGATACTTGAACGCGCAGTGGTCCCAGCTCAGCTGGCGACAGCCGGATTTCGGCATTTTGCACTCGATTTCCGGCCATCATCATGACCCGATCGCCGAGCTGATCGCCCCACGCTTTGGTGTCTACAGCGACGTCAATACCCCGTAGATTCGCGGTGGTGAGTTCCGCCGACGCGGTTTGCAGGGGTGCTGACGTTGCTGGTGCCGCCGTCGGTAACGGCTTGTCGACCGGCGCAACCGATGTCGGTGTTTCGGCCCATTGCGGTGCCGAGGTAGTCGTGGCCGCAAGTGCTGCTCGTTCCAGCGGCTCCGCAGGAGACGTGGCCACTACCGGCGACGTGACGATCGGTACGGGTGTCGACGTTGTGCGATTGGCGCGACTTGCATCCGGCTTCGCGGGGGCAAGTTCCGCGGCCGCCTCGAGCACCGGGCGCGACGCATCAGGCGTGGTATTTAGTGTGGTGGTAGGCACCGTCAACGCCGGGGTTCGTGCCGCGCGCAAGTCTGCGTTAGTGACGACCGGCGGCTTAACTGCCGCTGGATTTACGACCGTGGTTGTCACCGCCGGCGTGATGACTGGCGCGTTTGCCACGCGTAACTTGGCCGCCACATCATTGACGACAGCAGGAACCGCTTCGTCTGCCGGGGCGACCGGTGTTAGCGTCGGCTGAACCGGGTTACTGGAAACCGGTGGCAATAGCTGCACACGCTCGGTGACCGGCTGATTGGGGATCGGCAGCGGCGCAGGATTCCGCGTGTTGGTGCCAGGATGACCGTTAAATTGGGACGGCAGTTGCAAGCGGGCATCCGGCATTGGCGAGACTTGGCCGGGGAGCGGCAAACCGTTGCCGGTCTGCTCCTCAGCAGCAAGGTCGTTCAGCCAGTGTTCGAGAAAGCTCGGCGGCGCGGCACCCTGCCGTTGTGTATCGGCCGCAGCAAGCCGTACTACGGTATCTGTCGATGGTGTGATCGCCGTTCCCAGCGCCTCAGTTTGTAGCGAAAACAGATTTAGCATTCGACTTCCATCCAATATGAATTGCGGTTCCTATTGGACTAAAAGCAAGATGCGTGCCAGCTGAGCTAATCGTCGTCGATTCGTGGAAAGTCGCTGCTTTGACGGTACATATCATCCGTCTCACGCTGTTCACGACGATCTTTGACCACTTGTTCTTGCGCTCGATAGGACTCCACCACACGCACCAGTGATTCTAAGCGGCGACGTTTGGCCGTCCATTGACGACGATGCATTTCCAGCTGATGTTCAGACTCCGCCACGATAGTTTGTTGTGACCGCACCGCGTCGTTGATCTTACCGAGGAACTGCTGATGATCCTGCCATTGCATGGCCATTGCGTGCCGCGGCTGCCGTGCTTGCTCAGCATAGCCTTGACGGTACGCATTCAGTTCTTCGAGTCGCGATACCGCATCATCCAATTTTTGTTGTGCACGTCCTGCTGCCAAGCTTGAACGTTGCTCTTCCGCTTTAGCGATACCGACAATTTTTTGAATCTTGTGACTACGCTTCTTCAACGCTACCGCCCTCCACGTCGAATATCGCGCGCAGCTGGTTTAACGCATCTGTGGCATTGACCGATTCATTAGCCGATTGTCTTAGGAATTCAACAATCGCAGGCCACAACGCAATCGCTTCGTCGAGTTGCGCGTTACTGCCCGGTTGATAGGCGCCGATCGCGATCAACTCACGGTTTTCCTGATAGGTTGCAACGGTGTGCCGCAGTCGAATTGCCAACTGTTGTTGCGCCTCGCCGGTAAATTGTGTCATGGCGCGGCTGATGGACGCTTCGACATCGACTGCCGGATAAATGCCGGCGTCGGCCATGTGGCGCGACAACACGATGTGTCCATCCAATATGGCGCGTGCCGCATCGACAATCGGTTCGTTCGGGTCGTCACCCTCTGCCAGCACGGTGTAGATGGCGGTGATCGAACCGCCACCATCAGCGCCGTTGCCGGCGCGCTCTACCAGCTGCGGAAGCTTGGCGAATACCGACGGCGGATAGCCTTTGGTCGCCGGTGGTTCACCAATAGCGAGTGCTATTTCGCGTTGCGCCTGCGCAAACCGCGTCAAGGAATCCATTAGCAGGAGTACATTCATACCCTGGTCGCGAAAGTACTCAGCAATCGCTGACGTTAACCAGGCGCCGTTGAGTCGCTTCAGCGGCGAATCATCAGCCGGCGTTGCCACTACGATGGCCCGCTTCATACCCTCCGGGCCTAGCGTCTGTTCGACAAACTCGCGCACTTCGCGACCACGTTCGCCGACCAGACCGACGACGATAACGTCGGCCTCGGTGTTGCGCGTCATCATCCCGAGCAGCACGCTCTTACCCACGCCACTCCCTGCGAACAAGCCGATACGCTGACCGCGACCCAGCGACAGTAAGGAGTTCACCGACCGAATACCGACATCTAACTGGGAGTCGATGGTCTGACGTTCGAGCGGATTAATCGGTGGACGGAACAGCGGCACGCGATCGCGAGCACGCAAGGGTCCGGCGCCGTCGAGCGGTCGACCGCATCCATCCAGCACGCGCCCTAGCAATTCCTGACCCACCGCGACCTCGGCAACGCCCTCTTTAGGAACCACGCGCGAGTTTTGCGCGACGCCGCGCATGTCGCCAACTGGCATGAGGTACAGTCGATCGCCGGCAAAGCCGACGACTTCGGTCTCGATGGAATGGCCGTCATCGTCAATGACATCACAGCGACCGCCAAGCGGTGCACAGCAGCCCACCGCTTCCAGCGCCAGCCCCACGGTGCGACGCAACACGCCCTCCGGCACCAGCTTCGGCGCGTAATCGTTCGCAGAGTCTACATATGCACCGATACGTAGCGACCGCTGGGAATTACGATCGGGTTCCGGCCCGACCAGTACGGGTGATTCGTCAACCATCACTGTCGCTCGTCGCCGACCACTGCATTAATGGCGGACTCCAGTCGTGTCTCAATAGTGGCATCAATTCGCGAGTTTTCGGTTAGCACGGTGCAGCCACCACGAGAAATAAGCGGGTCTTCAACCACCGACCAGGCCGGATCACCTTCAACCGGCGTCAGCGACTCCCGCACCAGTTGTGCATCCTCGGGATGCAAGTGCAGCAGAACTTTGTTCGTGGTTGGGCGGAGCACCGCAAGCCCCTCACGAATCACGCCAATCACATGCGTTGGATCAAGCCGCACCTCGCGACGAAACAGCTGCTTGACGGTCGCCATGGCTAAGTCCACGAGTTGTTTTTCAACACGCTCGTCGAGCTGCTCGAACGGTTCCGCTAGCGCGGTAAGTAATGCTTCAAGACGCTCGATGCGTTGCGCAACGCTCGCCTCACCTGCCGCGATGCCATCACTGCGGCCTTTTGCAAACGCCTCGTCGTAGACTTCCTTTTGCAACGCCTCAAGACGACCTGCGGTCATCATCTCAGCGTTGTCGGCAACATCAATGGCGGGCACATCCCAGCGGGTCGCTTCAGACATATTCTTCGCCACCCTGCCCCAGGTTAATGTCGCCGGAATCGGCAAGCTTACGAGCAATGTCGATAATTTCTTTCTGCGCTTCCTCGACCTCACTTAGGCGCATTGGCCCTTTCGCGTCAATGTCTTCGCGTAGCAGGGTTGCCGCGCGTTTCGACATATTGGTCAGAATTTTTTCGCTAATCGCCGGATCACAACCTTTGAGCGCGACCACGAGCAGTTCGTTGGATACTTCACGCAACAGTGCTTGGATACCGCGATCGTCGACTTTGAGTAGGGTATCGAACACCAGCATCATTTCTTCGATATGAGTGGATAGTTCCTCGTTCTTCTCTTTGATCGCCTCGAGAATCGCCTCGCCACGCTCCGGTTTGAGCGAATTAATAATTTCCGCAGCGACCTTGCCTCCGCCGACTTTCCGGGTTGGACCACGCTTAGATTTTTCCGCTTTACTAGCAATCAGATTTTCGATTTCAGCCAGCGCGCTTTGTTGGACGTCGCTAAGCCGCGCTACGCGCATAACAATGTCATGGCGAGCTTCTTCGGGCAGCAGTTCGATAACTTCCGCGGCCTGCACGCTATCGAGGAACGACACCACGATGGCGATGATCTGTGGATGCTCATCTTCGACAATGTGGACCACCTCCTCAGAGCTCATCCACTTCAGGGCATCCAGCCCGTTGGCATCATCGCCTAACAAAATTCGGTCGAGAAACGCATCCGCTTTGGATTGTCCGAACGCGTTGCTCATCAATTTGCGTACATAGCTTTCGGTATTCACGCCGAACGCGGTTTGGTCTTTGACATCGGAAATAAACACGTCCAATACGTTACCCGCTGCGTCGCGACTTACGTTTTTGAGCGACGCCATCGCGATGCCCAGATCCTGAACCTCTTTCGCGCCCATATGTTTGAGTACTTCGGCCGCTTCGACCTCGCCCAGTGTCATCAGCAATAAGGCGGCGCGTTGCGTGCCGGTGTAATCCGCTTCAGCCATCGTCATTTACCCATTGTTTAACGACCTGCGCTACGCGCGCCGGGTCGGTACCGGAAATACTTTTGATCGCGGCGACTTTTTCGTCAAAATTCGGTGCCGCGACCGGCACTGCTTCGCCGACCGGCGGAAGGCCGGTTGCCGGCACCACGCTCACCGCACCTGCGCTGGCCGTGCCACCCGACGCATCGCCGGCTAAGATTCCGCGCAGCAGCGGTCGAATGACACCTAATAGCAGTGCCAACGCCAACGCCGCACCGAGCACCTGCTTGAGAATTTCTCGAACGATAGGCTGCTCCCAGATAGCCGGTTCTGCCGCCGGCTCAATCACCGGCGGATCGCGAAACTCGGCGCCCATCACCATGACCGAATCGCCGCGCGCTTCGTTAAAGCCAACGGCTTCCCGCACCAAGGCTTCGTACTGCGCGATCTCCGCATCCGTCAGCGCCGCCTCCGGCGTTTCGCCGACCGCATCTTCTCCCTCGGCGGTCGCGTCCTCCCCGGCAACGGCTGGCGCACGCACATCGATCAGCACCGCCACCGACAGCCTGTTGATGGAACCCACCTGCGTCTGCGTATGCCGGATGACGCGATCGACCTCAAAATTTCTAACCGAGCTGCGCGTGGAGTTAACAACCTCACTGGCCGTATCGTCGGTCGCGTCGACACCCTGCGCGCCGGTTTCCGGCGGCTGATTGCTCAATGCGCCCGGTATGCCACCGCCGGTCGCGTTCTCGCCCTGGCGGATGTCTTCACTGGTTTGTTCACTGCGCACAACCGAGTTCGCCGGGTCAAACGACTCGGCCGCTTCTTCGGCAATGGTGAAATCGACGTCGGCATCCACTTGAGCGCGAACACGTCCAGCGCCAACGACCGGCGTAAGAATTTGTTCGATGCGGCTGCGATACGTTTCTTCCAGTCGTCTCGCATAGCGAAACTGGCTGTCGGCTTTAGCACTCGCTGACGCATCGTCGCCAAAATTGAATAGACGACCAAACTGATCGATCAACGTGACGTTATTCGGGTTTAGATTCGGTACGCTCGACGCGACCAGATTGATAATCGCCGACGCTTTGTCCGACTCGAGTACATGCCCGCCGAGCAAATGCAAGACGACGGACGCAGTAGCGGTGTTCTGATCGCGGACAAACGACGATTGCTTCGGCAGACCAAGATGCACGCGGGCTTCGCGAACCGCGCCCAAGCTGGAAATCGTCCGCGCCAATTCGGTTTCCAATGCATGTTGGTAACGTGCGGTCTCAAGAAACTGACTGGTGCCGAGCCCTGACGTCTCCTGCAGCGATGCCATACCCGATGCCGCCGGAGAACCAACGCCCTGCGAAGCCAGCTGAATTCGTGCTTGATGTAGAGAATCCTGTGGCACCAACACCTCGCCACTGGCGCTATCGATTTTAAAGTCGATATCTGAAGCGCGTAATGCCTCAGCAACGCTGGCCGAATCCGGCGCGCCAATACCGCTATAGAGCGGCACGTATGCGGGCGTCCACGACCACAACACCACCGCAAAACCGGCGGCGATGGCCAGAGCAACGCCGAACAGCAAAAACACCTGGCGTACCGCCGGTATTTTGAGTACGCCGTTCAGGTTCACTTGATTCGCCGGAACGACGGTGCCCTCTATTACGTTTGCGTTATCCATGTCAGGTTGGTTTTCCTCTTATTTAGGAATCAATGCGGCTTACACCGGCATGTTCATAATGTCCTGGTAGGCAGTGATCAGCTTGTTGCGCACTTCGGTTGCTGCACGGAACGACAGATCGGCCTTTTGCGATGCGATCATGACTTCGGCGAGTGTTTTTTCACCGGTGCCATTGTGAAAGTCGACTTTGAGTTTTTGTGAGTACTGCTGCGCATCGTTGATCGCGTCCAGCGTGTTGTTGAGCACGTTGCCAAAGTCCTTCGGTGTTGCGTCTATCGCCGGTGTAGTGGTTTGCAGATCCTTCCCTAAGGTCCGAATCTGTTGTAACAACTGATCGGTACTGATCTCATTCATGATCTTCTCCAGGTATCTGCACACCGTTTTCCCGCATACGCGCCAGCTTGTAGCGCAAGGTCCTCGCACTGATACCGAGAGCGCCAGCGACCGCAGACCGATTGCCGTGGTGATCATTGAGTGCGTCGACGATCAGTTGGAATTCGTGGTTTTGTACACCCTGCGATAAGTCGCCCGTAGCGACCTCGTCGTGCGCTGGGCGCGCTTCGAACGCCAGATCCTTGGCATCAATGGAACCACCTTGCGCCAGGATGACGGTTCGCTGAATCAGGTTTTGCAATTCGCGCACATTGCCAGGCCAGGTATGGCGCTGCAGTGCTTGTTGCGCACAGCTCGATAGCTGCAACACGCCGTTACTCGGGCAGGCAAACTTTCTGAGGCTGTGTTCGGCCAGCGGTAAGATATCTGCAGGGCGATCGCGCAGCGGAGAGATATGCAACGGAAACACGTTGAGACGGTAGTACAAGTCTTCTCGAAACTTGCCTTGCGCCACGTGCGCCAATAGATCGCGGTTCGTCGTGGTGAGCACGCGGACATTCAATTTGATCGTGCGGCGGCCGCCAATTCGTTCCACTTCCTTTTCTTGTAGCACGCGCAGCAACTTGGCTTGTAGCGCCAAGTCCATCTCGGAAATCTCATCCAACAACAACGTGCCATTCTCCGCCTGCTCGAACTTACCGGCGTATGCCGACGTCGCTCCGGTAAACGCGCCTTTTTCATAACCAAATAACACGGCTTCCAACATATTCTCGGGAATCGCCGCGCAGTTGATGGCTATGAAAGGAGCCGCAGACCGCGGCGACTGATCATGGATGTATCGAGCGATCACTTCTTTGCCGCAACCACTTTCACCGCTGAGGGTCACGGTCGCTTCGGTCGCTGCGACGCGGGCCGCCATGTTCAGGCACTCCTGCGTAACCGGATCTTCAGCCACAAGATCGTCCGGCACCGCGTCACCCTGCCAGTACTTGGCAACCACGGCACGCAACACATCTGCGTCGAACGGTTTCTGCAGGTAATCGACAGCGCCATCACGCATCGCATCGACGGCATTCTCGATCGTACCGTGCGCTGTCATGAGTACACCGGGTAAGTAAGGATTCGACTCGCGGATTTTGCCGAGTAATGCAGCACCATCCATCGGCTCCATTTGTAAGTCGGAAATCACCAGCCCAACCGGGTTCGAATTCACAATTTGCAATGCCTGCGGGCCACTGTCGGCGCTGAGCACGGGCAGAGACTCGGCGCGCAATGTATCCAGCAGCGCCTCACGAAGGTTGGCATCGTCTTCGACGATCAGAATCGCTGGGCTAGTCATTTCGGGTCTCCAATGGCGGCGCCGGCAGTGATAGCTGTATTTCGGTGCCGGGTGCCGTGCCAGTCACCGCAACCGCCCCACCATGGGCATTAGCGACCGCTTGCACGACCGATAGCCCGAGTCCGGTACCCTGTGGGCGAGTGGTGAAGAACGGATCGAATATTTTCGGCAAGATGTCCGGGTCGATACCGGGGCCGTTGTCACGCACCGCAAGTACGACTCGATCATCGACTTGCGCTGCACGAATGCGGATACGGGCGCCTTCTCCACAAGCCTGGATTGCATTGTTCACCAGGTTGGATAGCGCTCCCTTGATGGCGTCACGGTTGGCCCGCACGCTGAGCCGGTGATCACTCACGTCGACAGTAACGTCAACACTGCCCGCACATTCAATTTCGGTACCGACTTGAATTTCGGTCAGCAACTCGTACACATTGACGAGCGCCTCGGCGGGTCGTGTGCCGGCGGCAAACCGCAGCATATCGTCAACCATGCGCCCCAGGTCATTCAATCGAGCGCGAATTTTTTGCGCAGCAGGTCGTTGTGGGCAGCTATCGTTGTCCAATTGCGCGACGTACAAGAGTGCCGAAGCCAACGGAGTGCGCACCTCGTGAGCGAACTTCGCCGTCATCTCACCAATCGCTGTGAGTCGCTCTTGGCGGCGCTGTATGTCGGAAAGGTTACGACTCTCAGTCACGTCGGCCAACAACAATAACTCGCCCGACTCGTGCCGTAAGGGATTCCGCGACAGGCTCAACCAGCGTCCGTCACGCAGCTGAATGTTGCCGCCCTCAGAGGCATCCGCCTGCGCTTCGCGTTGGATGACCGTCGCCCATGAGCAACCGATCAAGGGTCGGTGTAAAAAGTTGGCCGCCTGACCATTGCAATGCCGGATACAACCGCTTCCGTCGAGAACGACGATGGCGCCAGGCAAGCTGTCAAGAACATGCGAGAGGTGCGCGCCAAGCTGTTCGTGCTTAACCACTTCAGCCAGGCGTGCCGATTGCGCCTGGTCGAGCTTGCGGCGCAACTCAGACACGGTGCCTTGCAGATCGCGATACGATTGTTCGAGCAGGTTCGACTGGTGTGTGAACACCTTGAAGGCGTTTTGCAATTGTTCGCGGCTATCGGTCGCTGCCACCACGTTGTGCTCCTGAAAACATGTCTATGTCTTACAAAAGCAATTTGTGTGCCAACTCGATTTTTATATACAAAACAATGAGTTATAGAGTTTCGTAGCGCAAAAAAAACGTCAATATTCTGACGCTAGGCAGTATTCTTGGCGGTTCGGCCTTAGTGAATATCGAGTTTCTTAATTTTTTCCACCAAGGTGGTGCGACGCAAACTTAAGAGATCGGCAGCTTTCGAGACCACGCCGTCAGATTCGGAGATCGCCTGGCAGATAAGGTCTTTCTCGATCGCTTCGAGATGCTCTTTAAGATTCGCTCGGCTCATAGTCATCGCTTGGGAAACCAGATTCTGCTGCCCCGACGTCGAACGGCTCGACTCTCGATACTTCATCGGTAAATCGTCAACGTCGATCGTGCCCTCGGGCTTGATGATCAGCAGCCGCTCTACCAAATTACTCAATTCGCGAATGTTACCCGGCCAGTGGTATCCGGCGAGAGCATCGAGCGCAGCTTCGCTGACCGCCAGTCGTGGCTGATCCGAGTCGCTATGTCGAAGCAGCAGGTCCGATAACAGATCCGGCAGGTCGGAAACGCGTTTGCGCAACGGTGGCATCTCGATCGGAAAGACATTCAGTCGGTAGTAGAGATCTTCGCGAAACTCACCGTCCTCTATCGCCTTCGGCAAATCGCAATGGGTTGCCGCCACGATGCGCACATTGGTGCGTTTTCGTTGGTTACTACCGACGCGTTGATAGCACTGCTCTTGAATGACGCGCAGTAATTTCACCTGCATGTCGTAATTCATATCGCCGATCTCATCGAGGAACAGGGTGCCGCCCTCCGCGAGTTCAAACCGCCCCGCCCGATCAGAGACCGCGCCAGTAAACGCGCCTTTTTTATGGCCGAACAGCTCACTTTCCAGCAAATCCGCGGGAATGGCACCGCAATTGACCGGCACGAAGGGCTTGTCGGCGCGCTCGGATAATTCATGAATCGTGCGCGCGACCAACTCCTTTCCGGTACCAGACGGACCCGTAATTAGTACGCTGGTATCGAAGTCGGCGACCGACTCGATCAGTCCACGTACCTGTCGAATCGATTTCGAACAGCCGGTCAATAAGTGCCGACGTTCGCGGCCACAATAGCGCTCCGCGCGGCGCAACAAGCGCTCCAGTTGGGTGCGCTTAAGCGGTAACTGCAGCGGCCAGACATCGTCCACATCAGCCACAGCGGGCTGCGCGGTAAGGGAAAGACACGGTAAGCCCGGCCGATTCTGCCGTATTTTCTCTAGCGTGCCGGCAAACCCAGGCACCGTGGAGTCGCCAAGCACAGCGGTCACGTCGCTAAATTGGGTTACCGTCGCCAGGGGATCTTTGCGGTCGGCGACGACAGGTTCGTAATCAAGGAATCGCAATCGCGCGCAAAGATCCGCCGTCCGCGCCGCTTTGGCGTGGAGAACAAGGACCTTGGCCCGACAATCGCTCATTTCTATACCTACCGTCGCTCGTATCGCTCTTCAATGACGACTTGAGCATATATTGGCAAGTCCCGATTATTTGTGACAAAAATCACAAATATCGACATTTTTACATATCGGCTTTTCCGTAGGCCCGGGTTGCGTGTTGGCCGCGCCGGATAGTCGCCAACCGAGTCGCGACCTCATCTTTGGCCGTCGCGGCAAGGGCCTGCACTCGCTCAATGCAGTGCTGCACGCGCTGGACACTTTCGCGGCGATGTTGCTCCGGAACCAGCATGACCGAGTTGCGCAGCCTCACGGCGATTTCCTCAACACGATCCCATTCACCCTGCTCAGCGCAAATCTCAATGTATTGCGCCATTTCCTCAACGATTTCACCTGGTCCCGAATGAACCGATTCTTCCCTAGCTGCCACTTGGGCTAACGTGTTCGCTTGCAATGGCATCCCACGCCTCCTTGATTTCCTGCAGCAGTGCCGACACCTCGTCCAGAATTTCGACATTGTTCTGAACGTTGGCCTCGAGCAAGCGTCGGATCATGTAGTCATACAGTCCGTCTAGATTCGCCGTTAAGGTGGCGCTGCTGCGGTGGTTCAAACTTGCTTGAAGCCCATTGATGATTTCGATCGAGTCGCCGATATGGCGGCCTTTCTCGCTGGTATGCTGCCGCTCCATGTCGCGCTTGGCAAAACCGATCTTGGTCAGCGCCCGCGCCATCAACAGTTGAATTAAACGATGTGGCGAAGCGTCTTCGACATCGCTACGCACATTGATGTCGCGGTACTGCTGCGCGGGTGTTGGATTACTGCTCGTCGTTGCTCGCATGAAATTATCCTGACGATCCCGACCGTGAAACGCCCGGTAGGTTGTCGAGTTGTTGAGTGAGAAAACTGCTGGTTGATGAAAGCTGTGCCAGCAATGAGTCGAGCGCGTTGAAACGACGGAACAACCGTGTTTCGAGTGAAGACAAGCGCTCGCTGAGCTCGATTCGTTCGTCATCCAGGCCGCTTATTTGGTCTTCTAGACCCTTAGTGCGTGCCTCGATAATGCCGTCGGAATTTAAGAAGCCCTCAATTTGATCGTAGAGACGTACTGCAAATCCATCAGTGGTGGAGAACAGCTCACCGAGCTTCTGAAAGTCTTCGCCCAGCACATCCGACAGTTTCGGATCGTTCACCTGCAACTTGCCGTCGAGCTGCACCTCGACACCAACATCGCTGAGCATCGAGAACGGCGCCTCTAAATCGGTAACTGCGATGCTAAGTTCGCGGCGAATCTGATCACGAATGCCTCGAATTGACGCGTCACCCAAAAGCGGCGCCGCGGTTTCGGCTTCAGCATCATAAGCCGTGAGTGAATCAAAAGTATCGATTAGCGTGTTGTAGCTTTCCACGAAGTCGTTGATCAGCTGTTTTGCTGCATCGGGGTCGTTGGCGATGGACAACGATTCGGTCGCGCCGGCCGAACTTTCGACCGCCGTAATAGTGACGCCGTCAATCGCGCCTACAAACGTATTGGTGTCACTAAAGATGTCGAACCCGTCGATGCGAATCTGCGCATCCGCGGCTGCGACCGTTTCGGACAACGAGGTCAACGAATTAGCCGGGTCATACTCCAATGCACTGAGACCACCATCGCCACCACTTTGCGTCACCGTTATCGATTGTGCTGCGCCGGTCGATTCCGCGGTAAGAATCAGATAGCTGCCGCTATCTGCGTTGACGATGGTCGCTTGGACACCAGGATTGTCAGGCGCCGCATTGATGGCATCACGAATTCCGGAGACGGTGTTGTTGGTGGAATCAATCTCGATATCGCTGCTAACGGCACCGACCGTCAGCGTTAACGTGCCGGTTCCCACAACCGCATCGGCGTCAGTGAACGTACCGGAGGTCAGTTTTTGAGCTTGCGCGAGCTGTACCACTTCCAACGCATAGCTGGCGGGCAATGCCGTGCTGCCAGCGCTGACGGTAAAGAAATCTTCGTTACCCGAGGTTGCCGTTCGCGACAAAAAGCTGTCGAGTGATTTCATCAGCTCGAGTTTGTCGCGCAGCTCGGCCAGGATCGATTTGACGCTGCCGTAGGCAGATAAAATCGACTGTGCTCGTGCCTCTTGCTGGTTAATTCGAGTTTCCACCGGCTGACCTTCTGCAGCCACTAGGGACTGCACAATTCCCGCAATGTCCAAACCCGATCCGATACCGCTTGAGATAATGCTCGTCATAACCAATATTCAGCAAGAAATGTGCCAGTTTGGGCTGCCGCATCTGCCACAGCGTTAAACGAGCCGATCAAACAGCCTCAAGCTGGGTTGACCATTGCCAGATACAAAAACAGTCGCCTGTTCCGACGGAACCTGGCGAATTAGCTCACCTGTCTCGCGATCAATGACCTGCACTACAGTGCGTTGCGTTTCCGGATTGACCGCAATGCGAATGTCGGCACCGATGTTTTGGCTGGTAATTTTGACAGCGGTTGCAAGAACCTCGGAACCGAGCTCTTTTTCCTCCGCGGCCGGCAAATTCTTGCCGTCTGCGTCGGTCACGGTGCTCTGCGCTTCGGCTTGCGGATCACGGCCGTTGACTGGCGCCTGCTTCTTAGCCGGCGCTGATTGCACGACGGTGTTGGCGATTAAGTCTGTTGGACGCATGGGTAAGATTCTCTATGGGATGAATCGGCGGCATCCCTGCCGCCGATTTATTTCCAAATAGCTCATTGGCTACCCGATTACTGCAGCAGCGACAGCGCCAGCTGAGGCTGAGCATTCGCCTGCGACAGGACAGCAACACCCGCCTGCTGCAGAATCTGCGCTTTAGTCAAAGCGGCGGTTTCTGCGGCAAAGTCGGCGTCCTGAATTCGGCCACGAGATGCTGCCAAGTTTTCACTTACCGTCTGCAAGTTGACGATGGTTGACTCGAATCGGTTCTGGATAGCACCCAGGTTACCGCGCAAGCCGTTCACGTCCGTCAATGCAGAATCGATACGAGCGATGGCAAAGTTGGCGTTCGCCACGGTGCCGACCGACACGCCTTCGAGCGTCGTTGCAGCTGCAACCGTCTCATCTGCCGTAACGATGGTGGTGAGACCCAGCGTATCGGTACCGGCGCCACCGGACTCCGTGAACGTCACGTTACCGCCGACGTCAGTCAAAACCTGCAGCTCATTTGCCGCGTTGACGAAAGCCGAGATTCCGGTCAGGTTGGCGTCGTTAATGGCGTCAGCCGCCTGCTGCACCGTTGAGTCAGCAGCAACCACCGCACTACCGTATTCATCTGCCGTTGTGCCATCGCCGAAGTCAATCGTGATATCGGTGCTGGCTGCATCAGCGAAGCTGAACGTGCCGTTCGTCAGGTTCGTATTGACGGTACCGATGGCCGAAGCGGTCACGTCCGTGGTCAGAGAAACCGAAATGGTCTCGCCCACGTTCGCACCCACTTGGAACACCGCCGTTCCGAACGAACCGTCAAGAACTTTAACGCCGTTGAAACTGGTTTGTTTGGCGATACGATCCACTTCTGCGAGACGCTCGGTCACTTCCGCGTCAAGCGCGGCGCGATCCGATGCCGAGTTCGTGGCGTTAACAGACTGAACTGCCAATTCACGAATTCGCTGCAGGTTGTTGGTAAGCTCGCCCAGTGCACTTTCTGCGGTTTGCGACAAGGAAATGCCATCTGAAGCATTTCGTACCGCTTGGTTCAGGCCACGAATCTGCGTCGTGAAACGCTCTGAGATCGCGAGACCTGCCGCATCGTCTTTCGCACTGTTAATACGTAGGCCCGTCGACAGACGTTGTAGCGACTGATTTAGCAGACCCTGCGAGCGACTAAGATTTCGTTGCGCATTAAGCGAAGCAACGTTGGTATTAATCGACTGTGTCATTTTTAAAACTCCTAATTTCCTAGATAAACACCCGGTCCGCTAATGCATGCCGGAAGTCAGCTATCAGGGCCCGAAATCCATTCATGACCACCGTTCAGACTGGTTATCGGTAGAAATTCAGAAAGCTTAAGAAAATTTCCGAGCACGCCCACGGCGGCTGCGGACGTATCTTTAGCGGAAAAAGGAGAATCTGTGACGCGGTTAGAAATAATTGAACAGCGAGAGTTGCTGTGTGCGAACAAATGAGGCCTGGGCCGCTTCCAAGGTTGCCGCTTCGGCGCTGAGTCGTGACACAGCCTCAGCATAATCGAGGTCTTGGAGGTCTGACAGCGCCGTCTGCAAGCCTAATATCGTATTGGCGTTGAGATTGACTTGGTTGTCGATGGCCGCCAGGCGCGACCCGATCTCGGTCCGAATATCGAGCACCTTGCCAAGCGCTTGGTCCAGACCCAATAGACCGCTATTGACCGCATTATTCAGTGCCGCGCGCGACGCATCATCGGTTATCGACTGCTCTAATGCCGTCGACAGCTGATCGACGATGGAGAAAATATCTTGGTTCTGACTCGGTGCGACGGTGAACTCATCGCCGCTGACCGGTTGCCCGGTGATCGAGAACTCGATGCCGCTGAACGTGATGGTATCGCCGGTTTCATAGGTACCTGAATCCACCACGCCACCCGATGAGTCAACGACCTGGTAAGTCGTGTCGGTAAGCATCGTAAACGTATACGTATCGCGGTCGTACGCTGTCGGATCCACAACGCTACCCTCACCAGAGAGACCGGTACCCAAGTTAGACGCCGCTGGCGAAATCTGAAAAATCCCGTTGCCATTGCGAATTTCGAAGAACACACGCGATCCCGGGTGGCCGTCCGCCACCTGTCGTCCTTCGCCGATTTGAATAATCCGCTGACTTTGATCGCCGTGGTAGGTAAACGTCGATCCACTGCGACTCACCGGCCGCGTTTGATCCAAATTGCCAGAGAATATGTAGCGACCATTGCCATCTTGTTGATTGGCTAGCTGCACCAACTCATCGAGCAGCTCGCGCATCTCAACCGCGATTAAACCTCGCGATTCATCGCTTTGCGTCGCATTGTTTGCCTGTAAACCGAGTTCACGAACGCGCTGCACAACATTATTCACCGAATTCAGCGCCGATTCTTCCTGGCTCAATCGGTTTAGCGCCAGCGTCGAGTTGCGATCGAATTGCTCAAGCCGGGATATCGTTTCCACCATTTGGATGGAGCGCGACGCCGCGATCGGATCATCGGATGGTGTCAGGATTCGTCGGCCCGACGAAATCTGCCGCTGCGTGTAGTCCAATGCCTGCTGCAGCTTTTGCATGGCCAACAGACTGTTCAGATACGCTCCGCGTGTTGACACCCGCATGACTATCGACTCGTCGCTGCAAGTAAGCTGTCGAACAGCTGTTTGGTCACATTGACCACTTGAGCCGACGCCTGATAGGCCTGCTGAAATCGCACCAAATTAGCCGCCTCTTCATCCAGATTTACTGCCGATTTCGACAGCACCGCATCCTCTGCATTCCGAAACACCACGTCTTGCGCCTCGAATCCTTCCTGAATCTGATAGGCGGTTGCGCCAACACCCGCGATCAATTGACCGTAACTTTCGTTGATGCTGATCGCGCCATTTTCTAGCAGTCCGAGCGACTGCAGGTTTGCCAATAACAAGCCATTACCGTTATCGCCTGAGGCACCAAGGTTCGCTTCTATGGTGAACTGATCTCCCGCGGTTGGCGACCCGTTGATCGTGACCTCATTACCGTTAATCAGAATGGGATCGCCATCGGTATACGTATACACCGTCGCACCGCCATTAATCGTGTAAGTGGTTGCACTGGTGAATTCAATGACCGCGCTAGTCAGTAATCCCGGGTCATCCGCGTCAACCGTAATCGGCGTGCTGATGGTGGCATCGCCAATATTGCCCAGCGAAGCCGACGAACGTGTCGGCGAAGCCAGTGCCACGCTGCGCGGATCGTCGATCAGTGTCTGCATGGATGCAGCGGCGCCGTGACCGGTGCGGATCAGCATTCGATCACCCGCGGCGGGACTGCCACCTACCTCAATGGTAATACCATCTGCGACGAACGGATCACCGGCCGTACCGGTACCCGTCATCGGAATCACCTCACCGCTATCTTCTCGAGTCAGCGTGTAGCCCGCACCGTCGAATTCAAGCACGTAATTAGCGCCGGTATAGGCTCCCAAGTCGGCAACCTGTGCCACCGCGCTTGGGCTGCCGGTATTACCCGACGAATACAGGATCTGCGGCGGATCGATACCAAAGAAGTCACCGCCAAGATTACCGCGCAAGTCGAGGCCGGACTGATGCTGGGTGTTGAACTGCAGCGCGAGCGCCGCAGCGGTTTGTCCGAGCGTTTGTCGCGCCGGGTCGAGCATTCGGGTACGAAATTCAAGTAACCCGCCCACCACGCCGCCGGAGAGCGACGCATCCAAAGGTGCAGTCGCACCAGCGCCCTCATACACGATCGTCGCTCGGGTCGGGTCAAATTCATCACCGCGTATGCCCAATCGTTGCGCGTCGATACCGATGACCAAGGATCGGCCGCTGCCGATAAATACGCTCAGCGTGCCATCGTCTTGCTCTGCCGTGGACACGGCAATCAAACCCGATAACTCCAGGACCAGCTGGTCGCGACGATCAAGCAAATCGTTCGGTTGAGCACCGACGCCTTCTCGCGCGATTAGATCGTTCACCTCCGCGATCTGCCCCGAAATCCGATTAATATCGTCGACCGCCAATCTGAGGCGGTCGCTGACCTCTTTCTCCTGTGTATTAAGCTGCTGATCCAGGGTGCGAAAACGCGCCGCAATACCATCGGCCTCACCCAACATTGCCTGACGAATAGTAGTATTCGACGGATCATTGGCAACGTCCTGCACGGCGTTAAAGAAATTTTGCATCGAGGCGCTCAAACCGGTATCCGCATCAGCGAGCAACGTGTCCATGCGTGAAGACAGACTGTTCAAAGCACCAAATCGAGCCAACCCGGTTTGTGCCGTTTGCAACTGATTCACCAACAGCGAATCGTACATGCGCTTGATAGACGCGATTTGCGTACCGCCACCGACATAGTTCTGCCCCGATCCGCCACCAATACGCGACGTAAACTCCGCCACTTGCCGGCTGTATCCTGGCGTATTGGCGTTGGCAATATTGTGACTGGTGAGCTGCAAGGCGCGTTGGAACGCCAACATCCCGGTCAAACTTGTACCTAATAGGTCGGGCATTTCAGTCTCTCCGAATCGAATTGAGCGCGTCGCGCATCGTCGGGCTGGCTGCGATCCGCGCCAGTTTCTCGGCATACGCAGGATCGGTGGAATAACCGCCAGATTGCAAAGCCTGGCCAAAGGCCCGCACGTTATCGCGATGCCCACTGACATCGGCATACCGCGAATTCCTGGTCAGTAGATTGGCGTAGTCATCAAACGACGCTGCCATGTTTTTGTAAGCGCGAAACTTCGCAACTTCCCGCCGTGGCAGACCGTCTTCAATTTCCAACGTCGGCTTGGCAACGGCAGCACCTTTCCAGCTCTTACCCGCCTTAATACCAAATACGTTAAAGCTGCTGTCGCCGTTCGGCTGACCCGGTACATGCTGACCCCAACCGGTTTCCAGCGCGGCCTGAGCCATAACCGCGACCGGCGAAACGTCGAGTCGTTTCGCCGCACGCTTAGCATGCGGCCAGGCCTCGCGAACAAAGTCTCGAGCGTCCGCCCATGTAGACGCCACCTTTGCGGGCGTAATGGGTGAGCTACCGCCAAGCTGTCGTACCAGCATGTCGGCCAGACCAATGCCGCGGCCGGACGCCATCTGCACCGATAACTGCTGGTCCATTAAGCCTTGATACATTTCGTGCGAGTGGCTATCACCCAGCAGCGGATCACCGAGTGACGCCTCACGCATATTCTTGAGCAGGGATTCGATAAACAGTGCTTCAAACTGACCGGCGACCTCGCGCAATACCGCGGGGTCGTTTCGCTCTGCGCCGGTACGCAGCGAAGTAAACTGCTCAAAGTCTGTTACCGAGGGCGTCATGATCGTTCCTAGATAACCACCAGCTCCGCGCGCAACGCGCCCGCTTGCTTCAGTGCTTCGAGAATGGCAACCAGGTCACCCGGCGCAGCACCGACCCGGTTCACTGCCTGGACAATTTCGTCCAAGCTCGTCCCCGGTTCAAACAAGAACATACTCGCCTCTTCCTGATAAATATCGATGTCGGAATCCGCCGCAACGACGGTCTCTCCCGAATCACTAAACGGCGCGAGCGGCTGACTAATCACCGGCTGTTCGCTGATAGTGACGACCAGGGCGCCGTGCGACACCGCTGCTGGCGTCACCCGAACATTGCTGCCGATCACGACCGTGCCGGTCCGTGAATTCACGATTACCCGTGCCTGTACTTCGCCGGGCTCAACCTCTAAGTTTTCGAGCATCGATACGAACGCGGTGCGTTGCGAAATATCCTGCGGCGCCCGCACGGCGACCGACACCGCGTCCATCGACTGAGCCGTGCCCTCGCCCATCGTGGCGTTAATTTGCTCGGCCAATCGGTTCGACGTAGTGAAGTCCGGCGTATGCAGATTCAGCACGATGCCCTCATTGGTTAAAAAATTGTTTGGCACAGTTCGTTCTACCGTTGCACCGTTGGGTATGCGCCCAGCACTTGGAATATTAACCGTGACACGCGAACCGTCGGCCGCTGACGCACCAAAGCCGCCAACCACCAAATTACCTTGTGCAATCGCGTAGACATTGCCGTCCGCGCCCCTAAGCGGCGCCATTAGCAACACACCACCACGTAAACTTTTGGCGTTACCGATCGAGCCGACCGTGACGTCAATGGTCTGCCCGGGTTTGACGAATGGCGGCAATTCCGCGGTGACGGTAACCGCGGCAACGTTTTTCAGCTGCAGGCTCACACCGGGCGGAATGGTCACACCGAACTGCGTCAGCATGTTGACGATGCTCTGCACAGTAAACGGCGTTTGCGTCGTCTGGTCGCCGGTGCCATCCAGACCCACCACCAGTCCATAACCCGCTAATTGGTTCTTACGTACGCCGGCAACGCTGGCGAGATCTTTGACTCGCTCCGCCAGCACCGGCTGTGCACCCATCAAGAAAAAGACGAACAACAAAGCGAGTGCTTTGAGCCAGTCAAATCGTTGTGTCGACATATTCATGCGATCGCCTCGTTAGTAGGGTGAAAATATGGAATTGAAGAATCGAGCAACGAATCCCATACGATTGGCATCGGCGAGCACGCCTTTGCTGCTGTAGGAGATTTGTGCGTTGGCAATCCGCGTCGACATCAAGGTGTTGTCGGTACCGATGTCGCGCGGTCGGACGATGCCCGACAGTTGGATAAACTCACGGCCTTGGTTCAACGTGACCCACTTCTCACCGCGAATTACCAGATTGCCATTCGCCAGTCGCTCAACCACGGTCACGGTGATATCGCCAACAAGACTGTTGCTTTGCGTACTGGTACCGGAGCCGTCAAAGGTGCTGTCACCGGAGAGACTTCCCTCAAACATCGGCGTGCCGTCGTAGGTCGGCGTGACGCCGAACGCGGTTGGATTGGCGATGGTCGCCTCGGTCGACTTAGCTACCGAGGTCGCCGCATTCTTGCTGGCATTGGTGTTCTCCACCAGTTTGACCGTCAAAATGTCGCCCACTCGACCGGCTTTGAAATCTTCGAACAGACGCACATCGCCATTCGCTCGATACACCGCGCCGTCGGTCGCAGGCAATTGCTCCGGGGGCACCGGCATTGGCGGCGCATACGACACTTCTTCAATACCGATCAACGAGCAGCCACCGGCCATCGCAAGAGACGCGGCGAGAACGGTAACGCTTAGGAGTTTTTGAATTCGCATAAGTGGCATCTCATTACAGGTTGTTATTGATGTACTGCATCATTTGATCGTTGGTCGTGATCGCCTTCGAGTTCATTTCGTACGCTCGCTGCGTTTCGATCATGTTGACGAGCTCGGCGACGACGTTGACATTCGAACCTTCAAGATTGCCTCCCAACAAACTGCCGAGACCATTTAATCCGGGCGTGCCCGACTGCGACGGTCCACTAGAGGCTGTTTCGACGTAGAGATTTTCCCCGACCGCTTGCAGGCCAGATGGATTAATGAAGTCCGCAATCTCAATAACGCCGACCTGCGTCGTGGAGGTCTGCCCATCAAGCTTCACCGAGACAATCCCGTCCCTGCCAATCGTGATGCTTTGAGCACCCTCTGGAATCGAGATACCCGGCTGAACGATGTAACCACTCGATGTGACTAACTGCCCTTGGTCGTTGGTTTGGAATGCACCATCGCGGGTATAGGCCAGCTCACCATCCGGTTTTAGAATTTGAAAGAAACCACGACCGCTGATGGCGACATCCAACGCTCTCTCGGTATTCAATATGCTGCCCTGAGTGAACAACTTCTCGGTTGCCACAACGCGAACGCCGGTGCCGAGCGACACACCCGTCGGCAACAGCGTGTCCTGGGAACTGGAGCCACCGGATTGGCGGACGTTTTGATACAAGAGGTCCTCGAAGACCGCTCTGCCCTGCTTGAATCCGGTGGTATTGACGTTTGCGAGGTTGTTGGATACGACCGCCATGCGCGTTTGTTGCGCATCCAATCCGGTCTTCGCGATCCACAGTGCCTGTGTCATGGGTTTCTCCTTTGCCTCACGGCTAATTCATTTTCAGAAGCTGCGCCGCAGCATCGGCGTTATCTTCAGAAGACTTAATCAGGTTGACTTGCGATTCGTACTGACGAGCCAGTTCAATCATGTTGGCCAACGTCAACGCGACGTTGACATTGCTTTGCTCAAGCGCACCGTTGGTGATCTTGATGGTTGCATCGGCATCAGCAATGCCGCCATCGCTCAGATGGAACAGGCCGTCTGCACCTTTCGAAACCGTCGTTGGGTCCGGATTTACTAACTTGATGCGATCGGCAATCGTGATTGTTTCCGGACCCGAACCGAGCGGCTGAATCGAAATCGTGCCGTCGCCGCCAATCGTCAGACTGACGCTCGGCGGCAGCGCAATCGGCCCACCATTGCCGAGCACCAGATGGCCGCTGCCCGTCGTCAATAATCCGCCAGGCTCGACCCGCAGATCGCCGGCGCGCGTATACGCCTCGCCACCGTCAGCCGACTGGACGGCGATAAAGCCATCACCTTGAATCGCAATATCGAGATCACGACCGGTGTTGACGATCGATCCGGACGACATGTCCGTGCCATAGCTTTCGACGACAGCATTGACCCTCGTCTCAACGCCGGGCCCGTCGATCGGCGACGAACTGAACGCGTGCAAGTCCGCACGGAATCCCGTCGTTGAAATATTGGCGAGATTGTTGGTGTTAATCGCTTGTGCAATTTCCGTTTGTTTGGCGCCGGTCATTGCGGTGTAAATCATTTCATCCATGGTGAGTCACTATCGAATGTTAATAACCGTCTGCGTAACCGTGTCGGCGGTCGAAATCATCTGCGCGTTGGCCTGGAAGTTGCGCTGCGCGGTGATCATCTGCACCAGCTGCGCGGTCAGGTCGACGTTGGAGGATTCCAGCGCACCGGATTGAATGTTGCCGAACGATGCAGTTCCCGCTTCGCCCAGCAGCGCATCACCCGACTGGAACGACTCGCCCCAGGCGGTATCGCCGAGTTGCTGCAGACCCTGCGGGTTGACGAAGTTAGCGAGCGCGAGCTTGCCGAGCGAGGTTGACTGCCCGTTGGTAAATCGAGCGAATACGATGCCTTCGGCATCCACGCTGACGCCGGTCAGTCGACCGGTTGTAAAGCCGTCTTGCGACAGTGAGTTCACACCAAAGTTTTGACCAAACTGCGATGCATCACCGAAATCCAAAGACAGGTTAATCGCATTCGCGCCGGTTCCCGGATCGTACGGCGCCAGTGCCATGAGTCCGCCCGCGGGCGTGCTCAAACTGCCATCGGGGTTGAACACGATCTGCGTTGAACCACCGACCGTAGTGCCTTCGATCTCCACCTGTGTATTCCACGTGTTCACGGCGGCGTCTTTGATGAAATACACAGTGGCGGTATGCGCGGACCCCAGTGAATCGTAAATCGTTACTGAGGTGGTGTGATTAAAGCTGCTCGGATCGGCCGCATCGAATACCGGGTTCGCGGGTACCGCGGCGTCAGCCGGTAGGTTAATACCGAAGTCGGCCTGGGTGCTTGCCTGCGGCGGGCTGGCACCAATGGTCAGCTGCAAGTCTTGTGGCGTACCGGTGTTGAACAAGCCGGCGCCCGCAAATGGGTAGGCCTGCAATCGTGCACCTTCGGAATTGACCACAAAACCTTGGTTATCGACACCGAATGCACCGGCGCGCGAATAACTGCGGGCACCGTTATCGTTCAACACGAAGAATCCCTCGCCAGCAATGGCAAGGTCCAAGGCGTTATCGGTGAAATCGATGTTGCCCTGCGTGAATTGTTGCGCGATGCTCGACAATCGCACACCACTGCCCGATGCACTCGAACTCACACTCTGAGTACCCACGGCGAAAACTTCGGTAAATTGTGCTCGCGACATTTTGAAGCCTGTCGTATTGACGTTGGCAACGTTGTTTGCCGTAACACCGAGATCAGCCGACGCGGCGTTCAGCCCACTGAGTGCAATTGCAAATGGCATGATGAATTCTCCTAACTATGAAATGCGTCAAATAATTTGATAAACCTGGCCGAGTGGCATCGAACCGCCGCCCTCCAGATTCAAAAGAAGTTCTTGGCCGAATACGCCCAGCGTCACGCTTTCGATAGTCGACTCCAATGCGGTCGCAATACTTTCGACCGACTGTCCGCGCACCGCACGGGCATTGATTTGATACTGACCCGGCCCAACCGGTTCACCGTCGGTATTCAGGCCATTCCAGGAAAAATTAACGATGCCCGCACTCTGTTCACCGAGACTGAGCGTCTGCAGCAGTTGGCCGGACTCATCGAGAATGTCGATTTGCACATCGCTGGCACTGCTGGCCAACTCGACCACGCCGTTAATCGAACCGCCCTCGGGCAGATAACCAACATCGGTCACTGCCAGTATTGAGTGGCCCACCAAATTGGCAGCCTGTAAGGCTTGTTCTCCACGAATCGTGTTCGCTAACCCGGAGAACGATGAATTCAGTGATTCAATACCGTTAACAGTGCTGAATTGCGCCAGCTGGCCAAGGAAATCGCCGTTATCCATCGGCTCGAACGGATCTTGGTTGCGAAACTGGGTGATCATCAGCGTGAGAAAATCGGATTGCCCCAGCTCGTCGTTGCGCTGCGCGCTAGGCGGCGGCGCGAGACCAAGATCGGAATTAATTGATGAAGGGTTCATATATGTTGTCCTGTCGCGAGATTCCTATCGTCCTAGACTCAAGGTCTGCAGTAGCAGCTCCTTGGTCGTGTTAACGATTTCGATGTTGTTCTTATAGCTACGAGACGCCGAGATCATGTTCACCATCTCTTCAACGGCATTAACGTTGGAAACGTAGACGTTGCCATTCTCATCAGCCTCCGGGTGTTCCGGCTGAAAACGCACGCCCAGCGGCGTCTGACTCTCCACGATGCCGTCAACGCGTACGCCCTGGGCACCGATTTCGCTGTCCATCGCTACTTGAAACGTTGAAAACACCGGGTGCCGTGCGCGGTAGACCTTGCTCGGGTCGCCACTGACGCTGCCAGCATTGGCCAGGTTCGAGGACGTGGTATTCAGCCGCACCGCCTGCGCGCTCATCGCTGTCCCGGCGGTATCAAATACGTTGAACATCGACATTACTCACCTCCTTTGATCGCGAACTTAAGGGTTCGTATCTGCCCGTCGACAAACGCCAGCGCAGCGCGGTAGTGCAACGCGTTCTCGGCATACGCCGTCTGCTCAATATCGGTCTCAACGGTGTTGCCATCCAATGTCGGCTGCACCGGGATCCGATACTTCAGGTCACCGTTAGCAACGCCGGCTGGACCGGTACTGATGTGCGTCGCATGCGTTGTTCGAAGTGATGACGAAGGCCGACTCGCCGCGTTGAGCACATCCTGAAAGTCCAGATCGCGCGCCTTGTAGTTCGGCGTGTCAGCGTTGGCAATGTTTGCCGAGAGCACTTCATTGCGACGCGCGCGAAAGCTCAGGGCCTGCTCGTGCGGTGAAAATGAATCGATCTGCATAACTAACCTGCTAAACGAAATAACCTGCCAAGGTCTATGCAAGGCGTATGCCAATCTTTGCGATAGCTGTCGTTATGCGGCTGCGAATTTTTTTTGCAGTAGCGCAAAGCCAATAACGGCAATGCTTTGCCGCTTTGCCGGCAACGTTGGTCGGGGTTGAGGCTCACGTGCCGGATGACTGGCACGATCATTGCAACTGACATCCAATATGAAGAAAGAACGCCAATATTGGATGCCATTCGTCAGCATTTTGACGCTGCGACGCGTTTCGCGTCACCGAATCGACGCCTGGTTGACGCTGGTGGCATTGATCGCCGGCGTTACTGCAGCTCCGGCTTGGGGCGCGGATGCGGTTTGGCATTCCAATGCCGATATTGAGGCCACCGCTGAGCGACACTTAACGCGTATCGCCGGGCCGAAGGCAGATCGAACCCAGGTGCAGGCCGCCTCGCTCGACCCTCGGCATCGCCTGCCCCGGTGCGACCAGCCGCTGCGAGGATTTATGCGGCGCGGCACGACGGTCACCAGCCGCACCGTTGTCGGCGTACGTTGCGACGGCAGCAAACCCTGGAAAGTCTTTGTTCCGGTGGACGTAGTGGTGCTGGCCCATGTAATTACGGCAAGTCGGACCCTGCCAGCGGGACACCTGGTGAGCGCCGATGACCTGGCCAGCGCCGAACGCGATGTGTCCCGCATGCTGACCGGCTATCTGGATTCACCACAATCGCTAATCGGTCAGCGGACCCGGCAGCAGATTTTGGCCGGTCGCGTGATCTCCCCGTCCATGCTGGAGGCCAACAAAATCGTCCAGCGGGGCCAAACCGTGACCCTGCTCGCCGCCGGCTCAACGCTGCAGGTCAGTATGTCGGGTATCGCCCTGAGCAACGGGGCTCTGAATCAACGAATTCGGGTGGAAAACCTTAGTTCCGGCCGAATCGTCGAAGGCGTGGTCCGCTCGGCACAGCAGGTCGAAATCCTGCTGCCGACGGTCACAAGTAAATAATGCTGCAAATCCTTAAAGATTCTTCGGCAACCGCCGATAACCGGGTAAGCAGCAATGATTGTTGAGGTAATTTCATTATGACAAATAGGATTGGACCAGTGGATCCAACCACGATCAACAAAGCGGGCAACAAGATTGAGGACACCGGGACCAAATCGAAGGTCGCCGATAGTGCCGCTAATCGCTTGGCCGGCTCGAATGAACGTGGAGCGTCCGCAGACACGGTCGAACTGACTGAAAATGCCAAGTTGCTGCAACGTATGGTGCAGACGGTAGGCACCTCGCCTGCCATTGACAGCCAACGCGTCGAAGCCGTCAAAACGGCGATCCAGAATGGTGAATATCAGGTTGACGTCGAAGCCATCGCCGATTCGATGATCCGCATTGACCGGCTGTTTGGAGATCAGTAAGTGAGCGCGCTGCCTGCTGAAAAAGCCCGTAGCCAAATCGCTGAACTGGTCGACAGTGCGGTGAAGCAAACCGTCGGTCTGCAGGACATTCTCGAGCAGGAGCTTGTGGCACTGCGTGCACAAGATGCTGACCGATTACAGCAGGTGATGGACGACAAATCGGCACGAGTTGAGACTTTGCGCCGTATCGATACCGAACGCAGCGCACTCTGTGCGGACCAGGGCATTGCACCCGGCGCCGACCAAATGGACCGGCTAATCGCAATCTGCGGCAACGATTCCGCGATAGCGCACAGCTGGGACCGGCTGATGCAACTCGCCATCGAATGCAATGCCATGAATATGAAGATTGGCGCAATCATCCGGTTGCGCCGCCAGCAAATCGACGACGGAATCGCGTTCCTTCGCGGCGACACCGCACCGAACGCGACCTATCACATGTCAGGTAGTAACGAGCGGGCTGGCGCCATGCGATCTCTCGCGCAAGCGTAGCGATCGCCGGAACCCAAGGAGCACCATCATGTTAGTTGTTAGTCGAAAAGATGCCGAATCGATCGAAATACGGCCAAGCGAAGACACCGATACGTCAATTACGTTGAACGAGCTGTTTCGCAGTGGCCCGATCGAAATCACGGTTTTCTCCACCGAGGGAAACCGCGTCAAAATGGGTGTGCAGGCACCCGACGAACTCAAGATTTGGCGTAAAGGAACCGCCGCCGCCTAAGTGCGAACGGCATAAGGACTCGATAGGCGAGGTGGAAAGGATGCCCGCAATAAGCCGAAATCAGTCGCTAGCTATGGTCCTGACTCTGGCCCTGGCCAGCACCAGCTGTGGATCACCCAGCGCATCGAAGGTCACCGCAGATACCGAAGCGGCCACCGCCGACGAAGCCACGATCAGTACACTCGACATCGCGACGCTGGTCTATGACACCAACTACAGCGTCCCTGAAAACTTCTACACCGATGACCGCGCTGACACATCGCGCAGTTACACCATGCATCACCTGCTCGACGAGACCGCCTCGTTTGAGCTATGCACCGACGATTACGCCACCGCAGCTGCCTGGGAAGAGGCCGACAACGCGTCGCGCGCGGTACAGGGATACTTCGTCGCCGCCCATGAAAACGAACGTTACTTCGAATTTGCCCGCGAGCTGTCCTATCAGGACGACGTCGGCAATATCGATGACATCACCTCGCCCGGCTTTGCTCGGGTACTCAAGTGCCGGTACGCGGACCGACAAGGTGTTGATCGGATCGCGTTCAATGGCTACGCCGGGCATTTAAAGAATGAACCGCTCGACGCCAATTCAATGCGCGTTTTTGCCGAATATTTTTGGCAATTCCGCTTCTTCCCGACCAGCACGCAAAAAGTCATTGCCAGTGACTCTGTACAAACGGCAGCCACGATCGACCAAACGCTGTTGATCGCCTTCGCCACGGTGCAAGGCGCGGGTCAATGTGACCAAATTGAAGTCGCCGAATGGCGTTTCTCAGCGAATCGTTCGACCGGACGAGTCCACAAATACTTCGAGACCATCACCATTTTTGAAGCACGGCTTGAGGCCGGCCAGGTCTCGCTCTGCAGCTAATTCAATGATGTTTTATTTGCGGCGCGGATAACGCGCCGCAGAGAATAATTGAGTATTAACGCGACATTCTTGAGGCAACCGTCTGAATCCGTTGTTTCTCGCGTTCGTTATCGTTGATGAATGCCACCATGGCATCGACATCACAATCCAATTGAGAAGCGGCCTCGCGGACGCGATCTTCACCGGTTTCGTACTGAGCAAAGTTCACGATCGCAACAGCGACGGCGAGCACCAAACCAAGATTGTTACCACTTCTGAGCTCCGGAAACGCTCGCAGCTCATAGGCGGCGGCCATCGAATCCGGTAGCGACCATGCCTTAGCTAGCTCTGCGGTGACGATTCGGTGATCAACATCAAACTCGTTGTGCAGCGCTACCGACAAAGCATCCGGCTCGTGCACCCCGCGACACAGCTGCAGTGCGCGGTTTAGTCCTTCCGACTCACTGTGCGCCAGGGCCAGCAGACCGAGGTTGTGACACAGGCCGCAGGAATACGCCAAATCGCGGTCTTTTTCATCGTCCAAATCATTCGACAATGCGATCCGCTTGCTGATCTCGGCGGTCAGTAACGACTGCGTCCAAAAACGCTCCACGTCGAACGACGGGCAGCTACGAAACGAAAATGACTGCTGAATCGCCATGGCCAACACCAGCGATCGTACGGTGTCGACACCGAGAACACGGGAAATAGCCTCGCTGACGGCGGTGGTCGGTTCCGCTAAGCCAAAGTACGCCGAGTTTGCGAGGCCAAGTAACCGTCCGCAAATACCGGGATCATCTTCAATGATCGCGGTGACCTTGTCAGCATCAATAAACTCATCGCCGAAACACGTCAAAATCTCCTGCGCAGTCGCCGGCAACGGCGGCAACGACGCGATGGTTTGGGCCAGTCGAATTGCCGTGTCCGGCGCCTCTGTTGATTCAGTCATTACGGAATTCATTCTCTACCCTGCCTGTAGTTGCACAATGTTATTGGCGCCCGCTTTGGGCGCTGGTGTTGCCGGGAATCGCGGTGCGAGTACGAAGGGTTGAGCGATCGCATGCCCTTGCGCAAAGTCCGCGCCCAGGCCTTTGATAATTTCCAACAACTCTTTGTTTTCCACGAATTCCGCGGTCGTCTTAATATTCAATGCGTGCGCGATATCAATAATCGAGCGAACAAAAATTCGGTCGGTTACGTCCGTCGCGAGATTGCGAATGAAACTGCCGTCAATCTTCACCACGTTTATCGGCAGCTCTTTCAAATAGTTGATCGACGACATGCCGCTGCCAAAATCATCCAGCGCCACCTGGCAGCCCAATTCACGCAGATCCGCAACCAGCCGCCCCGCCTCGCTCAAATTGCGAATAACAGTCGTCTCGGTAATCTCAAAATTGATCGTGCCGGCGGGCAATGGCGTGCGGCGAATGGCGTCCTTCAAGAATCCCGCAAACCGTGTGTCGCCAATGCTGGACGCTGACAGATTGATCCAATAGCTGCGGCGTTCTGCATTGACGATCTTGTGAATCATCAGCATATGCAGCAATCGCCGCACAACCCAGCGGTCCAGCTCGACACTGAGTCCGTAACGCTCCGCTGCCGGTAGGAAAGCGCCCGGCAGAATTAGATTGCGCGACGTCGAATCCCGCAGCCGCAACAGGATCTCGAGGCGATCGAGATTTTCATCCTTACCATCGAGGCTGCGGATCGGCTGAGCGTAAATCGCGAATCGGTTGCGATCCATTGCATCACGAATGCGCTGTACCCAACGCACCTGTTTGCGGTGCAGGCGGGCCGAGTCTTTACCGCCCGCCACCATGTGCACGCAGTTGCGGCCAGCTTCTTTAGCGGTGTAACACGCGGCATCAGCCAGCTGCTGAAGCTCGTTGACGTCACCTTTGGCCGGGTCGATTGGAATACCACCGATACTGATGCCAATGCGATACGTTTCGGTATCCCAGCGAAACCGGAACTGCTCAATACTCGCGCGAACGGATTCCGCCAATCGTGCGGCAACGTCATCGGCGCATTCCCAGAGGATGACGCCGAATTCATCGCCGCCGAGTCGCGCGATGGTGTCGTTGGAACGAAAAATATTGGTCAAAATCTCCCCGACGCGCTTGAGGAGCCGGTCGCCGGCCGCATGGCCGGAGGTGTCGTTGACGACTTTGAACTGATCCAGGTCCATGAACATCAGGAAGCCGTGCTTGCCGGAACTGGCACCCGACTCCCACGCCTGCTGCAGCTTCAATTGGAACGCCCGCCGATTCAATAAACCGGTGAGCTCGTCGGTGCTCGCCTGCAACTCCAGTTGATTGGTCAGTTGCACGGAATCCGTGACGTCCCGCAGCTGCACCACCGCACACAAGAACGCGCCGTCGGCACCCCGCGCCGCGGACGCTTGAATACTCACTTGCCGGGTGTCGCCATCGGCTGCAATACAAGAAAGGTCAGCCTCATATTTGTTGTATCGCGGATTGACCAGCCGTTTGATACCTCGTGCGAAGTTCTCACGGTCCTGATCGACAATAACGTCGCTAAAATCAACCGCGGGCGCGCGCGCACTGTCCGGCCAGAACAAATCCAGCAGAACCCGGTTGGCTTCCAGCGCGATACCATCCGCATCCAACAGACAGGAGCCAATCGGCGCGTCAGCAAATGCTGCCCGAAAACGCTGAATCTCTTGCGAACGCTCGCGTGAAAGATGTACCGCGGTTTCACGCCGATCTTTGGTGCCGTGGATCCCTGCAGCCACACGATGTTTGCGCTCAATAAACGCCGCGATCAGATGTACAGCAATGACCGCGACAAGAATGGCCGCCCAGGCGTATGGGTGTGACAACGTAACCGGCATTGGCATTACTCGACTCGCGGCTGCACGGCGGTGTGAAGCGCCGACCGGCGTGGATTGATCCACCTTGCGTAGGGATTGACTGACATTCCGAGAGCCACAACAAAGTAAGGGTTTTCAACTAGGTTATCGGCCGAAACCCCATTTTCTTTAGCGCCACGGGGTCTGAAAAGGTGACCTCTGGAGGTCGCAGCGATTTTGCATAATCCTCACCACCGCCTGCCGCTCGGACGGCTGGTAGCCAGAATCGTGACCGACCTCACGCCGCAGATGGGAGCCGGTAGGCAGATTCACAACCGACCGAAACGTACAATGTGGACTCAAGACATCGACGCTAAATAAGGTAAGAACATGGTGCACCGCGCGCCTATTAACGGTGTGATAAAAAAGCCTGCACCAATTTTGTGCATCGGTATAATCCGCAGCCATCTTAGGACGCCAACCACTTCATCGTCCCTCCAGAATTCAGAGAAACCACAATGACTACAAACCTTGCCTCCCTTAATGAGTGGGTGAACGAGGTCGCTGTACGTACGCAACCCGATCAAATCGTTTGGTGCGACGGCAGTGACGAAGAATATCAAGGACTTATCGAACAAATGCTGGCCGACGGAACGCTGTCGACCTTAAATCAGGACAGCTACCCCAACTGTTACCTGCACCTTTCCGACCCAAGTGACGTCGCTCGCGTCGAACACCTAACCTTTGTATGCACGCAACAACGCGACGACGCCGGACCCAATAACAATTGGATGGCGCCAGCCGAGGCTCATGAAAAAATCGACGCGTTATTTGACGGCGCAATGCGTGGCCGGACGATGTACGTGATTCCGTATTGCATGGGTCCGATCGGCTCACCGTATGCCCGCTGCGGTGTCGAAATCAGCGATAGCCCCTACGTCGTAGTAAATATGAAGCTGATGACACGCATGGGACGCGCCGCGCAGGAACGCATCGAACGCGAGGGCACGTTTGTTAAAGGACTGCATTCCACCGGTGATCTGGACCCTGATCGCCGCTTCATCATGCACTTTCCCGACGAGCTCAGCATCAAGAGCATCGGTTCGGGATACGGCGGTAACGCGCTGTTGGGCAAGAAATGTCATGCGCTCAGAATTGCTAGCCACCAAGCCCGTGAAGAGGGCTGGCTCGCCGAGCATATGTTGATCGTCGGCGTCGAAAGCCCCGAAGGCGAAACGCACTATATTGCCTGCGCGCTGCCGTCAGCCTGCGGCAAGACCAATCTCGCCATGCTAATTCCACCCGAATCACTACCGGGCTGGAAGATCTGGACGCTCGGCGATGATATTGCCTGGCTGCACCTCGATGAGAGCGGCCAGATGCGCGCCGTCAATCCGGAATCCGGCTATTTTGGCGTGGTGCCGGGTACCAATCGCAAAACCAACAAAAACGCCTTCGACATGATTACGCATGATGCGATTTACACCAATGTCGGTCGGAACAGCGATAATGAGCCTTGGTGGGAAGATAAGAAGGTCGGCGAACCCGCCTACGATTGGAAAGGTGATGAGTTTCAGGCTGACGTCGGTCCAGCAGCGCACCCGAACTCACGCTTTACGGTCGCCGCCAGCAACAATCCAAGCTACTCGGAGCTAGCCGAAGCGCCTGATGGCGTACCCATTTCTGCCATTGTGTTCGGTGGTCGCCGCAAAGGGCTGGCTCCACTGGTATATCAAGCACGGGACTGGACACACGGAGTCCTGGTCGGTGCCGGCGTCGCGTCGGAAACCACCGCAGCGAATATTGGTGAGGTGGGTGTTGTCCGTCGTGATCCGATGGCAATGAAACCGTTTTGCGGCTACAACTTCGCTGACTACTGGTCACATTGGCTGTCATTCCAGGAACGCACCGAACGTTTGCCGGGTATTTTTCACGTCAATTGGTTCCGTCAAGACGACGATGGCAAATTCCTGTGGCCCGGATTCGGCGAGAACCTGCGCGTACTGCAGTGGATTATCGATCGCTGTGAAGGTCGTATCGGCGCAGTGGAAACGCCGGTTGGCCATTTGCCGGAGACGGACGGCATCAAGATCGACGGTCTCGATATTGATGCGGAAACGATGAAGGCACTGACCACGGTGGATCTTAGCGAGTGGCGCGACGAAATTGCGGCAATCGGCGAATACCTGGAAAGTTACGGCGATCGTTTGCCACCGGCGCTCCTTGAAGAGCAACGCCGCGTCGCAGAAGCGCTGGAAACGGAGCTGCTTGAAAAGGCGTCGTAGCTAGGCACGCTCATCGACGACGGTCGTGGGCGGCAAGGCAGCGTTTAGTCCAGCATCTTGTAATGGATAGCCAGGCTGGTGCCCGGCTCTTCGGCCCGCCCCAACCCAATCGTACCTTCGCCACGAAGATCGGTGCTGTCACGCCGAACGAAAGTTTCCTCGCCCTGCACGTTCTGCACGAAGGTGCCGTTCGTGCTTTGGTCGATCAAGGATACGCGGCCGCGTCGCATTTCGACTTTGGCGTGGATACGAGAAATCAAATTACCTTTGATCACTAAATCGTTATCGTCGGCGCGTCCAATGTTGACACTCTTGCGCTGATCCGATACCTCGATAACTTGATCGCGAAACGTTAGCACCACCTTGGTCGCTTTGCGCGCCTGCCCTTCCCATTCGATCGTCGGCAACATGCTCGTCGCTTCATCCGGGTTCCACAGCAACTCGTACAAGGCCACTTCATCAAGCTTGCCACGAACTGTCGCGACGTCGATCTGCCGCGTTTGCTCGCGGATTTTTTCGCCCATCTTCTTGACCGTGTCGCCGGAAATCACGATCTGCCGTGCTTTCGCCTGCGAGGTCATACGATTAGCGGTATGCACCGCAGCACCGAAAATATCGTTCTGCTCTTGTACCACCGGGCCGAAATGGCAGCCGATTCGAATCGACACTTTGATGCGATCTTCTGCCTTATTGTCGGCAGTAATTCGCGACTGCATGGTAATCGCCGCACCCATCGCCTCATCAACCGTCGGGAAAGTCGACATAACCTCGTCGCCGATGGTCTTCACCACTGTGCCATTGAACTGCTGAGTGGAATCTTTCATAACGTCGAGGCATGCCGCGACGGTCTCACTGGCTTTGGTATCGCCGAATTTGTCGTACAGCTGCGTGCTGCCGACAACGTCAGCAAACAAGATTGCTACTTCAAGATCTTTCGCCATTCCAGTGCCAGTAACTAACGGATTTTTCTAACTATTTTTCGGCAACTATATAGGCGATCCATGCCAAATCGGCTTCACCCTTATCCTCGGGCGTGAAGACGCCGTTGCCCTCGCCGTCTTCGTCTTCGCCCTCCCAATAGACTGTCACATTTTTGAACCCGGCTTCCAGTAGCAGGTCACGCAATTCGGGAGCCGTCCACAGTCTCCAGGCATAGCTAAATGCCCGCTTCAGCTTCGAACCGTCTTTGAATTTGAAGTGAATGTAGCATTGCATGTGATTGGTCACCGGGTGGAATTCCGCCTGGTGCCAAATGTAGGTAAAGCCCTTGTGCTTGGTTTTTTCTTTGGTTTCTTCGAACGATTCAGGACCACCGAACATGTCCATGAACAAAATACCGTCATCAACCAATGCCTCACGACAACGGCGCATGTAATTCACCATTTGCTGCCGTTCTTCAAATATCCAGTAGCTGAAGTTGAACGCCGCGAGCAAATCGACTTTCGGTGTTTCCACCGTTTGCACATCCGACTCGATCAAGCTGACGCGGGGTTGATCTTCCAAGTTGAGTCGACCGACACGATTAACGCGTCCCCACTCGAGCACGTCGGCATCGATGTCGACGCCAATAGCACTGTAATCTGCGCCCTGTTTGACCCACTCGCAGGCGAGACTGGCGGTGCCGCAAAAATCTTCACGGAACGTGTACGCCGGACGGCCGGCTCGCTCACGAAACGTCGTGCTTAAGAAATTGACCTCATTCTCAACGTTCTGTACCGACTCTTCATACAGCTCATGAATATCGGCCATTTCGGCCATCGTCGGTTTCTTACCCTTATTCGCAGATTTGGCGCTCATCAGCAGTAATTCGCTCTTGTTAGTTATTGAAAAGATTGGCGGTTAGCCGGCATTGTAGCGGCCAAGCCACTATGCCGCCATGGCCATTGTATCTAGGGCACGCTGGACAACGCGAACATCGGCATCCTCTGCATAGGCGTTCTCCGATAAATACCGACGCCAGCCGCGTCCACCGGGCTGCCCAGCGAACAACCCCAACATATGGCGGGTCATCCGGCCCAGCCTTTCACCCGCCTCCAGCTGCTGTTCGATATAGGGAAGCATGCGTTCGACGACCTCATGCCGCGAGGGCGCGGTGTAGTCGCTGTCCAGGTGCTCACCCAATTGAGCAAGAAAATACGGGTCCTGATAGGCCTTACGACCGATCATGACGCCATCGACCTGCTGCAGGGCTGTGTCTACCGCCTCGACCGAGTTGATACCGCCATTGAGCACGACTGTCAGCTCGGGGAAATCGCGTTTCAGCCGATACACATACTCGTACTTGAGAGGCGGAACCTCACGATTGTCTTTCGGGCTAAGCCCCTCGAGTATCGCGACGCGGGCATGCACGATGAAGGTTCGACATCCGGCCTTGATTTGCGGCTCAACGAAACGCTGCAAATACTCGTACTCGTCGTTGTCGTCGATGCCGATACGGCTCTTAATCGTGACCGGCGCATCCGTTGCCTCCTGCATCGCTTTAAAGCAGGTCGCCACCCTCTCCGGTGTCGCCATCAGACAGGCACCAAACTGACCGTTTTGCACTCGATCACTAGGGCAACCGACATTGATATTGATTTCATCGTAACCGTAGCCGGCCGCAATCGACGTCGCCTGGGACATCCACTGAACGTTGCTACCACCGAGCTGAAGGGCAACCGGATGCTCCGCAGCATCAAACGCCAATAGCCGGTCCTGATCACCATGTACGATCGCCGCCGCGGTGACCATCTCCGTGTATAGAACCATCTGCGGGTGAATTAACCGCAGAAAATAACGGCAGTGGCGATCGGTCCAATCCATCATCGGGGCTACCGAAATATTGCCGGCTTTACTCAATTCCGAAATCTCCGTCACTATTTAGCTCGCGCCGCCGCTGTGGTGGCATAATTCGTATCGCAATGGTCCATTCAATCGCTCAGCTCCTCATCGGCTTCTCCGCTGTCGCAGCGCTGATACTGATGATCGCTTACGTGTTTTTCCTCAAGGACATGCGCAAAACGACCGTGGGTATCATTTCCTGTGTCGTGTTGCTTGCCGCCCTAATGGGACTGCAATTCTATCACTGGCAGTTCTTCACATTGAATGCGTCGCTGTTCGAAATACGCGCCTATGTGCTGTTGGTTATCGCGACGCCGGCAAGCTTCTTCTTTTTTAGTCGCTCGATCCTATTTCCCGATTACCGCCCCAGCGCAACCGATGTTGCGCATTTCCTACCGCTCATACTCGGCCTGTTTGTACCGGCTCAGTTCATCATTCCGATCGGCATCACGGTTGGCTGCGCGTATTCGCTCTGGTTCGTGGTGGTTGTTTACGGCATGCGTCGGAACATTCGGCGGTTCAGGTTTGAAGCGTTCTTTTTCATTATGTTTGCGGTTCTTGCCGCAATTGTTCTCGCGGTAGGGCTGGCAACGCCCTTTATCGATACGACGCTGTTCTATGTGATCTACACCTATGCGATTGGTCTTTCACTAGCGCTGGTCGTCGCCTCGTTGATCGGATTTCCGCAGCTGCTCGATGACATTAACGCGGTCGCCCATCTGACCTATGCCAACACCACGCTCACCGAGATCAAAGTTGAAGAGGCCCTCAGCCAACTCGAGACGCTGATGAGCGACGAAAAGGTATATCAAAATGAGAACCTCAATTTGCGGCTGCTGGCCGATGCGATGGACCTGACCAGCCACCAGCTGTCCGAGCTCATCAACACCCAGTGTGGCATGGGCTTTTCTCGGTACGTGCGCGAAAAGCGCATCGAAGAGGCCAAGCGGCTGCTGCTCGATCAGCCGGACTACTCGGTCCTGTCGATCAGCCTCGCCACCGGGTTCAAATCGCAGTCCAATTTCTATACCGCCTTTCGAGAAGTCACTGGCAAGTCTCCCGGCGCCTTTCGCAAGTCGGACTAAAGCGCGGCCGAAAACTTCCTAATGATCAATCAGAAGAGTTGTAACTGATTGATTACAAACAGCGTCCGAACATTCTATTGCGGATTGCTCGTTCAGGAAGCCTCATTTTCCTTCAATTCGTAGCGTGTCCTTCACACCACGTTTACGCAGTGCTACATGAAGGAGAACACGGATGAACACACTCAACTACGGCGTTTATATCGCTTTCAGCGTCTTTATCACGATCTACGTATCAAGAACCTTGAGCAAGAATGGACTGACGTTCCTGATCGCAGGATTCAAAGGCAATGAGGATCTGGCTCGCTCCACCAATCACCTGTTAGTGGTGGGCTTCTACCTCGTCAATCTGGGCTTCGTTCTCTTGAGAATGAACACCCACGCCACGATTAACACCTGGGAGGACTTGATTGTCTACCAAGCATCAGGACTGGGCCTGGTGCTGTTGGTGCTCGGCTTTGCACACTTTTTCAACATGCTGGTCATTCACCGAATTAGCCGCAGTAACTTTGATTTGGCAGTCACGGTCGGAGCGCGTCCCTATGACGACGCGTAACCGAAAATTTCTTCGGCCGGTATTGTCGATTCTCGCGGCAATGCTGGCCCCGGCCACGGCAATCTTTCTCTTCGTCATATCGTTGGGCCTACGTTCCGCGCATGGACTAGATACGGACGACGTACTCCAAGCAGCAGGAATTGGAGTTATTGTTCTTAGCGTTGCTTCAATGCACGTGCTTTTGATTGGCATACCCGCAATTGGCGTTCTTCAGCGGTTCGGGATTCTGCGCTGGTGGAGCTGCTGCCTTGCCGGGTTCTTCGCTGGCGCATTGCCCATTCCACTCATGTTCGCAAACCCATTCCGATTTGGGGGTGATGAGGTAACGGCGAACATGTTGATCAACTTTGGTCAAGCCATGTTGTTCTATGGCGCATTTGGCTTTCTTGGCAGCCTGGCATTTTGGTTGGTGTGGAACCGCCTTCGTTCTACTGTGCCAACCGCTCCAGCAACACCGCCAGACGTATCCCGGCCTGTTTGAGTCGCTGCCGCACGGTCGCTTCATGTCGCTCCAGGTACCGCGCATCGATCGGCACCGCCTTGATCGGTTCGCCATCGTTGAGCATGCGATTGTTTTCCGTATACCGGCAGGTGCCTTTTCTTTGCACGCAATACTCTGTGGAAGGGTCGATGGTGATTTGGAACGACTCGTCGGCCCATTCCACCGGCGAGTCGTAACGCCATGCCGCGCGATCCTGCTGCGTGATGGTCTGACGCATTTCCTCCGCTATTGCGATGTAGTCATCACCCATGCGTTGCGCAATGATCAGGTAATCCCAGACACCGTGCAGGTTCGCATGCGGATCAAACTGCGCAGGGCGGACTGCCGGCGCAATATCCGCTGCCACACTGTTTGCGCCACGATCGTCCTGAAACGACACGTGCAGTGGTTGATGGATGTCACCGACCCAGTGGCCCAACAACTTCATTGCCAGCAACTTTTGATCATCCGCCATGCCGTCGCTTAACAGCGCCGCGTCTTTCGGAATAGCGGTGAGCACACAGCTTTGAGCCAGCGGGCAATCGGCGGTTGCGATGCTGCGCGCGTTGCGCGGCAAATTCATGAAGTGTTCTTGCCAGCGAATCCGTTCCGGAAAATCGGCAAACAAACACGAGTCGGCAAAGTTTTCGTACAACGGATCGAGTGCGATCAGCCGATCCACTTCGGTTCGCGCCGCGTCAGAGATCTCGTCATAAGCAATCTGACAGACCACCCGATGTCCGGTCTCACCCCACGCGTTGACTGGCTTCGGCATGACCAACAACAGCGCGACGATGACCAGAATGATCTTCACCGCTGGTCTATCCTCGCGCCGCCATCGACGGGTCAATCGCCTTGATGCGAAAATGCACGTACAGGTAGAGCATCAGTGCCACCAGGCATGCCGCGGCACCTAGGTACGGCACGATCGCATAGCTCGCCCCCTGATCCAGATAATAGGCCGCCGTGGCAGGTCCCAGAGTCATGCCGATGCCCTGACTTGCCGGTGTCAGTGCGCAATAGCGACCGCTGCTATCGAGATTCGCCAGAGTTCCTAGCTGATAGATATCAATCGCATTCCAAAACAGATACACCGCGGCAGTCGACAAGAACCAGCTCAATGTCGTCATATTCTGCGCAAACAGAAATAAACAGACGGTGACCGCCAGCAGTGACACGATGAGCGGACGCGACTGACCAAACCGTCGACTCGCCCAATAGGCAATCACGCAACCCAGCAGGCTGAACAACACACCGTAACCAAGATAGCGCCCGACCCACTCGGGCGTATTGCCCAGGTTAACGCCAATCCGTTCGATGTAGGTCCAGGAGCCGCCACACATGAAATAGAAGCACACCACCGCCGCCAGACAGACAAAAGCCAACGACGGTGGAAATCGCGTGTCATTGTGCGCGACGGCGCGCTTGCCGGTCTCGAAGTACGCCGGCAGCCAGCGCACAAAGGCCAAGCCGACGATACTCAATATTGCCAAGACACCATAGGTTGCGGCGATCCCGTACTGCGCGCCAACGATCGGAAAAAACCAAAAAATCGCGACGTTAGACGCGGCGATCGCAACGATGATGTAGGTAAAGTTGCGCGCCGAATTATTGCTGCCAGCAAGAATCGCGACGGCGGTCGCGTATACGGCACCCTCTCCCACGCCGCCGAGAAAACGTGCCACTAGCATAGGCACGAACTCGGTGACAGACAGCGATGCCAGTGCAGCTACCGCGCAGACCACCAGAGCAACTGCCACCAGAGTTCGCCGGTTCTGACGATTCACCAATACGGCGACCGACACTGCCGCGATCAGAATTCCAAACTGTTCGGCCGATGACACATAACCGGCCTGGCCATCGCTGAAATCCAGCTGATCGACCATCATGCCAACAAAGATAGGAATACCGAGAAAGCCGGCGTAAGCAAACACCGACACCAGCACAATGGCTAGGATCGCCAATGGATCGTCGGCGGTTTGCGGAGACTTTGCTGTCGAGGTCATGCCGAACGCATGACGTTGAGATACCACTCGGTGAATTGCTCGGTGTACATTTCCATCGGCGCGAAGGGGCCGGGTTCGAAGAAATGCGAATCGACACCGCGACGATTGTCTTCGATGATCTTCTTATCCGCCTTAGTGGTAACGTCCCACAACCATACCAGCTCTTCGAGGGAGTAATCTTCACCCTCCACCGCGCTTTCATTCACCAGCCAGATAACTTCGCAGTCGGTCGTATTTATTGAGGTTGGCATAAACCGATACAACACCACGTGATCACAATACGCCAAACCGTAACTCAGCGGACCGATCTGAATGTCGGTCGCACCGCCATCGTAGTCGGAAATCGAACCCATCAACGGTGCAACCGGCCCGCCGTCACGCGAGCCAGTAACATGGCCCTTTAATAAGGCGTAACGGTCGATATAGCGCTCGCTGCCGACGTAGTCGGGGCTATCGAACGACGTCGAACACATATTGGTCGACAATCCGCACGCCGTTGCATTGGCGAGCACCGCATCACGGCGCGCGTCAAACCGCGAATCGGGGCGTGCAGCGCTGTGCGCGACGGCAAATTCGCGATGCGCCGGGGCACAGTGATAGCACTCGCAAAAATTTTCGATGGCCAGTTTCCAATTCGCGGTCATCGGGTAGTTTTGCCGGTGCGCTACTTTGGCATTGGCAAGCCCATAACACTGCATGGGTTCATCTAGGTCGGCCGCAATGACGTCGAAGTTGGCGTCGGTATCGAAGTTAATGAATAGCAAGCCGTGAAAATTCACCAGCTTCGCCTGCTTTAACCCAAAATCCTCAAACTGAATATCATTCGCCATCTGCGGTGCGCCGCGCAGTGACCCGTCGAGGTTATACGACCAAGCGTGATACGGGCAGCTGAAGAGGCGCGCGTTGCCATCATCCTCAAGACATACGCGAGACCCACGATGCCGACACACGTTGATCAAAGCCTCAATTTCACTGTCGCCCGACCGCACGATAATGACCGACTCGCCAGCGAGCTCGGTAGTGAAAAAATCGCCAACCGCCGCGACTTGGCTTTGATGGCCCACATAAAGCCACGACTGTAATACGATCCGGCTAACTTCCTTAGCGTAGATATCGTCGCGCCGATAGAACGCCTGCTCTAGGCCAAACCCTGGCTTACGTTTCGCAATCAATTCGTTAATGGATGCCATCGCCTATGTCCAAACGTTTTTCCTGCAGGTACGTATTGGTTTCCGCAACACGCCCGCGAACGGGTGCTTCCGGCAACGCCGCCACCGGTACTTGTTCGCGAATATACTCATGAAAAAAATGCACGCCGGTTTCTAAGTTCGATAGCGGCCCCGGGGTATAACTGGTCGTGACCACACCTTTCTGTACGCGCTCGCACAATGTTTTGTCTTCGTCATTGGTCTGATTCGCGATTTCGACGTTCAGTCGCCGCAACTCTTCAATCTCTGCACTCACGTCCGGGTCGCCGTAGTACGCGACCCGAATGGCGGTTTTATCGTGCGCCAGTGGCACGATTTGAAAGAGATCCATGACCTCGGGGTAGAAGTCGATCCCGTGATTGGGCGCCAATCCGAGCTGTGCCCATTTATCTCGAACCGATTCGTGCAGATCGAACTCAATTTGTGCAAACAACTCTTGATAGCGACGCTCCACATCGACCTTCGACGGTTTACTACGCACTTCAAAAATCCCGTAACTGGTGCCGCCCGACCATTCCTCTTCGTCATCGGAGATTGTGATCAGCCGCTGCAATCCCGGGTGCCCGATGGGTATATGGTAGTTCTCGAGATAGTTGTCCCAGGCAATTTTCCAATTGCACTGCCACGTTTGATACGTCGACTCACCCAGCAGAACATAGCGTTCGGATTGGTAGTGCCGAAAAAACCGCGACATCTCGCCAAAGTGTTCAGCGATACTAGCGCCGCCCGATCGGACCCGAACGAACAAAAAACCGAAATACGTTTCGACTTCCACTTCGTAGAGCCCGTGTGCCGATCGATCGATACCGGGGAAGTGCTCGTCCTGCGGGATTGCCAGCAAAGTGCCGTCCAGCTGGTAGGTCCAGCCGTGGTACGGACAGCGGACAACGCCGCGGCAGCGTCCAGAGCCTTCGAGGATTCGCGAAGCCCGATGGCGGCAGACATTCAAAAACGCCCGCAGCCGGCCATCCTTACCGCGCATGACGAAAACGTTATCGCGACCAATGTCATGCGTGATGTAATCGCCCGACTCCGGCACCTCGGAAATATGTCCAACCAGCTGCCAGCGGCGCAGAAAACACGCCTCATACTCGAGCTCAAAAAGCTCGTCGTTATGGTAGGTCCACGGCGCAAGTGGTGCCGCAGGAACCACATCATCCGGTAGTTTTTGGAATTGTCCGGTAGCCATAGAGGTCCTAAACAGGCGGTTTCCCCAGTGTACTCAATCTACCCCTCCCAATTCTGCCATTCTGGGCGCCGAATTCTGGTAGCATCGCGCCACCATGTACGGTCAACTCATCGAACAGGCAGAAAATTATCTCCGCTCGCTCTACGAGCAGGACGATATCGCCGGTCAGTTAAAGCGACGTCTCGCCGAACTGATGGCGACGGGTGAAGCCAACGCCGATGCCGCCTGCCGCGCCTTGCGCCTCAGCCGACGCACATTGCAGCGGCGTCTTCGTGCCGAAAAAACCAGTTTTCAGAAGGTACTGCGCGAGGTTCGCGAGGTCTTGGCGGTCAATTACTTGAGCGATGAGCGCCTGAAGTCGTTGGAAGTTGCCATGCTTTTGGGCTATTCCAATATCAGCTCTTTCACCACCGCCTTCAAAACCTGGTATGACATGCCGCCGGCTGAGTATCGCCAACGCTTTCTCGCCGCCTAGCGATTCTTAATACGGCAGGTCTCGCTGCACAACCGACCACTTGCCGTCGACCACCTCATACAAGAATAAGAAGTCGCCGGCCTGGTGCTTGGTAGCACTCAGCGTCAACGTCGGACCACCAAACGGATCTTCATAGGCGCTGATCGACTCTAGGCCAGCTAAAAATGACTCAACGGTGAGATCGCGACCGGCGTTGTCCATAGCTTGCACGATGAGGTCGGCGCTCAGGTATCCCATGATCGCCTGCGGCGCTGGCTGCTCGTTGTACAGCGCCACATAACGCTCGGCCCAATCGCCGGCCCAACTGCCGGCTGCTTTCTCGGCCTCGAAATCGGGAAAGTAAAACGATGCCGCCGCATAGAGGCCGCTGGTATTGCTATCGACGCCGGCCGCGATCTCCGGAACGTAAGACACCATATTGGAGACGACCGGCGCCTCGAATCCAGCATCGCGGGCCGAGTTGTATAGCAGAATTGTGTCTTTCACCAATGTGCCTAGCACCAGCATTTCGCAACCGGAGTTCTTAATCGCCGCGACAGTACCCACGAAATCGGTTTCCGACGCTTTATGCGAACCGGTATAGACAATCTCCAACCCAAGCTCTTCAACCGCCATCTCAAAGCCGATTTCATTTTCGTGACCGTAATCGTTCGCCACCGTCTGCGCGCACACTTTTTGGATGCCGTGCTTGGCAACCATGTAGCGCATACCGCCCCGAATCTGATCGCGGTAGCTAACAAAAAAGTTAAATTTCATCGGGTGCAAGGGCTCGTGCATTTGCACCGCCGCGGTCAACGGAAAAATACTGGGAACGTCGTCTTCAAACATGCGCGGCATCAGCGCGATGTTCATCGGCGTCCCCATCGCTCCGGCCATCGCAAAAATATTGTCGACGTTGAGTAGTTTATTCGTCGCCTTAACCGCATTCGGCATTTGATACTGACTATCTTCGACGACGTATTCGATCATCCGACCGTGAACACCCCCAGCCTCGTTGGCTTCGGCGTAGCGCATACGATGGCCATTGGTGGATGGCACTCCCCATATCGCCAGCGCACCGGACAAATCGGTATGCGAACCCAAGACTATGGCATCGTCGGTGACACCGCGCGGTCCGCTCGCCGCTTCCTGCTCAGCGCCACCGCAACCCGTCAGCACGGCGACTAAGATCACCCAACACACTACGTTTTTCATCGTATCCCTCAATACATTTCTCGAATGAGCTCATCGTACTTCTCGCTCACGAAGCTTCGCTTGAGCTTCATCGTCGGCGTTAGCTCATCATCTTCCGGTGTTAATAGTACGTCAATCAGACGAAATTGCTTCACCTGTTCGACGCTGGAGAACGACGCATTGACGCGTGCCACCTCGGTTGCAATGAGTTCGACAACCTCCTCTCGTGCGCATAACGACCGATAGTCGGAAAATGGAATGGAATGCGTTTGTGCATAGTGCTCGACATTTTCCTGATCGATCATAATCAGGCAGGTCAAATACTTACGTTTGTCACCGATAATGACGGCATCGGAAATATACGGCGAAAACTTGAGTTCATTCTCCATCACCGACGGCGTGATGTTTTTACCACCCGCGGTGATAATGATGTCTTTGAGGCGATCCGTAATTGATAGGTTGCCCTCATCGTCAAGCTCGCCGACATCCCCAGTATGAATCCAACCGTCGACGATTGTGGCTGCAGTCTTCTCGGGCAAATTGAGATAGCCGTCAAACTGCCCGTCCGATCTCGCTACGATTTCACCGGACTCGTCTATGCGCACCTCGGTACCGGGCATCGCGACACCAACCGTACCAAAACGGATCGCGCCCTCGCGGCAGGAGGTGATGATACCCAGCTCGGTCTGACCCCAAAGCTCGTCGATCATCACGCCAAGACTCAGAAACCAGCGGAGTAGCGCCGGCGATATCGGCGCAGCGCCAGACGCCGCCGCATGGGTACGGTTTAGGCCCAATAGTTTACGAACGTTACGAAACACCAACCGGTCCGCAATTGCGTACTGAATCCGCGTTGCCGGCGACGGCACGCGACCATCGATCAATGCCTGTGCACGACGATCCCCCACTGCCATCGCCCATTGAAACAGCTTACGACCAGCCCAGGTCGCCTCCGACATGGCAGTGGTTACGCGGGAATAGAATTTTTCCCACACCCGCGGTACTGCCAAAAAATAGGTAGGCGACACTTCCTGTAAATTTTGCATCACGGTCTCGGGGCTCTCGGCGAAGTTGATCGTGGCACCGTGCCCGATCGGCAACAGCCCCGAAATCACCCGTTCAGCGACATGGCACAACGGCAGGTAGGTCAGCAATTCGTCGTCCGGCCCCATCCGAGCAAACTCGGGCGCCATATGCATCTGGAATACAAGATAGCGCTGCGACAGCATCGACCCTTTCGGCATGCCGGTCGTTCCCGAGGTATAAACCAGCGCTGCCAGATCACCGCCAGTGCCCGCCGCGACAATCGCTTCCACCTCGTCGGGATGCGACTGCTGATACTGCCGACCTTGTTCGAACAGCGCTTCCAGCGGTGCCACCTTGTCATGCTCGAACCCCCGCAGGCCGCGCCAATCGAAGACATAGACCTTATCGATGTTAGCCAGCTGCGGTTCGATCTCAAGATACTTATCGAGCTGCTCTTCATCTTCGACAAACAAGAATCGGCAACTGGAGTCGGTCAGCGTGTGTTCGACCTGTCGCGATTGATAAGTGGGATAGATACCGTTGACCACGCCTCCGGCAAGCTGGCTGCCGAGATCCGCCCACAGCCATTCCGGGCAATCTTCGCTTTGAATCGACACCACGTCGCCGCGTTGCAGACCCGCTGCCAACAAGCCGTTGGCAATCCACAAAGCCCGCTCGCGATAATCGTCCCAGCTATAACTCTGCCAAATGCCAAAATCTTTCTCGCGCATCGCGATCTTGCTGCCACGTTCGCGAGATTTTTTTAGAAACAGCTTCGGCAGCGTGTCGCAGCCGTCAAACTCGACGATGGGCTTAGCAGCGGCACTCATCGCCACGTCTTCCGTTTCTTCCACCGGCGCTGGCCACGAATGCCTTCTTCCTTCTTGCCTAGATAAAACTCTTTGACGTCCTCACTTTCCGCCAGCTTGTCGCTGGGTCCGTCCATAACCATGCCACCCACTTCCATCACGTAGGCTCGCGACGATACCTGCAGCGCGAGATTCGCATTTTGCTCAACCAATAAGATGGTCAGATCTTGTTCCGAATTCAGTCGCTTGACGATGTCGAAGATTTCCGCGACCAATACCGGTGACAGTCCGAGTGACGGCTCGTCGAGCAGCAACACGCGGGGGCGCGCCATAAAACCGCGCCCGATCGCCAACATTTGCTGCTGCCCGCCAGACAGATACGCGGCCATTTGGTCGCGGCGTTCTGCCAACACCGGGAAATAGTCGTAGACGGTCTCAAGATCTGCACCGACGCCGTCTTTGTCGCGGCGATTGAAAGCGCCCATCGCCAGGTTTTCTGCAACCGTCAGGAACGGGAATACCTCACGCCCCTCCGGAACGTGACCGATACCCTGCCGGGCCACCCAGTCGGGATCGCGACACTGGATTTCGCAACCATCGAACAGCACTTTGCCCTTGTTGCTATCGAGTGCGCCCGAGATCGTTTTTAGCAAGGTCGTTTTGCCGGCGCCGTTAGCACCGAGCACGGCTACGATTTCGCCCGCATACACATCAAGGCTGACACCACGAATGGCCATGATCGGACCGTAGTACGTCTCAATGTTTTGCAACTCAATCAGCGGCGCGCTCATGAACCCACTCCGAGGTAAGCGCGCTGAACATCCGCATTGCTCCGCACCTCCTCTGGCGTACCGATTGTCAACAGCCGCCCGTCGCTAACCGCCATGACTTTCTCAGCGACTCTTCCGACCAAATTCATATCGTGCTCGACCATCAACAGCGTAACGCCGAGCTCGTGCTTAATATCATCGAGCCAAAACGACACATCGTCGGTCTCTTCGTTGTTCAACCCGGATGCCGGCTCATCCAGCAACAGCAGCGACGGTTCGGCACATAGCGCACGCGCCAGCTCAACATACTTCCGAGCGCCGTACGGCAGGTCGGCGATTTTTTCATCGCGATATTGCGCGATCTCCATCAGATCGATGATATCTTCGACTTTTTGTCGATGCGCAACTTCGGAACGCCGCACCGACGGCAGAAAACCAAAGTGCGCAAACAGGTTTCTGCCCATCAAAGCGTGTCGCCCAACCAATAAGTTTTCGAGCACCGTTGCATGGTCGAACAACTCGATATTCTGAAACGTTCGGCCGATCCCGGCATGAACAATCTGGTGCGCCTTAAGTTTGAGCAGATCTTGGTTGCCATAGCTGATCGAGCCACCGGTCGGTTGATACAAGCGACTAATCAAATTAAACAATGTGCTCTTGCCGGCGCCGTTCGGGCCGATGATGGCAAAGGTCTCACCGGGTTCAACGTCGAACGACACATCATCGACGGCACGGACGCCGCCGAAATCGATCGACAAATTGCGAACCGATAGGCGCTTGTCGTTCATCGCAACCGGTCCGTTTTTAAGTACGTTTTTTGCCGCACAAAAGACGATTTGCGGTAATACGGGAACGTTTCGAAAAAGAACCGCACTTTCATCCAACGGCCGTATAACCCGAGCGGCTCGAAGACGATGACAAAAACGATCAACAACCCAAATAGCAGCGGTTCCAAGCCCGCAGTTTGACCAATTGCTGGCGGCAAGACGTCTTTCAGGAAGCTGATCGCAACCGGCAACAGCGAAATAAACACGGCACCGAATACCGCGCCGAGAATACTGCCCAAACCACCGACGACAATCATGAGCATCAGCTTCAGCGACTCCAGCACACCGAAGGTCTCTGGCGCTAAGTACGTTAAATGGTGGGCTAACAGCGCGCCAGCCAGACCGGTCACTGCCGCACTCACGCCAAATGCCTGAATTTTTACCCACTCGACGTTTACGCCGAGGCAGCGAGCCGACAACTCTGAGTCGCGTACTGCGACGAAGGCGCGCCCAGTCGGCGAGCGAAATAAGTTTGCGGCACCCCAAACGACCGCAGCCATGATGACCAGGTCAAGGTAGTAATGCTGCCATGTCTCGCTAAAACGGATGCCAAAAACGCTGAGTGCCGGCACCGCGATGCCGGCATGGCCGCCGGTCACCGCATACCATTCGCCGAAAACAGTCTCAATCAATATACCGAACGCCAATGTGGCGATGGCTAAGTAAAAGCCATGCATTTTTGACGATGAGCGCCCGATCATCATGCCCAGCAACGCGGATATCATGGTCGCTGCGAGGATCGATACGCTAAATGGAACACCCTGACTCAGAAAATAGGTGTGTGCGTAAGCGCCAATGCCGAGGAATGCGGCGTGACCAAAGCTGACCTGCCCGGTAAAGCCGGTCAATATCATCAGGCCGATGCCGGCAATGGCGTACGCCAGCATCAGCCCCAATTCGGCAAGATAGTATTCGTGCAGGATCAGCGGCGCACTGAGCAAAAAGAGCGCGGCAATACCGACGCGAATTTTTTCGCCGGTCTTAGGTAACAGACGTAGGTCGTCGCGATAGCTGGTCTTAAACAGAAATTGCACGACTCACACCTTTTTCTGGAAGGTTTGTACGATGAGACCTTCCGGTCGCACGAACAGTACCAGCAACATCACGACGTACGCCGATACACCTTTGATTCCGGGTAAGAAGTAATCCGCAAACGGCTCGATGATACCGATCAGCAAGCAACCGAGCAGCGCGCCTGGAATCGATCCAAACCCACCGATAACGGCGCCGGCGAGCGCTTTGATACCGAGCAACCCGATGGTGGTATCGATCTGCGTGACCGGAGCTAACAACGCGCCTGCCGACGCCGCGATAAACGCTCCCAGCGCCCAGGTGCATGACACGAGACGTTTGACCGGAATCCCCATGTAGTAGGCCGCCAGCTGGTTTTGCGATGCGGCCTGCATGGCAACGCCGAAGCGCGTGCGCCCGAAGAACAGATAAACAGCCAGCACCATGAGAATCGTCGCGACGATAATTGCCAAACGATCGACCGCGATTTGAATCCCGCCACCCAAGGCAATGGTGCCGTCGAAGGGGGTGTCTAGAGATTGCGTATTCCAGCCAAAAATCATCCCGGCCAATGCACGAAAGATGAAGCCAAACGCGACCGTGAGAATGAAGACGCTGGCCTGCGATTCACCAATAATTCGTCGCATGATGTGAGCATCCAACAGATAGCCCACGGCGGCGATAGACAGCGCGCCGGCAAAAAATGCGGGCCAAAAACCTAGCCCGAGCGCCTCGGTAAAAGCCAGCACGGCAAAGGCACCCAACATCATGAATTCGCCATGAGCGAAATTCACGACCTCGGTCGCCTTGTAGATCAGCACGAACCCCAGCGCTATCAGGCCGTACGCACAGCCTTGCGCAATGCCCGTAATCGCCAAATGGATTACGTCATTGACTGGTAGCAATGGTCTCCCCCCGTTATGTAACCCACTGTTTATTGTTGTTTTTTTATAGCCGCCAAGAGCATAACTGCATTGCTGGGCGGATGCACTTTAAAACACCCGAATATGGCCGAATTACGCTATGATTCGCGGCTCGCTACGGAGGTCCCTAGATGCGCGACATGCTGCAATTTTACATTAATGGTGAGTGGGTCGATCCGGTTACGCCGAACCCACTGGACGTGATCAATCCCGCCACTGAACAGGTCTGTGGTCGGATCAGCATCGGCTCTGAAGCCGATGTCGATAAGGCCGTCGCCGCCGCCAAAGCGGCCTTCCCTGCCTATTCGCAGACGTCGCGCGAAGATCGCCTCGATTTGCTGCAGGCCATCCTCGACGGCTTCATGGCACGTTATAACGAGGTCGCCGAAGCGATCATGGAAGAAATGGGCGCCCCGTGGAGCGTCGCCAGCCGCGAACAGGCCGGCAGTGGCCCGCAACACATCAAGGCTGCCATCCGGGCCTTAAAAAGCGTCGAACTCGAAGAGCAGGTCCGCTCCAATCTGGTGGTCAAAGAGCCGATTGGTGTGTGCGCCCTGATCACACCGTGGAATTGGCCGGTAAATCAGGTGGTGGTCAAAGTTGCGCCGGCGCTAGCCGCGGGCTGCACGATGGTTCTCAAACCGAGCGAGATTGCACCGTTCGACGCCATGATATTCGCCCAAATTTTGCACGATGCGGGCGTACCCGCCGGCGTATTCAATTTAGTGAATGGTGATGGCCCCGGCGTCGGTACCGCTTTAAGTAAGCATCCTGATGTCGACATGGTGTCATTTACCGGCTCGTCACGCGCCGGCGTATTGGTAGCGCAGAATGCGGCGCCAACTGTTAAACGTGTGGCACAGGAACTCGGCGGCAAGTCGGCAAATATCATTCTTGACGATGCCGACTTTGAGCAGGCTGTGAAGAACGGCGCTGCGGACGTATTTCACAACACCGGCCAATCCTGTGACGCACCATCGCGCATGCTGGTACCACGCGACCGCATGGACGAGGCTGCCGCGTTTGCCGCTGCAGCGGCAGAAGCCGCGGTCGTTGGCGACCCCCGTGACGAGAACGTTGAGGTTGGGCCTCTGGTTTCCGAGTTACAGTGGAACAAAGTGCAAGGGTTGATCCAAAAAGGCATCGATGAAGGCGCCACCCTCGCCGCCGGCGGAACCGGACGGCCGGACGGACTGGAAACCGGATACTTCGCCAAACCCACCGTTTTTGCGGATGTCGACAACGACATGACAATCGCTCGTGAAGAGATTTTCGGCCCGGTGCTGTCAATCATTCCTTTCGATGACGACGACGATGCGGTTCGCATTGCGAACGACACCGACTACGGTCTATCCGGATACGTATCGTCATCGAACATTGACCGCGCCCTTGACGTCGCTTCACGAATGCGAACCGGTATGGTGCACATCAACGGCGCTCACATCGAGTCTTCCGCACCGTTTGGCGGCTACAAGCAATCCGGCAACGGTCGTGAATGGGGCCATCACGGCCTGGAAGAATTTTTTGAAGTTAAATCCATCTGCGGCTTTCAAGGCGGTACGAGTTAGCTAGCAGCCGGCAGAAAAAGAAACTCACGCGCATCGCGCGTGTCGAAACAACAAAGGACGAACGGGTAGTTCAATGAGGAAATCCTGGATATTTTGGTTGCTTAGCTTGGTGTTGATCGCCAGCTGTGGCGGCGACTCAAACCGACCTGAAGCAACTGGAGAAGGGCGAATTCGCGCTATTAATGCGATTTCGAGCTCGCCGCAAATGACTCTCTTCATCGAAGAACTCCTTATCGGCTCGATGACCTACAAGAGCACGACGCCGAACGTGACGTACGATGATCTTGAGTACAATTTTAATTTCGAGGTCATCCTCGCCGGCGATAATCGCCCGACTCGCGTCGCCACAGAAACGCTGAAAGTCGATCGCGATATCGAGTACACGTTCCTGGTGAGCGGCAACATCGCAGCGCCCACCATAACCGTATGGTCGAAGCCCGAACGTACATTCAATTCTGCAGACACGTTTTTTGAGGCGCAGTTTGCGCATGCCGACGCGTCGCTCGGCGCTGTCGACGTTTACTTCCTCGACCCGGCGACTGCGCCAGCCTTGGGACTTGAAGAGGCAACGCTGAACTTTGGCGAAATCTCACCACTTTCTGATTATACGGAAGGCGACTTTATCCTCACCATCACCACGGCAGGTGACCCCAGCGACGTATTATTTGTTACCGACGTCCTGAACCCGGCAATCTTAAACTCCTTCATCATTGGCATATTTGAGGGCGACGCGAATGATCTCTCGCCCGTCGCGGTGCGATCATTCTCGTCGAACGGCTTCGAAAGCAGTATCGAAGATATCAGCACGACCGCAACAATCCGCTTTTTTCATGCGGCGCCAGGATTGGTGACTTCGGATATTTATACCGACGAAGATTTGATGTCGCAGATTCTCGCCAACCACGCTGAGCGTGATGTAACTGGCGACATTCCGTTGGACCCGGCATCAATCCCGCTGACCTATACCGAAGCCGGCAACGTCGGCAATATCTTGTTGGAAAGCACAGTCAATATTGTTCAGGGCAATCACTACCACTTCTACGTGGTCGGCCCCATTCCGAACGGCACCGGCGATCCGCTCGCGGACTTGCGAGTATTTTTCCAAGTACCTGACCGTCGCCCGGTCGAAACGGTCGCGAAGTTCCGTCTCGCCTACGCGTCAACCAATCACGAAATTACCGATTTTTACATCGTCCCGACCGGCGGAGATATCACCGAACTGCCGCCGTTGTTCGTTAACGTTGGCGTCGGCACGCAGCCGCTACCGGCCAACCTAATCGAAGGCGACTTCGAAATGTACCTGACGGTGGCGGATGACCCGACGATGGTCATCGCCGGCCCGATACCGCTAACGACGGCGTTAGGCGACGTGATCGAGTACGTCATTTACGACAACGCCGACCCGGCAACCGCTGACATCGTTCTTATTCCGGACCCTTAGCAGCCCGCAAATAGCTCCCGCACAGCGTTGCCGCCAAGGCGCCAACCAGCTGTGCCACGACAAACAGCGATGCATCGGCGGCCAGTATTCCGGAGAAACTGTCGGTCATTGTGCGACCGATCGTGACTGCCGGATTAGCAAAACTCGTGGATGCCGTGAACCAATACGCTGCGGTGATATATAAGCCCACTGCAGCCGCCACGGTACGCGTTCCCCATTGCAGCGTGCTCAAGATAATAAATACCAACCCAAATGTGGCCACCACTTCGGACAGCCACTGACCGGCTCCGGTTCGAGTCTTTGCCGATGCCTGCAAGATCGATAGATCGAACATCGCATGCGCCAACCATACTCCGGCAATTGCGCCGACGATTTGCACCAACACATACGCGCTGGCGTCACTCCGGGCGATTTCTTTTCGCAGAGCGAATGACAGAGTCACCGCAGGATTGAAGTGCGCGCCGGAGACGGGACCCAGCGCGGCGATCAGCACAAACAATACTGCGCCGGTCGGAATCGTGTTGCCCAGCAGCGCGATGGCGACGTTACCGCCCGCTAGATTCTCCGCCATGATGCCCGAGCCAACGACGGTGGCGAGCAGCAACAACGTGCCTAGCCACTCAGCGAACAGCCGCTGATGTAGCTTCGGATCAGCCAAGGTGGTGTCTCGTCATGAAGTCATCGACGCGCGATAATAAGTCGTCGTAGGTGGTGGCGAACGCTTGCCGCCGCTCCGCGTCGTCATCGACCGCTGCAGGGTCTGGCAGCCCCCAATGCTCAACCATGGGACTACCGTTCCAAATCGGACACTGCTCACCGGCGGCGTTGTTACATACGGTCACAACAAAGTCGACCGACGGTGCGGAGGCACCGGCAAATTCATCCCAGGACTTGGATCGTAAATCTGCGACCTCATGACCGTGCTTGCTCAGCACCTCGATTGCGCCTGGATTAACTGCCCCCACTGGTTGACTACCGGCACTGTATGCCGTGACGCCGGCAATCGAACGTGCATTGAGTAGTACTTCCGCAAGGATGCTTCGAGCAGAATTACCGGTACATAAGAACAGCACGTTAGCGGGCATCAACCTGCTCGTGTGTCACAAACGTTTCCCATCGTACGTTGTCCGGATCACTGACCCAGGTCTTGGTCGACCGCGCATAGCAACACTGCACATCGGGCTCTTCGATCGTCTTATCGCTGGCCGTATCGATTCGACGACGCAGCTCCTCGAGCTCCTCCAATGTTTCGGTCTGTAATCCAATATGTTCGATACCTTTGGAACAACACTCTTTGGACACCGAAAAATTAACGTAGGGATCGTCCAGCATCCATTTGGCGTAATCGTTCTTCAGCACAGTGGGTTCCGCGGCGAACAAGCGAGTATAGAACTCCACCGACCGCTTCAAGTCTGCCGTTCCAATGTTGACGTGAAATCGTTTCATAATTTTTCCTCTAACAAGTCATTGACGCAGCCAATGGTTTGCAAACGGCTTGTTGACGACCGCAGCAATCCTCCACCAGGTACAGGATCAGGCTATTTAACGCCTCAAACTGAGGTGCATAAAAAATGTGCCTACCCTCTCGGCGCGCCGCCACCAATCCTGCTCGACTCAACTTCTGCAAATGACTCGACATCGTGTTTTGACGCACGCCGAGATGCTCCGCGATTTCGCCGGCGGCAAGTCCATTGGGACCCGCCTGAACCAACAATCGAAACACGTTGAGCCGGGACTCGTGGGCGAGTGCCTCCAGCCCTGTGACTGCCTTATTTATATCCATATATCGAGAATAATCGATATATTAGTCACATTGCAAGGCCGCGGTATTCACCAGCCCCTGTCAACCTAAGTCGCAATAGCCGCGTCGATATACGCGGAGCGATCGTTGGCGGCTTCTTGAGAGGAGATGTTCTTGACCTTGTACATGGCAGCATCCGCGACGCTCATCAGGTGCCACAGGTCTTCGCCATGCTTCGGCATCAGTGCGATGCCAACGCTGGCCGTACAATTAATTTCCTGCCCTTTGATGATGTAAGCCTCAGACGCCGTCTTAACCAACCGTTCTGCGACGTGCTTGGCATCGTCCACGGAGACGTCTGGCAGCACGATCGCAAATTCATCTCCGCCGAGCCGACCCAATACGTCTTCTGGGCGCAGGCAGTAACCCAATCGGTGTCCAAATGCTTTGAGTAACGCGTCACCGGCCGGATGACCGAACTTATCATTGACGCCCTTGAACTGATCGAGGTCCAAGTACAACACCGCGCCACACTCGCTGGCACGCAATGCCTTGCCAGCTTCCTGCTCAAAGCCGCGACGGTTTAGAGTGCCTGTCAGCGGATCCAGCAGTGCGTCAGCTAACATCTTGTCTTCATCGCGTTTGCGGTCGGTAATGTCCACCAGTGTTACGGAAAAATCCTCGCCAATCGGTTCCGCAACCACACGCATCCATCCCTCTCCGTCATTGATCACCGTAGAAAGCTCATAGCTAACGGGTCTCGGTTTGCCTTTAGCCGATGAAAAATGCTCTGCCAGCTGTTGCGGATCAAGCTGGCTCAGCTCCAGTAGCGGCCTGCCGACCAATGCACCCGATGCATTGCCAATGAAGGACTCGGCCGCTTTGTTGGCGAATACGCAACGGAACCGACCACCGGCATCACCAATATCTTGTGAAAAGCGCAAAATTCCGTTCGATGAGTTTTCAATCAGCGTGCGAATCAGATGCTCGTTATCTGCCAGTTGATCGAGTGCTTGGCGACGTTGCGTGACGTCGCGACAAATAACAACCATGCCGAGATCCTGACCTTTCGGCCCGGTCAATGGCCGCACGCTGAGTTCGTAAACCCGACTATCGTCCATACGCAAGGTTTGAGTCAGTTCCAGACTGCCCGCTTTGCGCAATAGCTCCCGCGCTTTCGGAAAGTCTTCCCACAATTTGCGTCCCAGCAGTTCCTGTTCTGTACGACCCAAAAACTCCTGACCGCGCTCATTCACGCAAACGATAGCTTCAGTTGAATCCAACACAATGATCGGATCACTAACGTGATTGAACAACGTCTGATAGGCCAACGGACTAAATTCGTAGAACCTCAATGTCATGCTCAGATACCAGTACGCTGGCATGAGGACCATGAACGATAAGGTCGAGAACGGGAAGTCAGCCGGGCCAAAACCTAACACGGTGTTGGTCACACTCACCATGAACGGCACCATCGCAAAAACGATCAGTAACAGGATCGTTTTGCGATGCGCTGGCGCCATAGTCGGCAATCGCCCCGCGAGTGCAACAACCGAATACAAGAACAGGCCGTACATAAACGGCGCGTGCACACGATTAAACCAATAGTGATCCGTTAGGTCAGTAAATCGCGTGCCAGAACCGGTCTCCACCATCGACCAAATAATGTGGTGCATCGGATTGGTGATCGCCAACAACGTCGTTGCAATCGGCACCAAACACAGTACCGCGACCACCAGGACGCTCGGCGGGCCGACCGTGTACTCGCGATACACGAAATAGAACGCCACCGGCATAAAGCCGGATGCAAAGTATGAAAGGGTCCGACCGATACCGTAGAAGTTGGGGTCGGTAGTGGCATAGGAGAACACGGTTCCGGCGACCAGCACGCCGACCAGGCCCAGCATATAGCCGATAGCGCTATTCGCATACTGTGGCGATGAGCGCGTCACACGTATCGCCAGTGCCAAATAGAACAGCGATGTCAGCGCAAATAATGGCCTGAGAACGGTTTCTAATGCATCCAACATTGGCGCAGCCTAGTGCCTGAAATTTTAGCCACTAATTCCATTCGCCCATGCTACGTGGACTACAGAAGACATAATGCGACCTATGCCGCATAACCGGCCGGACGGTGATAACGGGAAAACGACCTCGAACCGCTAGAGATTGCGGGCGGTGTCCTCAATCAACGTATCGACAACCGCTCGGAGCGCCTCGTCGTCGTCCGCGCCCTGCGCTTTCGCGGTCTCGAAAGCGGTGATCTGCCGATGCGCGCTGGTGCCGCGTTCGAGGATGTTGCGCACAGAGTGAAGCTCCTCGACGCAATCCAGTGCCTCGGCATCCTCGGCGACCAGATCGATCATCTCGTCAAGCAACTCGGCGAATCGCACCACCCGGCCTTTGGCAAGGTCAATCAAGCCCTCATCGAAACTGTAACGCATCGCGCGCCAGCGATTTTCGCGAATCAACATGGTTGTGTAGATGCGCCAGCGCTGATTGTTGCGGCGCAAGCGGTACAGCATTCGCAACAAGCACACTAGTAGCGAGGCAAGCGCAAGCGTGTCATCAATACTGGTGCAGACATCCATGACGCGCGTTTCCAACGTCGGGTAGCGCGCGCTCGGGCGCAGATCCCACCAGATGCGAGTCGTATCCTCGATCAGACCCGCGTCCATCAATACGCCGACGTGCCGTTGGTATTCGGCATAGCTCGCAAACCGCTCTGGCACACCGGTTCGAGGCAGCGCATCAAACACGGTTAGGCGATAGCTCTTGAGCCCGGTGTCGCGGCCTTCCCAAAACGGTGAGGAACACGACAATGCTAACAGGTGCGGCAAGAAATACGACATCTGATTCATTAAATCGATGCGCAATTCGTCATCGTTAATTCCGACATGAACGTGCATACCGCAGATCAGTAAACGGCGCGCCGCTGCCTGCATTTCAAGCGTCAGAGAATCGTAACGGTCTTTCGGCGTTTGCTTTTGATCGACCCAGCTACTGAATGGGTGTGTTGACGCCGCAATCGGCGCTAGGCCGTGTTCAGCAGCAACATCCACGATACCTTTGCGCAGGCGCTTCAAATCGTCTCGCGCCTCGCCGATGTTCGCACAGACCTGCGTGCCGATTTCGATTTGCGACTGCAGCAGTTCTGACGTCACCTGCGTGCCAACTCGCTCTTCGCACGCTTCCATCAGGCCATCCGGCGGGTCGACAACCAATGCACGAGTTTCTTTGTCGACCAGCAGATATTCTTCTTCGATGCCGATCGTAAATGGTGGTCCTGAGGTTCGCATAAACCCTCCCCCGCTAATTGTTGCTACGCTGTTTTCTGATCCGTTGCCATCGCCATGCCGTCGGCTATCGACTGGATAATCTTGTGCATCTGACTGGCGATCAACTCGATGCCGGCCGGGTTGTCGATTAGGTCCTGGCGAATTTCGATACCGACATGCGGCAGCCCCGCCTCCTCAGCATGGTAATCAATAGTGAAGTCTTGCGGTGCCTTGCCAGAATACGGTTCGTTGTCACCGACGACATAGCCGGCATCTCGAAATCCGTCGATGAAGGTCTTTGCAGTGGGTCGATCTTTGTCCCACAACACACCGATTTGCCAGGGTCGCGACTCACCGTTCATTACCGGGGTAAAACTGTGCACCGAAACGAACACCGGCGGCTTACCCAAAGCCAGGAGACGTTTCACTTGCGCTTCAACGCCCCGGTGGTACGGCCAGTAAATCTCATTGGCGCGTGCCTCTTTGGCAGCGGCGGACAGGTTGCGGTTGCCTGGGACCACGACGCCATCACCAAACTCCAAGAATGCACTGGGGTCGAGCAGCTGTCGGTTACAGTCCATGACCAAACGCGAATACTGCGCGACCACCGCGGTGACGCCCAGACTATCGGCCAAATACTCGGTCAGCGCTCCTGCGCCAATGTCGACGGCCAGGTGGCAACGCCTCGCAAACGGATCGAGTCCCATGTCGCCAAGTGATTCTGGAAAACGACAGCTGGCGTGATCGCAGACCAGCAGGACCGGCATGTCTGACAGGGGGTGAATCGTGTAATACGGCGATGGTTCGCTGGCGGATAACAGCATGCCCACAGTATACGCGAAGCCACCTCAATGGCACGCCCTGGCTGCGGATTTGTCTATGAGAACGACGGCTCGACGACGATCAGGCCTGCATCTGTCGAAACCGACCACTAACCTCCGGCGTAAACGACGCGACCGAGGCCGGGCGCGCGATGTAATAACCCTGCGCGAAGCCAACGCCCAACGAGCTGAGCTTTTCCAGTACCTGACGCGTTTCGACGCGCTCGGCAATGGTTTCGATACCCATCGCATGGCCGACTTCACGGATGGCGCGGACCATACTCTCATCGACCGTGTCGTCGACGACATTGCGAATGAACTGACCGTCGATTTTGAGGTAGTCCACCGGCAGATTCTTGAGGTAGGTGAAGGACGATAGACCACTACCAAAGTCGTCCAAAGAAAACTTGCAGCCGAGCGCTTTCAACGACTGCATGAAGTGCACGACGCGCGATAAGTTAGAAATCGCTGCCGTCTCTGTAATCTCAAAACAGATCGCTCCGGTCGGCAGCTGCTGCTTTTCGAGCTCCTGAATGACATCGGCAAGAAACCGGTCTTCACTGAGCGACGTGCCCGACAAATTAATCGCAATCGTGTAACGAGCATCTCCGTTATCACCGTCCAAATTACGATCGGCCAGATTGGCGAGTGCCTCGCGGATCACCCAGCGATCCAGAGCCGACATCAGGTTGTAGCGTTCCGCGGCCGGAATAAACTGATCCGGGTCGACCAGCTCACCGCTTTCATCCCGCATACGTAGCAGTAATTCATAGTGGCCACTGGCATTATCGCAGTCGTCACCGATACCGATGATCGGCTGGTAGTAAAGCTCCAAGCGGTCCTCTTCGATTGCACTGGAAATGCGTGATACCCACTTCATCTCCTCATGCCGTAAAGACGCATCGCTACTTTGGTACAGGTGGACCTGATTACGACCCATATCTTTTGCTGAGTAACAGGCAACGTCGGCTGAACTCATAATGCTGGCAACGTCGTGATCTTCGGCGCCCATCATGACCACACCAATGGAACAGCGCACCGTAGTGAACGATTCTTGCCATTGAAAACGGAATCCCTCGACGGCGCCGCGAATTGCCTCCGCTACCTCCATGGCGCGCTCTTCATCGCAGCGCTCCAACAGAATTCCGAATTCGTCACCACTGAGGCGAGCTAAGACATCCGTCGATCGGATCCGCTTATTGATAATCTCCGCAAGCTGTTTCAACAGCGCGTCACCGGCAGCATGCCCGAAGGTGTCGTTCACTACCTTAAACTGATCGATATCCAAGTACAGCAAGGCATGCAATCGATCCGGGTTACCCCGCAATTGATCCAGTGCAGTGACCAAACGGTTTTCGAATTCACGTCGGTTAATCAGATCCGTCAACGAATCATGAGACGCCTGATAACTCAGCTGACGAAACAGACGGGTCTCTTTGCTGACGTCATGGAACACCATGACCGAACCGATTACGTTGCCAATGCGATCACGAATCGGTGCCGCAGAGTCTTGGATAGGGATTTCTTCGCTCTTGGAGTTAATCAAGATCGAGTTATCTTCCAACGTTATTACGCGCCCCTCACGAAGACATCGCGTTACCGGATTTTCCACCGTTGCGCGAGTATGTTCATTGATGATCGTAATGATGTCGCCGATCGGCCGACCGCGAGCGTTACGCATGTCGTAACCGGTCAAGTCCTGCGCGACCGGGTTAATGTAATCGACGTTGCCATCGGCGTCGGTAGTGATCACACCATCGCCGATTGACTGCAATGTCACCTGCGCCCGCTCCTTCTCTTCGAAGATGCGTGTTTCCGCGCGCTTGCGATCTGTAATGTCGGTAATCGTGCCTTCATGAGCGATGATCACGCCATCGTCGTCATGCACGGCATGTGCATTCTCCAGCACTACGATCTCAGAACCATCCTTGCGCCGTAAGCGATATTCAAAGTTCTTCACCACACCCTGTGCTTCGAGGCGAGCGAATACCCGTTCGCGATCGATCGGATTGACGTACAACAAGGTTGTGTTGCCGACGCGCTTAAGATCGTCGACGTCGTCGTAACCGAGCATCTCGACCAGCGCCGGGTTGGCAGTAATCAGCTCGCCGTCGCGCGTCGCGATATACACACCGTCGATGACGTTCTCAAACAGGCCGCGATAACGCAGCTCAGAATTTTTCAGCCGCGACTCGTCGATCTCACGCTTGATAGCGATACCGGCGATTCTGGCAAGCCGCGACAATTTGTCCAGCTCATCGGTGGTCGGTGCGCGCGCCGAGCTGGCGTAGATATCCAGCGTGCCGATGATCGTTCCGGCTGCGCCATGGACAAGGAACGACCATGCGGCGCCAACATCGTAGGACGCTGCTACTTTGCGGTACGGCCGCCATGTCGGTGAATGGGCGATATCGGAGCAGATTTGATCGTCCTGTCGGTGTACAGCACGCCCGGCGGTAATGCTTTCGTCTGACACGTCCGCCATGTCGATGCAATTCTTAAAAGGTTCGGGGAGACTTGGCGCCTGAGCGATGACCAGTTGCCGACCTTTGGACGACACCTCGGTGATGGCAGCGCGGAATTCCGTGTTGATCTTCTCGACACACCGGCAGATGGCGCGCAGCGTCCGCGCGTAGGGCATGCTCGCGGCAATCATTTCTAAGATCTTGTTTTGCGCGTAGGCCAACGCTTCGGCGTTTTTGCGTTCAGAAATATCGGTAATCGAACCCCGAATCAGGCGCCGGCTGCGACTCGGCAATCGACTAAACCGCACTTCTGTCGGAATTTCTCGGCCGGCTGAATCTTGGTGCATCCACTCAAACACCGGATGCTCTCCAGCCAAAGCTCGATCGATGTAGCCACGACGAACGCCGAACGACGGTAACCCGTCGGGCTGTGTATCCGGACTGAGCTCCTCCGGCCCGACCGACAACAAACGTTTGCGTGACAGGTTAAACAGTTTGCAGGCGTTGTCATTGGCATCCACCATCCGATTCGCATCGACGTCCAAAACGACAATGGATTCAGGGGCGTTCTCAACCAGAGCACGATACCGCTCTTCATTCTCCTTCAGCGCCATCTCCGCCTCTTGCCGACCGGTGATATCACGAAGGCTAATCACATACAGTCGACCATCACCGGCTGCTAATTCCGACGCACAGATTTCGGCAACAAATTCTTCGCCGCCTGCCATCATTGCTTGAACCTGCCCGCCTTCGACGCGCAATTGCGTGCCGTCGAGATCAGCCATGAACGGGGTCAGAAATCGGTCCAGTGATTGTCCTCGCGCCTGTGGTAACACGTGCTCAATCTTGGAACCGATCAGCTGGTCGCGCGTTAGCCCGAAGTAGCGGGAGCTGGCTTTGTTGCAGTTGCAGATGATGCCGCTTTCGCTGACCGACAGCAGCGCTTCGGTCACGCTGTCAAAAATGGCTTCGATGGGAGTGGTGCTGACCAGCGACTGCGTGATGGTCGCTTCCATTTTGTCGTAGTGCTCGTCGATCAAACGCAACAACGACAGAAAATCGGGTTTTTCGATTCCCGAGTCTTCCGTGGCTCGTTTAATTTTGTCGCGCAGATCCTTTTGCATGCTCGGAACTCGCATTCCGTCGTCATCAGCAAAGGAAACTGTACGGACGACAATGACTTAGGTCTGTGACCCAAATCTGATTCTGAAAATTATTATGGGAATATTTTCCCTAACTGAATCAATAGGTTATGACAAAAACCCAGATTTTATCTAGTTCTTTGACGCGACCGAAACCGCGACTCAACATAACCGTCGACTACTCTTCGGTGCTCGTCTCGTCGGCAGTGGAACCGTTACTCACCGCCTTGGTCACTTGAATCGGAATAGCCGACACGTGCTGCGTAGAACCATTTTCCGTTTCGATAATCGCGGCGACGTTTAGAAACAAACGCCCTTCTCGAAGCGGAATGACAGTCACTTGCTGGCCAGCTGACTGGCCCTCGCCGGTCGCTGCAATCGATACCCGCGTCGCCTGCGACTCTGGAAACTCGAGCGCCGTCATATCGTTGATACGGTAGCTCACGTCAAACCCCTTCGAATCGAGCTGTGACACGAACTGAAGATCCAGCGCGACCGGCTGCCCGACGATCGGCGTACCGATTACGCGATAGGAGATACGGATTGGACTTTGCGATTCCGCCTGCCGCACGAAATCCTCGTCGGGCTCAAATGTGACCGATGGCGTCGACACCGCGATGTCGACCTCGTCTTCAGCGAGTGCAGTGTGGCTACTGGCAACGATCATCATCGCAGCGGCAATACCAATCGCGTTGGGTCTGGGTTTCCACATCATCGGCATTGCCACTCCACTTCGTCCGTCATTCGTCGGGTTTGCTCCATCGCAGCCTAGCGTCTGCCTGGGGCCTGAGCAACCGGCTCATGTAGGGCTGGCGCGGTGTGGAAACCGTTCACCGACGGCACGCCGGCGCTCGAATTACCCTGAATAGTGCGAAACAAGTCCGACGAGAGCACAACAACTATTGTTAAACTTTGTCTGATTAGGGCATCGCAGGTTCCCAAAACCTGCTAAAAATCAGGAATTTGGCAACAAAAATGACGAAGAAATCCATTCTGGTTACCGGCGGTGCCGGCTACATAGGCTCGCATGTTGTCCGCCAACTCGGTGCGGCCGACGAAGACGTCATCGCGCTGGACAATCTGAGTACCGGATTTGAGTCGGCCGTCACCTCCGGTCGACTGGTAATTGGCGACACTGGCGACGCAGCTTTGCTCGACCGAATTTTCACCGAACACACGATCGATACCGTGATGCATTTTGCCGCGCATACGATTGTGCCGGAATCCGTCGCCGACCCGCTAAAGTACTACGGCAACAACACTGCCAGCACGCGCGTGCTGCTGGAACGTGCACAGCACCACGGCGTAAACCACGTTGTGTTTTCATCGACGGCAGCGGTCTACGGGATTCCGCCGGAAGGTACCGCGAGCGAGTCCACGCCGACGCGCCCAATTAATCCCTATGGCAGCTCGAAGCTAATGAGCGAATGGATGCTACGTGACTTAGCCAAAGCCGGCGGCCCGAGCTACGTTGCCCTGCGCTATTTCAACGTTGCCGGATGCGAGCCCAGCGGCACCATCGGTCAATCGACGCCAAGAGCGACGTTGTTGGTCAAAGTTGCCTGCGAGGCCGCAGTCGGGACCCGTCCTAGCATATCCATATTCGGCACCGACTATCCGACCCCGGACGGCACCGGATTACGTGACTACATCCACGTTGAGGATCTGGCAACCGCTCACATCGACGCTTTGAACTACCTGCGCGATGGCGGCAAATCCGCCACGCTAAACTGCGGCTACGGGCACGGCTACAGCGTGCGCGAGGTATTGTCCGCGGTGGAAAAAGCCAGCGGCTCCCCGCTCAATATCACCGAGGAGCCACGCCGCGCCGGCGACCCGCCACAGCTAATTGCTGAATGTCAGAAAATCCGCTCGGTGCTCGGCTGGACCCCCGAATACGATGACCTCGATACCATCGTCACGACCAGTCTCGCATGGGAGCGCCGACTCGCGTCGCGCGACCCCTCGGCCTATTGGGCGGACTAGCAACCTGCTTCTCGGTGCTAAACTGAGGCTATGAAATTTCCGCGCCCTAGATCTCTTAACGGTCTGATTCTGGTCGGTTTCGGCCTGGTCGGCCTGCCACTGCTGGTGGCGGTTATCTGGGCTTTGGTCAATCTCGATCGACTGGCCGAACAAAGCGAGCGGCTGGTAACGCTCGGCGTGCAGTCAGCAGAGAATAATCGTCTGGTGGTTGAGCAACTCGGCTCACTGGAGCGCACCGCCCGGCAGCACCAGGTGCTCCGCACCGCAGACAGTTTGCTGTTGGTGCAAGAAGACCTGCGGCGGTTCAACAACACACTAATTGAGATGCGAGAACTGACCGAGCTCGCCGGCGTAACGTTGCGGCAACAAACCATCTCCGCAGCAGCACGCCGTATTGTGGTAACGCTGGAAAACTCCAGCGAACAGAACGACCAGGCCGACCTGGCGATTGCCGAGTTCGCGCCATTGCGATTACGCGTAACAGAATTGACCACTCTGCTGGCAGCCTACGTCGACGGTCAGCTAATGCAGTTGCAGGAAAGCACGCGTCGCGCGCAGGAAATATCTGCGTGGCAGGTGGCCGCACTGATTCCGGGTACGCTCATCATGGTGCTGTTCTTTACCCTGTTGGTGGCACGACCCATCCGGCAACTCGACTCGGCGATTCATCAGCTGGGTGAAAGTGGTTTTGCGAAACCGATTGAAGTTAAGGGCCCGCGCGATCTCGAACGGCTCGGTCGCCAACTCGAGTGGCTGCGCGTCCGCCTGCTTGAGCTCGCGCAAGAGAAAAATAAGTTTTTGCGCCACATGTCGCATGAACTGAAAACGCCGTTAGCGAATATCCGCGAAGGCACCGAGTTATTGCTCGATGGCACCGTCGGCACGCTGGAAAAAGCCCAACGGGAGGTTACCGATATCCTGCGTGTCAATGGCCTCAAGTTGCAGCAGCTCATTGAAAACTTACTGAGCTTTAGTGCCTGGCAAACGAAGACAGAGGTACTCACGCTGAGCGACTTCCCGATCCGCACGCTGATTGTCTCGGTGGCCAAAGCACAACGATTGGCGCTGAAGGCCGCCCATATCCAACTAAAACTCGAGGTTGACGACATTATTGTGAACGCGGATCGCGAAAAGATCCGTACGGTTGTCGATAATCTGTTGTCCAACGCGATCAAGTTCACACCGAAAGGCGGCTACATCACGATTCGCGCTCAGATGACGCCGAACCGTCTAATTATCGAGTTTGGTGATACGGGACCAGGAATTCCTGAAGAAGAAAGCCCGCGCATATTTGAGGCATTCTTCCAAGGCCGACGCGAACAAGGTGGACAAGTCGCAGGAACTGGGATTGGATTGTCGGTTGTACTGGAGTGTATCCAGGCACATGAAGGGTCGGTGGAGTTGGTGGATTCGAACGAGTTTTCGGGGGCACATTTCCGCATCGACATTCCACAGAATCGCGCGGTGGCGCATCCGAAGATGGCAGCCAATGGCTAATTACAGAAAAATAAATCGCCGTTTTCGACTGGCCAGCGCGATCGTTCTGGCCGGTTTTCTGACCGGCTGCGCGCAAACCCAAGAATTCATGGATTCGATGCGCAAGTCGCCGTCTTCCGCTGGTGATCCGGTCATCCTCGGTGCACCTGATGCCGAACAGTATCTCGATGAGCTGTATGCCCTGGTCTCCGGCGACCCAGCGACGCAGGCGGAGATCTTTGCCGATGCTGAGTCCGGCTCGACGCTGACACCAGGACCGCAAACCAACCTACGCTACGCGCTGGTACTGGCGACGCCAGGCCATGTAGAGCACAACCCGGAACTCGCCCAGAGCTTGCTGCGCGAGCTGCTAACGCAAACCGCTTTACTGACTACAGCGGAAACCGCACTAGCGACGATTCACTTGGAATCGGTCGAACAGGAAATCGTACTCAATGCAGAAGCGCGCCGATTGCGCGCGTCGTCCTCGCGGGCGGCACAAACGCAGGAAGCAGCGCTCAACCAGCGGTTGGCGGCGGTCGAGGCGGAAAATCGCCGACTGCGTCGAGAGCTTGAAGACGCAGAAGGGAAACTCGACGCAATTACGTCAATCGAACGGTCAATTCGCGAGCAAGATCAATAGCTCAATTCAAGTTTGCCGGTTGCCGAGCTGGCAAAATCTCAATAACCTCTACTTATGGCTGCTAGCAATGCACCTTCTAAGGGCAAAATTCTGCTCGTCGATGACGATCCGGGTTTATTGCGCCTGCTCAGTATTCGCCTGCGCGCCGAGGGTTACGACGTCGAGGCTGTCGAAAGCGCTCACAAGGCCCTAGCGACGCTCAACCGCTTTAGCCCAGACCTGGTCATCACCGACCTGCGCATGGACAAGATGGACGGCATCAGCCTTCTCAAAGAATTGCAGACGCGGTCGCCGGGCCTGCGTGTCGTCATCATCACCGCGCATGGCACGATTCCCGACGCGGTCGTCGCAACGCAAAGCGGCGCGTTCGGGTTCTTGACCAAACCCATCGACAAAGACGAGCTCATGGTGACGGTGGAAAAAGCGATGAAAGTCTCCGGCTCCGTCAATGTCGAAGAAGACTGGGCAGCGGAGATCATCACCCGCAACCAGGGCATGAAAGAGGTTCTGCAGCAAGCCAAGATGGTGGCAGCAACGGATGCACGCGTATTAATCACTGGCGAGAGTGGTACCGGCAAAGAGCTGCTCGCGAAAGCGATTCACCATGCGAGCCCACGCTCGAGCAGCCCGTTTGTCGCGATCAACTGTAGTGCGATGGCCGAAAACCTTTTGGAGTCGGAGCTGTTCGGACACGAAAAAGGCGCGTTTACTGGCGCAACTCGCAGCCACAAAGGCTTATTTCAGGCTGCCGAAGGCGGCACGCTGATGCTCGATGAGATCGGTGACATGCCGATGCGGCTGCAAGTAAAACTGCTGCGCGTCTTGCAGGAAAACCAGGTGCGCCCGGTCGGCAGCACCGAAGCGATCAGCGTTGACGTGCGCGTAATCTCGGCGACTCACCGCGACCTTCAGGAGCTCATGAAGGAAAGTCTTTTTCGCGAAGACCTGTATTACCGGCTAAACGTCGTCAATATCAATTTGCCGACGCTGGATGCGCGTCGTGAAGATATCCCATTGCTAGTTGCGAGCTTCTTGCAGAACATTGCCCGTGAAGCCGGACAAGAGCGCAAAGTGTATGCGCCCGAAGCGGTCGAGATGCTGGTGACTGCAGAGTGGCCGGGGAACATTCGTCAGCTCTTCAATGTCGTGCGGCAAAATGTCGCGTTATCACGCTCCCCGGTCATCAGCGGCGAGTTGGTGCAGCAATCGTTAGGCGAACACGGCGGCAAACTCGCCTCATTCAGTGACGCACGCGACGAGTTCACGCGCAATTATCTCTCGCAGATTTTGCAGATCACGATGGGCAATGTTAGTCAGGCGGCTCGCCTGGCGAAGCGCAACCGTACCGATTTCTACAAATTGTTGGCGCGGCACGATCTAAATCCCGATCAATTTAAGACGCGGTAAATTAACGGCTACAACAACTTACTGTCTCTCCGTGTCAATGGAGGTTTGCCATGCAGTTCGTCGTAATCTTCGGTGGTGGTTGGTTGGGTGCGATTCTGGCATCCGGCGCCGACGTCTTTGCCGGCTTCGTTTTCGGCGCCATCATCACCTGGATCATTACTCGCCAGGTGGAACTTTCTCGAAAACTAGACGAACTCAACCAAGATCTCACCCGTGGACTCGCCACGGTAAACCCGAGGCCGCCAAAAGCGCCGTCAAAGGAATCGCTGACAGGAGCCGATGCCGCCGACCAGGGCGAACAGAAACCGGAAAAATCTCCGGCTACGGAAACACTCGCTGCTGATCCCGAACCTGACGCAGCACCTGCCCGCGCTTATCGTGCCCGCGCCGCACAGGCAATCAAGACACCGTCACCGCACACCACTGCCGCGGCTCAGAAGCCCGCCGAACCAGACCTCTTCGAGAAAGGCATTGCAGCCGCAAAACAATGGCTGACGACCGGCAATGTACCCGTCAAAGTCGGCGTACTGGTGCTGTTTTTTGGCGTTGCGTTTTTGCTCAAGTATGCGGTCGATCGGCAAATCGTGATGCTATCGATCGAGGCGCGGTATTTGTTGATCGCCATCGTTGCCGTCGGCGTGTTTGCATTCGGATGGCGACTACGTAGCACGATGCGTGTCTACGCGCTCAGCTTGCAAGGTGGTGCTATCGGCGCCCTGTACCTAACCATCTTCGCAGCGTTTCGACTGCATCCAATCTTACCGTCGATGACCGCGTTCGCCTTGTTGATCGCGTTGACCGCCATCACCGGTTGGCTGGCCGTGCGCCAGGATGCGCATCCGCTAGCGTTGCTCGGCACTGTCGGTGGTTTTCTCGCCCCGATCCTGGTGTCGACGGGCAGCGGCAATCACATCGCACTGTTCGGCTACTATTTGGTCCTCAACGTCGCCGTACTGTTCATCGCCTGGAACAAGACCTGGCGTCTGCTGAATATCGTTAGCTTCGTCTTTACCTTCGGCGTTGGGGCGATGTGGGGGTATGAATACTACGCGCCACCCTACTTCGCGACGGTCGAGCCCTTCCTAATTGCGTTTTTCTTGTTCTATCACGCGATCGCCATTTTGTTTGCCACTCGACAGCCGCCGCAACTGCGTGGTTGGGTGGACGGCACGCTGGTCTTTGGCTTACCGGCTGTAGTCTTCGCGTTGCAGTCGGCACTGCTGGAAGGTCAGCAGACTCGTCTTGCGATCAGCGCTGTGGTGCTAGCGGCCGTGTATTCCGCCACCGCTTATGGACTGGTTCGATTTGACCGTTCGCGTATGCGCACCCTGATCGAATCGTATTTGGTGATTGCCGTTGCTTTCATCACTATTGCGATCCCGCTTGCACTTGACGACCGGTGGACCGCTGTTGCGTGGGCATTGGAAGGTGCCGCCTTGGTGTGGCTGGGTCTGCGCCAAACTCGCTTATTGTCGCAAGTCACCGGCATCGTGTTGTTGTTCGGTAGCGCGATCGCTTACGTCGCGGCCGGCTGGACGCACAAATTGGGGATGCCGATTCTCAACGGTAATGTGCTGTCCGGCCTGGTCATCGCATCGCTAAGTTTGTGGTCCGGCTATCGGTTTCACGGTCAACCGGATGGCCAGCCCTGGAATCGACTCGCTGCCACCGCGCTGCTATTGCTCGGCACACTCTTTTGGCTAGGCGTCGGCGTAGTCGAACTCGATGATCGCATTGCGCCTCAGTACGCACCGCACGCTTATCTGCTGTTCTTTTCGGTGACGTTCGCTGGGATGGCGTACGCGGCCGCGCGGCTCGCATGGTCCGCCTTACAAATTCACGCCTACGCGTTATTACCGCTGCTGCCGATTCTCGCAGTGTGGTTCTTATTGGCGGTCGGACACCTCTACACGGCCACCGGCACGCTGGTTTGGCTAATCGCGGTAGCAGCGCACTTGTTCATCCTTCGTTTGGCCGATTCGTCTCGCGCCGGCCAGATCTGGCATTACGCGGGCGCATTGTTCTTTAGCGCGACACTGATTCACGAAATCGGCTGGCGCATCCATGAATGGGGTTTCTCGGACGTGTGGGTCGCAACCGGCACGATCACATTAGCGTTCTTGTTAGGTGTGCTGTCCATTATCGCAAAACGTCGCATCGATTGGCCGTTGCGAACCGAAGCTATCGCATACGATGCCAATGCCGTGACCCTCACAGGCCTGGGTCTGATCGCGCTACTAATATCTGCACTCAATGTTCCGGGCGACCCTGCCCCGATGCCCTACTTGCCAGTGCTCAACCCGTTCGACATATTGACCATCGCGGCCATCGGTGCGCTGCTGTTTGTCTTTCGCGGCGACCGAGTTGATCCGTGGCTGCGGGTCGACGAGCAGCTCTCCCGCTACGGCATTGCCGTGGTTGCGTTTATCTTGTCGACCATTGCTGTGGTGCGTGCTGTGCATTTCCTGGCTGAGGTCGCGTGGACCGCGTCGGCACTCGCGTCCTCTGTCTATGTGCAGGCATCGCTATCGATTTACTGGGCGATTCTCGGCCTGACTGGCATGGTCTTCGGCGCGCGGCGCCAACAGCGTACGATTTGGATGGTCGGCGCGGCGTTAATGGCGTTGGTGGTGGCGAAACTATTCCTGGTTGACCTAGGAAACACCGGAACGGTGGCCCGAATCGTATCGTTCCTCGGCGTGGGTGGGATGTTGCTCGCGGTCGGCTACTTTGCACCAGCACCCCCTAGGACCGAAGCGGATGCAAACATCGAATCCGACTAGGACACGTTGGCTTTCTTGGAATAACCTTCGGCGCTCAAGCCGTATTTGTTAAGCAAATCGTACAGAGTCGGCCGGGTTACACCGAGGAGCTCTGCCGCTTTGGAAATATTGCCGTAGCTCTTCGTCAAGGCAATGCGTATCGCCTTCGATTCTGCGTGTTGGCGAACTTCACGTAGATTGAGGGTTTCTTGTTCGGCATCGTCGCCCGACAGACCAAGATCGTCGGCGGACACTAACTTGCCATCGGCCATAATGACCGCGCCCTTGATTTTGTTCTCGAGCTCGCGAACGTTGCCGGGCCAGCTATATGCCTCAATGGCAGCGACTGCATCGTCGGAAAAACCGTTCAGAGAACGTCCCTGCTGTTGGTTGTACTTTTGCAAGAGCGTCCGCGCAAGAATCAAGCGGCCTTCTTCGCGGTCGCGATAGGGCGGGATATTGACAGTAATTTCGCTGACGCGGTAATACAGATCTTCACGAAACGCACCTTCCGAAATCAATGATTCTGGATTTTGGTTCGTCGCACATACAACGCGCACGTCCACCGAAATTTCCTCACGGCCACCAACGCGCTCGATAACGCGCTCCTGTAAGAAGCGCAGCATCTTGGCCTGCAACGCCATCGGCATATCGCCAATCTCGTCGAGGAATAGCGTTCCGCCGTTCGCCAATTCGACTTTGCCAAGATTCTGTTTGTGCGCGCCGGTGAAAGCGCCCTTTTCATGGCCGAATAATTCCGATTCCAACAAGTTTTCAGGAATAGCCGCACAGTTAATGGCCACAAAATTTTTGTCGGCACGTGGACTCAACCGATGCAACGCTCGGGCCAGCAGTTCCTTACCGGTACCACTCTCGCCGAGCAGCAATGCGGTCACGTCGGTCGGTGCGACCTTCTCGATCATTCGGCAAACCGCCAACATGCCTTCACTGGCGGCGACAATGCCGTCCAGCGGCGAATCACTTACCTGATTTTGCAGTCTGCGATTTTCCGACTCGAGGTCGGCGATATTGAACGCCCGATCGACCAATAGCTTAAGCGTGTCGGTATCGACCGGCTTTTCGTAAAAGTCATAGGCGCCTTGGCTGATTGCCGTCAGCGCATTCTCTTGATCGCCGTTGCCGGTCACCACGATGACTTTGGTAGCCGATGCCAACTTCAACGTCTCACTGAGCGTCGCGAGTCCCTCCTCGACGCCCTCCGGTTGTGGCGGTAGACCTAGGTCCTGCAGCACCACTTGTGGCTCGTGTCGACGTAGCTCAGCGATAGCTGAGCTGCGATCGGTTGCGGTGAAGACGTCATAGCCTTCAAAACACCATTTGAGCTGATTGAGAAGCCCGGGATCATCTTCAACGATCAAGAGCCTACGCGTTTTGTCCGTCATGCTTTCCCTTAGGAACACAGCTGCAGGCGGTCATGTTGCCACGTGCCGAGATCGGTTGGGAGGGTTTGGGTCACAGCGGCAAGCGCCGATTGACTCTCAGTCCCGTGCCCGCCGAATGTGTGCTGCCGTCTCCGTTTGTTGCGGCGATTAAACGTAATGTTATTGACAATCGTTCGCATTTGCGATCAAATCTCACTTCGCTCGTAAGTTATTGATTTATGTACGTCTGTATCTGCAACGCCGTTACTGAGAAACAAGTGCGCGAAGCCGCAGACAACGGTGTGCGTAACTTGTGGCAATTGCAGTCTACTCTGGGCGTTGCCACCAACTGCGGCTCCTGCAAAGACCATGCAGCCGAGATTCTTCGCGAACACCGCGAACGACAGAGTCCGAGCGATTTGCGCAAATTCCCTGCGCCAAAACTCTATCGCCCGGCAAGCGTCTAGACCGATTCCAAGTCGATTTTGATGGCCCGTCTGGGCCACGTAAGTTGTTGCGACTGCGAATGATTTTCGTTAAATCAGAGTTGCTTGTATCGCCGTTTTTCGCCGCTACTATTCGCTGAATCATCCCAACAGAAACACGGAGTTTAGCAATGAAAGGCGATGCTAAAGTTATTGAGCATCTTAATCGCGTGCTGAAGAATGAACTCACAGCGATCAACCAATATTTTTTGCATTCAAGAATGTTAAAAGATTGGGGGCTGAATACGCTCGGCGACAAAGAATACGAAGAGTCCATTGACGAAATGAAACACGCCGACCAGGTTATCGAGCGCATTCTATTTCTCGAGGGATTACCCAATCTCCAAGACTTGGGGCGACTGCGTATTGGCGAGAACGTAAAAGAGATTCTTGAATGCGATCTAGCTTTGGAGATGGACGCCCTGCCCGATTTGCAAGACGCGATTGAATATTGCGAAAACCAAAGAGACTTCGTCAGCCGCGATTTATTCAACGAGATCCTTCAATCTGAAGAAGAACATGTCGACTTTTTGGAGACTCAGATCAACCTGCTCGGACAGATGGGCCGAGAGAATTACACGCTCGCGCAAGCCTAGTTCGCAGAAGCTGCACAAAAAAAAGCCCGCTTGAAGCGGGCTTTTTTATTGATTGTGATTGCGTCAACCGGCCGTTTTTCGCCGCCGTCTCGCAAGACCTGCCAACAATAGTCCAGACCCGAACAGTGCGAGCGTCGTAGGCTCTGGCACCGACACAAATCCAGCGACTGAGTACTCGTGTCCGCGCATACCGCTGGCATGGAACACAAACCGCGCTACTTCATAAGCACCGCCTAGCTGGACCAAGAGCTCGCCATTCGGATCGTCGCTCTGCTGGTTAAAGTCGAGTCGGAACGACTCTCCATTGGTCAGAAATACCCGTACCCAACCTGACTCCCCGGTCGAACCACCATCTGGGCTGTCGAACAGATCGGTGATCAAAATAGCCGTGATGGCGCCGTGGTTCTCGTAGTAGCCTCGGCTGAAATCCACGATCAACCGCTCGTGGCGGTCAATTTCGTCGTGTTCGCCACCCCGAATGCCGAAACCGTCGCGGTTATCGCGATACAGACGGCCGCCTCGAGATCGGACGGTAACTCCATCGGTCGACTGCCAGCGCCCTGAACTACCCCAAGCACCGCCATCGCGGAAATCAATGTCGAGCTCAACATCGAGAGCCGCTGCATCTGGGCTCATGGCCAGCGCAAGCACCGCAGTGGTGGTAATCGTCAGTAATTTTGCGAACTGCTTCATTGGATATTCCCAACTGGATTGCATTAGTTTGCTCTAAGTAATGCAACCACCGTGCCAAGTTCTTAAGTGACTGTTTTTACTATACATTCCAACATCATCGATCATCACTTGGCCGAGGAATGTAAAGATCTTCGACGAAATCCGCCGGCTCAGCGCCACGAAACGCACGCGCCCGCTAGCACGGGTTGATGAATTCGGCCGCCGAGCGGGCCTTAGCTGAGCTTGCGTCGACGGCGCGCCGCACCTGCTAGCAACAGGCCTGCGCCGAACAGCGCCAATGTTCCGGGCTCAGGTACCGATACGAAACCGACGACAGAGTACTCATGGCCATTCATACCGCTCGAATGAAACACGAACCGCTCCACCTGGTAAGCACCGCCAAGATCCAACAAGACTTCGCCACTGCGATCAGCCTGGGATTGACCGAATTTCAGATTGAAAGACCCACCGTCGGCTAGAAAAACCGTAACCCAGCCACCTGACGAGCCGCCGCCGTTTAGTGAGTTATCGAATAGATTGCCGATTAAGATCCCGGAAATTGCGCCGCGGGATTCGTAGTAATCGTCGTCAAAGTCCACGATCAGGCCGTTTCGAATTTGCACCCCTTCGTTGCCCGAACCGCTGACGCCGAAACCGCCGCGGTTATCGCGATGGAGCCGGCCGCCTTGCGAGTAAACGGTGATTCCGCCCCATGTTTGCATTGCGCCTTGGTTACCCCAAGCGCCACCGTTGCGGAAATCGATATTTAGATCGACTTCCAAAGAGAACGCGTTCTCGCTGTATGACAGCGATAACAACATGATCACTACTGACAGTGATGTTTTTGCCCAAATTTTCATCAGATATCCCAAGCGTTGGATTCCAGATACAAACCAGGCTGCAAGCACTATGCCAAAATCGATATTCGTTTAAAAAACAATAGCTTATGAATTTTTACATTTAACCGAATAATACCGAATGTAAAAAACACCGACGGGTACTTGACAGAACCTCAGCCGCCTGTGAGTCGCCGCAACGCACCTTTGAAATACCGTTTCACGAGCCGACCGTGATCCGCAATCGCTGGCATCGGGTCATCCCAACGGAAGACGTCCGATTGGTAGCCCGGCCCAAATGCTCGCAGATAATTCCATATTGAAGCGGGCACTGACGTGTCGCCGATTTTGTCGTACGGCAAATTGCCGCGTGCATGCTCGATTAGGAATTCTAGATCTGCAGTGTGATAACAGGTCATGAGCGGCTCGGCTGGAATCTCAGGAACGTGGGGCTCGTCACCACGCTGAAAATAATCCACTACCCAGCGCGGGAAATCCCAGCCCATATTCACCGACCCCTGCACCGACGCCCAGAAACGACCGTTGATCTCCAGGAACCAATCTTCGTTCGTGTCCTCATTCGTAACAAACGACACGAATGCAACGCCGTCCCAATTCAACGAACGCAACATCCGCCTTGCGTAGTCCAGCCGCGCCATTCCGACAGGTCGGTTTTCACGCAAGATCCCCTCATGTTTTCCGGTACGAAGAGACGCATATTCGTGTACGGCGACGACCTCGCCCCCAGCTGCAAAACAGCACAAATTATGATGCACACCGTCCACAAACTCTTGCACCTGAGGAACCACGTCCGACTTCGCCAACCAGGCCGTAAATTCCTCCAACTCACGAGTATTGTTGACTACATGTACCGTAAAATTTGACACCGCTTCGGGCAAAATTTCCTGTTGGCTTTTGCGTTTCAATATTAATGGGTAACGCAGGTCCCCGGCGCTCTTCAGCAGCTCATCAGCGGTCTCCGGATTAATAGTTTTCGGATAAGGTACTTCGAGCCGCTCAGCCAGCTCGACGGTTTCATCCTTGTCTAACACCGCCTTGACCGCCGCTGGGTTTGCCGCAAAAACGGCTACACCCTCCGGTATCGACTGGCGCTGAACCGCCAGCAACGAAAGAGCCGGGTCGGTAACCGGTATGACGGCAGCCGCATTGAGCTCGACACAAAGTTCTGCGATGTCAGTGACGAATTCGTCCGGTTCAACTCTAGGATCAGCTACTTTGCTAAAACGCCTCCTAGCGAACCGAGATCGGCATACAAAATGACCTGTATCAGTAACCGCCAGATGGATGTCATAGCCGGCCGCGACTAGGGATCGTGTAACGCATAGACCGGACCTGGTATCCGCATGCGCGAGCACGATTGGCCCATCGGTAGTATTAAGTGTTGTCATGAGGCAAAAATGTGCGGACGTCTCAAAAGGAAACGTTAACTAGGTTCTGTTACCGGAGTTGCAAGCAACGTAGAATCGACCTCCGTCTCGCAATCTCGCCCAAATCGATAAAACAATCATGACACACCTTGTGCAGCAATACTTCACGGCGTCCGCACGTCGTTTTCCAGATAAGAACGCGATCAATTGCGCGGACGTTTCGGTGACTTTTGCAGACGCCGATGCATTCTCGAATTCGGTTGCCAACGCCATGCGCGAGAATGGCGTTGCGCGCGGCTCTTTCGTTCCGTTCTTTATGACGAAGGGCACGAACTCCATCTTGTCGATATTGTCGATCCTGAAGTCGGATTGTGCTTACGTTCCGATCGATGTCAAATCACCTGGCCAACGTGCGGCTGCCATACTCAAGACCATCAATGCACCGTTGTTGATCGTCGACAAGAACAGTAAGGCCGAGTGCGAAGCGTTACTACCTGAAGCGGACCGTCCGCCGTTGTTTGTCATCGACGAACACAAAGTCGGAGATACAAGCGAACCGGACTATCAGAATCTGTCAATCGATATTGCTTATGTGTTGTTCACATCGGGCAGCACAGGTGTTCCGAAAGGTGTGATGATTCCGCACAAAGCCATCATCGACTACATCGATTGGTGCGTTGATGAATACGAACTCACCGATCAGGACGTGATTGCGAACCACGCACCGTTATATTTCGATAACTCGACCTTTGATCTGTATACCGCATTCAAGACCGGCGCCGAGTTGCACCTTGTTGATGACGCCGTCAACGCAATCCTTCCATCGCTGATCAAGTGGATTGAAAACCGTCACATCACGACCTTCTTTTGCGTGCCGTCGGTACTGGCAATGTTGTCGAGATCGCGCCGCCTAAAGGCGGATGGATTCAAGAAGCTGCGCCATTTGATCTGCGCCGGCGAAGTGCTGCATCCGGATGTTTTGCGAGTTTGGATGGAGCTATACCCGCATATCCAGTTTACCAATATGTACGGTCCTACCGAAATTACTGTCGACTGCAGTTGGCATGTGATCCGAGAAGTCCCCGATCCAGACTGCCTGGTGATCCCCATCGGCAAGAGCCGTCGTAATATGGAGATGTTTGTGCGTAGCGAGGATGGCAGTTTGAGCAAGTCCGCCGGCGCGCGCGGCGAGTTGTTGGTGCGCGGCACGTCGGTTGCTTATGGCTATCTCGGCGACGAAGAGAAAACGTCAGCAGCGTTTATTCAAAACCCGCTGCATTCGGTTTATCACGACCCGCTGTATTGCACAGGAGATCTGGTCGAGATCGATAGCCACGGTGACTTTCTGTTTGTTGGACGAGTCGATAGTCAAATTAAGTTTCTTGGCCAACGCATCGAACTCGGCGAGATTGAGGCGGCGTTGGTGTCGTTAGATGGTGTTGAGGAAGGTGTGGTCGTCTTTCACGATGCCGAGGTGCCCGACGACAGTGAAATCGGCGCGATGATCAAGCCGATCGGTGATCAAGATATTAAGTCAATTCACGAGGCCTTACGACAACACGTACCCGCCTATATGTTGCCGACCCGGATTGTCTTCGACGACACCGATTTCCCGCAAACGCCAAACGGCAAGTACGACCGCAAGGCCATCAAAACAAAAGTTTTTAGCGCCTAAGATTGTCAGCAGACTGAATTATGGCTGCGACTCGAGTCACAAGAGAAACTGTGAACCACACCGGAAAACAGCAAAGATTGCCGGGTTATGCTTGAGAAACAAGGGTTTGTGCCACCATAATAGCGGGCTGAAATCGCGCACGGCAGGAAATAGGAATCACGATGTTAGAAAAAGACGTTCGGCAAATTCTCTCGGAACACGGCAAGTTGCCGGTGGAAATCGATACCATTGCTGACGACGGGAACCTGTTTGACGCCGGCCTTACGTCGCTAACGACCGTAAACGTTATGCTAGCGATCGAAGATCACTTCGATGTGGAGTTCGACGACAACATGCTGTCTCGTGCGACTTTCCAAAGCGTGCAAGCACTCGCCACCGCAATACAGACTTTACTCGACGAATAATTCGACGAAATACGAATTAATAGGATTCAATGATGAACGCCAATACTGCCGAAATTCGCAAAGCCCGTTCACTGGATGATCTACTGAAGATCATCGATGAGATCGGCGAGTCCACCATTGCTGCGCACGCGGCGGACGCTGACCGCGACGCCCGATTTCCGAGCGAAGCGTTTGACGCTTTAAAGAAGCATGGTTTTCTTAGCGTGTACATCCCCAGTCAATTTGGTGGCGATGGCTTGACTATTACCGAAGTCTGCCGGCTTTGTGAATCCTTGTCGCAGTATGACGCGTCCGTCGCCATGATTTTTGCAATGCATCAAATTCAGATTGCTTGCATCGTGGATCACGCCAGTGACGACGAGTTTTTTGTCAACTACATGCGCGAGATTTCCGATAAGCAATTGCTGCTCGCTTCGGCGACTACCGAAATCGGTGTGGGCGGCGACGTTCGCTCGAGTATTTGTGCGGTCGTCAAAGACGGTGACCGATTTACGCTCACTAAGAAAGCACCGGTCATTTCCTATGCAAAGTCTTCGGACGCGATCATGGTCACCTGTCGAAGCAGTGAAGATGCGCCAGACAACGATCAGTCGGTTGTTTTGGTCAAAACAGAAGACCGCGAACTTGAACAAATTGCGGGTTGGGACACACTTGGCTTTCGGGCTACCTGCAGCAGCGGTTTTGTATTGACCTCGTCCGGTGATGTTCGCCAGGTAATGACCACTCCGTATGCTGAAGTACTCGGTAAGAGCATGCACCCAGTATCACATTTGACCTGGGGCTCGCTCTGGACCGGCATCGCGGCAAGCGCCGTAGAAGTCGCGCGCAAAACCGTGCGCGAAGCAGCACGTAAAAACCCAAACGCTCCTCCGGTTAGTGCGTTACGACTATCGGAAGTGAATGAGCTCTTGTTCAGCATGCGCAGCGGCCTATACGAGGCCATTGATGAGTATCAGCGGCTGCTGGATGCGGGCAATGACGATGCCTTTGAGAATTTCGGTTTTGCCATCAAGATCAACAACGTGAAGGTGCGCTGTTCCGAAATGGTCGTGGACATCGTTGGCAAAGCGCTGCAAATCGTTGGTATCTCCGGCTACAAGAACGACAGCTCGAAGAGCTTGTCGCGGCATCTACGCGACGCCTATGGCGCCTCATTGATGGTCAACAACGACCGGATTCGCGGCCACAACGCTACGATGCAGATCGCCTACAGAGGTAAGTAGGCGCCCGCAACGCAATGAAATCTCTGGTGTCACTCGATCCCGCTACCTATGAGCGCCACGCTATTCATGGGCCGGATCGGTGTTGGGCAGAAACCAATTGCTATATGGATGTGCTCATCGAGTTGATCCACTCTCTCGGCTTCGAACCGGTCGCCGCACTGCCCATCACTCTCTCAGTCGACTTTGAAGTCGACCAATGGACGTTCTTCAAATTCGCGCATAGCGATCTCTTGGAAATGTACGGAATGGAAATCCAAGAGCTAAACCCTTGGCTATCGCTGGCAGAGCACGTCGAGCGACAAGTTGAGGCAGGCCGGCCGATCTTGGTTGAGCTCGACTCGTTTTACTTGCCCGACACGCAAGGCAGCGCCTACAACATCGCACACGTCAAATCGACGGTTGCAGTGAATGAAATCGATGTCGCCAATCGGCACATGGGCTACTTCCATGGGCAAGGCTATTACCATCTTGGCGGGGAGGAGTTCGGCAACATTTTTCAGCTTGACGGTCTGGTACACGACCGCATGCTGCCACCGTACATTGAGCTCATGAAGCTTCATAAACGTCCCGAGGATATCGTCACCCGCACGCTGCTCGAGCAATCGATTCAGGCACTTCGGCGTGAGCTCGCAATGCTTCCTTCAACCAACCCGTTCAACACCTTTCAATCGCGGTTCGAGACAGACCTGGAATGGCTCAAATCAGAACCCATCGATACATTCCACCTATACTCTTTTGCCACGCTCCGCCAATACGGTGCGTGCTTTGAGCTCGTCGAAACCTATTTGAAGTGGTTAACGGATCAAGGCGAAAGCGGTTTGGACCGAGCGATCGAGTGCTTTAATCAGATCTCAGCAACGGCGAAGACGTTCCAATTTAAGCTTGCGCGCGCAATTGCCCGCAAGAAGGACCTCGATCTAGCACCATTGGCGCAGATGTCGGAACTCTGGGAGAATGGCACGTCCGACGTTGCTGGTAAGTACCTCTAGTACGCCAATGCTGCTCTCCAGTCTCAACTGGCGGCTCTACAAAGCCGAACCCGACGAATATGAACGGCCAGCCCTATTGGCAGCTACGGAGCCTCTATTAAAAATCGATGGCGCGGCCTTGGTTGTGCCTGCGCTGCGATCTGCCGACATCGATTACGACGATGCTGATGAGTTCGATTGGTGGTACCAATGTGAGTTCTCGGCAGATCTTGACCATCCAATATCCATACTACGATTACACGGCCTAGCGACTCTTGCCGAAGTCTGGTTGAACGACGAACTGATTTTGAGCTCCGAAAACATGTTCGTGAATCACGCCGTCAACGTTGGCCAACACTTGCAAGAGCACAATGTGCTGAGCATCGCGTTTCGCAGTGTCAGTCACGCGCTCAAAGCCCGCCGCCCACGGCCGAAATGGAAGACCAATTTAGTCGATCACCAACGCCTGCGCTGGTTTCGCACCACGTTGCTAGGACGCATCCCCGGCTGGACGCCGAAAGCGCGGGCAATCGGGCCGTGGCGACCGATCGACTTCGTTCAAGGCGAGACCGCCCTGCACTCTTGCCGCGTCCTGGCGTCATTGGACGGCAGTGACGGCGTGGTCACTGTCGATACAAACCTCCAATCTAGCGTCCCGATCCAGAGTGCTTCAATTACGGTCGGTAAGAAGACTATTGCGCTCGATGTTGATGCATCTGGAAACGACATCAAATTCTCCGGCACATTGAAACTACCGGTTGTTGAACAATGGTTTCCACATACACACGGCCTACCGGTGTTACACGATTACCGAGTTTCCGTCACCACTCGTGACAACGATGAACAAGTTCTTAAGTCGGGTCGTTTAGGCTTTCGTTCGATTGATTGGGAACAGACTGAATCCAACGTCGGCTTCTCAGTGAATGGACAAGACGTATTCTGCCGCGGCGCGTGCTGGACCACGGCCGACATCTACTCGCTGGGAGCGGACCGAGACAAGCTTCGGCAAATTCTGTCTATTGCAGCAGATATCGGCGCCAACATGATTCGAGTCGGCGGCACAATGACGTATGAAAGTGACGACTTTTACGAACTTTGTGACGAGCTGGGCATCCTGGTTTGGCAAGACTTCATGTTTGCCAACATGGACTACCCGATCGACGATGAGGCGTTTCGCGATAACGTCACCAAAGAGTGTCAACAACAAATTCGGCGGCTTTCGCAACATGCCTGTTTGGCAATTTTTTGTGGCAATAGCGAAGTTGAACAACAAGCGGCCATGTTTGGGCGTACCGCAGAGGATTATCAGAGCAACCTCTTCTACGAGTTAATCCCAGCGTTAATCGCGACCGACGCAGCTGACTGCGCCTATGTTGCTGCATCACCGACCGGTGGTGCGCTGCCGTTTCATAATCGCAACGGCGTCAGCCATTACTTTGGCGTTGGCGCGTATCGACGGCCGATTGCCGATGCCGCCACGGCAGGCATTCTATTCACGAGCGAATGCCTGGGCTTTTCGAATCTTCCGTCGAAGCCGTTCTTACGGCAGCATTTTGGTTCAGAGCAGCCGGATACGCTATCGCTCGAATGGAAAGCCGGCGTGCCGCGCGATGCGGCCACCGATTGGGATTTCCAGGATGTGAGCGATCACTATCTCGTCGATTTTTTTGGCCGCGACGCTATCAATTATCGATTTGCAGATAATGCGACCTATGTGGCGCGCGCAACGACCGTCGCCGGCGAAGTCATGCGGCGCACATTCCCATTGTGGCGGGAACCGTCATCCGCATGTAGCGGTGGAATAGTCTGGAACATGATGGATATTGTGCCGGGCGCCGGCTGGGGATTCGTCGCCACCGATGGCAGCCGCAAGCCGACCAGTTATTATTTGCGTCGGGCTTGGCACGCTCAAACCGTGTCGCTTCTGGACCGAGGGCTCGACGGGTTGGCCGCACAAGTCATTAACGATGCACACACTGCTATGAATGGCGTCCTACATGTTGCCGTGCTGCGTAATTCGAAGATCCCTTTGGCAACAGCCGAGATTGAGATCGCACTAGATCCGGCGTCGCAGCGGTCTTATTCGATCGATGAGGCGATCGGGTACTTTCTTGATACAACGTACGCATACCGATTCGGCGCATTAGCACACAATGTTGTGGTGGCCACCTATGTCGATAACTATGGTGAAATCCAAACCGATGCGTTCTTTCCCAAAGATCGCACGCTTGCGCCGGCCGCGGATGCGCAGGTTGACGTCTTAGTTACACGCAGTAATGGCGAGGTGGAAGTGAGTATTACGTCCGACACATTCCTGCAAGATTTGGTCTTGGACGCGGACGGCTTCGAATTTTCGGATAATTACTTTCACCTCGCGCCAAATACGAAGAAAACGGTACGAGCGACTCGTATTTCCGGCAATACCGACCCCTTACGTGGCATGCTCACGGCACTGAATTTACCTGCGGGGATCGACTTCCAGTGACCGCTGCTATCCACCGCTCTGCCGTTAACAAGGATATCTATTGGCTGCCATCCGGCGATCAGCACTTAGCAACAATGCTGCACTACCCGGCATCCGGCGAGATCCGTAGTGCCGGATTCATTATTTGTCCACCGTTGGGTCATGAACACGTACATACCTTTCGTTCATTTCGTGTACTCGCAGATAGCCTCGCTACTGCGGGCTTCGCGGTGGCTCGATTTGAATACCGCGGTACTGGAAACTCAACGGGACCCGGTGTGTTCGACCAGCAAGTCAATGCTTGGATCGCTGATATTCGATGCCAAATCAGTGCTTTAGAGGCAATGCCTGGCATCACTCACATCTGCCTTGTGGGCTTTCGCATCAGCACCTTACTGGCGCGCGCAGCAATCGAAGGTCTAACGCAAGCTTCCTTGATTGAGTGGGCACCCTGTAAGAGCGCGAAGTTCTATGCTCGGGAATTAAAGGCGCTATCGCGCATGTCGGGATATCCCCAATTATTACCTGACGCGATCGAATGCGGTGGGTTCGTGTACTCCAATGACTTGCTTGATGATCTAAGAAAAATGGATAGCGACGGCGGCCCGATGACACAGCCTGAACGGCTATTAGTCATCAATCTCGGAGACAACGAAAGCTCCGCCGAGACGGTATATCAAACGCCCGCTGAATACGATGAAATGCTTCTCGAACCCCACTATAGCCAAATCCCTGAAACCACGATAAGTCACATTGTCACGTGGTGTAACGAGTCATTTGATAGCCAAACACGTTTCGTGAACCCAGTCGATAATGAGCTACAACAATATTCGGCAACGGAGTATTCTGAATCGCTTGTCTGGGATGCTGACCGCTCCCTTGCCGGTGTTTACTGCAGAGCGAATGACGCAGGGCGCAAGAATACGATCCTGCTCATTGCCAACGCAGGCTCGGTCCACAGCATGGGACCAAATAGGATATACGCGGAATTGGCGCGGAACCTGGCGAGTCATGGCGTTGACACATTCCGTTTCGATTTACCTAACCTCGGCGAAAGCGTAGTCGGCCTCGCCGAGTCCGATAACGAACCTTACGTCGACATTGCGTTTGATTCGATACAATCAACGATCGAATACTCAATGAAACGATGGGGTTTTCGTACAGCAAATATTGCTGGACTTTGTAGCGGCGCGTACAACACACTCATGACCGCAGTCCAAGCAGAGCCGGACGTAATCGAACGCGTTATCGTCATAAACCCATTGACGTTTTTTTGGGAACCTGGCCTCCCCTACCGATTAGGAAGCGGACAAGGCAAGGAGGTTCAAGACAGTTACTATTCGCACGCTTCGCGTTCGAGCAAGAGTTGGATTCGACTCTTGACTGGCAAAGCCAATTACCGGGCCATTTTCGGCTATGCGCTTCGTCGGTGCCTCAAGATCGTACGCTCCATTTCGTATTCAATTGGCGATCGAATCGGTCTCACTGGACCTACCAATTTGGGCCAACAACTACTCACTGTCGACTCAAACAATACGCTGTTGCACTTTATATTCTCCACACGCGATCCTGGCCTAGAACTGCTCCGTAGAGAGTCTCGGCTCACTGGGACAAATCTTATTTCAGCGGGAAAACTAATAATCGATGCCGTTGAAGACGCCGACCATACGTTTTCTCAGCACCAGCATCGGGCGCGTTTTCTAGAAACCATTTCCAATATTTTCGAACGCGACCGTGAAGCGAATGGACATGATTAAGCTTAATTGGAAGTGGGTGTTTCTCGGTTACGTCCTCGCCATCTTGCTGGCGTTAACTTGGAAAGCCCGATACGTGCTCGACGCAAAATTGAGCAACCAGACCTACCAAACAATCGCTGATATCGTCAGAGACGAAACCGCGCTTTATCAACGCGACATCGATGTGTTGACCGAGGCTCTGCGTTTACTCGATTCGGACATACCTTGGGCACAAAACAACAACGAATATTGCATTCTTGGGGAACCGATTACGCTCTACTGTGCCGTGGCTATTGCAGCAAAACAACATCACGCCCCGCTGGTGAACGACGCGGCGTTTCTGCAACGATTGGTAGTCTCTATTGGGGACTCTTTGGGCACCGGCTTAACAACCCCGATACGCTCTAAATCAGCTGTTCGCCTGCTGTTCGAGTTCAACAATCATCCGGATTCCAACCGGCAGCTTGTTTCTGGCGCTTTGCGCCGCGCTGCAAACCGGGGCTCGTAACATGTTGAACAAGTTCGCGTCAGTTTGCTGTGGTTTCATGTTTACTATTGTTGCAGTCTTTCTTGTCATCAAAGTGACTGACACATTGTATGCCGCACCTCTCGACGGTGGAAAATCGCAACGTCAAAGCCTGCGGATCATAGAGCAAGCCGTACAGACCATCACTGAACGCAATGAGGTCAACAAGAACGCTGACCGCATCTGTGCCAGCGAAGTTCCATCTACACTGTTCTGTATTTTGGCGAGTGCCTCTATTGACCAAATTGGACACTATGAACATCACAGCATCGCTATGGACGCCGTGCGCGGGGCGATTTACGAACACTTTCCTGATCGGTGGACCTCACACCCGATAATGGATTTTAACAATCACTCGGACACCACCGTTGCCGACATGCTCTTCATCCTCGAGCTATCACGTCAGCAGATCAGCCAGTGATACACGCGCTCGTGGTTTTAGTTTTGGTAGTGGGTCGGGAAGAAGTACTTGAGAATTCGATTTGGTACGTACTTTTTGACAGCTGCGACGAGCCAACGAGGCATTTTTCTGGATATCCGCTCCAGTCTTAATTCCCTCGAACCACGACCGGAACTGTGGTCAAATTCTGCACGAAACCCGAGATCCTCCAACGTTAGGCTCAATCCGATCGTCGATCGAATCTGCTCGATTACCTGGTGCGGGTCTTCTCGAAATTTCGAATAGTCAATCTCACAATGGGGGATGTTGAAATCTTGAATTGCACGCTTGGCAGAATTGATATGCGACCAGCTTCTTTGTTCAACATCGACCCGATCGTCCTCACTGCCTTCGCGAAGACCGATTCGTTGGAAACTATTGAAAATCTCTTCGTCACTTCTGCGCAACAATAAAACGCAGGTGGTGTTTTGATCGACGAGCTGCCACCAATAACCAAGGGTATAGCAGAGTCGCGGGTCTTTCCAAACCCACGGTGAATTGTCGTTAAACTCTTTCAGCAAAGACACATCGGTGTCGACCGGCTCCAGATCGGAAATCGCCGCGGCCTGCTCTTCCGTGATCGGGTCGAATTTCCAGGTATTGTGGTGGTCGTAACCTACTCGTTTGAACAGTGCCGCATTGGATTCAACCAAACCGCGTGCTTCAAAGTATCCGCCGGGATTAAACTTGTCCCCGTCCCTTAAGTCTGTGCCACTCTCTTTTGCTGCGAAGTAGCCTTTCCGCACAAAGATCGACGTGGTCATACTCGTCCCGGACCTAGGCATACCTACTATTAGGACATTTTTCGACACAGCAATTCCTCTACCCAACCTTTCCTTAGAATACTTAGGAGATCACCCAATCTCGGAGATCCCAATCCAGCAACTTCTCCAATTGGGCGATGTCATCTGCATAATTTCGATAAATCTCTTGTCTCAATTCATGCGAAATCGGTGAACGCGACTCATAGACGAGAGACGCTTTTCTCAACCGATCGACTACCCCAATTTTTTCTACACCAAAAGTTTTCTTAAAGGCCGTTACCATTGGCTTTATTATTCTCGCGGCATCCAACAAAAGCCACCGTGTAAATGCTGACCGGTGCCGCCTATTCGGGTTTTCCCGCTGAAACTTCTCGGGCTCAAACGGTGGCAAACCAAGGAACTCAACGACGCTTTTATAGACTTCACGCGTGTCGCGCGAAAAATCTTCGAAGCGAATAATACGGATCCTTTCTTCTGGAATCACTTTCAGCACACGAGACAGCTGCTCCCCGTACTTACCGATCTCATCATAGTACAAGATCTCTCGGGCACGACATCGACGCGGAATTTTTCGGCCTGCCTTTCTATCAGCGATTAGCTGCCAAGCCTGCGCAAAATCTTCCTGGTCTTCATCGCCACTATAAAGCAGCTGTGAATGTAACGAATGCACCATATCAACTGGGTTTCTCAACATCACCAGCAACTTAACATCGTCACAGACTCTCTCGATCTCCGACAGTGCCGTGCGCGAGTACAAATAGAACACCGAAGCCTCGAAACTTAGATCGCTGTCCGCGTGACCTGAAAACAGAGCTTGGTACTCCGCCAGGTTCTTCATGCTGCGATAACCCGGTAGGTCCGTTGCGAAGTAGTGTGGTTCCTTGGGGCTGCTTAACCACGCATTCGGATGCAAATCCAAATACCTTGCCATCGCGGTGGTCCCGCACTTAGGGGCTCCGAGAATGATTGTGCCTGGTAGTTTTTGTTCCAACATTTGACCGAAAATCCGAAAGATACGCGCAACTATGACCACGACTATGCCAAGCAGGCTAGCAGCTAACCAGGAATGGTAACACCCTGATATAACTAAAAAATGATGTAATTCTCAGTCCTACTGAAAATCGAGAATGTTAGTCAAGAATTGACTTACCGAATCCTCTGGACCGTCGCATAGGAGCCCCTCTCCCGGCATACGACACCGCGCTAATCACACCCAATAGAAGCATCAAGATCACGCCCATAGCCCCGCCGCCGGATCGTTCGTTTACGGACAGTGAGTCAGTGCTTTCGACGACATCGGCGGGCAAATCTGTAGTTTCGACTGCCTGCGTCTTCCGCGGGTCGAACCAGACTCCGCCCTGGCCCAAAATGGACTTATCGAAAAAGGGGTTCGCTCCGGCTTGGACATTGATCGTACTGGAGTTGCTAAATCCAGTGTCATCTTCGACGTTCAGCCTGATGACGACAGAGCCCGCTAACGGTGGAACGTAAAAGTACGCGCTGTCACTCTGAGGCGACTGTATAGTAACCAAAGATCCTGACTCTTGTGTCCACTCATAGGACGACACAAACCCATCTAAGTCGCCACTACTTGAAGCGTACAATTGCACCGTAGTCCCATTCACACCCTGCACGAGGAGATAGCTAGGGTCGGCACTCGGTAACTGCGCTTCATAAGCGCCTATGTCATTCCGAGAAATCAGGTCACCGTTTGCGTCGACCTCACGAGGATTGCCAAGAATATCTTCCTGCAAGACCGTCGTTTCGCTCGCGCCGTTGTCGACTGCAGCAGATGTAGACATTATTCGATAGTCACCGGCTTGAACGTTTGCAAATCCTGGGTCCCCAGACACATTGCCATTCACACCGGATTGATCGGTACACGCCGATCCATATTCGTCGCCGGATGCACTGAACACAAGATTGCTCTCGAAAATCGGCTGGCCATTTGGACTTACCAAACAGTCGATGGCGACTTCGCCAGGAGCAGCCATCACAATGTTGCTAGTTACACGAACCCCGGCTTGATAACCATGGGACAAGATCCCAGATCCATTAACGCCGAAGCCATCATTTTCCGCCGTGTTCCCTGCAATCGTGTTACCGACGATTTCCGGGCCTGTCTGACCTTGAGGAACCAAGTAGACCATCCCGCCGCCTTCGAATGCAGCATTGCCGACGATTAAATTTTGTTCTACGTAGGCATTGCTAACCCCGGTCATTGCAATACCACCACCTTGAATCGTCACGGTGTTATCTCGGATTACGTTGCCGCGAATAATGGTCACCCCTGAATTTGCTAGGAATATACCTCCACCGTATCGGTGTTCGTTACCGAACAGTTGGTTCGAGACAATTTCAACATTCCCGTTCTCATTGACCAGGATGCCACCGCCGCGACCGAAGCTACAACCATTGGTCGAATTATTCGATATCACATTATCTTGAAAGAGCGCAGCGGATACTTGAACGAAAATACCGGACCCCGAACATGCGGTATTCGCGTCGATTCGGTTATTGATAATGGTTGGTGAGCTCGACGAAATATCGATGCCGCCACCGCGATTCGATACCCCATTGCGAATGGTAAAACCGCTCAACACCGCTGCACGTGTCTCACCGCTAGCGATCGTTACCACCGATGTACCGTTAGCGCCACCATCAATGATCGTGACGTCAGCACCATCGACCGCTTCTACCGTAATGTCCTTGCCGGCAAAATTGATGTTTTCAAAATACGTCCCTGCAGACACGCGCACAACATCGCCGGCAACCGCTGCATTGATTGCATCTTGAATCGTCGGTTGCTGAGCCGGGACGAAAATGTCATCTGCCATTACCTGGCTCGACCAAGCTAGCCCGATAGCAAGTGCCGTTAGGATATTTGGATTACGCATGGATCTGGATAAAACTATGTGGCCTGTATTTGGGCGCATTCTTCTTATACGACCGGTGATTATATCAAGGATTCGTCGCACCGGGCCGGATTGGTCGATGCCTATAGGACGGTTGGAAAAATTCCAGATTTGCCATAATGGTAAGGAGTTTTGGCGTGCTCCCTCATTGGACCGACGAGGAAATGGAAAAGATCCTCAGAATCGCCTGTGACGCGATTCACAATTCCCCAAGCTCATCCCCCATCGCTACCGTCATAGGATAAAGTTTCGCTTAGGAAACAAGTGCTTCGCCAACTCTGGACCGAATTGATAGAGGGCATTTCGGGAAGGACTGGCTAGGGCTAGGGTCCAACACTAGACTTAAGCAACGGGCGTTTAGTGCCCCCTGTTAACAATATGCGACGCCGAACTACAGCGTGCAAAACGAACCGATTCGAGGACATATCGACGTGAACCGTTTTAAGAAATTTATCCAATCGTTAAAATCTCGAGGGTTTATCGGTACATTTCGTTGGGTGACTTTTGGTTACTTCAGGACCAACAAATTCATCGTCTTTTATCTCAATCTAGAGAAAGACTTCAATTACCAGTTTCCAGAAGAATCAATAACGTTCGCCAAACTCAGCTTGGACGAATTGCAGCAGCTGAGAGAGTCCCATGACAACTTACCAGTCGAGTTTTTCTGCGACCGAACCGAGGGGTTTAAAACACCATTCGTTGCATTTGTCGATGGCAAACTCGCCGCTATCCACTGGCTCGTAGGACCCCAGGAACCAAGTCGTTTCCTGAACATGCAAGAACAAGATGTCGAACTGAATTTCAATACCGTTATACCTGAGTTCCGCGGTCACAAGCTGGCGGAGCCTCTCATGGCCTTTCTTTTGCACACCTCGAAACAGGAAGGCAAAAAACGAGCATTTGGTGTTGCGCATGTTGACAATATCGCCATGTATAAACAGGTCATTCGCGTCGGGTTTGAGCCGGTCGAGATCATTAATCACTTCGGCCATAAGCGCCCGAAGGCCACGTTGAAGTACGTCAAGTAGTACTGCCGGCGTTACGTCCAGCTCCACTTTCCTTAGTTTGCCAACCAGTGCCCTTACCCGCTTTTCGGATTACGACATGACTAGTGCGAGATTGATTCAGCAACAACCATCGTGCGCGATCGTCCAATAAGACTTTTACGATGCCCAAGAAGAAAATTATGGTCATCGTTGTCGCGGGCCACGTCAGTGGCCCCATGAAAGGTGTTTTTCAGCTTTTTGACAATATCGACACCGGACTTTACGACCTATCTCTTTTCAACTTTCGTTTGAAGAAGTTGTCTTCCGATGTCCATACCGAAAACGAGTTCGATAAAGAAGCGGCTCGCCGAAATGTTCCTGTGCAGTTTTTTTGGCAATCGACATTCAACTACGTCAGTCTAATCAGGCAAGCGATTGCTTTCCAGAAACAGGGTCAGTTTGACGCAGTGCAGACCCACGGTTTCAAGCCAAGCTTCCTGGGGTTCTTCTTGCGGATTTTCTGTGGTGTGAAGTGGGTGTGCTTTATGCATGGCACTACTAACGAGAATCTAAAAGTCCGGTTTTACTACTGGCTAGACAATGCATTGCAGCGATTCGCCGATCGAACCATTGTGGTTTCGAGTGCGCTAAAAGACAAAGTACTCGGTGGCCGTAACTCTCATAGAGTCATGGTATTGCACAACGCCGTGCAAATTGAGAAACCCATGCCAACCTCACCTTCTGCATTGCCCGCCAGACAAGCATTGCAGGTTCCGAACGACTCACAGCTCCTGGCGTGTGTGGGACGATTTAGCCCCGAGAAAGGGACCGATGTGTTGCTAAATGCGTTCCGGATGGTGCAAGACCACCAGAGAAACTGCCACTTAGTTCTGCTCGGCGACGGCCAGGAAGAGAACCACTTGCGATCGCTGGCGGAGGAATTGAGGATTGCCGACAACGTACACTTTGTCGGCCATACCAATACGCCCGGCGACTTCGTGAAGGATGCGGATGGCCTGGTGCTGCCATCTCGTTCCGAGGGCATTCCAAACGTGGTTTTAGAGGCGATGGCGATGGGCGTGCCGATTGTCGCGACTTCAGTTGGCGGCGTGCCTGAAATTCTCGAGCACGGTCGAACCGCAAGGCTGATCGCTCCGGAGCAGCCCAAAGCACTTGCCGAGGCGATACTGGATTTACTCAACGAGCCAGACTCCTCTCGTGCTATGGCAGATGCGGCGAATCAACATGTAAAGCAAGAGTTTTCGGTGCAGGTCCGAGTATCCAAACTCGCATCTATCTATGAGAGTATCTTTTGAGAGCGCTAAATGGTGACAGCATCATAGTGAGGCGAGCATTTTCTTGTTTTATGAGGCGGGATAGCGCTGCAGCGATAACGCCACGCAACCTGTAAGAGAGAGTGGACTGGATGTCAGTGAAGCAACACGTTGGAATTATTTTTGGCACTCGCCCAGAAGCCATTAAGGTGGCGGCTGTTCAGAAACAGTGCATTGCAGATGGTATGGAAGTCTCGTTGATTTGTACTGGACAGCATCTCGAACTGCTTCAGCCCATCCTTAGTCTTTTTGATATGGTGCCGACCATTACTCTGGACGTAATGCAACCTGGTCAATCGCTATCACAACTGACTGAGCGAACGGTCGGCCAACTCGGCGCCACGTTCCAGAAAAACCGTTACGACTATGTATTGGTGCAGGGCGATACGACAACGGCATTTGCCGGCGCGCTTTCTGCATTCTACGAAAAGATCCCAGTCGGACACATCGAAGCTGGCCTGCGCACCAACGACAAGTATTCTCCTTTTCCAGAGGAAATTAATCGCCGGCTAATCTCAAACATTGCCGATGACCACTTTGCCCCAACCCAACTGGCTGCCAACAATTTGTTGGCTGAGAACTATGCTGAACAGGCCATCCATATTACGGGCAATACTGTCATCGATGCATTGCGGTGGGTACAAGAAAACTGCAGTGCGGAATTAGACGCGGCAGTAGATCGGCTAGGTATTGCAGATCTGCAGTATGTGTTGCTCACTACGCATCGGCGAGAAAATTTTGGAAAACCCTTGGAGAACATACTCGGCGCTGTCGAGGATTTTCTGGATCAGCATGGCGATCAAAGCGTGGTGATTCCGGTGCATCGAAATCCCATAGTACGAGATGCGATTTATGGGCGATTCGAGGATCATCCACGGGTACTTCTACTCGATGCGCAGGGTTATCTTGAGTTTGTCTGTCTAATGAAGAACGCGCAGTTTATTGTTACCGATTCTGGCGGCATTCAAGAGGAAGCACCCTACCTTGGAAAGCGGGTCTTGGTCATCCGAGATACAACAGAGCGGCCCGAAGCGATCGAGTCGGGTACAGCCATATTGGTCGGTGTCGAGCACGCAGAAATATTGAAGTCTATGTCGTCAGCGCATGATGAGGCGAAGAATTCTGATGGGTCGAAACTACGGAGTGCAAACCCTTTTGGCGACGGATTTGCGAGTAAGCGCATAACTCGAGTGATTCGTGACCACTCGGAATAAACAACGCCTCCTATGGGTAGAGCGCTACTACCCGATTGATACACGTAGCAGTCGAATAGTCGAGACTTTGCGCAATAGTGGTTTATTCGACGTCTACGTGTGCGCATGGAATCGAGGCGAGGATAAGCTTGAATTCCCCGATAACTACCGCGTGTTACACACACCGATGGGCTATAAGCGGCTGGTTCGAAAAACACTTGGACTGCCCAAATATCGACGTTTCGTAAAACAAACGATCCAATCGCTGGAACCTGATGTGATTGGATGTAGTTTCTGGGATATGGCCGCAATCGTTGCCAGCATTCCGAACTTGCCTAGCCGAAACGTCTATGACGTCATTGACTTGCCAGGCGGATCCCTACCCATGTTTCGGTTCGCACGGTTTATCGAGAGAGTTTCGATTCGGCGATTCGATCAGGTCACTCTATCATCGCGATTTTTCAACAGCTTTTACCGCTTCCTCGATACCACACCTGTACTTGTCGAGAACCTGCCTGCGTTCCCTCCACGCATATCTGGCGCTGACGCCGACCCGCTCGAGTCTCGCCCCATAGCGTTCGTCGGCTCTGTGCGACACTTAGAAACGTTAAGACCCGTCATCGACTATTGCGCTCAAACTAAGAGAGATTTTGCAGTTTTTGGGGACGGCCCGGATCTACCGCAGTTAAGAAACGAATACGGCAGCTCACCGTTCGTCCAAGCGTACGGCGGCTACACCTACGACGAGTTGCCTAGTATTTATGGGCAGATTTCGACCGTCTGGGCAGCATACCCAACCTCGGAGATTAACGTCCGATACGCGATCTCTAACAAGTTTTTCGAATCGATATTCTTTCAAATACCGGGCGTATTCTCGAGTGGCACCGCAATAGGCGAATATGTTGCAGAGAATCATCTTGGTTATTGTGTCGACGCCGAAGATCCAAAGGACGTAGCCCGTCTTGTAGAAACGATTTTCGAAGACACCGCCTTGCGAAAAAAACTACGCCAAAATATCGCAAACTATCGAGCAGAAAACGCTATCCATTGGAACGAAGTTGAAGCCCGGATAATTGACACCTTTCGACCCTAGTCGCAATTTATATTGGCTATCCAAACTTCGCCTCGTCACTCTGCAGCTGGCTGCCGCAAAGACCACTAAGAAACCGATTCGTTAACAATTTAATAACCGCATCGCTCTCCATTGCGACGGTATCGCCGTTTCGCACCAATCGAAGTATTCGACATAACGTCTACTGGCCACGAGGCGCACCTGCCATGAACACCCGATCCGTCAGAATCCTTTACACAAAAATGTAACGAATTTTTCGATCGCCAAAAAACTCCAGTCTCGACAAGCGTTTATGAATCCCGGCATCAATCTTGCCTAAGTAATTGATATACGTAACGTTGTAAGCGTAAAAACAGCAAGCGCATGGACGCATTGCTCGTGAATAGGAGAACCAATGAAACGCTGTAAACGGAATTCTTCCGGGGAAAAGAATAACGCCACGCCCAAAAGCCAATCTCGCCGGGCATTTCTAAAATCTTCCGCGATACTGGGAGCCGGCGGTCTGGTCGGTACTTCGGTACTGGCCGAGAACGCTGAAGCTGCTCCATCCTTCCAAACGGATAGACGATCGCGCGAGGCCTATCACGTGCGAGTCCGAGCGGCCGCGAATCAACTAAAAACGTCTGCGTCACTAAAGCGCCAACGTAACAACGGAGATGACCGTCGGTACGCGGGGCAAAATTACTGCGCTAGTTTCACCAAGACTCTACCGCACAACCAATTTGGTGAGGTCGATCCCAGGGCATACCGTGCGTTATTGCGCGCTGCTAAGACCGGCAAAGCACGGCACTTCGAAGCGATTCCATTGGACGGCACGGCATCACGCAGATTGGCGAATCCGCAAGGCGCATACCGTTTCGTTCACGGCGGCCTCGATGGGCACGCGACGCGGATGCGTCCTGCACCTACTTTCCGCAGCGCTGAGGCGGCGGCTGAAATGGGCGAAGTGTATTGGCAAGGGCTCACCCGCGACGTGCCATTCAATCACTACGAGACTGATATTCGCATCGCCAATGCGGTAGATGATCTGAACTATGGATTTTCTGAAACTGTCGGTCCGAAGATGTCGGGATTCGTAAACCCGATGACCCTATTCCGGGGTCCCACCGATGGCGACCTAACCGGCCCATACGTTAGCCAGTTTCTATGGCATGACATTCCGTACGGTCCGTCTGTCATCAACCAGCGCTATGAAAGACCGGTATCTCATCTCGAATTTATGGTGGACGAAGTCAATTGGCTGAATGTGCAACGCGGTGGTGCGCCCATGGAGACACCGGTATTTGACACCGACCGCCGCTATATCTATGACAATCGCGGCCTGGGCGAATACGTCCACCGCGACGTGTTGTTTCAGGCGTACTTCAATGCCGGATTAATTCTGCTGGGATACGGCGGTGCAGCGATCGATAGCGGCAATCCGTATTTCAATGGCACCATCTCCAATCAGGGTGCGTTCACCTGCTTCGGCGGTCCGTACATGATTGATTTGGTCACTCAGGCTGGCAATCTGGCGTTGCAAGGTGCGTGGTATCAAAAATGGCTGCAGCATCGAAGACTTCGTCCTGAGGTTTACGCCGGTCGGGTGCACTTTATGATGACCGGTAAACGTAACTACGAGTTGAATAGCGAGATTCTGAATTCTCAGGCAGTTCAGCATGTATATTCGCAGTTCGGTTCCTACTTGCTACCGATGGCCTATACAGAAGGGTCACCGACCCACCCAAGCTATCCGGCAGGCCACGCGACGGTTGCAGGCGCCTGCACTACCATGCTGAAAGCGTTCTTCAATGAAGAATTCGTTATCCCCAATCCGGTGATCTCAAATGACGATGGTACGGCTCTCGACTCCTACTACGGCGCTACTCTGACCGTAGGCGGTGAGCTGAACAAACTGGCCAGTAACGTCGCTATCGCTCGCAATGCCGCTGGAGTGCACTATCGCTCGGACGGCGTCGACGGATTGTACGTCGGCGAGCAACAGGCAATAGGATTGTTGAAAGACTACTCGCTCGAAGTTAATGAGCCCTTCGACGGTTTTACGCTCACCAAATTTGATGGCGAACGCGTACGAATCAGTAACGGTAAGGAGCGTACCGCGTAGTAGGATCGCCGTCACCAAACCGGATGCCGTCGGTTTAGCCGCCGGCGGCATTGTCTGAAACACATCCAAGGGGATTGACTCGAATCGCCTTAAGGCGTTTCTCGGGGCGTTGCCCCGCACTCGCAAAGCTCGTGCGTCCCAAACGCATTCGCGTTTAGTCGAACCCCAGTCGGCCCGCCCGACCAAAAATTGACCCGACTTTGAGCGATGCCGACTTACCTTTAGGGTGCTATTTGAAAGGGAGACCAAGTCACGGCCGTCTTTTTGAGCGCCTCGCGGCGCCTAATAAAAAAGCCCGCGTGTGCGGGCTTTTTTATTAGATGGCGTCCCCAAGGGGATTGACTCGAATCGCCTTAGGGCGATTCTCGGGGTGTTGCCCCGCACTCGCAAATCGAAATACTCGTCAAGCTACGCGGAGCCACCTGCTAAAAGAAATCGCCACAGCGCAGACAGTCACAGTGAGTC
>JBCCEH010000007.1:0-160939 GCA_039030375.1 Pseudomonadota bacterium | reverse complement strand
TGCCGCGAGCGTTGCGTTGGCCGTGCCGCAGGTCGTGGCACTCGCGCCGGTCGCAGTTGAGCAAACCACCAGATCGGGCAGCAGTGCGGGCATCGTGATTGTTTGCATCTCGCCCGCGGTGGTGAAATCCCAATCGCCGTTACCGTTTACGTCAGACGCGGTCACGCTGTAGCGTATCGGTGAGCCCCACGGATCGAGCAGCAGGTTGTCGGCGTTGCGGGTACCGTTCAAGTCGAGTGTTGTGGCAGGAACAAACCCGTGTTGTGTCGTGCATCCGCCGCCGCTCGGTGAAGCGAGTCCGGCGCTGCCGGGTGTTGCCGGACACGGTAAGAATCCGTTGACCAGCGAATAGCCCAACAACGCATCGTATACCGTTTGAAGTTGCTCACCGGCTTCTTGGATACGCGCGTTCTCGCGCTGTACCGCCAGCGGCATGGCTAGGCCGCCAAGAATCAAACCCATGATAAGCAGCACGATGGCAAGCTCGACCAAAGAAAAGCCGGTTTGTCGATGGATCATCTTCATCGCTAACACTCCGTGACGGCCAGTGCACCGTCAATGCAAAACAATAGATCGTTAAAAGATGCGTCTGCGGTCTGTGACGTAAAGTCGACGCTGCCGCTGCTATACGGAATGTTTCCGCTATTGGTCGACTCAAGATAGTTGGCGGCATCATCGCGGGTATCGATATCAATGGGTGGCGCGTCCCGGCGCTGCCCGAGAGCCGCAAGGCGTGGCGCCGAAAACAGCACGGCAGCTGCGTACGTGCCGGTCGCGTTGACCGTTAGACAGGTACCGCAACTGCTCGGTATCACCGCACTGGGTGCATACGATTCAGAGACCGCGTAAAAAAAGTGGTCTTTCCAGTGCTGCCATTGCGCTTGTAAGTCCGGTGTCCATGTGGGTACTGCAGCGGTATCGCAGTCGCTTAACACCCGTGCAACGGAATTGCCGGTTTGCACGTTGCTGTCATTGACGATGTCCGGCAAGCGTCCTGACAAAAACCCAATATTGGTGTCGTCATAAAAGGTCGCGTCACGATAGTCGGTCAGCTGCATTGATGCTGGCCACGGTAGGCGGCGGTCGTTAACGCCACCCGGGTTCTTGTTGGCATAATCGGCGATGCACGCCGTGGCCGCGAGTCCGAGCTCACGCATATTGGTCAAAAAGTCATGACGATCAGCGGCCACTTCCGCCATGTCGGAGGGCATCACAGCGATAATGCGATCGTTGAACGTGTCACTGTAGCCGCTCGCAATAGCGAATAGATCGATCACATCGGCCGTACCCGAGATACTGGCGTTGGAGATGCCGGAGCCGCTGTCAGTGTCCAGGAAATTGCCGGCCGTAAAGTTGGCGCTGCATTGTTCATCGGTCGCAGGCGCCGCTCGGGTTTGCCCTTGCAGCGGTTGCATCGGCGCGATGAGTAATGCGACAGGTCGTTCGTCTGGCTGTATGCCGGCGATGATCTGTCCGGACTCAATGCCGAACAACTGCAGTTGCCCGGTCGTGTCATCGTTGATCATCGCGGCACTGGTTGTATTGGCATCTTTATGGCTGCCTGAAACGACATACCAAAGGCATGCGCCGGCAGCGTCTTTCGGCGGCGTAATACCGAGTGTTCGCCACGGCAAGCGCCCCAGCACGGAAACCCCTTGAGCGCCACAATCGGCCGCGTGCGCAACGCCCTCGAGTAGCCCGCCGGATGCGTCGATGTCAGGGCAGGGCAGCTTTGCCGCCTCGCCAAGGCTCATGTCCGGGTTGATTCGCGCATAGTTAAGCAGTGCGTCTCGAGCGAGCGCCAAGGTCGCCTGAGTGTTGGTCTGTTGGCCGATGCGGGTGTCATTGGCATTGAGCCTAGTGACCAATGTGGCGGTAGCAGCGACCAGCACGACCAACATCATGATCAACAATGCGGCACCGCGTTGTTGTTTACGCCGGCCGCTAATCTTCATCGTCGGCGTCGTCCGCTTCAACGTGACGCACGATATTGACGCGTCCCGGAATGGCGAGCGCCTCGGTGTCCGCTGCGGTCGTCACAAAGTCACTGTCCTGCCAAACTCGTGAGCGGCCGTTAGGACCTTTGATGTACCCACCCGCGGGGCGTTGTTCGGTTGTGGGTGCATCCGCGACGGTCGTTGCCACCGTCGAATCCGTGGACGGCTTGAGGTGTCGATTCGCATCAAGATATGCACGGTCCGCCGGCGACAAGAACACCCGGCCTAATGCAACATCTGCATGGGATTCGTACACGGCACGGTCGTCAGCGCTCGCCAGCGGCTGCACCGCCAGCAGCAGCGCGACTAGTGAAAATTGTCCGAATCGTTTCATAACGCGCTCGCCATCGTTGTGACGTCAGCGGTGACGACACTGAAAATCTGTACATCGCAGTCGGCTAATATGTTGGCGCCGATCGCAAGCCGATTGTCGTTGTCGCCCTGCCAGGTCATGGTGCAGCGATCGATCTTGATCAGGCCTGGAGCGTTGCGCTGCAATTCGTCGATGAACCGTAGTAAGTCCACCTCATGCAATAGACCGGCTTCGAGCCGCAGTCGGGATAAGTGAATTTGAATCGTGTCGCCGGCAAGGATGGACTCAACCGGTGCGACGACGTTCAGCTGTGGTTCGATCGCGTAGCTCACCCGCGGTAGCGTTAGATCGATGGATGTTTGCCGCATAGTCTCGATCCAATCCAGACGGCGTTCTTCACCGACGAAGCCAAGGTTAAAAAAGCGTTCGTAGCGACGGTGATAGCGATCCACCAACCGGCGCCGATATACCAGTGAATCGATGTCCTGATGCATCGCGAGCTGATTCGAGTCGAACTGTTCGTACATCGCCTGCTCTTCCGCACGCACCCAAAGACTCGCGACAAGAGCGATGCCCATAACCAAAGCGGAAAGCGCCGGAATCAGGGTATGCCGACGGATGAATGACCACTCGAGGTTAGACAGCATCATCGTCTCCTACACTGGCGGTCGCGGGTTGTAGTGGATAGCGCAATCGCAACTTGAAACCCGCCGCCTCTTGGTTGCCGTTATCCACGATTTCACCGGACACCGAGGACTGCGGTCGTGTTTCGATGGGATATTCGACGGCAATGACGTCGCTAAAAGCCGTGCGTGCTTCAAGGTCGGCGACCAACGCGTCAATACGTGCGAAGGCATCGCGTAGGTTGCCGTCGAACGGCACCAGCTGTGCGGTAATGTCCGCGTTGACTTCGGTAATCGCGGCAACCGGTACAGGTAGCGGAGCATCGCCACGGCGCGGCTGTGGTTCAGGCGTTGGTGAGGCGGCGGTCCACGACAGGCTTTGTATATGTACGTCAGTGTAATCGCCCATTACCAGCCCAATTTGCTGCATGACCCACGGTACCGGCAGGCGGTTCTCGAGGATGAAATCGCCGGTGTCGACGGCGAGCTTCATTTCATGAGAATCGGCTTTGATCGGATCGTAGTTTTCGTTTTCCCGGCGAAATGTCTCGGTTAGCTGCAACAACTGTTGTTCTGCTTCAGCGGATTGGCTGTTGAGCGTCCACGCGTCGCTGAGTGTGATACCGGTGATGACGGCGAAACTGGCGGCCGCAGCAATGCATGATCCAATTATGCTGTGGCGCAGGCGTCGCATTTTCCAGAATCGATTCTCTCCCGATACGCCATAGCTATGCTTCGGCCGTCGCCGCAGCGCCGCGGCTATGAAGATGCCTTCAAGCCGATCCGCCGGCGGTGCTCGCCGCAATCCAACTTGTGATGCCAGCTGTTCGACAGTGATCATGTGCAACTTCATCGGGCTGTCGCTGTGGACCAGTTCGGAAATGCGGTCGGAGACATCGCGGTCGGCAATCACATAAATATCGAGCAGATCCGTGTTGCTGAGCAATCGAGTCCGTTCCAGGTAGCGACGACTACGCCCGATCTCGGTTGCCACGAACGTCGCGTAATCATCACTGACTAGCGGTGGCGATTGCGACAGACGCGCACTTCGTGCGAACCCGTCATTGATAAAGATTTGGCGCAGCTTCTGTTCTTGATGCTGCGCAAGCACCAACGCCGGTCCACTGGTCTTGTGAAACTTCTTAGAGAGATCCGCCGCCATCAGCGGTACCGAGAAAATCCCGGTCAGTGCGACTTCGTGACGCAGTATAATTTGCAGCCAGGGATCCAGCAGTTCGTGGTTGGTAATGGCGCTATGAATGACGGTCGGCTCATCCTCTTTGCCGCCGCCGTGGTAGAGCGGCAGCCGGTATGGCGTTCTCGAAAACTTGCGCTGCAGGCGACGTTGCAATAGCGCTTTGCGGTCCCTGAGGCTGAGCTTGGGGACGGTCTCGATAGCAAACTCCTCCTCGATGACATCGATAATGATGAGCGTGGAGCGATGCGTCTGCTGCACCAGGAAGTCCTCGAATTGGCGCAGGCCATCATCGTTGTCCGAGAACATGGCAACTTCACTTGCACCTTTGGACGCGTAGTCCCAAACCGTCAAGGATCCTTGTGTTACGTAGAATGCGAGTGGCGTGGACATATCAAATCTGAATGGTGCTGATGGTTTCGTAAACAGGGCCGAGTACCGACAACATGATCCAGCCCATCAGGCCGCCGAGAATCACCGTCATGGCGGGCTCGATCATGGCTTTAAGTCGATCAATGGATTCGGTGACCTCACGATCGTAGAAGTAGCTGATGTTTAGCAGTGCGTCGTCGAGCGCGCCGGTCGACTCGCCCATCTTGACCATGCGCGTCACTAGGGCAGGGAATAGTTCGGTGGCCTCGAGGCTAGCGCTCAACGACTTGCCGTCGGAGATGCCTTCAGAAATTTGCTGAATGCCTCTCTTGATGACGGCGTTGCCGGCGATATCCTCACTGATCCGCAGTGAGTTCAGCACATCGAGTCCGGCGCCATAGCATAGTGCGAAGTAGCTCGAGAAACGGCTCAATACGATCTTTGAAATAACTGGGCCGATATACCAGGCGTTGAGCTTCCAGCCATCGACTTTGTAGCGAAAGGCGGCGTCGCGATTGGCATGCATTTTCATGCCGATAATGACGACAAACGGAAGCGGCACGGCCCACCACCAGTGATTCACCAGAAAATTGGAGAAGGCGATGAGGGCGCGGGTATGAATCGGTAGGTCCTGCCCCATCTCTTTGATGAACTCCACCATCTGCGGTACGACGTACAACATCATGAACAACATGACGCCAAGAACGACCACGCCGACGAAAGCCGGATAAATCACTACCGTTTTTGCCTTGGCGATAAGCTCGTCTTGCCACTTTAGTGATTCGGTCAGCTTCAACATCACGTTGGGCAATTCGCCCGACTCTTCACCGACAGCGACAAGATTGACAAACACGTCATCAAACACCTCAGGAAATTCCGCCATCGCCTGCGACAAGGTGTTGCCAACTTCAACCGATGAAATTAGGTTCGATAGCACCTCTTTGAACAGTGGATGACCGACGCTGTCGCGCAGATCGGCCAATGCCTCAAGAATTGGTAGTCCGGCTCGAGTCATCTGCTCCATGTGAAAGCAAAAGCCAATCAGGTCTTTACGTTCGACTTTGCCACCGCGACCAAACCGGCGTCGGCGACGCTCAGTGCAACGCAGTAATTCGATTTCGGATTGGCGCAGATGCGTTTCGAGTGCCCGCTCGCTGTTCGCTTCCAAATGGCCTTCGATAATGCAACCGTTCGGATCAACTGCTCGATAGGAATATGCTGGCATCGTCTTTACTTCAGCCTCGCCGTCAAATCGACGACGCGCGAAATTTCGGACAGGCTGGTCATGCCGCTAAGCACGTGTCGTACCGCATCCTCAGTGAGGTCGCGAAAGCCGGCGCCCTTCGCCGCTTCGTGCATTTCGGCACGCGGTGCGTTGCGTGCAATCAGCTCATCGAGCTGATCGTTCATTTTCAATACTTCAATGACCGCGACCCGGCCTTTGTAACCCATGAAGTTGCAGGCATCGCATCCCTGCTCTTTGTACAGCAGCACCGGTTTGGTGGCGGAAATCCCGAGCAGCAGTCGTTCGGTTTCGTCGGGCGGGTAAGCCTGTTTGCAGTGGCGACACAATCGGCGAACCAGTCGCTGCGCGATGATGCCGATAATGTTGCCGGCCATGATCGCGGGTTTGACGCCGATGTCGATTAGGCGCGGTATCGAACCCAGCGCCGAGTTGGTATGCAGTGTGGAAAAGACCTGGTGACCGGTCATCGCTGCGCGCAATGCCATTTCGGCGGTTTCCTCGTCGCGAATTTCGCCAACCAGAATGACGTCTGGGTCTTGGCGCATCATCGAGCGAATACCGTTTGCGAAATCCAGCTTTGCTGCCTCGTTGAGCGACGTCTGTCGAATCATGCTCATCGGGTATTCGACCGGATCCTCCAACGTCATAATGTTGATCGATTCGTCGTTACGCCAGTTGAGCATCGAATACAGCGTGGTGGTCTTGCCCGAACCGGTCGGGCCGGTGACCAGGATGATGCCCTCGGGTCGTGCCATCATGACCTGCAGAGCGGTTAACGTTTCTTTAACCAGGTTGAGCTTTTCGAGCGGCACAATACCTTTTTGCCGATCGAGTACCCGCAACACGAAGTTCTCGCCGTAGGTGGTTTGCTGGCAGGCAACGCGGAAATCGATGGGCCGTCCCGCCAAGGTTAGCGAGATGCGACCGTCCTGCGGCGCGCGTGTTTCCGCGATGTTCATCTTCGCCATCACTTTTAAACGCACCACCATGCCGGGCCAATAGCTGTTGTGCAGCGCCATGACCTGCCGCAGCACACCGTCAATGCGATAGCGTACGCGCAGAAAGCCGGCCTCAGGCTCAAGGTGAATATCGGAGGCGTCGCGCTTAACCGCGTCGGCCAGAATTGCATCGACCAACCGAATCAGCGGATGGTTGTACTCTTCGTTTTCGACTGCAACGTTGAGCTGATCGACTTCACCGGTGTCAATCTCATGCAGGATGCCTTGAATCGATAAGTCGAACTGATAGAACTGCTCGATCGCTGCTTCAATTTCCGCCTCGCCGGCAACCAGCGTTTGGATCGATACACCGGCGCCGAGCAATGCTGCAATTTGATCCATGGCAACAACATTGAACGTGTCGGCCATCGCCAGCGTCAAAATCTTTTGATTCTTGTCGAAGTTGATGGGCAGCATGCTGTAGCGACGCGCAATATTCTTCGGCACCATTTGTAGTGCGTCGGGATCGGGAATCACGGTGGCTAAGTCAATCGCGTCGTGGCCCAGCGATTCACCGAGCGTATCGCGCAGCATGCCTTCTGAAATCAAGCCAAGGCTGACCAAAATACGGCCGAGTGGCTCGTCGCGGCGGCTTTGCTCCTTGAGTGCGACCTGCAACTGATCTTCGCTGATTAGGCCCGCCTCAATGAGCCGCTCACCCAGTGGCAAGGTCGGTTCTTCGACGGTCAGTTTTCGTACCGTAATCGTACTCACGGCTGCGCTCCGTCGTTGACCAGGCGATCGAGTTGGTCGATACGCGCCATGACCACGTCGCGGTTCAACGCTGAATTGGCAGTGACACTATTGAGTGCACGTTGGTAATTGACCTGTGCGTCGCGAATACGGCCCAAATGTTCGAGACTGACGCCCAAATTGAAGTAGTAGTCGGCGTTGTCTTGGTCTAGTTGCAATGCGCTCTCAAAAGCGTAGCTCGCCTCAGGCCAGCGTTCTTGCCGAGCCATGGAAGCGCCTAGTGCGAATCGAAGATAGGCAGAGTTCGGATGACGTTGAATAAGATGCTTGATGTCACTATCAGTGGTGTCGGCTACGCCGTCTCGCCCTGCGAGAAGTGCGACGACCGCCGCCATGTTATTCGGCTCGACTGATAACAACGTCTCGTAATGTTGAAGTGCCTCGTCGTGACGACCGGATCGTTGCAAGATTGCAGCAAGTCCGTTTAGCGCATTGGGATGTTGCGGAGCTACTTGCAACGCGCGCCGATACGCGGCCTCGGCACCGGCCATGTCACCTGATTCGTAAGCTGCAAAGGCGTCGGTTAAGAAGTCGTACGCTTTGTCCTTGGTCGTGGTTACGGTCACGGTTGGGGTGGCTGCGCGGGATGCGGTACTTGGCGCGGCAAAACTTGACTCCACGCGTGGCGCCGGCCGCGGTGCAACCGGAGTTCGTGTGGTCGGTACGCGATCGGTGAGTACGAATCGATTTTGTGCGGCGCTGAGCGGACCGGCGTCCAGTGACCGATTCGAGCCAGACAAGGACGACGCTGCGGCCAAGTTGCTATCGTTGGCGCCGCTGCCGAGATGCTGGTAAGCGATCTCGGCCATCGCGGCCCCGGCAACCAGAGCAATTGCGAGTATCGGCGTATAGCGGCCGATCCGTGATAAACCGACTGCGCGACTCGACGCTATTGCTGGACCTTTCGATACCACTGGCGGTTCAACCGATGGCGCTTCCGGCTCGATGGAGTCGGTCGGTGAGTCGGCTTCGACCACCCATTCGTCGTCCGGCTCTGGTTGGTTTTCGGGTAACTCGATGGCTGGCAATTCAATCGGCGGTAGCTCGACGTCCTGCGTTACGACGGTACCTTGAGGCGCCGAAGCGGTCGGTCCGTCGATCGGCAAAATGACCATCGAATCTTCGAGTGTCAGTTCATCGCTATCAATCGTCGGTTCGTTTGCCGCGGGCACGGGCGATTCAAGCTCAGGCACGTCATGCTCGGTGGTTTCCGATGCATTCGCGTCGCCGTTGGCCTGTTTGAGTGCTTCTACGAGGGGACTCTTCATATTGGGCCCCGCTTATCGATAGACGACCTGGTGGGATTGCTGCTCGTCGTGTGACACATAATCGCCAATCTGTAGCCCACCGTCGGGTGCGGTACCGTTGCGGACGATCGTAGGTTTCAGAAAGATGACGAGCTCGGTCTTAATCAGGTTGTCGCGCGTGTACGAAAATAGCTTGCCGACGCCGGGGATTCGCGACAGGCCGGGTACACCGTCTTTGGCGCTGACCTGTTCGTTTTGCATCAGACCGCCGAGTACGACCGTGCGACCATCGAGCACCTGTAACAATGATTCGATTTCGCGAACCTGAATTTCCGGGACCAGGTTGTCAAAATTCGCGCCGGCCAGACGAGGTGCCGGATCGATGGCAAAACCGGTGATGCGACTGATTGTCGGGCGAATGTTGATGCTGACGTAGCCGCCCTCACTGATCTGTGGCGTAACGCTCATCACCAAACCGACCGGTATCGTGTGGAGTTCGCTGGTAAACGTGCGTCGTTCGGGAATGTCTGCGGTCGCCTCGCGTATATCGAGCTCGACGGTGAAGAACACCTCTTCGTTGACGACCTTGAGCAGCGCGGTTTGGTTGTTGAGCGCCATAATTTTCGGGCTCGATAACACTTTGGTGTCGCCGAATTGTTGTAACAATCGGACGGTCGCGGCGAGGTCGCCGCCAAACGCGCTAATGTCTTCAAATCCCAACGCGACGAATGGCGCGACCTGTAGGTCCGCGCCCAAAAAATCGGTTTCTAATGAGAAGTCGCCGTCACCGCCGGCCGATTCGGCTAGCTTGGTCCAATCAACGCCCATCTGAAAGTTGTCGTTTAGCTCAACCTCGACGATGGTCATCTCGATCAATACCTGGCGTTGCGAGTTCAGCATGATGCGGTCGAGATATTCCTGCACGCGACGATGCGTGCCTTGGTTGGCAAACACCGTCACTACGCTAGCCATTGGGTTGGTAATGACCGGGTTATAACCCTCGGGTGATGCCTGCCCGCTGGCGATGCTGCTCGAGTCAGTGATGATCGAGGTCAATCCGAGTTCCAACGACGTCCAAAAGTTGTTATCCGAATTGCTCCGCACGGTGGTTTTCGACAGGTTGCCCTGGCCGTCGCCAGCCTGTTCGCTCTGTTCGCCAACGGATCCGCCAGACGTTGCGATCTGCGTCGCGACACCGACTTCGCCGACACTCGAACGCGCGATGTTGACGTAGTCAACGAGATAGTTGTGCCAGTAGGGCGTGTCGTCCTGAATCATCAGGTTGGAGCCGCGCAGCGTGTAGCGGAGCTCTGCTTGCTCGGCGATTCGCGACAGAATTTCCTTCAGCGGTCGCTCGACGGCGTTCAACGTCACGGTTTTGTCCGAGCTCGCCTGAATGTCGACGTTGAGATTTGCGTCACGAGCGAGTGAGAACAAGAGGTCCACGACGGGTACCTCCTTGACGACCACCGAATACGTCTCAACCGGCGGCGCTTCAACCGGTTCCGGCACCACCGGTGCTTCGGTGACGATGGCCGGCGCCTCCGAGACCACAGCGGCTTCGGTTGCGAGGTGGCCCTCGGACAGATCGACGGATCGCGTCACGGAACACGCCGTGAGCATGAGGGTCAGCGCAGAAACCAAGCCTGGCGCGCCATAGCGGCGAAGTGCTACCGACATCTTTTCGGGCCCTTAATTAAATACGTACCCTCTGGTTGTCGCCAATTTGCCGGAAATCTTTAGCTCGAGCGGCCTACAGGCGAGAAAAGAACCGAAGAATCGACCTCGTCGTGGCTGGTTTGAGTGACCCTACTAGGGTGATGTTGTGGCCGTGTTGGGCGCACGTCGACCGCCCAAGCTTCGACGACGTGGCTGCAACATTACGAGCCAAAGCAGGTGGTAACTGTTAATCCAGTTGCTATAAGAAAACTCGTTGCACCTGCAACAAGTCAGTTTGCCAATGAGTGAGCAGTTGCGAATGAAACGATCGAAATTCGTCAGCGTAAACGCAAGTCTTGAATAGACTGCACTATCAAGGTGCGCAAAGGGGTGAGAACAGCCAATTTCTTGTGACAATTGTTTGCATAAGGAGCAATTGTTTCAAAAAAGGTGTCTAGATGGATAACTAGTGACTGCTCTCACCACACTCGCAACGACGATAGTTTATCTGCACCCAAAATTTTTCGGCATATAGTAATGAGCAATTGTTCTAATATTTTCGTTCATTTCGAGCGTTTACGGGAAACAAAACGCATCATTTTGAGTCTCAGCCGTTAAGTACACTCGCGTTCGCTTTCATGCATAAGAATATTTTGAAATTCGAAAACGACGATGAATTGGATAGCTACGACTTGGCCATACTGTCGGAGCTGGGGGCCAATGCCGATCTGACAACGATTGAGTTGTCGGAACGTGTGCACCTGTCTCGAACGGCGGTCGCTCGACGCATAACGCACTTGCGCGACAAACAAGTGATCGGCAGAGCGCGCGTTGAAATTCCATATGAAAAACTCGGCGTGGGTGTGCGCGCCCTGGTTGAAATCTCGGCGCCAAAGTTCGACACATTCGAAGTGCGCGACAAAGTACTCGAAAGGCCGGAGGTGCTCGGCGTGTCGGTGGTGCTCGGCGGCAATCTCTTGGTTGCCGATGTGGTCGCATTCGACACCGGACACCTGCATAGCTTTCTCACCTGGCTTGGTGATATGAGTGCCAGTCAGACCTACGTGGTGCTGAAGCAACACGAGTCACGGATGCCGTTACGCGAACGACTAAAACGGATGCGCGCGCTGCAAGCAGAACCCGATACACGATTGATTGATCGAAGTGCAAACAACGGTGATTGGTAGTCGTCGACACAATGTGCGCGGTATTGGCGAACTATGCACACAAGGTGCGTCGAACCGGATTCGATAGCCCGCGCTGACATATTCAACACGCTCCTAGGTTTCTAACCTAAGCCTTGATTCAACAAGGGGAGCGTAAACATGAAAGTTAGGAAACTGTCAGTGCTTGCATCGACGATCGCAGGCCTGTCGCTATTGTCGACCAGTCACGTTGCAATCGCGCAACAAGACACGGCGGCAGACACAACGGCTGTTGACGAGATTATTGTCGTCGGTAGTCATATTAAACGGGATGGTTTTGATTACTCATCGCCGGTTGAAATTATTGACTCGGCGGTATTGGATCAAACCGGCACCACCAACCTTGGTGATCTGCTGCAAACTCTGCCGCAGAACATCGCATCGATTAACAACGCCAACTCGGCGTTTACCGTATCGTCGTCAGGTCTCAACCTGACCAGCCTGCGAAATCTCGGTACAGCACGCACATTGGTACTTATTAATGGGCGACGCTTTGTTTCTGGTGTTAGCCCGAGCGTTGGTTATGGTGTCGATCTGAATGCGATTCCGGTTTCGATGATCGAGCGTATCGAAGTGCTCACCGGTGGCGCGTCCGCCGTGTATGGGTCGGATGCTATCGCTGGCGTTGTCAATATCGTTCTGCGGACCGATTTTGAAGGCGTGATGATCGATGGTCAGGTAGGCGCATCGATGGAGTCGGATAAGAATAAAGAAGATATCTACATTACCCTGGGTGGCGAGCTTGGGGATGGTGGTAACGCTTGGATGTCGATCGGTTATTCGAATGACGACCCATTATTTGCGCGTGATCGAGCGTTTTCCGATACCGACCTGGCGGTGTATGACCTCGACGGGGATGGTTTTGGCGAAACAGATGATTGGCTAGGTTCGAGTTTTCCGCCAGCCGGTCGGTTCGGTGGGTTCTTGGGCGACGGCACGCCATTTCGTAGTGGCCTTGCCGATCGCGAAAACTCGGATCGGTTTAATCGAGCTGACTTCCGTACGATCTATTCACCAGTGGAGCGCCGTTTTGCATACGGTGCGCTAACGTATCCAATTAGTCCGCGTGCTGAGGTGTTTGGTGAACTGAACTACTCCATCGTTGAGTCAGAAAGTGAGTTGGAACCGTTCGCGCTAGATCTCAACAGCAACATCTGGTTCACCCAGCGTGGTGGTACCGGTGGCTTAGATGTGGCGACACATCCGCTAGTACCGCAGTTGCTGCGCGACAATCTATTGGCTGCGGGCATCACAAACCTTAACCAACTAGGTGTGAATGCAACGGCACGTCGACTCGTTGAGTTCGGCGAGCGCTTTAGTGGCTATCAGCGTACAACGTTGCGCGGTGTTGTTGGCATGAACTTCGATCTGCCGAACAACTGGACGTTGTCGACACACTACACCTATGGCAAAACGGATCAGGATATCGAAGCAACTGGCCAGATCAACGTCGAACGTGCAGCCTTAGCTCTGGATGTTGAGCAATTACCGGATGGCACGATTCAGTGCGTTAACGAGCAAGCGCGCTTGCAAGGTTGCGTACCGTTCAATCCATTTGGTGCAGGCACGATCGACGCGGCACAGGTGGCCTACCTAAGTTTGCCGACCACGCGACAGGGTATCGTTGAGCAAGAAGTGTTTAACGTGACCTTGGCAGGTGACACCAACTGGGATCTCCCAGGCGGCACAGTCGCTTTCGCATTCGGTGGCGAGTATCGCGAAGAACGCGGTGCTGACATTCCGGGCGACAGCGTACAGCGCGGTATCACCGCGGGTAATGCGTCCGGGCCCACTGACGGCAGCTTCGATGTCACGGAGTTTTTTGGCGAGGTGATTCTGCCATTGCATGACAAGCTGTCGATAGATGGTGCGGTTCGTGTCGGTGACTACTCAAGTGTAGGTAACCAAACGACTTGGAAAGTCGGTGTCGACTTTGCGGTTGTTGAAGGTCTGCGCTTGCGTACCACGGCGGCAACCTCGGTGCGTGCGCCGAACGTTGCCGACCTGTTCTCCGGTGCGGGTGAAACCTTCCGCAACATTCAGGATCCTTGTGACGGTATTACGGCAACGACGACGGGTAACGCCGCAGTGAACTGCCGTACCATCCCGGTGATTGCGGATCGTATTGCCAACACGGGTTCGTTCACGCTAACGCAGGTCGAACGCCAATCAACCGGTGGTTTCACTAGCGGTAACCCGAACGTCGGCGAAGAAACCGCCGATTCGCTCACCGCAGGACTCGTATGGCAGCCGAATAATCTCGACGGCTTTTCACTGTCCATCGATTGGTACGACATTGAGATCGACGACGGTATCGCGACGACGCCACGCACCGTGGTGTTGCAGCGGTGCTTCGACGTCGATCCGGGGTCGTTCGATGCGACCTGTGCGGGTCGAGCACGTCGTGACTTCACGCCAGGCGCAGGCGCACTGGTCGAAGTCGATTCGGCGAGTTCGAATGAGAACCGTTTCGAGACCAGCGGCATCGATGTTCAATTGCAGTACACCTTTGATATCGGTCCGGGCACGGCGTCCGCAGGCTTGTTCTACAACCATCTGATGGAGTTCGACACGATCGGCATCGTCGATGGCAGCGTAGATGACGACGCGGGTGAAGTGCTGTTCCCAGAGCACCGCACGGTGATCAATTTGGGTTACAGCATGGACGATTGGCACTTCTCGTGGCGCTCACGAGTTTGGGATCGTGTGAAGGACTCCAATACACCGTTGTTAACGAACGAAAACAGCGACGTGTTTGGTAATCCTTTGGCACCGTCGAAAAACGAAATTCCAACCTTCGTTTATCACGATGCGTCGGTCGGCTATAACATGGACCGGTTCTCGGTTCGCGCCGGCATCAACAATGTGTTCGACAAACAGCCGCCACTGCTCACGCAGATCAGTCAGTATGGCAACACTGGAACGAATATCGCTGCCGAAGCGTACGACCCGATTGGTCGCGCTTGGTACGTATCGTTTACCTATCGGTCACAATAAGAGCAACACGCCGAGCGGCGCTCCCGATTCTCGGGGGCGCCGTTTTTTTTGTTGCTAGTTCGTGTGGGTCAAAATCTGACGGGAAGCTGCTGTACTATTTAGAAGAAGTCGAGCAATTCGCGGGCTTCGATAACAAGAAAGGCGCGTCCTATGGATTTAAAGGAACTCGAAGCCGCGTTCAAACACGCGTTGACGTTACAGGGGAAAGCGCGAGAGGACTACCTCGACGAACTCGCGCGGGAGAATCCGAAATTTGCGGCTGAAGTCCGCAAATTGGTGAATGACACCGGTTTTGATGACTCCATTCTGCGTGACCCGATCGCCGATTCCGCGACCAAGCTGTCAGAAACCACCAAAGATCCTTGGTTGGGTCGAGAACTCGGTGCGTATCGAATCGTTGATCGAATTGCTGCTGGCGGTATGGGCGCAGTTTTCCTCGCCGAGCGTGCGGATGAACAGTTCGAACAACAGGTCGCGATCAAAATTACCGCGTCGCAGTTGCTGAGTGAAGATGCTGTTGAGCGCTTCAAAACCGAGCGACAGCTGCTGGCCAGTTTGCAACATCCATATATTGCGCAGCTGCTCGACGGTGGTACGACGGAAGAGGGATTGCCCTATCTGGTGATGGAGTATGTGGCGGGCGAGCCAATCGACCAACATTGTGATTCTCATTCACTGACTGTTCGCGAACGCCTAGCCTTGTTTTCCAAGGCAGCACAGGCCGTCGACTATGCCCACCGTAACTTGGTCGTGCACCGGGACATCAAACCGTCAAATATCCTCGTCACCGAAGACGGTACCCCGAAGCTTCTCGACTTTGGCATTGCCAAGTTGTTAGAGCCTTCCACACTACGCGTGCAAGATAACAAGACGCAGATCGGCCGACGTATGCTGACGGTTGAATACGCAAGTCCGGAACAGGTGAGGGCGGAGCGTGTAACCACCGCAACGGACGTCTATTCGTTGGGCGTTCTGTTGTATCAGCTGTTGACCGGGCGATCACCTTACGACTTCTCCGATGACAGTATGAAGAGTGTGGAGAGTCAGATTCTCGATACCCTACCGGACAAGCCAAGCAACCGTGTCACCGGTGCCTTTGAGACGGCCGATGCGATCGGTCGAACGCGCTCCACAACCTTGAGCCAGCTGCGGCGTCGGCTGGCTGGCGATCTCGACAACATCGTCATGATGGCGCTTCGTAAAGAGCCGGAGCGACGTTATCGGTCTGCCGGCGCGATGGTTGAAGATATCGATCGGTTCCTCGGTCACCGGCCGGTTGAGGCGCAAACAGACTCCTGGCATTACCGCACTCGAAAGTTTCTGCGCCGCAATGCGCTTGCAACGAGTTTCGTCGCTGCGGCATTCGTATTTGCGAATATCTTTGCATTCACCACGGCACAGCAAAACGAGCGCATTAGTGCCGAGCGTGATGCGGCAAACCTGGTCGCAGATTTCTTGATCGACACATTTGAAGCGGCACGGCCGGAGGAGTTTCAGGGCGAAACGGTGACCGCTGAACAGGTATTGAACAATGCCAGTGAGCGAATCGTCGACGAACTCACCGATCAGCCCGATGTACAGGCGCGTTTGATGCACGTCATGGGTTCGTCCTATGTATCCCTTGGGTTATTCGAATCGTCCATCGATCTCTATGAGCAAGCATTGGCGCTGGGTCAGCAGGGCCACTTGGCGGAGCAGGACCTGGCGCAGGTAGCGACTCGTCTAGGAGATGCTCGCTCCACGTTGGGTCAGTTTGAGCCGGCGACCGATGCATTCGCGATTGCGCAGTCGATTTACGATCAAATGGAAGATCAAAACAGCCCGGCCTACGCGCAACACCTCGTCCTGTATGGATATCACCAGCACACGAATGGTGAGTGGCAGGAGGGGCTGGGCAAGCTGATCGCGTCTGCAGAGATCAGTAAGACCTTTGCGTCCGATCCAGATGCCATTTATACCGACACACTGCATAACATCGGCGGTCTTTATCTTGTGCAAGAGAATCTCGATCAAGCGGCGCACTACCTGACACTCGCATTAAACACCGGGCACCCCAAGTGGGGTGAGGGGCGAAAAGAGCGGGCAATTACCAGCGGCCTGTTGGCGCGAGTCCTAAATCGATCAGGACGATCGGAAGAAGCGCTTCCGCTTATCGAGCAAACGATTTCGATACTCAAAAACGTGTACGGCAATAAGCATCACTACCTGGCGCCGGCGTACGGTGACTACGGTTTCACGTTGGCAGAGCTTGGTCAGTATGAGAAAGCGGAATCAGTGATGGACGAAGCCCTGGATATCAACGTTGCGCACTACGGCGCGGAGCACTACAACGTGGCGATTAGCTACGGTGGTATCGCCGCTATCAAGGCGCAACAGGGGCAACATGACGAGGCGGTCGCACTGGCGGAAAATTCCCTGCGTATCAAACGAATCAGTTACGGCGCCGAACACCCGGGAATGGCAATTACCCATCGCCGCATCGGTGAGTACTCGAGGTCAGTGGGTGACTACCAAAAGTCTATTGATAACTTAAGTGCAGCGCTGGCCATTGATATCGATACACGAGGTGAACAGCATCGCCGCGTCGCTGAACTTTACGTTGAACGTGCCAAAACGCATGCGGCAATGGGGTCGAGCTCAACCGCAACGGCAGACGCATCGAGCGGGCTAGCGATATTTGAATCGATGGATCAGCCAAAGGTGTATTCCGACGCATTGCGGGATGTCGCTGTCTTATATTCGGTGCTCGGCGAGTGCAAAGCGGCGAACGGATATTGGAAGCAAGCGATGGTTGTTCGTCAGGGGGTCTCGGCTCTTACTGACGATTGGGTGGCAGAAGGACGGGCAGAACTGGGTGCTTGCTCAAGCTAGTCTTCGCGGTGATACGCTCGATTGCTGATACCATTATGGCGTGGCTGAGAACGGTGACATTACTCGCTTACTGCACGCCTGGTCGGGCGGCGACGAGGCGGCGCTCGACAATCTCTCGCCACTAATCTACGACGAATTACATCGTATCGCCAAGCGCGCTTTCTCAAGTGAAAAAGCGTCGCATACCTTGCAACCAACCGCGTTAGTTAACGAGGCGTTCGTCAAACTTGTCGACGTCGAGGTGTCGTGGCAGGACCGAGCACATTTCTTTAGCCTCGCCGCGCGAATGATGCGGCGCTTACTAATCAATCATGCCAATTCGCGTACCGCTCAAAAGCGTGGTGGCAAAGACGCGGTCAAGGTGACGCTCGACGAGTCGGTGGTTGCCGGGCGAGATACCGATTTGCGGCTGATCGAAATTGATGCGGCAATCAGTCGCCTGGCCAACATCGATGAGCGCAAAGCTGAGATTATTGAGCTCAAGTATTTTGGCGGGTTGACCGGCCGCGAGCTGGCCGAGGTGACCGGCCTATCTACCACCACCTTGGGGCGTGAGCTAAAGCTCGCGCTTGTCTGGATTCGCGACGAGCTGTCGTAGCGAATCTTGGTAAAAACGTAGCAAAAATAATAGCTTAGAATCATCTTGGATTTCATGGGCAAAACCCCAGCGTTCTCCTGCTTATAAAGGTAAGGGCCATCGTATCCGGCCTTTGCCACGCAGAGAGAAGCACCATGAAACCAGAATCATCGACTAATTTAGTATCCGGCCTACAGGCACGTTTGGCCGTAATGCTTGCCTCGTTATCGCTAACGTTCCTGGTGATGTCGCCAACGTTTGCGGCAAGCCCGTCGGATAACTCGACGCTCCGGCCCTTTCTTATTAGTCAGGTTGCGGTTCACGATGCCGCCGTTATCGGTGGACTTCTCGCGCCGGGATTGGCCGGCACGGCTTTCGAAGCGTCTGCTATTTCGTCGGACTTCTCACTCAAGTTTACCGCGCCGACCTTCGAGCTTAGCGATATGAATCCAGATCTCACCGCGCCGGTGCTCGAGCGGGTTCCGAATACGTCGATCATCGGTGGACCGACGGCCGCGCAATGTACCTATCGATTCAGTCACCCGAATCGGCCGCTGATTGATGACCGCAACACCAAAGGTATTTCGGCAGAATACGCGGCAACGTTCGGCATTATCTACGACTCTACCGATCGCGTATTTTCAGAATTTGGCACGCCGAAGGTCTACCACCCACACGCGGAAGTCACCGTCAGCGTCAACAATCCGTTTTTGGGTGTGCCGAACCAGCCCGGACTAACCGCTTTTGAGATACGTGACCTACAGCAATTTCCTCGATTTCCAGAGGGTCGTCACGAACTACGGTGGAGTGCGCAGGCGCACTACCATCCGATCATCGATGGTGCGCTGCCGGCCGGATTGTTGTTGCTGACCACGGCATCCGAGAACTACATAAAAAAGAAAATTCTGGCTCGGGGTGGCACGCAGGCGTCGGCCAATCGTGTGGCAAAAAACACTAAGCGGCTGGTGACATTGGCAGAGCAGCTCGGCTTGCTCTCGCTCAATTTCGGCGATGCGAACAAGTGGTACAAGGACACCTTGATCGACGCCGGGCGCAATAGCATCGATCAGGAACTGATCGTATGGGACACGAATACGCCGTTTATTCTTGATAGCGGCGATCTACCGATCAATACGTTTTCACGGAACGACGCGATCGAAGTCCAGGATATCGAGATCGAGGCGACCGACTTCGGTGGTGTTCGGTTTCGCCGTGCCAAAGACGATTTGCAATCGCGGTTTGCCGCGGTTGATCTGTGCGGAAAAGATCTGTCCGTTACGACCTTTACCCCGGATTCAGAGCTGCTGACGATTGGTACGCAACCGAACATCGTTCAGTGGAACGCATCGGAGATCGTTGGCGGGCCGTACAAGGGTGATACGCCGCTGTCGAGCAACCAGCAGTTCGTTGGTGACAACATTTTGACGACGCTGCAACAGCGCATCACGGTAGTGGATACGCAGGCGCCGATTCTGCTTCCGCCCTCCGGTTTTTCCCGCTACGACGAAGACGGTATCGACGTGGCTGCCGAAGAGTACCCGTTCGGCCGACCGCGCGTCGTGGATCTCGCCGATGCGAGCCCTAACGTTTCCTACGTGATCGAATCGGATGACCCTAGCTTCGATCAGACCTTCTTGCCGGGGCCGCCACCCGGCGTCGACGGTGTGCGCTATCGGGTTCGTTGGGATGCTGAAGATGCCAGCGGCAATGTGTCGTCGTCGGGTAGCGCGCCGGGCGAACTCGAACAATTGATTACGCTAAAGCGGCCAGGCACGAACACCCCACCGACGGCGGGTAGTGGAATTACAGCGGCAACGATTACCTCCGATCCGGTTGAAATCACTTTGACCGGCGTCGACAGCGACCTAATCGACGGCATTGTCGACCCATTGCGTTTCGAAATTGACCAGCTGCCGGCAGACGGTCAGTTCGAAGCACCGCTATATCCGTACTTTATTGAAGACTTCCGACTCACGCCGGTCGGTGAACGAGAAGAGGGTGATAACACCACGCGCGTTAGCCCGCTGGGTTTTCTCGCCGAAGGATTCGCAAACACGTTGCCGGAAGATCACGGCACGTATTTAGCAACAGAAATCTGCAACGCGAGCCCCGGATCACAGAGCTTTACCGAATTCGGTGGGGTGATTCCAATCGACATGGTGTATGAGCCGACATTCGTGCACGTCGACGACGATGGGTTCTACTACTTTCGAGACAAGTATTACGTGTGTGGCGAAATCCTAATAACCACACACCAGGATCAACGCGCTGATCTCTCGCCGATACCGCGAATTTCGCGATGGTCGGAAGATGGCGAGTTGGTCGCTTGGGCGCCATTGTATGCAACCAGTGACCCGAATGACCTGGAGACGCCGATCGCGGAGTTCATCTGGCCACTTGGGTTTATGGAAATCGATAACGGTGGCCGACTGTGGGTGCCGCTTCGCGCAACCACCACGACACCTGGCGCTTACAGCATAACGTGGTACAGCTATGACAACGAGCTCACCGAGTTTCAGTTTCACAATTCTCGCGGATTCCCGTTTTCCCCGGTTCCGACCGGCGAGAGCCAATATGCGCTGACCGTGGATGCGAATACCGGCTTGCTGTTCGAGGTCATCAAAGATGAGGTATTGATTTGGGATCAGACCGGCGTACTGGATTGGACGGACGCTTCTCAGCAAGTCGGGACACTTGACGTTTCGTCTATTGCGTTTGATTCCGAGCCCGCCTCGCAAATCGGCAGCGATATGGTGATCGACCAAGACGGTAACGTGTTCGTGCTCGACCAACGCCGCAATCGGGTGCATAAGTGGTTGCCGACCGTTGCCGATGGACAAGGTGGTTGGGGGTTCGGCGAGTACGTCGGTTGGCTCGGTAGCTGCACCGGCAACAACCTTATTCCGGGAACGACCACACCCTACAACGCCTGCGATACCGACACGGGTACGTCTCGTGGTTTCGCCTGCAGCGACGAAAAGTGCATGCGCGCGCCGACGCCCGCAGCGACCGCGGGCACGGCGGTCGGTCAGTTCGACGCGCCCGAATCGATCGAGGTGGATCCGAACGGTGTGATCTACATTGCCGATACGCAAAACTCGCGCGTGCAGCGGTTTGGTTCGGACGGCACGTTTGCCGGTCAGGCTATTTCCACCGGAAGTGGTATTAACCTCGGCGACGAACCGGGTTTCATGCTGGGTAACTTCGGCCAGCCGAAGCAGCTTTCCGTCAATTCGACCGCGTTCTTTGTGATGGAGCCGAATCCGCAAAACGGCGACAACTTCGTTAACGTCTTCAAAACGTCGCCGTTCTGGGATGTGACCGATTCAAGCGCGGTCGTTCGATACGTTTCCGATTTTAACTTTCAGGGTAGCGACAGTTTCACCTACGTCGTCGACGATGGCATCGACGAAAGCGCGCCAGCCTCGGTGGGTGTGACGGTCACGCGTGCGTTTCGTCCTCCGGAACAACTGCGTGCCGCGTGTTTCGTTCCTGGCGACCTGGTTAATGAAGTGCCGTGCAGCGTGCTTGAAGATGGCGCGCTGGATATTCGTCTGATATCGCAGGACCCGGATGGTTTTCTGGCAGACGCGCCGGACGGCCTCGATACGCATACCTTTAATATTCTCGACACCACGGATATCGGCACGCTGACCATCGAAGATCCGTCGTTACAGCAAGATAACTCGATCGTGTATCGATACACACCGGACCCGGACGTACACGGATCTGATCAGTTCACGTTCGACGTGTTTGACGGAGCGGTGCTGTCCGAGGAACAGGAAACAGTGGAGATCGAGATTGTGTCGGTGCCCGATGTCGCTGTCATTGATTTGGATACGACGTTTACCGCAGCGCGCGGCTTTCGGCGTGCCTTCACCGCCGACTTTAGCGATGTCGATAAAGATCCGCTGTACGAGCCCGAGTTAACGCTGCTCGGCTGGGGTGATGGTGCACAGTCGTTGGGCAATGCCTGGCAAAACTCCGGCAACTACGATGCCAACGGTCGTGAGGTAACCCCGCAGATCGATTTCCTGGTTAACGAAGGCAAGATTTTCGGCACGCACCGATACGATAGCGTTGGCAACTTCACGTTATTAATGGAAATGTCGAACCCCAGCCTGAGTGCCGAGCTGCCGCAGACGATCGCCACCGCGTCGGTCAATGTGATTGAGGCGACGGTACTGGGCAGCAAGCGTTTGCTGCCGAGTGGTCCGGTTGATCCGGAGGTTCCGTTCCCACTGAATATCGAAATCACCAACTATCTTCCCGACGGCTGGGCCGGGCTCGCGGCAGGCGACGTGCAGGTGATTATCGAGTTGCCCGAAAATATTACTGTGACGCCGGTGAACAGTCGCTGTGTGCTGACCACGACCATTAACTGCGACTTGGATGATCTGACGCCCGGCGAGTCCACCGTGATCGAACTGACGGCCAGCGTTCCGCTGGACGTCGCCCGCGAAGAACTCGATTTCGTTTTCACGCTGGAGATTATCGATGACGGCCCGAAGGTTGAGGCGCGAACCTTTTCGGTCGAGAGTTTTAGCATCGCCGACCAAGACGGCGACGGCGTCATCGACGTGGACGATGCGTTCGATAACGACCCGGACTACAGCGCCGATACTGATGGCGATGGTATCCCCGACGGGTGGGAGCTCGAATATGGCTTCGATCCGCAAAATGCGGACGATGCTTCGTCTGACATCGACGGCGACGGCTTCACCTTATTAGAGGAATACCTGAATCGCAGCTTCCCGTATCTGGCCGAAATCGAGGCCGCGGCGATCGGTGAAAATCTTGAACTGCCGGGCACGAGTGACAATCGTTTTGGCTGGTCGGTTGCCGGGGGCGACATCAACCAGGATGGTTACGCGGACGTTCTTATCGGTGCGCCAAACGAATCGTCGTCTGGAAACGCATATATCCTCTTCGGCGGTGAGTCCGGTAGCGTGGGTGGCATGCAGCGGATTGAACCGCGAATCTTTCCGCAAGACCCAATCTCGGCCTACGGCCGCACCGTCGCGGTGGGCGATTGGGACGATAACGGTTACCCCGATATCGCGGTGGGTCACAGCAATGGTTTTTACCTTCACTACAACAACGGCACGATTCTCGATTGGGAAGATCGCACGTACGGTGGAATCCAGCCGACCTCGAACCATGGCTTTGCGCTGCTCAATGCGGATCTCGATGGGGATGGGCTTGATGACTTGATTGCAACCGCCTCATCCGCTGCCAACGGTGGCCTGGTGTACCTCTATATGTCGACTCGCGGCGGTACGGATGGCGTGCCGCTGATCATTATTGAGCCCACCACGGTACTGGGTGAATCGGTGGCCGTGGGTGATATCGATGGCGATGGCAATCAGGATCTGCTGGTGGGTTCGCCCGGCGGTTCGGCGAGTGACGTGTTTGTGTACTTAGGGCGCGATAACAACTGGGCCACGATCCCGGCTAACCCCGTGCGCTCATTCACCTTATTAACGCCGGGCGGTAATTCGCAGTTCGGCTATCGGGTGGTCAGCGGTGCGGATGTTGGCGGCGATGGAATCGATGATGTGGTCGTGTCAGCCTACGGCGGCGCAGGCGCGGTGCATCTATACGATAGTGCCGACAACTGGATTCCTCCCTTTGGACAGTCGGTAGCAGTGTCGCCGTCACAAACGATTCCCGGCCTCGATGATGGCAGCGGTCCAGGGGACTCGTTCCCCGACCAGATGGGTGTGGGTCTCGCACTTGGACATCTGGATACCGACGGGTTTGCCGATCTGGTGGTCGGTGGTAATCGCGCCGGCAATGGCGACGAAGGTGAGGTCAGACTGTTCCGCGGTTCTGCTGGCGGATTCCAGCTCCCCGATGAACGGTTCGAGGGCGCTGTTACGTTCGATATGTTGGGTTACAGCGTGGCGATTCCCGGTGACATCGACAACGACGGCTTCAACGATGTGATCGGCGGCGCGCCGGACGTGGTAGCGAACGGACGTCCGTCGGCGGACGGTGGTCATGTGCAAATCCTGTATCACCGCTTCATGGCTGCCAACGTAACAGACGATACGGATGGCGATGGTGTAGCCAATCCCTTCGATAACTGCGCAAACAACGCGAACACCAACCAGTCCAACCTCGATGGCGATGGCACCGGTGACGTTTGCGATGTCGATATCGACGGGGATGGGTTCGATAACAGTATCGACAACTGCCCGGAAATCGCGTCACTCAATCAGGAAGATCTCGACGGTGACGGCGAGGGCGATTTATGCGATGTCGATGATGATGGTGATGGTGTTGACGACGGCGTCGATGCCTTCCCGCTGAATTTCGACTACATCGCAGATAGCGACAGCGACGGACTGCCGGACGCGTTCGAAACCGCGAACGGTCTCGACCCGCAAAACGGCAGCGACGGCGCCGGCGATCTTGACGGTGACGGTCGCAGCAACCTGGATGAGTTCCTCCAGGATACTGATATCGCGAATGACGACGTGCCGCCGACCTTGGCTGTGCCGCAAGATCTGAACGTCGATTCGACCGGCTACCTAACGCCCGTCGATCTGGGCACCGCAATCGCTAACGATGTATTGGATGGTTCGCTGAACGCCGTGGTCGATGATCCTGGCCCGTATCGGCCGGGTCGACACATATTGACGTGGAGTGTGAGCGATGCGGCGGGTAACTCCGCCACCGATATACAAGTACTGGATGTGCTGCCTCTCATTAACTTCTCGCGCCCGCTGATCAAAGTGGTCGAAGGGGAGTCGGTGCAGGTCGATTTGAAACTCAACGGCGAAGCGCCAACCTATCCGATTACACTCGAGCTCGATGTTGCGGGTTCTGCGATCGAGGGGCAGGACTTCTCCATCACAGAGCGAACGGTGACCATCTCTGATCGCCGGATCGGTACCAGTCGCCTGAGCATTGCAGCAGATTCGATCGTTGAGAACGTTGAAGACGTCGTATTGAGCATTACTGATACGAGCGGTGCCGCGACCGGCGGAAACGGCGCGCTGGTACTACGAATTATCGATGGCAACGTCGTGCCGCGTATCAATATTGGCGTGGCGCAGAATCACGCGGTGCGATTGGACGTGGTGCCCGGTGAAGGACAGGTCACGGTGAATGCCGAGGTGATCGACCCGAACCCGGAGGACACACACGCATTCGATTGGACTCACTCAGATAATGCACTGGTGCCGATCGAGGGCTATTTCTCGCCAACGTTTACGTTTAACCCGGCGGGCCTAATCGCCGGCATCTATCGTGTCGAAGTGACGGTCACCGATAGCGGCGACCCGAGCGATCCGATCACGATGAGCCGTTGGATTCGAGTATTGCCCGAAGCGCCGCTGCTGAGCTATCAAAGTGACTTCGATCACGACGGTGTTGATGATCGAACAGAAGGCTATGGCGATGCCGACCTGGACGGTACGCCGGATTGGCAGGACCCGACCAACGCGGTTGATGATCTAGTGTTTCGCGCAGGCCAACGCAACTTGCTGCAAACCGATAAAGGACTGTTCCTGACGCTCGGAGCGGTGGCTACCGCAACCGGAACCGATGCGTCGGTCACGATCGATGACGTGCAACGTCTTGGAGACGCTGGCATTCCGCCGCAGGCGGGTGGCGACCAAGGTTTCCAGTATCTGACGGATGCGGTGGACTTTGGACTGAGTGATCTTCCCGAGGTCGGCGGCAGCGCGCGTGTCGTTGTGCCGCTGGGCGATACCGCACCAGCCGATGCCGGTTACCGCCTGTATCACGATACCAATGGTTGGCAGTCCTTCGTCGATGACACCCATGATCGCGTCGAGTCCGCGCCGGGCACGGCCGAGAGTTGTCCTGCACCCGGAAGCGATCAGTATCGGCCGGGTATACAGGAAGGCCATCGCTGCGTACAGCTGACGATGCGAGACGGGGGTCCAAACGATGCGGACGGATCGGCGAATCGCGTGCTGAAGCATACCGGTGGTGTCGCGATGAAGGCGGTGGTCGCGATGGTTTCGATCGGCGAGTTGCAGTTGCCAGATGCACGCGTGGTGCCGGGGCAACGACAGGTACCGATGCTGCGGTTTCGATTGAACAGCAATACCGGCAGCACCTGGCTGGATACGATTACCCTTCGTGCGACCGGCAGCGGTGACGATTCACAGCAGGTGAGTAACGTCACGTTGTGGGCGGATATCGACGGCAACGGCGTTGTATCGCCTCCTGATATTGAGCTCGGTGTTGGCCGCTACGATCTGAATGACGGCCAACTCGAATTGTCTGCAACCACTCCTTTTAGTGTGCCCTCGGGCGACAGTGATTATTTGGTGACCTATGACTTCTAAGATCAACGTTCCTTCGTTGCTACGGACCCGCGTCGCCCAGCGCGCCGGTGGCCTGGTTCTGGCAATGGTTTTGTCAGGCTGCACCGGCGAACCGTCGGATTCTGGTGGGTCGGTTAACGAGCCGTCCGCGCGAATATTTGAGGTGTCGTTGGAGTCGGTTGTGGTGGTTGATCGGAGTGACGGTACGACGCTTCCGCTTAACGGTGCGAACGTCCAGGGCGCAACGATAACGCTACTCACCGGGGCGACCAACGACAATTAGCCTGAATTGACCGGTCTACGTCTGCGATCGCGCGTCGTCGCCAAGTGCGAGTGTTACCATCGATGGACGATGAGCCAACTATCAACGACTCAACTGCTGATTCAATGGGGGCAAGGGAACAAATCTGCCGAAGCAGAGATCGCGCCGCTCATCTATGAAGAGCTGCAACGGATAGCGCGCCGGCTTTTTTTGCGCGAACGAGACTCGCATACCTTGCAGCCGACAGCGCTGGTTCACGAGGCTTTCGTAAAGCTTGTCGACGTTGACGTTACCTGGCAGGACCGAGCGCATTTTTTTTCCTTGGCGGCTCGCATGATGCGGCGTCTACTGGTTAATCATGCCAATTCACGTCGTGCCGAAAAGCGTGGCGGCGATGCTGTGAACGTCACGCTCGTGGAAGGCGAGGTAGGGGGCGTCGTGCAAGATGCGGAGCTGCTCGATCTTGAGGAAGCGTTGCAGAACCTGACCAATCTGGACTCGCGAAAAGCGGAGCTAATTGAGCTGCAATACTTCGGTGGGCTCACGTTTTCTGAAATGGAAGCGGTTACTGGGTTATCCAGCAGTACGCTGGATCGTGAGCTGCGCATGGCGCGGGCATGGTTAAACAATGAACTTTCCAAGTCATGATGGGCAAAGTTGGCACGAAATGCTGCTATTAATCGTATGACCAACGATCATTGGATAACTCTGGACGCTGCGTTCGCGAAAGCGACTTCGCTTAAAGGCGCCGAGCGCGACGAGATGCTCGCTGACTTTGCCCGCGAGAATCCTAATCTAGAGCAGCAGTTATTAGAGCTCCTCGCTGCGGACGCGCGAGGTGATCAGAAGATCGCGAATCCGATTGCTCGCTCTGCCAGAAATCTAGCCGAGCAAAGTGTAGATCATTGGGAGGGTCGCACCGTCGGTGCCTGGACCGTCACGCAGCGCATTGCCGATGGTGGCATGGGATCGGTCTTTCTTGCCGAGCGGTCAGACGACGAATATCAACAGGTGGCTGCGCTCAAAGTCATGGCCGGGCAATTGCTTGCCAAAGACGCTGTAGCCCGCTTTCGCTCGGAGCGACAGATATTGGCGAGTCTCAATCACTCGAATATCGCCAAGCTTATCGATGGCGGAACAACCGATGACAATTTGCCGTTCCTCGTTCTTGAGTACGTCGATGGTTTACCGATTGACCGTTACTGTGATGAAAATCGACTCGCCATTCCGGATCGACTGCGGTTGTTTCGACGAGTATGCGCAGCGGTGGATTATGCACATCGAAATCTTATCGTCCACCGTGACCTGAAGCCGAGCAACATTCTGGTTGACCCCAATGGCGATCCTAAGCTCCTCGACTTTGGCATTGCAAAGCTGCTGGAAGCCGGGTCGGAACATGCTACGGTAACGCGCCAGGGGGTGCTGTTGTTAACGCCCGAGTATGCCAGCCCGGAACAGGTGCGCGGTGAGTCGCCAACGGTGGTTACCGACGTGTACGCACTGGGCGTGCTGTTGTATCGGATTCTAACGGGACGATCACCCTACGGATCGGATCTTACGTCGCGCCAGCAGATCGAACACGCGATCGTCGAGACCGAGCCGAAGCGGCCGAGTACGGTCGTCTCCGGCGGCAACGATACGTCGGGTCGTTCCGCATCTGCGCAGCAGCTACAAAAACGCCTCACTGGCGATCTCGACAATATCGTTCTGAAGGCGTTACAAAAAGACCCGGATCGACGGTACGCGTCCGCCGCATTGTTTGCTGATGATGTTGATCGCTATCTTGCACATCGACCAGTATCGGCGAGGGCAGACTCGATCGGCTATCGCATGCGCAAGTTTGTCCGTCGCAATCGGCTAGCCGTTACCTCAGCCGGGGTCTTTCTCTTATCTATTGCAGCGTTGAGCAGTTTTTACGCGGTCCGAATTACCCAAGAACGCGACTTGGCGCAGCAGGAGCGAGCGACCGCTGAGGAGGTGACGAATTTTCTAGTCGACATTTTCGCGGCCACCGAGGCGGGGCAGCCCGATGCGGAAATCGTTACGGTGCGTGAAGTTCTGGATCGAGGTGCAGAGAGAATCGATGAGAGCCTGGTCGACCAACCACTGGTTCGTGCCCGAATGCACCAACATATCGCCCGTACGTACGCGAGCATCGCCCGTTACGACGATGCCAACCAAAACTATCTTGCGGCGCTCACCGTGTTCGAACAGGAAACGGGTGACTCTGCTGACACGGCACATGCGCTGTACCGCTATGCGAATTCGTTCTTGTCGTTACGCGACTGGCAGTCAGCACACGACAACTACGAGAAGTCTCTGCAAATGCACAGGTCCCAACCGGATCCTGATCAAAAGGAAATCGCGCAGGTCCTCCGCCTGATGTCTTACACAGCGCAAAGTCTTGGCAACAAAGATGAGGCGGGAGGGTATCTCGATGAGATGATGCCGATTATCGAATCGGTGTACGGCCCGAAAGACCCGCAGTATGCGAATGCGCTCTACAGTCGTGCGACGCTGCTACGAGAATTCGGAAAAAATGAAGAAGCGATCGTGCTGTCGCGCGACGCGCTGCAAATTATCATTGATGCAAGGGGTGAAGAGTCGCCCTCGACAGTGAACTATCGACACTTGGTTGGTTTGATCGAATGGGACCGCGGTAATTTTGAGGTGGCGCTGGCGCAATACGAACGTGGCATCGCGACTCGGTCCGCAGTGTTGGGTCCCGATCATCCGTCGCTGTTTAATCTCTTGTTCAGCTACGGTGCGACACTGGCGAAACTCGAGCGCTATGAGGATGCGGCGACGTCCCACCAACGTCTGCTGGCGCTGCAACGCGAATCTTTAGGTGAGGACAATTTTGCGGTCGCCTATACCGAGGGCGGATACGGGATGGTGTTGGTGGAGTTGGGGCGCATCGATGAAGCCGAGGCGGCGTTCTTGAATGCAAATCGCATCTGGGAAACAAATTATGGTCCGGGTTATCTCGAGTCTGGCGTCGCTACCATCGGGTTAGGACACGTGGCGCGTGCTCGCGGAGAGGTGGATCAGGCGCGCCGTTTTTACCAGCAGGGTGTGGCGGTACGCGAACAAGGCAGAGGTCGAGATCACCCAGCGACCGCCCGCGCCGTTGCGTCGCTTGCAGATTTTGAGGTGGAGGTTGGAAATCTAGAGGTCGCGAGTGCGTATTATCAACGTGCACTATCGATTTTTGAGGATCCTGCGCATCCGGATGAGCATCAGGCTGAGACGCTTCGGCAAAAGTTGCAGGCTATCGATGCGCAGCTCGCACCGTAAATTGATTTCCTAGTCGGGTATCGGCGCTCGCCCGAGTTATCTGGTCAGTTTGCGGTAAAGCTTCACGCGACGGGTAGTCGTATCGATACTCGGCGCAGCATCTCCGTCTCATCTAATGTCCTGGAGCCGAGCGCGACGCGATCGGCGCTCAGCATGTTCAGCCCGGCAAAGAATACCTTGCCCTCTTCAATCCGCTCGATTCGTTTTATTACATCGCCGAAGTCTGGGTGTTGCGTAACAACGTCATCGCCAACCTGGGGCTGGCGCCGCCCATAGCGGACGGTGACCACATAGTCACCGTCGCTATACGCGGGCTGCATGCTGCTGCCCGAAACACGAAAAATCTTCATGCGTTGATGCGTCCGCCGATCAAAGGTCCGGATATACGACTTCGACCGATGGTGGGTAGGGGCATACCGCACGCTTGGTTGCGAGATCTTTCGTCGCCCAAAAGATCTCCGCAAACCGATTCACTTTTTCCACTAGCTCCACCGCTTTGTCGCGGTTGACGTTTTGTTTGCAAGCGGATGCGAGCATCATGATCGAGTGCGTGAGATCGTGGATTTCCGGAAACTTCTCAAACTGCGGCGTCTTGAAATAGTCGCCCCAAATGACCCGGATTTCCTCTTTACACTGAACACCGTGTGATTCTTTTGAAGCGACGAAGCGTGCTATGGAGTTAATGTAGGCGGCGTCGCCCTTATCGTTCTCCGCCGCTTCAATAAGGTCGACCATTCGTAGCACCGTAAGAGCAGAAATCTGCGCTGCGGACGGATCATAGATTGCGCATGGAATGTCACAGTGCGCATTAGCTTCATCGAAACCGACGAGCCGGTCGATACCGGCGATAATTTTACCTAGTGCCATTGCTATTCGGTCTCCATGGTTTGCTTCTCACTGCGATTCGTCCAGCTCCGAATCAATAGTGCGGAGACAGCGAGTAGCGCGATAATTCCCGCGACTGAGAGATCGGCGTTGCCACTTTCAGTTACCGCGGGATCGTGATGTGCCATGGCGAATAGGGGCGCCAGCATTGCGGCGAGTCCACCGCCGAGAGTGTGTATTTTTTTGATCATGATTATTCGACTAGTGCTCCAATGAGTGTTTTGTAATGAGAGAAAAGTATTGGCTTGAGTGTTTATAAGCAAGCGTTTTAATTTTGATGGCGGCATTGTGCGATAGCTCGCGAATCAGGTCGTCGCTGTTGTCTCTAAGATAGTCGTTTGCGCCGCGACTTAGACCATTGTGTTTGGCGCTATGCGTAAATGTTGCGATCGAACGGCCGGTTGCCGTGTCATTAAGCTCAACATCCAGTCCAAGACGGGCATTGCCAAAGCCGAGCAGTGAAAATAGACAGCTGGAGCGGATGAGAAAGTCACCCGCATCAATGTCACGAATGGCGATTTGTAAGCTGATGTGATGCTTCGACGCGATATCAAAGTCCACCATTGAGGGTAGTTGCAGCGTGTCTGTTAGCGTCCGTATCGCTACCTGGCCGAGTTCCGGGTTCTTCAAATCATGGCCTTTGCGAATCGGCCGCAATGCGATGGATACCGGACCCATTGAGTCATAAGTTGCGAGCGGGGTAGAACCAAACACGGATAGAGCGCACCACGATTAACGCGAATGAGAATCATTATATATAAGCTCTGGGGGCCAGGCCAAATGCGGAGTTTGGCCGATCGGTCAGGCTGGGGCCCCGCTGGAGAGGCCCGCGTTGATCGATCAGAAATAAGCTAAGATCAGACGCCCTGCGGAAGACAATATCACGGTGAAGGTCATCGCCATACCGAAGACTCGGAACCGAAAGTTTTCTTTTGTCTGGCTTACGCCATAGGCATGTGAGAGACGGCCGATCACCAGAGCCGCGCACAAGATATGCACTAACAAAGTATTTCCGGTTTGAATTTCAAGAAAGAAAATCAGCACCAGCGCGAGAGGAACATACTCGGCGAAATTGGCATGTGCACGAGCAGCGCGCTCAAGAACGCGGTTGTCGCCGCTGCCGATGGCGACGCGGAAGCGGTGCCTGAGCCGTAAAGTACGGACACTTAGAGCAACGAACAGCAGCGCGATGATGGCCGCATAAAGCGGCGTAATGAGCAAAGTATCCAACGGCATTTGTTGCTCCATTAATGATATCCGCCGACGAGGCCCGCGTTAGCAGCGGGTACCCAATTACGAGCCAATTCTTCCACACTCAACGATCGAATTGAGCCTTAGCCTGTAACAAGTTGTTTCCAGCCGACGGCGAACGTCGCTATAGGCGCATAAACTGCTGGCGTGTGCGCGACCAGGCAAAACCCAACAACAAAAAGAAGAAGAATACTTCAGCGCCGTAATTGACGACCGTGCTGATGAAGTCCTGTAACCACACGGGAAACAGGAACGGAAGAAAATTAGCGAGAAAACCTAGGACTGCATCCGAGATCAAGTTGGTGACATAGATGGAAATCTTAATGATCAGTATGGAAACGCCCGCAGACACAGCCGCTTCGATGGCGGCGTTGAACGTTGAGTCGATACCGCGTGAGTGGGCAATCGGTAGCAACATCCACACACAGACGATGAAAGAAATGGTGACTCCATCGGTGCGACCGAGTACGCCCATTTCCGTACTGGGAACATTCTGCAACCAGGTCAATATCAATACGGCGACCCAACACACGGCCCACAGCGCGAGCAAATGCGGTGCCACCGTTTTCCAATTTTCCGCAGCCTCACCGGCGGTAAAGTCGCGCGCCTGTGCTTCACCACGACGCATCAGAACACGCAGGTAGATGCCGACAATAAATGCCGGAATCACACACGGATAAAACACCACATTCATGACCACCGGCACCCATGACAGCGATGAGCTCTCATCCAGAACCGCAACTGTGACGGCTTTGATGGCCCCGGCAACAAGGGCGGCGACAATAACCACCGCAGCCAAGCGCCAAAACTTATCCAGCGAAGTTTGTGATTCCTCAACGGCTACCTGGAGTGAAGGCGTGCGCCTGATGGTGTCCCACATGTCGGTCAAGCCGACGAAGGCCTCCGCACGCGATGTCTTCCAAGTGTTGTCATTGTCTTCTTCGAACAATTTGACGTTGTGCGACTCGATCGGCGCACCGGTCGTCCCCCACATAAACTGTTGCAACTTCAGATCTTTGGCGATCGTCCTGGCCGCGCGGCGCCGAACATCAAACGCTAGTACGCCGGGCACAGATCGGCCGTCGTCGAGATCGATAAGTTCACCGTCATACCAGGTATGCTCAGGTAGTTTCGCTTTGCGGCGGGCGACCCGTTTCGAATTCTTGGTTCGCTTCTGGCCTTTTTTGTCCAACCTCGCCAATGGAATAAATACGAACGAGTTCGCGCCGTGCTGCTCGAGTAAGGCGTCCATGCCGGAGCAGACCTGATTAGGTCTGGCGACAGCGGTAAGGCCATCAATCGTGATTCTGGCTTCGACCCGCTGATTCTTTTTCTTTTTCTTCTTTTCTTTCGCCATTACGGCCTAAGCAGAGTGAGCGTTGTCGCTACCCTCGGATCATCGGGACAGTTCGATGATGTTGCGGTTGAAATACGCTTCCGAGTCATCGTAGCGGACGTCTTTGCTGATGAGTAGCTGCGCCGCGCCGATCACATATTCAGTTCGGATAGTGGCCTCACGCCCATTGTCCTCGCCAGTGCCCACGGTGGTGAGTGTCAGGGAGCCGTCATCGTTGGTATTTCGCATAATCAGCCGGTGCTCATCAATAGTCGAGCCATCGGCTGACAGGCGAATTTGCGCGGTACTGTCGTACTGTGGTTCGTCCGGATACATGACAACGTACTCAATAAAGTCGTCTCCGAAGCGGCAACAGGTGATATTAATCGGGATTGCAACGCGGTTCGCCGAGCCATAATCCAAATAGGTGAGGGAGCCGACCCATTTTTCGCCCTGAAGCGGCGCAAAGTCCTGCACGGAAGCAACCGGTTGGGTTTCGACAGGCGGATCATCAACGGTCTCTTCACTGCTGCAGGCGGCAACCAGTAAAGAAGAAAGAATGACTATTAGAACTCTAGATATCATAGGGTTTAGCCTAGGTGGTTGGCTCGTCGGCGCGATGCCGTTCTTACTGCTCGCAGCGTTCGGGCAGCATAACCAGCGCGTCGGCCTCCGTCGTATAGGATGTGAGCACCGTTGAGCTCTTAAACACCTCTCTCGGACCGGGGTCAGAGAGTTCCTCTTTGCCGCGCTTAAAGATGGAGCTGCCGATTTTTGAGCCTAGGTCACCAACGCTGCTGGGGAAGCCTCCCTTGTCGCCCGAGTCTTGTTGTTCAGCGGCGCGTGGGTCAGCCATCGTGTACAGCTTCATCTTGGATCGCAGTACTGCACCATCGAAGGTTGCTTCCTTATCCTGCAGGCCATCCATCGCCGTTTTTAGCGCCGGCGCCGATGCCAGAACTTGGCCGAGTCCTTCAAACGTTTCGGCATCAATTCCAATTGCTTCAAAATAGCGCTGATTCCACGCCACCGACTCGTCCCAACCGTCCGGCTTGGGGCCGATCACCAGCGTGGTTTCAATGCGTGAGCCGCCGCCTTCCTCAAGGGTCATTTCCGGTCGATGCACCAGAACCACGATATCGATAACCTCGCCAGTGAGCCCCGCATGTGTTTCTTCTTCGCCGGTCTCGGTCATATTGATGGTCACCTCATATTCCGGCAGCGCGGCGTCGTTGGCTGTCTCTACCGACGTATCAGGATCACGGCCGCCGGTGAAGTCGAGGTCTTTGAGTGCCGCCATCGCTTCGCGCTGTTCGTCGAAAGTAACGACTTTGCACTTGCCGGGCTTGCCGCGACGGCTGAGCTTGTACGTCCAAATTTTTTCGGCGCCCAGATCGATGAGCTCAATCTGTCGGCCGGTTTTCGTCACACGAATCTCGCCGTCGATCGAGGTCAGGATGTTGATACCGTCCTTCGCTGCATCGCCGGCGAAAATATTTGCTGCCCCGGCACCACCGGAAAACTTGGCTTTGGATAGATTCTCGACCGTTACCGCGGCGAGCGCCGATGTACAAAACAACGATGTGCTGGCAATTAACGCGATAGAAATTGCTCGCATGGCCAATTTCCTCCGAAGGAATGTTGTACGAGCGTAGCGTACCTGTCACGTCAGGTGTAGGGGTAGACCGGCTACGCACGAGCGCCTAGTCGGCCTAATACGCAATCGAGATTCGTTGTTGCGGGTATCTGGCGTTTTCCGCCTCGTCAATCAAGGCGACCGCGAAATCCGCCCGCGATACACGCGTGCGACCACGATCATCCTCAAGCGCTTCATCGCCACCGATGCGGTAGACGCCGGTTCGAGGACCGTTGGTGAAGTTCTTTGGCGGCGTAAGGTAGGTCCAGTTGACCCAGTCAATCTGACGAAAAAACTGGAGCGCCAAGATTTGTCCGGCGATCTCAGTTTCGAGTTTCTTATTGATGGCCGCGTTCGGAATCTTGTCGGCATACAGGACGCCCGGCTCGACGACGAGTGAGCCAGATCCGCCCACGTGTAGCAGGCGTATGTCTCGGTCCGGTTGACAGCCTAGCGCGTTGACGATGCTTCGGGCGGCGATGAACTGCAGGGCATTTTGCGGTATTCCTGGCGTGCCGATTACCCCACGCACCGAGATTACGACCACGTCCTGATCAGTCACGGCAGCTTGGATGCTGGCGGGGTCTAGCAGATCGCCTTTCATCACGGTGAGGTTCTCGTGTTGCCGTTCGACCGACTCGGGTCGTCGCGAGATCGCTCGTACGTTGTGGCCGCGGCCTAAAGCCTCATTAACAATGTGCGAGCCCACTTCACCGGTCGCGCCGAACACGACGATATTTAGGTGACGATCGTCAGCGGCGGCGGGGTGAGCGCCGGCCAGCAGGGTGGCGAATACGAGAATTAGACGCAGTGTGGTCATTCTGTGGTACCGCTTCGTCATGAGTAATCGCTAAAGTACCTGACCGCAGCTGCCGGCGGTACTCCAAGATACTTATATATAGTGGACCCGATAGGGTGTTATTTGGTCGGCGGCATTCTAAGCAGCGGGCGATATTGCTAATCTTCGCAGGCCGCAATTTGCAGCACAGCGAACGCCCGACTGGGTAGCTATGACACTGGGGACACAAGTAATGCCGTTGACGAGCCACACCGACTCCTTTCTTCTCGATGATGTCCCACCGATGGGAATCTATGAAACGTTGTATGCGTTTCATGGCGCATTTGGTGCGTTTATGGGCACGGAAGGTACACACCCTTGGTCGCAGGGGTTCCCGCTCACCACACCGTTAGAAAAGTTCGATGGCCCAGAGCTTCCACCGGCGGTCGACGTAACCTGGGAGGATCGCTTTTATCCTAAAGCGTGGGGGCACCCGCTGCTGCGCGAAACGATCGTCGATTATTACAATACCTACTACGGCTCGAATATCACGCCAGACAACGTCATGATCTTCGCCGGCGGGCGTCCCGGAATCTGGACGGTCTTGTCGTTCTTGAAGCGTGATATTCAGGTTCGAATCGGTAACGTCGAGTGGCCTGCTTACCTCGATATTCTGACGCAGACCAACAGTGATTGGAAAACGGTGACCATGACGCCGGAAAACAACTTCCATCCGACCAATGCCGAATATTTCGATCGCAGCGGCCTCAATCACAAGACGCAGCTATTTCCGGTTATTTCCAATCCCAGTAACCCGACCGGGCACGCTCGCGCCGGTGAGGAGCTCGAAGAGCTGATGGAAATGGCGGAACAGCCGCAAAACGGTATCTTGTTGGACGAAGCCTATGAGATGTATCACTCGCCCTCGGTGAGTGGATTGCAGTACGTAAAGGATCTGGACAACTCGAACGTGTTTTTGTCGGGTGCCTGTACGAAGGGCCTGCAGTGTCCGGGCATTCGAATTGGCTGGATTATCGCCTCGAAGAAGAACGTCGAAACACTGTCGAACTTTAGCTCTTTTGGTATGGGCGGCGTGTCGCATCCCAGCCAACTTTATGCGGTTGAGTTATTCAAGCCCGAGCGCGTGGCGCAACAGCGCAAAGCTATCGAAGCGCACTACAACTGGCAGCGACAACGCTACGGCGAAGCATTCGAAAAAATGGGTTTAAAGGTGTTTACTGGCAATGGCGGCTTTTATCATTGGATGCAGTTGCCAGACGGCATGAATTGCGACGAGCTGAACAAACGTCTTTATACGCGTGGTGCCGCGATCTTGGCCGGTCGGGATTGCGATATGGGTCGCCCGCATTCGAAAGATCCGAGCTATGTTAGCCCCTACATGAATATGTTCCGCTTCAGCTTTGGCCCGCTCCTGCCGGAGACGTTTGAGGATGACGTTCAACTCATGGCTGAAGTGCTCGTTGAGTATCAATCGGATATCGATAACGGGCGTGCCTAGCGGTGCTGCCGATCCCGGCGCCGTCAATATAGGCTGCCACATCGGGCTTGTTACAAGTACTTACATTGTCGATCGGCTAGTCCGCCTATACTAAAGCGATGGGGACGTCAGCGAACACTGCGCCGGTCATCGTTTGGTTCCGGCAGGACCTTCGTTTGACCGATAATCCGGCGCTGCATGCTGCGGTCGAAACCGGCGCGCCGGTTCTGCCGGTCTATATCCTTGATGACGATAATGCCGGTGATTACAGCATGGGCGCGGCCAGCCGCTGGTGGCTTCACCACAGCCTAACGTCGTTGAACGAATCGTTGGGCGGTACCTTGGTTATCAAATCCGGTAATGCCGCAGCATTGTTGCCGGCACTTGCGCGTGATATCGGCGCCCAACATGTTTACTGGAACCGCTGTTACGAGCCGTGGCGAATTCAGCGTGACAGCGCCATCAAAGTTACTCTTCGCGGTGATGATCGGTCGGTTCGCAGCTTTAACGGCTCGTTACTGTTTGAGCCGGTCAATGTGCTGAAGTCAGATCGCACTCCGTACCGTGTATTCACGCCGTTTTATCGCAATGCGCGCGAGGCCAACGAAGCATCGTTGCGAGCACCACTGGAAGCACCGGCCAAGCTCAACCTCTTACATGGCCAGCAGGATCTGAGTATTGATGATCTTGGATTGCTGCCGGACATCCCCTGGTACGAGGAAATGGCGACGTTGTGGCAACCGGGTGAAGACGGCGCACGCGCCAGGTTAGCCGAGTTCCTCGATGGCGGGTTGGATAACTACAAAGAAGGGCGTGATCGTCCTGATCTAAGAAACGTCTCACGGCTATCGCCACACCTGCACTACGGGGAGATTTCGCCGAACCAGGCTTGGTTTGCGGCGGCAGACTACGACGAGCTACATCCCAAACATGTCGAACACTTCCAGCGCGAGTTGGGCTGGAGAGAATTCTCCTACAATCTGCTATTTCATTTTCCCACACTGCCGTTCGAAAACTTCCAACGGAAATTCAATCGGTTTCCCTGGCGGGGTGATCAAGACCAGCTGGAACAATGGCAGCGGGGGATGACCGGTGTGCCCATCGTCGACGCCGGCATGCGTGAGCTTTGGCGTACCGGGTATATGCATAACCGGGTGCGGATGATCGTGGGCTCGTTTCTGGTCAAGAATTTGATGATCGATTGGCGCCACGGAGAGAAGTGGTTTTTCGATACCTTGCTGGATGCGGACCTGGCGAGTAACAGTGCCAGCTGGCAATGGATCGCGGGTTGCGGGGCAGATGCAGCGCCATACTTCCGGATTTTTAACCCCGTTACCCAAGGTAAGAAGTTCGATCCCAACGGAGACTACGTTAGGGAGTACGTAAGCGAGATCGCCGCGATTCCGAACCAGTATTTACACAACCCCTGGGAAGCGCCGGCCGATGTTTTGCAGCAAGCCGGCGTTGACCTCGGCGGGGACTATCCGAAGCCATTGGTGGATTTAAAGGCGAGTCGCCAGCGTGCCTTGGACGCATTTTCGTCGTTGCGCTCAGCGAGCGACTAACTACCGATCAATCGATATAGATCAACAAACAATGAGTACGACAACCATGAAACAACACAACAACATTTCGAGATGGGTAATTTTGCTGACACTGGCCTTGCAGGCCGGTTGTGTCGATGCGCCGGAAGGCATGGAGGTTGTGACGGGGTTTGAATTGGATCGCTATTTGGGCACGTGGTACGAAGTGGCACGGCTCGACCATCGGTTTGAGCGCGGCATGACCGACGTTACGGCGACCTATTCGATGCGCGATGATGGCGGTGTGAAGGTCGTCAACCGAGGGTTTAAGAGCGACGACGGCGAGTGGGAAGACGCGGTCGGAAAGGCGTTTTTCGTCGGCGATGCTGACGTCGGGCAACTCAAAGTCTCGTTCTTCGGTCCGTTTTACGGCGGTTACAACATTATCGAGTTGGATCAAGAGGGTTATCAATATGCGTTGGTAGCAGGGCCCGACCGTTCTTACCTGTGGATACTGGCACGTTCACCCGAACTACCAGATGCGGTTCTCAATCGGCTGTTGGACAAAGCGCGTAGCCTTGATTTTGCGGTCGATGAGCTGATCTACGTGTCGCATGAACGAGCGACACAGTCTTAAATTTGCGGCGCTTTTGATGAAGGTTGGCATCGTCGGTGGAACCGGTTTCGTCGGTCGCTATTTGATTGACGAGCTGCAGGCAGCCGGTCATTCGGTGTGCACACTGGTGCGCCCCGGTAGTGAGTCAAAACTGCAGTTGGTAACCGGGGTCGAAACGGTTGCAGGCGATGTGTTTGATGAGCGTGCTTTGCGCGAATTGTTCGACGGTTGCGACGCGGCAATATACTCGGTCGGAATTCTGCGAGAATTTCCTCGCCGCGGCGTGACGTTTGAGGCGGTTCAGTTTCAGGGTATGCGACATACGTTGGCGGCGGCGACACACGCCGGCGTGTCTCGGCTGTTGGTAATGAGCGCTATTGGTGCGAAGGCGTCAGGCACACGGTATCAAACGACCAAGTACCGCGCCGAACAGGTTGCGCTGGAAAGCGGCCTGGACGTTACCGTGCTGCGACCGTCCGTGATCTTTGGTGATCCGCGCGGCGCGATGGAGTTTGCCACACAGTTACGAAACGATATGGTTCGCCCGCCGATTCCGGCTATCAAATTTTTTCCCGGCTTTCGCCCCAAGGCGCGACCGATCGTGATGGCGCCGGTGCATGTTGAGGATGTTGCACGCAGTTTCGTTGTTGTGCTCGAGGATGCGGACAGCGTTGGTAAGACTTATGAGTTAGCGGGGCCGGACGTGCTCACATGGCGGCAAATGATCACACGAGTTGGCGAATCGGTAGGGCGAAACAAATGGTTCATTCCCATGCCGATTCCGTTGATGCGATTGGCAGCAACCGTGCTGGATTGGCTGCCCTTTTTCCCGGTAACCCGCGATCAGCTAACCATGTTGGAAGAAGGTAATGTCGCCGATCCGGATACCTTGGAGATGTTGGTTCGACGCGAGCCAAAACGATTCGAAGCTAATCACTTGCGCTATCTAGCCGAATGAACACGCCATACCACACGCAGTTTAGACGGGAAAACCAGTGATTCCGTGGCATTTCGGTGCCGTTCAGATTCGATTCAGCTGGCACCCGTAGAGTAGGCGCCCCCTAGCTAATGAGGCGACTAACTCTTTGAATACGTTGAAAATGAACCCGACATGCCACCACTGTGGCAACACCATTCAGTTTCTCAACTCTCGCTGGCTGACCATCGTCACGTCGAAGACGTCAGCCGACATCGCTTACATCCACGCCAACTGTCCTCCAGCGCCTCAGCCGGTCGCGCCGAAAATCGAAGGGGCGAGGGCGCCTATCTGGTAGTCGGCGTCGAACAAAAATGGCCGGTGCTAGGTTAGACCGGCATTTCTCAACGGCAATTCACGAACACGCTGGCCGGATGCGGCAAACAAGGCATTGGTAATGGCCGGCGCGACCGGTGGTACGCCCGGTTCGCCGACGCCGCCCGGCGGCGCATCCGATTGCATGATGTGTGTATGAATTTCGGTCGGAGCCTCGTTGATTCGAACCATCGGGTAGCTGTCGAAGTTGCCTTCGACCACGCCACCATCTGCTGTGGTTAGTTCGCCATGCAGGGCAAGGCTCATTCCGAAGATTCCGGCACCCTCGAGTTGCGCATGTACGCGATCCGGATTGATGACCGTGCCGGCGTCGATGACGCACCAAAGCTTATCGACATTCATCTTGCCTTGCTCGTTAACGCTCACCTCAGCGACGACGGCAACATACGCAGAAAACGATCGATGTGAGGCGATGCCCAGGCCGTGGCCGTCGGGGAGTTCTCGACCCCAGCCCGCCATGTCCGCGGCTTTCTCGGTGACCGCTCGCAGTCGTCCGGTGTCCACGGGGTGAATGGCGAGATCATTGCCGTAGTTGCCGTACTCAGCACCATCGTCAGCTGGATTGATATGGCGATCCGGACCGATCAATTCCAGCAGGTAATCTTTCGGATCGCTGTTGGCGGCATGCGCGAGTTCATCGACAAAGCTCGACGCACCGAAGGCGTGGAAGACATTGCACACCGATCGCAACCAACCGATGCGCAGGTGTGCTTCAGCCTCGCAGGTTTCCATATGCATGTTGGGTACGTTCCAGGGAGCATCCAATACGCCGAGGTCGATTTCAAACGAGCCGGGTCCGGTTACGTTGGGCGCAAACGTCGAGCCAATCGATGGAAACGCGGTGCGTTGTAACCAACTCTGCGCATTGCCCTCTGCATCAGTGCCGGCTCGATAATATTGAGCGGCAACCGAATGAAAATATCCGTGACGAATATCATCTTCGCGCGACCAGGTCACTTTGACAGGTCGGCCTGTTTCGCGCGCTAACCAAGCCGCTTCGGCAATAAAGTCGGGTTTCGACTTGCGGCCAAAGCCGCCGCCCAGCAGCGTGACATTGATCGTGACCTGTTCCTTATCAATGCCGAGTGTTTGCGCAACGGTATTGCGCGCATTCTGCGGGTCCTGTGTACACGCCCATACTTCGCAACTGCCGTCTTCATTCACTCTGGCGGTCGCCGCCGGTGGTTCCATCGGTGCTTGTGCTAAGTAGGGGGTGTAATAGATGGCTTCGTGCTGGTTCGCAGTTTCGACGTCGCGTTCACCTCGTGATAACACGCCGGTACCGGGTTCCGAGACTGAGGCGATCAGCGCGTCTTTGTACGACGCACTGTCATGCGTACCGTTGGCGCCCAGGTTCCATTCAATGGCAAGCGCTTTGCGCCCTTCGGCAGCAGACCAGGTGTTGCTACCGAGAACGGCCACTCCACCTTTGATGTTAAACAACGGCGGTGATGTTGGTTCCGGCATCTTCAGGACGTCGACCACACCGCTCACAGCCTTGGCGGCCGTGTCATCGTACGATGTTACGGTGCCGCCGACCGCCGGACAGCGTTCTATCGAGGCATACAACATGTCCGGTAACACGGTGTCGATACCGTACATGGCACCACCGGTAGTAAATGCCAGGCCATCAACGGTATCCATCGGTTTGCCGATGTAACGATAGTCTTCACGTGCTTTAAACGCAGCGGCCTCCGGCTGCGGCAGCTCACTCGCAGTGTCAACGAGCTCGCCATAATCGGCGGATTGGCCGCTCGCTTCATGGTGCACGGCATGTTCACGCGCGACGCATTCGTCGGCGGCAACGTTCCAGTTGGTGGCTGCTGCCGCGATCATCATGTCGCGCGCTGTCGCGCCGGCATTTCTCAATAAATCAAAATGATTGCGGATGCTGGTCGAACCGTCGGTATTTTGGTCGCCGTATTTTTCATGGCCGACAGCTTGAACAATTTCAATACGATCCCAATCCGCTTCGAGTTCATCGGCGATGACCTGCAACAACGAGGTGCGAATTCCTTGTCCCATCTCTGAGCGGTGACAAACGATTTCGACAATGCCGTCGTTGCGAATATTGACGTAAACGTTGGGCGAAACCGACGCGGTTGCTACCGGCGCTATTGCGGTCTCTTTGGGCGAGCAACCGGTGCCGAAGGTCAGGGCGAGAACCAGGCCACCGCCGGCCTGTCCGGTGCGCCGTAAGAACTCACGCCGGCTAATCTTGCGAAGTTCGCTCATGATTCTTCTCCGGCGGCCTGATGAATCGCTTTGCGAATTCGCTTGTAGGTCCCGCACCGACAAATATTGCCGCTCATGGCTTGGTCGATGTCGGCATCGGTCGGTTTTGGCACCCGATTGAGCAACGCCACGGCGCTCATAATTTGTCCCGATTGACAGTAGCCGCACTGTGCGACATTGAGATCGCGCCAGGCCTTCTGCACCGGGTGCGAGCCGTCTTCGGTGAGACCCTCGATAGTGGTAATGGCGGCACCCTGTGCCACCGAAACTGGTGTCACGCAGGCGCGCAATGGATTGCCGTTCAAATGAATCGTGCAAGCCCCGCACAGCGCCTTGCCACAGCCGAATTTGGTGCCGGTGAGTCCGGCGATATCGCGGATTGCCCACAGCAATGGCATGGTGGGGTCCACGTCCAGACTGACATTCTCGCCGTTAAGTTCAAATTCGATCGCCATCGTCAAAGGCCTAGTGTGGTTGGGATTCCTTTAAATAATAGCCCAGTGCGCGCGTGGATGGCGTTATGAGAATCAATCGCGTTTAGTTACAGGCATTGCCAACGCATATTTGACGGCACGCTCGTTTTAGCGTTTCCTGCACCGTTACTGAGAAACCAGCGAAGTGCCCGATGTCTTCAGAAACCCAGGCTCAGCCACAGAGCAGTCGCATCACCCGTTTTCTGCACGCCGTTGAATGGCTAGGAAACGCATTACCTCACCCAGTCACCTTATTTGCCCTGTTCGCCGCCGGCGTCATTGTCTTATCGGGCATCTTGGGATACTTCGAAGTTTCGGTGGTTGATCCGCGGCCGGAAGGGGCAAAAGGCCGTGCTGACAACGGCATGATTGAAGTCGTCAGCCTGATGAATGCCGAGGGATTACGACTGATCGTTCTTAATCTGGTCAACAACTTCGTGACGTTTGCGCCGCTAGGTACAGTGTTAGTCGCGCTGCTGGGCGTTGGCGTCGCCGAGCGCTCCGGATGGCTTACCGCAGTGATCCGCGGCATGGTGCTGAATGCGCCGCCGGCGCTGGTGACAGTGATCATCGTGCTTGCCGGTGTGTTGTCGAATACCGCATCGGAAATGGGTTACGTCGTGCTAGTGCCGTTAGCGGCGGTGGTGTTTCATTCGTTAGGTCGACACCCGCTTGCCGGTCTGGCAGCGGCGTTCGCTGGAGTCTCCGGCGGTTACAGTGCCAATCTGCTTATCGGTACGGTTGACCCACTGTTGTCCGGTATTACCACTGAAGCTGCACGCCTCATCGACCCTTCGTATGAAGTTGACGTCAGTGCCAACTGGTTCTTCATGATCGCCAGCACCTTCTTGATCACCGTGATTGGTAGCTTCATTAGTCTCAAAGTCGTCGAGCCGGCGCTCGGTACGTACGAAGGTTCACCGGAAGGCAGTGAAGACGATGATGATGAAGATGCACACCGCATGGACCCGTTATCCGATCAGGAGAAAAAAGGTCTGCGCCACTCGTTATGGGCGACGCTAATTTTTGCCGGCGCGCTTGCCGCGATGGTGGTTCCTGAGAGCGGTATCTTACGCAACCAGGAAACCGGTGCGGTGGCAGGTTCGCCATTCTTGAAAGGGATCGTCGCCGTCATCTTTGTGTACTTCCTGATGATCGGTGTTGTTTATGGACGCGTCGTTGGCACGATCAATTCGGATCGCGATGTCATTAATGCGATGGCCCGAGCGATGAGTACGTTGGGCTTGTATATTGCGCTGGTGTTTTTTGCCGCGCAGTTCGTGAAGTTTTTTGGTTGGACCAATCTGGGTTCGATCACCGCTGTGGCCGGCGCCAACTTCCTGCAAAGTGTCGGGCTTACCGGGCCGGTGTTGTTTTTCCTGTTTATTTTGGTGTGTGCTTTTATCAATCTAATGTTGGGTTCGGCATCCGCACAGTGGGCAGTCACGGCGCCGATATTTGTGCCGATGCTCATGCTGCTCGGTTATTCGCCGGAGGTGATTCAGGCGGCCTATCGAATCGGTGATTCCAGTACCAACATTATTACGCCAATGATGAGTTATTTCGGATTGATCATGGCCTTTGTCGCGAGGTACGTGCCAAAAGCCGGTGTCGGCACATTGATCGCGATGATGTTGCCGTATTCGGTCGCGTTCCTGGTGTGCTGGTCGATATTCTTCTTCCTGTGGACGTTCGTATTCAACCTGCCGGTTGGACCCGCGTCGCCGACCTACTATTCAATCAACTAATCGTCTTCAATCGATGCGTCGCCCGGTGATTCGGGCGACGCATTTTTATGGGTTCGGGTTGTCGTTGCCGAGTTCGGCACGTCGCAGAATCTTTCGGTTACGTTGACTGTTCGGGTCGTAGCGATCTTTGATGACCTTGATGGCCATCAGCGCCAGTGGCACATGTAACAGGAATACGAACACGATGATTCTGGCTTCGCCGGTGCTCCAGTTGACGCCGCCGTCGGGCAGAATATCGCCGCTGCCGATCTGGTACGGGATAACGTAGTAATTCAGCAGCAGCAGAGGCATCGTCACGCCGTACAGCACCAGACCCAGCGGTGCTAACAGAGTCTTGCGTGTTTTCGCCGGGTTGATGTCTATCGCGGCCGGTCGGTGCAGTCGCAGCCGATATAGCTTTTGTTCTCGGTTCACGGTGCCGCGTGTGGAGAGTACCCAGATAACGAGCATGCTGGCGACCGCGCCGATGGTGACCGGCACATATTCGGACAGCGGGTAGTCGTTGAGGTAGTTATACGCAGCCGGTATTACGTTGAAAAAGAAGCCGGTTACCATGCCCCAGAACGCGGCATCCTCGGTAATGTGTTTGTTCCAAATACTCATCAAGCCGACCGGGCCCCAGCTTGAGGCGTACACCGTGCCAATAAATAACATGAACCAAAAAATGTTCGGTGGAAAAAAGTAACAGCAGATAAGTACGATCACGCTGGTCGCGAGCATGATAATGCGGGTCATGCCGACCGTGATCGCGAGCGGCTTAGGACCAATGTCATTGCCGACGCTAAAGCCCACCAAGGACAAAAACGTCGATGCTGAAGACAACGCCGCAGCAACGATGCCGGCTAACAGTACGGCGCCGAGTAACTCCGGAACAAGGTTGGTCGCGCCCCATATCACCACGGCCTCGGAAGGAACGATGTTGTCATTGGCCAAGTTGATCAGTCCGCCAATGCCGTAGATCAACATTTGTAAGAGGATGACGCAGAAGGCCGCCAAGATCGCTGCTCGAAGGACGACGTGTTCGTCGCGAGCCATCAGGTGACGGCTAGCCTGCCATGGGCCGACGGCATAAACGAACGCCCAAGCAATATCGATGATGACAATCCACAGCACGAAGTCGAGCGCATTGGGCCAGCTGGTACCCTCGCCGATAGTGCCGGTCCATGAGGCTAGCTCCGGTTTACTTTCCAGCTGGGCAAGGTTGGTGATGGATTCTTTGATACCGCCAAAACCGTCCACGACGTGGACGACAAAAATAACGCTCGCGGCCATGAACAGCAGAAACATCAAAGTGTCCGTAATGATCACGCCCTTGGAGCCCGAGTACATCGTAAACAGCGTGTAGCCAAACCAGGCGACCAGTAAGCTCTGCACAAAGTTCAGGTCGGTGATCTCAGACAGCAGGATCGCTGCGCCCTGCGTCACGATCAGTAGGTAGCCACCCAGACCGAGAATAATGGTGAAGCCGGCAAACTGTTGCAGACGTCGACTTTGAAATCGCTGGCCGAAGAAATCAGCAACCGTCGGTGCGCGGCTGCGCCGTAAGTAGACACCGAAAAATAGCGCGCCGAGCATGTAGCCGGTAACCGCAATACCGGGGAACAACAGGTACGCACCGAATTGCGTGTCGTAGGTAAACGCCGCCTCGCCCATGAAAATGGACGTACTCATGACACTGGCGACCAGTGTGCCGAGGATGAGCAACGTGGGCGCGCGGCGTCCGGCGACGAAGTAATCGTCGAGCTTCTTGATACGTCGACCGGCATAACTGCCTACAACAATGTAGATCAGAATACTGGCGCCGATCATGAGGGTTAACGTGTCGATGTCTTTCTCCTCACCATTGGGTATCGCGCTCGCACCAGTGTAAAGCATGGCGGGCCGTGGCAGGCGGCGTCTACTCAGCGGGCCGGCGTCGAATCACGGTTCGCCAGCGGGCGTGACTATTAGCGCGCAACTGGTATGTTTATCGAATGAAAATGCCACGCCTTAGAACCATCTTGCTGGTCCCGCTCGGGTTATTTGCGCTGTTCTATGTCGCCGCAGCGATTCTGCTCGCGTTCAGAGACGACGATGTCTCGACGTTCGCCGGCGAACCCGCCACACACCGTACCGTTGCCATTTTCGGAGCCAGCGGCACGGCCGGTGATGGAATCCTCAAGGCAGCGTTGGCGGCTCCGGATATCGACGTCATCCACGTTGTCACGCGGCGCGCCACGCCGAGGATTGAAGAAGGCGTCGCAGCGGGCAAGGTGATCATGTCGACTCATATGGATTACCTCGATTACGCTGCCGTGATAGATCAACTGCAAGATGTGGACGCCGTGTACTGGGCGATTGGTATTAGCTCGATCGGTATGGACGAAGAAACCTATGGACTGATTCACGTCGACTTTCCGGCGCGATTTTTCGAGCAATGGCTCGCGGTGAGCGCGAAGCCGAATGCGTCTTTCCACTACATTAGTTCGAGCGATATCTCCGAAGATTCGAGCGCGATGTGGGCGCGCGAAAAGGTGCGCGCAGAGAAGACACTATTTGCATTGGCCGAGAGCACGCCGATTAAAGTGGTTGCCTACCGACCCGACTATATCGGTCCGACCGACGAGGAAGCGCATCTCGGGCAGGACATGTTGTATTGGATCTTCCGACCGGTCGGTGCGGCGGTGCGTGCCGAAGAAATAGGACGATCGATGTTGGAGGTGACCGCGCGTGGTGACGAGTTCGTTAACGGCGATAAGATCGGCACTCAGCGCATCGTGCTGTACAGCGACGCCTACGAACGCAGGCAGCTGCAGGCAAGTCATTAATTATTATGTTGTTCGGTAAGGCTCAAACGCGAAATCCGCTAATCGGCGTGCTCATGGCGGCGTTGTTTATGGTGGCGTGCGAAGACTCGGGCACGGATGCCTCCATCGAAGAACAATGGATCCCCATGCCGGACGGTGTGCGACTTGCCGCTGATATTCATTGGCCCATCGACCGCAGAGCGGGCGAGCAATATCCCGTCATTTTAGTGTACTCGCCGTATCGTAAGGATGAGTCCCGCTCAGGTAATCACGAATGGTTTTCACAGTTTGTGAAGAACGGATTTGTCGTGGCGCGCGTCGACATTCGCGGTACCGGTCGCAGCGAAGGTGTGACCATTCCTTACGAGTATTCGGACATCGAACTCGATGATGGCGAGGTGGTGATCGACTGGTTGTCGCAGCAGTCGTGGTCGAACGGCAATGTCGGCATGTTCGGTTTGTCTTGGACCGGTTTCAACTCCATACAGATGGCGATGCGCAATCCGCCCGCACTGAAAGCCTTCATCGCGATGATGGCAACCGAGTATTTGTATCAAGAAGATGTGCACTATATCGACGGCATTTTTCACGTGGATTCGTGGATGATGAGTCACGACCTTTACAACTCGATGCCGGGCGCGCCTGAATTCGTTTTGGACGACGACTGGATCACGAATCGATTTGAACGCGAGCCGAGTGTTTACACCTATCTACGCAATCAACGAGATGGTCCGTTTTGGGATCGTGCCTCGGCGAAAGGGCAATACGACACGATCAAGATTCCGGGCTTCCATATCGGTGGGTGGTACGACGGTTATCGCAACAGTCTGCCGCGCATGCTGGAACACGTCGACGCACCGCAGAAGGCGATGATCGGTCCGTGGGATCACCACAGTCCGGAGAGCGCCTGGCCGCCGCCGCAGGTGGAATGGCGGATCGAAGCGGTGCGGTGGTTTGACCACTGGTTGAAGGGCGAGGACACCGGCATTCTCGATGAACCGCGATTCGCTGTGTACGTGCGTGATTACTATCCGCCGGGCGACGATATTCAATATATTCCCGGACGCTGGCGCTGGGAGGACGGCTGGCCGATTGCTCGTACCGATCATCAAGTCTGGCACACGCGGGCGGATCACCAGCTTCAGCCACAGTCCGGCGAACCGGCCACGCATCGCATGGAATATGTGCCGTGGATGGGCGTTGAGGGCGGTGGCCCAACCATGTGGTGGGGGAGTCTGCCACCCGATCAACAACCGATGGATGGTCGTAGTCTGGTCTATGACAGTGAACCGCTCGACAGTCCGCTGGAGATTTTGGGGCGGCCGGTCGCTCATCTAAAGGTCTCCGCCAGTGCGACGCGTGCAAACTGGGTGGTACGGATTTCCGACGTTGCGCCCGACGGTCAGGTAACACAGGTTGGCGGTGCCGCGTTTAACGGTACGCATCGGCACTCGGCGCGTGATCCCGAAGATATCGTCCCGGATGAGGTCTTTGAGATCGACGTGGCGCTGCACTTTACGTCGTGGGTCTTTCCGAAGGGCCACCGCATACGCATCGCGGTCAGTAACGCACAGTGGCCGATGTTGTGGCCGACACCGGAACCGTTCGCTTCGACACTGGCGGTTGGCGGTACCAACGGTACCCGCGTGACGTTGCCAGTGGTCGAAACCACCGACTGGCGCGAACCGACATTCGCGGATCCGGAGCCGGATGAGGGTTTGCCAGGGTATGGCTCGATCGAGTCCGGCAATGCCACCGGGTATGCCGGCATCACTGAAATCCAGGTTGACCCCGAAACTGGCGAGGCCTATGGGGTCGCGACGAATTCGGGTGCCAGTCAATATCCCTGGGGGATTGAGCGATTTGATGAGGTCATTGAGCATCGCACTTCGACCACGCAGCCTGCCAATACGTCGACGACCGGCCGCTATACGCTGACGCAGGAGCTTGAAGATCGCACTATCGACTTTGAGCAAACCGTAGAGCTAGTCAGTGATGAAGACGCTTTTCGGCTCAAATTTCACCGCCGCGTGCGGGTCGACGGCGAGCTCTTTCGCGAAAAAATCTGGGATAAGACCATTCCCCGCGATTTTCAGTAAACTGCTCTCCAGATTCTTGAGGAATCATTGCAACCTTCTGATGTCAGATGACATCTAACCAGTAGGTTATCGGGGAATTCTAAACAGATGCGACGACTCGCAATCAGCGTTTTGGCGATGTTCGCTGCGCCGTTGGCGTGGGCAGAGGTGGCCATTCCGCGCACCGATCTAGACATCCGGATCGACGGCGTGATGGACGAAGCAGCGTGGCGCGATGCGGCCCAAATTGCGGTCGATATCGAGACCCGACCGGGTGAAAATATCGCGGCACCGGTACAGACCACGGCGTATCTGATCGAGAACGGCTCGAGCCTGTTCGTCGCGTTTGATGCCAAAGATCCAGACCCCTCCAAGATCCGCGCCTATCTGCGAGATCGGGACGAGGCTTATAACGATGACTTTGTGGGTGTTGTCCTCGATACCTACAACGACGAGCAGCGCGCATTCGAGTTTTTTGCCAACGCGCTCGGCGTGCAAATGGATCTGACTAACGACGACGTCAATAAGAATGAAGACGATTCCTGGAATGCGATCTGGGATTCGGTTGGTAAGATTGGTGACGACGGTTATGTCGTGGAAATGGAAATTCCGCTCAGCCAGATTCGATTTCCAAAACTCGCGGGCGAGCAGACGTGGGGCATCGACGTGCTGCGATTCTATCCCCGCGAGTTCCGTTATCGTATCGCCAATAATGCTCTCGACCGAGATGTGAATTGTTACCTTTGCCAACTCGACAAGGTGACCGGGCTTCCGGGTGCGGAGCCAGGTCGTGACCTAGAGATCACGCCAACGCTCACCGCGGTATCGAATGAATCTACCGATGATCCTGGGATTGTGCCGCTAAGCAGCAACGATACGGAAACGGATGTTGGCCTGACCGTGCGTTGGGGTATCTCGCCCGACGTCACCGCCAATCTAGCCATCAACCCGGATTTCTCGCAGATCGAAGCCGATGTCGCTCAATTGGATGTCAACAATCAGTTCGCGTTGTTCTTCCCGGAGACGCGTCCGTTCTTCTTGGAGGGTGCCGACTATTTCTCGACGCCGCAGCAAATTGTCTACACGAGGACCGTTGCAGACCCTTCGTTCGGCGCCAAGATCACCGGCAAGAAAGGTAAGAACACGTTCGGTGCTTTTGTTACGCAGGACGAGATTACCAATCTCTTGATTCCTGGCGCGTTCGGCTCTGACCTTGAGTCTCTGGATACGGAGAACACCGGTTTCGTTGGCCGATACAACCGTAGCTTCGGCGAAGCGTCGACGATCGGTGCCTTGGTAACGGCGCGTCAGGCGGACGATTACCACAATTACGTGGGTGGCTTCGATACGCGCTGGCGTATCAATGATCGACACAATGTGCGTGCACAATACCTGCGTTCGGATACGGAATATCCGCAGCAGATTATCGATGACTATGACCAGCCGGAGGATAGCTTTACCGGCCATAGCGCATTTGTGCAGTATCGTTATTCGTCACGCAATTGGTACGCCAATGCGTTTCATCGCGAACGCAGCGCGGGCTTTCGTGCCGATTCAGGATTCGTTCCGCAGGTGGACACCACGTTCCAGGTCGTCGGTGGCGGCCGCACATGGTATGGCGATGATGAAGACTGGTGGACCGAGATCGAATTGTCCGGCGATTGGGATATTACGCATGACGATCAGGGTCGACTTCTTGAAAAAGAAATCGAACTCGATTTCGATATCCAAGGGCCACTGCAATCGTATTACTCCTTGAGCGGTTTGCAGCGCAAGAAGTTATTCGACGACATCTTGTTTGAAGAAACACAAATTGGCACGTACTTCGAAATACAGCCCACTGGCGGACTGATCTTGGGTACGTGGGCCGGTATTGGTGAGAAAATCGATTTCTCCAACAGTCGAATTGCCGATGAGATTGTGCTTGAGCCGTTTGTTACTTGGAACGTGAATCAGCACTTGCTAATGCGAGTTCGCGGCTCCTTTGTTCAGCTTGATACACCTGAAGGGCCGAACATTTTCAAGGCATCACTGGCCGATGTCCGGTTAACGTGGCAGTTCAACGTGCGCAGTTTCTTGCGTCTCACGACGCAGTACTTCGACATTCGACGCAACCCGGATTCTTACAATGATCCGGTGGATCGTCGTGAGAAGGACTTCGGGCGACAATTATTGTTTTCCTACAAGCTCAATCCGCAAACGGTGTTCTTTCTCGGCTATTCCGATCAGTTGGTGCAGGACGACAGTCTGGATCAACTGGAGGCGCGCGATCGCACCTGGTTTGCGAAGATCGGTTACGCCTGGACGCCATAAAAGAACGGGCCCCGAAGGGCCCGCCAGAGCTGTGTTGCACAAGTCTATGGCAACAAAACCGCGATCCTTAGAAGGTTAGCCCTCGCGGCAGGGCAGGGGATTCGATGTCGGTTAGTTTGGCAAGATCACCGTGTCGATGACGTGAATCACGCCGTTGCTGGTGGCAACATCGGCGGCGATTACCGTCGCGTTGTTAATTCGTACGTTACCGTCGTCGACGGCGATCGCGATATTCGCACCGTTAACCGTCGCGGCTTCGTTGAGGTTCACAACGTCGGCTGCCATCACCTGTCCCGGTACCACGTGGTATGTCAGAACGGCGATCAGTTGATCGCGGTTTTCAGGCTTCAGTAACGATTCGACCGTGCCTTCGGGCAGTTTTGCAAACGCATCGTCGGTGGGAGCGAATACCGTGAAGGGGCCGTCGCCTTTGAGCGTGCCGATCAGGTCCGCCGCCTCGAGTGCAGTTGCTAGCGTATTGAATTGTCCTGCAGAGACGGCCGTATCCACGATGTCCATGGGTGCGGCAGATTTGTCGCCAGCATTCGCGGTCAGCGATGAGGTGACACCGACGACCATCAGTGCGGCAACCGCGAAGGGCATTGCCAGATTCTTAAAGCGTTTCATGTTGTACTCCTAACGGGGGGTTGGATTTGAGGAGTACGATACGGCGAGTCAGCTCGACATTGGTGTCAGAACCGTGTGTAGATGTATCAGGTTGTTTCGCAGCGTCTAACGCGCTGCGGCGCGTGACGGAAGTTTGCGGACCAGCTGGTAGCTGGCAAACAACACCGGCACGACCAGGCTGACGGTTAGTAGGTACTTCAAAACCGCCGGCAATGCGCTCACCGAGAGGGCTCCGGCAACCGCGATCAGCAGCGGGTAGTGCAGCAGATACAGCCAATACGATGCGTCACTGATGTACCGTCCGAGCTTCGATGACTGGTCATAGCGCGCCTGAAAAATCTCCACCATGGCGAAGATCATGAAAGCGGCAAGCACGCTGTTGCTCAAGCCCGCGATGATCCCGGTGGTCCATTGAACCGAGTCCGATGACAACAGCTGTAATCGCGTTGACCAAACCGCGATAGGTAAAACTGCCAGTGCGATGGCGATCGACAATTGCGGTCGTGCCGACAGAGTAGTGAGGAGGTCACGATGCAGGTACAGGAGCCAACCGATGAGAAATGATGCGAACAGTGTGAGCTGCATCGGCAAGGTGGTAGCGTCGGCGCCGTAAATGGCATACGCCGGCGCCATCGTAGCGGCAAGAATTAGGGCCAGAATTGCGGCACGAAAGGGGCTTTCAAGCAAGCGGCGCGAGGCGCGTTGCGCAAAATCCGCTAAGCCGGCTTGGCGCACGATCCCTCGCAGTGCCAGTGCCATTGCTGAAAACACGATGAGCGATGCGAGAAACCATAGGTGATAGACCTTGCCCCAGCTCAACCAGTGACTGTTGGCGAGCATCTCCAGGCCGGTTTGGATCGACCCGGACTCGGCGGCGTGTTTGGCGAACTTGTAGGCAGCTCGGGTTAGTGGGGTTAATACCAGGTAAGCCAGGAGCAGCGGTACAAACAACCGCAGGAATCGATTCCGCCAGAGCGCCCGAGTACCTTTGCGGTAAAAAATCAGTGCCGTTGAGAATCCGGCGGTGACGAAAAACACCGGCATGGCGAAGCCGTACAAAAACACCGCCAGCGCATCAAAGCCGATATGAACCTGTGGGTCGTTGAATTTTCGCGGAATGGTGGTGTAGGGCAGCAGCGCGTGACCGAATACTACGATCAGAATCATCACTGCCCGTAGGTGGTCGATGGCGTGAAACCGAGGTTGCGGTTCGTTCATCGGGTTACACGACGTGGCGAAATTCGACGCATGGTGCGATTCCGTGTACGCATCTGATTCCGCCGCCTACTACTTTTCCAACAAGCTGCTAGGATACCAAGCCAACAGAATTTCAGCTTGGTGATAGGAGTCGCAACGTGAAACGATTTTGGTTGGTTTGCATCGTATTTTTGGGTTTTGCCGCACAGGCGGGTGAAATTGACAGCAAGGTAGAGGCGGCACTAGCGGCCGAAGGTCGGCCACTTGGCGACGTCGCCAGAGATGCCAATCGCAGACCGCTGGAGACGCTGAAGTTCTTCGGTATGGAAGACGATATGCGCGTACTGGAGCTGTTTCCAGGTGGCGGTTGGTATACCCGTGTGCTCGGACCGGTGCTGGCCGAAAACGGTCAACTCTACGTTGCGCTGGGTACCGGCCGCGTAGAAGCAAACGTGCTGCCGCTACCGGGTTTTGAGAACGTTGAGGTGTTGTCGATCGATGCCAACATCCATCGTCCAGAAGGTGCGCCGCTGTACGTCATGGATGAATTCGAGTTCGGTATCAGCGATCTCGATATGGTGTTGACGTTTCGGAACGTGCACAACTTTGCTGAAGAGGGTCGCCGCCTGATGCATCAAGAGTCTTTTAACGTGCTGAAGAGCGGTGGACTCTACGGCATCGTCGACCACACGCGCCGTCACATGGAGCGTGACAATCATGAGAATCGTCGTCGTATCGACCCGGTGCTGGTAATCAAAGAGGTGTTAGATGCGGGTTTCGAGTTTGTTGACTACACGGACTTACATTTTCGCGCCGACGACGAGCTTGAATATGAAGTCGGGCGGCGAGCCGTTTCGGGTAATACGGATCGGTTTACTTTTTTGTTTCGCAAGCCGTAGTTAACGAGGAATGTTGTCGGCGACGGTAGTTCAGTACTAAGGAGAGCAGGGCAAGCCATACGATCGATGTGGCACCGCCGCCACCTCCGCCGGAATTGCCGCCACCACCGCCACCTGCGCCGGGATTACCGCCGCCGCCACCCGTGCCGGGTAGCGGTGGCGGGTTATTGGGGTTGCCGTTGATGGCGGCAACTTCGGTGGCGGCGCGTTCGCCTTCTTGCAAAGCGCCGACTACGGTGGACGGGTTTTGATGATTGGTCGCCTCGCCGGCGAAATAGATTCGGTTATTGGCGACAGGAGCCCGTAAATCCAACCGCCGACTATCATTGCCGGACGTGTAGGTACTGACGGATGGGTAGGAATAGGCGCCTAAGGTGTACGGGTGTGCGCCCCAGTTTTGCACGATTCCGTCAATGAAATTCGCACTCGCAGCGCCTGCGGCAACCGGAAATACGCTATCCAGATCGGCAAGCACGGCGTCAATGATCGCGGAGTCTCCCGCACTGCCACCGCCGGCAGCGATGGCGATGTCATCCAGTGCTTGCGCATTGTTGCCCATCGGGTAGCACAGCAAGATGTTATCGCTGCTTCCCACTTTGTAGTCCGACGGCACCCAGCAGGCACCGGCAACGCCTTCCGTTACCAGCCAAGCCAGTGGTTGGCCCTCGGTCTCCCACCAAGGATTCGTGAATCGAATCGGCACTTTCATGCCTTTATCGATACCGATGTTGCTATAGGCATCCACCGTGGAGGTGGGCAGGTCTGGCACGAAATTGATCATCTCTGACTGTAGTACGCCTATGGACACAGTGACGATCACTTGGCGAGCGGCGTGTCGGTCACCGCTGGTATCGGTAACGGTGACGTCGTCGCCGCTGGTATCGATGCGGGTAACCGGGCGGCTCAGTAACAGATCGCTGTTCGCGACGACGTCGTTCCACCAGACCATTTCGAGCGCATCAGAGTAACCAAGGCTCGGGTCATTCAGAACACGAACTCCATTCGATAACGTCCATTGATTGTCTTGAAGTGCCAGGCTTCGTGCGCCGAGGTTCTGCAACGAAGTGGCCCATATTCCGCCGGCATAGCCAGCGTCGTAGAGATGATAAGAGCGGTCACCCTCTTGCACGCCGTATTCAGCAAAGACATCTTCCGCTAGCGAGGTGGTGGGATCCTGATGTTGGTTGATCGTCGCTGCCCAACCGCCGAATCCGTCATACACCACAGTATCGGCATCATCAGCACAGTTCCGCGTTGCTGAGCCAAGGTCCCAGCAGGTAGTCGTGCCGCCGTCCATTGAGTACGCCGTGCCGCCTAGGTAGGCGGATACATAAATGTCGTTGCCGAATTCCTCTCGGATCGCGGGCCATACCGGGTTATTACCGTCCGCGAGATAGTGTTCTTCAGCCCCCAGATCAACACGAGTGCCACCCAGTGTTGCGCTATACACGCGACCACCAATGCGATCTGTTGCTTCGATGATGAGGACGTCGTAACCATCTGCAATGAGGGTGCGGGCGGCATAGAGGCCAGCGCTACCCGCACCGACGATGATGACGTCGTGGGTGGTGTCCTGTGCCGACGCTGTGGCAGCCAGTGACAGCGCCGCGAAGGCTAAAAACCGAGTAAAGGTCATGCGCGTGACTCACCACTGAAAAACCAGTAATCGAGTCTAGTGGATTGGCTGGTCGAAAGTCGCCTAACCCATAGGGACGGATCGGGTTCGGTTTTTGAGCAAATGGATGAAGCTCGTTACCCGTTGTTGTGGTCGTTAGGCGATGTGGTCGAAAAACTCGAGCTGCATTTCTTCGTCGAGACATTCCAGAATCGGCGGCACCAACCGATCGTGAAAATCGATGCCCATATGATGATTGAACGCATCTTCGTCCTTAAAGCGCGCATACACCACATACGTATTGTCCTTCTCTCGATGCTTAATCACATCGTACACAAACATATCCGTTTCCTGCTCGTGCGCGAGTTGTGACAATTCGGTTTGCAGGCGCTCAAACTCGTCATGCTTGTCCGGATTGACAACAAGTGTTGCAACAAAAGTGGTCATAGTTAGCTCCTTAACCCAAGCCGAGTTCGGCGACGATAGTTTCCTGCAGTTTGAATTTTTGAATCTTGGTTGACGATTGCGGCCATTCGGTCACAACGCGAACGTAGCGTGGCACCTTGAAGTTGGAAATCTTGCCTTTGCAGAACGCCATCAGCTCTTCTTCGGTCGCACTCGTATCGTCATTAAATTCGACAAAGGCGGCCGGGACTTCCTGTAGTCGAGGATCCGGCACACCGACGACCTGAGCAAATTTCACCGCATCGTGTTGTTGTAGACAGGTTTCGATCTCAATCGCCGCAACATTCTCGCCGCCCACTTTGAGCATATCTTTGAGCCGGCCGTGAAACATGATCTGACCATCCTCGCGGATTGAGCACAGATCGCCGGAATGAAACCAGCCGTCTGCATCCAACGCTTCGGCGGTTTTTTCGGGCGACTTATAGTATTCAGTAAACAAGCTAAAGCCGCGAATCAATGCTTCGCCGCGTTCACCGGTAGGCTGCTCGTTGCCGTCTTCGTCGACAACTTTGAGTTCTAATCCCGCGAGCGGCACACCGAGGCGATTGAAACGCTGCTCGCGCGAATCATCCAGGCGGCTCGTGGCCACCGTGCCGGCCGTTTCGGTCATACCAAACGTTCCGACATACACGGTGTCTGGCATAGCCGCTTCCATGGTCTCGCCGACCACCGCTGGCTGCACTGCAAAATTGGCATTCATCAGTCGAACGCGACTGAGATCCGTCGTGGCGAAATCCGGGTGATTGATTAAGTCGCCCATAATCGTCCAGAAACACGGGTAGGTGCAGGTGACTTTTTCTTTTTCGAGCGTTGCCAGAGCCTCGCCGGCATCAAAATGAGGTGTGGTGATATAGGTGCCGCCACGTGACATGGATGCGGCCAACGGCAAAATTGCCGCGATGTGAAACATCGGAAGCGGTGACCAGAAGCTATCCGTGGCGGTGAGTTCGTAACGATCCGCCAATGCCATACTACTGCGCACCATTGCCTCGTGGCTGATCATGCAGCCTTTCGGATTTGCGGTAGTACCGGACGTGTACAGGATTAGTGCAATACTGCCGACGCGAGTTTGCACGCGGCGCAAGTGGACTTCGGCCTCATCGATTTCGGCCGCTCGCGATTCGAAATCGGCTTGGGACATCAAGCCGGCTGCTTCGGTTTCGCCGAATATGATCACATTCTTCAGACGCGGTGCTGCGGTAAGCGACAATGCGTTGGCGTCCGCCGTTTTGAGTTCCGGCAGCGCGCTGTGCAATCGTTCGACAAAATTGACGGCGTCATCAAACTCGTCGGTGGTCAGTATTGCAACCAGATCAGCGTTCTCGGCGACGTAGGCGATTTCCGGCGGCTGATAACGTGCGTTAATTGGTACCGTAACGGCACCGAGCATGGAAATGGCGAACATGCTTTCGACAAAATCCATACTGGTCGGCAGTAACAGTCCGACGTGATCGCCCGGCCCCACGCCCAGCGCGCGAAGACTTCTCGCACGATGCATTGCGCGCTCGACCAACTCCGCATACGTCACGCGTTTATCGGGCAGCACCACGACATCGGTATCGGCGTTGCTATCGGCGGCTGTGAGTAGCAGGTCGCCCAGGGTGGTTGCGTGAACGCGGACGCTCGCGAGATCGTCACTCATATCGGTCTTACCTAGTCGAGATCGTCGAGATAGGTGCGCACGTAGGTTCCATCCAGACACTCAATAAGATCGGGAGCGATCTCATTAAAATACGCTGTGTTTTGGTGCGCCTCTTCGGCTTCCTCTGAAGCAAACTGCTCGTAAACGGCGTAGCCTCGTTCTTGGTCTCGCAACTTGAAAAACGAGTACGCCAATGTGTCCGGTTCGTTGGCTCGTACTTTTTCGGTTAACGCTTTGGCCAGCCTTACAAAATCGTCTTCGCGACCTTCTTTGACGGTCATCTTTGCCAAAAATGTCATCATGGCCTATCCCTCCAGGTGATTCGGCATGGTAGCATCGCGCCGAGAAAATAAACAAGCATGACTGTTTTTTATGTCGGATAGGTGGTTGGACGCTTGAGCTTAGACGGTTTTACGGATATCGCTGCGGTCGATGAGCTTCCCGATAAAGGCTTTGTGGTCAAAGCGGCGGACGACGTGCAGATCGTTCTTGCTCGGTACGACGGCGGTGTGCACGCGGTGGAGAACCTGTGTTCGCACGCTTTCGCTCGATTTGATGGCGGGCGTCTACGCGGCTACCGATTGATGTGTCCGCTACATGGCGCATGCTTCGACATTCGTACCGGGGCCACCATGGGACCGCCCGCTGCGCATGGTATTCGATCGTTTCCGGTCGAAATCGTTGACGATCGGGTTTTCGTCAAGCTGGAGGCTTAGCCGCGGATCGGGTCGCTACCGTCCCAGTTCGCCGCCGCATCGCGCATATAGGCGAATGACTTTTTCATCGCATCGTCGGCTTCAATGAGTTCCAGCATCGTGCCGTTGTGCTGCACCGTGTCTACATACGCAAAGCGTTGGCCGGCAGCGGTAGTACCATCTTGCAGGATTTTGCTCCGCCATTGATGGGAATCCAGTGTGGTATCCAAATCGTCCACGAGAGTGCCCACATGTTGGAGCCCCGGTTCGTTATTGGCCAAAAAATCGGTGTAGATTGACGGCGTATTGTTATGTTGTTGAACCAATTCGATTTGATATTCACCGCTGTAGGCGATTGCAACGGTCATGTCGATTTCCGCCGGATTGCCGCGGTAGCGACATTCGTCAAACTGGACGTGCGGCAACACAAAGAACGGCCCGACGCCAAGATGTGTCGCCCAATGCATAGCGGCCTCGCGCCAATCGTGCACCACAAAGCCGTTTTGCATGATGGTACCGAGCTGCGACATGACTAATCGCCGCGTTGATTGAATCGCCGGCCGACCAGCGCCGATGCGATATTAATTTTCTGGATATCGATTGAGCCGCCGGCAATTCCCCAACCCCAGCCGTCACGCATGCGGCGTTCCATTGGATACTCTTTCGAATAGCCGTAGCCGCCAAGCAGCTGCACGGCGTTGCCAGTGACTGTGCGAGCAATTTCGTTGGCGAAACACTTAGCGACCGATGAGTCGAGCATCGATGGCATCCCTTGTTCGGCATTGCAGGCGGCGCGATAAATCAACAACCGTGACGCTTCTACCTGCATCTTCATCTCGGCGAGCTTCAGTTGAACCGCTTGAAAGTCGATGATCGGTTTGCCGAACTGCTTGCGCTCCTGCACATACTGCACGGCATCGGCCAGTGCGCCGCTCGCCTGCGCCAATGCCATGGTCGCGTTGCCGCAGCGTTCCAGATCGAATGCGCTCATCAGTTTTTTGAAGCCGCCCGCCGGTACCACCTGGTTGGTTACCGGCACACGCACGTTATCGAAAAAGATGTCCGAGGACGGCACACCACGAAAGCCCATCAGCTCTTCCTGCTCGCCGAAGCTCAACCCCGGCGTGTCCTTCTCGACATACACGGCGCCAATGCCTTTGGCACCGGGATCGTCGGACATGCGGCAATACACGACATAGCCATCGGCATGGCCGCCGCCGGAGCACCAACGTTTACTGCCGTTCAGCACCAGCTCGTCGCCATCGGTTGTCGCTCGCGTGGATAAGTCGGTAAGCGCGGAACCGGCATTGGGTTCCGACATTGCGATCGCCACGACGGTGTCACCGCGGCACACTTCGGGCACCACGCGCTGCCTCAATTCGTCGCTGGCGAAGCGCTCAATAGCACGTACCGGTCCCACGCAAGATTCAAAAATAGGGAATGCGACAGCTGCGGATATGCGCGAGACCTCTTCGACGACAATCAATGCCTCAAGATTGCCAAGACCGGCGCCGCCGAGAGACTCCGGAACATTGATTCCCAGGTAACCCATATCGGCGAATTCACGAATGAGTTCGCGGCTGGGCGGTTTGCCGGTCGCTTCGATCTCTTCGGCCTCCGCTATCAGTTTTTCCTGTGCGTAGCGGCGCACACTCTCTTTAAGTTCGGTTTGCTCCTCGCTCAGACGAAAATCCATAGTTCTGCTTCGCTTGTGTCGATGCCCTCAATCTCTATACTCGTCGCATGCCCAACGAAAAAAATCAAGCCTGACTGTTTTTTGCAATGGCCGCGATCTTAAAAGGCGTACGCGTGCTCGACCTCGGTCGCTTTGTTGCAGGACCGTATTGCGCAACTTTGTTGGGTTATCTGGGCGCCGATGTAATTCGCATCGAGAGGCCCGGCGGCGGTGAAGATCGATTCATCGCACCGCTGGCTGAGGATGACGATGCCGGCAGTGTGATGATGCAGACCGGCTGCAACAAACGCAGTCTCACCCTAAACCTAAAAGCAGAGGAAAGTCGCGAAATTCTAGATCGATTGGTAGAGCGATCCGATATTGTCATCGCCAATCTGCCGCCACCCTTCCTGCAATCGATCGGTTTGGACTACGAGCGCATTCGTGCCATCAATCCGCGCATTATTCTGGTCACACAATCCGCTTTTGGTACGCAAGGGCCGTGGGCGAAGCGCGGCGGCTTTGACGGTGTCGGTCAGGCTATGTCCGGCGCAGCATTCATGACCGGAGTGCCCGGTGCGCCTGCAAAAGCAGCGGCGCCGTACGTTGATTATTCAACCGCTACTTTAGCGGCATTCGGTGCGCTGGCAGCCCTCATTGAGCGTGAGCGATCCGGAGAAGGGCAGCACGTTGAGGGTTCGTTACTTGGAACGGCTTTAGCCGTCTTCAATTCGCATCTGGTCGAAGAGGGCACGCTTGGTCGTGGCCGAGAACCGAGCGGTAATCGTGTCCAGACTTCGGCGCCTTCGGACGTAATTGCGACGCAGGATGGGCATGTGTTGGTACATGTCGTCGGCGGTGGCCTGTTTCGCCGACTGGCTCAGTTGATCGGTGCCGATGATTGGCTGGACGACGAGTCGTTGAAGACCGATCAACAACGTGGCGATCGACGGGATGATCTGTGCGAGCAGGTCGCGAGTTGGGCTGCGGATCAATCGACTGACGCGGTGCTCGAAGCCCTGGCCAACGCCGGCGTGCCCTGCGGTCCGGTGTTAAGCCTGGCGGATGCTCTGTCCCACCCGCAAGTTCAAGCGCTCGGATCGCTCAAAGACGTCGACTATCCGGGGCATTCGGCTCCGTCGCCGGTTGCCGATCTGCCCATTCGCCTGTCTCGGACGCCCGGTGGCATCGAACGTAGGCCACCACGGACATCTGAGCACAGCGCCGAAATCTTGTCTGAAATCGGCTATTCTGAGCAAGAAATTCAAAGGCTTAGCGACGAGGGCACCACCTAAGCTCGGATTCTTCACGAATTCGTGACCGAGTACAAAAAAAACAGTCATGCTTGTTTCTTTTTTTGAGGCGGGCTTCTATACTGAATCGGGTCAAATTGGGGCTCTGCTGGATGGACGCTGCATTCATCGAGCGCGTTAAGCGCAACGTCGAATATCAACGGGAACGAAAAGGACCGCCGGAAGAATTTCCGTCGTTCCCGCCGGTCTCTGGCGGGCGCTATACCGATCCTCAGTTCCTCGCGTTGGAAGATGCGCGGATGTGGAAGCGGTCGTGGCTGTACGCCTGTCACGTCGACGAGATTCCCAATGCCGGCAACTTCATTCTGTGGAAGAAGACCGGTTCACCGATTTTGATCGTGCGCGGTAAGGACGATCAGGTGCGCGCCTTCTATAACACCTGTCGTCATCGGGGCGGACCGTTGGTCAAGGACGCCTGCGGCAAGGTGCGCGGCTTCGTGTGTGGTTATCACGGCTGGACTTACGACCTTACCGGCAAGCTGGTTAATCTCCGCGACAATCGAGATTTTGTCGATCTCGACAAGAGCCAACATGCGTTAGTCGATGTCCGTTGCGAGCGTCTTGGTAACTGGGTCTTCGTTAACGAGGATCCGCATGCCGAACCGCTGTTGCAACACCTTGGCGTAATTCCCGAGCAGCTCGCACAATTTGATCTCGACACCACGCGGCATGTCGATACTCGTAGCTACGACGTCGATTGCAACGTCAAAGTGATTCTCGATGCCTTCTTGGAGGTGTACCACCTAAAATCAATTCACAAGGACACGGTCGACCGCTTTCTTGATCACCGCGGCACCGACATCACACTGTGGCCGAACGGGCACTCCTTGATGGTGACGCCGAATCGCCGTGACGACTGGGTCGATCCTGGCACGGTTGGAATGGCGGAGTTCCCGTCGTGCACCGAGTTACCGGCGAAATACAACTTGTCCTACAACCTGTATCCCAATCTGGTTACACCGGTTGCGCCAACCGGCATGCCGTTTCTCACGTTCTGGCCGAAGACGGCAAACACAATGCAAGTCGATTGCCATTGGTTCGCTCCGGATTGGGGAGACGGTGAGCAGGATCCGCTATGGCAAACACGCATCGATAATTTTGAGCGCATTCTTTACGAAGACACGCAGTTCGCGCCGCAAATTCAGGAGTCGGTCGAGTCACCCGGGTTTCAAGGCATTAGCCTGAACTATCAGGAACGGCGCATTTATCATTGGCACGAAGAACTCGATCGCCGCATCGGTAGCGATGCGATACCCGCCGAGATGCGCGTCGAGCCGCGTCTAGACAATTTTGTGGATCGCGCATGAGTTTCGGGATTCTCGCCGTTGGACGTTATGTGCCGCGCTATCGACTGTCCGCCAGCGTGGTTGCCGACGCACTCGGCTGGTTTCAACCGGCATTGAAGGCTGCGCGCGAGCAGTCGCGTAGTTTTGCCCATTGGGATGAGGATGCCTTGACCATGGCGGTCGAAGCTGCACGCGACGGACTGGGTACCGTCGATGTCAGTGATGTGTCTCGCATTGTGCTGGCATCGACAACGTTGCCGTTTGCAGACCGCTCAAATGTCGGCGTTGTGCGTGAGGCGCTGGATATTGTGGACTCGGCAACCGTCTGTGAAAGTAGCGGCAGTATGCGTGCCGGCAGCACTGCGCTTGACGATGCATTGAGCGCGCAGCGTGCAGGAAAGCAGTTGGTGATCGCCAGCGACTGTGTCGACACACAACCGGCGAGTGCCGATGAAGTGTCGCACGGACACGGTGCTGCAGCGGTGGTCGTGGGTGACGGCGAACCGATCGCAACTTTGACTGGGCGCGCCAGCTTGCACCAGGATTTCGTTGATCACTATCGCGCGGCCGGCGAGCGCTTTAGCTATGTTTTGGAAGCGCGTTGGACTCGTGATGCGGGCTATCGAGATCAAGTGCTCGGTACGTATCGACTGGCGCTCGACGAGGCCGGCCTCAAGGATGTTGATCACCTTGCCGTTGCTGCCCCGCTCGCCTTGCAGCGTGCGATTGTAAAACAGGTTGGTGGTAAAAACGGTGGGTTGGGCTTCGCCGAGTCGGTCGGATACTGCGGCGCGGCGCAGGCGCTATTGATGCTGGTGGATGCGCTATCCCAGGCGAAACGGGGCGACACAATCGCGTTGATTACGATCGGCCAAGGTGTCGACGTCAGTGTCTTTGAGCTGCAAGCCGATCCGGCGCCGATCGCAGACCTGCCGGTTACGAATGAAGACAATTACACACGCTATTTGTCGATGCGGCGGCTGCTTAACAAAGATGAAGGTATTCGCGCTGAGCGTGACAATCGCACCGCCCAGTCCGCAGCCTGGCGCTCGCACCAAGCGGTCACCGGATTCAAAGGCGGCCGTTGTTCTGCGTGTAACACGCTGCAGTTTCCGGCCAGTGAAGTGTGCGTACGTTGCGGTGCCACCGGCACACAGTCATTGCATCGGTTGGCTGATATGACCGGCACGGTGCGTTCCTATACCGAGGATTGGTTGGCGTATACACCACGACCACCCTTGGTGTTCGGTAACGTGGGTTTCACCGATGGTGCGAACGTCATGATGGAGTTCACCGACATCGAAGCCGGGCAGCTCGCCGTCGGCGATGAAGTGCGTATGCAATTTCGTATCAAGGACTTCGACGACCGGCGGGGTTTTCGACGCTACTTCTGGAAACCGACGCCGATCGGGGAACGCGCGGATGGCTAGCGGGATCAAAGACAAAGTCGTCATCCTCGGCATGGGGTGCAGCCAGTTTGGTGAACGTTGGGAAAGTGGTCCTGACGATCTCATGAACGAGGCGTTTACCGAGGCAGTCGCGGATGCTGGTATTGAGAAGGAGCAGATCGAAGCCGCTTGGCTCGGCGTGTTCTTCCAGGAGCAAAGTACTGGCAAATCGGGTATCCCACTCAGCCAGGCGTTGCGCTTGCCCAACGTCCCGGTTACCCGCGTTGAGAACTTGTGTGCCACCGGCACTGAGGCACTTCGCGGCGCGGTATACGCGGTCGCCGCTGGCGCTTGCGACATCGCCTTGGCGATGGGCGTGGAAAAACTAAAAGACACCGGCTTCGGCGGGTTGCCGGAGCGCACCAAAGGATCTGTTGAGGATCTGTGGTTACCCAATAGCACGGCGCCGGGATCGTTTGCGCAGCTAGCGAGTGCGTATGCGGCTAAACACAATCGCGATATGAGTGACTTGAAACGCGCGATGGCGCACATCTCGGTCAAGAGTCATCGCAACGCGATGAAAAATCCAAAGGCACATCTGCACCGAGAAATATCCGAGGACGATGTGTTGAATGCGCCGATGGTTGCCTATCCATTGGGTTTATTGGACTGCTGCGGGGTGAGCGATGGCGCGGCGTGCGCGATTGTGTGCACGCCGGAGATTGCGAAGCAGCTGGGTCGTAACGATGTGGTTTCCATCAAGGCGCTGCAATTGGCACCGAGCAACGGCTACGAATTGACCAATGACGGTTGGGATGGCGGCCATACGTTGACGACGCGAATCGCAGCGAAGCGCGTCTACCAAGAAGCCGGCATTGACAATCCAGCGAACCAAATTGACATGCTTGAGGTCCACGATTGCTTTTCGATTACCGAACTGGTGTTGATGGAAGACTTGGGCCTGTCTAAAGACGGTCAGGCGATCGACGATGTTCTGGACGGTCGTTACGATCACGACGGCGCGGTGCCGTGTCAGATTGATGGCGGGCTGAAATGTTTCGGTCACCCAATCGGCGCGAGTGGGCTGCGTATGGCTTATGAAATGTATTTGCAGCTGCTCGGACGCGCAGACGACCGACAGTTGAATTCGCCATCCATCGGGGTGGCGCAAAACCTGGGAGGCGTGCCGAATCGCAATGTTTCGAGCGTCGCGATCTACGGCCTTCAGGACCTAAAGGGGTAAGACATGGCTGCTGCCAATTCAGAAACCATTAACCGCGAACGTCGCTATGGAATGAGTGACGAAGCCCTGGCGACCGCGCCGACGGTGTATCGCGACGGCTTGTTAGACGGCAAGGTTGCCCTGATCTCCGGCGGTGGGTCCGGAATGGGGCGGGCAATGGCGTTCTTGATGAGTCGTCTCGGCGCCAAGGTGATGATCTGTGGTCGGCGGGAGCACAAACTCGCGGATGCAGCCGAGTCGATACAGCGCTTGCTCGGCGCTGAGGTGGGCTATCAGGCGATGACGATTCGAGAGCCGGATGACGTTGAACAGTTAATCGACAAAACTTGGGCGCAATTCGGGCAGCTCGACATTCTGGTCAACAATGGCGGCGGTCAGTTTCCGCAGTCGGCGATTGATTTTTCCGACAAAGGTTGGCGCGCTGTGATCGATACCAACCTCAATGGTACTTGGTACATGATGCAACGCGCGGCGCGTCGCTGGCAGGCGGAAAGTCACGCCGGCAGTATTGTGAACATCGTTGCGAATATTTCGCGCGGCATGCCGCAAGTAGCACATACCTGTGCCGCGCGTGCGGGTGTTATCTATCTGTCCAAAACCGTATCCACGGAGTGGGCGCCACTCAACATTCGGGTGAACTGCGTTTCCCCGGGCACCATCGAGACCGAAGGTTTTAATGTCTACGACCCGGAGTATGCGGAGATGTTTAAAGATGCAAGCCCGATGCGCAGTGTCGGCGACGCTTACGATATCGCTGAGGCGGTGGTTTACCTCAGCGCGGCATCCGGCAAGTACATCACTGGCGAAGTGTTGACGGTAGACGGCGGCAATCAGCAGTGGGGCGATGTTTGGCCAGCCGGTAAACCCGACTACTTCAAAACCTAAACCGAGGGCATCACGATGACCGCGACTCCAATGCAACGAATGTCACCGGACGCGATGCCGGATGAGTTGAAACAGGTCTGGTCGACGCTAAACGATCTGACCGGCGACGCCACTTTTGTTGAGGTGTTTGCGCAGGCGCCGGAGCTTCTCGACTTCGTTATGCGTCGGTTCTACGGCAACATCTTCTTCGGCGGACGCGTCGATGAACGCTACAAGCAGCTGGCACGATTACGCCTAAGCCAGATTCACGGTTGCCGCACCTGCAACAAACAAAACGTGCCTGGCGCCAAAGCGGCGGGCTTCACCGATGCGCAGGTGGCGGCACTAGAAGCCCCCAGCGAAGAACTCTTCAGCGATGCCGAGCGAGCCGTCCTCGCTTTCGCCGAGCAGGTCGCACTTACCAACCATGACGGCAAGATGGACGATGACCTGTATGCGTCGTTGTCGGCGCATTTTGACGACGCAGAAATCTGCGAGTTGGGCACGGTGATGGCGGTGATCAGCGGCATGGCAAAGCTGTCATTCGTTATGCAGCTGGTTGAGCGAGAAGATTACTGTCCGTTTGCTGCCTGACGACTACGCGTTGCTATCGGGTCGTCGCTCCACCAGGTTGTTGCTGACACAGTAGAAGAGTTCTTCATCGTTCTGGTTCAGTAGCGCGTAGCGGTACTGAACAATGCCGGCATAGGGTCGGCTTGCAGACGGTCGTTTGCTGAGCAGTTCCGCGCTCGCACGTACTTCATCGCCGGCTCGCATGGGTCGATTCCAGCGAAGATTCTGCCAATCGATGCCACAGATCCAATGCACGTCACCGGTGATTAGGTGGTCTAACTGTCGCCAGATCGCCAGGATGTGAATACCCGAAGCAACCACGCCACCAAATACCGGGTGTGCCCCAGCCGTGTCCGGATCGGCATGAAAGTATTGCGGATCGTAGCGGCTGGCGAATTCGATAATCTCCGCCTCGCTCACTTGCCGCGACGAAGATACGTGTGATTCACCGATCGCGAGATCCTCGTAGTAGCGATGCGGCTCAATCATGCGTGATTGATTCGGTAGCCGATGCGGGGAAAGTGTACTGCTACGTCACCCAGGTCTGCGGTACGTCGCAGAATTGTAATGCGATGATTATCGAGTGATGTCAGCGTGCCTTTGACCGGGTCGAAGCCATAATCGTCGGGCAGGACGACCACGTCGTCACCGTCGTTGAAACCGCTGAATGCGTTGTCCACCACCGAGCCGCCGCCGATAGGGGAGGCATCTCGCGCCATGGCCAGTGCGTCGGTTGCGTCGATGTCGCTACGTTGGCCACGGCCGATGGTTTCCATGCGCTGACGCCATGCCTCAATTGCCGTAAACGGCGCCATCAGTTCGGCCGCGCGCGGGATATTGCCGTGGGCCATCCAGACTGAGAAGTAGGCCTGGATGTCAATCCATGACGCTGCGTCTCCACCAAGAAAATCCTGCCGTTGCGCGGCCAGTTCATCCTCGAGCAATTGGCACTGCGCTTGAAACTGCGCGTAGCAATTTGGCATCTCTTCGGCCATGCGATCGAAGTCCATAAATTCGAAAAAATTGCTGCGATCCTCGAGCACGGGCTGCGGGATTTCTTTGTTCTCGCCCATCGACAGGCCGGCCCCGGGTTCGAAGAAAGCCTTGTCACTCCAACGGGCAAGCGCGTATGAAAGGCCATGATGGCCGGCGGGGAACAATGTCGGTTTCGGGAAACGCGATTCGAGTTCGCGCGCGATGAGCGAGGTGTCGCAATAGATGTCTGCGCCGATCTGTAACACCGGCGCTTTGCGATAGCCACCGGTTAACGACGTCAGATCCGGTTTCGGCATGATCATGGGCACCTGAACCGACGACCACGCGAGGCCCTTCAGCCCAAAAACCAGCCGAATTTTCTCGGCAAACGGGGAGGGATCATGGTGGTGAAGAACCAGTTCCTGCATAGCACGTCTCGTCTTGCTGACTCCTTTGGCATTACAGCGGTAGGTCTAGAAAAAAGCAAGCTGTCCTGTTTTTTTTGGTCCGGCGAGACGCTATTATCGATCGGGTAATGCTGTAGCTGCAGAGGAAAGATCATGGCCGCGAAGTTCGAATACACGTTGCCTGTGAACCCGGATTCACCCGAAGATTCCCTCGAGCATCGTAGCGCGTATAACGATACCGACCTCGGCACCGGTCGCGTCGACGCCGAACGCTACTACACACAAGCGTTCATGCAGAAGGAATGGGACCATCTTTGGACACGCGCCTGGCTGATTGCCGGGCCGCGCTCGGATCTTCGTGAGCCGGGCGATTACTTCCGTTTCGACATCGGTCGCGAGTCCATCATCGTGACGTTAAACGATGATGATGAATTGCGCGCTTTTTATAACGTATGCCCGCATCGTGGTAACCAGCTGATCCTCAATGATGAAGGCTTCGTCAATCAATTCACGTGTAGCTTTCATTCTTGGAAGTTTGATCTTGACGGTCAGTGCACCTCGATCACCGATGAAGAAACGTTCCGGCCGGGCGTTATAGCCGGGCGGCCGAAATTAAAGTCGGTCAGAGTTGAAGAGAAGGCGGGACTGATCTTCGTCAACTTGGATGACGATGCGCCGCCGCTGGCGGAACGCTTCGGACTGCCGGATGGTTATCTCGAGGGTTACCAGCTCGACAAGATGGTCGCAGTGCGTCACACCATTTCGGAGTGGGCGGCGAACTGGAAAACCGGCGTCGACGCGTTCTACGAGGTATATCACCTGCACGCGGTGCATCCGCAAACGTCGACGGTTATGGATGACTACGGCACGCAGGTGGATATTTATCCGCACGGTTTCAGCCGCATGATCGTGCCACTGGCGAAGAAGAGCCCGCGCGAGGATGACCAGGACACGGTCGACCCAGGTTTGCAGTACATGCTCAGCGATTCAGGTATGCAGCCGGAAGAGTTTGACGGTGACGCGAAACAGGTGCGCAAGGCGATTCAGGCATTCAAACGCAGACGAGCCGAGCGCCTCAATCTCGGTTACGAAGGTCTCGTCGATGGTCAGCTGACCGATAGCTGGGCGACCGGTATCTTCCCGAACGTGCAAATCGGTTTGCATCCGGAAGGTGCATTCCTGATGCGCTTCATGCCTCACCCGACCGATCCGGAGCGCTTCTATTACGACACGATTACGCTATACCGACCGATCGACGATGACACTTTCAAAGTGCCAGACTGGATGGGTTTGCCGGAAGGCACTGACGTGAGCGGTGAAGTACGTGCGGAACGCGAATATATGCCGCTCGGCGCCGAACCGAATCTTGGCCTGGTATTGGATCAGGATTCCGAATTGTTGCCGGTGGTGCAGAAGGGTATTCGGTCACGAGCGTTTCAGGGACCGCTGTGGTCAGAGCAGGAGTTACGCCTGCGTCACTTCCATGCAGAAGTGGACGCCTATCTTAGTGGTCACAAATAGTCGGACTTATTTGAGCGACTGAGGGGCGAGTTCCCGCAGCTTGTCTTCCAGGTATTGATGCAGCCGATCGTGGTTTTCGGAGCGAGGATGCGTCATCGAGCTGATCGCGATGCCTTCCATCAGGTGTTGAACCAAGCTCAGTGCGAGATCAAACGCATCCTTATCCGATTGCCATTCCGGAAACAGCTTCTCCGCCATTTCGTACCACGCCTGGTCGAACGATTTCTGCGCCGGTACCAGAATCTTCCTTAGCTCGTCATCGGTGCGTGCCGCCACCGACAATTCAAAAAATGCGACAAAGATCGGGTGCGTTGCGTGTGCCCAGTAGGCATCGGTCGCCGTCTTAATTCGATCGGCGCCCTCCGGAATCGACTCCACTGCAGCTTGGAAGCCCTTTAGTCGCCGCTCATGCAAATAGTCGACGGCCGCTCGAATCACATCCAGTTTTGACGGAAAGTGGTGCAAGGTTGCGCCACGCGACAGGCCGGCACGCTCGGCAATTTTCATCGTCGTGGTACGCGAGTAACCGAGGTCGACGATGCAGCGAACGGCGGCGCTGAGTATCTGATCGCGTGTTGCGGCGCTCTTTTGCGCCTGCCAGCCTTGATCGCCGGGTCCGCTAGGTGCTGCTGTCTTTCTTGCCACTAATTGCTCCGAAGCCGCGGCTATTTTTGTTGACGCTTTTTATAGGGTAACCGATTGCCGACAAAAAACAATCACGCGTGATTGAAACAGTCAGGAGTGATTGTTAGCATCTTTGTCCCTTTTTAAGCCTTGCGGAGACAACGATGGCGGGCAGAGTAGACGGCAAAGTAGTGATTATTACAGGCGGCGCGTCCGGTCTCGGCAAAGCAGATGCGCAGGCGTTAGCACGCGAAGGCGCTACTGTAGTCATTACCGATGTCAGTGATGCTGGGCAGGCCGTCGCCGACGAAATTGCCGCGGAGACTGGCGGCACGGTTGCGTTCAAACAGCAGGATGTAACCGACGAAGCACGCTGGCAAGAAGTCATTGACGAAGTCGAAGCCGAGTACGGCGGCGTCGATGTGTTGGTGAATAATGCCGGCATCGTTGTTATTGCGACCCCAGAAGAGACCACTCTAGAACAGTACCGGCTGGCTAACGCGGTGATGAATGAGGGTGTGTTCTTGGGTTGCCGTACGGCGATTCCGGCGATGCGTAAGCGCGGCGGCGGCTCGATTATCAATATGTCTTCGGTCGCGTCGCACTTGGGATACCCGATCTTTTTTGCCTATACCGCAGCCAAAGGTGCGGTTCGAGCGTTGACCAAGTCCTTGGCGGTCACCTGCCAGATGAATGGCGACAATATTCGCGTCAATTCACTACACCCCGGAGCCATCGATACACCGATGGTGCAGGGCGTCAACAAAGCGTTGGGCATGCCACCGCCGGATCCGGATAGCACCGAAGATCCTGTCGGCGTCGGTCGACCTGAAGATGTGGCGAACCTGGTGGTGTATCTGGCGAGTGATGAGTCGCGTTACATGAATGGTGCCGAGATCGTCCTAGATAACGCGCTTTCCGTTCAGTAGCGTTATTCGTCTGGCGCGATGGTGACCGCAATACCATCCAAGTCCGGCGTTAGTTCGATCTGACAGCTCAGCCGCGAATTATCTTCGCGGCCATCGAGCGCGTCGAGCAGGTCCTCTTCCTCATAGTCGAGCGCCTGGAGTTTGTCGCGCCATGCAGGATCGACGTAAACATGGCAGGTGGCGCAGGAGCACATGCCGCCGCAAATGGCTTCGACGCCATATTCGAGTTCGCACAGGACCTCCATCAGCTTTAGGCCTTCTTCGCCATCGACCTGGTGGGCGTTGCCGTCCCGATCCGTTACATTGATTTTCATTCAAACATCACTGCCTTATGGACAGTCGCGACTATATCATCAAAAACAAACAGTCATGACTGTTTATTTTCCACAGGGCGGCACGTATACTGGCGCTCTGACCTATTTGGAGCAAATACATGGACCTGGGACTAGGGGGGAAACGGGCGATCGTGACCGGCGCAAGTCGTGGAATCGGGCGCGCGATCGCGGAACGACTCAATGAAGAAGGTGCCCGCGTTGCGGTATGTGCGCGAGACCAAGAGGCGGTCGACGAAACCGTCGCCGCGCTGGGCGGCAAAACCATTGGTGGCGCCGTCAATGTTCGCGACGCGGATGAGTACCAGGCATGGCTGGAAAAAGTGGCTGAGGAAATGGGCGGCGTCGATATTTTCGTGCCGAACGTATCCGGCGGTGGCGGCATGGACTCGGAAAAAAATTGGTGGCGTAACTTCGAAATCGATGTGCTGCACACGGTGCGTGGCTGCGAAACGTTGCTGCCGAAACTCAAAGAATCCGACGACGGCGCGATTGTCATTATCGGCTCCACGAATGCGGTCGAGTTTTTTGGCGGGCCGATGGCCTATAACGCGATGAAAGCGGCGTTAGTCAATTACTCCAGCCAGTTGTCGCAGTTCGTTCGCGCCGAAGGTGTGCGGGTCAATACCGTGTCGCCGGGTCCGATCTACTTCGAGGGCGGCGCCTGGGAAATGATCAAAGGCACGATGCCAAAATTTTACGAAAGCACGGTGCGTAAAATTCCCGCCGGTCGAATGGGCACGCCAGAGGAAGTTGCCAACGTTGTCGCGTTCTTAGCGAGCCCGGCTGCAAGTCTGGTTACCGGTACCAATTTGGTTGCTGATAACGGTTACACCAAACGCGTTCAGTCGTAGGTTCGGTGGCCGCGCGTCGTGACATTTTGCTGATCTGTGGTGGTTTGTATCACGACATCGATTTTGTGCGTCTGGAGTTGCTGAAGTTGCTGGCCGAACGTGAGCACTTCCGAGTTACGGTGCGAACCGACTACGACGATCATCAGGCCATCAAGGACTGTGACGCGCTGATTACTTACACCTGCGAAGTGTTGCCCAGCGAAGCGGCGCAGGCCGCATTGGAAGAATTTCTCGGACAAGGCAAACGCTGGTTCGCATTGCACGGCACCAATTCGCGATTGAAGTACGTCAAAGGCACCGGTTGGACGGCGCCGAACGATGCGCCTCGATTTGTTGAGATGCTCGGTAGTCAATTCGTCGCGCATCCGCCGATCCAACCATTTACGGTATCCGTTGCTGCGGCCCATCCGCTGGTCGACGGTATCGAGCCATTTGAGGCGGATGACGAAATTTACCTGTGCGATTTTTACGGTGAACACGAGTGCTTGCTTGCCACGCACTACACTGGTACCGCGGAGGGCTTTGAGAGAAGCGATTGGTCCGATAACGACGAAGTGCCGATCATGTACCTAAAGCAATCATGCGGTGGCGATGTGTTGTACCTCAATCTCGGACACGCGCGTGGCCACTACGACATGTTGCCTTTGATGAAAGAGTACCCAGATGTTGAGCGTGGCAGCTGGAAACAACCCGCTTTTTACGAGCTGCTGCGACGCGGCATGCGTTGGATGGTCGACGAACCGATAGGACAAGCGGCATGAGCAAAGATACTCACGGTACGCCGCTGGAAAAGGCGCCAGACCCGGAGCTTGGCAATGAGTTGATTGCCAAAGAGCGATATACCGATGCTGAGTTCATGCGGTTGGAATGGGAGCACATGTGGACCAAAGTTTGGTTGGTCGGCTGTCTGGAACGCGATCTCGAGGAGCCTGGCGACTATTGCTGTACCGAAATCGGTCCCGAGTCAATTTTGTTGGTCAAACAAGACGATGGCGGGGTGCGTGCGTTTTATAACGTCTGCCAACATCGTGGCAATCGGCTGCGCCCCTCCGGACTCGGTGCAGCAAAAACATTTCAGTGTGCCTATCACCATTGGGAATACAAACTTGATGGTTCGTTCGAAAGAATTCCCGATCTCGATACGTTTCCACAAGGCGCGCCCTGCAGCGGACTCGAGGAAATCCCTTGCGACAGCTGGGGCGGTTTCATTTGGTACAACCTGAATCCCGATTGCGAACCGTTGGCGGAGTTTCTTAACGTCATGCCGGAGCATCTGGATCCCTACAACCTGCCGCGCATGGCAATGACGCGTGATATTACGGTGGAGTGGGACTGTAATTGGAAAACCTCGGTGGATGCGTTCAATGAGTCCTATCATGTGCAGGGCATTCATCCGCAGCTGTTATGGCATCTGGATGATCTCAATCTGCAGATCGATTGCTACGATAAACACAATCGCTATCTAATCCAATTTGCCACGCTGAGCCCGCGCGTACGTGTGCCGCCCGCCATTCCTGAGGGAATTAAGGCGGTGATGAAGCAGGCGGGAATGGACCCGGCCGACTACGACGGCCGCGTTAGTGAGATTCGCGAAGACGTGCAACGGTATAAACGCGACCACGGACACGAGCAAGGGCGTGACTACTCCGCACTGAACGACGAGCAGCTCACCGACGACTATCACTACATGATTTTTCCGAACAACACGCTGAACGTTCATGCCGACGACTTCTGGCTGTTTCGCCAGCGGCCGCATGCTACCGACCCGAACAAAATGTACTTCGATATTTGGACGTTCGAACTGATTGCCGATGGTGAAGAGTGGCCGGAACGTCCCGAGCATCGCCAGTTCAAACACGGCGAAAAAAGCATTGGTCTGGTCTTGGACCAGGACGCTGAGAACCTCCCCGGTGTGCAGCAGGGTATGAATTCGCGTGGCTACCGCGGGCTATGGCTGGGCAATCAAGAATTACGCATTCGACATTTTCACAAAACTATCGACGATTATATTTACGGCGCTGACGGCAAACCCGATGGCGCCTATTGAGGCATTTAGTGACGGACTGGAACAACGATAATTTGCTGGCCGCGTATCGGCGTATGAAAACCATTCGCGAATTCGAGGAGCGTCTGCACCTTGAAATCCAACAGGGTCAGATCGCCGGCTTCACCCATTTGTATTCCGGCCAGGAAGCGGTTGCCGTGGGCGTATGTGAACACCTGAGTGATCAGGATTACATCGTGAGCACACACCGTGGTCACGGTCATTGCATCGCCAAAGGCTGTGACGTGATCGCCATGATGAAAGAAATTTATGGGCGTGCCGACGGCCTGTGCAAAGGTAAGGGTGGCTCGATGCATATCGCCGACTTTGACAAGGGCATGCTCGGCGCGAATGCTATCGTCGGCGGTGGTCCACCGTTGGCGGTAGGTGCTGCAATTGCAGCCCGCAATGCTGGCGAGCGTCACGTTAGCGTTGCATTCGGTGGCGATGGCAGCTGCAACCAAGGCACCGTGTTCGAAGCGATGAATCTCGCCGTGGTGTTACAGCTGCCGACGATTTTCGTGTTTGAGGACAACGGCTACAGCGAACATACCGGCGCTGACTATGCGGTTGGCAGCAAAGATATCGCCGGCCGTTGTGCTGGGTTTGGTATGCCGGCCGAGCGGGTTGATGGCGATGATTTCTTTGCCGTGCATGCAGCGATGCAAAAAGCACTCGACCACGCGCGGGCTGGCAATGGCCCCTATGCGCTGGAGTGCACCACGACGCGCTTCTTCGGTCATTTCGAAGGAGACCCACAGCGCTACCGGGCTAAAGATGAGGTTGAACGCCATCGCGAGGACCGCGACTGTCTGAAAAATTTTCGTCAACGGGTCACGGATGAAGGGTGGCTTGACGAAGCAGAGCTGGATGCGGTCGACGCTGAAGTGTTGGCGCTGATCGACGACGCGGTCGCGCAAGCTCAGGCTGCGCCGCCGCCGTCGGTTGATGAATTGACTACCGATGTTTACATCGCTTACTAGGGCTGACACCGATGACTGAAACGACTTTTCGTCAGGCCTTGAACGATGCGATGTTCGAGGAAATGCGGCGTGATGAACGCGTCATCATTCTGGGTGAGGATGTATCCGGCGGCGCCGGCGGTACCTCCGGCGAGCGCGATGCATCCGGCGGCATCTTCGGCGTGAGTAAAGGTTTGATATTTGAGTTTGGTGAGGACCGTGTAATCGATACGCCGATTTCTGAATCGGCCATTATCGGTGCAGGTGCGGGCGCGGCCCTCGCCGGGCTTCGCCCGATTTCGGAGATCATGTTTGCGGATTTCGTCGGCGTCTGCATGGACCAGATCTACAATCAGGCGGCAAAGTTCCGCTACATGTTCGGTGGTAAAACGCGTTGTCCGCTGGTCATTCGTACTGCCATGGGTGCGGGTATGAACATGGGCGCACAGCACTCGCAAACCATCTATCCGATTCTGACCGGCGTTCCCGGACTGAAAGTCGTGGTGCCGTCGAACGCGGCCGATGCCAAAGGTCTATTGAAGACAGCGATCCGCGACGACGATCCAGTCGTGTTCTTCGAACACAAGGCTCTGTACAACCGCAAATGTGAAGTTCCGGACGGTGAGCACTTGGTGCCGTTCGGTGAGGCGGCGATGCCAAGAGAAGGTGACGACTGCACCGTCGTTGCCATGGGCCGAATGGTCGTGTTTGCTGAAAAAGCGATTGATGGTCTGGCAGCCAGCGGTATCACCTGCGACCTGATCGATCCGCGCACGCTGTCGCCGCTGGATACCGATACCATTTTCGAAAGTCTTGAGCATACCGGTCGGTTGGTGATCGTCGATGAATCGCCACCGCGGTGCAGTGTTGCGTCAGACATCGCCGGCATCGTTGCTTCCGAAGCGTTTGGTAGTTTGCGGGCGCCAATCAAGTTGGTGACCGCGCCGCATGCGCCGGTGCCGTTCGCGCGCGAACTCGAACGTGCGTACATGCCGGGTCCTGGCGATATCGCAGCGGCAATTCAGGATGTCTGCAATGGCTGATGCGCTGTATCCGATTACGATGCCGAAATGGGGTATCGAAATGCAGGAAGGAACGATCACCGCGTGGCAGATTGAGATTGGTGGCGCAGTCACGAAAGGTGACGAGCTAATCGATATTGAGACCGACAAGATCGTGAACTCTATGGAAGCGCCGGTCGACGGTGTCGTTTGTCGTCATTTGGTGGCAGAAGGCGACACGCTGAAGGTCGGCGAATTATTGGGCGTGATCGCAACCGCCGCGGATGTTGACGATGCAGCCATTGATGCGTTCGTTAAAGACTTTGTCCCTGCCGACGCGAGTTTCGGTATCGATGATGAAGAGGCGTCAGTAGCGCCGGCCGCCGAAGCGGCGCCACCGGCAGCGCCCGCATCGTCCGGTGGCAATATTCGCGTTAGTCCGGTGGCAAAACGGCGAGCGAAAGAGCTTGGTGTCGATCTCAGCGCGGTCGTGGGCACCGGCCGTAACGGTCGAATTTCCAAAGAGGATGTCGAAGTCGCTGCCGCGAGTGCCGGTTCGTCGACAGAGGCGCCGACGGTTACAGCAATGAGTAGCCGCCGGCAGACGATTGCACGTCGGCTGACCCAGTCGAAACAAGATATACCGCACTACTATCTGACGCGATCCATCGACGTCACTGCGGCGCTAGCGCAGAAATCGTCGAGCGTGTCGTTGAATGCAATTCTTCTTAAGGCGATTGCCGCGGCGCTGGTCAAACATCCGAACGTGAATTGCCATGTGGTGGACAACGGCGTTCAATCCTTCGACAGCGTAGACATCAACATGGCGGTCGACACTGAGAATGGGCTAAGTGCGCCGCTGCTACGCGATGTTGCGTCGCAGAGTCTAAGCGAGATTACGACCGCCGCTGCGGCGATCGCCGACAAGGCGCGCAGCAATCAATTGAGCGCAAGCGACCTCGAGCTCGGCGGCTTTACCGTGTCGAATTTGGGTGCGCTGGGTATCGAATCATTTACGGCGATTATCAATCCGCCGCAGGCGGCGATTCTTGCCGTCGGCGCAGCGGTGGATGGGCATATGAAAGTGACGATGTCCGCTGATCATCGCGTTATTGACGGTGCGGACGGCGCACGATTTTTACAAACATTGGCGGACTGCTTGCAAAACACTGGGGGGTGATATGCGCGCTGTATTCCAATTGAGCGTGATTGCATTGTTGTTGATGGGATGCAGCAATGAGTCACAAACGCCCGCTGAAGCGGAACCGGTTGCAACGATTGAGGCTCCGGCCGGTGAGGCCGTGTACCAACAAAATTGTTCGCACTGTCATGAAGGCGGTGTCGCAAAAGCACCGCACAAGATGTTCTTGCAGATGATGGCACCCGATGCGATTTATAACTCGATGCAGGAAGGCATCATGCAGGCTCAATCGGCAGTCCTCGATGATGCGCAGAAGCGAGCCGTTGCAGAGTATTTGGCCGGTGGCAGCATCGACGCGTACAACGCTCCGGCGTTGCCGCCCGCGTGTTCCGCCGAGGATGCCGAGTTTGATTTCGACCGTCCGCCACACTCCACAGGCTGGGGCGTCAGCCTCAATAGCAACCGCTACGTTAGCGACGCGGCCGCGGGTTTGGACAAAGATGGTATTAAGTCGCTGGAACTCAAATGGACGATGGCGTTCCCGAATGCATTGCGGGCGAGGTCGGAGCCAGGCATTGCCGGCGGCTCGCTGTTCGTCGGCAGTCAGGACGGCACCGTATACGCACTTAACCAGAAGAGCGGATGTTTACGTTGGACATTCCGTGCGTCAGCCGAAGTTCGGACCGCAATCGTGGTGCAGTCTTGGGAGGCTGGCGATACCAACGCGCGGCCACAACTTTTCTTCGGCGACCTATTGGCGCGTGCGTACTCGATTGATGCATTAACCGGCGAATTGTTGTGGTCGGTGAAAGTCGATGATCACGCCAATGCGACGATTACCGGTACGCCAACGTTAGCCGGTGACCGCGTGTTGGTACCGATTTCATCATTGGAAGTGACCTCAGCGGCGGACCCGAATTATCCGTGCTGCACGTTCCGCGGTGCGGTGATGGCACTCGATGCGAGCGACGGCACGATTTTGTGGAAACAACACACCGTTGATGGCGACGGCAAAAATGTCGGTGAGACATCCGTCGGCACACCGATCATTGCGCCGTCGGGTGCACCAATCTGGAACAGCCCGAGTGTCGATGAGGCGCGCGGCTGGTTGTACGTCGGAACCGGTGAAAACTATTCCAGCCCCGCCGAAGGGAACAGTGATGCCATCATGGCGATGGATCTCGCCACCGGCGAAAAGCAATGGGTGTTCCAGGCAACCGCCAACGATGCTTGGAACGTGGCCTGCATGATGCCGGACGCGCGAGAGAACTGTCCCGAAGAAGATGGACCGGACTACGATTTTGGTGCCGGTACGATGCTGGTGGACACCGACGATGGCGTACGCCTGGTGGCCGGGCAAAAATCCGGTGAAGCGTTTGGTATCGACCCGGCAACCGGCGAATTGGTGTGGCGCAATCGACTCGGTCGTGGTGGCATTCAGGCCGGCATTCATTTTGGTATGGCGGCGGCTAATGGCGTTGTCTTCGCACCGATTTCGGATTTTGACGACGACCAGGAACACGAACTGCCGGCACGACCGGGTATGTTTGCGCTCGATGCAGCGACCGGCGAGGTGCTTTGGCATACGCCACACGAAAACCAGTGCGGCGATCGTGCCGACTGCGATCCTGGAATTTCAGCGCCGGCAACAACAACCTCGTCGGCGGTGTTTGCCGGCGCGATGGATGGTGTATTGCGTGCCTACGATACTGACAGCGGCGAAGTGCTGTGGCAGTTCGATACCGCGCGTGAGTACGACGCGCTGGGTGGCGCGAAAGGCCTGGGTGGCTCCATTGGCGGTAGCAGCGGGCCGGTCGTCAATGACGGCATGCTGTACATGACGTCCGGCTACGGTATGTACTTCCATATGCCAGGAAATGTCTTGCTAGCTTTCGGTCCAAGCAGCAGTAACTAATAAAAACAATGACTTAGCGGTATATGGTTGCGGCCTAAAAAAAACAATCGTGCTTGACTTTTTTTTGCGGATAGTTGAGCATCAGTACACACAAATCCGAAAAACCGTTGGAGGGGGGCCCCAATGCAAACACGGTTTACCCAAGTTTTATTTGGTTCGGCGGGCGTATCAGTGTTCGCTGTGTTGCTCGCAATCGGCACGCTGACCGCACCAGGTATGGTCGCGGCGCAGCAGCTCGAAGAAATCACAGTCACGGCAACTCGCCGTGCGGAAACCGACCTGCAGGTAACGCCGGTTGCGGTATCAGCCGTGAGCGAGGCGGAATTCAGCCAGCTATTTGCACAGGATATCGGCGAAGTGGCGACCTACGTGCCCGGATTTACCGCAGCTACGGTAACCGGATTTAACGCCGCTTCCTTTGGCATGCGTGGCGCCGCTGAAACCGACATCATCGTGTACTTCGATCCGAAAGTCGGTGTAATTGTTGATGACTTCGTGGTGCCACACGTACAGACACAGCTACTCGAACCCTTCGACATTGAGGCCATCGAAGTGCTGCGCGGTCCGCAAGGCACGTTGTTCGGTAAGAACACCACCTCCGGTGCTGTGGTAGTGCGCACCAAACGTCCTGAGCTCGAGTCAACTAGCTTTGATGCCAGCCTGCAGCTCGCATCCTTCGACGACACCAAGGTGAATCTAGCCGCCAACTTCCCGATCGGCGACACCGCAGCGTTACGTTTTGCAGCGTTGTACCAGCAAAGCGATGGCTATTATGAAAACGGTAAGGTCGACACCCCGACCGACGTCTTCGGTACCGGTTTGGTCGACCCGCAATTCTCAGCCGGCGCGCCGGTGGCGGGTAATGGCGATAACGTTGGTGGGAAAGACATTTTGTCGGCACGCGCTAAGCTGTTGGTGCAACCCAACGATCGCTTAACCGTCATGGGTCAGTTGGAAGTGATTCAAGATCGTTCTGACCCTGTGCCCGTGGTCAACGTTACCCCGGCAGCAGCCGGCCAGTTGGCGACGTTGTTCGGTTTCCCTGGCGTCGCAAATGGTGATCCGATCGATCAGGCCGGTATCCACAACAGCGCTGTCGTCGGTTTGAATAACGATCAAGAAGTCGATGTGTTCGGTGCGTATTTGAATCTTGAGTACGAACTCGATAATCACACGGTGTACGGATTGCTCGGTTATCGCGAACAGGATTCACGTTTGCCCAATGAGTACTTGGGCACGCCGTACGAAAGCTTTTTCTCAGCCAGTCGTGATGACGATCGTGAAACCTTCCAAGCTGAAGTGCGCATTGCGTCTGACCTAGACGGCAACGTCAACTGGGTCGGCGGTTTGTTCTATCAAACCAACGACGTCGAATTTTGCGTCGAACAGCAGCTGGGCTTGCTTGAGTTCTTCGGTTCGGCCGTCCCCGGCGTGTTGGATAACGAAAATCCGCTGTTGCTGTGTAACGCGCAGGACGCATCTGCAGTCGCCTTTTTCGCCGATGTCACCATCGACTTGACCGATCAATTCTCATTGGGTCTTGGTGCACGTTATACCGATGAAGAGAAAGACTATATTGCACGCGAAGGCGTCCCCGCGGCAGTTCTGTTCCCAGGTGGTTATCGCGAACCGCTCGACGGCCAGGACTTTTCGTTGCTGCCGGGCCTGGTGCAGACCGACAAGGAGTCGTGGCAAGAACCGACCTATCGGGTTACCGCGTCGTATCAAGCAACCGATAACGTTTTCACGTACTTCACCTATGCTCGCGGTTTCAAATCCGGGGGCTACAACGACCAAGCGGGTTCAGGTGGATTCGGCAACTTCCCGGTCAGCTCTTACGATCCAGAATTTGCTGATAGTTACGAAATTGGTTTGAAGACCGATTTCGCAGACGGTCGAGGCCGTCTAAACGCCACCTACTTCTCGGTCAATTACGAAGACTTCCAGCGCAGTACAGTGGTATCGGTTCCTGGTACTGCATTCCAGGAAACACGTACCTTTAACGCTGCGGACGTGGACGCATCGGGTCTGGAGCTGGAGTTGTGGTATCAATTCACTGATAACCTCTCACTACGCGCTAACGTTGGTACGTTAGACGCGGAGTACAACGAGTTCCTGCTCGACCGCGACAACGATCCTCTGACGCCCCCCGATGACCTGTCAGGTCGTGACGTTGTCCGTTCGCCGGAGCTAACGGCTGGTGTTGACCTGACCTACGACACGGAGTTGGGGTCGGGCGCCGGTCTACGCTTCAACCTGAACTACAACCATGAAGACGACAACGTCTATTACTACAATGACGATCTCGGGTCGCAATTCGATACGGTTCTGGATTCGCGCGATATTTTCAACGCGAGTCTTACTTGGACGAGTGCGGATGACACTTGGTACGCGTCAGTCTTTGGCAAGAACCTGAGTGACGATCGTTACAAGACGGCGGCCCAGGCGGTTGGTGTTCTTTGGACGTTCGCAAACTACGGCGCGCCGCGTACCTACGGTGTGCAGGTCGGGTATAGTTTCGACAAGTAGTTCAGTCGCTACAAGATTAAAGGCCGGTACTCTTCGAGTGCCGGCCTTTTCTTTTGCTGCTAAATTCTAAATTAGGCGGCCAGGCGTGACCCGTCATCGGATACTAGCGACACCAGCACGCAACGTTTTCCGGAGAACGGACGTCGACCATGCATGACCAGAAAGTTGTCGACCAGCGCAACGTCACCGGTTTGCCAAGCGACATCGAACGATAAGTCATCCGCCAGGTCGCTAACACGCTGCATCGCATCGGTCGGGATATCCGAGTCATCACCAAAACAAATCGCTTTGCGCGAATCATTCGGTGCGACGCTCCAGCCGCGAAATGCGGCTATGAGCTGATTGAAGAACACTCGCCGACCATCTTGCAGCGTCCGCACCGCCGGCATCGCTGCGGTGGTGGCTCGCAATACCTCGTTTGCTAACCATTCGTAGCGATAGCCACGCTTATCGAGAAACGACTCGGCCTCACTTTTGCTCGTCACGCCGAGAGTTGATCGCCAGCTGCGTCCTTGTCCGGACTCCGGATCATCGTGGCCCGGCATGATGTTCGAGTAGCGAACACCGTTGTGAACACACTTTTCGACAAACTCGGGTAGCTCCTGCTCGATCTGATCTAGCAGAACGTCAGACCGGCACAGCGGGGTCTGTCCATCCGTCGTTGGCGCTTGTTCGCAATAGAAGAACAGACGCGATGGAAATAACGGAGTCTGTGCCATTTCATGATGTAGAAAAATGGATACTTCCGGCGGTGCTTCATTAGCGGTGAAGACAAGGTCGGTCTTATTAATTCTCACCGCATTAGATAACGACTCTTCATAGGTGAAGCTGTCCAGGTCAAACGCGCGGATGAAGGCATCGAAATCGTCGGCACCGGCCAACGGAAAACCGCGAAACAGCAGCGTGCCATGCAGCGCTAATCTGTCGAGCAAGTTCGACTTCTCTGTCTGGATCCACGCTCTCACATCCTCTAGCGTTGCAGCGGAAGGTTGCATCGCAATGACATGCGGGAAAGACTCTGGGTGAAATTGTTGGCCTTCGAGCACAACGTCTTCATTAATTGTGATTTTCATAGCGGTGTTCGATTAATCGTAGATGGGGCAGAAGGTGTTAAAGGCTTGCTCACAGAATTCGGCGGGGTCGTTGAATCGCCGATTCTGATTGAGCGCTGAGATGGCATGCATCTCTTCCGTGCTGAGCTCGAAATCAAACAGCGCGATGTTCTCGCTCAGCCGCTCCGGTTTGGTTGTTTTTGGAATGATCGAGGTACCCCGTTGCACACCCCAACGCAGCACCACCTGTGCGGGTGTTTTGCCGGTTCGTTGGGCGGCGCTCACTACTGCTGGTGCGGTCAAAACCGTGTCAGCGTCGGTGGCCATATCCAGTTGAACGTAAGACAACGCACCCAGTGGCGAGAAGGCGGTAACTGCGACACCTAGGTCGTTCATCAGTCGAAGCAGGTTTTCTTGCGTTAGGAACGGGTGTGATTCGATCTGCAGCATGGCGGGCTTGATACGCGAGTAAGCAAACAGATCGAGCATCAAGCCGGAGGTATAGTTGCAGACTCCAATTTCGCGAACCAGGCCGGCATCGACCAGTTCTTCCATAGCTGCCCAAGTTTCGGCGAGTGGAACGAAGTCCAGTTCCATCTTCGGTTCCGCTGCATCCGGATCATAAAACCATTCCGCCGGATAGCGCGTCTCGAAATCAACGAACTTGAGCGATATGGGAAAGTGAATCAGGTAGAGATCGAGGTAATCGACGCCCAGATCGCGTAGCGTTTTCTCGCACGCGGGCCGCACGTGTTCGTGGCGATGATAGGTGTTCCAGAGTTTTGAGGTGATCCATAAATCGTCACGCGTGCACTGGCCGGACTGAAGAACCGTACGTATGCCGTCGCCGACCTCGGCCTCATTGCCATAGTCTGCTGCTGAATCCAGATGCCGATAACCAGCATTGACCGCATCGACCACTGCTTGACTGGCATCATGCGGATCGATTTTCCAAAGCCCGAGGCCGACGGTCGGCATCTGCAGGTTACCGACCCGTATTGTATCTGTTGCTGTGGTCATTCTAGTTCGTTGTCCTATCGTTTGGCGTCCATTAGATCGGTGAGCTGGTGTTGCTTAAGGAAGTTCGCAATATCGACACGTTGTCCTGTATCAGCGGACTCCTGTGCAGCGGCGGCAACAATAATCGACCACAGTCCCTCAATCGGCGTTGCCGCCGAGGTGCTCTTGCCGTCAAGCTGTTTTACGAATTCCACGTGTTCGAAGAACGTCGCGCCATGATGACCACTTTGTTCGATGGGGCGGGCGTAGCCCACGTCGGTAGTTCGCGAACTTCCGTCTTCTCCCAACTCCACGTGAATACTCGACCGCGCGACATCGTCGGTTAAAAAATCGAAGCGCTCACTGGCGACCAAGCGGCCCTGGTCGCCGCACACGATCAGCTCTTCATAGAAGTGCGGCGAAAACATATTCAGAGTGAAATTGCCGCGCACACCGTTGTCGTAGTCGATGACCACAAAGGCATGATCGTCGATATCACTGACACGGCCGTCACGTTCAAAATCACGGAAATTCACGGCTTGTCCGGAGCTCGCATAGACGAATGCTGGGCGAGTCTTAGCGAACAGATTCATTAGGTCGAAGTAGTGACAGCATTTTTCAATCAGTGTGCCGCCGGTAAATTCCGAAAACTTGTTCCACTGATCCACTTTGTCGAGAAACGGTGGGCGGTACTCGCTCATGCTGATCGTTTTGATATCACCTAATACGACGCGCTCTAGCGCCTCATGCCGAGCTTCGACATAGGGCGCTTTGTAACGGTACTGCAAACCCACTTGAATAAAACTAGCGTGCTGCTCGGCGATTTCTATAATGCGCCGAGCATCCTCGATCGTGGTTGCCATTGGTTTTTCTAGCAATACCGGCTTGCCGCATGCAGCGGCCGTTTCCAGAACGTCGATGTGCGTATAGTTCGGTGTACAAATCAACAGTGCGTCAACGTCCGGGTCAGCACAAGCCGCTTCGACACTCTCGTATTGGATCAGCTCATTGTCGGCGTACTTTGCATATTCTTGTGCCGCGATCGCCATGCTGTGCTCAGATCGATCGTAAATGCCATGTACCGTGGCACTACCGAGCATGTGCGTGACCCGCATATGCTCTTGTCCAATGGTGCCGGTGCCGAGGATTACAAAACGATAGCGCGCCTCGTCATTGCGGCGATAAATATAACGATCACCGTCCATGATATGGCGCTGCGAGGTCGATTCCTCGAAAAAGCGTAGCCGGGGTTTGTTGTACTTATCCGTCATAATTCTGGGTTCTTCTAATAATTGTACTCCGCGGAGCGCTAAGTCGCTGCCGCTAAATTTCTGTACATCGAACGATTCGGGTAAGCTGTCCGCATCGAGCCAACACGTATCAAGGCCCTATGAAAGGTTCTCGCTGGCAAACTCGACGCGTCACGATTAAAGACATTGCGCGGGCTGCAAACGTTGACCCGTCGACTGTAACCCGCGCTCTGCAAGGCAGCCCGCGCGTCAAAGCGGCGACGCGGGAGCGCATTGCTTCGTTGGCGGCGGATCTGGGTTACGTACCGAATATTGCTGCTCGTACTTTGGTCAGCCAGTCGAGCGGTTTGGTCGGTGTGGTCATACCGGATATGACCAACCCGTTCTTTCGCGATCTGGGTAAGGGTATCGAAGAAGAGGCGGCCAAGCATGACCTTAGAATCTTGATCACCGACACCGATGCGGTCGAGGCTACCGAGCGCGATGCGGTTCACTTGTATCTCGAGCTCAAGGTTGACGGCATCATTGTTCCCAGCGCCCGCTGCACACAAGAGTTTTACGAAAGTATCGGCGGCGCGGTGCCCATTGTTCATGTCAATCGTGATGACATGCCCCACCAGGTCAGCTGTGACATGGTGGGCGGCAGCGTCATGATCATGAAGCACTTGATCGAGCTTGGACATCGTCGCATAGGATTCGTGCGCGGACCCGCTGGACCGGCACTTGAACCAAAAATGTATGCCTATCGCTCCGAGCTGGAGAAGGCTGGGCTCGATTACGATCCGGAATTGATCTTCTCGTTTGACGGTACCATCGAATCGAGTCAGGCGTTGGCAGAGCAGCTGGTCGCGATGGAGCGCCGTCCTACGGCGATATTTGCCTGGAACGATGTTAATGCGATCGCCATGATGCACGCGTTGCGCGAGCATGGCGTCAGTATTCCTGATGATTTGTCGATAGCCGGTCACGATGACATCTTATTGGCAGGTTGTGTTGATCCACCGCTCACGACCGTCGGTTGGCCCATGTACGAGCTCGGTCAGCAGAGCGTAAGGTACTTATGTAGTCTCGGTCATGGTCAGGCGCCCGGTGAGTCCCAGTTGCCCGCGCCACGGTTGGTGGTTAGAGAAAGCACGGGCGGCCCGAAGACCGCCCGTGTTCATGACATCAATAGTTGAGACGGAAGTTAACGCCCCAGAATTGGTCCGCATCGCGCGGAATCTGATAACGGAAACCGTCACCCGAATAGGTCGTTGCAAAAGACTCGTCGGTCAAGTTCTTACCGACCAGCGTAATGCTGAACGTATCGTCCACCGAGTGGTAACCGAACGCTGCATTCAGGATGCTGTAGTCCGGTAGCAAGAACGGGTCGTCCGCTGTCTGACCGATGTTTCCAGACAGCTTCTCGTCGGTATACACGTAACTACCATTGAGTCGCAGATGTGCGCCACTCGCCAATGGCCACTCATACGCCGCAGCAACCGAGTACTTGGTATCCGGTGCGAACGGTAATGGATCACCGACCGTCGATTCGGAATCAGAAAACGCAGCACCGCCGCTCAATGTGAGTTGGTCGGTCGGTTGTAGGATAAAGTCGATCTCGAATCCCGACGTCTCAACATCACCGCCATTGGTGAAGCCGGTAATCGTTGTGCCATCGGACGCATCGAAGTCGTTAGCTTGGAAGTTCTCAATTTCCATATCGTAAACGGCGAGACTGACCAAGCCCCAGTCGTTAACCCACTTCACACCCAATTCGATGGTGTCCGATTCTTCCGCCTCAATCGGATTCACATCGTCGTCATCCATGTTGTAGAACACGTTGAACGCCGGTCCTTTGTAGCCGGTGCTGTAGGTGCCGTACACCATCACGGAGTCGGTGACATCCCATTGCAATCCGATCTTGCCAGAAACGTTAGTGTCATCGGTGCTGCCAGAAAGGTTGGTATCGGTCTGGTTGTTGCCATCCGAAAAGCGCGGGCGAACGCCGACGCCGCGACGACCGTAAATGTCGTTGTTACGGCGGTTGTGGTTATACGACACATCATCACTGGTGTAGCGCAAGCCAGCGAGCAAGCGCAATGTATCTGAGAATGCGTAGCTGCCTTGGCCGAAGACCGCGAAGTTGTCAAACTCCGTATCCATAAAGCCGGTGGCGGAAACAATGTCATTCGCATTACAAGTGATGTTGTTCGCGGCAATAAAGTTGGCGACGTCGGTGGGGGTGTTCGGTAGACCGAGCGTAGTGCCTAAGTGGTTAGCGATCGCCGCATCGAGCTGACCGTTGTTGTTTTGGCAACTCGCTTCACGCGTGAAATTACGTTGCGATTCGATATTCCAGAAAAACAAACCGGCCTGCCACTCAAAGTTCTCTCCTTGCGGAGACGCGATTCGCAATTCTTGTGACAGCTGGCGCCATTCCTGGGGACCAACATCATGCAATTGGAAGGGTACGCCGAAAACGGGATCGGTGGAGTCACCTGCGATAGAGGTGAAATCACCTTCACGAAACTCGGTGTTGTCCCAGGTACGTTGCGCCGTAATGGACGTCAGCGTGTAGTCGCCCACATCCGCGGTAATCTGAATCGACATGGCTGTCGTGGCATCCAGCGTACGGGTTTCGAAATCATGATCCGCGAGTCGCTGATCTAGGTCGAGGCCGTTACCGCTAGGTACGGCTTCCGATGCCGGGTTTCGGCCGCTGGCGCGAGCTTCGAGATCAACACAGCAATCGTTATCGGCGTCATAGTCCTCGTAGATGAACAATATCTCGGTCGACTCTGTGGCATCGTATTCGAGCATCGCGCGGATGCCGCGCTTGTCGTAGCCATTGATCGTCTCATTGTTGAAGACGTTGCGAATGTAGCCGTCAAATTCGCTATCGAGAATTGTGACAGAGCCACGCAGGTCGTCCGTGAGTGGAGCCGAAAGACGAGCGCGCAGCTGGTACTCGTTGTCCTCATAGAAGGTACCGCTAATGTAGCCCTCGAGCTCCTCACTGGGTCGTTTCGTCGTGATATTGACCACGCCGGCTGAGGCGTTTTTGCCGAAGAGTGTGCCCTGCGGTCCGCGCAAGACCTCAACGCGCTCTAGATCATAGAGATCGCCAAAGGCTTGGCCTGAACGACCCAGAACCACGCCATCGACCACAGTCGATACGCTCGGCTCAGCGGCAACAGAGAACGAAATTGTGCCGATGCCGCGAATCGTTAAAGCACTGTTACGGGTGGTGTTACCGGTGCGCAGGCTGACTGAAGGTACTAAGGCCTGCAGCTCTTCAAGATTGGAAGCAAACGCACCATTGATGGTTTGCTCGCCAATGACAGAAACGGCGATCGGAACATCGGTGATGTTTTCTTCGCGTTTCTGTGCGGTAACGGTAATTTCTTCGATGGCGGACTGCGCATGAGCAGTCCCTAAAATGCTGAATTGGCAGAGGCTGGCGATGACTATCGCGAGCGTTCCCCCCCTGAAATAACGCATCGTTAGCTCCTATTTGACGTCAAATGTCTCGACAGGTCTGCGGGTCCGGAAACGGCAACCGCCCAAGCCCCCCCGAGCTCGATACCAATATTTCTACTCCTCACAGCACAAAAATGCAAACGTTTGTATTTTTATGCTGAGATTGAGCGTTATAAATCAATAAGTTACGAGAGGTCTGCACGACGCTGGCGCCCGAAAAACCACCAAACGACCACATTTAGGCCAATCAGCCCGGCGGTGAGCGGCCAAAACAGCGGACTCAGCCCGTCGACCAGCCCGACCGGAGAGAACAGCAAGTACAAGAACACGACGCAGGCAAACAGCGTGATCGCGGTCGGCACCGCAAATCGCCACGGGGTCAGATCGACCAGGTTCTTTTGTTCGTATTGCCAAGCTTCCAGACGGGGTCGCAGCACGCCGGTAGCCAACATGATCGCGACCTCAATCACGAACAGCACCGCATACAGGTGGAGGAAGTGCATGGTAATCACATCATCAAACACGAATTTGGCCAAACCATAGGCAATGACATGAAAAATGATGACAATTTTTGCGCCGAGTGCCGGAACGCGCCGGGTAAACAGGCCAACCAGAACAATGACAACTACCGGAATGTTGTAGAAGCCGGTAAATATTCGAATGATTTGCCACAGTCCTTCCGGCGCGTATTGCAGCAGCGGCGCGACAATAAACGAGAAGAGCGCGATGACGACGCTGGCAATTTTGGCGACTTTGACGATTTGCCGGTTCGAAACTTCTTCCTTCTTCATCGGCGCGTAGACATCGAGACAGAACAGAGTTGCGGCGCTGTTCAGTAACGAATTGAATGAGCTAAACACCGCCCCTAACAAAACGGCGAGGAAAAACCCGCCTAGATACGCGGGCAGGTAATCGCTGATGAGTTTCGGATAGGCTTGATCAATCGATCCCAAACCATCTCCGTAGAGATGAAATGCGATGACGCCGGGAATCATCATCATGAACGGCACCATCACCTTGAAGAATCCCGAAAAAAGAACGCCTTTTTGCCCTTCAGCGAGATTCTTGGCACCTAAGGTCCGTTGAATAACGTATTGATTGGTGCACCAGTAGAACAAGTTCGCAAAGATCATGCCGGTGAACAGCGTACCGAACGGCGTCGGGTCTTCCGCTCCGCCAATCGCATTGAGCTTGTCGGTATTCGTCGTGGTGATAGTCTCCAGGCCGGCGGAAACGCTACCACCACCGAGCGCCGCAAGACCTAGTATGGGCACCAGTATCCCCACGATTAGCAAGCCGACACCATTGAGCGTGTCGGATACCGCAACTGCTTTAAGCCCACCAAAAATGGCATAGATGGCTCCGACGCAGCCGATCGCCACGATCGTAATCACCAGGCCGGTGCTGTAGCTCACATTGAGTAAGGTTGGGACGTCGAAAAGCAGTAGGACCGCGATAGATCCGGAATAGAGCACGGAAGGTATTGTGACCAGCCCATAACCCACCATGAACAGCACCACCGACATGCGTCGAACGCTATCGTCGAAACGGTTGTTCAAAAACTCCGGCAGCGTCGTAAAGGCGCCCGCCAGATACTTCGGTAAGAAAATGAGCGCCATGCAAATGGTGGCGAACGCCGCGGTGACTTCCCACGCCATGCTGGAGAGGTTGAAGCCATACGCAGAACCGTTGAGGCCGATCAGCTGCTCAGCGGACAGGTTGGTCAGCAGCATCGAGCCGGCGATGAACACGCCGGTGAGGCCACGACCCGCGAGGAAGTAGCCGTCCTTGGTATCAACTTCGCCGCGTGTTTTGAGATATGAAATCCAGGCGACCAACGCCATAAATACCGCGCAGCTGCCGAGTGTAATTGCCAGGTTATTCGCGACCATAGTCCCCCCTCTCGCAGCAACAGCCTACGCTAGTTGCAAGCGGGATTCACGGCGAGGGGTTTCTACTTGAATTGTTTACGATCGAAACGACGTGTCTCTGACAGCACGGTAATCGCAACAATCTCGGTCAATCGCACCTGCTCTTCGGCCGATTCCGTCTCCAGGATCAGATACTCTTCGCCGTCGCTGGCGCGCAACGTCTTCGCCTGTCCAACGATCGATCCTTGGTCCGTTTCTACTTCTAAATGATAGTGATCCATACACGCGATCTCGAAGTAATCGTACTGGTCACAGCTAACTACAGTCTTATCCGACATTGCGCGGCCCCGCGTTATTGCGGCTCGAAAGGCTCAATCTTCAATCATCTTACACCTGTCGTTCTCGTTGTGTAGGTGATACGGTGGTGACGATCGGGAAAACGTCGCTCAGAGTCTTTCACTCGACTCGAATGACGGAATTTTGACCAAAGCTCGCTGCGCAAACAGTCATGAAGAAACCTAAAACCACCGTTGCAGATCGCATCAAGCGCGCCCGAGAGCAGGCGCAGTTGTCTCCCGTGGAGTTGCGTCACGCACTACGGGAAAGAGGAATCGATCTGTCTAAGACCGGGCTGTATCGCCTCGAGTCAATCGATGCCAAGAATCCCAACCTGAAACTTATACAGGCGATCGCAGAAATCACCAATGTGTCGCCGAGTTGGATCCTGTTCGGTGAGGGTGCGGCAGTGCCGGGTAACGAAGTGGGCAAAGCGATTCGTGGTCGCGTCATCGACACCATTGAACTCATGGTGGGGGCGTTGGACCTCACCGCGCGGCAAGAATCGACGATCCAAAATTGGCTCCGCAGCGTTCGTGAGAATCAACCGAAACAAACCCGCAAACCGTATTCTGTGAAGTAAGTTCACTTTAACGGAACATTTGTTCACTTTCGGTGTTGACAGATAGATGTCGATGCGTATACTCCTGCCCCCTATGAAAACAAACAGCCATCAATTCGGTTTAACCAACGCCGCTCGCGAGCACCGGCATAGCTATGCCATGCCATCGAGAGACGGTGGCGTCCGCCTGTGCCCGATATCCGCACACGCGGTCATTAACCGTTTTGAATCACTCGCCACAAATCGTGGGGATTTGATGACGTAAGCCTTTCCAGAATTTTTCCTGGAAGGCTCGCAAATCGAACCTTCCAGGGACACTCAAAGAGTAAACCCCGGTTGGTTCTAACTAACCGGGGTTTTTTTATGCCCCGGAACGCTCTTTAACAATATGGATTGTGTAGTAGACGTTGGGGCAGGGTCATTCCTCGGAACGGCCGCAGCACTCAGACCCGGCTGTGCGTATACGCCTGCCCCAACGGTATTCGCTGATGTAGCTCAATTGGCAGAGCAGCCGCCTTGTAAGCGGCAGGTTATAGGTTCGACGCCTATCTTCAGCACCGGAGAAGCATTCACGTGGCGAGATACCCTGGCTGTAAACCAGGCGCTTTAATAGCTTTGGAGGTTCGAATCCTTCCTTCTCCACCAGTTTTTCTGGCGTGCCGGCAATGGAATGACTCTTGGCCCGAGGCGTTTCTACGGCGACGTGATCGGGCCCCTTGGATGGATAAGCCGGATTTCCGACAGTGCAGCCGGCAGCGTCACCCCTAGGATCGGTCCTACTCTAATGGGTAGAGCGGTCGGCTGAAGACTGACGCGGTGATGGTTCGACTCCATCCCGATCCACCAACTCCGCCTATAAGAGTCTTTCGCGCAATTCCTGGTAATCGCGGAATTCGCTTGAGTGGCAATCCGGTTATTGCGCCGACATCTTGGCGTATCCGAGAGTATTCCTGGCATGTAGCTCAATGGTAGAGCGTCCGCCTGTTAAGCGGAAAGATGCGGGTTCGAGTCCAGCCGTGCCAGCCAAATACGCAGGCGTACTCTCTAGAGCGCATCACGGTAGGCTCGTATTTATCTTTAGTGTTCCATGCAAAAGGTGCGTGCATGAAGTTAGAAATCATTTCGTATCACGGTAGGCGCGTATTTATCTTTAGTGTTCCATGCAGAAGGTGCGTGCATGAAGTTAGAAATCATTTCGTATCACGGCCGGTGCGCGATTAGCTTTAGTGACAAGAGTCATTCAAGTGGCTAACTAATAAATCAAGTTTCTAAGCCATAGATGCATACCCGCATCACGGTAGGCGCGTATTTATTTTTCGCAAATTATCGATTACGAATTCAAGAACAACGGGGGACTAGCTCAGTCGATAGAGCATCCGTTTTGCAAGCGGAAGGTGCGCGGTTTGAATCCGCGGTCCTCCACCACATTCAGGGCCATCGATTTCGGTCGAGGTTCTTTATAGCGGCCTGGCGCTGCTAACCGTCGGTAACGGCGGGAAAGGAGTACTACCCATGGTGCTTCGCCAGTTTTCGAATTGGTTGATCCAGGCAAGTCTGGCCCCCAATAGTCATCGGTTTAGCCGGTGATAGCGAGTCCAGCGGTGCACGGAAGTAGCGGGCTTAACGTACTGGCTTTGCCGGGTAAATACGTGTCCGTGAAAGAACGCGTGGTGGCGCAACCCGAGATACCAAACCGTAGATCGTGACGGGTAACAGATAGTGCGAATCAGTACGAGCTTTGCCAGCAAGTGCGATCGTGCAGGAATTTGGGGAGCTGGTGCGCAGTCAGCGTCCTTGGTTCCGGTTCAGTAACCGGCAGGTGAACGACATTCGGCGTGTTGTATTTCGTTGCGAAGCAAGCAACGAAGCAACTGAGGCACGCACGTCGAAATGGGTATTTGTGTTTTAAGCTCAGAGGTAGAGCAATCGCCTCCTAAGCGATCGGTTGCCGGTTCGAATCCGGCATTACACACCGACAATCAACGCAAAGACGTGTCTCGGTACGAACTGAAAATGGCTTAAGGCCGGAGCCCTCGGGTAATTCGGCGAACGCGTGAGCCGCAAGCAAGCGTGTTCTTTGCAGTAAGCCGCACGGTTGGGGAGCTCCCATTTAGGGCCCGCAAGGTCCACGGTACGCGAGTTGCTGAATAGGTTCGTACGACGAGTGAATCGCCACACTCTCAAAAAGGCAGTCATGGCTGTATACGCCGGCGCTGGCTTCGGTTAGGTCGTCGTGGACACGCGCGCAACGGCGCCCGGCAGGGCGGTCCGGTACTCGCGCAAAAGGATGGCCGCGAAGCGCTTAGTCTCAGCGCTTTTTTCTACTCGGTGCGGTAGCTCAATCGGTCGAGCGCTTGATTGTCGATCAAGGAGATCTCGGTTCAAGTCCGGGTCGCACCGCCACTTTTCCGATCCCGTGGGCGAATGGTTAAGCCCAATCTGCCCGCGGTCTTAATTGTCAGGCTTGGCTAAGTGCAGATTGATCGTTAGTGCTCGCATCATCGGAGTGCTTCCACGGAACGCACTGAAGATCAATCCGCACCAAACACTCATTTTTCAAATGATCCCGTGGGCGAATGGTTAAGCCCAATCTGCCCGCGGTCTTAATTGTCAGGCTTAACTAACTGCAGATTGATCTTCAGTGCTCGCATGACCGGAGTGCTCACACACAGCATCCTAAAGATCAATCCGCACCAACCGTCTTCTTGCTCATAAACGCGGAGGGCGGATTGGGTTCAAATCCTGTCGGGATTACCAACTTTAATTCGGGAGAAACTATGAACATTAAAGACATTGTGAAAGACAACACCGTTCGATTCGTTCGGTACCGCCAGGGCATTGCCTACTACGGCGTATCGGTGCCATTGCAGGGCGCATTTCAGTTTCCGGTTCCGCTGGAAGATATCGGCGATGCCACTCTCGAACTCGAAGATAAAGCTATTTTCTTCATGCGCTATATCAAGCGAGCGATGGGCGAGGGATCTTTTGTACCTCTGGCGTAATGACTCTGTAGACCGGTAGCTCAGTTGGTCGAGAGCACGCGACTGATATTCGCGAGGTCGGCCGTTCGATTCGGCCCCGGTCTACCACTTTCTGGAAGTAGCTCAGCCTGGTCAGGGAGGCAAGTAATCGTTGTTGTGCGTCGAGAAACGATTCAACCTTCAATGCGCACGATCGAACGATCTGGCTAAAGGTCAATCTGCGGGGACCAACTCAGTGCTCGATGCAAAGCAGGCAGATTGGGGTTCAAATCCAGCCTTCCAGACCAGTTTCCGCGGGTATAGCTCATTGGCAGAGTGCTTGGCTTCCACCCAAGATGATTCAGTTCGATTCTGAATGCCCGCACCAATCGTACGGAGACTCGCAAGGCCGGCGTGCTTATCCGGTTTGACTCGAATCGCCTTGGGGCGATTCTCGGGGCGGTGCCCCGCACTCGCTTTCACTCGTGCGTCCAAAACGTATGCGTTTTGTGAACCCGGTGAAGTCCGAAAGGATGTGGGATTTTGATCCTCTCAGTCTCCGCCAAATCATGGTGAACGTAGCTTAACGGTAAAGCTCCAGAATGTGACTCTGGACGATGCGGGTTCGATTCCGGTCGTTCACCCCAAATCCTCCCGCCGCAGATGGCGGATGCCGGCACTTGGAAACACAAGCACTAAAGATCAATTCGCACCAATCTATGGAGAAGCCCTAGCGTCCGCGGGCGAATTGGGCTTCTCCGCCAAAACTGCCCGTGGCCAAACTGGATGAAGGCACCTGGCTTCGAACCAGGCGATGTGCAGGTTCAAGTCCTGCCGGGCAGGCCAATCCGTCCTTGGCTTAGTGGTGGAGCAGCAGGCTTTTAACCTGTTGACGGGAGTTCGATTCTCTCAGGACGGACCAAGTTTATGCGGGTATAGCTCCAACGGTAGAGCACGACGCCGCCATCGTCGAGGTTGTAGATTCGAATTCTGCTGCCCGCACCAATGAGAGGGAGGTGGTCTCAGGCAGGGCTCATAACCCTGTTAACGCGGGTTCGAATCCCGCCCTCTCGACCAAGTTGTCCGATAGCTCAGTGGGTTAGAGCGCCGCTCTTACAAAGCGGAGGTCGTCGGTTCGAATCCGTCTCGGACTACCAGGGTTGGGCATGCGCACGGCGTTCAGCGGTTCGGGTTTCTATCCCGTCTGGCGCACTTACGCTCCGATCGCACGGTGTGTACCGAGCGTACCGTTAGCACTCAACCACCACGGGAATTTAGCTCAGTGGTTAGAGCATCAGACCAGAATCTGAGTGTCGCAAGTTCGAATCTTGCATTTCCACACCGACCTTCACTCGGTCTTAAGGGTAAGGCTAGCGCCTTGCGGTTCGAATCCGCTCCCGGGCGAGGATATCGCCCCACCCGTGTCCGTTGTCGGCAAAGACGATTGACGATCCGCAAGGACGTCCTACGTTGGAGCAACACGGTTGCTGCCGATTAGTGATCCGTCGTGTCAATCCAGCATACCGCCCACGCCTCGTCCGCTCGTTACCTGCGATAGCAATCTTGATCGTGGGCAACAGTCGACGACGCGTGCACGATGTGCCCGATTCACCGGCGCCGCCGATCTCCAGCAGTTTTGTGATGACGGGCACACATATTCTAAGTCTCCGGCCAGCGATGGTCTGGGCCGCCTAACTATCGACAACAAAGGAGGTGATCCCAAGTGGCTGGTCTCAGTCGACTAGCAGAAGTAGAACGACGCATTCGCGTGCAGACGCTAAGCCGCCCTGCGGATCAGCCGGTACGCGTTTTACGTCCTAATCAACCACCGTCATTGGACGGTAACAACAACGAAGAAGGAGAACGCCTAATGTGGTTCTATACGAAATTCGTCGTGCGCAAGCACGAGCGCGGTCTCCTGTTTAAAGACGGAGACTTCATCGAGTTCCTGGCACCGGGAACTTATCGTTACTTCGGTGTGCGCGGCCAGTATGCGGTTGAGCGTTTTGATATTTCGTTCGCCGCGTTTGAACACCGTCTGGCCGACTATCTGATCGAAGCCGAACGTGCAGTGATCGAGCACCAGTTTCATATCGTTGAAACCAATGCCGATGAAGTCGCATTGGTCTATCTCAATGGACGTGCGGCGGCCGTGCTTGCTCCGGCAGAGCGCAAGCTCTACTGGAAGGGCGTGGTCAATGTTCGTGTTGAGCGCTACGACCTCAACGAGGGTATTGCGCTGGATTCACGTCTGACCAAGCGCCTTGTGAATGGCCGCGACGCGAAAGTGCTTGCGGTGGTCGACAAAGCGGTTTGCGCGCGCATCGTGCCAGATGGTCATGTCGGTCTGCTGTACGTGGACGGTGAGTTCACCAAATCATTAACAGCGGGCCTGCACGCGTTTTGGAATGTTGCGCACGCCGTTGGCGTAGAGCTGGTGGACCTGCGTGTCAAAGCGCTGGAAGTTCAAGGTCAGGAAATCCTGACCAAGGACAAAGTGGCACTGCGTATCAACGTCACCGCGTCTTACCAGTACGTCGATGCGGCCAAGGCCGTTCGCGCCGTCAAAGACCCGCTGGATCAGCTGTACAAAGAGATCCAATTTGGTCTTCGCGCTGCGGTGGGTACTCGCAAACTGGATGCGCTGCTCGAGGACAAGACAGCGATCGACCGCGACATCGCTGAGCATCTTGGTGAGCGTTTTGCTGAAATCGGCCTCAGCGTGCTTAGCGTGGGTGTCAAAGACATCATCCTTCCCGGCGATATGAAAGACCTGCTGGGCAAGGTGGTTGAAGCCGAAAAAGCGGCGCAAGCGAACGTGATTCGCCGTCGCGAAGAGACCAATGCAACGCGCTCGTTGCTGAACACCGCGAAAGTGATGGAAAGCAACAACGTAGCGCTACGTCTCAAAGAGCTGGAGACTCTCGAGAAGATCACCGAAAACGTCGGCGATCTATCCGTCGTGGGTGGTCTCGACGCTTTGCTGAATGGCCTGGTAAACATCAAGTCTTAATTCAGCACCGGGAGGGTGTGCAACGCACCCTCCCAACTTATTCTATACGGCCGTAGCTCAGTGGACAGAGCGCGACTTTGCGAAAGTCGAGGGCGCTGGTTCAAGTCCAGCCGGCCGTGCCAAATACAAGTATGGGTCGATGAGTATCGACAGATTGGAATTAGGCCAGTCGTCTAAAGGTAGGACTGCGGCTTCCAAACCCGCAAATGGGCGTTCGAATCGCTCCTGGCCTGCCAACCGAATCATGCCGTGGCCGAGCTAAGCCATAGTCGACGAGCATCAATTGCGCAGTCGTTGTTTTCCGTCTGATCACTAAAGGTCAGTTTGCATCAGTCCGGAGCGAACAATTTCGCGGAGCAGGCAAACTGGGTTCAAGTCCGGGCGGCATGTCCAACTCAATCGACTTCGGACTACATCGTCAGAACTACGTTGCGAGCAACGGCAATTTGGCTCGGTGACTTCAGACTCACGGCCTGGCAGGGACACTAAAGATCAATCTGCAATCGCCCTCTTAGTGCTCAGCAAATCCCAGGCAGGTTGGGTTCGATTCCCGCCTGGGCCACCAGACCTTCGTAGCTCAATGGATTAGAGCACCGAGCTTCTACCTCGGGTGTTGCAGGTTCGAGTCCTGCCGAGGGTTCCAACTTCAATGGCCGTCTGATGGGAATTAGGCATACCTACCTGTTTTAGAAACAGGTGTTTCTCGGTTCGACTCCGAGGGCGGCTACCAATTTTACGCAGCTGAGGGAACGTTATACCTAAGTCGCTCAAACCGACTTGTTTCCGAGTTCGAATCTCGGGCTGCGTACCAATAAGGGCACGTTGGCAAACGGATGCCGCCACACAAAACGATTAGTCAGGTGGTCCGGGTAACACCGGTCGTTGTCTAAGAGGTCGGAATGGCATGGTTGAGGATGCAGGCGACTGCTCTGCGTAAGGGTTACTCGCTGGCGCGCGTTTTCCAACAACCGACCTGCCGGTAGTAATGCACCGGTTACTTCGATATGCGGGTTCGATACCCGCCGTGTCCACCACCATCTACGCAATCCCTATTGTCAAAGTGAATAACGAAGACAAAGCAATGAACGCAAAAATTCTAAAACTCAATGTTGCCGGTCGCCCTTTGGCCTGGATCTCCAGGGAAGAGGGCACGCTGCTGTACTGCCGAAACCAGGTTGCCTGGGAGGCAGGCATCGAGTTCGTGTGCCTGCGCGGCGGTATTTCGCGCGCGACCGGTGCACGTTCGGTGCTGTACGTTTCGACGATTGTCGCGGCTTACGGTGGTGTTCATGAGTACAGCTTATTGAACGACATGCCATCGCTGACCAACCGCAACCTATTTCGTCGCGATGCGCACATGTGCATGTACTGCGGTGACTACCTGTACGACTGCGAGTTGACGCGCGACCACGTCGTGCCGGTATCGCGCGGTGGTGCAGACACCTGGGAAAACGTGGTGACCGCTTGCCGAATCTGCAACCACCGCAAGGCGGACCGGTTGCTCGAGGAATGCAACATGCGACTGCTGGCGCTGCCGTACGCCCCAAACCGTGCGGAAGGTTTGATTTTGGAAAACCGCCACATCATGGGAGACCAAATGGAATTCCTGAGGGATCACGGTGGTAAGCGGAATGCGTTGCTGTACAAACAATAATCAAGGAGGATCGACCGATGTCGTTTCTACATGAAGTGCAAAAAGTTTCAGAAGCACACTACGTGCTACCGAAAATCGGTGCGATGAATACCGAGGTCCATGCGTACCTGTCGGAAACGCTCTTCGCGCAAACCGATGAGGCGCTGTGGCGCCAGGCCGCGAATGCCGCGTCGTATCCGGGAATTATTGGCCTATATCTGATGCCTGATACCCATTTGGGCTACGGGATCCCGGTGGGCGGCGTTGCGGTTACCGAAGACGTCATTATTCAGGCAGGTTCGGGGTACGACATCTCTTGTGGTGTCGTATACCTGAAGGTGCCGGGGTTGTCGGCAGCGGACGTTGCGGATTGGGATAAGCGTCGTGCGTGGATCAACGATGTTGAGCAGCGTATTGCAACGGGTGTTGGTTCGCATCGACCTAAGCACATGCCGCGAATGTCCGAGGCCAAAATCGATGACATTTTCCACTACGGCGCGAAGGCGATTGGTGTGCATGCCGACGTGTGCGAACGTCAGTACATCGAGGTCGATGATCAGGTGTTGGATTCCGAGCGAATCAAGCGCGCGCGTGACAAAGCCTGTCCGCAGATCGGTTCCGTCGGCGGCGGCAACCATTTTGTGGAAATGCAGGTCGATGTTAACGATGGTTCGGTGTGGGTGATGATCCATTGCGGCTCGCGCGGCTATGGCTGGCAAACCGCGAACCACTACTTCTATGCAGGTGCGGAGCTTCGCGGCTTAGCTAAAAACCGACGCGAAGAATCGTGGCTACGCATCGATGAGCCGCTCGGCAAGGAGTACTGGGCACATCACAACTCGGCGGCCAACTACGCGGTTGCCAACCGACACGTGATTGTGCGCGGTGTACAAACGGCACTGGAGAACGTTTTCAACGTAACCGGCGAAGTCTTCTACGAGATTTCGCACAACCTGGTGCAGGAAGAAACGCTGGTGCTGCCGGATGGAACCACCAAGAAGGGTTTCGTTCATCGTAAGGGTGCGACTCGTGCGTTCCCTGCTGGCCATCCTGACCTGGTTGGGACCAAGTGGGAACACACCGGTCATCCGTGCTTGGTGCCGGGTTCGATGCTCGATGGTGCGGCGATCTTGTATCCACTGGATGGCGCGTTTCATAGCGGCTGTTCAGTGAATCACGGATCCGGCCGCGTAATGGCGCGTGGTAAAGCAAAGCGCGAGCTGGCTGACATCCACGACGAAATTGACGATGAGATGCGCTACATCAAGCGAACGCTGGGTGGCGTTGAAATCGAAGGTATCGTCGGTAACACGCGTCGTACACCGCTCGATGAATGTGGTCATGTGTACAAGGATCTTGATGAGGTCCTGCGCGTACTGGAAACAGAAGGTATCGCTCGCGTGGCGAATCGTCTGTATCCGGTCGCAAACATCAAGGGCACCGATTAGGTGCCCTTTTTTTGTCTGTGCCGTTAGTACGACGGGCTGCGGAAGACTTCGTTGCCGTCCAATACGGTTAAGACCACCTCGGTGTCGTCAATTCGCTCCGGATCGATCGTAAAAATATTCTGATCAACCACGACGAAGTCGGCGCGCTTGCCTACTTCGATCGATCCTACTCGATCTTCCTGGCGCATCAGGAAAGCGGCGTTGATGGTATATCCATCGACCGCTTCGCGGACGCTGAGCGCATCGCGACTGCGGGTAACGGCATTCTCTATACCGATAAACGGATTCAATGGGCTGACGTCGAAGTCGCTGCTCAACGTCACAAGCGCGCCGGCATCGATCAAAGCGCGGGCAGGTAGTGGCAGCGCCGGGTTGCTTGCGCCGATGAACGGGCGGTTGTACTGCGCAAATCGTTTCGGATCGGTAAAAGCACCGGCAAGCTGGATGTCAGCGATCACACCGAGTGATCTGAACCGTGGAATATCATCGGGGTGCACGTATTCGACATGCGTCAGTCGGTGTCGTGGTTCGAGGTCGGGGTTCGCTGAGCGGGCGCGTTCTATCGCGTTTAGGGCGTCACGAACCCCACCGGCGCCAATCGCATGGATATGAAAATCGTAGCCAATCGGCTCCAAAGCAATTATCAAACCGGCAAGCCGGTCTTCGTCAAAGTAGTTGAGTCCCTTGGTCGTGCCGAAGCCGTAGTCAATCAAGTACGGTGAGATCGTTCGCGCGGTGGTATTGCCGATAATACCGTCCACATACACTTTGATTTGCGACCGCCGGACGCCGTTGTTGCTGCTATTCGAGAACAGGCGCGTGAGCTCGGCGATCTGAACGCTATCGTCCATCTGGGGATACGCCCATAAACTCAATAGTGCGCGAGCGGTAAGTTGATTTTCGACATCGGCGCGTTCATAGAATTCGTGGTAGCCACGTGTCCAATACGCACGTGCATCGACAAACGACGTAATGCCGTTGCGCGCGAGGCTATCCAGTCCATCGAGCAATCCGTTGTAGTGGGCTTCATCGACGCGCGGCGTGCGCGTGAGAGCGGCTTCAAAAGCGAGGTCGCCGGCATTGTCGATTAATAGCCCGTTCGGCCTGCCGTACTGGTCTTTTGCGATAATGCCGCCGGGTGGATTCGGCGTTGTGGCGTCGATGCGCAACGCATCCAGCGCCATGGAATTGACCCAAACCGCGTGCGAAGTCTCCTCCATAATCGCGGCCGGACGGTCGGGGATTGCGGCATCAATGGCAGTGAGTGGGTCATCGTCCGATTCAAGAAAACTATAAATGTCCCATCCGTAGCCCAATACCCAGTCGAGAACCTGCTGGTAGGGCGCGCATCGAGTCAGCGCATTGACGAGTTCGTTTGGAGCTCGGCCGGCTCGAACGTAACAGGTGCCGCTAAGCGGCATGTGTCCTTCGAGAATGTGCGTATGACTATCATGTAATCCCGGTAACACCAGCCGACCCTTCAGATCGATGCGCTGCGCGTCCGCGGTAGCAAATGCGGCGATTTCCTGGTTCGTGCCAACCGCCAGTATTTCACCATGGTCCATGACGAACGCTTCGGCGAATTGGCCGTTATTGGCCGTGTATATGACACCACCAGTGAGCAGCACGCGCGACGAAGCGAGAGGCGAATGGGTTGTATCGCGTACGCCGCCAGAGGCACAGGAAATGGTGAGCGACACCAGCACCAACACAGACAGTATGCGTACGCTCACAGATAGGTCTCGAGATAAGCAACACCGGCGCGCTTGGCTTCGTCGAGCATTCTTGGCGTGATCGTGCCGTGCTCGACGATCGATAGCGTAAACATTAAGTCGGTGATTTCGATGAAATAACCAAAGGCATTGCGCGTTTCGTCAGAATCGGCAATATCGAAATATCGTACGTAGGAATCAAACATTGCATCGGCAACATCACGATCATTACGACGTTCAGCCTGTTTTACTTCGGGTGGCGTCTTGCCACCGACGAAAATTTGCCGCGCCGGCGCGCTCTTGCCGTAGATGCGGGCGCCGACGTCGACCATGTACTCAATGAGTTGTCGCGGCTGGGCACGCTTGGATGCAGGTACTGTTTTTTTGTGGGCCTTTATGAAGACTTCGTTGAGCTCGCAAGCGAGAGCCGAGAAAATGTCGAATCGATTGGCAAAGAAATGATAAGCAGAGCCTTCCGGCACGCCCGCTCGTTTAGCGATATCTCGAAACGAGACATCCTCGATTTCCTTTTCGCTGAGCAACGCGGCTGTCGCATCGAGCAGTTGCTGACGTCGCTTTCGTCCGGGTGCGCGGGTTGTAGGCGGCGCTTCCTTGCGCAAGCCGATGCGCTGACGATTACTCATGCATCGTTCGCAAATTGGGGTTGCTGCTGGGTAATGCAGTGGATGCCGCCACCGCCCACAGCGATGTTGTTGATCGGCACCTGAACCACTGTTCGTTCGGGGTAAAGCCGTTGGTAGGTTTCAACGCAGGATGCATCTCGATCATATCCATAGGCGGGCACGATCACTGCATTATTGGCCAAGTATGAATTGATGTAGGAGCTACAGCCACCGTTCCAAGTGCCAGGGTGATAAATACCCTCGTCAATAAATTCGAGCTCTAATCGTCGACCTTTAGCATCGGTCAGTTTCGATAACGCCTGAACGTTCTCCATACCGACCGAGTAATGCGGGTCCGTTTTGTCCGGGTTCACCTGGACCAAAACGCGACCCGGTTCGATAAATGCGGCAATGCCGTCAATGTGGCCATCGGTTTCGGTTTCTTCGACATCACCGGGTATCCACAAGACCTTTTCGGCGCCCAGTGTTCGGCACAGCTCCCGTTCAATATCTTTCTTCGAGACGCCCGGATTTCTATTTTTATTGAGATAGCACGACGCGGTGGTTATGACTGTGCCCTCACCGTCGACGGTGATACCGCCGCCTTCGGCAACCAGCCAGCTTGGAAATCGTCTTGCGCCGAGCCGATCGAGAATGCGCTCGGCTAATCGGGCGTCTTGGTCATAGGGCGAGTACTTTTCGCCCCATGCGTTGAACACCCAGTCGGACCCCGCCAAAGCATCGCCGCCGATCAAGAAATTAGGGCCGTTGTCCCGTGTCCAGGAGTCGTCAATCGGCAACTCGACAATCTCAACGCTGTCATTCAACAACTGTCTCGCATCGTGGGTTTTGTGCGCTGGCGTCACCATTTTCACCGGTTCGAACCGCGCGATCGCATTGGCGACGTTGGCGTAGTCCTGAGCGGTCGCGGTCTCGTCCTCCCACATGCCCTCGCGGCAGGGCCAGGCCATCCAGCAGCCGCTATGTAGCGTCCATTCGGCGGGCATGTAGTAGCCGAAATCGCGCGGGTCGATATCGTAGTCGGTCGAGTTCATACGGCGTGGTCTCGGTTGCGGTGGGACAACACAAAGGCGATTACGGTGACGGCAAACAACGCCATGGCCAGAATGAAAACGTGCCGATAGCCGCCGTTGGCAACTACCGTTGCGGCGAGAGCCGGGCCGAGTGCGGTGCCGAGTGACGAGAGAGAGGATCCTGCGGAGATGGCGCTACCGTTGCGATCAATGGACGCTAACAACGTCTGGATAAACGGTAAGCTGAAGGCCCATGAAAAACCCATGAAGCACCCGCCGACGAAGTAAGCGGTATACGAATGGGCGTTGTACAGAATCGTCAGACCCAGCGTGGCGATACCGACACCGACCATCAACGGCGCCAGCGTCCCGAACCGCCGCCCGATCAACACGATGGCGAAGGCACCGGGAATACCGAGAAGGGATGCAATCATCAGAGAGATGCCAATCTGCTCGTCGCTAGCACTCAGTGCCACGCCGAATCGCTCGATGTACGTAAACTGCGCGTTGTTCGCAGCCTCAAAAAGGATAAAGCCAACGATTGCAAATAACGCTGCGCCGGAAAGTAAGATCTTGAGCTCGCTGGTTGATGATGAGGTGTCCTTTGACGATGCTTTCTCGCTTGGCAAGTAGTGTGTCAGCAGCAAAGCGATCGCGTCGCCCATGGCGAACAATACGAACAGACCGGTGGCTCCGATATCGTCGGCAAACACGGGAATCGCATAGAGACTCAGGCCACTGATGGCAAACTGAAGAGTGACGAACAAGCCGTAGCCGCGCTCATAGTTATCGAACCGTGCAAAAGCGGCCACGCTGGTGACATATGCGCACCCAAGGCCGAGTCCGGCGACGACACGCGCCACCAAAAAAGTATCGGACGATCCGTCGGTCATTGCCGAACCGATGTCTGCTGCGACCGCGACCACCAAAGCAATTCGGGCGATGGTTCGCAGGCTCACGTGATGGATGCGCAATGACAGTGCAATACCAATAAGCGCGGCGGCAAGGAAATGAATCGACGCAGACCAGCCGGCAGCGGAATCGGTCATGCCGGCGTTATCGACGAGCACGCCGATCATCGCCGGCAGTGCCAGCAACGGCATAAGTGCTACCGAGCCAATAACAGAAAAAGCGAGGAAGCGACCGAGGTTAGGCACTCGCGCCCTCGCTATACGCCGTGAACGACATTTTCGCCGTCCAACGTGAGTAACGTCTTATACAGATCGGGTCGACGGTCCCGGTACACGCCCCATTCGCGTCGAAAATCGGCGATAGCCGCCAGATCGAAAGTGTGCGTTAACACGGTCTGAGATTCTCGGTCGGCCTCTGCAACCATTTGGCCGGTCGCGTCGGCGATGAACGATGAGCCATAAAAATCCATGCTCAAGTTGTCAGCGGTTTCAGTGCCGATTCGATTCGAGGCAATCACGGGAACGATGTTCGCCGCGGCGTGACCGCGCATCGCCATTTGCCAATGGTCTTTGCTATCGAACTCCGGCTTGTCGAGTTCACTACCAATTGCGGTAGGGTAAAACAGGAGTTCCGCACCTTGTAATGCCATGGCACGCGCCGCTTCGGGAAACCACTGGTCCCAGCAGATTCCAATCCCGATACGGCCGTATGCGGTGTCGATCGCCTTAAAGCCGGTATCGCCCGGACTGAAGTAATACTTTTCCTCATACAACGGGAAATCGGGAATATGGCTTTTTCGGTAGTGACCAACGATTGACCCGTCGGCATCCACCACCGCAATCGAGTTGTAGTGTGCGAGACCGGATTTTTCAAAGAACGAGACCGGGATGACCAGGCCGCGTTCTTTTGCCAGGGTCTGCATGCGCTTGATGGTCGGCTGGGCCTCCAAGCTGTGTGCCAGGTCGAAATGTCGGACCTGCTCGTCGATACAAAAATAGGGCGTCTCAAACAGTTCCTGGATGAGCACGATTTCGGCGCCTGCATCGGCCGCCTCGTTCACGAGTCCAATGGCGGTTTCAACGTTTGCCTCAACGTCCCAGGAACAGGCCATCTGCGTGGCCGCTACGGTGACTTCCATCGCTTTTTGCCTCTCAGTGGGTCATAACATTAATCAAGTTAACTCGATTAAGATAAATAAGTCAACGCTGCTGGCTTGTGCGGGTGGGGATACGAAAACGGCGCCCCAAGGGGCGCCGTTAAGCTAGGTCATCGCTATCGGCCCAGTTGATCTGCGGCCGTTGAAGTCAATGGTTACAGCGACAAACGCTACAAGCTACCCGCGTTCTTACCGAGGTAGTCAGCGACACCTTCAGCGGTGTTGGTCATGCCATCGTCACCTTTGTTCCAGCCGGCCGGGCAAACCTGGCCGTGCTCTTCAAAGAATTGCAGCGATTCAAGCGTTCGCACTACCTCATCCATATTACGACCGAGCGGTTCGTCGTTGACAACTTGGCTGCGAACGATGCCTTGCTGATCAATGATGAACGTACCGCGCATCGCCACTCCCGGCGGGTAATACGAATCGCCGCCTTCTGAGGAGATGCCATATGCCTTCGAAATGCTGTGATCCATGTCGGCGGCTAACGTGTATTTGACGGCACCGATACCACCTGCTGCAAAGTCCGTGTTGCGCCACGCGTTATGCGTGTGGTGTGAATCAATCGAGACGGCGACGACCTCAGCGCCGAGTTGATTCAAATGCTCCGTACGATTCGAAAGCGCAATTAGCTCCGACGGACAGACAAAGGTGAAATCCATTGGGTAAAAACACACAACTGCATACTTACCCGCCGTTGACTTGCTGAAACTAAAGTCATCGACAATCGTGCCGTCTGCTAGTACGGCTTGGGTAGTGAAGTCGGGTGCTTGTTTGCCTACCAATACACTCATTTCTTGTTTCCTTCTTTGGATGTGCTTCTTAAAAGCGTTACTTAAATCAATTGACGTAGCCGTGTGCCGTTTTGCGCACGGCTTTCGCGACTACAAGACCGCCAGCCAGCCGTCGGCGGATCGGCCCGATCCTTGAAAGCCAGTGGTAAAGACGTAATCGACTGGGATACGGATCCGCGTAAGTTAATACCGTGTCCGACTTGATACCCGGTATCGCATCGAGAAACGTTGCGACGTCGTCCACCGAAATACCCCATGGCATTGGCGGCGCCGTGTAGTCGGGCGTTACGGCCAAGCCCTGTTGTGTCTTTTTCGAAAAGAACGGCGGAATCGTGTCGAAAAAAATTCGCGCTTTAGGGAAGTAGTCAGCGACCATCGCCAGTAAGCGTCGTACATCCATTTCATCGAAATACATGAGCAGGCCGGATGCGTTCACAAAGGGCGCGCTTCCTCGTGGCAAGGTCGTACACCAGGTTGTGTCCAGCGCCGAACAGGGGATGAATTCAGAGTTTTCGTGACCTGGCAGTAACCGTTTTCGTACCTCAATCGCCTCCGGCACATCGACGCTGACCCAGCGCGTTTGCCTATCGCTGATGCGCCATTGCTGCGTATCCAAGCCATCACCCAAAGAGACAACAATGGGCTCGTCGTCACATTCGTCAATGTATTGATTAACCAGGTCGTCGCAATAGCGCGCGCGAATGGAATGCATCACATTCGGTCGCCCAAACGTGCCCTCAAAATCAAAATCGAGGTTATCGACCAGCTGTGCGGCTAGCGGGTCCGCAATGAGCGGCGTTGGCGCGGATTGCTCCGCGGCTCTGTTCCACAATGGCCACAGCATCGTCTTTGGAACGCCATCGAGCACCACCTGTTCACCGGCGCTACTCATCGTGATCGAACGCATCGCAGTAGCGCGTCGCGTTACACGGATTCAAGAGACGATAGTGATATCTTGACGGTGCCGCCTCGGGTTCGCCAATTACGAAAGTATGAGTGCTGCCGCCGGGATGCAATGCTCTTGCGCTTGCCGAATGCTGATCTTTATCGGCAGCAAACGAATGCGCGCTGGCGACCAGCGCCAGCACGCATATCGTAATGATCCAACTCATGCGCCACGCGGACGCTCTTGATTCCACGTCGAACGCTGTATTGAGTGATTAGGTAATACGAAACGTACCCTTCATCACGCCCCAATGTCCTGGGAACGAGCAAAAGAAGGTGTACGAAACGGAGGGGTCAAGATCGGCAATCGAAAACGTCACGCTGGTGGATTCGCCGCCGCCAATAATTTTTGTTGCGGCGATGACACGCGCGTCGTCGGCAGGAACATAGTTGCCTTCAAGGCCAGCTGCCATGCCATCGATTGCGACAGGTTGATAGTCTGCGTCGGTCGTCAGGACCCAGTTGTGGCCCATTACGTTTGCCGCAGTTTTGCCGGTGTGCGTTAAGTTGATCGTCACCGATTCGCAGTCGCCAGCAACAGCGATGTCACTGACATTAAATTTGAGCATGTCGTCGCCTTCAATGGCGAACTCGCATGCCGCGTTTGCCGGTGTCGCTGCCCATAGAAGAACCAAAATCGAAATAATGCGGATCATTTTGAGATTCCTGTAAAGAGGTAAGAAAAATATCGTGGTTAGACTCCAGAATTGCTATGGCGTCGGCAAGCACCTGCATGTGAACTTCTAGTACGCGAACCGCAGTGGGCGGGACGATCGCCAGCATGGTTGCTTTGAAACCGCGCGGAGTGCGCGTTTCAATGCATCCCAACCCCATGATAAGTGCCTGTTCATGCGTCGACAAACATGGACAGAACGGGTCATGCAAGGCGAGGCCCTCGTGGGTCGAGGACAACATGACATCCCAGACGTTACTCAGCGCCTGATAGACGTTTCGACGAGCAGGGTTTTGTAGGAAATCGAAGAGTTCTGATGGCAGGCTCTCGCCCGAAATATGAAATCTCAGGTAGCAGCGAGATAGCCACAGAAGCAGCGGTTGCCGCCCGTCAGAAGGCAGAGCCTTGGCGTGGTCCGTAATTGGCATTAGGAATCCGGCAAAAAAATAGACGACTGAGAATCGTAATGCGAATCATTCTTATTTACAACAGGAACCAAGGGGATTATGTAGCCCTAATGCGGGCATTTGGCGGGCCGCGGTGTGGTCCTAGGATTGGGCCGACAGGCGCGATTCGCGAGCCAGCTCTGTCACGACCCGCATCGATTGGTTAGTCTGCCCGATTGATGCCGCAAGAATAGGGGGCTAAGTGCCAACGTATAACGCAGTTAAAGCACTGCCTGGTGATGAGGCAGGACCGTGGGGAACGCATCTTCCTAAGACCTACGATGTACGTGACGTTCTGTTGTATGCGGTTGGAATCGGAATCGACGATCTGCGTTTCGTGTATGAAGGTCACGCCGATTTCGCCGTGTTTCCGACGTTCCCAATTCGATGGGGGTTCGAAGGCCTGGACGTCGATCCCGAGCTAATTCCGTTCACACCTGGCCCGTTGAGTATCGATGCGGAGCGTTATCTGGAGGTCATTCGACCGCTACCTACTGAAGGCACTGTGCAGGTGCGATCGCGACTGCTCAGCGTGCATCCCAAAGGTAAGGGAAATGCATTCATTGAGTGCGAAAGCCAGGTCGTCGATGCTGATGGTGACATCTATCTACGCATGGTAACCGGTGCTTTTATGCGCGGCATAAAGACGTTAGGTGACATAGAGCCGTTCGAAGGGGCTGGGAAGGTCTACTCAAACCCAATCGAAATGCCGCAACGGCCTCCCGACAATCGGATTGACACTCGAATCGCGGCAAACCAAGCACACGTGTATCGGTTGTCCGGTGATTACAATCCGTTACACATTGATCCGGATGCAGCGCGTTTCGGTGGATTTGACCAGCCGATTCTTCACGGACTTTGTACCTTTGGTCATTGCGCGTACCGATTGCTCGGTGAATTGGGCGACGGCGAGGCGAGCCGTTTCAAGAAGATTCAGGTGCGCTTCACCGCGCCGATGTTGTTGGATGCGCCGTTGCAAATACGTACCTGGAACGACGGCGAAGGTCGGGTGATTTTCGATGCGGTGACCGACGACCAAGTCGTCATCTCAAACGCATACTTCGAATACCGGTAGTCGTGTAGGATGACTCCTCGGACTGATGGGGAATAAGAATTTGGACACCGATCCACAGCTTACCGATGTTCGTGCTGAGCATGTCCTGGATAAGGCGCGACTTGAAGAGTACTTGGCCGAGCATCTGCAAGGTTTTCAAGGCGATTTACAAATCCGGCAGTATGAGGGTGGACAGTCGAACCCCACCTATTTATTAGAGTCTCAAGGAACGCGTTGGGTGCTACGCAAGAAACCACCCGGCAAGTTACTGAAGTCCGCCCATGCCGTTGAACGAGAATTTCGAGTAATGAACGCCTTGCAGGCGACCGACGTTCCGGTTCCTCGAATGAACTTTCTGTGTGAAGACGACGGTGTAATCGGAACGCCATTTTTTGTTATGGAGTGGGTCGACGGACGCGTCGCCAAGCAACCGTTAGAAACCGGCCTACCCGCCGACGAAGTCAATACAATCTTCCGTGACTACATTGCCGTGCTCGGCCGATTGCATCGAGTTGATTACGTCGCCGCGGGCCTGGAAGATTTCGGCAAACCGGGCAACTACTTTGAGCGCCAGATCGGTCGCTGGACGAAGCAGTATCAGGCATCCGAAACCGAGCCGTTTGCGCCGATGAATCGCCTTATCGAGTGGTTACCCGACAACATACCGACTGACGAGGCGACATCGATCGTTCACGGCGACTTTTCGATTCGAAATATGGTGCTGCACCCGAGCGAACCCCGTGTTGCCGCGGTACTCGATTGGGAGCTCAGTACCATAGGCCACCCGCTCGCCGACTTGGCCTATACCTGCCAGTTCTTTCATGGCTTCGGTCTATCGCGCAAACAGATTCGCGCTTTAGGTGTGCCCGAGGAAGAAGAGCTGATCGACATTTATTGCCAGCAGGTCGGCCGCGACGGCGTTAAAAACTGGCCGTTCTATATTGCTTTCTGCAAGTTCCGTTTGGCGGCCATTATCCAAGGCGTTTACAAACGCGGTCTTGATGGCAACGCATCATCGCAAACAGCGACTCAGCAGCGGCCATTCTTTGAAAGTATTGCAAGCTCGGGTTGGGATGCGATCAAAGACGCCTAGCGATTCTGTATATCGCTCAAACTACCGCTGTCAGCGACCAGTCGTTCGAGCAGCGGCGAGGGTTTCCACCAGCGTTCGCCATGGACTTCGCCAAACTCCTTAATCTTATCGAGGACTTTGTCGAGCCCTACGCCATGCTCGGCCCAGTGCATCGGGCCGCCGCGCCACGCCGGGAATCCATATCCATAGATATACACGATGTCGATATCCGACGATCGATACGCCATGCCTTCGTCCAATACATTGCAGCCGGTATTGAATAACGAGTAGAAGCATCGTTCGATGATCTCTTCGTCGCTAATTTTTCGTTGTTGAATGCCAAATTCCTCGGCCGCCTCAGCAATCAGCTTCTCGGTAATTGGCGATGGGATCGGATTACGATTTCCCGGCTCGTAATCGTAGGTGCCAGCGCCGGTCTTTTGCCCTAAGCGACCCATCTCGACCAGCTTGTCCGACACGTAAACGGCGCGTTTGTCATACTGGCTTTCATCGAGTTGCTCGCGCAGACGATAGCCGATATCGATACCGGCCAGGTCGCCCATGGCTAAAACACCCATGGGCATGCCGAAATCAAACAGTACGCGGTCAACATGTTCAGGTTTGGCGCCTTCCAATACCAACAGCTGCGCTTCACGCGCGTAGCCCGATAGCATTCGGTTGCCGATAAAGCCGAAACAGACACCGGCAACCGCGCCGACTTTGCGGATGGTCTTGGAAAGTTTTAGAACCGTTGCCAGCACTTCTGGGGCGGTTTTCTCTGCTCGGATGATTTCCAATAGCTTCATTACATTCGCCGGCGAGAAGAAGTGCATGCCAAGAACGCGTTCCGGGTGATCGACCACCGACGCAATCTCGTTAATGTCTAGGTAAGACGTGTTGGTTGCCAAAACCGTATCTTTCGATACGGTCTCGTTGAGCGTTGAGAACACGGTCTTCTTAACTTCCATGTTCTCAAATACCGCTTCGATAACGAGATCGACATCTGCTAAGTCACTGTAGTGGGTCGTTCCATTGAGCAGTGCCATGCACTGCTCAACTTGCTCCTCAGTCATGCGGCCTTTACGTGCAGTTGCCTCATAGTTCTTGCGGATAATACCGAGCCCTTTTTGCAGGGCGTCGTCATTCATCTCGAGGATTTTTACCGGGATACCGGCGTTGGCAAAATTCATCGAAATGCCGCCACCCATCGTGCCAGCGCCGATGATACCGACCGACTCGATCGGCTTGAGCGCGACGTCCTTGCCGACGCCGGGGACTTTGCTGGTCTGGCGTTCGGCAAAGAACACGTGCTGCAGGGCTTTCGCCTGCGAATCGTTGGCGCATTCCATGAACATTTCGCGTTCAAATTGAACACCTTCGTCGAACGGCTTCTCGAGAGCCGCTTCAACGCATCGAATGATGCGTTCCGGCGCGCGCATCCCGCGCGTCTTGCGCGCAATCGACTTACGAAAGCCGGCGAAGTATTCGTCATCAAAGCCGTCTTTAACCGGCGTTATTTCCTGGGTGCGCCGTAGCGGCGCATTGTCAGCAAGCAATTCATTGGCATAGGCCACTGCGTCGTCAACCACGTCGCCGTCCGTTAGCCGATCGATCGCTCCGGCAGCGAGCGCGTCCTTCGCCGATGCAGGATTGCCAGATGTCATGAGCTTAAGGGCAAATTCGACACCGGCGACGCGGGTTAGTCGCTGCGTGCCGTGTGCACCCGGCAGAATGCCGAGCTTCACTTCGGGCAACCCCACTTTGCCGGCGGCAGCCGAGATTCGGTAATTGCACGCCAGCGCCACCTCGAATCCGCCACCAAACGTGGTGCCGAACATGGCGGCAACCACCAGCTTCGGACTGGCAGCAATGGTTGAATTCACTTCCGGTAGCAATGGGTCTTTCATTCCTGCCGCAAATTCGGCGATGTCGGCACCGGCCATAAAGGTGCGTCCGCGGCAGGCGAGGACCAAGGCCTCAATATCGTCGTCTGCTGCTGCCGTATTGATGGCGTTGACGAGCCCTTGCCGCACGTCGTGCGAGATGGCATTGACCGGCGGGTTGTCGATCCAAACGACACCGACCGAACCGCGTTTCTCAATTGAGCCCTGCATGTAGTTATCTCCGATAAATTTACGTAGCGAGCGCGACGCCGCCGTCTACTGGGATCGTGATCCCAACCAAATAGTTGCCCGCCCGTGAGCACATATACACGGCGGTCCCAGCCATGTCCGCTGCTGCACCAATTCTTCCGGACGGCACCATCTCCGACACCATATCGGGATTGTCGCGGGCCCAGGTATTCATGTCGCTGGCGAAGGCGCCCGGCGCAATCGCGTTAACGTGAACATGTTCTTTGACCAGTCGCTTCGCGAGCCGCCGCGTCAGATGAATCAGGCCAGCTTTGCTGGCGACATACGAGTACGTTTCGAGATCTGGATTCCGGATGCCATCGATCGAGGCAATATTGACCACCTTGGCGGGCTGCTCTGCGCTCGCAGATGCACGCAATAGCGGCATGAGTTTCTGCGTCAAAAAGAACAGTGACTTAAGATTTAGGTTCATGACCTTATCCCAGCCAACTTCCTGGAAGTCGTCAAAGTCTTCGCCCCACGCCGCACCGGCGTTATTAATTAGAATGTCCAGCCTCGATTCCTCGGCGCTGATCGCGGCGGCGAACTGCTCGACGCCATCCATCGTCGACAGATCCTGCGGCACCGCGATGCACGCGCCGTGCGCCGACAATTCCTGCGCGGTGGCATTGCAGGCGTCCGCACTACGCGCCGTGATGTAGGTACGAACACCACGTTTAACGAATTCTTCGGCAATCATCTTGCCGATGCCGCGAGAGCCGCCGGTGACAACCGCCACTCGGCCACTGAGATCGAACAGATCACTCATTCTTCTTGTTCTCGGTTGGTGAGGGGTGAGCACCGGATTCTACGCTAGTGGCGCCGCAAAGTGACTTCGCCATTCATAAGCTGTGGGAATTTTCCGCAGACACTATATGATCAAGGCCGCTGAGGAGAATCTCAATGAATGACCTTCACCCCGAATTATTCGATTTGACCTTATCGGCAAAGGCGAGGCCGTTGCTGGAGGCGGTCAAGCAGCATATTGCCGACCACGTCGATCCGATTACCGACGAATATTTTACGGAAAATGAGTCCAAGGATGACCCTTGGAGTCACACCGAGCGCCAGACGGAACTGATGGAAGGCGCTAAACAAAGAGCGCGCGAGGCTGGGCTATGGAATTTTTTCTTGCCGGATGCCGAGTCGGGTGAGGGACTCTCAAATCTTGATTACGCCTACATTGCCGCCGAGCTGGGCCGCAATCCGTTAGCGTCGGAAACACTGAATTGCAGTGCTCCGGATACCGGCAACATGGAAGTGCTGGAGCGCGTCGGGACTCCGGCGCAAAAAGAACAGTGGCTGAAGCCGTTGCTCAACGGCGAGATTCGATCCGCCTATGCCATGACCGAGCCCAACGTTGCCTCGTCCGATGCCACGAACATTTCGACCACGGCGGTGCTCGATGGCGACGAGTGGGTCATCAATGGCGAGAAGTACTATATTTCCGGCGCCGGCGATCCGCGCTGCAAGGTCATGATTACCATGGTCAAGACCAGCCCGGACGCGGAGACCTTTCGCCAGCAATCGCAGATTCTCGTACCGATCGACGCGCCCGGCGTGGAGATCGTCGGCCCGATGCACACGTTTGGTGACGATGGCGCGCCGCACGGACATATGCACATTCGACTGACGAACGTGCGAGTTCCCAAAGACAATATTCTTTTGGGTGAGGGGCGAGGTTTTGAGATTTCTCAACAGCGTTTGGGGCCGGGTCGAATCCATCACTGCATGCGATCGATTGGACAAGGTGAGGTGGCGCTCGAGCTGATGATCAAACGTGCCAGCACGCGAGAGGCATTCGGCAAACCAATCATTAAGCTCGGCAAGAATCTTGAGGTGATCGCGCGGGCGCGTATCGAAATTGATGCGTGTCGCCTGATGGTATTACAAGCGGCGAAAGCGATGGATGTGCTCGGTAACCGCCAAGCGCGCGTTTACGTCAGTGCGGTCAAAGCGATGGTGCCCGAGAAAATGTGCGACATTATCGATCAGGCGATTCAGATGCACGGCGCAACGGGACTCTCGAAATGGACGCCGTTGGCGCAAATGTATACCTGGATGCGAACGCTGCGATTTGCCGATGGTCCCGATGAGGTGCACCACATGGTGGTCGGTCGCCATGAAGCGGGCAAACACGCGGCATTATAGTCGTACGATTCGTTCACTATGCATTTGCCGCGTCGTACCTTTTTGTTCATGCGTCATGGACAAACCGCCTATAACCACGAAGGTCGTTTCCAGGGTGGTTCCGATATTCCGCTAAATGATACCGGCTGGCAGCAGGCCGAAGACGCGGTGCACGCGCTACGCGACGAAACTGTACATCGAATTGTCGCCAGTCCGGCACAGCGCGCGGTGCAGAGTGCGCAACCGTTCGAGCGTGCTAGCGGATTGGACCTGCATATCGAAGATGATGTGCGGGAGTTTTTTATCGGCGCATTTGAGGGCCGATTGTTGTCCGACGTACAAGAAGAGTACGGCCTCAAGCAGGGCGACTCCTGGCTGGATATCCTTCCGGATGATGCGGATGACTGGCAGGAATTCTCGCCGCGCGTTTGCCGCGCGGTTAGGGAATGGACGGAGCGTCACTCCGACGAAGTTATTCTATTTGCGTCGCATGGCTTGGTGTTCTGGGCGCTCACGGAGGCGCTAACCGGCCGGCCGCGCATGGCTCAAAACGGTCAGGTGCACCGCTTTGAGCCGAGCGCTACAGGCTGGAAGGTCTCGGCGTTGTAATTACCGCCTCGACCCGGCGAAAATCAGAATTCGTAGACGAATCGCATACCAGCGGTACGCGGACGTGACGGCCCGAAGGCGTGCTGCACGTATATCGAAATCGGGTCTGCTGTATCGGCATAGTTGCCGTCATACCAGATTTCATCGAATACGTTTTCCACGTAGCCGCTGAGTGTCCAATTTTCAGCTTGATAGCCAACCACCAGATCGGTTTGGTTGAGAGCCTCTAAGCGTTGGAACGCGACGTTCGGATTCGGCCAGTCGCCGCGATAGTCATCTTCCCAACTCCAGGCGAGATTGCCAAAAAACTCGCCGTCGCCGCGCGGGAACGTTGCGCTAAGCACAGCGAACGCGGTGTATTCCGGCGCCCATGGAATAGAATTCCCTTCGCAGGCATCCGGGTCGCCGGTGAGAATTTCACCTTCACCACAGAAAGCCTGAACATTGCGTGCCTCCGAATCAAACCATGAACCGCCGACGTGCAATTCCACGTTGTCGGTCAGTGCCGTGATGGCTTCGAATTCAATGCCGCGGCCATCTACCTTGCCGACGTTATCGACGATGGTTCGTGGACCCTCGCCGAAAATTGCCTGCAGATCTTCGTATTCGTAGATAAACGCGTTGATACCCACTTGTGTACGGCCGTCGGCCACGGTGCCTTTGTAACCGACTTCGTACGATGTCACGGTTTCAGGACCGAAGTCGCCCGGTCGATCGGTGGCCGGTAGTCCGACGCACAAACCGAACGGCAGTTCACAGTTGGGTCCGACACGCGATTCGATATTAAAGCTGCCAAAGCCGCCGGGTTTGTAGCCGGTGGTGACACTGCCGAATATCAATGTCGAATCATTGGGTCGCCAGTTACCCACCAAACGATAGGTGGTGTCGTTCCAGTCCTGCTTGTCGGTCAGTGCGCCGCCTGGCGTGGAAAAGCCGGTTTGAACCTTGTAGGCAAGTTGCGACGCGCCCGGGTCGCTCAATACTTCCTGCGAAAAGAACTTCTCATCGTAGCTGTATCGCACACCGACGCTGAAGTCGAACGTATCGCTGACCTGGTAACTGAGATCAACGTATGCCGAGTAGCCTTTATAGCGTCCTTTGATCTGGTTGCTGTCATTGATTAGCCCGTCCGCTGACGGCGTAAACGTGCAGTCCTGGAAGTAATAGCTGAGGATGTAGTCACAGTAATACGTATTACCGTTGTACGTATCCAGGTAGTTGTAATAGTCGAACAAGTCCTGACAGGTGTTGTAGAAGTAGCCGAGACAGTAAGCGTCTTCGGCTTGTTGTCCGGTAAACACCGTATCGATGTCTTCTTCGTAGTATGACAAGCCGGCGTACCAGCTCAACGGTCCATCGGAACTCGACGTCAGCCGGAACTCCTGCTCCAGATAGTCACCGGTCTGATCTTGCCCATAATTAAAGATGACCAACGGTGAGGCGTCGTAGTCTTCGATGTACAGATAGTCATGATCTTTGAAGCCGGTCAACGAGGTGAACGTAGCAAAGCCCATGTCGTAATCGATTTGGATGCCAGCGTGCAGGATTTCAGAGTTATCGACACTGCCTTCGGAGTTATCGACGTTTACAGTTCGGCCATTACCCGGGACGGCGATCGGTACGCCACCGTTGATACGCGTGTGTGCGTCCTGCTGAAAGCCCTCGCCGGTTGCACGGTACACCGTGCCTTGCTGATCGGACTCTTCGTACTCAACAAACGCATCGACGGTGGTTTTATCGGTTTGATAGCGAGCCGAGAAGCGCATTGCATCCTTGTCGTGACCAATGAGATCCGGACCCCCTTGCAGGTTTCTTACATAGCCGTCTTCTTCGGAGTGATAGCCCGATAGCCGGATGGCAAATGTTTCGCTGGTGGGAATGTTGACCGCTCCCTCAACTACGAAAACGCCGCGTTCGCCAATATCGACTTCGGCGTAACCGCCCGACTCTTCAAGATCGGCTTTGGCGGTGATTACGTTGATCGCGCCGCTAACGGAGTTGCGACCGAACAGGAAGCCTTGCGGGCCGCGCAGTACCTCGGAGCGCTCAATGTCGTAGAGGCTCGATACCGCCGAGCCGTTGCGACCCTGATACAGGCCATTCTTATAAAGACTGACCGAGGGGTCGCCGCCATTACCGAAGTCGATCGTGCGAATGCCGCGAACACTCACAAAGTCTAAGAAACTGTCTTTACTGTTACCCGTGATACCCGGAGTGAAGTAGATTAGATCCTTGACGTCATTCAGGTTAACGGCACGAATGAAGTCGCCGGAGATTGCGGTGATCGCCAGCGGTACGTCCATAACCGACTCGGCACGTTTAGTTGCGGTGACAACAATTTCTTCGAGTTTGCCGTCGTCCTGTGCCAACAGAGGCGCCGGTGCGATGCCTGCGATGAGTGCGACTGAAACGGCTTGTGCGAGTGCCGTTTTTGATGATCCGGAGAGCGGTGGTTTGCAGTCCACTTCCGAGCTTGATAGCGAATGCGATGCGGTACGCGTCGTTCTAGCTGCCATATTGTCCCCCAATGACGATTGCCGAGTTGTCGCGATAGCTGCGGTCCCGGCTATTTTTCAGCTTCCTTAAGATTATGCTCCTGTGCCGCGCGGCGCAATCCGACCGTATAGGCCTAAAATTGCCTCAGAGCGACATTTTGCTGACGATTCAGTTACCTACGGATCACTGATCGGTATGCCGTCGGCTTCAAGGGCCTGGCGCATGGGTTCCAGCTGCCGTTCGTAGCGGCGCCAGCGACCGACTGACTTGGTGTGCACCGGCTGGCGGACCTGCACTGCGCTTGCCGTTGTCACCGCGCCCGACTGCTGATGGAAGTTGAGGCACGCGTCTTCCCAGGGGAGCTCGAGAAACTCGATGAGTGCTCTGGCATTCGGTTCCAGATCGCGGGCCGTGTCTTCGTAGGCAATGTCAAAAAAGCGATCGCCAAATCGTTCGCGCCACAACGCCATCAAGTGGTAGTAGCGGGCGTGGTGACGCGCCATTTCTGCCTGGTCATACGAGTGTGGATACGCGTCGGCGAACAGCTGCTTGAAACTGGCGAAGCAAGCATCCATCGGATCGCGTCGTAGGTGCACGATCTTGGCCTTCGGCAGCGCTTTGAGGATCAGCGGAATATAGAGATAGTTCGGTGGCAACTTATCGACAAAACGCGGTGTGTCGCCACGCATTTTTGCCGTGGTCGCGATGTAGGCTTTGCCCAGTTTCTTACACGGCACCTTGGCGGCAAGTTCGGCGAGCTTCGCCGTGTACCGTTGCGGTTCACGATAGTCGGCTAATCGTCGTACCGAATTGCCAAACTGTTTGAGCTCGCCAGCAGAGTGAACCTGTGAATGGCTGGTAATGATTCGCTCAACCAAGGTCGTTCCGGTACGTGGCTGGCCGACAACAAAAATGGGTGATGGGTCATCATGTCCGTCGGCATCGTCCGCCAACCAGTCGTTGGTGAAGGCGTCGCTGAATGCCCGATACATGGCAATCTCTTCGGCTTCATCAAAGTCGATCGTTTGCCGCCGCGCGGCGGCGCCTTGAGCAAAAGCGTCGAATGCTTCGTCCCACGCTTCAAGATCCTCGAGCTCTTTGCCCATGCCGTAGTAAAGAAACGACAAACCTCGCGGATTCTGTTGTTCTTCGCGCACTAGGTGGGCGACCGTATCAACGTGTGCCCGGCCGGTCGCTTTGCGAACGTTCGATAGGATCCAGTGCGCGTTCGGGTTGCCCGGCGCTCTTTCCAATACTTTGTTAAGCAGCGCCTCGGCGTCGTCGAGGTCGCCGAGAAACATGAGATTGTTGGCCCGGTTAACCATAAAAGGAACGGCATTGGGTTGGCGCTCGAGTGCCTGTTCCATCCAGCGACCCGCCTCGACCTGGTCACCCAGTAGCGAGTAAACCGCGCCGATCAGGTCGAGTACGGTGGCGTTGCCATCGTGGTGTTCGACGGCTTTTTCCAGTGCCGCGTCGGCTCGAGCCGGCTGCCCGGCAAACATGTACTGTCGTGCCATGTTGGCCCACGCGGCGCCATGATCTGGCTGTAACTTGGTGACCGAGCCAAACGCCTGCACGGCGGTAGCGTTCTGTTTCAGTTCGGTGGCGATCAAGCCAACCAAAAAGTGGCCTTCGGCGAGATCCGGTTTGGCGCCTAACAGTCGCTTGCAGCACTCCGACGCTTCGCTCGTGCGGCCGGCGGCCAAAAACGCAAAACCCTGGCGAAGCGTATCTTGCATCCACGGAGCGATCGGTGGTGGTGCGGAAGATGTTGGTGGAGGGGTCGACATAGATAAGTCTGAAATTCTATCCCGACCGGTGGTCCCGGTGCGACCTGGGGTTAACTATTGATGGGCAGCACGTACCAAGCCACGCTAAAAAAGTGACAGATGCCACCGACCAATACGAACACATGCCAGACTGCATGATTGAATGGCATTCTCTCAATGGCGTAGAACACAGCGCCGACCGAGTAACTGACACCGCCCGCGATCAGCCATGCCATGCCATTCGGGCCGATAGCGGCCGCTAGCTGAGGTGCGGCCAGCACCACTAACCAACCCATCACCAGATAGCTCATCAGCGACAGTTTTGGGAAACGATGTCGCAGCCATAGTTTGCCAACGATGCCTGCGGTCGCCAGCGCCCAGATCGTGCCAAATAGCCACCAGCCGGTGCCATTACGCATGGCGACCAGTAGAAACGGTGTATAGGTGCCGGCAATCAATAAATAGATCGCACAGTGGTCGATCAGTTTGTAGATTTCGCGGTGCTTGGAGGCAAACATCGAGTGGTAAATCGTTGAAGCCAGAAACAGTGCAATTAAGGTACTGCCGTAGACAATGCTGGCACTAATTCGCCAGGGATCGGCGGCTCCTATGGAGATGTAAAGCATCCACGACAGACCGATGATGCTAAGAATCACGCCGATGCCGTGGGAAATCGCGTGGACGATTTCCTCTGCAACGCTGTATTCCGAGACTTTTTGCCGATTCATGGCGCCACGCTACACGAGTTGTATCGGTTGGTTTTTCGAAATCGCGCCAAAAGCGCGCGGCCGCATCAGACCGATATGTTAGGGTCGAAAAACTATGCAGATACTCTCGCGAAATGACATCGAAGCCCGGTTCAATCTTGATCGCGCGGTGAGCGCCATTGAGCGCTGTTACCAGGACTATTCCGCCGGGCGAATCAATCATCCACCGGTAGGGCATATTGTTTTTGACGAAGAGGGCGCGGATTGTCATTTGAAATACGGGCAGATTCGTGGGGACGAGCATTTTGTCGTCAAGCTGGCTATGGGCATGCCAGGGAATAGTAAAAAAGGGCTGCCCACCGGTGACGGTATGTTGTTGGTTCTATCGGCCAAGACTGGAGAGCTGTTGGCTTTGCTGCATGACCGAATGTTTCTGACCGACCAGCGGACAGCAATTGGTGGCGCTATCGCATCTCGGTGGTTGGCACGTCCGACGTCACGGCGATTGTTAATCGTCGGTACGGGTGTCCAGGCACGTTACCAACTCGATCTGCATCGGACACTATTGCCGAATATCGATTCGGTCGAGGTGTGGGGGAGAAGCGCTAGGCGTGCAGCAGATCTTGCAGAGCAAGCTTTGGCCGAGGTGAGTGATGATCTCGCCGCATCGTGCCGGCGGGCTGATGTTGTGGTCACGACCACAGCGGCACGCAGTCCTATCATCAAGCAGGAGTGGATAGAGTCTGGTACGCACATTACGGCAGTCGGCGCGGACGCGCCGGGAAAGCAGGAATTGGCGACCGGATTGGTTGCCCGCGCTGATGTCGTGGTTGCCGACTCCATTGCGCAATGTGTTGATCATGGTGAAATTGAAGTTGCGATCAAAGATGGATCACTGGACGCATCGAGCATTCGTGAACTTGGCGAAGTGATTGCGGGTCGCCACCGAGGGCGAACGTCGGAGGAGCAAATTTCCATTGTCGATTTGACCGGTCTTGCGGCGCAGGATATCGCGATCGCAAAAAGCGTATTGATCGATGAGGCGTAGGCCGTTGCAAGTACTGCTCAAGATTCTGTTGCTGCCGGTGCTGCTGTATGTCGGGGTCGTGATTTACATTTATGCGATTCAGGGCCGTATGCTTTACTTGCCGGACGCCGCCGGGCCGTCATTGAATGTCACGCCAGCAAGTGCAGGGCTCGAGTTCGACGATATTCGTCTCACTGCAGATGATGGAGTCGGCATTCACGGCTGGTATATTCCTGGTGAATCGACTCGTACGATTCTATTTTTTCATGGTAACGGTGGCGATATTTCGCATCGCCTGCAGACCATTCAGCAGCTACACAGTTTGGGCTGGTCGATATTCATCATTGATTATCGCGGCTATGGCAAAAGCGGCGGTCAAACGACCGAGCAGGGCATGTATTTGGATGCTACCGCCGCTTGGCAATATTTGACGGAGAAACGCGGTCTGGAAAGCGACGATATCGTTGTCCAGGGGCGATCACTCGGTGGTTCGGTCGCGTCATGGTTGGCGGCTGAGAAGCAACCGGCAGGTCTAATCGTAGAATCATCGTTTACATCCGTTGTCGATGTCGCACGGAATTTTTATTGGTGGCTGCCTGTCGAGTTAATGACGCGGTATAAGCACCCGACCCAAACCCATGTCGCCGGTGTCGAATGTCCGATTCTAATCGTACACAGTCGTGATGATCGGTTAATTCCATATCAGCACGGCGAAGCGCTTTTTGCCGTCGCATCGGAACCCAAGACGATGCTCACGATTAGGGGTGGTCATAACGACAGTTTCTCAATGGACGAAGAGAATTACTTACGCGGTGTTCGTCGCTTTCTTACTGAGTTGCCGCAAACCTGACTATTCTTCTGTAGGTATCTTCGTCGCCTGCCATGCAATAACTCGCCATTCGCCATCGCGTTTTACGAATGTGCCGGTGTTGTAGTAATACAAGACCGGCGAGTCGTCACCAGGGGTTCCGACCAGCTTAAAGGTCACGACCGCGGCGTCACCAAGATGCTTGAGACGAACATCTTCACCGGAATACGTTGTGGTCGGTTCTTGGTCGTCGGTCGCCTCGTCGAACGACGCAAGAATTGATGCTTTGTCGGTCCGCGTGCCAGCTGAGCCGGTATACACGAGGTCTTCTGCCCAAAATCGTTCGTGCGCGGCCTTCACATGAGCGCGAGCCAAGAAATCGTGAAGTAGCGTGAGGATGTCGTCCGCATCGCCAGCGATGCTCGGTGTCGATGCAAACAGGATCAACAAAACGCTGAGTTGAATTTTTTTCATTGAGACTTTTCCTCGTGAATACTCTGTCACTGAATAGCGGAAGTGATAAACGACTGATAAGCCGGCAGGTCGGCGAAAAACAGCCGATAGTACGAGTTCGTCGCCATCAGCGGTGACGAGAGATAATGGGGTCCTAAATGCTGTGACAATCGGTCCCAACCGGCGGCGGCGTCACCGAGGAGTGCGTCAGTGATCGCTTCCAAAACGTCACTTGATCGTTCAACCATAAACTCATCAGGTGCTTCTGCAGCGGCAAGTTTTCGATACTCGTTCACCTTGGCGATGTCGCCCGCAACGGCTGCCGCGTAAGCCCCAATCCGATACCACTGGCGTCGGCTGTTATCGGGGAAAGGGCGGTCGCTGGAAAACCAGTCAGCAGCGAAATTGAGTGCACGATTGGCCGCGATCTGTGCCTCCTCGGGGCGATCTAGCTCTCGAAGGATAAGCGCTCGGTCCACGTCCGTGAACAAGTGTGACCAATTGTATTCACCGGCAGAACGGTCTGCTAAGTGTGCCAATGTGCTTTCTATGTCACCTTTGCCGAATAACGCGAAGGATAAGAAGGTCGTTTGGTTGGCCCAAGAACCGTCTTCGCGACCATCCAGGCCGTATTGAATGTAATATTCGACGTCGCCTAGCAGCATGAAACGGTAGTAAGCATCAAAGTAGCGCCAGCCCTCGTCATCGGGAAACTTCTGCAAACCGACTTCAACTGCGGCGAGTGCTTCCTCCGCATGACCGCTAAGACGCAGCACTAACATCCGCTCCGCAGCTGCGTTCGAGCTTTCAGGTTCGAGTGATACCCATCGCTCTGCATGCGTCATCGCCTCGGCAAACCGACCGAGACGTTTAAGGCTGCCTGTCTGTGCGTGAGCCAAACGCACATCATTCGGTAGGGCGGAGGCCACGGCGTCGAATTCTCGCAGTGCCTTCTCGTAGTCTCGTTCTACCGTGTAATAGTAGTGACCCAGAGCGATTCGACTTTCGACGTTGTCAGGCCAGCGGCGGCGAATATCTGTCACGAGTTCCAGCGCTTTCGCTTCGTAAACGCGATCGGGGTCAACGCCTGCCCACAGTAGTCGACCATACGTCTCGGCCAATAGAACTTGTGCGTCCAGAAAGTCGGGATCAAGTGAAATCGCTTGCTCAAGTATCGGCTTTATCTTCAGAAATTTTTCGTCGATGTCGGAAAACGCTTCCTGCTCTGCCAAGGCCTGTAGATACAAATCGTACGCGTCTGCGTTTTCCGTAGGAACGGAGTTGATATAGGCGAGGGTTTCCGGCGACAGTTCCACGCGCAATTGGTTTGCGATGGCGATAGAGATTTCGCTTTGAATCGCGAACAAGTTGTCGGCGGTTAGTTCTCGATCAAAAATCTCAGCCCACAAGTGCTCGTCGTTGTCTGCGTCGATGAGTCGGACATTTATGCTAACGCTGTCGCCACTTCGTTGAACGCTACCCTCGAGGATCGCTCCTACCGAAAGCTCAGCACCGATTTCTGGAATCGTTAGTTCGGAATCGCGGAAGCGCATAACGGACCTTCTGGAAATGACGCGAACATCGGTGATGCGGGCGAGGCGAGTCAAAATTTCATCATGTATTCCGTCGGAAAAATACGCGTCACTGTTCAACTCGCTGCGATTGATGAACGGCAGAACGGCAATCGACTGATCGCCGCCATATGCACTATTTGCGGTAGGGGAAAGGACAAACTTGTCGATTGCGAGAAATGTTACGGCAAGAGCCAACACCGCCATGATGATTCGATCTGTGGTTTTCGTCGAGGATCGGGCGGCGTGATCGTTCGCCACAGCGCTGTCTTTCTTTAAGCCGTCCGGTGTGAGCTGATAGATCCAGGCAAGGATAATCGCTGGAATAAAGCCGATGGCCAATACGATGACAACGATGCGGGCCGGCGTGTCGTCGAAGCCGAATAGCGGAAATATCGTTTCGGCTATTTGGATCAGCAGCCACGCGGTGACCGCATAAGCTACGGCGACGCGGGTGACGTTGCGGCGGTGCAGTTCGTCAATAAATGACACGCGTTTTCAGCCCGGACCCTTTAGAAACTGTGGATTGTAGCCATTTTGTGTCGAAATAGTCGTTCTCAATCATGATTTCGGCCTGTAACCATATGAAAAATATTGCTTTTCACGCTTTTGGGACGTGGTTCCTTGGTCTTGGCGGCCGACACCTTATTATTCCCTTTACCGTCATTACTACGCGCAAAGCGGACCCGACCTATGAGCGACGAGCAGCTCGTTGAAGAGCCAACTAACGACGACGAAGAATACGAAGAAGCCTACCAGTTTTGGCTGTTAGTCTTCGGCGTGGTCGGCGCTGTTGTCGGCTTCAACGTCGGCGCCGAGGTGTTCGGCTGGTCTTTTTGGTTAAACCTCGTGCTCGGCTTGGTCGGTTTCATTGCCATGGCAGTGGTCGCTTACCGCTTCCGTCAGATCATCGCCAAAGTGGGCGCGGTCGTCATCCTTATCGCCGTCATCGCGGCGATTGTTGAAGGGATACGCAGCGCCTAATCGTTCGTTTTCGACGGCGGCCGGGGAAATAGTACCGGCGTATTCTTCTTATACTTCTCATACGCAGGCTGGGCGCCCCAACGTTGGTCAGACTTCTCTTCGAGCATGTTGACGCCGCTAACTCGGGTGAGTAGTACGAAAACAAATACCGGCGAAATCATCGATACCCATTGCCATCCTTGTAGCACTGGAATCGCGATGATGGCGATACCCAACCACAATACGATCTCACCAAAGTAGTTCGGGTGGCGGGACCAGGCCCATAGTCCAGTGGTAATGAAGGTGCCATCGTTATTGCTGTCGGCTTTAAACTTCGATTTTTGTCGATCAGCAATGACTTCAAACGTAATTCCGAGCAGCCAGACCAAGATTCCGACAACGGCGAATGCGTCGAGCGGTACGCGATTGCCGCCGGTAATGACCACCAAGGCTGCTGAGGCCGTCAAGATGACCCAAAGGCCCTGCAGGGTCCAAGCAAAAAAGAATCGTAGTGGCCAAACTTTGATGGTATCGAAACGGCTATCGTGCCCTGCGGCTCGGATTCTTAGAAACAAGAACGTGGATAGGCGTAACGCCCAGAACACCACCATGGCCGCCACTAAAGTTGCGCGTAAATCGAGGCTGCTCGATAAGTAGACGGCAATGACTACCGTCGTAACGTAAGCGATACCGCCGGTGAGGTCGTAGAATTTCTCGGTTTGGGCAATCGCGGAAGGTACGAACACCAACCAATTCACTAGGAACGCCCAGGCGGCACACAGTGCGAAGATCGGCATTCCGTCGAAACGTTCGCCACCTTGGCTGCCGGCCCATGCGATGAACGCGCCGAGTCCGATGGCGATAATGAGTCCAATGATTACTTGTGGGGGAGTTCGTTCAGTCATAGTTTTTTCACAGGTTTTGGTGCGCCGCTAACGTGCGCTCACAGTGGTAATGATATCGACAGCCTGTCCGGGCGACAGCCGCTCCGCGCCGCGAACAATGATCTGATCGCCAGCGGAGATGCCCTTTGGAATGCCAACCCAAAGTCCGACGACGACGCGATTGCTGACCGGAATTTGTTCCGCCGTGCCGTCGTCCGAAACTCGATAAACGTGTGCGCGTCCGCCGCGTTCCACCAATGCGTCGCGGGGAACCGCGACCATCGACACCGGCCGTGCACTGGGCAAGCTGACCTGCACCGGTGTGCCGACCAGCCAATCGGTATCGGTGGCGCTGAGGCGCACTTCAACCAGACGCGAGACAACGTCCCCGACCGGCACAACCGTGCGCACCGGATAGTCATGGCTGACGTCGCCATTGCGTACCGCCACCGACAAACCGGGCTTAATGAATTGTGTCAGTGCAATCGACGCGGGTAAGGCGATCTCGACTTTGTGCGTGTCAACCAGGCGAATGACGTCTTCGCCAACGCTGACATACTCGCCCACCGACGCCAGCCGCTCGGTCACGTGCCCGGCAAATCGCGCACGAATTTGGGTGCGTCGTAAGTTAGCGCGACTTAATTCCAACGCGGATTTAGCGTCACTGACTGCGTGCATCGCCTGGTCTCGCTGTGCCAGAGCCTCATCGAGCAGGGTTTTCGATGCGCTGTTCTTGGCCGCAAGTTCTTCGGTCCGTTCCAACTGCCGTTGACGATATTCATATTCGCTCTGCAGGCGTGCGACATTCGCTTCGGCGCGCTTAACGCCGATCTGAATCAGCTGCGGATCGATTCGTGCAATTATGTCGCCGCTATCAACGGCGTCGCCAACATCGGCTAACCATGTCAGCACGCCTTCGATTTCACTGGCAACGCGAGAGTCATTAATACTGACAACCGTGCCGGAAACGTCGACCGACGGTGCTATGTCGCGTATTTCCGCGCTAGCGACTTCGACCCGCGCCGGCGGAAAACTAAAACCGCCATCCTGGGCCACGCTGGCGTGTGCTAACGTCAGCGCGGCTATCGATACAGCGGTGAGAAATTGGCGCCTCATCCCATGCTCTCCACAGGGTTTCGAGTCACTCGATCCTCGCGTGATCCGGCGGTCAATTGCAACAAACTTGGCAGCAGTAACAGCGTGAACAACGTTGATACCGCCATGCCACCAACAATGGCGGCGGCCATGCCTCGATAGATCTCGCTGCCAGTGCCCGGAACGACCAACAGCGGCAGCATGCCGAACAAGCTGGTGAGGGTGCTCATAAAGATCGGTCGTAGGCGGTATCGAAGCGCCTGACGAACCGCGTCCGCCCGACCCAGGCCTTGAGCTTCGGCGGCGCGCGTTTGTGCGACCAACAGGATTGCGTTGTTGACCACCAGACCGAGCAGAATGATGAAGCCGATCATTCCGAGTAGATCGAGCGGCTGAAAGTTGATCTGGTTCACGATGGTAATGGCAAACACTCCGCCAACCGCGGCCAAAGGAATTGAGATGATGACCAACACCGCATCTTTGATCGACCGAAATAGGCCCGCCATGATCAATACAAGTAATGCCAGCGCGGTTAAGAAGTTGAGACCGAGTGTGCCGATCGCCCGTTCTAGTTCCTGAACACTGCCGGCGTACTGGATCGTGCCGTCTGCCGGCATTAATCCAGTAATCTGTGGCTCAATGTTATTTTGCAGTTCATCGACCAGTGCTTCCAGCGACATACCTTCCGGCGGGTTAACGATGACACTGTTGACTCGCGCGCGATTGATGCGCATGACCATCGCGGGTGACGGCGCAATAGAAATTGACGCGAGCTCGCCGAGCGGAACAACTCCTCCATCAGGAGTGGCTACGGGAACCGACGCCATTTCTTCCGGTGTTTCGAATCGGGTTGTCTTAACGTAGATATCGACGCGTTCACGGCCGGTGAAATACTCGCCCAACCAAACCCCCTGGCCTAATTTCATAATGACGCGGGTTAGATCGCTTCGGTTCCAACCGACCTCCGCGAGTCGAACATCGTTCGGTGTAAAGCGCAATTCGTTGGCTTCAGCAAATGGATCGGGTTGCGGTTGCGCCGACGCGCCCGGAATCTGACTCGGAATCAGCTGCATGACTCGGCCAACTACTGCTTTCATCGCCTCCGAATCGACCGACGCCAGTCGCATCTCGACGCTGTTGGAACCTTCGAAACCGCCGAATAAGCTGCGACGCATAGTAAATCCCGACATGTCCGGCACGCCGGCGATGATTTCGTTTTGGACCAGCGCTTGGAAGGCATCGAGATTGGTGCCGTCTTTGGGATTAATCGCCAACCAGCCGCCGTTGCCACCGGGGAACGTCCATAGGAAATAGTCGTTAACTGCCGGTTCTTTTTCGCCCTTCAAATACGGGTCAAGCCGATCAATGAGTAGCTGGGCGATTTCCTTGTCCGCAGTCTCAACGTTCGTGCCTGGCGGGAAGGCTAGGAAGCTATCCACGGTGTCGCGTTTGACCGGTGGCAGGTAATTGCTCTCAGGCCACAGCGAGACCGTGAAAAAGACCGAGCCGACCATCAGCCCGACGATCCAGCCGACGCGTTTGCTCTGCGTGTTGGTTAATCCAATGATTCGGTCGGCTAACGAATCCCATTGCGACTCATCGATGGTGTCGTTTGGTAGATTCCGCATCCAATATCGCGAGGCGGTAGGAAGAATCGTGATAGCAACCAACAGTGAGACGGTCACACCGATCGCAATGGTCAACGCCAAGTCGGCGAACATTTGCCCCTCGACATCTTCAAGAAACATGATCGGAATAAATATCGCGACGGTGGTCGCCGTCGATGCCAGCAGGGCTCCCCAAACCTGTGATGTGCCGGTATCACTAGCGGTGTCGGGAGATTCGCCTCGCTCACGTAAGCGAACGATGTTCTCCAGCACCACGATGGCCGCATCGAGCACCATGCCGGTGGCAAATGCGAGCCCGGCCAGTGAGATGACATTGAGCGAACGACCTGCCAATGACAGCACAAAAAATGTTGCTAATAGGGATACCGGTATGGCGAGCGCGATGATCAAGGTGGCTCGCCATTGCCGCAGGAACAACCACAGGACACCGATTGCCAATAAGATACCTGCCGCTAAGTTGCCGGTCAGCAGATTGATCGAACGTTTGATATAGACGGACGGATCAAAGCTATTGGCGGCCAGCAGATTGCGCTCTTTGAAATCGGTGTCGTTGAGCTCGTCAATACGAGTTTTAACGCCGTCGAGTGCTTCTAATACGTTGGCGTCGTTCGTTTTCGCGATCGAAAACCGTGCCGCCGGGCGGCCGTTCTGGTAGATGAAGCCCTCGCGCTGCGGCGGTCCGTACTCAATCGATGCGATATCGCCGAGCATAACGGGCAGACCATCGCGCCAATCCAGAATGAGGCCGTTGAGTTCATCAACATCGTAGCGGCCTTCAACACGCAGCGTGTAGCTGCGGCGGCCGACGTCGACCACGCCCGAGGAGATGTTGGACGAACGGCCAATGCGATCCTCGGCACGTGCGATGTCGATGCCATATTCCGCGGCCTTGTAAGGATCAATAACGATTTGCAGTTGGTCACTGGCATTGCCGCTGGTATCGAACAAGCCAACGCGCGAAACGCCATAGAGACCGGCAATCTCAGGCCGTACGACTTCGCGTAGATACCGTTTGTTTTGAATAAGATCGTTCTCGTCGCCTTCAAGCTGCTGAATGAAGTATTCGATGAGCTGATCGTTGGCATCGCCCCATTCACCCATGCTGACGTTGGGCCGATTCGCATTGCCGGGCAGCGGCCGCAGCTGGTTGAGGCGGCTGATGACATCAATAAGTGCCAACGTCATATCGGTTTCCAGCGCAAACTCGAGCTGTATCCATGCAAAGTTTGGCATGCTCCAGGCGCCCATTTCAGTCATGTTCGGCGTGCCCTGTAACACTTCCTCAATCGGTACCGTGATTTCCGCTTCAATCTCGCGCGGCGAAGCCGCGGGCCAGCCGGCGCTGACCGTCATCACCGGTTTCTCAATCTGTGGCAACAGCTGTGCCGGGATGCTGAAGATTGAAACGATGCCCAGCAGCAAGACCACCGCAACGACGATCGCTACGGCGGCGGGATTGGCGAGGCTGGTGCGGGTCAGTCGCATGCGGTGAGTTGGCCCCCTGTTATTGGTATCGGTATAAGGCCCAGACTTTGTCTTGGACCGGCCGTCCTACGTATCGTTGCAACAACTTATAGAGACGCATAATACGCCTCTACGATCGGGTCCTTTTGGACTCGTTCTTGATGAGCGACTAAGTTCGGTGCAATTTCATCAATAAGATCGGTGGGTACGTGCTCCAGCGTGCCGGCACGAACGCTGCCAACGTGTGCGACGATCTTTAAATCGGCCACCGTGAGTCGCTCATCAGCAAAATAGCGGTCACCGCCGCGTTCGAGCAATTCACCAATGCCGGTGAAAAATGGCACGAACCACTGTTCGGTCAGTTTTTGGCGTGCTGCAGCGAGTTGCTCGCCTTGCTTGCCGAACGTTTTGACGACCTGGTGGAACGAATCCTCGCAGGCGCCCATCACCTCATCGCAGTACAGTGCTTGCAACGGGTCTTCGGGGTAGAGCCCGGCAAGTTGGCCGAAATATCTAAGCATCGCGTTAGACTGAGTAACAACGGTGTCATCGATCTCAAGTATTGGCACGCAACCGAAGCGAAACGACTGTCGGGTTTCGCCAAATTCCTGGAACGTAATTCGATGATCGTCAAACGTGATTCCTGCGGCGTGCATGGCAATTCGAATCGGCTCGCCACGGCCACCGCGAATGTCGAAATAGGTCAGTTTGTAATCGGTCACGAGGACACCTCATTGCCTATAGGATAGTAATAGCACTCGATTTTACGCTGCCGGCGCGACTTAGGTGTATCAATTCGTTTCCGCCGCGGCGCGAATCCGTCTATGCTCATACTACGAGTGCGGCCGGGGGGCTTATGAATTCAGACGATAAACGTTTAGGAATGGATCGACCGATTACCCGGCGCGACTTTCTCAACGGCGTCGGGATTGCCGTCGGTGCGGCATTGTTGCCGGCGTGTGCAGGCGATAACGAAACGCCTATGGCAACCATCGCGGCATATTATCCGCCGCTTGAATCCGGCATGCGCGGCTCCCACCCCGGATCGTTTGAGGCGGCTCATGCAACGATGCAGGGCAAGCAATGGGTAATCAACCCGTCAGACGAGCATTACGACCTGGTGGTCGTCGGTGCCGGCATTAGTGGTCTTGCCGCAGCGCATATTTATCGCCGCGATGTTGATCCGAATGCGCGCATTCTGATTCTCGATAATCATGATGATTTTGGCGGCCACGCAAAGCGCAACGAGTTTGAAATCGACGGTCGTACGATGATCGGCTTTGGCGGCACCATGCTGATGGAGGCGCCGCGCGGTTACCCCAATATTGCCAAGCAGGTGTTGCGTGACGTTGCCCTCAATGTGGAGGACATCGGAGAGCCGTTCCAGTCAGAGCTCTTTGAAGACCCAGCTGCGACGCGTGCCTGTTTTCTTAGCAAAGAGATGTTCGGCGATGATCACCTTGCAGTGGGTAGCAACGGTTATTCCGATGCGCTCGAGGATTCGGCGCTATCGGCGAGTGCAACATCGCAACTGCAACGGTTATTCGCCGATGAGGATGATTACCTTTCCGGTAAGTCCGTGGCTGAACGCCGGGCCATTCTCGAGTCCATCAGTTGGCGCGAATTTCTTGAGACGTATGCCGAGATTGACGCAGAGGCAATCAACTTCATTCAGAAGTGGCCGCACGGTGTATGGGCGATCGGCGCAGACGGCCTGCCCGCGTGGATGGCGGCACTCGTCGGTTATCCGGGGTTTGCCGGTGTTGATCTTGGCTATTGGGAGGACGATGGCGAAGAGGAAGACCTGACACGATTTCACTTTCCCGATGGTAATGCCTCAATAGCGCGACTCTTGGTGCGCCACATGGTGCCTGGGATCGCGGACGGCGCGACCATGGATGATATCGTCATGGCGCGATTCGATTATTCCAAACTCGATGCGGCGGATAACGCCACGCGAATTCGGCTCAATAGCACGGTGGTCGATTTGCGCCACCGCGACGGTAATCTGGCGGGCACCGTTGACGTGACCTATGTGACGGATGGCGCGGCGGTGAGCGTGGCCGCGACAAAGGTGATATGGGCCGGCTATCACGCGATGCTGCCGAGCATTTGCCCGGATGTTCCCGCGGCACAAGCGCGAGCTCAGCGCAGCGCTGTTCGTGCACCTTTGGTGTACACGACGGTGCTGTTACGCAACTGGCAAGCGTTTAATAAGCTCGGGTTTTGGAACGCCTACTGTCCGGGCAGTTTCTTCCAGCGCGTAATGCTGGGTATCCGCCACAATATTCGTTCGTATCAGTATCCCGAATCGCCGGACGAGCCAATGGTCGTGCATTTGCAGCATATCCCGACGCAGCCGGGGTTGTCCGCAGCGGAACAGTTTCGGGCCGGCCGGCGGCAATTGCTGCAGCGCCCATTCGAAGAATTCGAACGTCATGTGCGTGATCAATTCGGACGTATGTTGGGCCCGGCTGGGTTTGATCCGGCAACCGATATCGAAGCGATTACCGTTAACCGTTGGCCGCACGGCTATGCGTACTCGACCGATCCTGAATCCGGTGATGTCGCTTGGTGGCCGGAGATGTGGAAACACGAGCGCCGTCCGTGGGAAGACGCTCGCGCTCCAATCGGCAATATTTCTATTGCTGGCACCGATGCATCGTCAAACGCAATGACCGAGTCGGCCATTCAAGAGGCGCACCGGGCGGTTAACGAAATAATCTAGCTGCGGTTATCGACACTCCAAATACCAGCACCCCTGGCGGCAATAAACAAAAAGACAAAGCAGTACAACACCGCAGCGTCGCCGCGATTCATGATCGGCAAATACGCTTCGGCCGAGAAGTGCGCCATCCAATATGCAAAGGCCATCAAGCCGCTTGAGAGAAACGCGACTGGCGCTGTAAACAGCCCGATCATAATGAGAAAACCGCCAACCAGCTCAATGCCGCCGGCGACATATTGAATATGCCACGGCATTTCCCACTGCGCCGGAGGGAAACCAAGCAGTTTCTGCGTGCCATGAAAAATAAATAGAAAACCCGACACGATGCGCAATAGTGCATAGGTTTGTTCTTCATAAGCTTTCATAAATCCAACCATCGTTTTCTCCCGCTTTTATCGTTTTGATTAAGAGTATTCGGCAACCGGTTGGCCCACTGCCTCGAAATTGGGCGTGACACCGAGACCGGGTTCATCGGATGCCACCATGTATCCGTCGACGCGTTGAGGTGCGCCACTGGCGTTGCTAACCGTTACGTAGCTATTAAAGTCAGTAGCTGAAAATCGCATCTCCTCGGGCGTGGAGTGCGCCAGATGGGCAATCGCGGCGGTAATAATGTCGCCGCCCCAGCTGTCCTCGATGGTCATCGGAATATTCAGTGCAACACACACATCGCGAATCAGGCGTGCTTTGCTGAGCCCGCCGACTTTGGAAATCTTCAAGTTGATGACATCCATGGCGCCGTCTTGGTGGCCGCGCAACAGTGCATCTAACCCAGTGATGTTCTCGTCTAAGATAAACGGTAGCGGCGTATGTTGTCTGACCGTTACACAGTGTTCGTAGCTTTTACACGGTTGTTCGATATACACGTCACAATCGCTGACCGCGTTGACCACACGGATCGCGTCATCCACGCGCCAGCCGGTATTCGCGTCAGCGACCAGCACCTCACCGCCGGTCAGCACATCGCTGACAGCATGAATTCGAGCAATGTCATCGGCCGGGTTGCCGCCAACCTTCAGCTGAAATTTGGTGTAGCCGGCGTTACGATGTTCGGCGACGTTAGCCGCCATTTCGTCAGTGGGGCGCTGGCTGATAGCCCGGTACAACGCAACGCGTTCACCAAAGCGTCCCCCCATTAATTCACAAACCGGTGAGTTGGTACTCTTGCCTAGAATGTCCCAGCAGGCCATATCGATGGCTGACTTGACGTAGGGGTGTCCGAGCAGCGCGCGATCCATTTGGCCGTTGAGCGGTGCGATGGCAGATGGGTCAGCACCGATCAGTGTGTCTGCGAGCTCGGCAATGCCGGCGCGCGCCCCGGCGCCGTAGGCGGGCAGATAAAACGGCCCGAGCGGGCAAACTTCGCCATAGCCGACGACGTCGGTGTCGGTAAGAATCTCCACGACCGTGCTGTCGAATACTTCAACATACTTGCCCTCGGACCACGAATAGCGGCCTTCGACCAAGGGTAAGTCGACTTGGTAAACACGAATTGCGTCAATTTTCACGATATTGCCCATTTCTTGGTGATGGGTTCTTGGTCCGATGCTGGCTGATTCATGCCGTGCAAATCAAGTTCGGGAATACTTCAAAATGAGTAGAATCCTGTTCCTATGGCGTCCGGTGGCGAAATTCGACGAATTTACGATGTGTCTGACGAGGGTATCCGCGCATTGGTGGATCAGTCGGATGTGTATCTGAGTGGGCTCTATCCGCCGGAAAGTAATCATGCCGAGCCACTTGCTGTACTGACGGCGCCGGGCTCGGCATTTTTCGCAATTTACGAACAGCAACAACCGGTCGCCTGTGGCGCCGTAAAGTTGGTGGGCGGCACGCCGCCGTATGCGGAAATCAAGCGCGTCTTTGTCGACGAGGCGATGCGCGGTAAAGGTCTCGCGGTGGCAATCATGGCGCACCTTGAGGCGTTCGCGGTTGAGCAGGATGTATCCGTCATGCGGCTTGAGGCGGGGCCAAAGCAACCGGAAGCGATCGGCCTATACCGCAAGCTGGGCTACCAGAACCGCGGTCCGTTCGGTCCGTACCGAGATGATCCGCTCAGTATTTTTATGGAGAAGCGGCTTACCGTCAGTCGTTAAGACTTACGTGCACGACGCAGACCAACCATGCCGGCATCCCATAGATCGAGCCAGCGCTGTCGGCGAATTCGGCGAACCAGTCGTTTGCGAATGCGCCGCTTCGACACTTTGTGAGCGTGTTCGTCGAGCGACTGACACAAAGTGGCGATGGCGCCGGCATGATCCATAAGGGCCGCCGGCTCGACGAGCGCATCGAAAAATCCGGCATCTTTGGCCGACTCAGGATCAAAGAAATTCGATACCGTTATCGCGCGTTGGTAAGCAGCAGGTTGCAGACGATGCTCTAGCATGGCTGCGGCCACCCGTGGCATCGTCATGCCAATCGCGACTTCATTGGCGGCGATCTTGTAGTCGCCGCGGCTGCCTATGGTGTAGTCAGCGGCGAGCATCATAAAGACGCCCATCGCCAGCGAGTGTCCATTACAGGCGGCGATGACCGGGTACGGATAGTTGAGAATTCTGGCCGGTAATCCATACCCGCGTTTCAGCATCCCAATTGCCGCTCCGCCACCTTTCTTCATCACGTTTAAGTCGAAGCCAGCCGAAAACACATCTTCGCGTCCCGTGAGAATCACAACGGCACGGTCGGATTCGGCGCGATCAAACGCGGCGTAAATCTGATCGAGGACCGACGGCGACAATGCATTGCGCTTGCCATCGTCAATACGAATCGTCGCGACTCGATCATTGCATTCATAGGATACGGAATCCGTCATAACACTCACCTATCCAGGGTTTTGGGCTAGTGCCTGTTTGGCGTTTTGGACGTCACGGTGCATCTGTTCGACCAGCACGTCCAGGTTGGGGTATTTCTCTTCATCGCGTAACTTGGCGATCAGATCGACCTCCAAATATTCGCCGTAAATAAATCGATCGAAGTCAAAGATAAATACCTCAAGCAGCATCTCGCCGTCGCCGTCGCCGTCGCCGGTGACAGTGGGGCGTGTGCCGAGGCTGGCGACACCGTCGAGTACGCCTTCGTCGAGGCCGTGAACCCGTACCGCAAAGATCCCCGAGGTCGCGGTCTTGCGTCGCTTAACAGGAATGTTTGCGGTGGGAAAGCCGAGCGTGCGGCCGAGCTGCTGGCCGTGAATGACCGGGCCGGACATCGAATAGTGTCGACCCAACATGTCGCGTACCGTGTCAAGATCGCCTGCCTCAAACGCGCGCCGAATAGCCGAGCTGCTCACCCGGCGACCGTCAATGTCGACCGGTGGTACCACGGTTACATCGAACCCGTGCTGCTCAGAAAGGCGACGCAAGTGTTCGACGTTGCCTGCGGCGCGTGCGCCGTAGCGAAAATCATCGCCCACTACTACGTGTTGAACACCCAGGCCATCGAGCAAGAAGTCTTCAATGAAGGCATCGGGACTCATGTTGCGCATGGCCGGATTGAATCGAGGGCAAAACAACTCGTCGATTTCGAGCGACTTTAGAATTTGGAACTTCTCGCGGAATCGAGTTAGTCGACCCGGCGGTTCATCCGGTCGAAAAAACTCCTTGGGCGTCGGCTCGAAACACATCAACGTTGAGGCAACGTTGTCCTTACGTGCCTTGTCCACCACTTGGCGAATGATCGATTGATGCCCGAGGTGCACGCCGTCATACGTACCAATGGTGATCACGCAACCGGTGCCGTCGCGTTGGTCGCGGATTGCCGAAATTGTTCGACCAAATTTCATTGACAGACGTCGACTCGATTAATCACAGATTTGGCGGGAATCCTAAATAGCCTCGAGCGCTGTGTCTACGTGTCTTGCGCCAAAGGTGCTGGAGGTCGCATACCGAAGACCACGACCATGGTGATGGCGGTAGCGATTGCGTAGAACTGAAACACATCGCCAAACCCGCCGACCCAATCGGCATACCGTCCGCTGAGGTAGGGGCCGACCATGCCAATGGTGCCGATAAAGTACATCGTCCCCATCGCTTTCGCAGAATCGCGGCTGCCGAAGTAGTTGATCAGTAACATCGTGCTCGCATACATACACATACCAAAGCCGACGCCCTCGCCGATGGCGAAGAGTCCGATCATCGGCACCGAGTCGGCGACCGATAGTGCCAGCATGCCAACGGATTCCATGGCCAGTGCCGCGCACAGCAGCCACTTCGGATCAATTCTCGTGGCCAGCCATCCGCCGAGCACGCGGGATGATGCATTGACCAGCGCGTGCGCGCTGAGCGCACCTGCGGCAATTGCAGCGCCAATGCCCAGGTTACCCATGTGGGATGCCGCCCAGGTGTTGGTCGTCAGTCCGGTTAGCAGCGTGAGCGACTGCGCCATGACGATGATTACAAACTGCGGGGTTTTTACGATGTCTCGGTAGGCCCACTGAACAGAGGTGACGAACACGTTTGGTGAGCGATTCTCGGCGGGGACATCCTCGTCGTTCGCCTCGTCGTCGCGATGCGTCGCGCCGTCCAGCACCCAAATTGCCAAAATGACGAGCGCGCTAATGGATGCGACCAGCAGCCACCAATGGGCACGCCATGATGCGCCGGCAGCGACCACCGATGTAACGATCATAGGTCCAGCGACGCCGCCGAGACCGCCGATCATCATGTATGCGCCGATCGCGAAGGACCGCTGATTGGGTAAACAACGATTGATAACCGCAACGCCGGGGATCAGCGCACACAGCGTATAGCCGAACCCTAACGCGGCGGTGCCGGCGTAATACTGATAGAGATGCGCGGTGGTCGCGATCAAGGCGTGGCCGGCCGCCATCAACAAACCACCCGCGATAAAGGTGGTTCGTGCTCCGAACCGTTGCAAGGTCAGCGCCGGCACCCGGCTTGCGATACCGACCAACAAAGCGAGAATCGAAAAGCCGAGACCGGCATCGGACCAGGTCCACTCGAACTCGTCGATCATCAGCGGCAAGACCACGCCGAGCGACGTGAACGTCGCGGCGGTCACCTGGAAGAAGAAAGCGCTGACCAGGGAAAATTGCAGCCATCCGGAGCGGAGTCGATTCATAGGCACGTCGATACCGACCCTAGTCCCAGGCGTAGCTCAAGGTCGCCAGTACCTGGCGAGGTGGGATGTACTCGCGGCTGGTGGTCCACAGACCAAACGGGTTGGTGAATGTGTTGTTGACGCCATCCGTATCCAGCAGATTGGTGGCACTTATTGCAATGGACATGGGTTGGTTCGAGAATTCGTAGTTCATATGGGCGTTGACGACATGGTAAGCCGGCACGCGATCCACTGACGAATTATTAAAAACACGCGCCTGCATATCGCCGCGGTACAGCCACTCGAGTCGAGTCATGAGCGTGCCGTGGCTCATGTCCTGCGAATGGGTTAGCGTCACACGAGACAGCAGATCGGGAAGTTTTGGCACGTCATTGCCGCGCAACGAGTTGGTTGTTGCCAGTGCCAGCCGCGTATCGAAGCCATCCGGCGTGAATAGTCCGATGCCCGGCGCCAACGCATTGCGAAAATCGACGATGTCGAGCGCTGGTACGTCGCTATCGAGGCTGCCGCGCTGCCACGCGAGCATGCCGTCAATTTGCCATCGGTTATCAATCGCCCACTGATATTCGACTTCGATGCCATATTCATGGGATTCCGGAACCGTGCCCGTGCCGCCACCGAAGGGTACCGGATCTTCAAAAATATACTGCAAATGTTCGTGGTCGTTATAAAACGCGGTTAGATTTAGTCGCATCCGGCCGTCGGCCATTAGATTGCGACTACCGATCTCATAGGTGGTGACTTCTTCGGGTGCAAATCGAGTGCCTAAAAAGATCGCGCCATTGGTAATAGCTCCGGGGTTGCTGCCGCCATTTTTCCACCCGGTGGAGATCAACGCATACAACAGGCGATCTGGCGAGACCGCGTAGTCGGCACCGAGTTTCCAAGTGACGGCACCATCATTCGCGGTTTCATCGAAGCCGCCGAATACGCCAAAGAACTGGGCGCCAAAATCGCGTTGGTCCTCTTGCTGCCAACGCAAGCCGCCGGTCACTGTAAATTGCTCGCCGAAACCGATACTCGCTTGCGAGTACACGGCAATATCTTGACGGGACACGGTGCGAAACTCGTTAAAGCGAAGGACCGAATTAAACGGCGGTAGAGTATCCGGGCTGGGGTTGTTAACCGCGTCTGCAAAATCCGAGAAAGGTGCCGGCCCGGCGGCTTCAAGAAAGTCGTTGAAATTGTCGTGATCCAGATAGTACGCGCCGATGACCCAGTCGATGCCGTCGTTAGCGAACGACAGCGCTACTTCCTGACTAAACGCGTCGGAATCGTTGCGCCAAAACGGCAGCACGTCCCAGTTGCTAGGCTGCCCGAATCCAAATATATCGATATTGGCAGTGGACTCGGTGAGGCGATCACCGTCAACAGACTGGTTTTTTTCAAGTGTCTGCCAGCCACTCTTCGCGGTCACCGACCAGCGATCGTCGATCGACCATTGTACGGTGAGCGACGCGCTGACATTGTCGAGATCAAAGATGCCGGCGTAATCCTGACTCAGTCGCCGCGCGTCACGGTTTGGGTCGTCCAGTGATTTTTGAGCAGCGGCGTGTTGATCGGATCGGTGAACAAATCCACTAACAACGATCGAAAGGTCCTCGCGAGGTCGAATAGCCAAGGCTAACTTGGCGGTCGTCGAATCAGTGTCATCGAGTTCATAGCCATCGAGTGCGCCGCCCGAAATCTCGGCGAAACCGGACTGATCGAGGGTCTGGATCGAAGCGCGAAGCGCGACGCTGTCATTGAGCGGTAAGTTGATGCTGCCGCGCGCACGCAGGAGGTCATGTGACCCGAGAGTCAGCGACGCATTCGCTGACAGCGACTCGAAATCGGGCTTTTTGGTGATGATGTTGATAGCACCACCGGTCGTGCCTTGTCCGAACTCCGTGCCTTGGGGCCCGCGCAGCACTTCCACTCGTTCGATGTCACCGATATCCAGACCCATCGCCAGAGGGTTAGCTAGGTAGATGCCGTCAACATACGCCAGCACGCTCGGCTGTGATGCGATGTTTTGCGCGGTTTCCCAGCCGATGCCACGAATCGCGACGACGCGACCGGCGCCGTCATTCTTGGCGACTACCAGGCTCGGTACGAAGCCGTTGAAATTGTCTAATCGCGAGACATTAGCGATATCGAAGTCCGCACCGGACCGTGCCGAGACAGCGATTGGAGCGTCCTGCACGTCGCGTTGCTGCTGACGCGCGGTGACGATGATTTCATCCAGTTCAGCTGAGGCCGGAAACGCGGTGAACGCTGCCGCAAGACTCAGAAAGATTGTGGGCCACGAGAGGCGTCTTACCCTCACGCTTACTACTCCGATACGATATGTTGAACGGTAAACGCTCAGCCGGACGGGGACGATACCTGTTTGTATAGACCAATACTATCGGCGCACGTTCTTGATTGAGTCATCGACGGTTCTGGTCACGACATCGCCGTCGCCGACCTTCAGTAACCGCATTTGTGGCGACTTATGCCGCTGAAATAGTGCTCGATGATCGCTGTCGCAGGTATCATGTCAGGCCGATTCGGTTATGACTCCAGCTTATGTTGCGTTTGATCATCACAATGAGCGTTAGCTTCGCTCTTGCCGCCTGCGGTGGTGGGGGCGGTGGGTCGGCGAATCGACCCGCTCAGCCGGGGCCAAACCCGCCCACGGCGACTTGTGACAACACGGTTGAATTCTGCGGCGTCATTCCGGGCAGTGCGGATCCCTGTACCGAGCCTCAGTACTGGCCGCTGAATGAGTCGTCGACGGTGCGGCCGCTGACGGTGCATTTTCCGCGTTCCGGAAATCAGGCCAAGGCCCTCGAAATGCTGTCGTTACTGGAAGACAACTGGGACTTTCAGGTCGACACTCTGGGATTCGCTGCACCTCTGGATGATCAGGGGCAGTGCGGTGACGACGGCAACTACGATATTTTTATTTGGCCGGGTATCGACGGTGCATTCGTCGCGGGTGTGGCGACCAATCCGGCGACGCCGTATCGCGATTGGACCACCTATATGGCGATCGATATCAGCGGCAGTACGGGTGGCGAGTTTCTCGACACGTTCATGGCGCACGAATTCAATCATGCGGTGCAGGCGAGTGACGACTGGACCGAAGAAGGCCAGCACTATGAAGCGGGTGCGACGTTTGCCGAAGCGCTGGTCTATCCGGACGAGACCGACTGGTACTTTGAGATGGAAGATTTTCAAAGCCGTCCTGAGTGGTCACTGTTCTTCGACGATATGGGTGCGACCTGGTACACCTATGCGGCGGCCATGTACTTGCATTATCTTTATGAACGCCACTACCCGGGCGACCCGGCATTCTATGCGCGCATTTGGCGGGGTACTCGCAACGCCACTGGTCAGCCGAGGCCTGACTACATCGATGCTTTACGACAAGTGTTACAAAGCGAGCGTGGTGTCACGCTTGATGAAACGGTGGTCGAATTTATGCAGTGGCGTTGGTTCGTTGATCAATTCGATGACGGTGCACATTTTGCGAAAGGTGCGGAGTGGCCCTATACCGTTGAGGTAACGGATCTCGAGATCGGTACCGCGCCGGTAGCGATTGCATTGAATGCGCAGATATACGGTGGCAATTATTTTCGATTTACCAACACGAGTGGCGCACCGACATCATGGACGGCGACCATCGATCACACAGATCCGGATGTCACCTGGCGGTTGGTCGATGTGGCCAGCGGTGAGATCGTCGCACCGATCGCCGTAGCATCGGGCGAAAGTCGAGTGGTGTTCGCGATTCCTCTGCCGGTTACGGATGTATGGACCGACACTCTATCCTTCGATGATCGAGCGGCGACGCTCAATCTGCAGTAAAGGTATTCATGTTGTTATCAATGCGTGCTCGGGTTCTTAGATGTTGCGGGTTTGTCGGCGCACTGTTGTCGGTTGCACCGATTGCCGCCGAGCCGTCCGGCTCTATCGAAGAGGTCGTCGTAACGGCGTCGGAATCGCCGTCGCGTGTGGCGCGTCCCGCGCTGGTGCTCGACAACGAAGATTTGCGTGAACGACAGCCGGTTGCGGTTGCCGATGTGTTTCGTAACGTTAGCGGGGTATCAATGCGTACCAATTCGCGCGGTGACTCGGTGGTGCGTATTCGCGGCGCTGAGGAGCGGCAGACGCTGGTGTTTCTCGATGGTGCGCCGCTGGCGACGCCTTGGGACGGACGTACTGATCTAGCGTTGCTACCCGCGGGTCTGGTCGACCGTATCGAGGTGACACGCGGCATTGCGCCAATCGAGTACGGCGCCAATGCTATTGCCGGCGCGGTCGATCTCACCACTTTCATTCCGAGCGGCGAAGATCGATTTCGCGGTGAAGTCCAGGGTGGTTCAAAAGGGCTGCTCAATGCCAATGGCTTGCTCGGCTTCGATACTGGTGGTCCTTGGTCATTCGTCGTGGGCGGCTCGCGTATCGAACGCGATGCCGAGCGCATTGCGGACAAAAACAGCGTACCGTTTGACCCGTCAACAAACGATGAGCGCACCAATACCGATTATTCGGGCAGCAGTGTTTTTGGTGCCGTGAGCTACAGCGGTGAACGCGCACTGTTTCGTGCCTCACTGCTGCATGGCGATATCGAACGCGGAATCGCGGCTCAGGGCAATCGTGACCCGGCGATTTCCTCACCACGATTTTGGCGCATACCGGATTGGCAACTGACCCAGCTGACGCTCAACGGTTCGTGGATAGTATCGCCGCGAACCGATCTTCGACTGACCGGCTGGCGCCAGTGGTTCGATCAGACCATCGACTCGTATACCGATTACTCCTACAGCGTGTTAGATGAACGCGAGACCGGAGAAGACGACACCGTCGGTGCACGGCTCGTGCTGGCGACTGAGTACGATTGGGGTTCGCTGCGTTGGGTGGCGACCACGCAAGACAGTATTCATCGACAGGTAGAGGCAGCAACGGTAACCGGAGATGCCGCAGGTTTGATCAGCGATCCGCTGCTGCGCTATCGACAGAAGCTATCGACGGTCGGTGTCGAAGCCGACTGGCAGTTGTCGGATGCGTGGACATCGACCTGGGGTATCGGTCGGGATCGTGCATCCACACCGTTGACGGGCGACAAACCCGATCAGCGGCCGTTGTCAGCGACCGGTTGGTCGGCCGGTTTGCGCTACACGCCGGGTGGCGACTGGTCTGGCTCGATCACGATTGGTGAGCGGACCCGGTTTCCAACCCCACGTGAATTGTTTGGCGTCGCTCTGGGTCGGTTTTTGCTGAACCCAGATCTTCGTCCAGAGCGATCACTGCTGACCGATATCACGGCGCAATACTCGGGTAGCGAACGATTTACCTTCGACGCGGCTGTTTGGGTCAATGACAGCGACGATACGTTGTCGCAGCGCTCGGTAAACGTGGGCGGTGCGAGTTTGCGGCAACGATACAATACCAATGGGGCTTTCACCTACGGCATTGAAACGTCCACGGTGATTTCGCTGCTGGAAAACTTTCGTACCGAATTTTCGTTCGCCATTCAGGATGGCGAAGCTGAGCGCGATGGTTCGGGTGATCGTCCACCACTGTTGCAACGCCCCGAAGAGCAGGTGAATCTGGCGTTTGACTGGCAGGCGAATCGGCGAACCGATTTACGCGCAGAAGTTTCGTACACCGGTGCGGCATTAGATCTCGACGATGATGGCAACACCGTAAGATTGCCGTCTTCTACGACCGTCAGTCTGCGCGCATTCATCGATGTCGGTAGCGTCAGCGGACAACGTGTGCTGCTAACCGCGGCGTTGGACAATGTGACCGATGAGCTGATACTTCCGCAACTCGGTTTGCCCGCGCCGGGCCGATCGGTTCACCTAGGGTTTCGGATAAACTAGATCTCATTGAAGGAGATCGATGGCGACTAATCCAGGTCAATGTTTGTGCGGTAAGGTGCGATGGTCGCTCAGTGCGGAGCCGCTGGCAGCCAGTCATTGTTACTGCAAGATGTGCCGCAAAGCGCACGGCTCCGAATTTGCCACCTATTGGCGGGTCGATAAGGACCACTTTCATTGGGTGAGCGGCCGAGACGCTATTGTCACCTACGATTCGTCCGATATCCTGGATCGACATTTCTGTGGCGACTGCGGTTCAGTGGTGCCATTTGGCGGCGTAAGTGCGGACGGTAATGTTCACCAGGACTATTTCGTCATCGTTGCCGGTCCACACGATCAAGGCCGGCCGGCGGACTACAATATTTTCGTCGCGCACAAAGCACCATGGACTGAAATCGGCAATGGTCTTCCGGCGCATGATGATTATCCGGTCGAGTCCGGTTACGGACGGGTCGAAGATACACCGCAAGGTGAAGCACCCGAAGGGGTAGTAAGAGCCAGCTGCCTTTGTGGCGTGATCAAGGCGAATATAAAAACGCCGTTTCGAGCAGCCCACCATTGTCACTGCGCGCGCTGTCGGCGCGGTCGCGGTGCCGCCCACGCATCCAACGGCTTTACCGCCTACGACGCGGTGACGTTCTTGCAGGGTGAAACACACCTAAAGGAATACAAAGTCCCCGACGCGAAGTACTTCACCCAAGTATTTTGCGAGCTGTGTGGTGCAAAGATGCCAAGACTGGACGCCGGACGAGGTGTCGCGGTGATTCCGCTCGGCTGCTTAGATGATGCGCCGGGAATCGCACCGGCCGACCATATTTTTGTTGCCGATAAGGCCGACTGGTATCCGATTACCGATGCGTTGCCGCAATATGATGGTTATCCTCCACCGCAGCGCTAGATTGTGTTTCCGATGAGCTGATACTGCCGCAGCTTGGGTTGTCCGCGCCGGGACGATCCGTACACATAGGGTTTCGTATCAAGTGGTTGTTGGTGGAGACCGCCCGAGGGCAAGTCAACGGAGAGCGTTTTTCGGAGTTAGTTGCCGTCGCTAGTTGGCGCGCGCGTTGTCCAGGCGTTCGATCACTTCTCCAACCCAGCCGCGCATAAGATGCGAAACCTCGGACTTCGTCGTTGCTTGTGAACCACCAGAGTACGTTAAGTTACTTTGAAGAATTTCCTGATCAATAAGCAACCCAATTTTCGACACGGTCACCGAATCGTAAACTTCCATGTAGAACGTCATCGAACCAGCTGATGTCGCGACAGACAAATCGACTTTGGGTGTTCGTCGATGCGGCATGGTCACGTCGAGATTCATGATGGCTGGCCGTAGCAACAATACGTCTTCACCAACACTGCTGACCACCTGGTAGCCTTTTTGACTTAGCTCCTCACTAAAGACGGCTCGAACTGTTTCGGCGAGGTTTGTCTTAATTTCATCCATGTCTTCATCAGAGACACGGCCGCCTGGCCCAGCGACGTTTCGATTAAAATCTCGTTGCCAGTGTTCCTCGAAAGCGACCTGGCAATCCAAGATCCGTACCTTGTTGTAGGCACTAAGGTTTGAATCCTCCAACCAGTACAACACAACATCTTGTTCAGCGTTATCACGCGTCAATCCGTCAGGCGTTTGATCAGGGTAGTCATCGGCCGCGAGCGCTACCGCCCCCGCAAAGAATATTGTCGTCGCTGAAACAAGTGTTCTGATCATCGTCTTCGCAAGTGCAGTCCCAAATTACGATTAACTGATTCTCGCGCTCGGTGCGTCGAGGGCTTTTCTTGCCACAACAGCAGCCGGGGAGTTGGCTGAATATTTTATATTGTAGCGCGTCGCGCAGGCGACTCACCAATCGAACTCTGCTGTTCTAGGAAATCACCAATTTGTGTGAAGCTTAAGCCGGATCAGCACCAGTGCGAGTGGGTTCGAGGATGCTCAGCAGACTCTTGGCCCAGTTGCGCATCAGCCGACGAATTTCCGCACGCCGGGTGACCCGCGACTCCACACCCTGTCGCGATGCAACCCCGTCCATGATTTCACCAATTTTTTGGTTTGACGTTGAGTCGAACGCGTGCATGAACAGCGTCATCGATACGGAAAGACGTTCACTCGCACTGCGGCCCTGGACCTGGTTGGTTTCCAGCGAGCCGATTTCGTAAATCATGATGACCGGCCGTAGCGCAATCACGCCCGGTTCGAGCTTATCGGCAAATACATAGCCGTCTCTCTCAAGGGTCTTCTGAAAAATTTCGTCGAAGTCCTCGCACAGTTCGGTCGCCGCTTTTTCCATGTCGGCTTCCTTGATGCGGTTGCCGGCGCCGACCGCTTCATCGTCGAGCCGTTCTTTGAAGTCATCCGGGAACATCGCTCGGCTTTCAAGCAGCCACACCCGTTCATATTGGCCGTTGATTTCTCCGTCGGCCCAATACAGCGCCTGAAAGGGCGCATCCTTAATGCGGATCAGTCCTTCCGTGGTTTCGTTGGGGAGCTCGTCGGCCACTGCCGATGAGGTCGTACACAAAATGAGCGCGCACGTCGCCGCGCGCAATGCTATTGCTAGTCGTTTCATAAATTTTCCAATCGAGTGCAAAAGTGCACTACGCCTGCTTTCCCGAGCAAGTCAGGATGATGTCATTGTGGTTCGAAACCAGTCAATGTCGGCGGCCCACAAAGTTTCAGCAGCAGGGCGAAAGTAGCCGAAATGGCCGATGAAACCCAATCCAAGATCGGCGGGGATCAGATGGTGGCGCTCGACGTTGGGATAGGCCTTCATCATCGCGTCCACGCCGCGCGCAGATCCCCAAACATCGTCGTCGATGCTGTAAGCGCGTACAGGCGCTACAAAATCGTCGAATCGTTCCAGTGGCAAGGTGGCATCGCCGAGCAGGTATTCCGGGTCGCGGCACCACGCGGTCCATTGCTTGGCGGCACCGTAGGGGAGATCTTCGCCGCCGGCGATCAGACTCCAGGGCATATAACCAAAAATTTTATTCAGTAGCGGCATCGAGATATGGACGTGAAAGCCGGTGCGCCATTTTTCGAAACCGGGTTGTACGCCCCAGTAGCCACTTTGCGCCGACACCGTCACCATGCCGTCGATCTGGTCAGCGACATCCAGGAGGCCCGCAGTTTGGCCACCATAGCTGTGGCCGACAATGAACACATTTTTGGGTCGCAGATTGACCTGTAGCCAATCGATCACGCCTGCAGTGTCGAGGAGTGCCCAATCCTGCGCTCGTGCCTCGAAACCTTTGAGCGTTTCCGGTTTCGACTCACCGACACCACGGTAGTCGTAGGTGATGACCGCAAAGCCGGCGGTTTGTAATGCGTTCGCATAGTGACGATAGAACTGTCGCGGTACCGCTGTTGCACTGCTGATTACGACGACTACGTTCGACGTTTCAGTCGCATACAGGGTTGCCGCCAAAGCATAGCCGTCACGCGCCGGAATGCGGATGTCTTTGGCTGCTGAGTTTTCAGCCGGGGTCATGGCTACGTTGCCCGACGAAACGAGGTAAGCGAGCGCATGTCAAAGCTCGAGTAGTCGGTTATCGCGTGATCCGCCAGTTCGTCGGTACGATGGGCAACGTTGCTGCGATAGGTGACCGCCACCACCGTCATGCCGGCAGCTCGTGCGGCTTGCAGTCCCACCTCGCTATCTTCAAAGGCCAAACAGTGTTTTGGGTCGACACCCAACAAATCGGCGGCATACAGGTAACCGTCGGGCTCCGGTTTATAGCGACCGTACTGATCCGCGCCGGCACGACAGCTAAAATACGACGCCAGTCCAACGCGTTGCATATGATCGTCGATCACGTGGCTGAAACTAGACGACACGATGCCGGTTAGGCTGTTCGCGGATACCGCTTTGACAGCCTCTTCGGCTCCAGGGATGAGCGTGAGTGTTTCTTCGGCGCACAACCGTTCGTAGGTATCAGCGAGTTTCTCCGGCAGCTGGTCGATGTCGGCGGCGCCAGGTACGTCCGCGACCAGGCGTTTGGAAATGTTGGCCCAACTGACACCGTAGAAAATCGGCCAATCGAAGTCGGGGCACTCAAGGCCGGCATCATCCAGCACCCGCTTAATCATCGGTTCGTTGAGTTGTTCGGTATCGATCAGCGTGCCGTCCATGTCGAACAACACGGCGGCGAAATCAGAAGTATTTTGCATCGGCGTATTATGCCGATAAGTCGCGCCTAAACTCGAATTCGATGCGCATACATTCGATCGTAGTGCAGGCGCATACGGCGATGCACACGTTTGACCCGTTCGGGAAGCTTGTCGAGCTCAACGTAGCGGCGTTGCTGCGGCTTTAGCCCGGTCGAGTTCGCCAGGTTCTTATGAAACGAGCCGCCGTCCCACCAACTGTGGGCAGACGGGTCGCCGCCCGGTTGCCACTCCAGCGCGTCAGGTATAAATGGAATATCAACCGCGTCGCAGAATGCGGCCACCATTTCAGCCGGCTTCTCCAGCAGATCGTCGCTATCGATAACGGGTGGCGGTTCACCGTGCAACGCCCATAGCAAATCAAACAGCGCGCGTTGTTCCGGGAACCCGACCTCGCCATCGTGAAAGTCCGGCCATTTGTCGTACATCGATGTGATGGTCTTCGCCGGATCGCGAATCAAGAATGCGTGCGTGAATTGGCTGAGAAATTCCGGGTTCCAGAGGTGAGCGATGTAGTGTGGAAAATCTTTGATGAAAACCGGCTGAGATGTCGCTCGTCGTTGCAGGTCTTCCCACACTGACTCGAGAGTCAGACCCGGCGTGGTTTTGTCGCCGGGCTGAAATCGAAACCACAGCGGCGTTTCGCCTTGGTACCAGGCTTCGCCGAAAGGTTCATGCAGACAATCGAGATCACCGCGTTGACGCATCATCCACTCAAATGCGGTCGAAGTGGATCGAGGTACCGCCCAAACCGCGACAATCTTATGCATGGCTTTGGTCCGATAATGAAGACAGCAGTTGTCCCTGCTCGGTGGTTGGCGCAATGCCAAGGGTCTTAAAAAGACGCCAGTACAGCGCGTTGTCGTGGCTGATCATCGGCTTGCCCAGCATGGCTTCGATGTCGACTTCGAGTGAGACCGGCCGCTGTGCAAGACCGTCTGCAGCGCGGCGGAAGTTGCACATTCCGTTGATCAGATACGCGTCGACGTTCGGTGCCTTATCGGCCACGTAAGCAAAACTTTTCTTTGCGAGGTCGCCATCAAAACACCAGATGCACTGATTGACGGCTTCCTGCGTGTCGAACCAGCCCTGATCGACAAAATTGCCGGCCCAGACAACGTCGAATCCCGCTTCGCGAAGGAAGTCGACGGTTCCTTGCCACCAGGCAGGCCAGTGGTACGCAGCGTTGAGCGCCACTTTTTCAATGTTCTGATCGCGTAGCGCTTCGACCATCGCATAGCCCGCCATATGAAACGGCGTTTCGTAGGTATCGCTGAGACGCTCACAGAACTGGCGAATGCCGTCTACGCCGAGACCGGACGCATGAACCCAATTGGAGCCGACCTGACCGCAGGCATCGACACCGTTGTTTGCCATGCAGTGAACAAAGTCTTCCAACAGCTGAAAGTTTTGCCGCCGTTGCGCCAACTGATGTTGATAATCGGGTACGTGCAACATCCAGCCGTGCACGCCGACCGAGTCGGGTGCCATGCGCAGAAAGTCGCTCGGTGCTGCGTCGAAATCATGCGGTGGGCAGGTAAAACCAACCTGATACGGAAACAGCTTGTTGTCCGGGTTTTTCCAATGCTCGGCCTTGCGATAGCTCATACGGTTGCTCGGTCAGCGATTTCGAGCGTCCGATCCAGGATTTCCAGGCCGATGCGAATGTCGTGCTCGGAGATGTTGAGTGGCGGTGTCAGGCGAATGACGTTGGAAAAGAAGGACAAGTACAGGCCCTCCTGCATCGCGAACTTCATCATCGCGGTCATCGGCGCAGCCGCGTCGCCCTTGGCTGCGAACGGCACCAATGGTTCACGGGTGCTCCGATCTTTGACCAGCTCGATGGCGTTAAACAAACCTAGACCGCGGACCTCGCCGATGCTGGGATGCTTTGCCGCGAGAGCCTCCAATTCATCGCGCAGCAGATTGCCCATTGCAGTCGCGTTGGTAAGCGTGTCTTCGTCTTGCATCGCGCGTATTGCGGCGACACCGGAAGCGCAGGCGAGTGGGTGACCGGCATAGGTTAGGCCGCCGGGGAAGCTATAGTTTTTTAGCCAATCGGCGATGTCTTGTGACACGGTCATCGTGCCCAACGGTACATAGCCTGAGTTGATGCCTTTGGCGCCGACGAGAATGTCTGGGACGACGTCCCAGTGATCGCAGGCGAACCATTTGCCAGTGCGTCCAAAACCGGCCATCACCTCATCGAGAATCAGCAAGATGCCGTACTTATCACAAGTCGTGCGAATCGCCTGTAAGTAACCGTGTGGCGGCACGATTAACCCGTTGGTGCCGACCACGGTTTCGAGAATCACTGCAGCAACACTGTCCGGATTCTCAAACATCAGGATCTCTTCCAGGTGCGGACTGCCCTGACAAACCGGGCAATCTGCGGCATCCGCATGCCCGCTGGGAGGCCGGTACGGGTAGGGATCCTGCATGCGAACGACGCCCGGCATATCGGCGCGTGTTAGATGGTGGCGCGGGTCGCCGGTCAAACTCAGCGCGCCGCCGGTCGCGCCGTGATACGACCGATATCGGGCAATAATCTTATGACGCCCGGTGTAATGCCGAGCCAGGCGTACGGCCGTTTCATTGGCGGCCGCACCACCGGTGGTAAAAAACGTCGCGGTGAGATCGCCCGGCGTGATTTCCGACATGAGGTGCGCCAGTTCCGAACGAACATCCGACCCCATGCTCGGCCCGATGTAACACAAAGTTTCTGCTTGTCGCTTAATCGCATCGACAATGCGCGGGTGTTGGTGACCCAGGCTCAAGTTGACGAGTTGCGATTGGAAATCCAGATAGCGTTTACCGTCGCTATCCCAAAACCAACTGCCTTCACCGCCCGTAATGACGACCGGCGTGCTGCCCTGCACCGACCAACTCTGCAGGTAGTGGTTCGCGTGCATGTCCTGAATCCAGGCGGCATCGTGTTCGTTGCTATGCGTCATCGGAAGCGCTACTCGTAGACTGTGAGGGGATCACCCAACCAGGTCGGGTCGGGTTCGACGCCCAGTCCGGGCGCGTCATCGACAACCAACGAGCCGTGATCATTGCGTGCGCCGCGGCCAGGCGCGGGGTCGTCTTCGATCATGTCCTGACAGGACCAGCAGCCGAGTCGCGCAAAGGTGGGGATGGTTTGGGCAAGGTGTGTCGACTCGGTATCCGCGAGAACCGTGCCGCCGGTCGGCATGATGTACATCTGGATACCGTTTGCGAGTGCTAAGTCGCGTAGGCGTCGCGCCTTGGTCAAACCGCCGACACGGTTGATCTTGATATTGAATATTTCACCACTACCGTCACCAACTACGCGCAGCCCATCGTGATAGGTGACCAGTGATTCGTCGATGCTGATCGGCGCGCCGGTGAGTGGGCGAATCGCTGCTATGTCGTCGAGCGTTTCGCACGGTTGTTCAAACGTGACGTCGAGGTCGCGAACCGCATTCATGACGCGCAGCGCCTCGGCCCGCGTCCAGGCGCGATTGACGTCATAAAGGATGGCTTCGTCGTTGGTGCGATGCGATTCGATCGCGCGAATGCGTTCGATGTCGAGGGCAACGTCCGCCCCCACTTTCACCGAGTGGGCTTGGTAGCCGAGATCACGAAACCGATCGATTTCTGCGGTCATCGCGGCGGGTGCACCGGTCGACACCGACGATACGATGCGTGTCGGTTGGTTATCGGCGCCGCCGAGTAAGGTCGCGATGGATAAGCCGGTCGCCTTACCCAGGATGTCCCAGCACGCCATGTCGATCGGCGCTTTCGCATACAAGTGCCCGGGCAAGCAGAGGTCCATCGCACGCTCGACCTGTTCGATGTTTCGTGGGTCTAGACCGATAATCGCGGCTGCCATCGTTTCGATGCCGGCACGAATGCCCGGTCCATGTGCGGGTAGATACGTGTGGCCCCATGGCGTTCCTTCTCCCCAACCGGTGACGCCGGTATCGGTCTCGAGCTTCACAAACGTCGCGTCCAGGGCGTCGAAACGAAGCCGGCCGCCGGACAGGAAATAGGGTTTCTTTAGGGGTAGCGGCTTGAGCCAAACCGAAATGCTCTGGATCTTCATAACTCAGTCCATAGTGACGACGATGTTGCCGGCATGTTGTTTGTCGATGAACGCCTGCTGCGCTGCATGCATATCCTCGAGCGCGAACGTCTTTGCCAGCATCGGCTTTATGTCGCCGCGTTCGATGTAATTCACTAGGTTGGGAAACACATCGAGTCCGGTCACCGTGCAGCCGTGAAAGGTCAGGTCGCGCAAATAAAAGGTCCGCAGATCCAAATCGACCATTGGTCCGGCGATGGCGCCGGACGTACCGTATCGACCGCCGCGCTCAAGGACATCGATCAATGTGGGGAAATAGGCGCCGCCAACAACGTCAGCGACCACCGTGACAGACCGATGACCGGTGGATTGCTCCAACGCGCCGGCTAAGTCTTGTGGCGACCTCGACAACAACGCGTCGGGGTCGAGTGCGCTAACTGCCGCATGCTTAGCGTCGCTGGCGAGTGCGATCGTCATGGCGCCGCGGCGATTTGCAAGCTGGATTAATGCCGAGCCAACGCCGCCCGAGGCGCCGGTGATTAGAACCCGATCGTTCGCGGCGCAGTGTACGCGCGCGAGCAAATTTTCAGCCGTGCTGTAAGAGCAAGAGAACGTCGCCAGCTCCGCGTCGGAAAGATCGGAGTCGATGGGAAACACCTGGCGACGGTCAGCGACGGTGTAGTCGGCGTAGCCACCATCACACTCCGAACCGAAATAGCCGGTACCATCTTTGTTCTCCGGTGCTGACCAGTCACGCAACCAGGCATCGACCAGCACGCGCCGCCCGATCAATGCCGGGTCGGCGTTGTTGCCGGTCGCGACCACCACGCCGGCAACGTCGGCGCCCTGGATGCGGGGAAAGGTCAGTGGTGCACCGCCCCAGGTCGGATCGGTAGTGTCCACCGTATCGTAGGCACCGCCGGTGGTCGCTTCGGACACCGCTTTCGAATACCAGCCCGACCGCGTGTTCACATCCGTATTGTTGAGTCCGCAAGCGCCGACTTTGATCAGCACCTGATCGGGTGTCGGCACGGGTGTCGGCCAATTCTGGTGAAATTCGATTTTCTCCAACCCACCATGGCCGGTTAAAACCATAGCGCGCATTGTTGTTGGAATCGCTGTGGACACGGGTTACCTCAGACGAAGCTCAGCCTCACCAAGGGCCGACTCGTCAATTGAAATACCGAGGCCCGGTGCATCGCCGATAGTAAGCTCGCCGTTGTTGCGGAGTGGGCCGTCGGTCGCGATATGCGGACTCACATAGCCGGACAGATCGCAGACGTTGAAGACAAATTTGGGTGGCACGGTCATGGCGAGATGAACGGCCGCCGCGGTGGCGATATCGCTGCCCCAAGTGTCTTCAATAACCATCTTTGTTTTCAGATGCAGACACAGATCGCGAGCTCGCCGCAGCGCGCTTAAGCCGCCAAACTTCGATAACTTCAGCGCCACTACATCCATGCATCCGGCCGCACTGCCATCGAGCAACGAGCGGGTGTCGTGTGCAGACTCATCCAGCTTCATCGGTAACAAGGTGTTGCGCCGGACTTCGGCATTCGCCGGAATTGAGCCGCAGGGCTCTTCGAGCATGACCTGTAGATCTTTGACGGCGTGACCGACTTGGATCGCCTCGACCGGAGTAGTGCCACCGTTCCAATCGGCATAAACGATAGGTTCATCGCCTACCGCCTCACGTACTGCAGCGATGCGCTCAACGTCGCGTTGCCAATTGTCGTCGGAACCGATTTTTACTTGAAACTGGCGTATGCCGTCGCCGAGATGCTCACGCGCAATATCGGCCATCCGCGCCGGGTCAGTACAGGTAATCGAATGATAGGTGAGCACGGTATCGACGAGCTTGCCGCCGAGCAGCGCATGCAGCGGCATGTCGGCCGCCTTGGCCGTGATGTCCCAAAACGCAATGTCGAGTGCCGACTTGGCGTAGCGGTGATCTTGCAATGCCCAATCACAACGACGAATCAGTGATTCGGCGCCGCGCGGGTCCGCACCGATTAAGACTTCTTCGAGTTCGGCGATGACCGGGATCACGCCGTTCGCGTACGCCGGTAGATAGTGCGGAATCGGGCAGACCTCGCCCCAACCGACAATGCCGACATCGGTACTGACTTTGATCACCATCGTATCGACGGTCGCACAGGTCTTTCCGTCCGACATGTAATACGTTTCGTGGCTGGTCAGCGGTACCCGGTAAACGTCGATGGCGGATATTTTCATCGTCAGGCGCTTTGTTGTTCCATTGACGCGTCGGCGCGTGGTCGTTCGTTTTCCGGGTCATAAACCGCATCGGCCAGCACGGTTGCAGATCGGGTAGTACCCATCAGCAACACTTCCAGTTTAGTACCTGGGGCTGCCGCGCGCGGCTGCAGATACGCGAAGGCCAAGATACCGCCAACGCTGTGTCCATAGGCCACCGAGGTGGTTGAGCCCACCACCTCGCCGTTGAGTAACACCGCTTCACCGCCATGGCCATCGATTTCACCATCGGCCTCAATGCTGAGGTAGGCGCACACCCACGGCAAGTCATCAGTGAGACTCAATTCGGTACGATCGCGCCCTATGAAGTCAGCTTTATCCATCTTCACGAACCGCATGACGTTCGCCTCTGGCAAGGTCACCTCGTTAGTAAGTTCGCTGGCGCCGGGGAAGGCTTTTTCCATGCGCATGGCGTTCATCGCGAATGAGCCATAGTTGGCGATGCCATGTGGTTGTCCCGAGGTCCACAGCGCCTCATAAACGGCCAGCATTTGTTCTGCAGGACCGTGGATTTCCCAACCTAGCTCACCGGCGTAGGACAAACGCATGGCCCACATGTCCTGTCCGGCTATAGTGATTTGCTGTGCCGAAAGCCAGCGAAAACTCGCGTTGTCGAGCGGGGCGGGCGTGGTCGCAGCGAGCACGTCGCGCGAACGCGGTCCTTGTAACGCGATCGCTGACCATTCGCTGGAGCGGTTGCGAATCGTGATGCGCTGCTCACCCGCGTACGTATTGAGGTGATCCAGCAGACGTTGTTCAAAGAAGGCAGCGCAGGTCAGGTAGTACCGGTCCTCGGCAAATCGTGCGATCGTAAGTTCGATCTCGATCCGACCACGTTCGTTGAGAAGGTGCGTAAGAATAATCCCGCCCACTTTGCTCGGTAACCGGTTGGCAATGATCGAGTCGAGAAACGGCGCCGCGTCACTGCCAATGACCTCGATTTTAGAAAACGCGGTGATGTCCATAATGCCAACACGTTCGCGAACCGCCTGTACCTCGAGTGCAACCCGGTCGTGAACTTCATTGCGCCGGAATGAATAGTGGTCACGCTGCTCGACGCCATCGCCAGCGAACCAGCGTGGCCGTTCATGGCCGAAGACTTCCTCAAATACGGCGCCGTCCGCCTGCAGTCGTTGGTACAAGGGGCCGGGTTTCACCGGGCGTCCGGCGAGTCGATTGAAATGCGGAAACGGGATCTCGTGGCGCAGCGTGTAGTCTTCCTTCGCCTTAATCACCTGCCAGTCTTTGGTGGCGTATTCGCCAAAACGCCTTGGATCGTACTCGCGCATGGAAATATCGGCGGCACCGTGCACCATCCACCGCGCCAGCTCGCGCGTCAGGCCCGGGCCCCAACCGATACCGATTTGTGTGCCGCAACAACACCAATAGTTACGCGCTCCGGGAGCCGGTCCTACCAGGGGATTGCCGTCCGGTGGATGTGAGATTGCGCCGTGAATGTCGCGCTTGATACCGAGCTCGGCGAAAATCGGCATCCGGTCCATGGCGTTCTCCAGCCACGGCATGACGCGATCGTAGTCAGGGTCGAACAGTTCGTTCTCGGCCTCCCAAGGGCAGTGATCGATCCACACCGCGTTGGGGTTCTCTTTTTCGTAAATGCCGATCAGTCCAGACTTTTGCTCCATGCGAATGTAGCCCGACACTTTTTTGTCATCGCGAATGACCGGCAGTTCCGTTTCGAGATCGCGGAACTCAGGAACCGTGTCGGTAATGAAGTAATGGTGGGTCATCGACGTCATCGGCAGCTGCAAATTACTCCACTCGCCGATTTGACGCGCGTAGGTGCCGGCCGCGTTGACGACATGTTCGCACACGATGTCGCCGAGCTCGGTGCTGACTTTCCACTCGCCGTTCGCTTGCGGTTGGATGTCGGTGGCGCGACAGCGACGTATGATCTTTGCGCCGAGTTGCCGCGCGCCAATCGCCAGCGCATTGGTAACGCCGGACGGGTCGACGTGACCGTCGTCGGGTGTATGCAGCGCGCCGATCACACCATCCAGATTATAAAAAGGGTGCAGTTCGCGAACGCGGTCCGGGCTGACCAGCTCGATATTGAATCGCAGCGACTTGGCGACGCTGAGCGTGTGGCGCAACCAATCGAGTTCATCTTCGTCGTAGGCGAGACGAAACGAACCGCAGCCATGCCAGGTCACCGATTGTTCGGTCTCGGCCTCGAGGGCGCCGGAGTACAGGCCAACGTTGTAGTCGACGCATTTGCCCAGGCTGAAGCTCGATGTTGAATGTGTAATCTGTCCGGCCGCATGCCAGGTTGACCCGGACGTCAGCTGCGCCTTTTCCAGCAGCACGATGTCCGTCCATCCCTCATGCGCAAGGTGGTAGGCCAGGCCGCAACCCATGATGCCGCCACCCACGATGACCACCCGTGCGTTGGTCGGTACCGTGCGATTTGCTGTCGATGTCATTTAGACTCGCCCCCAGGGGACGATCATCGTCCCGAATAGACAGGTTTATCGCACATTTGTACAATCGTCAACAATGAATAGTACGTCTGTACCATCACTGGATTCAGGCACCTCAGACACGGTTCTCGAGGTGCTGGCATCGCAGCTGCCGACGCTCACACCAGAGACGCGCAAGGCGGCGGCGTACGTGCTGGAGAACCCCAACGATGTTGGTGTGAGTTCGATCCGTGAAATCGCCGAAGCGGCTAAGGTCAAGCCAAATACTTTCGTGCGTATGGCGCGCACCGTCGGTTTTGAGGGCTATGACGAATTTCGTGAACCGTTTCGTGAAGAAATTCGCGCCGGGCAACCGACATTTCCCGATCGAGCGCGCTGGCTGCAGTCATTGTCCAAAGAGGGTGAACATGGTGGTCTGTTCGCCAGTATGGCGTCGAGTGCGATTACCAATATCGAACAGACTTTTGCCGACACCGATGCGGACCGCATCAAAGCCGCCGCCGATGCCGTGGTGGAAGCACGGCAGACTTACGTACTCGGTGTTGGTCTCAACCATACGTTGGCACGAAGTTTTGCGTACCTGGCGGATATGGCGCTGGAAAACGTGGTTGCGATACCGCGCGATGGCGGTTTGGCGATCGATGATATTGCACGTGCCGGGCCGGATGATGTGTTAATTGCCATGACCTTTAAGCCCTATCGAACCGATGTGTTGGAGGCGGTCGGTATCGCTCACGAGCAGGGCGCGACGATCGTCGGAATCTCCGATAGTCCGGCATCGCCGTTGGTGGCGGGCATGCCGCATAGCTTTGTCGTACAGACTGACTCGCCACAGTTTTTTACGTCGACCATTGCCGCCGGCGCCTTGCTGGAGACGTTAATGGCGTTCGTCATTGCCGATGCAAGTCCAAACGTGATTCGTAACATTGGCCGCTTCCACGATCGTCGCACCGAACTCGGCATTTACGAGGCGTCGAGCGATGACTGATCAGGACGCGGTCATACGTTCGCTCGAGGCGCGCTACTACACGGATCCGGAGATCTACACCGCCGAATTGGACAAGGTGTTCGCTCGCACTTGGCAATTTGCGGGTCATGTTTCCGCGCTCGAATCGCCGGGTGACTACTTTAGTTTCGTCGTCGGTGATGAGCATCTCATTTGCGTGCGCGGTAAAGACGATGAAATTCGAACGTTCTATAACGTGTGTCAGCACCGTGGCCATCAGTTGCTCGAGGGCTGTGGTCGTACCAATCAAATCGCCTGTCCGTATCACTCCTGGACGTACGAGTTGGATGGCCAACTGCGGTCGGGGCTCAATCTTCGATCGGTACCGGACTTCGATATCAAGAGCGTCCGGCTCACACAGGTTAAGACCGAAGTCTTCTTGGGTTTCATTTTTGTGAACCTCGATCCGGATGCGGAACCTATGGGCACCTGGTTTCCGAATGTACGCGCTGAGCTGAGTGCGTTCGTGCCGCAGATCGACAAACTCAAACCGCTGGAGTGGGTGAGTGTTTTCGAAAAGTGTAACTGGAAAGTCTCGGTCGAGAACTACTCCGAGTGTTACCACTGCCGCGTGAACCATCCGACATTTGCCACCGGAGTGATCAAGCCGGAAACTTACGACATTCAACCGCAAGGATATTGTCTGAGGCATACCACGGAGTGCCAGAATCTCGACAAAATGAGTTACGAGATCGACCTGGATGCAAACCAACACGCCGGCGACTACTCATCGTGGTTTCTATTTCCAACGTTTTCGTTTCAGGTGTACCCCGGAAATGTCCTGAATACCTATCACTGGCGCGCCACCGACGTGGATCAGGTCGAGGTCATTCGAGGCTGGTATACCGTCGATGGTGCGGAATCCGACGCCGTGCGGGCACTAGCCAAGCAAGATCGCGACACCACCGTCGAAGAAGACATTCACCTGGTGGAGTCAGTGCAGCGTGGACTGAGCAGTCGTGGCTATAACCCCGGACCGTTAGTGCTGGATCCGAAAGGCGGCGTACATTCCGAACATTCCATTAAGGCATTGCAGCAATGGATGCGAGAGGCGGTAGGCGATGTCTGAAATAAAGACGTATTGGCAAAATTATATCGATGGCGAATTCGTTGATGGTGGCGCAGGTCGCCTGACGGTTGACGACCCGGCGACCGGTCGCGCAGTGGCGGAGCAAGCACTGGCTGATGCCAACGATGTTGATCGAGCGGTTGCCGCCGCCAAGCGTTGCCATGAGTCCGGAGCGCTGCGCGATTTGCGTCCGGTCGAGCGCGGTCGGATGGTGCGGCGAATGGGCGAATACTTGTTGGAGCACAAAGATGAAATCGCCCGCGCGCTAACGCTCGAAAGCGGCAAGCCATTGTGGGAATCGCACACCGAAGTGGAGGGCGCGGCGCGGTACTTCGAGTACTACGGCAATCAGGCGGAGACGGTTGAAGGGCGATCAATTCCGCTGGGCGCCGACTACTTTGACTTTACGGTGTACGAGCCTTACGGCGTCACGGC
>JBCCEH010000006.1:0-168474 GCA_039030375.1 Pseudomonadota bacterium | reverse complement strand
GGCGACGAGATTGAGATTGTCGGTATTAAAGACACCGAGAAGACCACCTGTACGGGTGTTGAGATGTTCCGCAAGTTGCTGGACCAGGGTATGGCGGGTGACAACGTGGGTGTACTCCTGCGTGGCACCAAGCGTGAAGAGGTTGAGCGCGGTCAGGTATTGGCCAAGCCGGCATCGATCACGCCGCACACCAAGTTCGAGGCAGAGGTTTACATCTTGACCAAAGACGAGGGTGGTCGTCACACGCCGTTCTTCAAGGGCTATCGTCCGCAGTTTTACTTCCGTACGACGGACGTAACGGGTGCGGTTGAGTTGCCGGAAGGTACGGAGATGGTGATGCCGGGCGATAACGTGCAGATGGTTGTGGAACTGATTGCACCGATCGCGATGGAAGACGGCTTGCGCTTTGCTATCCGTGAAGGCGGCCGTACTGTCGGCGCCGGCGTGGTTGCAAAGATTCTCGACTAAGGTAGAACATCGATCGATAACTAGCACTTTGTATAGGCGATGACTACGGTTTTGGTCGATGCCTCAAATGAACTAACAAGATAAGATTACTAACATGGCTACTAATCAAAACATTCGCATTCGTCTGAAAGCTTTCGACCATCGTTTGATCGACAACTCAGCACGTGAAATCGTCGATACGGCGAAGCGCACCGGCGCCACAGTCAAAGGCCCGATTCCGCTGCCGATGAAAAAAGAACGCTACACCGTTCTGATCTCTCCTCACGTCAACAAAGACGCGCGTGACCAATACGAGATCCGTACGCACAAGCGTTTGATGGACATCGTTGACCCGACCGACAAGACGGTTGACGCTCTCATGAAGCTTGAATTGCCTGCGGGTGTTGACGTTCAAATTAAGTTGAACTGATTACCTGCTTGGGCACTAAAGGTCAGTTCGCGATCACGTCATGCACTTTTTCGACCTTGAGTCGGGCGAACTGGGTGTTGACGTTCAGATCAAACTGAACTAATCGCCCAGCAAGAAAGACGGCAAGACAATGAGGCCGAATCGAGTTCTTCATGACCTGAAGAGCTTGTTTCGGCCTCGCTTCGTTAGAGGCGCTATTAGAACGCTCCGGCTCTTTGGGAGAAGCAAGCCGAGAATAAAGACAATCTTCATATTCGGGAGTGTCGCGAAGAATAATGCTGGGCCGCGGAGCGATCTGGATATTGCGATAGAGTTATATCCTCGGCGCAACGATCGCAACCTTGACGCCGCAATAGCATTTGACCGGCGTGACTGGGAAGAAGAGCTCGCGCCAAAAATTGACCGAGCATTGGACATCAAGTTGCTCGATGGCGCTCGAACGCCCGTTACGACAGCCGGAGTCAAAGAAGCATCAATATTGGCGTACGATACAGACGTTGACGGAATCCCAGCGCTTCGCCGTCCGATGACCTGGTTTATTATTGGGATGTTGGCGGTGACGGTGCCAATCGTCGCTTGGGATTGGCTGCAATACACACCGTATCGGGCCGTCCCAATTTATTGTCTGTTTCTGGTTGCGCCGGGTTACTTTGCAACGAGTTTTTTGCCATTCCACATAGGTCCGTTATTTCATGTCGCTGGCGCTCTTTTTAATGGCGGGATCTACATGTTTCTCGCGTATCTGACGCCGAGAATGCCGAGCCGTTTTCTACAGGTATTCGGCGTACTTGCGGCGTTTCTCCCTCTGTGGCTTTTCTTTGCATATTTTGAATTCGCCTTTTGAGCTTGCGTCGCACTCGGGTGTGGGGCTGCGTATTTTCCGGCATTCCTGATTCCTGCTGCTACACTCTCAGAGAAGCAATCAATCGGGAGGGATTGAAATGACCTACGCAGGACTGAGCTGCATCTGCTTTCGCCTCATTGGTGTCTTATTGTGCACGTTTGCCGTTATTCAGGCTGCTTACATTGCGACAACGATGCCAACATATATGGGTGGGTTTTTATCGTTGCTTCTCGGTATGGGGTTGGTTCCCGGCGTTTTGCTTATCGTCTTTAGCAAACCCTTGGGTAGGATCATCGCCAGCGGCGTCGAGTAGTCGGAGTTTTGCACCAATGAAGATTTGGTCATTATTGTTGTTGATGTGTTTGGGCGTCGTGCTAGCGGCAGACGAACCCGATCTTAGCCCGGCAGAAGTAGATGATCTTAGTACCTACTTTCCGCAAGTTCGGTACGCGCCGATCTATCCAGCCGAAGCGCTGGACAAGAATCTTGATGGTTACGTCGAGTTTTCGTTCACCGTGCAAAAGGACGGAACATTGCGTGACGTTGTGGTTACTGAGTCCAGTGACAAGGTCTTTGAAGCAGCAGCAACGCGTGCGGTCAAAATGTTTCGCTACGCGCCAAGGCTTGAGAACGGCGTGATCGTCGAAACACCAGGGATGACCCTGCGAATAACCTTTCTGCTTGAGGAGTGACTCAAAGTCATGGCCAAACATCGCATCTACACCATGATCTTTGGCAAGGTCTATCCCTTGTATGTTCAGAAGGCAGAGAAAAAGGGTCGGACGAAAGCTGAAGTGGATGAGATTATCCGATGGCTGACCGGGCATACTCAGAAAAGCCTCGACAAAGAGATCAAAAACGAATCGACGTTTGAAGCTTTCTTCGACAGCGCCCCCAAGCTCAATCCCAACCGCGAGTTAATAAAGGGTGTTGTTTGCGGTGTGCGGGTAGAAGAGATTGACGAACCGCTGATGCGAGAGATCCGCTATCTCGACAAAATGATTGATGAGCTGGCCCGTGGCAAGGCAATGGAAAAAATCTTGCGATCGAGTTAGGCGTTAACTAGAAATTTCCCAATTCGTCCCCATATCTTTGTTTCAAAAAGATACGTAAATGGGGATACGAACTGATCGACTGGAACACACTGGCATCGATTGCGACAGCGATACTCGTCGGTGTCGGCGTTTGGGAAATTCGCCAGGGCGCCAAAATTGCCCAGGCCCAGTTCGAAGATTCACTCGATCAACAATATCGCAGCCTCGCCAAAGACATTCCTGTCGACGCGCTGATTGGGCGTACCGTTCCGGCCACCCAATGGCCCGAAACCCGAGAGCTGATCTACAACTATCTCGACCTGTGCAACGAGCAGGCGTTTTTGCGTAAAAAGAAGCGCGTGCGGTTGGATACCTGGCGAGATTGGTGTGCGGGCATCAAGAGCCATCTTTCGAAGCCCGCTTTCCATACCGTATGGGAGGAGGTGCAGGATGCCTCTCCTGGGTCGTTTTCATTTTTGGAACGGCTCGTCGCAGAAGACTTCGCGACCGACCCGATACGCTGGCCGGAGTAGGCGCGCTGTTAAATGCGACGTCGATATGAGGGTTAAGCGATTTGCACATAGTATCTATGCAGTCGCCGGGGCAGTGTTGGGTGGCCTTATTGGGTTCAAAAGCGACTCCGAGTTCACTTCGATCATGGTCACCTGCGGTCTGGCAGTGAGCCTGGTGTTCCGGCTAATTGCCGGATCGGCACCTGAATCTGCCGAATCTCCGCCGTCATAGCGGCTAATCGGGCTGCTTTTCAGGCGCTCCGTGCACTCAGCCCCTGCGGCTCGCCCCCTTTTTGTCGCCGGATGACGGAAGATTCCGTAACTAACTGTTTTTATTGACTAAAAAACCTGTTATTTCAGCCACAAAAAGGTTGCGTTACGGTAACTCGGGCGTATAATGGCGGGCTCGCTGGATCAGGCCGGGCCGGGAGTCGGCTGATTTGGCACAAGGCGTCACAAGGGCTTAGCCCAGGTGGCGCTTAAAAATATCAGTCGCCGGGAAATCGAAGGCGACACGGCAAATCCCGGAACTGCCGGGCCGAGCAGATGCTCGACTCGGAGCAGGGTCAGCCCCAGAGCACGAGAACATGATGTTCTCCGCGATGGCTGGCCCTTTCGCGTGTCTGAAGGATGCGTGAATTACAGACCAGGCCAATCGTAGTCGGGTCGGTGAAAGAGATTTTTTAAGTTTTGGCGCTGGCCAATCGTAGTCGGCGCGGAGTTGTGAACATGACAATGGGTCTTGTTGGCCGCAAGTGCGGCATGACACGTGTCTTTACGGAGGAAGGGGAGTCAATCCCGGTCACCGTGATTGAGGCACAGCCAAACCGGATTACCCAGGTTAAGACCGTGGAGAGTGACGGCTATCGTGCGCTGCAGGTAACTGCTGGCGAGAAGAAGCCCTCCCGCGTGTCCAAACCTGCAGCCGGCCACTTCGCTGGAGCGAAGGTTGAAGCCGGCGACCTCATCACCGAAATCCGTCTCGACGATGCCGACGAAGGCGAGTTTGAGAAGGGTGGCGAAGTGAAGGTCGATATCTTCGAAGCCGGCCAGAAGGTCGACGTCGTCGGTACCTCCATCGGTAAAGGCTTTGCTGGCACGGTTAAGCGTCACAACTTCCGTACGCAAGACGCCACGCACGGTAACTCGCTGTCGCATCGCGCACCGGGTTCTATCGGTCAAAACCAGACACCAGGACGCGTTTTCAAAGGTAAGAAAATGTCGGGCCACATGGGTAACGTGCGCCGCACGATTCAGAACCTCGAAGTGGTTCGAGTCGATGCCGAGCGTAATCTTCTGCTGATCAAGGGTGCAGTCCCGGGTCATCGTGGCGGCAAAGTCTTTGTCCGTCCGGCGATCAAGGCGTAAGGGGCACTCCGATGAAATTGAAGATGGCAGGCAAAGGTTCGGTTGATGTTGCAGACGCAGCATTCGGCGCCGAATTTAATGAAGCCCTGATTCACCAGGTGGTTACGGCTTACCTCGCAGGTGGCCGCGCCGGTACCAAAGCACAAAAGAACCGCGCTGCGGTTCGCGGTGGCGGTGCCAAGCCCTGGCGTCAGAAAGGTACGGGCCGCGCGCGTGCCGGTACGATCCGCAGCCCGATCTGGGTCGGCGGTGGTCGTGCCTTCGCGGCACAGCCGCGCAAGTTCGACCAAAAGGTCAACAAGAAAATGTATCGCGCGGCGATGCGTTCGGTGCTCTCTGAGCTGATTCGTCAGGACCGTCTGGTCATCGTTGACGAGCTGACCCTCGAAGCGCCGAAAACCAAACTGCTGGCCACCAAGTTGAAAGACATGGATCTCAGCAGCGTATTGATTTTGAACGAAGCGTTCGACGAGAACGTGTTCCTCGCAGCTCGCAACCTGCCCGACGTCGGCGTTTGCGACGTGGCGGCGATGGATCCGGTGGTTTTGATTCGCTTCGAAAAAGTGTTGGTGACGCTGCCGGCGCTGAAGATGATTGAGGAGCGCCTGTCATGAGCCAGACGCATCACGAACGTTTGATGACGGTGATTCGCGGCCCGCACGTGTCGGAAAAGTCGCACCTCGCGTCACAGGTTGACCAGGTCGTACTGAAAGTACGCGTTGACGCAACCAAAGACGAGATTCGCCAGGCGGTGGAGCTGTTGTTCCCGAAAACGCGGGTTAAAGACATCAAAACGTTGAACGTCAAAGGTAAAAACAAACGCTTTGGACGTACGCAGGGTCGTCGCAAAGACTGGAAAAAGGCATACGTTCGTTTGGCTGATGGCAGCCAGATCGAATCGATGTTTGGCGGAGAATAGGTCTCACCATGTCACTACATAAAGCCAAACCGACTTCTGCAGGACGCCGTTTTGTCGTCAGCGTGAAGACGCCGGGCTTGCACAAAGGCAAGCCGCACGCCGCTTTGCTGGACAAGAAGACGTCCAAGGGCGGTCGTAACAACAACGGTCGTATCACGGTTCGTCATCAAGGCGGTGGTCATAAGCAGCGTTACCGCATTATCGATTTTAAGCGTGACAAAGACGGTATCCCGGGCGTGGTTGAGCGACTCGAGTACGATCCGAATCGCAGCTCGCACATCGCTCTGATCAAATACGCCGACGGCGAACGCCGCTACATCCTGGCGCCGAAAGGCATCCAGGCCGGCGCGCCGGTCGCAAGCGGCGAAGATGCGCCGATCAAACCGGGTAACGCACTACCGCTGCGTGCAATTCCGGTCGGTACTGTCATTCACAACGTAGAAATGAAGCCCGGCAAGGGCGGTCAGCTGGTGCGTTCCGCCGGCGGTTCCGCACAGCTCGCGGCTCGTGAAGGCGCCTACGCAACGTTGCGTTTGCGCTCGGGTGAGATGCGCAAGATTCACGTCGATTGCCGCGCCACGATTGGCGAGGTGGGTCATGGTGAGCACAACCTGCGCAAGCTCGGTAAGGCTGGCGCTAAACGCTGGCGCGGTGTCCGTCCGACGGTTCGCGGTGTTGCGATGAACCCGGTCGATCACCCGCATGGTGGTGGTGAAGGTCGTACCTCAGGTGGTCGTCATCCGGTGAGCCCGTGGGGCACGCCGACCAAGGGCGCCAAGACACGTTCGAACAAGCGTACCGACAACATGATTGTGCGTCGGCGCAAACGGAAGAAGTAGGAATAGAACATGCCACGTAGTGTGAGAAAAGGGCCGTTCGTCGATACGCATTTGGCGAAGAAAGTTGCCGAAGCGGCGAAAACGAATGACCGTCGTCCGATCAAGACCTGGTCGCGTCGTTCGATGGTATTGCCGGACATGGTGGGTTTGACGATTGCAGTACACAACGGTCGTCAGCACGTGCCGGTACTGATTTCCGAAAACATGGTTGGCCACAAACTCGGTGAGTTTGCTGGCACGCGCACGTTCCGCGGTCACTCCGGTGATCGTAAGACGAAGTAGGTGAGGAGTTAAGACAATGCAAACGTCAGCAACACTTCGCTACGCACGGATTTCGCCGCAGAAATGCCGCCTGATGGCCGACGCCATTCGCGGTAAGTCTGTCGACGAAGCACTGCGTACGCTCACCTTCACGCCGAAGAAAAGCGCGCGCATCGTGAAGAAGCTGCTCGAGTCGGCGATTGCCAACGCGGAGCACAACCACGGTGCCGACATCGATGAATTGAAAGTAGCGACGATTGAAGTCAATGAAGCACCGACGTATCGCCGCTACCGTGCTCGCGCTAAAGGCCGCGGCGCACGCATTATCAAGCGAAACAGCCACATCACGATTCAAGTGGCGGACGAGTAATTATGGGTCAAAAAGTACATCCAACAGGTATTCGCCTTGGCATCGTCAAGGACTGGACGTCGAAATGGTATGCCGATACGGCAACCTTTCCTGAGTACATTCGCAGCGACCATGAACTGCGTAAGTTCATCAAAGCGAAGCTCAAGGACGCGTCCGTAAGCAAGATTGCGATCGAGCGTCCGGCGAAGAAAGCCAATATCACGATCCATACGGCTCGCCCGGGCATCGTGATCGGCAAGAAAGGTGAAGATATCGAGAAGCTGCGTGCTGAAGTCGCCAAGATGGTCGGTATGAACATCGCGGATGTTCGCATCAACATCTCGGAAGTACGTAAGCCGGAGTTGGATGCCACGCTGGTGGCAGAAGGTATCGCTCAACAGCTCGAACGTCGTGTGATGTTCCGCCGCGCCATGAAGCGTGCCGTAACCAACACCATGCGCGTCGGTGCTGAGGGCATCAAAGTGAAGGTCGGCGGCCGATTGAATGGCGCTGAGATCGCACGTTCGGAGTGGTATCGCGAAGGTCGTGTTCCGCTGCACACGCTGCGTGCCGATATCGACTACGGCGTTGCTGAAGCGCACACCACGTACGGTGTGATCGGCGTGAAGGTCTGGATCTTCAAAGGTGAAATTTTCGAGAAACCCGAGCCGGTTGTTGAAGAAGCGGCCGCCGCGGAATAACTCACGGAAAAACGATGTTACAGCCAAAACGAACAAAATTTCGCAAACAGCATAAGGGCCGCAACCGCGGGCTCGCTCTTCGGGGCAGCACCGTGGCATTCGGTACTTACGGCTTGAAGGCAACCGGTCGCGGCCGCATGACGGCTCGTCAGATCGAGGCCGCTCGTCGTGCTATGACGCGTTACATCAAACGCGGCGGCAAGATCTGGATTCGGGTATTCCCGGACAAGCCGATCACCAAGAAGCCGCTGGAAGTACGCCAAGGAAAAGGTAAGGGCAACGTTGAGTACTGGGTATGCCAGATTCAACCGGGCCGCGTGCTGTACGAGATGGAAGGTGTCAGTGAAGAGATCGCACGCGAAGCGTTCCGCCTTGCGGCCGCCAAGCTGCCGTTCGCGACCACGTTCGTAACGCGACAGGTGATGTGATGCGAGCTGAAGATTTGAGAAAGAAATCGGTTGAAGAATTGAACGACGAGCTGATTGAGCTGCGTCGCGAACAATTCAATCTGCGGATGCGTGGGTCAACCGGTGAATTAGCGCAACACCACGAACACGGACGTGTTCGTAAGGATATCGCGCGCGTTAAGACCGTGTTGAGCGAGATGAAACGTGCGGCGGGTGACAAGTAATGACTGAAGAAACCAAAAAACAGCGCACTGTTGTCGGTCGTGTTGTCAGTGACAAGATGGATAAGACCGTATCGGTTGCCATCGAGCGCCTGATCAAACACCCGATGTACGGCAAATACATCCGCCGTACCACCAAAGTGTTGGCACATGATGCGGCTAATGAGTGCAAGCCCGGCGATCGCGTTGCGATTTCTGAGTGCAAGCCGATTTCAAAGAACAAGTCGTGGGCTGTCGTCAACGTTGTTGAACGTGCGGCAGACCGCTAAGGCAAGCAGGGAATAAAGCCATGATTCAGATGCAGACAGTTCTTGATGCGGCCGATAACTCTGGCGCACGTCGCGTGCAGTGCATCAAGGTGCTGGGTGGTTCGAAACGCCGTTATGCCGGTGTTGGCGACATCATCAAGGTCAGTGTCAAAGACGCGATTCCGCGCGGCAAAGTGAAGAAGGGCGAGGTGTATAACGCCGTCGTCGTTCGCACGCGCAAAGGTGTACGTCGTAAAGACGGTTCGCTGATTCGTTTCGACGGTAACGCAGCGGTGTTGTTAAACGCGCGTCTCGAGCCGATCGGCACACGTATTTTTGGTCCGGTGACGCGTGAACTGCGCACCAACCAATTCATGAAAATTATTTCGCTGGCACCCGAGGTGCTCTAGGAATGAACAAGATAAGAAAAGGTGACGAAGTCATCGTCAGCGCAGGCAAGGACAAGGGCCGTCGTGGCACCGTTCTGCAAGTATTCGATGATGGCCGTGTGTTGGTGGAAGGCATCAACATGGTCAAAAAACATATGAAGAAGACGAACGATGGGCAAGGCGGAATCGTTGAAACGGCGATGCCGCTGGATATTTCGAACGTCATGGTATTCAACTTGAGTGCCGGTAAAGGCGAACGGGTCGGTTTTCAGGTTGGGGAAGACGGCAACAAAGTGCGTGTCTTCCGCGGCTCGGGCGACTTAGTGGATCAATAAGATGGCTAGATTGCAGGAAAAATATCGGAACGAGTTGGCTGGTCAGATTCAGCAAAAACTCGGCCTGAAGAATGCGATGGAAGTACCGCGCATCACCAAGATCACTCTTAATATGGGTGTGGGTGAAGCGGTTGCAGACAAGAAGGTGATGGAAGCGGCACGCGCTGACATGGAAAAAATTGCCGGTCAGCGTCCGATGACTACGCTTGCGCGTAAGTCAGTGGCGGGCTTCAAGATTCGTGACGGCATGGCGATCGGCTGCAAAGTCACGCTGCGTCGCGAGCGTATGTACGAATTCTTGGATCGCTTGGTGAATATTGCGATTCCGCGTATTCGTGACTTCCGTGGTTTGAATCCGAAGTCGTTCGATAAGAGCGGCAATTACAGCATGGGCGTTTCCGAGCAGATCATTTTCCCGGAAATCAACTATGACGAGATTGATGCGTTACGTGGCATGGATATCACCATTACCACCACGGCACGTAGTCCTGAGGAAGGCAAAGCGCTTCTCGAAGCGTTCAACTTCCCGTTTAAACAGAAGTAAATGGTTGGACACGTATTTCGAACCAAATTTTTAGCGAAGTAAGAAAAGAGAACTTATAAACATGGCCAAAAAGTCGATGATTATGCGTGAACGCAAGCGCGCCAAGTTGGTAGCCCGCTACGCTGAAAAGCGTAAGGCGCTCAAGGCGACCGTTCGCAGCATCCACTCCACGGACGACGAGCGTGCCGTAGCACAGGCGAAGTTGAATGCCATGCCGCGTGACGCCAGCCCGACTCGACAGCGTAATCGCTGCTCGATCACCGGTCGTCCGCACGGTGTTTATCGCAAGTTTGGCCTCGGCCGTAACAAGCTCCGCGAAGCCGCTATGAATGGCGAGATTCCGGGACTGACCAAGGCCAGCTGGTAGGGGATCGAAAAATGAGTATGAGTGACCCAATCGCGGACATGCTGACCCGCATTCGTAACGGCCAGAAAGCGCGCAAAGTTGCGGTTTCAATGCCGGCATCGAACGCCAAAGAAGCGGTCGCGCGCGTGCTGAAAGATGAAGGCTACATCAGCGACTACTCCGTAGCGGGCGATGGCGCGAAGAAAGCCATGTCGATTGAGCTGAAGTATTTCGACGGTGTGCCGGTTATCGAGCGCATCGAGCGGGCGAGTCGTCCGGGCCTGCGTATCTATCGCGGCAAAGAAGATCTACCCAAGGTATTGGGTGGTTTGGGCGTTGCGATTGTGTCGACGTCAGCGGGCGTGATGAGTGATCGTCAGGCACGGGAAAAAGGTATTGGTGGCGAGGTGCTGTGCATCGTTTCGTGATGCGTAGTACTCGCGAGTAGAGACAGAACTATGTCCAGAATTGCAAAAGCACCGGTTGCGTTGCCGCAGGGCGTTGAATTTTCGCAAAGCGGTAGTGAGATCACGGTAAAAGGCACCAAGGGTGCGTTGTCGATGGAGCTCAACAACGAAGTTGAGGTCAAGGTCGAAGACGGTACGTTGTCACTGAGCCCGCGTTCGGGTTCACGTTTCGCAACCGCGATTACCGGCACCACGCGTGCATTGATCGCCAACATGGTGACCGGCGTGACCGACGGTTTTGAGCGCAAACTCGAGCTGGTGGGTGTTGGTTATCGTGCGCAGGCGCAGGGCAACAAGCTCAACCTGACGCTCGGTTTTTCGCACCCGGTGGTTTATGAAGTACCGGAAGGCATCAGCGTGGAAACGCCGAGCCAGACCGAAGTGCTGATTAAAGGTACGGATAAGCAAGTGGTTGGTCAGGTGGCCGCCGAAATTCGTCGCTTCCGTCCACCCGAGCCTTACAAGGGCAAAGGTGTTCGCTACGCCGATGAGCGCGTAGTGCTGAAAGAAGCGAAGAAGAAATAAGTAGCAAGACTGGTTAACTGAGAAACACAGATGAAGCTCAACAAAAAACAAAATCGTTTGCGTCGCGCCCGTAAGGTACGCGCAAAGATTTCGGAACTCGAAGTGAATCGCCTCAGCATTCACCGTACGCCGCAGCACATCTACGCGCAGGTGATTGCGCCCGATGGTGGCACCGTATTGGCCTCGGCCTCTTCATTGGAAGGTGAAGTGCGCAAAGACATGAAATCCGGTGGCAACGTCGAAGCTGCTGCGATTGTCGGTGCACGTATTGCAGAGAAAGCGAAAGCAGCCGGCATTGATTCGGTGGCCTTCGATCGTTCCGGTTTTCGTTACCACGGTCGCGTTAAAGCGCTGGCCGAAGCAGCCCGCGAAGCGGGATTGAAGTTTTAAGGACTCCAAATGGCAAGAAACGAACAAAACCAGGCTGGCGATGACCTGATTGAAAAACTGGTCACAGTCAATCGCGTTGCCAAGGTTGTTAAGGGTGGACGTCAGTTCGGCTTTACGGCGCTGACCGTTGTCGGTGATGGCCAGGGTCAGGTTGGCTTTGGTTACGGTAAGGCACGTGAGGTTCCGATCGCGATCCAGAAAGCGATGCAAGCGGCTCGCAAGAACATGATCGACGTCAACCTCAACAACGATACGTTGCAGTACGCCAAAAAAGGCCGCCACGGCGCCACGCGGGTGTATATGCAGCCGGCCTCTGAAGGTACCGGTGTTATTGCCGGTGGTGCGATGCGCGCCGTGTTCGAATGTGCCGGGGTTCGTAACGTGCTGGCAAAGAGTTATGGCTCACGTAACCCGATTAACGTTGTGCGTGCCACGATCCAAGGCCTTTCGGAGATTCACTCTCCGCAGGCGATCGCAGCCAAGCGCGGCAAAAAGATTAAAGACATCCTGGCGTAAGCCGGGTTGATGCAAGAGACGAGTTAAGAGAACAGGTCATGGCGAAGCCCAAAGAATTGAAAGTGACGCTGGTTAAGAGCAAGCACGGCCGTTTGAAGGCGCATCGTGCCTGTGTGGCAGGTCTTGGCCTGCGCAAAATGCACCAGACGGTCACGGTGATCGATACGCCCGAGAATCGCGGCATGATCAATCGGGTCTCGTACCTGTTGTCAGTTGAGGAAGCCTGACATGCGTTTGAATACATTGTCGCCCGGTAAGGGCGCGAAAAAAGTCGGCAAGCGACTCGGTCGCGGACATTCGGCAGGCCAGGGTAAAACCAGTGGTCGTGGCCAGAAGGGTCAGCACGCTCGCTCCGGTGGTTACCACAAGGTCGGTTTCGAAGGCGGTCAGATGCCGCTGTATCGTCGCCTGCCGAAAGTGGGTTTCCGTTCGCGGATGGCGAAATACACCGCAGAGCTGCGGTTGCATGAGCTCGCCCTTCCGGAAGCGGATGTGATCGACATGGACGTATTGAAAAAAGCCAACCTGGTGCCGGCATTCGTCACAAAGGTCAAGGTCATCGCGTCCGGTGAAATTGATAAGGCCGTGAAGCTCAAGGGCATCAAGGTCACCAAAGGTGCACGTGCGGCGGTTGAAAAAGCCGGCGGCAGCATCGAAGACTAAGTGGTAATACCTGGAAGAACACGTGGCAAAAGCGCCTAAAAATCAGTCCGACATCGCGAAGGATCAAAGTAAGCTCGCCGACCTCAAGGCTCGCTTCCTGTTCCTGATCGGTGCGTTGATCGTCTTCCGCGCAGGAACGTTTATTCCTGTGCCGGGCGTCGATCCGGTTGCGCTTGCCAACTTCTTCGAAGACCAGGCGGGCGGCCTGCTGGACATGGTGAACCTGTTCTCCGGCGGTGCGCTGTCACGCTTTGGTATTTTCGCGCTCGGCATCATGCCGTACATCTCATCGTCCATTATCATGCAGATGGCGAGTCACATCGTGCCGAGCCTGCAGCAGCTTCGTAAAGAAGGTGAGCAGGGTCGTCGTCAGATCGTGAAATACACGCGTTACGGCACGGTATTGCTGGCTGCGTTCCAGTCGATCGCCGCCGCGTCATGGCTGCAGGGCCAGGCCGGTCTGGTACCGAACGCTGGCACCGGCTTCCTGGTTACCGCGATGATCACGTTGGTCACCGGCACGATCTTCCTGATGTGGCTGGGTGAGCAGATCACCGAACGCGGCATCGGTAACGGTATTTCGATGATTATCCTGGCCGGTATCGTGGCGGGGCTGCCGGGTGCAGTCGCCGGAACGGCTCGCATGGTATCGAGCGGTGAGATGTCACCGGCGACGGCCATCATGATGCTGATCGGCGGTGTCGCAGCGATCATCTTTGTGGTTTATATGGAACGTGCGCAGCGCCGGATTCCGGTCAACTACGCGCGACGCCAGCAAGGCCGCAAGATGGTGCAGGCGCAGAGCACGCACCTGCCGTTCAAGATCAACATGTCGGGTGTTATCCCGCCGATCTTCGCGTCCAGTATTTTGATGTTCCCGGCAACGATTGCGCAGTTCTTCGGCCAGTCGACCACCGGTGAGCCGACCGCGACGCAGCAGTTCCTGCAGACCATGGGAGCCAACTTGGGCCCCGGTCAGCCGATCTATGTGTTGCTGTATGCGGCTCTGATCATCTTTTTCTGCTTCTTCTATACCGCTCTGATGTTCAACTCGAAGGACACAGCGGATAACTTGAAGCGCTCAGGTGCGTTCATTCCGGGAATTCGTCCGGGTGTGCAAACCGCGGATTACATCGACAAAGTTTTAACCAGACTGACGTTCTGGGGTGCTATTTACATCGCCGGCGTCTGTCTGTTGCCTGAGTTGGTTCGCATGTTCTATCCGGGCATGCCGTTTAACTTCGGCGGCACATCACTGCTGATCTTGGTCGTGGTTACGATGGACTTCATGTCGCAGTTGCAAGCGCATGCGATGAGTCATCAGTACGACGGAATGATGCAGAAAGCCAACCTGCGTAATTACGGTAGAGGCGGACAACCGCGCTAGTTGATGGCGCATCGAGGAGTAGGCTCATGAAAGTTAGAGCATCGGTTAAGAAAATCTGCAGAAATTGCAAAATCATTCGCCGCAATGGTGTGGTGCGAGTGATCTGTACTGACGCACGCCATAAGCAGCGTCAGGGATAAGTGAGGGCGTTAGTAGTACGCCTTTGGTAGTAGAGGAAATATTAAGTGGCACGTATAGCTGGCATAAACATCCCGCTGAACAAGCACATCGTTATCGCGTTGACGTCGATCTTTGGGATCGGTCGTTCGCGCGCGAAACAGATTTGTGAGGCAGCGGCCATTGCACCGGATACGCAGGTGAAAGACCTGGCTGAGCCGGAAGTCGCAAAACTGCGTACAGCGGTTGCGAACTTCACGGTCGAAGGTGACCTGCGCCGTGAAACGTCGATGAACATCAAGCGACTGATGGATCTCGGTTCTTACCGGGGTATTCGTCATCGTCGTGGATTGCCGCTACGCGGCCAACGTACCCGTACTAACGCACGCACGCGGAAAGGCCCGCGTCGTCCGATTAAGAGATAAGGCATGGCCGAGACAAAAAAACGGAAGGTGAAAAAGCACGTCGTTGACGCGATCGCGCATATTCACGCTTCTTTTAACAACACGATCATTACGATTACCGACCGCCAAGGCAATGCACTGTCCTGGGCGACGGCGGGTGGCTGCGGTTTCCGCGGTTCACGTAAGTCGACGCCGTTTGCAGCGCAGGTCGCCAGCGAAAAGGCGGGCCGCGCGGCACAGGAATTCGGCGTCAAGAATTTAGACGTCCGTGTTCGTGGGCCAGGCCCGGGCCGCGAATCTGCGGTTCGCGCACTTAACGCGCTTGGTATGCGTATTCAAAACATTGAGGACGTTACCCCGATTCCTCACAACGGCTGTCGCCCGCCTAAGAAGCGGCGCGTATAGAGGCTGAGAAATGGCAAGATATTTAGGACCAAAATGTAAACTGTCCCGCCGCGAAGGCACGGATCTGTTTCTGAAAAGCGGCGTTCGTCCGCTGGAGTCGAAGTGCAAGCTCGAAGTACCGCCGGGCGGTGCTCCGCAGCGTCGTCCGCGTCTGTCGGACTACGGTCTTCAGCTCCGTGAGAAGCAGAAGCTGCGTCGCATGTATGGAGTTCTGGAACGCCAGTTCCGCAACTACTACAAGCGCGCCGCCCAGCTCAAAGGCTCAACCGGTGAAAACCTGCTGCGTCTGTTGGAAGGTCGTTTGGACAACGTCGTTTATCGCATGGGCTTTGCGTCGACGCGTGCCGAGGCACGTCAGCTCGTAAGCCACAAGAGCATCGAGATGAACGGCAAGGTCGTTAACATTCCGTCTGCCCAAGTTAAAGCAGGCGATTCGATTGGCATTCGTGAAAAGGCACGCAAACAGTTGCGCATTCAAAGCGCGATCGAAATTGCGGGTCAGGTCGGTCTCCCCGAGTGGGTAGAGGTCGATGCGAAGAAGATGTCCGGTGTTTTGAAATCGTTGCCGGATCGGGAAGACATTCTGCCCGACATCAACGAAAACCTGGTCGTCGAGTTGTACTCCAAGTAAGTCTAGGCAAGGAAACATACCCATGCAGGAATCAGTACACGATTTTCTGAAGCCGCGCGTTGTTAAAGTCACGCCGGTTAACGACCAGCTAGCTAAGGTCGTTATTGAGCCGTTCGAACGCGGTTTCGGTCACACGCTGGGCAACGCCCTGCGTCGCATCCTGTTGTCATCGATGCCAGGTGCTGCGATTACCGAAGCTGAGATCGAAGGCGTACTACACGAGTACACCAGTATCGAAGGCGTGCAGGAAGACGTCGTCGACATTCTGCTGAACCTCAAGCGAGTTGCCGTACGTATGCACTCGCGCGACAACGCAGAGCTGCGCATCTCGAAGAAAGGTCCGGGCCCGGTGACGGGTGCTGACATTCAGCTCGATCATGACGTTGAAATCATGAACCCTGAGCTGGTGATCGCGAACCTGACCAGCGTCGGCGAACTGAACATGATTCTGCGCGTTGAGCGCGGCCGCGGCTACCGCCCGGCAACGCAACGCCCGACGTTCGAAGAACAGGCTGGCCCGATCGGTCGCCTGCAGCTGGACGCATCGTTCAGCCCGGTGAACCGTGTGACTTACAATGTCGAAGCGGCCCGTGTTGAACAGCGTACCGACCTCGACAAGCTGATCATCGACATCGAAACCAACGGTACGATCGATCCGGAAGAAGCCATCCGCCGCGCGGGAAGCATCCTCAAAGATCAGCTGTCGGTATTCGTTGACCTGCAGGGTCAGGAAGACGGCATGCAGGCACAGGCCGAGAATCAGGTCGATCCGATCTTGCTGCGGCCGGTAGACGAGCTCGAGCTGACGGTTCGTTCGGCGAACTGCCTGAAAGCGGAAAACATCATGTACATTGGTGACCTCGTGCAGCGCACCGAAGTGGAACTGCTGCGTACGCCGAACCTCGGTAAGAAGTCACTGACAGAAATTAAGGAAGTGCTCGAAGGGCACGGACTGGGTCTTGGCATGCGTCTGGAAAACTGGCCGCCTGCAAGCTTGCGTCCGGAACACGAGCTCGGCCTCTAAGCTAAGGACTTAAAGGGTCTCGACCCTTTAAAACATAGGATAAGAGAAAATGCGTCACAGAAAATCAGGTCGACGCCTGGGTCGTAACAGCTCACATCGCAAAGCTATGTTCCGCAACATGGCCGCCTCGATGCTGAAGCACGAAACGATTCGTACCACGGTGCCCAAAGCCAAAGAGCTGCGCCGTGTCGTCGAGCCGCTCATCACGCTGGCCAAAGAAGACAGCGTTGCGAACCGTCGTTTGGCGTTCAACCGCCTGCGCGACAAAGAAGTGGTTGGCAAGTTGTTCTCAGAAATCGGACCGCGCTTCAAAGAGCGTCCGGGTGGTTACCTGCGCATTTTGAAAACGGGCCCGCGTCCGGGTGATGCTGCGCCGATGGCTATCGTCATGATGACCGAGCAGGCCGCTGCTGCTGAAGAGGCGACCGCTGACGAGTAAGGCGTGACCTAAGCAATACGAGAAAGCCGGCCTAGAGCCGGCTTTTTTGTGGCCTAGTGGTGTGGTCCGATATCATGTGGGCCTTCGTATCGGGGGCTTTCGCATGAGTGAAACTGCTATCGCGATTGGCGCCACCAGTTATTTGCTGTCAATTGGAGCATGGGCGATTTGGACGGCTCCCTATTTGAAGGAAAACGGTCTGGTTTCAAACAACCATTTTCCAACGTTTTTGCTGTTTTCGATTACGGATTTTCTCAAGGCAATCTATGTGGCGGTTTTTCGTAACCGCGAGCTACCGCCGGGCGTTTTTGTACACGGTGTATTGTTGTTCGGATGCGCATATCCAGTCTTTGCGAGTTGAATCCAAAAGTTGGCCCAGGCGAATTCAGTAGCGAGCATCGGCCTATGAAGAGAGAACTAGAAGATCAAGATCCTAAATCCTGGATACCGCCGGTCTGGCATTCCGATTGGCTCGATCCGGCGGATGAGCTGAATGCGTTGCGGGGTCTCGCTGTTGCGCTTAAAGCCCACGATAGCCGATTTCAGGTGGAACTCGATGTGTTCGAACAAGGGTATATGTGCATGTTGGTCGGTTGGGAGCACGGACTCGTGATCGGCGAAGTGCATGTCGTCACCTCGGACGACTACATCTTTGGCATCTTTCTGACCGATGACGCTGACGAGAAGCATGTAAACCGCGTATCCGAAGGCGTGGAATACTTCGCAAAAGTCGTCGATATCGACTAGACGGGATGTATGGGTCGGGCAAGGAGGAAGTGTGAACGAAAATACTGCCGTCACGCTGTACCCATACTCGTTCTCTTATCGCGGCGAGCAGCGCCTGCTGTTTTGGTTTTCTGACGAACAGGGTGACTGTTTTGTCAGGAATAACCAGGGTGATCTTCAAATAGCACAAAGCACCGAAGAGGCGTTTTCAAAGTATCCGGATTTGGCGAAATTTACTCTGTGGGACGAAGCGGCGAGTGTCAGTTTCGATATTTTCTGGAGCGTTCTAGAGCAGCTCGACGATTCGATGGATATCGATGAGAACGCCTACTCCACGCTCTTAAACGGGTGGAATTTCATCGAGGATCTGATTCGCACGTTCTATATGAAGGACGTGTCAGTCAGTCTTCGTTCCGTTGAGCTCGACGATGCTTACAAGAAGATCTTTTATAACAACAATATTGTGAGCGACTTCTCCGCCAGCGAAACAAACCACGATGATACGCAGCTAACGCGAGCTGAAGCACGGCAGGTCAGTCTGGCGCTCTCAGAGGCGTGGAATGCGATTGACCAACAGACCAATATCGGGTGGGGGCAACGCGGTCAAGTGGGATAGGCAATTCGTGGTCATGGACGCTAAGATGATTCGTATTCAACCAAGGGCCGTCCGAGGTCTGTGTGGCTAGAGTCTTTTCTCCCGACGAGCAACAACGTGTGCGGCAATCGTTGTCCTACGCCAGCCGATGGGGCGGTTTCTGGTATCGCGTTGTGCCGTATCGGCGGAGGGTCGTTGAGGAGAACATTCAGCGCATTTTCGGCGAATTCTTGTCAGCCAACGAGCAGCGCCAGCTGACAAAGGCTTACTACCATCACCTAGCTTCTCTGGTTTGGGAGCTTTTCGCGGTTCAGTATCTGACGAATTGGCGCAAACGCCTCAACCCTGTGGCTCGCGATGCTCATCACTTTGGTGATGCCGTTCGTCTTGGTAAGGGCGTGCTCTTATTGACCGCCCACACCGGCAACTGGGAATGGGGCCTGATTAACACGGCGCAGCATATCGCTCGAGAGTCCCAGTGTGAAACTCACTTTTTGTCGCGCGTGCTTCGAGTGAATTGGTTTCGAAATTGGCGTATCCGTCGCTATGCGCGTAACGGTATTACCGCGATAGAAAATACCACCGGGTCGCTGCGCCAGGTACTGCGAGCGCTGCGGGCCGGGCAGGCCGTCATCATGACGATTGATCAGCATGCGGGTGCCGCCGGCGCGAGCGCGACACCGGCGCCGTTTTTTGGCGAGATGACGCCGACGTTCACCACCCTGGCGAACATCGCGCTTCGTACCGGTGCGCCGGTAGTCCCGTTGGCGGTCTATAAAGACTACGAAACCAAACAGCACGGCATGCGGTTCTATCCGGCTTTAGATATGGAGGGGGCAGCCGGGCCTGACGCGAACGAGGCCTCGGATGCGACGCTGTCCAAGCTTGCCGGTGCGTGCAATGCCGCCTTTGAAACGATGATTATTGAACATCCGGAACAATGGCTGTGGTCGCACCGGCGTTGGCGGGAGTCGGATTGTGTTGCCGTGGACTCGGCGAAAACAAAGTAACCGCAAAGCGTATTTTCTTGGCTAGTATTAGCCATCCTAGATTTTCTCTGACGTTAGAAATGAATCCAGCGCGACTCACGAATCGGCGCTCAGCTGCCTTGCTCTTGGTACTGCTCTTTGCCGGAAATTCGGCGGCAGCCGATGTTCTATTCGACGATGACAATGGCCCCTTGACCGGAATTTTCGGTGTCCCGGATGCGAGCGAAGGCGCGGTCTTTCTGGCTCCAGCGAAAAGCGAGTGGTCGCTGATGACGATGATGGCGAGTCATGTCACCGACGATGACCGCGGCGACGAGACTTTAGTTTTCGACGGTGAAACTACGCGTGTAGAGCTGCGTTATCGGCGCGGAGTATCGGAAAAGCTTGAAGTGGGTGTGGCGGTGCCGTTCGTCTGGCACGAGTCCGGTAGCTTCGATTCCGCCATCGATAATTGGCACGACATCTTTGGTCTCGGCGGCGGCTCGCGACCGAATCGGCCGGACGACGTATTGGAATTTCGCTACGGCGTGGCGGGCAACACGGTGTTTGATTTTCGGTCCAATGCCAACGGGCTGGGTGACGTTCGTCTTTTTGCGGGATGGCAGCTACGGAGTGATGCGCGTCATCCGTTGGCGCTACGCGCGAGTGTCAAACTGCCAACCGGTGATAGCGACGACTTTCTTGGCAGCGGCGGCACCGATGTCAGCATTGGGATAGCCGGTCACGTTCAGGAGTTTTACGGCGTTGACGGCCTGAGTGCGTTTTACCGTGGCAATGCGGTGTACTTGGGCGAACCGGATCGGCTCGCAAACCAGCATCGATCATTCGTCGGCCATATAGCGGCGGGGCTGAGCTATGCCTTTAACGACCGGTTCAATGTGAGCACGCAGCTATGGGCGCGAAGTGCGATGTACGATTCCAACATCGAGATCCTAGGCGAACCTGCCGTGGCACTCACGATCGGAGCGACCTACCGCTGGAGTCCTCAATACGCGGTGACGTTTGGCTTTAGTGAGGATCTCAAAGTAGGCTCGGTGCCGGACGTGGCGTTTCAGTTGGGACTTCGGTATCAACCGAATTAGGGGGTGGATATCAAAGAGTATCGAGTCACCAAGTACGACCCTTCGCGGAGAGACGCGGACGGCGTATATTGGGACGACGATTGGACGTTATTTTCAGATATTGGCAAGAGTGATCGGAACGGCGTTCTCACGCTAGAGGAGTATGAGCGCGTTGAGACCGCCTATGTGCAGACGGCCATCGATTTCATCGTGGAGTCGGGAGGCAGCTCTCTATCGGCCGTTCGTATCAGCACCGTAGGTAATCCTAAATTGGACTTCGACCCCACGCTTCCGCTTGAGGGCCCACTTCTTTCGAATGTAATCAGAAACAGATTGCGGGAGAAGTACTTCCTCCACTTTGAGGACCAGGCAGGCCGCTTCCTACACTTCGGGTGGGACTACTACATGTTTGTTGGTGTTCCGGTCGCCTGCCCATTAGCCGAAGCAGCCGCTCATCAACGAGGTTTGTTCGTCGAGGAATTCGAGTCGCCATTTCATGAGCCGGATGACGCGGACTGGACTTAGCGGTATACGTGTTTGACCATCGCCTCGCCGATGTCTCTGGGTAGGATAATCCCGAGCTTCGGGTCTGAAAATAGAACGAATTGACTCGAATCGGTTTTGTGTCGGCGAAAGCGAATCTTGCTCCATGGCAGTAGTATCTGTGCCGCGCACTTAATCGGATCCGGCCCAACAAATGTTAACCATGTTCCTTCGTGGTTCAGCGATATATCAAACTTCGCGAAGTGCTTAAACAGAGCCAGATCATCGGTTGCCAGGAACGTACCGAGGCAAAGAGCGATAGAAGTGTTGCGATACATTGCGTCTGGTGGAAAACGTCGCGTCCCAAAGGCCTTGCTGAAGGCCGACCAGGGCCATTCGGGCTTTTTCGGCCTAAAAACGATCTGGCAAAGCATCAACGTAGCCAGTGCCAAAAGTACTAATAGCGCAATTGCGGTGTTGCTATCTATCGATCTTAGTCCTGATTGTCTATGTCCATTGTAGACCAACTGAGACAGATACATATTGAAGTACTCTGGGCATGGTTGAACCCTATACGCACGCCGAACCAGTCGCTGCCAGAAAATCTCAGCAATCTTGGCTAATATGTGCCTGTCCCATTAGGGTACACCGACGTTGACTCGACACTTGCGGACTTGGCTAGCCGAGCGAAGACTGATGATGTTGCTCGACGAAAAGCAAATAGGACAGGCACAAGTAGGTGCAAGTAGGTGTCATGAAAAAGCCAACGGGGCTAAATAGGACAGGCACATATCGAAGTAGAGCCGCCAATGTCGTGGCACCAATGCTTTGGTTGGATGGCAATGACGGTGTGATTGGAAGACGCGTTTATGCAACGCAGGTTTTTTTCTCAGGCGACAGCCTGATCAAGAGGCAGTTGCATGCCTTGGGCCGTTGTTTCGACCCTTAGCCTTCCTTTCCGACTCGCTTTTCGAAACTCGGTACTCGCAACGAGCCATTCATCAGGAGACAGTCCTAGTCGATCCAGAATCGGTTCCAGCGATGCATTGATGACGCCGCGCTTGCCGTGTTGGGCGATGCGCCCGGTGGCGTCTACTAGTTTGAAATACTCGTTTTCCCGCATAGGTAGTTTCGAGACAGAATCTGTCATCAGCCCTTCGGAGAAGGGCATCAATGGTCGGATGCTGTGACTAAAGGTCTGCAATTCGCCTCGCTCGATCATTTCTCTGAACGCTTCTTCTAAATCGATATCGCTTGGCGTGTGGCATATTCGTGATCGAGTACTGGTGTATTCCGAAGCTTCGGGTGTCTTGGCCATCTTGGCTCGTATTGGATTGAGGTCCACGTAGGCCATGGCTGTTAATAACGCAGCTTCCGTTTTAAGTGCTTGAGAATGAAACCTCGCTTCCCAGAAGTGGCCGGTACAGCGATCTTCGGCATTCGCCTGCCTGGCAATCGGCTCATTGAGGCACTTCATAAACCAGCTAAGGCTGGCTAAGCGTTCTCGATAAACCTTGATGATCGCTTGCAGCGTGCCTTTCTCGGCATGAGATAAGGCCTTACCGGCCATAGCTTGCTGTACCAATAACGGACCGCGAAAGAGCGATGTCCACCGCGCGAGGACATCGTCATCCGACCATTGCGTGGCTCTAACTGGATCGAGATGAATAACGAGGTGGTAGTGATTGCTCATCACGGCATAGGCGCATACGTCGATGCTGAAGAGTGAGGAAAGTAAGCGAATGCGTTGTTCGATCCAGTCTCGCCGATGCTCATAGTCTCTTCCGGATTCGCGGTCGTACCCACAAAGAAACGCTCTGCGTACACATCGACTGGTGACGTGGTAGTACGGCGTTTCGGACACACTAACCAAATGCTTTCGTGCTCTGGGCATGATTAAACCCTATATGCACACCGAACCAGTCACCGCCAGACAATCTCGGCAATCTTGGCTAATATGTGCCTGTCCCACTAGGGTTATGGGCATCTACCGATGCTAATGAGGATGTGGATTATGGCAACATTGAATCATTCAGCGTTGACGAAGGGGTCTATCGACTATCAGGAGAGTGCGGCGAATTGGAGATTGCGAGTGCTCCGCCAATAACTAAGTTAAGCGCCCCAAACAGCAAATAGCACCCAAAAGGGACAGGCACATATTCAAAATCCCCAAATAGGACAGGCACAAACGACGACTGCTAAAAACACCCCAAATGGGACAGGCACACCCAAATGGGACACGGCAAGGCACCCACCCAAATAGGACAGGCACAGTATAGGATTGAGTGGGTCGGGAATACTAAGGCAGGAGGTTAATTTGTGCCTGTCCTGTCCTGGTTATCGGTCCTGTCCTGGTTATCTGATCGCGGGTTCGGGAGTCGATTCTTAGACTTCGATCCTAATGCGGCTTGTAAGGCCTCAAAAAGTGCGCGAGCAGCGCGAGAATCAATAAGCCCAACGAGCTCCACATCGAGATGCGCCAGTAACTGGTTGCGGCGCGCACGATTCGAAAATCCTCAACGTAAATCGTTTCGCAGGCTCCGTCGCCGGTGTCAGTGCGGGTAGTGCTGGTGCCACGCATGTGGCCCGGGCCGCTGGAGTACTCCGCCAAATAGCCTTTGACCCGAATCTGGTCGCCGATGCGGATCTTGGTCACCTCATCGCGAATCGATTCGTTGTCCGAGAGCAGGTGGTTGTTCGACAGCTGCTCCATATCGAACGCATTCCAGGCGGCCTGGTCACGCGTCTTGATATTGCAGGTAAAAATACCGTTCCAAAAGCTGATCTTGTCGAGTCGCTGATTCGACGGGTTCTTGCCCCAAATCACGCATACGTCGAGCATGTTGAGATGATCATTCGCACGCGAATGCATGCGGCTGTTCTCGTCATCATGGTGGCGATATGAAACGATCATGCCGGTAATGTCGTAGTCGAACTTTGGCTCAACGCGATAGGTTACGCCGTTGAACTCAGCGTCGAAGGCCGCCTTTCGGGTCTTGGTTTGCTGCGGCTCGTTCTGCAGCTCCGGCACCTCATCAATGTCGCCCGGCAGGTCGTTGCGGTTCCAAAAGGACACCAGCAAGACCAGAAAGCTCACGCCGATCAGCATGCCGTTCAATTTCATAATGGATTCAGATGGGTTGACCAGCGTTTACTCTACCGACGCCACCGCGTCCCGCCGCCGACGCAGGTCGCATTTGTGGCCCTGAAAACCCACTTTTGTGACGCGGTTTTGGCAGATCTGGCCTCGGAACCGGATAATAACGGCCGCTAAATCAGTATTTTAGGTGTCAGTCGCCATGCGTAACATCCTGGTTCTGATCGTCTTAGTCGGCGTAGTCGGCTACTTCGGTTCAAAAATGTACCTGCACGGAGAGGTGTCGGACGGTATGGATATGGCCGTCACGATGATGTCGCCGTATGCCGCGATCGAGTACGACGGCGTGTCGTCGACGCTCAGCGGCGAGCTCACCGTCGAGGGTATTCGTGTTCAGGTGCGCGGTTTCAGCGACAGCTTTTACATCGATCGAATTGGTATCGACACCCCGAGTTTCTTGTCGCTGCTGGAATTGGGCGACGTTGTATCGATGCAGGACGGCGGCTTTCCTGAGACGTTTGGCGTCCTTATGGAAGGGCTGCGCATCCCCTCTAGCGCGGATTACTTTGAGTCGTTATCCAACGCCATGCTCGAAGACGAAGGTGTGACCGATGCTGATGAACCAGCACACAAATGCACCGGCAAATACGGTTTTTCACCGGATGCGTTGATCGGCCTGGGCTATAACGAGCAGGTCATTTCGATGGCGATGACGTTTAACAATCAGCGCGGCAAGTATTCGATGGATATGAACATGTCGATTCAGGACATGTGGGATATGCAGGCCGATGTAGTCTTTGCGGGCGATATGCTGTCAGAATTTTCCAAGGGTACCGCCTATCGGCCGAAGCTGAGCAGCATGGAAATGTCGATGACGGATCGCTCACTCAACGGTCGCGTCACCGAATATTGCGGTCAGCTGGGTCTCTCACAAGCTGAGACCATCAAAGCGCAGATGGACTCCTTTATATACTTTGGTACCGAAAACGGCATCGAGTTTGGTGATGCCATCCTGGAACCGTATCGCGAATTTATCGATGGCAAATCGACGTTCGTCATGACTTCCCGGCCTTATCAGCCGGTCGCGTTCTCGCAGATTGATCTCTACAAGCCGAGTGATGTGCCGGCGCTGTTGAATTTGGAAGCGAGCGCGCTGTAGCTCTCGGCTACTTCGCCAATTGATGTATGAGAGCCGGCCTTGCGCCGGCTTTCTTATTGGTGAGAAAGCATTCGTCATAGGACTTTGCGACGCCTATGGGCGACGACGCTCAAGCGCCGGCTTATCGTTACTGTCAGATAGTCTCTTCGTGGAGCCGGAATATGGCTATTAAACAAGTACAGGCGGTCGCCGACATTCCTTCCGACGAGCTGGATGATTGGGGCCCGGTTGAATTACCCATCTCAGAACAGATTTCGCAATTGCGTGGTCGCGTGATTAACGAACACGCCGATGGTTCTGAAGCCGGAATCTGGGAGTGCACGCCGGGCACCTGGACGCGCCAGGTCATGGACGCCGAGATCAGCTCATTTGTTTTGGGACATGCGCGATTCCATCCTGACGATGGAGACATGATCGAAATCAAAGCGGGCGACAGCGTCTACTTTGACGAAAACAGTCGCGGCACCTGGGAAGTGCTCGAAACCACTCGCAAGGTGTATCTGACGTTTAAGCGGTGAGCGGCGCTTCAACCTAGCAACCGCGCATTGAATTTTTGCAATGACGATCACCTCCACACGCTGCAACTCGACATAATCCCGTTCGCAAGTGTTTGATAAAAAAGCGTTTATTAACGTATCTCCATCTTGTGAGGCCGCTCACAGTCAATCCACGGGGCGCGACATATCCTGTTAAATCACTTATGGGAGAGTGTCATTAGCACGGACAAGAACTTCGATGATTGCGTCATCCTGTCGAGCGAAGCGTTCGACCCGGATGCCGTGTTTCATGACGATATCGTCGATGACGACGTGCTGCCGTACCTCAGCCTCGAGGTCGATGGCCTCACCGAAGGTGCCGATAGCAAAAGCGGTGCTTTAGAACTGCGGCCTGAAGACGTGGCGGCGAACGATCCGGCGCCGGACACCACCATGCCGACCGCGGCGCTCACCCCTGAGCATCTGGATGTGTACGGCTGGGAGCCGTCATTGTGGAAGAAGATCAAAGGCTATTTCGGTTTCTGAAGTATCGATTTCCAACCAAGCCGCTTCTGATAAGCTCCACCCATGATATTCAATAATAAGACCGTCATCGTGACCGGTGGCTCGGAAGGCGTGGGCGCGGCCGCGGCACGAATGTTTGCTGAGGCCGGCGCGAACCTCATGCTCGTCGCCCGCAATAAGAAGAATCTTGAAACTATCGCCGAGGAGCTGCGCGAACTAACCCGCGTAGAAATCTTCGCGATGGACGTGTCGGACGCCGAAGCCTGCGTCGACCTGTTCAAGAAAACCATGTTTGAGTTCGAGCGCATCGACGTGCTGGTCAACAATGCCGGCTATCACGAACGCGGTGATGTTGAAACGGTGGATGCCGACGCGCTCGGTAAGATCATCGACGTGAATCTCAAAGCGCCGATCATGCTGACGCGTATGGCGTTGCCGTATCTGCGAGAAGCCGGTGGTGGCGCCATTATTAATGTGGGTTCTCTGGCAGGACGCACACCGGTACCGGGCAGTGCGACCTACTCGGCGAGCAAGTCGGGGCTGCGTGCATTTACCTATGCGCTAGCCGAAGAGCTCGGCGACAGCGATATCAAGCTGGCGGTATTAGCGCCGGGGCCGATCGATACCGGATTCATCATGGATGACGTCGACTCGGTGTCAGACATCACGTTTTCGCAGCCGATCAGCACCGCTGAGGACGTGGCACAGGCGATTCTGGATCTTTGCGGTAACGACCAACGCGAGCAGTCGATGCCGTGGTTCAGCGGTGTGCTGACGACGACGATGTACTTGATGCCCTGGCTGGGTCGGTTCGTGCGGCCGTCACTCGAGCGCAAAGGCGCGCGCGTCAAAGCGAAGTTACGGGCGAAGCAAAAAGCTTAGGCGGCGAGCGCGGCGAAGGCGTTGCGCGTCAGGTTTTCGATGCCGTCGGCCATTACACGCACATCGTCTTCGATGCGAATGCCGCCGAACGGCCGCATCCAGTCCACCGTATCCCAATTGATCAGCGCTTCGGCGTCGGTGCCGCGCAGCTCATCGAGCAACATGTCGATCACATAAATTCCGGGCTCCACCGTAATCACCATGTCTTCTTCGAGCGCTCTTGTTAGGCGCAGATACGGGTGGCCGTCGGGCGGGTCGATATGCGTTGCGGTGTCATCCATCATGAAACCACCCACATCGTGCACCTGAATACCGATCAGGTGGCCAAGTCCGTGCGGGAAGAACGCGGCGGTCACGCGTGACTGAATCAATTCTTCAACGCTACCCGATGCGAGTTCAGTGTCGAGTAACACATTCGCAGTGAGTTCGTGCGTGGCAACGTGCAAGTCGGCGTAGTTCACACCGGCCTTGATGCGCGAGCAGACATCGCTCTGCAGCTGATCCATTCGCGCGATGATGTCATTGAATCGTGAGTCGCCGTAGGAATACGTGCGCGTGATGTCTGAGGCGTAGCCATGCACCTGTGCACCGGCATCGATCAGGAACGAATGAATATCCTTCGGCGCCTCTCGATCAAGATTGGTGTAATGCAGCACCGCGCCGTGCTCGTTTAAGGCGATGATGTTGTTGTAGGGCAATTCTGGATCGGTATGGCTGACAGCTTTACCGTAAGCGAGGTGAATATCGTACTCCGACGCGCCATCGCGAAATGCGGCTTCGGCAGCACGGTGGCCCATCGCACCGCGCATTGAGGCAAGTCGCATACATTCGAGTTCGTACGCGGTCTTGGTGCCGCGCGAGTAGTGCAGCTTGTTCATTGCCGTGGACGGATTTACACGATCGATGCCAAAGGCATAGCCATCACTGATGATTTCACCCATCAATATGGTGCGCTCTTTATCGTTGGGCAGTAGATCGCCGGCATCGTCGATCGAATGAACGATTTCGATGTCAAAATAATCGACCCAATAGCCTTCCGGTTCGCCGGGTACGACGTGCCAGTAGTCTTTCGGCTGCAGATAAATCAACCGCGGTTTTTGACCGCGCGAATAGACGATGTAAGACAGCGGCAGCGCGGTCAGCGGGGCCCAGCTTACAAAGTGGGGGTTCGCTTTGAACGCGTAGTACATATCATCGAGAAACATCGGGTGCGGCTCGCCCGAAAACACCACGGCGTGATTGGCGCCGGCGGCGTCGAGGGCGGCTTCGTGGCGCTCGATGACGGTCTTGATGTGGTCGCCGTACAGGGCGGCGAGCGTGGGGTTCTTGTCGCTGAAATCGGTACTCATGTAGAAGATCATACCGCGTTTGTTGCCGGCTGTTTTCGGTGAGGTTGGGCCGGTTCCAATGAGGCCTCAATGGAGGCATCATGGTCGCCCGTACCCTATCCAAATTGGCCGACATGAGAACGAAAACGTGGTTTCTAGCATTGCTACTAATGGTTTTGGGGGCGCCGGTTGTGGCTGAGAAGCTGCCCGGGTTCGATCGCCCGTTCGGACAAGCACACGCCTCGCGCTCGGAGGTCATCGCGCCGCATGCCATGGCAGCGACCAGTCAGCCGCTGGCAACGCAGATCGCGCTGGACATCCTGAAGCAAGGCGGCAGCGCCGTCGATGCGGCCATCGCCGCGAATGCGGCGCTGGGTCTGATGGAGCCGACCGGCAACGGCATCGGTGGCGATTTGTTCGCGATCGTTTGGGACGCGGAGAATAAAGAGCTGACCGGCCTAAACGCGTCCGGTCGCGCGCCCGCGCTAGCCACCATTGAGTACTTCGCCGAACGCGATATGCAGCAGATTCCGAATTTCGGACCGCTGCCGATGAGTGTGCCAGGGGCCGTCGACGGCTGGTTCGAATTGCATGGCCGTTATGGGCGTTTGCCGATGAATGAGATTCTCGCGCCGACGATTGCTTATGCGCGGGACGGTTTTCCAGTGTCGGAGATCATTGCCAATTACTTTCTCTCCAACGAACGGCGTATCGGGCATTACGACGGATTCGCTGAAACGTACAAGCCGAATGGCCACATGCCTAGAAAAGGCGAGATGTTTAAGAACCCGCGACTGGCCAACACCTTGGAGATGATCGGCGACGGGGGTCGCGACGCATTTTATAAGGGCGACATTGCGCGGCGCATCGATGCCTATATGCAAGAACAGGGCGCGCTGCTGCGGTATGAAGACTTAGCTGCGCACACCTCAGAGTGGGTTCAGCCGGTGTCGACCAACTATCGCGGTTGGGATGTATACGAGTTGCCGCCAAACGGGCAGGGCATCGCCGCGCTGCAAATTCTGAATCTCTTAGAGGGCTTTGATATCGCTTCGATGGGCTTTGCCAGCGCCGAATACGTGCACACCTTTGTCGAGGCGAAAAAGCTCGCGTTTGAAGATCGCGCCAAGTTTTATGCCGACATGGATTTCGTCGACGTGCCGGTCGAATGGCTGATATCGAAAGACTACGCCGATGAACGTCGGCAACTGATCGATGGGGAGAAAGCGGCCAAAGTGATCGAGATGTCGGACGGTCCGCCGGAGACTGGCGATACCATTTATCTGACCGTGTCAGATAGCGACGGCAACATGGTGTCGCTCATTCAAAGCAACTACCAGGGTATGGGTTCGGGCATGACGCCGGGCGATCTCGGTTTCGTCATGCAAAACCGGGCCTCGCAATTTTCGCTCAACCCCGACCACGCGAATGCATTGGCACCCGGCAAGCGACCCTTCCACACGATTATTCCGGCCTTCGTGATGAAAGACGGCAAACCGCTGATAAGTTTCGGTCTGATGGGCGGTGCCATGCAGCCGCAGGGGCATGCTCAGATCGTTGTGAACATGATCGACTTCGGCATGAATCTACAAGAGGCCGGCGACGCGGCACGCATCAATCATGCGGGGTCATCGGAGCCGCGCGGTTCGCGCATGAGCGACGGCGGTGTGGTGCACTTAGAAGATGGGGTTAGCGAAGCGGTGCGAGCGCAGTTGGAGGCCTGGGGTCACACGCTGGGGCCATCGAATGGCGGCTTTGGCGGTTACCAGGCGATCCTGTATGACGAGGAACAGGGTGTGTACTATGGCGCCTCCGAATCGCGCAAAGACGGTCAAGCAGCGGGCTATTAATGTCTAAAGACACGTATCTCACCGGCATTACCACCACCGGCACGCCGCACATTGGCAACTATGTCGGTGCGATTCGTCCCGGCATTGAAGCCAGTCAAGATACCTCGCTAAAGCACTTCTATTTTCTCGCCGACTATCATTCGTTGGCGAAAAACGAGGACCCCGACAAGATTGGGCAATCGACGCTGGAGATCGCGGCGGCGTGGCTGGCGTTGGGTCTGGATACCGATCATGCCTATTTCTATCGGCAGTCGGACATTCCGGAAATTCCGGAGCTCACCTGGATACTGACCGCAATGACCGCCAAGGGTCTGATGAATCGCGCGCACTCGTATAAGGCTGCGGTGCAGGCAAACGTCGAAGGTGGTGGTAACGATCCGGATAAGGGCATCACCATGGCTCTGTACAGCTATCCGATTTTGATGGCGGCCGATATTTTGATGTTCAAGTCGACCAAGGTGCCGGTTGGGCAGGATCAGAAGCAGCACGTGGAGATGGCGCGCGATATGGCGCAGCGATTTAACCATCATTACGGCGACGTTTTGGTATTGCCCGAAGCGGTGATCGGTGATGATACCGCGGTGCTCAAAGGTCTCGACGGCCGCAAGATGTCGAAGAGCTACAACAACACCATTCCGTTGTTCGCTGAAGAAAAACGACTGCGTAAGCTAATCATGAAGATCAAAACCAACAGCCTGGAGCCGGGCGAACCCAAAGATCCGGATGACAGCACGCTATTCGATATCTACAAGGCCTTCGCGGATGCGGAGTCGGTCGCCGATGTGCGGCAACAATACGCTGACGGCATCGCCTGGGGCGCAATGAAGCAACTGCTGTTCGAAACCATCAACGAACAAATCGCTCCGGCTCGTGACGAATACAATCGACTGATCAGCGATCCAGCCGTGGTCGAAGATGAGCTGCAAAAAGGTGCTGCAAAAGCGCGCGAGTTGTCAGAGCCGTATCTCAACGAAATTCGCCACGCGATCGGCATCCGGAGCTTGTGACCGAAAAGCTCCTGAGACTGGTTGGTCCGCTGCACGTCGTCGGTGGATTGCTGCTTTTTCTCACCGGGTTGATTCCGAGCGCCGCAGACTGGCTTGAGGCGACCTTCAGTGGTTCGCAAACGGTTGAATGGTCGCGATTTTTTGCTGCTGTTATGGGGCCGACCATCGCCAGTTGGGGATTGCTGTTCTGGGGTGTCGTGGATCAATACTATCGTTCGCCTTCGTTGCGTTTGTGGCGACTGATGGTGTCGTCGATTGGTATGTGGGCAGTCTTGGACACCTTTTTATGCCTACAGGCCGGTTGGCAATCGGCGGTGGTCTTGAATACCGTAGTGGTCGTTGTTGTGGGGTTCTTATTGTGGACAGAGAGACCGACGATTCACAAGTAGCCGATGCGAACACATTCGTGCTCGCGCACTGCAACGTGGCGCGTGCCAAAGGCAGCTACGAAGATCCGATCATGCAGGGCTTTGTTGATCGACTGGATCCCTTACACGAGCTCGCCGATAACCATCCTGGGTTTATTTGGCGCTACGACCCACCCGATGACGACGACACCGTGTTGCGTGTGTTTGGCGACGACCGCGTGCTATTCAATTTATCGCTATGGGAGTCGGTCGAGACCTTGGGCACGTACGTTTATCGCACTGTGCACAAGGAGGCGATTCGCAAACGCGATGAGTGGTTCGTGCCGTTTGGCGGTCCGTCCATGGTGCTGTGGTGGGTGGCGGCCGACCATCAGCCCCCGGTTGCCGAAGCCAAGGACCGGCTCGATCGGTTGGGGCGCGACGGCCCGACCGAGCATGCGTTTACGTTTAAGCATCGATTCGCGCGTCCGAGCTAAGACATGAGCTCGCGAATACTGGTCCTCGGCGCGACCGGCCATTTCGGCAGGCGTATAGCGACCCGCCTGGCGAGCGTGCCCAATGTCGAGCTGCTGGTGTCGAGTCGTTCGGCTGAGCGTGCGCGCGAACTCGCAGATTCGCTCTCGAGTGTGACGCCTCATGTCGAGTCTATTGCGCTGAATCACCAAGACGCCGCCTTTGTTTCACAACTCACTGCTGCTCGCCCAAACATCGTTATTCATGCCGCCGGGCCGTTTCAGGGGCAACCGCACACCGTCATGGAGGCCTGCATCAATCTGGGTTGTCACTATATCGATCTTGCGGATGACCGCCGTTTCGTCTGCAACACGGCACAGTTCGACAAGAAAGCGCTCGCTGAGAACGTATTGGCCGTGACCGGGGCGAGCACGCTGCCGGGCGTGTCGTCCGCGGTGGTGGATGCCTTTCAGGGGCGGTTCGATGCTATCGATGAGTTGTCGATATCCATTGCGCCGAGCCAACGAGCCTTGCCGGGTGATGGCACGGTCCGGGCGGTGCTGAATTATTGCGGTATGCCTGTCGACACCGTTAAAGACGGCCGGCGGCACGTGGTCTATGGTTGGCAGGATCTCCGACGCCAGCATTACCCGGGGCTCGGCGACCGCCTCTCGGCGGTGTGTGATGTCCCCGATTTTGAACTGATGGTGCGGTTCCGACCGGAGCTTCGCACGGTGCGTTTTCACGCCGCGCTGCCGTCGCGGTTGACGCACTGGTTACTGGCAGCGTTGGCCGGGTTGCGGCGGGTGCGACTCGTGCCCAACGCAACGGTGTTTGCAAAGCCCGCCATTTGGATGAATCGCCTGTTGCGCCGATTCGGCAGCGATGACGGCGCCATGCAGGTTGTTTTTAAAGGTATCGATACCGATACCGAAACCACTCGCCAGATGACGTGGGACTTGCTGGCGCGCTCGGGTGACGGTCCAGAGATTCCGTGCACGCCGGCCATTGTGATTGCCAAAGGGTTGATGCAAGGTGAACTTCTGGAGCGCGGTGCGACGCCGTGCCTAGGTTTGGTTTCGCTCGACGACATTTTGGCCGAGCTGGCCGATTACGATATTGAAACCTCGGTGACCTGGAACGACTGATGTGCGCACGGTAGTCGCAGAAGCGACACGAACTGCATTTCAACAGTTTAGAATCGATGTCGGTGAGCTTGTGAGCAGGTACGTCTTTATATGTCGTTGTTGAGAAACCTCGGTGCCGGATTAAAGTTAGCGCTGATGTCGCCGTCAATTCAGATCAGTGATTTTCGACGATCGCTGGTCCAGCCAGTCCTGTTGGTTGCCGTTGTTACTGTGGCACTTACACTGATTTCTTACAGCCAGCAAAGTGGCGAAATTTATTTTAACGATCTGGGCGCACTGACGGTTGCGTATGCGATCTTTGCCCTTTTGGTAGTGGCCCTTACGGCCGCCGGGCTACACAAACAATATGATGCGCTGCCCGGTTTGCTGACGGCATTGTCGGCAAGCTTGTTTTGGGTCGTCCTCGCCGCGGTCGGTTTCGCCTACGTCGAATTCATGCAAACGGTCTTGGTGCGTGTCCTATTGCTCCTATGGACGATTGCCGTCATATGCCGGGCGATCAATGTGTCCTTCTCGACCTCGTCTGGAATTGCCTACATCGTCGCTGCGACAACCGTCGTCGTGTTTGCGATGGCGGCTTTCTACCGTGGCTACTCGCCTGCGATGTTCTGGTCGTGGGACGAGGCGGATTATGAGGATATGGCGGCGTATACCGAGCTCGATCAGGAGTCGACGTTCTACAACCAAGACAATCTACTCAAGCCTATTCTCGATGCGATTGATGTAGGAGACCCAAACGAGCAGGAGTGGTACTTCGTTGGGTTTGCCGGCAACGGCGACGAACGTGTATTTGGTAGTGAGGTGAGATTTGCCGAGGATCGGGTTTCGCAGGTGTTCGGAACCGAAGGGCGGTCTCTGGTGCTCGCCGCCGATATAGACCGCGTTGACTCAGCACCGTTAGCGAATACACATAATCTCTATGAATCGATCAAGAGCATCGGCGAAAAGATGGACGACGACGACGTGCTATTTCTGTTCTTGACGTCGCACGGTTCGGAGGATGCCTCCATGCAAGTTGCCTTGTATCCGTTCCCGTTGCGTCAGCTCACCGCGGTTGAACTGCGCTCCGCTCTGGATATGGCCGAAATCGAGTGGCGAGTCATCGTCTTGTCGGCCTGCTACTCAGGTAGTTTCATGGACCAATTGAAGACCGAGAAAACGATCGTTGTAACGGCGGCAGCGGCGGATAAGACGTCGTTCGGATGTTCCAGCAATCGGGAGCTCACCTATTTTGGTCAGGCGTTCTTTAAAGAGTCGATGAGTGAAGGGGGGTCCATCGTAGATTGGTTCGATCAGGCGAGGTCAATTGTCGAGAAGTGGGAAGCCGACAAAGATCTTCCGTTTTCAGACCCACAGATATATGTCGGCGACGAGATTCGACAAAAACTGGCGGCTCAGGCGATGAGCAGCGCAGATGAGTAGGGCGAGATGACGAACATACCGATTGCTGAGACATGCCGCCTTGTATTGGAAACATTGACGCTCGATGACGCCGACTTGATGCTTTCGATTTGGAACGATCCCGATTTTCATCGTTTCGTCGGTGATCGCGGCATTCGTACGATAGAAGAAGCGCATGTTGCGATGAAAGCCGGCGTGCTGAAATTGTATGAGGACTATGGCTACGGTCCGTATCGGTTGGTGCGTAAAGACGACGGTCAGGCGGTCGGATTATGCGGATTGTTTCGCCGTGATGCCTTGAAGCATGCCGATATCGGTTATTCGGTGCTGCCGGCGTACGCGCGACAGGGTTTCGCATTCGAAGCCGGCCAGGCCGTTATTAAGCTGGCGAGAAATCGTTTTCAACTCGACGTGATCAAAGCGATCATCTCACCATTAAATCGGCCGTCGATTGCGTTGGCAGAAAAACTGGGATTCACCTACGAAAGCTTGATTCGTTTGCACGAAGATGAGGATGAAGTGAATCTCTATCATCTTGACTTGGAGTCTGTATGAGCAACACCCCTTATGCTGGCGGCTGTCTGTGTGGTGCGATTCGCTACCAACTGACGGCCGAGCCGATGATCGTGCACGCTTGTCACTGCCAGCGTTGCCAGAAACGCACCGGTTCGCCGTATGCCGTTAACGCCTGGATTGAAGAACACCATGTCGAGGTGACCCAGGGTCAGCCGCGCTGTGCGACCGTTCCCGGATTTGAGGGCGGTGCGCCGAATGAGTATTGGCATTGCACCGAATGCACGGCAACGGTTTGGACTGTATATACGTCGTCGCCGAAGGGCTCGCGGTTTATCCCTGCTGGCACTCTGGATGACCCGGCGGCAGTGTCGCCCGACGTGCACATATTCACCGACAGCAAGCGGCCGTGGGTGGCGATCCCTGATGATCTGCCCAGTTTTTCGGGCTTCTACAGGTTTAAAGAGGTATGGCCGGACGCGTCCCGGGCGCGGCTTCGGACTTTGATCGAGGCGATGGCGGACTGACGGGTATAATGGCTCCCACATAAGAATAAGGAGCCAAAATGGCGGTTCAAATCGACCATCCGTGCGTGCAGCACAAGTTAGCCATAATCCGCGATATCGATACCGGGCATAAGCAGTTTCGTGAGTTGGCGACCGAGATCACCAAGTTCGTATGTTACGAAGCCCTCAAAGGCGTTGAAGTTCGCGATGTCTCGGTCGATACACCCGTCGGCGTTGCCAAATGCAAAAAAATCGATACCGATCTGGTGGTGGTGCCGATTCTTCGGGCTGGTGTCGGCATGCTCGAAGGCATTCTCGAATTAGTGCCCACCGCGCGCGTGGGTTTCGTTGGGCTGTATCGTGACGAAGAAACCAAACAGCCGGTCAGTTACTACCAGCGCCTGCCGCAGCAAACCAAAGGTGGCACCTGCATCGTGATCGACCCGATGTTGGCAACCGGCGGTTCGACCATAGCGACGATTGATCTCCTAAAAGAGCACGGTGCTGAGCACATCGTGGTCGTGTGCATCGTTACCTGCCCGGAAGGTGTGGAGTTGGTGGAGGCGGAGCACCCGGACGTACCGATTTATGCGGCGTCGATCGATGATTGCCTCAACGACAACAAATACATCGTGCCGGGGTTAGGCGATGCGGGTGATCGACTCTTCGGCACATCCCATTGAGACGGCCTCATGCGGCACGATACGGCGTCAAATGCGGCCTCAAAATGCTCATGTACTGGTCGTGTACACTCCGCTTTTTCGGCCGCACTTTCCTTGTCTCGCACGCGCCTGAGACACGTTCAATGGGAAGTTAGAAGCAGAACAAGCAGGTAAGAACTCATGGCTGAGTTAAAGACGAAACCCAACAAAGCCAGCGTTACTGAATTTATGGCGTCGATCGACGATCCGAAGAAACGCGCGGATGCGAAAAAAGTGGCTGCAATGATGCGTGCCGCGACCGGTAAACGGGCCAAGATGTGGGGTTCCACAATCGTGGGTTATGGTAGTTACCATTACAAATACGCCAGTGGTCGCGAAGGCGATTTTATGATCACCGGATTTTCACCACGAAAAGCGAATCTCACCGTGTACATCATGCCGGGCTTCAAAACGTTCGCGCCGCTGATGAAAAAGCTCGGCAAGTACACCACCGGGAAGTCCTGTCTGTATATTAAGAAACTCGACGACGTCGATGAGAAAGTGCTAAAGAAGCTCATCGCCGATTCGGTGAAATGGATGAGGAAAGAATACCCAACAACTTAGTGATACCTACGAAGTAGTGATGACATGAGTGACACGATAATTACGTCCAAGCTTGATGGTGACGTACTCATCGTCGAAACGGATCGCGACACTGAGACCTACGACGCCCAGTTTTTGGTAGCGGCGATGATGATTTTCATCGCTCGCGGCAGCGGCACCATCGAGCCAGAGGAAACCGCCAAGATGCTTGAACTCATCGAGCATCGATTTCAACTGCAGGGCTCGGAGTCCTTACGGCTGCTCACGCGCGCCATGAGCGAGCTTGCAGATAAGCCCGAGCTCGTAACGTTGCTCGGTGAGTTGGGTACCTCTTTTTCGGAGGACGACAAAGAAGAGATCGCCTTGATGGCCTTGAAGGTGGTCGCTGCCGATGGTCAGCGTGAAGTCGAGGAGATGGAGCGATTCAACGAGGCCATGGAAGCGTTAGGCGTTTCCGCCGACATTAAGCATCGGGCATTCGACCGCTACTTTTCCGAAACGATGCCCGGTTTATAAAACAACAAAAATAGGAGAGGACGATGAGTGCAGAGCTTACCTATCTGGTGTGGACGATCGCACTGACTGCGGTGATGTGGTTTCCCTACATTGTCGATCGCATCATGGTGCGCGGACTGAGCGTTGCGGTTGGCTATGACGAGAGTAAGCCGCAGTCGCCATGGGCGCAGCGAATGCAAAAAGCGCACTACAATGCGGTCGAAAATCTGGTGCTGTTTGGCGGCCTGGTGCTGGTCCTAAACGCTGTGGGAATCAGCAACAGCACTACGGTGCTGGCCTGCAAAGTCTACTTCTGGACACGACTAGCCCACTACCTTGTTTACAGTGTCGGCGTACCGTGGATGCGCACGTTGACGTTTACTGCGAGCTGGGTAGCGTTAGTGGTGCTGATTCTGGAATTACTCTGATTTTAGGCTGAGTTGCAACGACTCGAGTTCTGACCAGCGCTCGAGTCGTTCCTCCAACCGGCTTTCGGTAGCACTGAGCTCGGCAAGCGCCGCCTGGATTGTGTCCTGATCCTGCTCGTAGAAGCCAGGTCGTGCGGCGCTCTGCTGTAGTGATTCGATCGTTGTTTCCAGGGCTTCGATCTCATCGGGCAAGGCGTCGAGCTCGCGCTGATCTTTGTAACTGAGTTTGGTTTGCGGCTTTGTGCGCCGTGCTTTCGCTGCAGCGCCACCCGTGGCCGCATCACCGTGCGGATTGTCGGTCTCGGCGAGCGCCTTGCCGTGGCGCAGCCAGTCGCTGTAGCCACCGACATATTCGCGCACGCGGCCATCGCTCTCGAAGACCAACGTGCTGGTCACGACGTTGTCGAGAAAATCGCGGTCATGACTGACTACGATCAAGGTTCCGGAGTACTCGACCAGTCGTTGTTCGAGCACCTCGAGCGTTTCGATATCCAAATCGTTGGTCGGCTCGTCCAATATCAGCAGATTCGCCGGCTGCGTGAATAACTTGGCAAGAATAACCCGGTTACGTTCGCCGCCGGATAACGCTTTGACCGGCGTCGAGGAGCGCTTCGGACTAAACAGGAAGCCTTTCAGATAACCGACGATATGGCGATCTTTGCCATTGAGTTTGATGTAGGTGCGGCCTTCGCCGACGTTGTAGGCCACGGATTTTTCCAGATCGAGCGCCTGGCGTAGCTGATCGAAGTAACCGATCTCGAGATTGGTGCCGAGTTTGATGGTGCCACTTTGCGGTTCGAGTTCACCGAGCAGCAGGCGCAGCAAGGTGGTTTTGCCAACGCCATTGTTGCCGATCAATCCGATGCGATCACCGCGCATAATCTTGAGCGAAAACTGATCGATGAGTGGCTTGTCGCCGTATCCGTAGCTGACGTTCTTGGCGCGAATCACCTTGCGCCCGGACTGCTCAGACTCCTCGATGTGGATGCGGGCTTTGGCATCGGGTGCGATACGTTCTTCGCGCACTTCGCGCATTTTTTGCAAGGCGCGCACACGCCCTTCGTTGCGCGTGCGTCGCGCTTTGATTCCCTGACGGATCCACGCCTCTTCTTCGGCGAGACGTTTGTCGAACAGAGCGTCGGCTGTTTTCTCGTCCTCGATCGATTTTTCTTTTCGCCTTAGAAAGTTATCGTAGTCGCCCGGCCAGCTGGTGAGCTTGCCACGATCGATTTCGACGATGCGGGTGGCGAGTTTTCTGAGCAGTGCACGATCGTGCGTGATAAACAAAACCGCGCCCGGCCAGCTGAACAGACGGTTCTCCAACCAGCGCACCGTGGCGATATCGAGATGATTGGTCGGTTCATCTAACAACAACAGATCGGGTTTTTGCACCACTGCGCGTGCCAGGGCGACGCGCCGACGCCAGCCGCCGGAGAGCTCATTGAGTCGCTTATCGCCCGGCAGCTCGAGTTCGGTGATGGTTTCGTCGACACGCTGCTCGATGTGCCAGCCGTCGTGCGCATCGATTCGCGCATGCAAGGTTTCGAGTTCGCGGAGCCCTTCAGCATCGAGTGACTGTGCGGATTGCTCGCGATACTGCGCGAGCAGCTGCTCGGTTTCGGCGAGTCCGGAGCGCACTACATCGCGCACGAGTGCGTCGGTGCCCTCGGGTAGCTCCTGGTGCAGCTGCGAAATCACCAGGTGCGCGCTGCGCACGATCTCACCGGAATCGGGCTCGACTTCGCCCGAGATCAGCTTAAAGGTGGACGATTTGCCCGCGCCATTGCGGCCGATGAGGCAAACGCGTTCGCCGGGCTCGATCACGAGCTCGGTCTCACGCAAAATCTTCAGCTCGCCGAACTGAAGCGAGATATCATCAAAGCGCAGCAACGACATGGATCGGAGGCTACCATGACCGAGGAACGCTTGGTCGAGATCGAATCGAAACTCGCCCACCAGGATCAGCTGGTGTACGAGCTGAATGACGTGGTGACAAATCAGCAGGCCAAGATTATGCAGCTGGAAACGCTGGTCGAATCACTGCTCGAGCGCGTACGTGCCCTGGGCGACGCCGCGCCGGCCGGATCGGTGGGCGACGAACGTCCGCCGCATTACTAAATGGAGGTCAGGATGTCACCAGGTGCCATTGTGTGGGCCATCATTTTTCTGCTGGTCTTTATCTGGTCCGGAACCGGACCTTCGGATCGAACGATCTGGATTCTTGAAGCCGGGCCGGCTGTTATCGGTGCGTTGGTGCTGTTGTTTACGCGCCAAAAATTTCCGTTGACGACGCTGACCTACGTATTAATTCTGCTGCACTGCATCGTCCTGATGGTCGGCAGTCACTACACCTATGCCGAGGTGCCACTAGGCGAGTGGGTGCGTGAGGCTTTCGATCAGTCACGCAACAACTACGACAAGCTCGGTCATTTCGTGCAGGGCTTTATTCCGGCCATCATCGCGCGCGAAATTGTCATTCGACTCAGCGTGTTCAATTTCGCCAGCTGGCGCAATTTTTTCATCGTGTGTTTCTGCTTAGCGTTCTCAGCGTTCTACGAACTGCTCGAATGGTGGACCGCCGTGTTCGCCGAAGAATCGGCCGAAGACTTTTTGTCGACACAAGGCTACGTATGGGATACCCAAGCTGACATGTGGACCGCGTTGATCGGCGCCGTGCTGGCGCTGGTATTGTTAGGTCGTTGGCACGACCGACAGATGCAACGTGCCGGCTACGTGGAGGCGGGTTGAGTCGTCGCGCATCACAATGGGTCGCGTCGACTTTGCTGGCGACGTTGCTCATCGAGCCCGCACTCGCGGCAAAGGACGAGTGCGTTATTGTTCTGCACGGACTGGCGCGCACGTCATCATCGATGAACACCATGGCATCGGCGCTTGAGGATGCCGGCTACACGGTTTTTAATATCGACTATCCGTCGCGAGAGCACACGATCGAAGCGTTGGCACCGATGGTGATCGCTGAGGGGTTGTCATTGTGCGAAGCGGCGGATGCTACTCAACGTACGCATTTCGTTGCGCATTCGATGGGTGGCATCTTGGTCAGGCAATACGTTGCTGAAAACACCATCGATAACATCGGTCGCATGGTGATGCTCGGGCCACCGAATCAGGGCAGTGTGGCGGCAGATAAACTGCGCGGCATGCCCGGTTTCGACTGGCTGAACGGACCCGCCGGCTACCAGTTAGGCAAAGGTGAGGACAGCGTGCCGCTAAAACTTGGGCCGCCGGGCTTCGAGGTGGGTGTTATCGCCGGGACACGATCGATTGACCCGATCAGTTCGGCGGTTTTGCCGGATCCGGATGATGGCAAAGTCTCGGTCGCAGACACCAAGCTTGAAGGCATGACCGATCACATCGTGGTGGCACATTCACATGCGCTAATGATGCGGCTGGCGGGGCCAATAAAACTCACAATTCGATTTCTTAAGACCGGAAGTTTCTCAGTAACACCCGAATAACGCCCGTGCTCCGGTCTAGTTTTCTTCCATAACCGCATTCCGATCGAGCGATTCGATTACGGCAACCACGCGTCGAACGTTCGCATGGCGGTCAGCAATGATGATCGCGTTGGATGGTGGAAATGCCGCCATGTGACCGGCCTGCGGGAGCAGAGGTCTAAGAATAGGAATCAGCCATTCAGGACTGGTGCGCTCAAGAACGTGGACATAAGTGATCCACTCCTCGGCTGGCCTCGGTTGAGATAAATCGGTGACGACCGGCAGCCCGTATTGTCGAACGCGATCAACCGGTACAACACTAAGCGCGTCATCGGCTGGGACAACAGCCAATTCGTTATTGCGCATTATGACGAGCAGGTCGTCATAATCGACATCGTCTAGCGAAAGTGTGCCAACCACGATCACCGCGTCGACGTTCCGATCAATCAGGAAACGTTTTTCGAGGCGTGCGCCGACACTGTCCAACAGCTTAGTCAGTTCAGTGGTCGGTAATTGCGGACGAGCGATGTGCTCGGACTGGTCGCTCTCCGCATTGGCGGAAAAAGGCGCGGTGGCGACGAGTACGGCAACCGCAAGAACAATGCTTGGGTTCATTTCGGTTCTCCCTACGTGGTACCTAGTCTTAAACGCAAACTAAAGGCCAGTAGGTCTAAAACAGCGCTAATTTTCTTCCGCCGCGCCTGCCTCTGCCGCAGCGCGATATCGCGCCAGCGTTGCTTCGTCCTCGTCGGTCCACATCTCGCCGGCGTTGAGGCGTGCCTCGGACATGAACGCCACGGCCTCATCGAGTTCACTGTCGATAGAGGCGAGACGTGCACGTAGCTTTAGTACGTCGGAATCCAGTGGCCGCTCTACGGCAACCGTTTCGATAAACGGCCGGGCGGTGTCGGTATCACCGAGTTCCAGATAGCTCTGGCCTAACCCGGCATTGGCGCCGGCGGTGAGGCTCGGATTGCCGATTTCCTCGGCGATCGCCAACACGCCCTGCAGCGACTCGATCGCTTGCGTCCATTGACCGCGTTCCATGTAGACCTCGGCATACAGATTCATGCCGGCGGTTTCGTTGCGACGATGTCCCTGATCACGGGCTTCCTGCATCAGCTCGTCGGCGATGCGCAGTGCACCGTCGTGGTCACCGATTGCGATCCATCCTTTGGCAAGACCGAAACGTGCGGAAAACACCTGCGGGGCATTGTTGATACTGCGAGCTACGGCTTCTGCGGCGGTGTAATGACTGACTGCTTCGCGCGGCTCGCCCAACAGCAGGCGGGCTTTGGCGACCCGCAGCAAAGACGCGATGACGATATCCGGGTCGTCGATTTCGGCACCGATTTCTTCGCCGCGCTGCGCATATTGCAATGAGCGAGTGAGATCGCCGCGTTCTGCCGCGATGTTCGAGAGCGTTATCAGACTGGCTGCGGTGCCACGCTCGTCGCCAAGCTCTTCGCGTACCGACATCGCATGACGGGCCATGCTTTCGGCGTCATCGAGCAATCCTTTGCGGCGATAGATCGACGCGAGTCGACTCAATGCATAGCTTTCGAACAATCGCATGCCGGTGAGGCGGAAGCTGTCGACCGACTCGAGTGAATAGGCTTCGGCTTGCTCCAGCTCGCCGAGCTGGATATGCACGCCAGAGAGGTTATTGAGCAAAATGCCGGGCAGCGATTCGATGTCCAGACTCTGGTAAATGGTTACGGCCTGTTGCATATGATCGATCGCGCCGGCGAGGTCGCCGGCGTCTTTGTCGAGCAAGCCCAAGTTTTGGTGTGCGGAGGCCGCGTATTTTGGTTTGCCGACTTCGTTCGCCAGTCGGATGGTGGTTTCGAAGGCTTCACGCGCCTCATCCTGACGACGACGATCCATCAGCAGAATACCGAGTGAATTATTGACCGCTGCGAGATGCTCTTTTTCGCCGTTAGCGGCAGCGTGGTTCCGGAGCTCGACCATGATCTGTTCGGCGGTGTCGTATTCGCGCAAGTTGCGTGTCGACAGCGCATATTCGTAGCGTGGCCAAAACAGGCTTGGTTCCTGCTCCATGATGACGCGGAACATTCGCTGCGCTTCGACGTAGTTTCCTTCCAGCTGCAGACTCATGCCGCGCGCATATGCTGCGTTGATGAAATCGTCACCTTCGACGATATTCGTGCGGAACGTCTCCGGCGCACCCTCGGTTACCAGCGTGGTGATGGTACGAACGGCACGGGAAACGAGCTGCGTCGGCTCCTGATCCGTATCGACGCGACGCTCAAGTCGTTCGCCGTCGGCAACCAGCATATAGGTCAGTCGATAACCATTGTCATCGGCTTCCAAGGTGGAAGCCAAGGTGTGTGTATGCGCGGCGGTCTTTTTGAGCGCGCTTTGAAATTCGCCGCTGGGTGCAAGCAAATCGGTGATCGACTGATCGCCGGCGAGGCCCGACACGCTGCGATCACCCACAACGCGAATTCCATTGTCTTCGAACAGCCGGTTCATCATTGCCATCAAACCGGTGCGCGTCCAATCGAGATCCGCATCGCCAGTCGCGTTCACCACTGGCAGCACGGCCAGGCGCATCTCGCCAGCAAAGACCGGCGGTGATAGTCGCCACCACACCACAGCGATCGCCGCGACGATGACAATGGCACTGCCCCACAGCGGAACTTGGAAGCGTCGTTTTGGCCGGGCCAGTGGTAATGCCGTATCCGGCGAGCTGGTGCGTTCGTCGACCGCGGCGATAAATCGGTAGCCGTGACCATGGACGGTCTTAATGACCGACTGCGTATCGGCATCGTCGCCGACGGCACGGCGCGCCTTCATCACGCAGCGGGTCAGGGCGGTTTCGGTGACGATGCTGCGCGGCCAGATGTGATCCTGCAGCTCGTCTTTGTCGACCGCGCGCTGCCGATGGCGGACCAAGTACAACAGTAGCTCGAATGCTTTTGGCTGCATGAGCACCGCTTTGCCGGCCACGCGCAGCTCCCGTTGCCCGGCGTCTAGCTCGACATCGTTAAAAACGTAAACCTCTGATTTTTCTTGTTTTTCGTCGGTCATGAGGTGCCCAGGCCAGGGTCTTTTTCAGCGGTCATCGAAAGGTCAGTGATTGGTCCGGTTACGGTCACGACCCGCCAACATTTTACGACGACACTGCGCCCCAAGCTACACAGCACTGAACTGGGAGAAAACAGCATGTTGTCCACAACCCGTATCCAACCTGCCGCGACCGTCGTCTGTCTGCATTCGAGCATGAGCCACGGCGGACAATGGAAAGCGCTGGCAACGCGCCTGCGAGATCACTTTGAGGTCGTCACGCCGAATCTTCTCGGCTACGACGGCTGTGGGGGTACTTTCGACGGCGCTCATCGCCTCGAGCACGAAATCGAAGTGCTGCTGCCGATCATCGAACAAGCGACCGACCCAGTGCACCTGGTCGGCCACTCATTCGGCGGTGCAGTGGCACTGCGGCTGGCGTCGTTGCTGGGCGATCGAGTTGCTAGCCTGACGGTCTACGAGCCGGTGTGGTTTGCTTTGTTGTTTGCCGAGGACGGCGATGGTGACCACGCACGTGAGGTGATTCGTGTTCGCGATTCGTTGTTGTCGGAGTCCGAGATTGGCCGCCTGCGGGGTGCGCGCGAGTTCATCAATTATTGGGCGGACGGTGATGGCTGGTCGCACATTCCTGCAGAACAACACGCCCGATTGGCCAGCCTGTCCGCAAAAGTTGCAGCCGAGTTCTCCGCATTGATGGCCGCCGGTCCAGCGACTCAGGAGTTCTCGCGTTTGAACGTTCCGGTGCGGTTGCTGTGCGGTACGGACACCAAAGTGTCGGCGCGTCGGATTAGCGAGCTGTTGTCCGAAATCGTGCCCGGCGTCGAGTATCTGCGCTTGAATGGCTTGGCACATATGGCGCCGGTCACGCATGCGGACGACGTCAACCCGCTCATCGTGGATCACATCTTGGCGAACGTGGATCGAGGCGAGAGGGCGGTTGCTTAAGCGGCAGAATCGGCCATCGTCGAGTAGACTGCATAGCACTGTATTCGCGAGCTGGAATCCGTCATGACCAAGACTGCACAGATCGTTGCCGTAGCGGCACTCATCCTCGGTAGCTCCGCCGTGGCCGAAGACAATGACGAGGGAATCGTGCTCGGCGGGGAAGGCAAACCGTTCGAGACCAGCGTCAAGATGGAAACCACGTACCAAACCAATGTCTGCAATGCGAACCTGGGCCTGGAGTATTTCCAAAAAGGCGACGCCGTCAATGTTGCTAGCACGATAACCAACCCCGATTGCGCGGCGTCGTCAGGCAGTTACACGGTATCGGTGCGCGTGCGAGACGATAACGGCGAGACTCATAATATCGACTTCGCCGAGACCTGGGAGCGAGACGACGCGAATGACGTGGTCGATGAAAAAGACTACCCGGTGGGCGACAGCGTTGATGTCTTACGCGTCAAAGGTCGGCGGTTGCGTTGCGAGTGCAGCGTTGAGACCGATGACGCCGAAGCCGCCAACTAAGCGCGTTTCTTCTTCGGTCGTGCCGGTGCCAGCAGTGGTTTGAGGTAGTGTCCGGTAAATGATGCCTTGGTCGTGGCCACGTCTTCGGGTGTGCCGGTAGCGACAATGGTGCCGCCACCGTCACCGCCTTCGGGACCGAGATCGATAATCCAATCCGCGGTCTTGATGACGTCAAGATTGTGTTCAATAACCACAACCGTATTGCCGCGATCACGAAGCCGATGCAGTACCGCCAACAGATGTTCGATATCGTGGAAGTGTAAGCCGGTGGTGGGTTCGTCCAACACGTATAGCGTGTTGCCGGTATCCCGTTTCGATAGTTCTTTAGCAAGCTTCACGCGCTGTGCCTCGCCGCCGGACAGCGTGGTGGCATTTTGTCCGAGTCGCACGTACGACAAACCGACGTCGACCAGGGTCTGCAGTTTTTTCGCCACCACCGGTACGTTCTTGAAAAACTCGCTGGCGTCTTCCACCGTGAGGTTGAGGACCTCGCTGATATTCTTGCCTTTGTAGCGAATTTCGAGCGTTTCGCGGTTGTAGCGTTGACCCCGACACACATCGCAGGGCACATACACGTCGGGCAGGAAGTGCATTTCCACCTTGATCACGCCGTCACCCTGGCAGGCTTCGCAGCGACCACCCTTGACGTTAAAACTGAAGCGACCGGGCAGGTAGCCGCGCGACCGCGCTTCCTGCGTGCCGGCAAACAGCTCGCGAATGGGTGTAAACAAACCGGAGTAGGTCGCCGGGTTGGACCGCGGTGTGCGGCCGATCGGTGACTGCGAGATGTCGATGACACGATCGATGTGATCGAGGCCGCGGATTTCATCGTGTGGTGCGGGATTGCGGCTGCTGCGATTTAAGAGATCGGCAACCGCCTTATATAAGGTGTCATTGATCAGGGTCGATTTGCCGGAACCCGACACACCGGTGATCGCGGTCATCAAGCCGACCGGAATCGACGCGTTGACCGACTTTAGGTTATTGCCGGTGGCACCTTGGATATCGATGGTGCGATCCGGTTGTGCCGGCGTACGAACGTCAGGCACGCGAATCTGACGTTTGCCGGACAGGTATTGGCCGGTCGGAGAATCAGGATGCTTTTGGATTTCGTCGGGCGTTCCGGCGACCACCACCTGGCCGCCATGCACGCCGGCGCCGGGGCCGAGATCGACCACGTAGTCGGCCGCGAGAATGGCTTCTTCGTCATGCTCGACAACGATCACCGTATTGCCGATATCGCGCAGATGCGTCAGCGTGCCGAGCAGTCGCTGATTGTCGCGCTGATGCAGACCGATCGACGGCTCGTCGAGAATGTACATGACGCCGACCAGGCCAGAGCCGATCTGGCTGGCCAGACGTATACGCTGCGCCTCGCCGCCGGACAACGTATCGGCACTGCGATCCAGCGACAGATAGTCGAGACCCACATCACTGAGAAAGCCCAGCCGGTCACCGATTTCCTTGACGATTTTCTCGGCGATGGTCTGGCGCCAGCCTTCGAGTTTAAGCGCTTCAAAAAACGCGCGGGCGTTGCCTACCGACAGCTGCGTTATCTCCGGCAATGAGCGATCCGTGATGAACACATGACGGGCGGCACGATTGAGGCGCGTACCGTTACAATCCGGGCAATCCTGGCTATTAAGGAACTTCGCGAGTTCTTCGCGAACGGCGGTCGATTCGGTTTCGCGATAGCGTCGTTCCAGATTCGGAATGACACCTTCAAAGCGATGCTTCTTCTTGATCTGCATACCGCGCGTGTTCTCATAGAAGAAGTCGATCTTGTCGCCGCCGCTGCCGAACAGCACTTTGTCCTGAAGTTTCTTCGACAGTTCATTGAACGGTGTTTCGATGTCGAATTTGTAGTGGGCAGCAAGACTTTTCACCATCTGGTAGTAGTAGGTGGTCTTACGATCCCAGCCGCGAATAGCGCCACCGGCGAGTGACAAATCCGCATTCACGATGACGCGCTCGGGGTCGAAGAACTGTTTGACGCCGAGGCCGTCGCAGCCCGGACAGGCGCCGGTCGGGTTGTTGAACGAAAACAGGCGCGGCTCGAGCTCGGTCAGTGAATAGCCGCAGACGTTGCAGGCGAAGCGATCTGAGAACACGAGTTCGGCTGAGTCGTCATCGTCCATGAACGCGATTCGTGCGACGCCGTCGGCGAGCTTCAGGGCGGTTTCAAACGACTCGGCCAGTCGCAGTCGCAAGTCTTCTTTGACTTTGAAGCGATCGACAATCGCATCGATGCGGTGCTTCTTGCGCAGATCGAGCTTGGGCGGTTGGTCCAGTTCGTAGACCTCGCCGTTGATGCGCGCCCGAATGAAGCCTTGCGCCATCAGGTCCGCCATCAACTGCACGTGTTCGCCTTTGCGGTCGGCGACCACCGGTGCCAGCAGCATCAGCTTGGTGCCTTCAGGCAGTGCGAGCACCTGGTCGACCATTTGGCTGACGGTCTGTGCCTCGAGGGTGCCGCCGTGATCCGGGCAGCGCGGTGTGCCGGCACGCGCATACAAAAGGCGCAGGTAATCGTAGATTTCGGTGACTGTGCCGACGGTTGAACGCGGGTTGTGCGAGGTCGATTTTTGTTCGATCGAAATCGCCGGCGACAATCCGTCGATGTGATCCACATCGGGTTTTTCCATCATCGACAAGAACTGCCGCGCATAGGCGGACAGGGATTCGACGTAACGTCGTTGTCCCTCGGCGTAGATCGTATCGAAGGCGAGCGACGACTTGCCCGAGCCGGATAGGCCGGTAAATACGATCAGCTTGTCGCGCGGCAGGCTGAGATCCAGGTTTTTCAGGTTATGCGTCCGAGCGCCGCGGATGTCTATGGTTTTCATTGCGAATGGGGGTAATCAACGACCAACCTGCTAATATACGCCGCCGGTCAACCCCGGCGCAAAGCTTCCCCCGATGTCATCAGAAAATCACGCGTTTCAACCTGACGAGAAACGAGCGGTCGGCATGATCGCCACGATCGGCATGCTGCGTATGTTCGGTATGTTCGCGCTGCTACCGGTGCTGGCGCTAAATGCGGCCACCATGGAGGGTGCTACGCCACTATTGATCGGCTTGGCCGTCGGTGCCTACGGTCTGACGCAAGCGGGGCTGCAGATTCCGTTGGGCGCGATCTCCGATCGAATTGGTCGCAAACCGGTGATTGCGGGTGGCCTGATCGTATTTGCCCTCGGCAGCATTGTCTGCGCCTTGGCCGACAGTATCTGGGTGGTGATCTCAGGTCGTCTGCTACAAGGTGCCGGTGCGATTTCGGCGACGCTAGCCGCACTGCTTGCCGATGTGACCCGCGAATCGGTGCGAACTCGGTCGATGGCGTTGTACGGAGTCGGCGTGGGTGGCGCCTTTGTGTTGGCCATTATTCTTGGCCCTGCAATTGCCGGCCAGACCGGCATCAACGCACTGTTTTGGATCGCCGCCGCCGTCGCCATGGCGGCGCTCGCCATGCTGCGCTTTGTGCCGAATATCAGCGACCCTGTCGCGCGCGCGCGGGCTTGGCGTTTGCGCCTCGCCATGCGGCCGGAATTGCTGCGGCTCGATTTTTATGTGTTTCTGCTGCATGCGATTTTGACCGCGACGTTCGTTGCCTTGCCGTTCCTTTTCTCGTCGCGACTGGAGCTGCCGCTCGCGGCACATTGGAAGATATACATCGGTGCGTTGGCCCTATCGCTGATCGGCACTGTGCCGCTGATCCTCAATGATGACCGCAAGGGCAAGCGCGAGAATTTGGGCATTGCTGTGCTGCTGGTATTGGCCGGCTTGTTGGCACTGTCGTTCGCCTCATTTGGTGCGGTGCCGGTGGTGATTGCGTTGGCGCTGATGTTCGCCGGCGTGAATTTCCTCGAGGCCGGTTTGCCAGCTCGTGTGTCGCTGTTGGCCGACCCCAACGCTCGTGGTGCGTCGATGGGCGTGTACTCAAGCTGTCAATTCGCCGGCGCGTTTACGGGTGGCTTGATTGGCGGCCATTTTCTGGCTTCAGGGCGGCCCGCGGACGTGTTTTTCGTCTGTGCGCTGCTGGCGGCGATCTGGCTCGCGGCGTCAGGGGTGACCAGTTCACAGAAGTCGGGTCAAACTGGCTCACAACCCTAAAAAGGGCGCTGGTAATACGGCGATAAGGCACTACAATAGGCGACCCTCGTCAGGCTGAGACCGGGCGGGCAGAGCTGCTTCCAAGCTGGCTCCAGACCAGGAAAACCATAAGAATCTTTACAGGGGACCGTTATGGCCCGCGGAATTAACAAAGTTATCGTTGTCGGCAATCTTGGCGGCGACCCGGAAACGCGCTACATGCCCAGCGGCGGTGCTGTCACGAACCTGACGGTCGCCACCAATGAGTCATGGAAAGACAAGCAGACCGGTGAACAGAAAGAGCGAACCGAGTGGCACAAAGTGGCGATGTTTGGCCGTCTGGCCGAGATTGCGGCGGAGTACCTACGTAAGGGTTCTCAGGTTTACATCGAAGGCAAACTGCGCACGCGCAAGTGGCAGGACCGCGATGGCAATGATCGTTGGACGACGGAAATTATTGCCGACGAAATGCAAATGTTGGGTGGCCGCGGTGGCGGTGGTGGCGCGGCGCCAATGAGCGCGCCGTCGGATTCGGGATCTTCGAGCCCACCGCCTCAGCCAGGCCCGGATGATTTTGACGACGATATTCCGTTTTAGAGAACACACAATTTGAAGTCAATTGGCGGCGCGGTTCAGCACGATCTGCGCCGTCGTCACGTTTAAGGAAAGTAAGAAATGGGTGCGTTTAAACAGCCGCATGGCGGCGAAATGAAAAATTTGTATCTGCCGGATGAGCAGGCTGGGATAGAAAAAGACGCGGCGGGTGACTATCCGTCGTGGGATCTCACCGACCGGCAGCTGTGCGATATCGAGCTATTACTCAACGGTGCGTTTTCGCCGCTGGATGGTTTCCTCAATAAAGCGGACTACGAATCCGTGATTAAGGACATGCGGTTGACCAGCGGTGTGTTGTGGCCGATGCCGATTACGCTGGATGTGACCGAAGAGTTTTCCGCGGGTCTGTCCGCTGGAGACAAGATCGCATTACGGGACTTGGAAGGTGTGATCCTGGCGACGCTTGAAGTTGGCGACGTATGGACGCCGGATATGGATGCGGAGGCCGAAGGTGTTTATGGCACGACCGATACCAAGCATCCGGCAGTCAACTATCTGAAGAACATCAGCAACCCGGTGTACGTCGGCGGTACGTTGAGTGGCATCGAGTCTCCAACGCATTATGACTTCAAGCATCTGCGAGATACGCCGACACAAGTTCGTGATCGCTTCGAAAAATGGGGTTGGCGCAAAGTGGTTGCCTTCCAAACTCGCAATCCGATGCACCGCGCGCACCAGGAGTTAACTGTGCGCGCTGCACGCGACGTTGAGGCCAACCTGTTGATTCATCCGGTGGTTGGTATGACCAAGCCAGGTGACGTCGACCACTTTACGCGAGTGCGTTGTTACGAGAAGTTGCTGGATCGTTATCCCGAACAAATGACGATGCTGAGCCTGCTGCCGTTGGCGATGCGGATGGGTGGCCCGCGCGAAGCGCTGTGGCACGCCATCATTCGTAAGAACTACGGTTGTACGCACATCATTATCGGCCGCGATCACGCGGGCCCGGGCAAAGATAGCCAAGGTAACGACTTCTACGGTCCTTACGATGCGCAGGACTTGTTGGTGGAACATGCCGATGAGCTCGACATCACGATGGTGCCGTTCAAATTGATGGTCTATGCGGAAAACAAGGCACAGTACATCTCGGTGGAAGACGCGACCGACGACGATCGGGTTTTGAACATCTCGGGCACAGAGCTGCGCCGCCGCCTTGCCGAGGGGCTGGAAATTCCAGAGTGGTTCTCGTTCCCGGATGTTGTGGAAGAATTGCGCCGTACGCATCCGCCGCGGCACAAGCAGGGCTTCACGGTGTTCTTCACCGGACTATCCGGTTCCGGCAAGTCCACGATTGCGAATGCGTTGATGGTGAAGCTGATGGAAATGGGTGGTCGCCCGGTGAGCTTGTTGGACGGCGACATCGTGCGCAAGAACTTATCCAGCGAGCTGGGTTTCTCCAAAGAACACCGCGATCTCAATATCCGTCGCATCGGTTACGTCGCTAGTGAAATTACCAAGAATGGCGGCATCGCTATTTGCGCGCCGATCGCTCCGTACACGGCGACCCGTCGCGCGGTACGCGAGAACATCGAGTTGGTTGGTGGTTTCGTGGAGATTCACGTAGCTACGTCGGTGGAAGAGTGTGAGCGACGCGACCGCAAGGGCCTGTATGCCTTGGCGCGCGCCGGCAAAATCAAGGAATTTACCGGTATCAGCGACCCGTATGAGGTGCCGGAGAATGCCGAGATGGTGATCGATACAATCGATATTACGCCGGACATGGCCGCGCATCGTATACTGGTGAAGCTTGAAGCCATGGGCTTCATTAGTTAGTTACAGTTAATTACCGATAGTCGCTAGATCGAGTTCGACCGTAATGCCAAAGCTGTTCATAAAAACCATGGGCTGCCAGATGAACGAGTATGACTCGGACAAAATGGTGGACGTGTTACGTGAGTCGCATGGCTATGAGGTCACGCAGGATGTTGACGAGGCGGACTTGCTGCTCGTCAACACCTGCTCTATTCGCGAGAAGGCGCAAGAAAAAGTGTTCTCTGAGCTGGGTCGCTGGCGACCGCTCAAAGAGAAACGCGACGGCGTCATGATCGGTGTCGGCGGTTGTGTGGCGAGCCAGGAAGGTGAGGGCATTGCCAAGCGGGCGCCGTTCGTCGACGTCGTGTTTGGTCCGCAGACCTTGCATCGCTTGCCTGAGCTGATCGAAGACGCGCGCGCCAAGCAAGATTCGGTGGTCGATATTTCGTTTCCGGAGATCGAGAAGTTTGATCGGTTGCCGGAGCCGCGTGCCGAAGGGCCGACGGCATTCGTGTCGGTGATGGAAGGTTGCAGCCGATACTGCGCGTTCTGCGTGGTGCCGTATACGCGTGGTGAGGAAATCAGCCGTCCGTATGACGACGTCATTACAGAGTGTGAAACGCTGGCGACGCAGGGAGTTCGCGAAATCAACTTGCTGGGCCAAAACGTGAATGCCTATCGCGGGCCGATGCACGATGGTCAAATCGCCGATCTGGCGGCGCTGATTTATGGTGTTGCAGAAATCGACGGTGTGGAGCGGATCCGTTTCACCACGTCCCACCCGGTGGAATTTACCGACCGTCTGATTCAGGCCTATGCCAATGTGCCCGAGCTGGCGAGTTACTTGCACCTACCGGTACAGCATGGATCGGATCGCATCTTGGCGCGCATGAAGCGGGGACATACCGCGATTGAGTACAAGCAGAAAATTCGTAAGCTGCGCGAGGCGCGACCGGATCTTTCCATGTCATCGGATTTTATCGTCGGCTTCCCGGGTGAAACTGACGCAGACTTCGATGCCTTGATGAAGCTCATCGCTGATGTTGGCTTCGACCAGTCGTTTAGTTTTATCTACAGTCCGCGTCCCGGTACGCCGGCGGCCGGTTTGGAAGACGATACCCCGATGGCAGTAAAAAAAGAGCGGTTGAAGCGGTTGCAGGATCGCATTAACCGGCAGGCTTTCGCCATCAGCCGGTCGATGGTTGGCTCGACGCAACGGGTGCTGGTCGAACGGACCTCGAAGAAAGATGATCAGCAGCTGGCCGGTCGCACGGAGAACATGCGCTGGGTCAATTTTGACGGCCCGAAAGCGTTGATCGGTGGCTTTGCGGATGTCGTCATCACCGAGGCACTGCCGAATTCGCTGCGTGGTCGACTGAAAGACGTCGCCGCCGCTTGATTGTATGACTTTGTTCCTGACTTCCCTCCACGCGCCCGACTTCGCGACCATCGACGGTACATGGCGGGGATATCGTAATTTGAGGCAGGTACGGTTTTGAACGCAGTACAAATATCTCGGGATATTGTTCTCGAGCCTGCCGACAATGAACGTCTGGCGAATCTTTGCGGCCAATTTGACGAACACTTGCGACAAATTGAAAAACGACTGGAAGTTGAGATCGCCAGCCGCGGTAATCATTTTCGCATCACAGGTCGGCCGGGCGCCGCGCACGTCGGCGGTAATGTACTGCTGTCCCTTTTTGAGATGACCGATCGGGAGCGCCTCGATCCGGAACGTGTGCACATGTTACTGCAGGAGTCAGTTATGAATGACGGCGAATTACCCGCCGTTGATGAGGCGGCAGGCGACGACAACAGCGGCGCCGAAATCGTTACACAGCGAAAGCGTATTCGACCACGCGGTAGCAACCAGGCGGGTTACGTTGCGAGTATCCGTAAGCACGACTTGGCGTTTGGCATCGGACCTGCCGGTACCGGCAAGACCTACCTTGCCGTGGCCTGTGCAATCGAGGCTCTGACCAACGAGGCGGTGCGGCGCATCGTATTGGTTCGGCCCGCGGTTGAGGCCGGTGAGCGATTAGGCTTTCTGCCCGGTGATATGTCTCAGAAGGTCGATCCCTACCTGCGACCAATGTATGACGCGCTGTATGACATGGTCGGCGCCGAGCATGTATCGCGCTTGATCGAACGCAACGTCATCGAGATCGCACCGCTTGCCTTTATGCGCGGTCGGTCGCTGAACGAATCGTTCGTGATTCTTGACGAGGCACAAAATACCAGCGTCGAACAAATGAAGATGTTCCTGACGCGTATCGGTTTTGGTTCTCAGGCTGTTGTGACGGGCGACATCACTCAGATCGACTTGCCCAGCGGACAACGATCCGGTTTGAAGAATGCCATGCAGGTGTTGAAAGACGTCGATGGTCTTGGCTTTACGCACTTCGATCCGAAAGACATCGTGCGTCATCCGTTGGTGCAACGCATTGTCGAAGCCTACGAGTCCAATGGTGACCGTTGATCTTCAAGTCGCCGTAGATTCAAACGAGGCTCCCGGCGAATCGGAAATACAGTCTCTTGTCGCTGCAGTATTGCGTGAAGCGCGCTCAGAAGATGAGGGTGAGTTTTGTGTTCGCGTGGTCGCGAGCGATGAAATGCGCGCGTTGAATCGAGACTATCGTGGTGCCGACAAGCCGACCAATGTGTTGTCGTTTCCCGCGGAGCCATTGCCTGGGCAACCCGACGATGAGGAGCCATTTTTTGGTGACATCGTGGTCTGCGCCGAGGTTGTTGCGGCCGAAGCGGCCGCGCAGGGCAAAGCGGTTGCGGATCACTGGGCCCACATGATTGTGCACGGCACGCTACATCTGCTTGGATGGGATCACGTCCAGGATGAAGCCGCCGAGGATATGGAAAGGCTTGAGACACGTATTTTGGCGGATCGCGGGGTGGCCAACCCGTATGCGAGCCGCGCATAAATGACTGCTACAATAGGATGTCCCACACAGGGGCGATGACCCGGTTTCAATGAACGACAAACCTCCAAGTACCAACGGCACAGGCCTGTTTGCACGACTCAAGCGTGCGCTGAGCAGAGACGCCTGGAGCCGAGACGAAATCAACGATTTCATTCAGCAACCCGAAGTCGATCTGGATGCCGACGAGAAGCGCATGCTCGCCGGCGTTTTGGAGGTGTCGGAGACCCAGGTTCGTGATGTCATGGTGCCGCGCTCGCAGATGGTGGTGATCGATATCGACGAGCCGTTTGATGATGTGCTGGCGATGATCATTGAGTCGGGACACTCACGTTTTCCGGTGATCGGTGAAGATCGCGACGAAGTATTAGGCGTGTTGTTGGCCAAAGATTTGTTGCGCTACTTTGGCAGCGATGATGCTGACGACGTGCCGTTACAACGGTTGTTACGGCCAGCCGCGGTAATTCCCGAGTCCAAGCGATTGAATGCCTTGCTGAAAGAATTTCGCGATAGCCATAACCACATGGCGATCGTGGTTGACGAATACGGTGGCGTGGCCGGCTTACTGACGATCGAAGACGTGCTCGAGGAGATCGTTGGCGAGATTGACGACGAGCACGACCAAGAAGAGGCCGATTTTATACGCGCGGATGGTGAGCGTAACGGCAGAGCAAATTTTGCAGTGCGAGCGCTCACACGTATTGAAGACTTCAATGAGTACTTCGAATGCGAGCTTAGCGACGAGGAATACGACACGATTGGTGGGTTGGTCATGCATGAACTAGGTCGGTTGCCGCGTCGCGGTGAACAAGTCACGTTCGGCGGTTTTGAGTTTGCCGTCGTACGCGCGGATAAGCGTCGCGTCGATGCACTGCAGGTTCAGAAGAGCGAATAGCGGTGCCACGTAAAACAACGCTGAAAACCCTTCCTGCGGATAAGCCGGGACTGAGCCAACTGATCTTTGTAGTGCTCGGTGCGCTGACCACGACCACGTTTGCGCCGTTCGGCTGGTCCTATCTGCTGCCGATCCTGCTGTTACCGCTGGTGTACGTCGGTCTCACACTATCGCCGCGCGACGCAGGCAAGCACGCGTTCTGGTTTGGTATGGGTCTATTCCTCAGCGGCACGTACTGGATTCACACATCGGTGGTCGGCTTTGGCGGCGCGCCGGTTTGGGTCGGACCGCTATTGGTGTTCCTGTTGTCGGTCATTATGGCGCTGCACTTCGGTCTTGCCGGTTGGTTGACGAGTCGATTGGCGAGTGGAGAGCCTTGGCTGTTGCTGGTCATTGCACCGGCGGCCTGGGTTGGAGTGGAGTGGTTACGCGGTTGGATCTTGACCGGATTCCCGTGGATGACCTTTGGTTATTCGCAGATCGATACCGCTTTGGCCGGTTGGGCTCCGGTGCTCGGTGTGTATGGCGTTTCCGCGATGTTGCTGGTATCGGTTTCGGCGATTGTCGTTGCTATCGAGCTACGTAACCGACCGCAATGGATCGCGATTGGCGTCGTCTTCGTGCCGTGGATTCTAGGCGGCCTGTTGAAATTCGCCGACTGGACCGAACCGACCGGCTCAACCATGCAGAGCACACTGATCCAGGGCGGTATTTCGCAAGACCGAAAATGGTTGTCCGAACAGCGCGAACCGACGTTGCGGTTTTACCGTGAAACGACCGAGAGTCATGCGGATAGCGCGCTGGTCGTATGGCCGGAGGTCGCGATCCCAGCGGTAGACAAGAACGTCCAAACGTATCTGCGTTCGATTGATGAGGTAGCCCAGCGTACCGGGCAGACGATTGTGTACGGCATTCTGGAAGCGAATCCGTTGCGTACCGGCGAAGTGCAGCTCTTCAATAGTGTGTTTCTTACCAATGGTCGCGAGCGACAAAAATATCGTAAGCGCCATCTGGTGCCCTTCGGTGAGTATTTTCCGGTGCCGTCGATGGTACGAGAGTGGATGAAGATGCAGGACTTGCCGCATCGGGACATGACACCGGGCGATGACGTGCAGGAGTTGCTGCTGGCGCGTGATGGCAATCGGATCGCCGTTGCGATTTGCTATGAGGATGCCTACGGTGCCGAGCAGCTGTACGCATTTCCCGAGGCACGGTTGCTGATCAACGTGAGCAATGACGCCTGGTTCGGCGACTCGATTGCGCCGCATCAGCACCTGCAGATTGCGCGCATGCGTTCGCTTGAGGTCGGGCGCGAAACCATTCGGGCGACCAACACAGGTATCAGCGCGTTTATCGATGCCAAAGGCAAGCTTAAAGCCACCGGCGCGCAATTCGAGCCGGTGGTTATGTCGCACACGGTGCAACCGCGCACCGGGATGACGCCGTATGCCAGCATCGGCAATGGGCCGGTGATGGTAATTGTGTGGCTGCTTCTTGCCGTGTTCTGGCTGCGATCCCGCGCTTCTTAATGTAGGCTTGCGGTTTTTCGACCGCGCAAAATTGCAGGCCCACACTTTCTGAATACTATGGACACGCCCTACCAACCCGATGCTGTAGAGCAGGTTGCCCAGGATTACTGGGACGCTGAACGCTCGTTTGAAGTCACGGAAGATTCTGATCGGGATAAGTTCTATTGCCTAACAATGTTCCCGTATCCCAGCGGCAAGCTGCATATGGGGCATGTTCGCGTTCTGACCATCAGCGACGTAATCGCACGTTACCAGCGTATGCAGGGTAAGCATGTCATGCAGCCGATGGGTTGGGATGCGTTTGGTATGCCGGCAGAAAATGCGGCGATCAAGAATAACGTACCGCCTGCAAAATGGACCTACGCAAATATCGATGAAATGCGCGGTCAGATGCAGCGACTCGGATATGCCTACGATTGGACTCGGGAGATCGCGACCTGTAAGCCCGAATACTATCGCTGGGAGCAGTGGTTGTTCACACGAATGTTCGACAAGGGCTTGGTCTACCGCAAAAACTCGGTGGTCAACTGGGACCCGGTGGACCAGACCGTATTAGCTAATGAGCAGGTGATCGATGGCCGCGGCTGGCGTTCTGACGCATTGGTTGAGCGCCGCGAAATACCGCAGTGGTTTATGAAAATCACGGCGTACGCCGACGAGTTGTTGGATGAGCTTGATCGCATGCCGGGTTGGCCCGACTCGGTCAAGACGATGCAACGAAACTGGATTGGCCGTTCGGAAGGTCTGGAACTCAGTTTCCCGGTGGATGGCGAAGATCAACCATTAACGGTGTTTACGACACGCCCAGACACGTTGTTTGGGGTGACGTACATGGCCGTAGCAGCGGAACATCCGCTGGCAGAGAGGGCGGCGAAGAAGAATCCCGAGGTTGCTGCATTTATCGAGGAGTGCAAACAGACCGACGCGGCAGAAGCAACGCTTGAGACGATGGAGAAAAAAGGAATGGCATTGGGGATCAATGCCATTCACCCAATGACCGGCGAGCCGGTGCCATTATGGGTCGCAAACTTCGTGTTGATGAGTTACGGCACTGGCGCAGTCATGGCGGTGCCAGGCCACGACGCACGAGATTGGGAGTTTGCCAAGAAATACGACTTGCCAATCGTGCAGGTAATTGCCCCCGCCGACGGCAGCGACATCGATATCCAGGAGTCCGAGTTCCTCGACCACGGTGTGCTGGTGAATTCGGGCGACTACGACGGTCTCGATTTTCAAGGGGCATTCGATGCGATCGCCGACTATTTTGAGTCACGCGATCAAGGTCGACGTACGATCAATTACCGTCTGCGCGATTGGGGCGTGTCGCGGCAACGGTATTGGGGGACACCCATACCCATTATCTATTGCCCGGATTGCGACGCGGTACCGGTACCGGAGGAGGATTTGCCGGTGGTGCTGCCCGAAGACGTGGCAGTGACCGGTCATGGATCTCCGCTCAAGGATATGCCCGAGTTTGTTAACGTGGCTTGCCCGGTATGCGGTAAAGACGCTCGGCGCGAAACCGACACTTTCGATACGTTCGTGGAATCGTCGTGGTACTTCGCACGCTATGCCTGTCCGGATGCCGACGTGATGCTGGACGAGCGAGCGGATTACTGGATGCCGGTCGATCAATACACCGGCGGTGTTGAGCATGCAATTTTGCACCTGCTGTATTCGCGCTTTTTCCAGCGCGTCATGCGTGATGAAGGTCTAAGCGAAGCATCGGAACCGTTCACAAATTTGTTGACGCAGGGCATGGTGCTCAAAGACGGTGCCAAGATGTCCAAGAACAAGGGCAACACGGTGGATCCGCAGGAATTGATCGCCGAGTACGGCGCTGACACGGTCCGTCTATTCATGATGTTCGCGGCACCGCCGGAGCAAGCGCTGGAGTGGTCCGATTCCGGTGTCGCCGGCAGCTTCCGATTCTTGAAACGGTTCTGGGGTGCGGTACACGACAACGTTGCCGACGGGCCAGCCGTTGCTCTGGATGTCGATTCGCTGAACGACGAACAAAAAGAGCTGCGTCGCAAGACGCATCAGACGATCGCCAAAATCAGCGACGATATGGGCCGTCGCCATACGTTTAACACGGCGGTTGCGGCGTCTATGGAGCTGATGAATGCGATCGGTCGTTATGACGATGATTCGGCGCAAGGTCGCGCTGTCTGTCGTGAAGCCTTAGAAGCGGTGGTGTTAATGCTGTCACCGATGGTGCCGCATATTTGTCACGTGCTGTGGGCCAACTTGGGTCATAGCAGCGCGGCGATCGACGCAGATTGGCCGGTTGTCGATGAGGCGGCACTTACGTCAGAAATGGTGGACATGGTGGTGCAGGTCAACGGTAAGTTGCGCGCCAAAATTTCAGTCGCCGCGGACGCAGACAAAGATGCCATCGGTGAACAAGCGTTGGCGGATGAAAATGTGCAGCGCTTTATCGACGGCAAAGATGTTCGCAAAACGATTGTCGTGCCGGGTCGTTTGGTCAATATCGTTGTCTAGATGGCCGACAATCGCTGCGGCGCTGTTGCTGAGTGGCTGCGGTTTTCAAATGCAGGGTGCGTTCTCAGTGCCCGAGGATATGCAACGCACGTATATTGCCGCTGAAGATCGCTACAGTCTGTTCTATCGCGAACTGTCACAGGCGCTGCGACAGAACGGCGTCAACCTGGTCGATACGCCGGCCGATGCCACCGCAACACTAGCTATCACGACAGATAACACCGGTCAGCGCGTACTGTCCGTATCAGCGCGTAACGTGCCTACCGAATTTGAGGTCTTTTATTCGGTTGGTTACCGCGTAAACAACAGCGAACAGCGGCTCTTGGCGCCGCAAGATTTGACGCTAACGCGTGATTACACCTACGACGAAACACTGGTGCTAGGTAAGTCCAACGAAGAACAACTGCTGCGCGAAGCGATTGTTGATGATCTGGTGCGAATCGTGCTCAAGCAGCTGGGGTCGTTGTAACCAGGCTGCTCATGTCCGACGTACTTCGCGTGGCAGATCTGGATGACAGCGCCATCCATTCCCTTCTCGACCAATACTCGCTGCAAGTGGAGTGGATTGCCGACGGCGATGAGATTCCGGACTCCTTTTGGGGCGACGAGGAGGCCGGCATTGCCGGGCATACCGTCTACGTTCGCCGCGATACTCCGATTCACTCGCTGTTGCACGAGATGGCGCATATCGTCTGCATGAGTGCCGAGCGTCGCCGCGAATTGCGGCGAGATGCCGGCGCGGATGATATCGAGGAAGAGGCCGTGTGTTATCTGCAGGTGCTGTTGGCGGACGAGCTTGCCGGTGTCGGGCGGCGGCGCCTGATGCGCGATATGGACACCTGGGGTTACAGCTTTCGCGTTGGCGGAACCGCTGACTGGTTCGAGAGTGACTCTAAGCGAGCGGCCAACTGGTTGTTCGAAAAGGCACTAATTTCGGAGTCGATGCAACCAACCTATCGATTACGAGTCGATAGCTAGCGGATTTGTCGTTGTCGACGTAGTCGCCTGACCGTACCCACCTGTATTATTGATAGCGCATCGTTTGCGCACGTCTTGAGCCGCCAATGCCTTGGATTCGCTACATCGTCTACTTCTTTGGAATCGCCGTAATCACGGCGATGATCGTGGTGCTGGAAGTTGCATTTCCGGGCAGCCTCAAGTTGCACATCGTGCACCGACCGGAAGATGTATTCGGCACCAGCGAGCATTCGCCGATCGAATACATCCAGCTGGTAATTTTGGCCGCATGCGGCTTGCTGATGGCGTGGGTGGCGCGCTACTGCCCGTCGCAACGACCGATCGCATTCGTATTTGGCGGATTGGCACTGATTTTTTTCATCCGTGAGCTGCACTATTTCTTCGATCGCGTGTTCGCCGATAACTTCTGGCAGGTGTTGATCGCTATACCGGCATCCTTGCTCATCGCCTACGTGGTGCGCCAGTGGCGTCGATTTAAGATCGCCTGGGCGAGAATCTGGCCGTCGCCGGGTATGGCGTTGTTATTTGCTGGCGCGGTGATCCTGTTTGCGTTCGTGCATTTGGTCGGTCATGGCGGGCTTTGGCAATCGATCATGGATGACAATTACGTCCGTGCCGTTAAACTTGCAGTTGAGGAATTCATTGAGCTGAGCGGCTACTTTCTTTGGCTGATCGGTACCATTGAATATGCGTACCAGGCACGCGCTATTGCGTATCGCGAGCCACAGCCTGCCGCGCAGCGATTACGAGAGAAACGTCGACACGACCAAGAAGGGCCATATTGATGGGCTTGCAGCTACACGAAACCAAGCAGGGAAAAAAGGTACCGTTCGAACCGGCCATCGAAGGCCAGGTCACGATGTACCTGTGTGGACCGACGGTTTACAACTACGCCCATATTGGCAACGCGCGACCGGCGGTGGTGTTCGATCTACTGCGACGATTGCTTAGCCGCAGTTACCAGCTGACGTTTGCGAGAAACATTACCGACGTCGATGACAAGATTAATGCTGCGGCGCTGGAAAGTGGCAAATCGATTGACGACATCACGGCGCGGTATATCAAAGCGTACAACGACGATATGGGTGCCTTGGGTGTGCAGCCGCCCGATATTGAGCCGCGCGCGACGCAGCACATCGACGAGATGATTGAGATGATCAGCGCGCTGATTGAAAAAGGCCACGCCTACGAAGCGGACGGTCACGTGCTGTTCGATGTCGGCAGCTATGCCGATTACGGTCAACTCTCGCGTCGCGATCTGCGTGAGATGATCGCTGGCGCGCGCGTGGAAGTTGCGCCGTACAAGAAGGCCGCGCACGACTTTGTCTTGTGGAAACCGTCGACCCCGGAACTCCCAGGATGGGATTCACCGTGGGGGCGCGGACGACCGGGATGGCACATCGAGTGTTCGGCAATGTCGAAAAAACATCTCGGCAAAACGATCGATATCCATGCCGGTGGTCGCGATCTCATTTTTCCGCACCATGAAAATGAGCTCGCGCAAAGCCGCTGCGCGCACGATGGTAAGGAGTTCGCTCGCTACTGGCTACATAACGGCTTCCTATCGATGGACAGCGAGAAGATGTCGAAATCCCTGGGCAACGTGCTGCTGGTCCACGACATGCTCGAAAGCGTATCCGGTGAAGTCATCCGACTGGCGTTGCTGAGCGCGCACTATCGTCAGCCGTTGGATTGGACCGATGACACTTTGCCGTCAGCAAAGCGCATGCTGGATAGGCTGTACGGCGCGGTGCGTGGTATTAACGTGAGCGCTGCCGATCGGGCGTCGGCGCAGCCGATGGATGGCGTGGTCGCGGCGCTTGAAGATGACCTTAACTCGCCGAAGGCGATGGCGGAATTCTTTGCGCTGGCTCGTTCATTGAACAAGGCCGAATCGGACGACGAGAAGTCGGCATTGGCGGCAACCATGTTTGCCACCGGTGATTTGATGGGTCTGTTGCAGAACGATCCTGAAGCGTGGTTCGCGAGTGACTCGGGCGATGTATCGATCGACGACATCGAGGCGCAAATTGAACAGCGACGTCAAGCGAAGGCGGACCGTGATTTCGAGACTGCAGACGCGATACGCGATCAACTGGCCGCGGCCGGAATCCAGATCGAAGACGGACCGGATGGTACGACCTGGCGGCGCATCGATGGCTGACGATCATAATGAGGTTGCGGCTGCACAGCGTGAGGTCATCGAAGAGTTCGCGTTTTTTGACGATTGGATGGATCGTTATCAGTACTTGATCGATCTGGGAAGACAGTTGCCGCCACTGGCAGACACCGATCGAATCGCGGAAAACCAAATCAAAGGTTGTCAGTCGCAGGTATGGTTTGTCGCTGAGTCGCGTGAAGAGCGGCTGTACTTCCAGGCGATCAGCGATGCGGCGATCGTCTCCGGGCTAATCGCATTGCTATTGCGTATTTATAGCGGCCGCCGGCCGGCCGATATTTTGGATACGCCCGCCGACTTTGTCGATGCGCTGGAACTGGGTAAACACCTGAGCCCGACTCGCAGTACCGGATTGGCCTCGATGTTGAAAGCGATTCATGGTTTTGCGACCGAGGCTAAAGAGGCGTGATCGGCAAGATTCTCGCCTGGCCGTTACTGGCGCTGGTACACATTTACCGATACCTACTATCACCCTGGTTAGGTCAAAACTGTCGGTTCGAACCGAGTTGTTCCAGCTACGCGCTGGAGGCGCTACGTGTTCACGGTGCGTTCCGTGGTGGTGTAATGGCAGCTAAGCGCATCGCCCGCTGCCATCCCTGGGGCGCTAGCGGCTATGACCCGGTGCCGGAAAAGACGCAGGATCATGTCGAAACTCACTGATGTATTGTCCGAGCTCGCGTATCCGATACGCGAGCCGACGGTGTTGTTGGCGATGGTGGTGTTCTACGCATTGCTTACGCTGGCACTTTTTGCCGGGCTGCTCGGACTGTTTTTGTTACTCATTGTTATCCCGGCGCTGTGCCGCTACCTGACACTAGTGCTGATGTATCGCGCGCAGGGTCGGGATGCCGAGCCGCCAACGGCGGAGCTGTTTCAGTTAGTCGGCAACGGTTGGTCGCTGTACCCGATGCTGCTGATTATTTTGTTTGGCATGTTGCAGTACGAATTGACCAACGAGGGCTACTCGCAGTTTATTGCGCCCGTATCGCTCGGGTTCGCAGTATTATTTCCGGCAATGTTGGCGGTACTGGCCATCACGCATAGTCCGTTGGAGACGCTCAAGCCACACGTCTTGTATCAGCTGGTGGTTCGATGTGGGCCGATGTTCTGGGCCGTTCCTGCGGTGCTGGTCGGTATGTACTTCGCTTACGGTGCGCTGGCGAGTAGCGGCATCGGTTCGGCAATTCTCAATTTCATCTTCTTGTACTTGTTCTTTGCCGCTTACGCGATGCTTGGCGGTGTATTGCGTATCAACCAGTTGGTCGAAGACGTTGCGATTCCCGATCCGGTGGAGCCCGACGAAGACACCCGCGTGCTGCAAACAACGAAAATGCGCAATGACGTTCTTGGGCATGCCTATGCGTTATTGAGCCGCGGCAATCGGGAAGCGGGGATGGAGCACATATACCAGGCGCTGGATATCGAGGCCGAGCCCGACGACGCGTGGCGCTATTACCAGGATCAAATGTTGCGCTGGGAAAATACCTACCCGGCGCTGTTGTTTGCACAACAATATCTGCATCGCTTATTGGCATTCGATGACGCGCTGAGTGCGCTCAAGCTGATAACGCGCGCACGTCACGCCAATGAGGACTTTAAGCCGCTCAGCGCAGACATCCCTAAAGCGCTGGCTTTCGCGGAAGCGGCTGGCAATCGGGAGCTCGCCGACTATCTGCGGGCGTTATCCTGACGCCGTGCGGCGGCAAACCGAGACATTGGCGCGCGCGCACGCTACAATTCGGCGGGATTGTGTAGCGTATAGAATCCTTTAAAAACAATATCTTACGATGAAAAAGAGCCTTTTACAGATCCTCAGCTGCCCGGTGTCGCAAAAGGGCGTTGCGTTGGCCAAGGATGCTCAGCTTCATGCACTCAATCAGGCCATCGCGGCCGGCACGGTGTCGAATCGTTCCGGCGACACGGTTACCGAGCCGTTTGCCGAAGCCCTGGTCAGCGATAACGGCAAGTTTGCCTATCCCATCCATGACGGTATACCGGTGTTGCTCGAATCCCACTCGGTCGATTTGGAGCAGTTGGATTGATCGACCCGGCGGTGTTTCTCGCCGTCTACTTTTTCCATCGGCAGCTAGGCGCGCCACCGCATGCGCGGTATGATCTTGGCTTGATGCGAACGATATTCACGGCGTGAAAATTCAGGCTAATCAGCTGTCTTCGCGGCTGCAGTCCGGCCTGTCACCGTGCTACCTAGTCACCGGTGATGAGCATCTGCTGCTGGATGAATCCCTAGACCAAATTCGTACGGCCGCGCGCGCGGCGGGTTTTACTGCGCGTGACTTATACGTCGCGACCACCGGATTCGACTGGGGTCAGCTTGCCCAAGCGGGGGCGAATCTTAGCCTCTTTGCTGAGCGACGGATCGTCGAATTGCGCTTGCCGACCGGCAAGCCCGGGCGAGTTGGCAGTAAGGCGATTGTCGATCTGCTGGATCGTCTCGGTGACGATTTGCTCCTGATTGTGAGTACGCCAAAACTGGATCGCAGCAACCAAAACGCGAAGTGGGTTAAGTCGCTTAGTGAAGCCGGTGTCCACGTACCGATCTGGCCGGTCGCGGTGCGCGAGTTGCCTGGTTGGATTGCGGCGCGGATGCGCGCCGCCGGTTTGACCGCGGATCGTGACGCAGTGAATGTGATCGCCGATCGTGTTGAAGGAAATTTGTTGGCGGCATCGCAGGAAGTGGAGAAGCTGCGATTAATCTTGGGTGAGGGCAACGTGAGTGCCGACGACGTCGCCGAAGTGGTTGCTAATAGCAGTCGGTTTGATGTTTTTAAGTTGGTTGATGCAGCTCTGGCAGGTGATGCACCGCGCTGCGTAAAGATTCTGTCTGGGCTGCGTGCGGAAGGCACGGAATGCGTGATCGTGGTTTGGGCACTGACGCGCGAAGTGCGTGTGTTGGCGCATCTGTCGGAAAACGTTGCCGCTGGTCTGGACCTTGGTACGGCGATGCAGAAAGCGGGTGTGTGGCGTACGCGCCAGGCGTTGGTGCGTTCCGCAGTGTCGCGCCATCCAACTGCCCACTATCGAGCTTTGCTGAAAGCGGCAGGCCGTGCTGACCGAGCGGCCAAAGGGCAGTCGGGTGAGGACCCGTGGCAACGGGTCACCGATGTGACGTTGGCGCTCGCGTTATCCCCGCGGAGAGCCGCATGAGGCGATGCATAGCGAGGGCCGCGAACGCATGAGCCCTATAGGGATTTTCGGCGGCACCTTCGACCCGATTCACTACGGCCACCTACGGACGGCATTTGAAATGTTGCAAGCGCTGTCGTTTCAAGCGGTGCGCTTCGTACCCAGCGGTGACCCGCCCCATCGTGGCGAAACGTATGCCAAAGCGGAATTGCGTCTTGAGATGGTGCGGGCGGCAACCGCCAACGAACCGCGGTTTGTCGTCGACGACTGTGAGCTACGGCGGCCTGGGCCTTCGTACACGGTGGATACGCTCATCTCGATTCGCGAGGAACTGCCGGACGTACCACTGGGTCTTATCCTGGGTATGGATGCATTCTTAGGATTGACCAGCTGGCACCGTTGGCAAGAGCTACTCAGCCACGCGCATATCATCGTGGCGCATCGGCCGGGTTGGCGGGCGCCGGATATCGGTCCGTTGGGCGAGGTGATCGCAGAGCATGGAACGCACCGCGTCGATGATTTGCATCAAGCGCCCTGCGGGCGAGTCCATATCCACGCGGTGACCCAGCTTGAAATCTCATCGACGGAAATTCGCGAGCTGGTCGCCGCCGGTCGTGATCCAAGATTTTTGACGCCGGACGTCGTTCGCGATGTCATTGTTAACAGTGAATGCTATACAGTCTCTAACTAGTGAATCGGGAGAAGTGGATTTGACCAAACAAGAGAACCGCGCATGAATAGCGAGCAACTCAGTGAGTTGGTTGTGGATGCTTTGGATGACATCAAGGCCAAGGACATTGTTCGATTGGACGTTCGTGATATGACCACCGTGACTGACTACATGGTGGTTGCCAGCGGAACCTCCAATCGGCACGTAAAGGCGTTGGTGGACAACGTTGCTGACAAAGCGAAACAGGCCGGTCACCGGCCGATCGGTGTGGAAGGTGAAGATGGCGGCGAATGGGTGCTGCTGGATCTTCAAGACACCTTGGTACATGTCATGCTGCCGAAAGTGCGCGAGTTTTATAATCTGGAAAAATTGTGGTCGTTAGGTGGTGCCAACGACCTTGCGGTGACCGACTCCTAAGTCGGTACCGAATTCTTCTAGCTCACGGCGCAGGCTCGACCTCCATGCACATTCGCCTCGTCGCCGTCGGTGATCGCCAACCTGCTTGGGTTGACGAGGCCGTCGCGCATTACACCAAACAATTTCCACCGCAGTGGAAGTTTCACATCGATTCAATTGCCACCGTTAAGCGTGCCAAAAATGATAAAGGCGACCGGGCCCGTATCGCCGAATGCGACGCCATCCTATCGCGAATAGAATCTGGCGACTTTATGGTATTGCTCGACGAGCGCGGCAAACAATTCACTAGCATGGGACTGGCCGATAAGCTGAGTCAGTGGCAGTCGGCTGGCCGCGACTTGGCGTTTATTATCGGTGGGCCGGACGGCGTTGATGAGCGATGCCGTGCCCGAGCCGACGCTTGTTGGGCATTGTCTGAACTCACTCTGCCGCACGGCATGGCGCGCATGTTGCTGTCCGAGCAGCTGTATCGTGCGATGACCATTCAAAGCGGTCATCCCTATCATCGCCAATGACGAATACCGTGTTGCTCGCGTCTGCGTCGCCGCGCCGTAGCCAGATTCTTCAGGAACTGGGTGTGTGCTTCACGGCGGCCGGCGTCGATCTAGACGAAAGCCGATTACCCGGCGAGCGCGCTGACGCCATGGTGGTGCGGCTCGCGGCGGCAAAGGCAGAAGCGGCGGCAGCGGCAGCGGAAACACCGGTGCTGGGCGCAGATACGGCAGTGGTGCTCGGCGATGCGATTTTCGGCAAGCCGGTCGACCGCGATGACGCGCTGGACATGCTGAGGAGGTTGTCAGGTCGGGAGCATCAGGTGATGACCGGGGTCGCGCTACGATGGGGCGGTCGGACCGAAACCGAGCTGTCCACGAGCCACGTGCGTTTTCGCGACATCGATCCTGACGAGGCGCTCGCTTACTGGCAAAGTGGGGAACCTTCCGATAAGGCTGGCAGCTACGCGATACAGGGTGCTGGCGGCGACTTCGTCGCCTCGCTAGAAGGCAGCTATTCCGGCGTGGTTGGTTTGCCAATCGATGTCACAATCGCGTTGTTGGCTAAGGCCGGCATAACCGTACAAAGAATACCGTAGTCGATGACAGACGAGTCGCCAAAAGAAGAGATCTTGGTCAATGTGACCCCCAGCGAAGTCCGTGCGGCATTGCTGGAAAACGGCATGTTGCAGGAGGTTCATATCGAGCGCTCAGCTCGACGCGGCGTCATCAGCAACATATATAAAGGCCATATCACGCGGGTATTGCCGGGCATGCAGGCGGCGTTCATCGACATCGGTCTGCAGCGCACCGCGTTCTTGCACGTGTCCGATATTGTCGGCAAATCACGGCCCGACGGCGAGGAGTCGCCGAGCATTACGGAGATCGTTCGTGAAGGCGACGAGATCTTAGTGCAAGTGGTGAAAGATCCGTTGGGGAACAAAGGCGCTCGGCTTACGACTTACATCAGCTTGCCGTCTCGGCACATGGTATTGCTGCCGAAAGGTGACACCGTGGGTATCTCGTCGCGTATCGATGACGAAGAGGAACGTGACCGGCTCAGAAGCATCGCGGAGGAGCTGGTCGACGAGTATCAGATCAATGGCGGTGTGATCGTGCGTACCATGGCTGAAGGCGCCGACAAGGACGCGTTGGCGGCGGATCTCAAATATTTGTTGAAGCTGTGGGCGGTCGTTCAGGAACGGTGCAGCAAAGCTGCGGTAAAAAGTCTCGTTCATGCGGATTTGTCGCTGCCGTTACGTGTGTTGCGGGATCTGGTCAGCGCCGACGTGGAACATATTCTGGTGGATTCGGAAGAGGATTTTCAGGCGATGCAGGAGTTCGCAACGACATTCCTGCCCGAGGTGGAGCCGATGCTGGAACTCTATCGGCGACGTCGGCCTATATTTGATTTACACGGTATCGAGGAGGAAATTCGTCGTTCCTTGGACCGCAGTATCCCGCTGAAGTCCGGTGGCTACCTGATTTTCGACCAAACCGAGGCAATGACCACCATCGACGTGAATACTGGCGGCTATGTCGGTCATCGCAATCTTGAAGAAACGATATATCGAACCAACCTCGAGGCGGCGGTCGCGATTGCGAGGCAGCTGCGGCTGCGCAATCTTGGCGGCATTATCATCATTGACTTCATAGACATGGAAGAGGCTGACCACCGCGAAAACGTATTGCAATTGCTCGAACAATCGATGGCGCGAGATCATGCGAAACACCAAGTTTCGCCGGTGTCGCCGTTAGGCCTGGTCGAAATGACGCGTAAACGCACGCGTGAGAGTTTGCAGCATGTGCTGGGCGAGGACTGTCCGGGTTGCGACGGCCGCGGTTTCGTACTCTCGGCCGAGACGGTGTGCTTTGAAGTCTTTCGTGAAGTGATTCGTCAGTCGAGGCAGTTCGACTTCGACGAAGCGATGGTGTTGGCTCATCAAGACGTTATCGAGTTATTGCTAGATGAACAGGCGCCGAGCCTGGCAACGCTGGAAGAGCAGACCGGCAAGACCATTAGGCTGCAGCCGGAATCGCTGTACCTGCAAGATCAATTCGACGTTGTGTTGATGTGATTCAGAAGATACTCAAAAAGATGCTGCGCATTGCCGCGTACTTTGCGGCGGCGGTGGTCATATTGCTGGCGATCGCGCTCGGCCTGTTTCGCTTGTTCTTACCGCGATTGCCGGAGTATCAGGAAGAAATCAAGGCCTGGGCGAGCACGGCTATCGGCATGCAGGTGGAATTCTCTGGCATGGACGCCCGCTGGGGTCTTAGCGGGCCCGAAGTTGAGTTTTTCGACACCGAGTTGGTTGCCGAAACCGGGCGTTTGATCGCCGCCGACGAAGTGGGTGTCGGAATTGCGGTGACCCAGCTGCTATTCGATCGTCGCGCGGTGGTCGATCGTGTGGTGGTACGTGGCACGACGCTGGAAGTTCGCCAACTCGAAAATGGTGAATGGTGGGTGCAGGGTCGCGCACCCGACGCGTTGCTGCCGGAGCGCGAAACACCGGGTTCCGGCGGCGGAGTTGGACCGATCGAGTTCATCGTCGAAGATATTCGGGTGAATTTCCTGAGGGCGTTGGATGAACGGCCGCATGTGTTCGTGATACCGCGATTGACGGTGGACCGCGATGACTCGCGCGTAGCGGTCGACGGCACGATTGAGTTACCAGAAAATCTGGGTAAGTCGGTCGATATCATGGCGACCCAGCTGATCGGTCAAGAACAAACCCAACCCTGGGATATCGCGGTCACAATTGATGATCTGAATTTCGCCGGTGCCTCGGCGATGCACGACCTAGCGCTGGCCAAGTTTGATTCGGGCGTGGGCGACGTGGATGTCGCGATGGTGGCGTCGGCCGACGGCGTGCTAAGTGCCAGCGCGGATATCGATCTTGAGGGCTTGGGCCGCGGCGACTCACCGCCATTGGCGATCAGCGGGCACATCGAGTACTTACGCGATGCAACCGGCTGGTTGGTCGCCGCGAACGGCTATCGACTGGAAACAGAAAATGGCGTCTGGCCGCTGTCGGACCTGCGTGTTGAAACGGCGTTGGACGCGGATGGCGGCGTCGCGATGCTCGACGTTGAATCGTCATATATCAAGATCGATGACGTCGCATCCTTTCAGCCATGGTTGAAAGATGAGCACAAACAACTGCTGTCGCAGTACGCGCCGGATGGTTTGGTTCGCAACTTATCGGTCACCGTGAGCGATCTTGACGCGGAGATCCCCAACTACGATGTGGTCGCCGAATTCGATCGCATCGGTGTCGGTGCGGTCGATCGATTCCCGGGCGTACGTGGCTTTTCCGGCGCACTACGAGCGGATCGCTCTGGCGGGCGATTTGAAATTGATTCCGGCGGCCTGTCTGTGGACCTACCGGAATTCCTGAACGAGCGCGTCATCCTCGATGAGGTTAGTGCGACACTGATATGGCGGCACGGTGACCGTCGCACCACGCTGCTGTCCGACAGCATCGTGATTCGCAACGAAGATCTCGATATCCAAACCAATGTGGAAGTCACGTTTGCCGATGATCAGACCCGGCCGATCGTCGATCTGGAGTCGCGCTTTGAAGTGTATGACTTTGCCGAGGCGAAGAAGTACGTGCCCTATATCCCGCGTATTCCGAAAACCAGCGAGTGGTTCCAGGAAGGCTTGCTGGCGGGTCACATTCCAAACGGCACAGTGCGCCTGCACGGGCCGTTGGACAAGTGGCCATTCGATGGTGGCGAGGGGCAATTCCTGGTGCAGGCCAGCGTGCGCGATGCGCGCATTATTTATCAGCGGCGCTGGCCGGTGGCGGCGGTGTCGGAGGCGGAAGTGGTGATCGATAACATGCGCTTGTACAGCGAGCGCAACCACATCGTCTCAATGGGCAACGAGGTTAACGATGCACGTATTGAGATCGGAGACTTCCGATTACCGATACTGACCGTCGAGGCGTATTCGGCCGGCGAAATCGACAACATGCGCCAGCTGCTGGCCGATAGCCCGGTCGGTGAAGACGTCTTCAAAGGCAATCTCGACCGCGTTTCAACCTCGGGTTCGGCGAGCCTCGATTTGAAGCTCACGGTGCCGGTTCGTGATTGGCAGAGTTTCGAGTTTGAATCGCGCATCCAAACCGCCGGCGTGCGGATGGACCTGGAAGGCTTCCCCGCACCGATCACTGACCTGAGCGGCGTCATGCGGGTTGAGCGGGAAGATATTGCGAGCGAATCATTGGGCGGTATTTTTCTCGGTCACCCCGTGGCGATCGACCTGACGCCGGCTCCAGAAGACCTGCCGGAGTATCGCATCATAGCGACGGCAGAAGGACGGGCAGCTGCGACGGCATTGATCGAAGAGCTTGAGCTGCCGTTACAGGATGGGTTCACCGGCGATACCGACTTCTTGGCGCGCCTCATGTTCGCACGCGGCGACGTGGAGTCGCCGGCACCTTTCACGATTGAGCTCTTTACCGATCTTGAAGGGCTGGCGATCGAGCTGCCGGAGCCTCTGGCAAAACCCGCCGCCGAGTTGGTACCCATGGAGGCGCGGCTGCAGATGCCATCCGCTGGTGATGTGCTGACAACCACAGGCTTTGCCGACGGGCTGGCGGCCTGGAAGATGGGATTCAACAAGCTCGACGAAGGCTGGGATTTTGACCGCGGTGTGGTGAATTTCGGCGGCAACGAGGCTGGGGACGCTGATACTCGTGGGCTGCATCTCCAAGGCACCGCCGAGTCGGTGCGTATGCAAGACTGGTTCGATCGTATGCGTGACAATCCCGGCAAGACCGGCATGGGCGAGCGCATTCGTTCGATCGATCTGACCATCGAGAATTTGTATTTGTTGGGTCAGCACGTTCGCGATCACCATGTGCGCGTCGATCGCAGCGCGCAAGAGTGGCTGGTGCAACTTGAGGGCACCGATATCACGGGTACCGCCTATATTCCCTATGACTTCGATTCGGGCAGAACCTTGGTACTCGATATGCAACGCCTCGTGTTGCCCGGTGACGATGAGGATTCTGACCCACGCGAGTCCAATATTGACCCCCGGTCACTGCCGCCGATATCTGTCGCGGCTAACGAATTTGGCGTCGGCACGCGTATGTTGGGGTCGGTAAAAGCCGAGTTGATACGCACCGCGGATGGACTCGAGACTACCAGCCTGCTGACGCAAGACCCTTCGTTTGCGCTAGAAGGTAGCGGGCGCTGGGTCGTCGATGAAGCAGACCCTGACGGTAGTCGCACCTATCTCGATGCAACTCTGACCAGTACCGGTGTTGAAGACACCATGGCGAGACTGGACTACAACCCGGGCATCGTCTCCGATGACTTGTCGATGGTCATGGAGCTGGATTGGTCGGGAGGACCACGCGACGACTTTCGGGATTCACTGAATGGCACGGTAAAGGTGCGCATTGGCAGTGGTCAGCTGAGTGACGTCGAGCCTGGTGCAGGCCGCATGTTTGGACTGCTTAGCGTGGTCGCGTTGCCGCGACGCCTGGCACTCGATTTTCGCGACGTGTTTGGCAAAGGTTTCGCATTCGATGAAATTCGGGGGCGCTTTCGTGTGGAAAACGGCCAGACGTTTACCTGCAACCTGTCTTTGGAGGGGCCGGCAGCGGCGATCGGCATTGTCGGGCGTGCCGGTTTGGTGGACCGGGACTACAATCAGACGGCGGTTGTGAGTGCCAGCTTCGGCAATGCTCTGCCGGTGGTCGGTGCCGCTTTCGGTGGGCCGCAGGTTGCCGCGGTGGTGTTCTTGTTTTCTCGAATCTTCAAGAAGCCGTTGCAGGAAATGACGCAGGTGTATTACGGCATCACCGGTTCCTGGGATGAGCCGATCGTTGAAACCATTACCGCCGAGGACTTCGCGGCCAATGGCGTGTTGGCAGGTTGCCTCGATGATGTCGAGACTGAGTAACGCCTTGGCGCAAACGCACTGTGCGAGCCGGGTCGTGACGACGCTATGATATGACGATTCGAGTCGCGGCCATTCAACTCAATAGCGGCGCTGACGTATCGGCCAACCTCGCGTCGACTGCCGATTTGCTAAGCGCTGCCGCCGCTCAGAATTGCCAACTCGCGGTACTGCCCGAAAATTTCGCGTTGATGCCGAAGCACGGGCGCGACAAATCCAAGCACGCGGAGCCTCTCGGCGACGGGCCGATTCAAGCCATGTTGGCTGAGGCCGCCAAAGCTACCGGTATGTGGATCATCGGTGGCAGCGTGCCGTTAGCCTCAGCCGATCCGGATCGCGTATTCGGCGCCACGGTGGTGTTCGACCCGCAGGGTGAGCAGCGCGCGGTGTACCGAAAGATTCATCTGTTCGATGTCTCATTGCCCGATTCTGATGAGGGCTACCAAGAGTCCTGGTCGATGCAGCCGGGGGACGACAGCGTGTGCGTCGATACGCCCGCAGGCCGGGTCGGTCTGACCATCTGCTATGACCTGCGTTTTCCGGAGCTGTACCGTCGCCTGGTTGACGATGGTGCGAGTGTCTTCACCGTCCCCGCGGCATTCACGGCGACCACCGGTAAGGCACACTGGCGCACGCTGATTCGCGCGCGGGCAATTGAAAACCTGGCCTACGTCATCGCACCGGGGCAGTTCGGCGACCATCCTGGCGCCAGAGCCACGCATGGACATAGCATGATCGTTGATCCGTGGGGCCGGGTGCTGGCCGAGGCCGCTAGCGGCAACGCCGTGGTTGCTGCAGATCTCGACCCGGCGTTGCCAGCCCGGTTGAGGGACGAATTTCCAGCGCTGAAGAATCGGCGATTGGATTAGCCGCCTGGGATTGCAGATGCGACGGAGAGCTCAAATTAGCGAACCATCAACCAGACGCACCAGCCCTCATTTTTTTGCTCGACAGGCTGCTAGAATCCGCTTACCAGAAAACAGGGCACCGATTTGGACCACAGCAAAACCGACGCGCTAACCACCGTGATGACCGATGCATTGCTGCCAGCGGGGATCGAGGAACGACAGCTCGACCTGACGCTTGGCCGGGTGATGAAAAACGGTGTGGATTACGCCGATCTCTACTTTCAAAGCGGCCGTCAGGAGAGCTGGTCGGTGGAAGACGGCATCGTTCGTGAGGGTAGTTTCGCGCTCGAACAGGGTGTCGGGGTTCGCGCCATCAGTGGCGAAAAGACTGGATTCGCGTATTCCGACGAGCTGCAGTTGAAAGCACTCGAACAGGCGGCTGGAGCGGCCCGCGCGATTTCTAGAAGTGGCTCGTCGCAGTCGGTGGCGGCTTGGCGGCGCGATGATGCGCCGGCGCTGTACGCCAAGGTGGATCCGACCATCAGCGCCAGCGATACCGAGAAAACCGCAATGCTGATGCAGCTCGACGAGGCTACCCGTGCTTTGGACCCGCGCATCGAGCAGGTGATGATCAGCCTGACCAGTTCGCAGGACTTAGTTCTGGTGGCGGCGTCCGACGGTACGCTGTCTGCCGATGTGCGGCCCCTGGTTCGCCTGAACGTTAGCATCATCATGGAAAGCAACGGGCGACGCGAGCAAGGATACTTTGGTGGCGGTTCGCGCACCGATCTCGGATATTTTCTCAATGGCGACCTGCCGCTCGATTACGCCCGCGAGGCCGTCAGACAGGCGTCCGTCCAGATGGAAGCGGTCGCTGCACCGGCCGGCCTAATGCCGGTGGTGCTGGGCCCTGGGTGGCCTGGCATTTTGCTGCATGAAGCGGTGGGCCACGGTTTAGAGGGTGATTTTAATCGCAAAGGCACCTCGGCGTTTTCCGGTCGCGTCGGCGAGCGAGTAGCGTCAGAACATTGCACGATCGTCGATGATGGATCGCTGGCCAATCGCCGCGGTTCTTTGGCGATCGACGATGAAGGCACACCCGGGCAATACACGGTATTGATCGAGAAGGGCATCTTGAAAGGCTATATGCAGGACAAGCTGAACGCGCGATTGATGGGCGTTGAGTCGACCGGCAATGGCCGCCGTGAATCGTTTGCACACATGCCAATGCCACGTATGACCAATACCTATATGCTGGCCGGCCCGCATGATCCCGAAGAAATCATCGCCTCAGTGGAACGCGGTCTGTATGCGCCGAATTTCGGCGGCGGGCAGGTCGACATCACGTCCGGGAAATTCGTATTTTCTGCCAGTGAGGCTTACCTGATCGAGAAGGGTAAGGTCACTGCGCCGGTGAAAGGTGCCATGTTGATTGGCGACGGCCCCGAGGCGTTGGGACACATTTCGATGATCGGCAACGACATGGCACTCGATAGCGGTATTGGTACATGCGGCAAGGAAGGCCAATCGGTACCGGTCGGAGTGGGCCAACCCACCCTGAAGGTTGACGAGATCACGGTCGGCGGCACCGCGTAGCGGTTTGACATAAATGCGGCTCGATCCAATGTACGATGGTGAATGTGCCACTCTGTGAGTCGCATCACCGAATTCAACATAGTCCTCACGTAGTCTGTGCGCGTCTCAAGGAGGAGTGCCGGAATGGCTTTCGATAACACCATTACCGAGAATGATCTCGACGCTAGTTCACAGCTGTTTGTGCAAGGATTGCGCAGCGAGATTCCCGATGCAGAGCCAGATCTGGCCGTTGACGGCCTGTCTGAGTCGCTGCTATCTCGGCTGATGGGCCTATTCGGCCGCAATAAATAGCTTACCCTCGGCTCGCCCGCTGGACTCCATAGCAGGTGCTATGGACAATGTTTCCTTATGTGGGTCTCGAAGCCAATCTACGAGAGTTTGCCGTACTTGTACTTGCTGGTCGGCGCGCTGTGTCTGGCGGCGTCCATGTACGTGAATCACTGGTATTGGCCGACGATCTGCTTCGTCACCGGCCTGGTGTGTCTGGTCGCTGGGTTAGTGGTGTTGCTGAAGCGCCGCGATTTCCGCGTATCGGAAAAGCGCACCCACCAATAAACCATTGCAGCGGCTACTCGCCGACTGCGGATGCCTCTTCCTCGTCATCGTCGTCATCTTCGTCGTCACGAGCGAGATCGTCTTCGCGCAGGTCGGTGTATACCAACTCATGAATGCCCAGTGACACCACGTCGCCGCTGATCAGCCGACGCTTTTTCACCTGCTTTTCATCAATAAAGAGCCCGTTGGTGCTGTTCAGATCTTCGATGACGCAGCCGTCGTCATCGCTAATGAGCTGCGCATGGTGACGTGAAACAAATTTGCTCTTGATATAGATCTCATTGTCAGGCGAGCGCCCAACAATAATGCGGCCGGGTGGAAAGGTTTGTACCGAGAGCGTCTCGTCATCGGTGCGAACTTCGACTTGCGTGACATGCGAGCTGTCCGCGCGCGAGTTGTCGGTAACCTGTCTCAGCTTGTCATACAAGCCGGTATTACTCTCGTGTTCTTCCCAGCCCAAGTCTTCGATCGCGGATCGGATATCGGTATCAGTGATAACGTCTTTTTCGTCGGCGAAGCCGCATAGCAATGCCGTATCGCAGAGCGTATTGATGAGCCGCGGCACGCCGCCGGTATAGCGATAAATGACGTCAAAACAACTGTCATCGAACAAATCGTTGGTTTCACGACCAGCGACACTCAACCGGTGTTCGATGTACTCGCGCATATCGTTGCGATCCAGCGGACCGATGTGAAACTTGAGTCGCACGCGTTGCACCAGCTGCTTCAAGTTCGGCGATTCCATCACGTCTTTGAGTTCTGGCTGACCGGCTAGCACGATTCGCAGAACTTTTTCTTTATGTGTCTCAATGCCCGATAGCATGCGAACTTCTTCGAGCACTTTTCGTGTCAGATTTTGCGCTTCATCGACGATAAGCAGAACTTTCTTACCATTGGAGTACTGTTCGATAAGAAACATGTTAAGCATGTCGAGCAGCTCAACTTTGCGTTTGTTGAACGGCTTAAATCCAAATTCGGTGAGCACCGCCTGCAAAAACTGGGTTGGCGTTAGCTGCGTCTGCGATACCACGGCATAGACAATGTCGTCGTCGAGCTCGGACAGAAAGGACTGCAGTAGCGTGGTCTTGCCGGAGCCGATCTCACCGGTAATCACAACGAAGCCGTCGGCCAGCCATATGGTCGATTCCATATAGGCTTTAGCGCGCGAGTGCTGCTTGCTCCAATACAGAAAATCCGGGTCGGGAGTGAGCCGGAATGGCTGCTCGGACAGCTTGAAGTGCTCCGTGTAAGACATTGTTGTACTGTGTTTTTCGACCAGTTTACCCGGTTTCCGGGCATTCCGGCTACGGGTTAGTTCCGGTTCCGAGTTGGGCCTAGTTCACACTCTGCATGAGCGTCTTCAGCTTATCGTCGCATTCGGCAGCGATTGCCGCCAAAACCGTGATATGGCCGAGCTTACGGCCCGGTCGTGGCTCTTTGCCATAATCGTGCAGCGTACCCTCGTCGAGCGAGCGTGCGGCCTCGGGAATGGTGCCGATAAGGTTGAGCATGGCGGCATGGCCATTGAGCTGAATCGCCTCAAGCGGTTGCCCACATATGGCACGCACGTGCGCGGCAAATTGACTGCAGTCGGCGCCTTCGATGGTCCAATGTCCAGAGTTGTGCACGCGCGGTGCAAATTCATTGGCGAGCAGCTGGTCGCCGACCACGAACAACTCCAGCGCCAAGGTGCCAACGTAGTCCAAATGTTCAAGAAGCCGTCGGATGTAGTCATTGGCGAGCGTCGTCAATGCACCGTCATGCACCGGTGCTCGGGACGTATGCAAGATGCCGTCGCGGTGCACATTCTCGGTTAACGGGTAATGCACGATGGTGCCGTCGGTATTGCGAGCGGCAATCGCGGATACTTCACGGTCAAACGATAACCACTGTTCTGCAATCAGATCGGCGCCCGAATTCGGCGCGTTGAATTGGTCCCAGGCGGTCGCTAATTCGGCTTGCTCACGAATTCGATATTGGCCTTTGCCGTCATATCCCAGACGACGAGTCTTTACGATGAGCGGCACACCGACATGCGCGGCTGCGGCATGCAGATCGTCGGCCGAATCGATCGGATGATAGGCCGGCAGTGGAATGCCCAGGCGTTCGAAGAGTTGTTTTTCGGCCAGGCGGTCTTGCGAGTATTTGAGCGCGTCCAGAGGCGGGTAAATCGGTACTGTCCCGTCGAGTGCTTCTAATACGGCGACTGGCACGTTCTCAAATTCATACGTGAGTACGTCGACGTCGCCGGCCAAAGCGCGAAGTGCTTGCTGATCGTCAAACGCAGCGGCGCGGACGACGCCACACACCGCTGCCGGTGCGTTGGTCGATGGATCGAGAAACTCGCACTCGTGACCCAACTCGCGAGCGGCGAATCCGAGCATCTGGCCGAGCTGTCCGGCGCCGATTATTCCTATGCGCATGGTGATCGAGCGGGTTGCGATTAACGGCTGGGGTCGTCGTCAGCGAGAACCGCGTCGGTCTGCTGCTGGCGGAATGTATCGAGCGCCGCTGCAACGGCCTCATCGTCGGTCGCTATAACGGCGGCGGCGAGCAATGCGGCATTGATCGCACCGGCCTTGCCGATCGCGAGGGTACCGACCGGGATACCGGCCGGCATCTGCACGATCGATAGCAACGAATCGAGACCGTTCAGTGCTTTCGACTGTACCGGCACACCGAATACCGGCAGTCGCGTTTTCGCCGCGACCATGCCGGGCAAATGGGCTGCTCCGCCGGCGCCCGCGATGATGACCTTGAGGCCGCGTTCGACGGCCGATTCTGCGTAGTCGTACAGACGATCGGGTGTGCGGTGGGCGGAAACGACCTGCGTCTCGTGCTCAATGCCGAGAGTGGTCAGCGTCTCGCTGGCATGACGCATCGTCTCCCAGTCTGAGCGCGAGCCCATGATGATGCCGATTGCTACAGTCATTGCGGGATTCTAACCAGAATGTCGTGCACGCGGCGGAAAACTTCACGAGAAAGGGTCTTCTCGGCCCGATCGCTCGTGGCGTGCTCGAGGTCGGAGAGCAGCTGCCGGAGCTCGGGTTGGTCGGCACCGACTTCGGCTTCAAATGCGTCGGCGCCAGCGACCGGATCGTCCAGCAGCCGATTGCGCCATCGTTCTGCGGCGGCAAACCAGAATTTACGCTGACGTTCGGCGGCACCGAGACGGTGTAGACCGGCACGGATCGCCTCAACGTTGCTATCGCGCAGGCATTTGGTGATAAAGCGTTTTTGCCGGCGCAGGGCGATCTGCGACTTCATGTCGCGTGCCGCGACGATCGCTTTTTCGACGTGATCTTCGAGCGCTAAGTCCAGGCGCTCCTCATCGCTGAGCGCCATTAAGGTGTCACCCAGTTCGACGAGATCGGCGAGCTCGCGCTTTCGAGCACTTTTGCTAGGCTTATCGACGGCCACGGGCTAAGCTATTCCGTATTCCACCTTGATCGCGAACGCGGCAGTCTAGCACGCGGATCGCGCTATAAAGGGCGGCCTGAACAATCAAAAAAAGAAGGACCGGTATGGGCGAGTCGGCAGTCGCGTTGTCGATAACAGAAGATGATCTCAAAGAGGTGGTCACACAGGCGCTGACGGTGGCTAAGCGTTTGGGTGCCGATCAAGCTGAGGTTGCCGCAACCCACGACGCCGGTATCGGTGTGACCGCGCGACTCGGTGACGTTGAAAACCTTGAGTTCACCAACGACCGCGGCGTTGGCATTACCGTGTACAAGGATTCCTGTAAAGGTAGTGCAAGCACGTCCGATTTCTCCACCGCGGCGGTGGAAGAAGCCGTGCAGAAGGCGTATTCGTTTGCGACCTATACCGCCAGCGACGAGCACGCGGGCCTCGCCGATGCTGACCTGATGTGTCAGGACGTGGTCGATCTTGATCTCGACCACGCCTGGGCGCTGAGTACCGAAGATGCGATCGCCCTCGCCATCGACTGTGAGCGCGTCGCCCTGGAGCACGACCCGCGGATCTCAAATTCCGAGGGCGCCACAGTGTCGAGCAGTCGTAGCATGCGCGCCTATGGCAACAGCCATGGTTTTGTCGGCAGCTATCGCAAATCGGGTCATAGCTTGAGCTGCGTGGTGCTCGCCACTGACGGCGACGACATGCATCGCGACTACTACTACACCAATGCTCGCGATCCCAGTGAGCTAAAAGACGCAGGGTTGATTGGTGAAACCGCGGCGACGCGGGCGCTGTCGCGTATCGGTGCGCGCAAGATTTCCACCACGCGCGCGCCGGTGTTATTTGTACCGGAGCTGGCGCGAGGATTTATCGGTCATGCGGTCGGCGCGATCGCCGGTGGTGCGCTGTACCGCCGCGCTTCGTTCTTGCTGGATGCAGCCGGTGAGACGCTGTTTCCTGAATTCCTGTCCATTAAAGAGCAACCGCATATTCCCAAGGCGATGGCGAGCGTCGCTTACGACGGCGAGGGGGTCGCCACGTTTGAACGCGATCTGGTGGCTGACGGTGTATTGCAGGGTTATGTGTTGAGTAGCTACTCGGCGCGCCGACTCGGGCTACAAAGCACTGCGAACGCGGGTGGTGCACAAAATCTGGTGGTCAGTGGTAACGCGACGGGTTACGACGACATGTTGCGCGACATGCACCAAGGGTTGGTGGTCGTTGAGCTGATCGGGCAGGGCGTCAACGCGGTGACCGGCGACTACTCGCGCGGTGCGGTTGGCTACTGGGTGGACAACGGTGAAATTCAATTTCCGGTGCAGGAAGTCACGATCGCCGGCAACCTTCGTGACCTTTACACGCGCATTGCGGCTGTTGGCAAAGATCAGGATCTCCGCGGTGGCATTCGTTGCGGATCTCTACTCGTCGAAGAAATGACGATCGCCGGCAGCTAACTCGATACGCGTCGGCCGGCGCGCTACGTTTTAGCTTCGGCTCTGTCGAGCAAGTCGGCGAGCGTGCTGCTGCCCATCGCGTCATTAACGGCGTCATCCAGTTCGTTGCCGAGGTTCGAGATCATGGGTTCCCATTCGGGATCACGATAGGAGCCGGTTTCACCCTGCGTACGAACGACCGCAAGAATTTCATTCACTTCAATTCTCGAGACCTCGCGCGCCGGTACCAAGTCTTCTTCCTCGGTCGAAACGATCAGACCGCGAGATTCTAGGCCTTCGACGATCGGCAGAATCGTCACCGACGGCATTTTCATACGATGCGCCAGACTACGCACGGTTTCGCGCGCGCCGCCGTCGCGGAAAGACCGTCCGATCACGAACATGATGTTGAGCGCCAAACGCTCGCGCATGGAATTCGACAACCGTGGTTGGCGTCGACCGATGCGAAGGTATGCCGGATTCTGGAAGTAGAACGCCAGCTGTGCGCCGATCAGTAATACCAGCCAGTTAACGTACAGCCAGATTAGTCCGGTAATGGGCAAGGCGAGACTGGCGTAGACCAGTTGGTTGCGTGCCGAGGTCGCGATGAACGTCGCAAATACCAGGGCTGCTGTTGCCCATCCAAAACCACCGGCTAGTCCGCCCAGTAGCGCGGCGCGAAACTGCACGCGTGTATTCGGCATATACATGTAAAAGAACGTGAACATGCCGGAGATAAGCAGGTAAGGCGTGAGTTTACTGCCGGCGACAATGACCGGCCCGAGCACTTCCCACTGCAGAAAAATTTCTACCAGGCGATTGCTCTTTAACGAGGCGAGCATACCGATCGCAATGACCATTACGACCGGGCCGATTAGCAGCACCACCAGATATTCGACCAGGCGACGCGCGAAGTTGCGTCGCTTGGCGACGTGCCAGACGTAGTTAAAACTTTCTTCGACTTTGTGCACCATCGCGATCGCGGTATACACGAAGAACGACAGTGCAACGCCGCCGATCACACCGAAGTTGATACGTTCAACCATCGTGACGGTTTGCCCGACAATTTCCGAGGTCGCCTCTTCGCCGAGTGGTTCGAGCAAATTCATCCAGCCAAGGAAGTCGAGAAACAACGACTCGAGATCGTTGCTCAGACCGAGACCCTTGACGACCGAGAACGAGAAGGCGAGCAGCGGTATCACCGAAAGCAAGGTGGTGTAAACGAGGCTCATCGAGCGCATCATGAGGCCACCGGCGAACATGTCGCGAATCACCGCCACCACGTAACGCAGAACGTATGAGGCGTAACGACCCGCTGCGCCGTATTGGTACAGCAGGTTACCCCAGACGACCTGGTCAAATTTTTCGCGGATCCTGGCGATCATGAGGCCAGTTTAGCCGAACAGGCGGGTCAAAGCGTCGGCGTACTTCGCACTTGTCTGGGAAACGATATCGCTGGGAAGCTCGGGTCCAGGCGCGGTCTTGTTCCAATCGAGCGTATCGAGGTAATCGCGCACGAACTGCTTATCGAAGCTCGGCGGAGAGATGCCGGTACGGTAACCGTCCACCGGCCAGAACCGTGAGGAGTCCGGCGTCAGCACCTCGTCGATCAAATGGAGTCGACCTTCCTCGTCAAGGCCGAATTCGAACTTGGTGTCGGCAATAATGATGCCTCGTTCCAGGGCATAGGCCGCGGCGCGCTCGTAAATTTCGATGGCGCAGTCGCGAACGCGATTTGCCAGCGACGAGCCGATCAAATCGACGACCGCATCGAAATCGATGTTCTCATCGTGTTCGCCGGCGTCGGCTTTGCTCGATGGCGTAAACATCGTCTCCGGCAATTTGGCGGCTTGCTCGAGACCTTCAGGCAGCACAATGCCGGACGTTGCGCCGGTGTTTTGATAATCACGCCAGCCCGATCCAATCAGGTAGCCGCGCACCACTGCTTCGATAGGTAAGGGTTTCAGCCGCCGCACGATCAAAGTCTGATGGCGTAGTTGATCGCATAAACTGGGGTCGCTGATGACATCGTCGATGCGTCGATTGGTCAGCTGGTTGTCGATGATATCCGACATCATCTGAAACCAGCGCAGCGAAATTTGCGTAAGGATGCGGCCTTTGTAGGGCACCGGGTCGGGTAGTACAACGTCGTAGGCGGACAATCGATCGGTGGTGACGATCAAAAGATGATCCGCATCCACGCTATAGATGTCACGCACCTTACCGCGCCCGATCCGGGGCAGGTCTGGGATGGCGGATTCAAATATGGCGTCGCTGGTCGTCATCAAGAGGCACCTATGGGGTCCGGCGCCAATGATCTGCGCTGAGATGGCAAAGCGCAACTGTTAGGATGATCGCGGGCAACGACAGGCGCGCTTTGGTGTACTGGGGAAAAATTATCGGCTTAGGTGTCGGGCTGCTGAGTCGCAACGTATGGATTGCGATGGCGGCGGTGCTGGTCGGCCACCAGTTCGATCGCGGGTTTGCAGATCGCTATCGCGAATTTCGTCGAGACTATGGGCGAACTTTCAATCGGCGTGTGGGTAAATTGCCAGAGCCCTACTTGCGCGCACTCTTTCAACTGATGGGTCATTTGGCCAAGGTGGATGGCCGTGTATCCGAAGCGGAGATTCGCGCGGCGCGCTCAGTGATGCACCGAATGGAGCTGAAACCGGCGCAGGTCCGCAACGCGATTCGCTGGTTCGAAGACGGTAAGCGCATCGATTTTCCAGTCCAACAAACCGCCAAGACCGCCGTTCAAAGCGCTGCCCGGCGCGCGGAGTTACGACCGCTGTTTCTTCGTTTGCTGCTCGACGTCGCGTTGGCCAAGCCAAAGCTGGATCGTCGCGAGCGTGATCTGCTGTGGTTGATCGCTCAGGTATTGGAGATTGGACGTGTCGAATTTGCGCAATTAGAGGCCATGATTCGAGCTCAGAAGGGCTTTCGCGATTCGCCGGCGGGGAATGCCGATGCGGATCGCGTCCGCGAGGCGTACGCGACGCTCGGCGTCGACTCGAATGCCAGTAATGCCGAGATCAAGACGGCGTATCGGCGCCTGATGAGTCAGCACCATCCCGACAAACTGGCCGGCAGCGACCCCGACGAAACGACGCTCGCCACAGCGGAACAGCGCACGCGTGACGTTCGACGCGCCTATGAGCTACTCAAAGCGCGTCGTTCGATGCGGTGATTCGCCCGATCGGGTACATTACGCACGCGAGAAAAATATCAGGACACCAGACACCGTGACTCCACTCATCGCACCATCCATATTGTCTGCCGATTTTGCCCGCCTTGGCGAAGACGTCGAAGCCGTACTCAAAGCCGGCGCGGACATCGTGCATTTCGACGTCATGGACAATCATTTCGTACCGAATCTCACTATTGGGCCGATGCTGTGTCAGGCCCTGCGAGACTACGGGATCGAAGCGCCGATCGATGTGCACCTCATGGTCGAGCCGGTGGATCGCATCATTCCGGATTTTGCCGACGCTGGCGCGACCTACATTACATTCCACCCAGAGGCATCACGGCACGTCGATCGTTCATTGGCACTGATCCGCGATGCCGGCTGCAAGTCGGGTTTGGTGTTCAACCCGGCGACGCCGCTCGATTGCCTCGAGTACGTCATGGACAAAGTCGACATGATTTTGCTGATGTCGGTGAACCCCGGTTTTGGCGGGCAGAAGTTTATTCCCTCGGCGCTCGACAAGCTCCGCCAGGCACGACAATTGATCGAGGCCAGTGGTCACGAGATTCGTTTGCAAATCGACGGTGGCGTCAAAGTCGACAATATCGGTGAGATTGCCGCAGCGGGTGCGGATACGTTTGTCGCCGGATCAGCGATTTTTGGTAGCGATGATTACGCCGCGACGATCTCGGCAATGAAGCAGGCGATCGCTGATAACACCTGAGACAACGACAAGGAAAGTCTCAGGTGGATGCGAGACAAGGAAAACTCGGCCGAGAAAGCGCAGTGTACACGGCTAGTCTGCCGCTACGCGGCCCCGCATTTTGAGGCCGAGGTTGACGCCGTATCGCGCCAGCTGAGACTGTCCTTAGTGCTTGCGGTTTGGTCTTGCGCCGTAGACGACGATAGTTTTACCGCTCGCGGTGACCAGACCTTGCTCTTCGAGCACCTTAAGAACACGTCCCGCCATTTCACGCGAGCAGCCGACCAAGCGGCTGAGTTCCTGACGGCTAACTTTGATCTGCATGCCGTCGGGGTGCGTCATCGCGTCGGGTTCGTTGCAAAGATCCATAATGGCGTGTGCGACACGTCCGGTCACGTCAACGAACGCGAGATCACCGAGCTTACGGTTGGTGCGATCCAGGCGGGTTGCCAACTGCGTCGCGAGCTCAAAGACGAGACCCGGGCTTTCGCTGGCGATCTGGCGAAAACGCGGATAGGTCATCTCAGCAATTTCGCATTCGGTACGAGTGCGTACCCAGGCGCTGCGCGTCGGCTGTTCGTAGAAGAGGCCCATCTCGCCGAAGAACTGACCTTTGTTGAGGTAGGCGAGCACCATTTCGTTGCCGTCTTCATCTTCGATCATGACCTCGACCGAACCGTCGACAATGTAATAAAGCACGTCCGGCAAATCGCCGGCGTGAATCATGACGGTCTTGGAGGGCACCGTCCGCACGCGGCAGTAGCTCAAAAACCGATTTATGGCCGGTACATCGCTCAGGGTTTTCGCATTGGTTTGCATGGGGTATTCCTCTACGCGGCTGCGGGGCCATTTTTAATACAGAACCACGGCGAGGGCAAGCTAAGTCCGTGATTTTTCTGAAATCGTAAGCTCAAATGCGGTAAGCCGTGGTGGTCATGATGCGGGATGTCAATTTCATCAGCCGTCGCACGCCCAGAGGCAGCTTGGCCGCGCCGGCGGCAATGGCTTCTTCGCCGTGCTCAATTTCCTCATCACGCATTTGCGAAACGATCGCGCGCGAGCGTGCATCGTTCTCTGGCAGCCGCTCCAAATGGGCTTCAAGGTGGTCGCAGACCTGCTTCTCGGTTTCCGCGACAAAGCCGAGCCCCCACTTGTCGCCCAGGGCACCACTCAATGCGCCGATGGCAAACGAACCGGCGTACCAAAGCGGGCTGAGCTGGCTTGGACGCGCATTGAGCTCGGTGAGCCGCTGCTCACACCAGGCGAGGTGGTCGTGTTCTTCGTCGGCCGCGTGGCGCATCTGCTCCTCAATGGCAGCGTTGCGTGCGACCGCGGCATGGCCATGATAGAGGCCCTGGGCGGCAACCTCGCCGGCGTGATTCACGCGCATGAGTCCGGCGGCATGTGTTTTCTCATTCTCGCTGAGATCCGCCTCAGAAATTTTTCCGGCTGGATTATCTCGTGGCGGCCGCCCTGATAGCTGCTGCGTGCCAGCGAGTGCGGTCCCGATACCGGCGATGAACTTGTCTAATGAGCTGAGTTGTCGGTGATGCATCCTCACATTATAACCCGGTATACTCCGCGGCCGCTTTTGGGAGAACGAAATGAATACCAAGTTTTTGTCCGGACTTTGCCTGCTGATGATTGCGCTGCCGCTGGCTGCGCAAGAAGAAGAGGCGCCGGAAAGCCCGTGGTCGGGCAAAGCGTTGCTGGGTTATCTGGCAACTTCAGGTAACACCGATAACACCAATCTGAATTCCGGTTTTTCGGTCGGCTATTCGGCCGGTGATTGGACGCACGGATTTGAGGCGACCGCCATCAATGCGACCGAGGACAACGAGACCACCGCTGAGGCCTACACGGCCGGTTGGAAGAGCGAGCGTGCATTGTCCGAGGCCAACTTCTTGTTCGGTCGGCTGGACTGGCGAAAAGATCGGTTCAGCGGTTACGACACGCAGTTTTCGCAAACGGTCGGGTATGGTCGCCGCATCATCGATACGGACCGCCACAGCCTGAACGGCGAAATCGGTGCTGGTGCGCGGCAATCGGATTTGATCACCGGTGAGACTGAGAGTGAGACGATCGCGACCGGTGGTCTGTATTACAAGTGGACCATCAGTGACACCGCCGCATTCACGCAGGATTTCCTGGTGGAGACGGGTTCATCGAACACCTACTTGGAGTCGGTCACGGCGTTGTCTGCGACCCTGGTAGGGGACCTCGCGTTGGTCGCTTCCTACACGGTCAAAAACAACTCAGATGTGCCCTTGGGCGTCGAAAAGACCGACACCTACACGGCTCTGTCGCTCGAATACGGCTTCTAAGTCAGGCCATATTCTGTAAGTTGTTGAAATAGTTAGCGAAAAAGCGCCTCTTCTGAGGCGCTTTTTTTGCCCTTTTGAGGGCGGATTTGTTTGCATCTGGACCGGGCGTCGAGTAGAATTTCGCGCCTTTCGACCACGCCGCAGGCGTTGGCTCGTAGAACAGAATTCCCAACGGATAAGAACATGAAAACGTATTCTGCAAAGCCCGCAGAGGTTCGGCGCGACTGGTTCGTGGTAGACGCCACGGGTCAGACCCTGGGTCGCCTGTCGACCGAGATCGCTCGCCGTTTGCGTGGCAAGCACAAGCCTGAGTACACGCCGCACGTGGATACCGGCGACTACATTGTGGTCGTCAACGCCGAGAAAGTGCGTGTTACCGGCAATAAGCTCAAGGACAAGATGTATCACCACCACACTGGTTACATCGGCAACTTGAAGTCAATTTCGCTCGAGAAGCAGCTTGAGAAAGCGCCCGAGCGTGTTATTGAAGGCGCCGTGAAAGGCATGATGCCGCGCGGTCCACTCGGCCGTCAGATGCTGAAAAAGCTGCGCGTCTTCAAAGGCCCCGAACACACCCATGCGGCGCAGCAGCCGGTGGCGTTGGAACTCAACGTCTAACCGCGTTTCGCCGATACGAGGAATACCATGGCAGATACACAATTTTATGGAACCGGCCGCCGCAAAACGTCGACGGCGCGGGTTTTTCTGAAGGCAGGCAGCGGTGATATCACCGTGAATAACCGCCCGCTGGACACCTTCTTTGGTCGTAAGACGGCACGAATGATCGTTCGCCAGCCGCTGGAGCTAATGAACGTTACGGGACAATTTGATGTCAACGTGACCGTCAAAGGTGGAGGCACCACCGGCCAGGCAGGTGCGATCCGCCACGGTTTGACCCGTGCGCTGATGCAGTACGACGAGTCAATGCGTCCGACGCTGCGCAAAGCTGGCCTAGTAACGCGCGATGCGCGTGAGGTTGAGCGCAAGAAAGTCGGTCTCCGCAAAGCTCGTCGCGCGACGCAGTACTCGAAGCGCTAGTCAGACGGTCGCGACGATTTCCGGTGGGGGATCGTCTAGTGGTAGGACTGCGGACTCTGACTCCGCCAACGGGGGTTCGAATCCCTCTCCCCCAGCCAAGAAAATATAGGGGCCCCAACGGGGCCCCTATTTTTTGGCTGGTGTATCGGGTCTCGAACCCCCGCAGGGGGTTCGACTAAACGCGTCAGCGTTTAGGACACACGAACGCAGTGAGTGTGCCCGAAGGGCGAAGATCGGCCTGAGCCGATCTGAGTCAATCCCTCTCCCAAATATGGCCGGGAATAGGGCGCCCTTTCAAACAGCACCCTATTTGGGCATCACCAGAACGTCGCGATTGCCTCTATTGTCCTGGAAAGAAACGCACCACAGCGACTGCCGACAAGCCCGCCAGGACAGTCAGAGATACGGCGAGTTGAACTCGGGGACTCTTGCTAATGAGCCCCAAAACGGCCATCGCTAAAACGAGGGCCTGGCCCACGCGAATGCCGTTAAGGAGTTCTTCCGTACCAAAAATCGGGCCGTCAAGAGTGACTAGTACTATCGTAATCATGAAAACGGACAGGAAGACTTGACGGATGCTCAGAAAGTGAACTGGGACATCTATCCGCTCCGCGCTCAGGTCTCTGGGGCTTAGCATAGCTGCACAAAAGAACATGAGGCTTGGCCCAATTAGACTGTAGAAGAACATCGCGAAGTTCCACGGGAGATCGCGGAAAGTCCACAAAGACCACCAATGCAGAAATATCAGAAAGAAAAGATTTACGATCCAAATGCTGTGCGGCAAGAAGAACCGCACGTGATCGCGCCTTTGTATTAGATCCGCTGCTCCTATGAACAACTGAGCCACCGCAAGCGCAAGAATTATTGAGACCATGCCAACGATGAATTCGAAAAGGCTCATTTAGAAAATCCAGAAGGGCTGCATGGCCGGCTGCTTTTTGTCATAGGCCGAAATTATAGCTAGAACTAGGCATATTTCCGCCTTCGGCCAGTAGCGGTCGGTCGACTGCCGAAAGGTTAGGTCCGTGCCTGAGTAATAATTCTATCTACCATTTCATCAACTACTTCGTGTCCCGGCGTAACGCTAACAAGCATCGGTCGATTTGGCATCGGGTATCTGCATAGGTAGTTTTCGCCTAACGCATCGTGTTGACAGTACAGCTCGTGGAGACCATAAATCGTCGATTCCACATCGCGTTGACTCAGCGCGAGGCCTTCTGCGACAGCTAGCCTTGCCAAATCATTCAGCTTATGGCCGTGGCCGGGTTCTCCGAATTTTCTTCCAATAATGCCTCGACTACACAGGTAGGTCTTCAGAGCGAGTTCAACCAACAAACCACGTACTTGGATCTCCGGAAATAGTTGCGCCACATCTGATAACGCCTCGGAAGCTTTCCGATACTGATTCACGTATTTGTAGAAATCAGCCAAATACGCGCTGGCTGAATGGGAAGTTTTGTCGTTGATTGCGAATTACCCTCTAGCTGAGAATGACCACTTGGGCCCAACTGCAGAAATTGTAACGTAGGCAAGGCGGCCGTCGCCTTACGGCCCGTAGCGGACGGTCGAGAATTGGGCTAGGCGCATATCCGAAACGTGAGTTTCTCGCCGAACATCAGGGCGAACGCAGCATGTCTTGTTCCGTCTTCACCATTTACGATCTTCTCAAGGGAGTTAGATGTCAGCCACACACGCGCTTTGTCGGGCTTGGACCAGTTCCACATGGCGCTTAAGTGGTAGCTAAAAACGTCGGGGTCCGTGCTTGCTTGGACGAGGTCGCCGCCGGGCGGAAGCAATTCGAAGTGAAAACCATCTCGTAGCTTTGGTCGCGCAGAAATTTCTTTGGCCAGACCCTCCATAGATTGCTCAGACACTTCTTGGTCGCCGGATTCAGGATGCAGCTCCTCAATCGTCTTGCCTCGGTAGGATGTGGAGACATCCTCGGCAAACGCGATTTCTACTTCGTCCTCCGCTGAAACCGCGTGGTCACTGACCCAAATCAGATGCTTGTCCGCATCGCCCTGTCCGTACAAGCCTCCGTGAACATCCAATGCGGCCAACTCTTCTCCAAGTACATCACCATGAACTTGGGTCGTGAGGATGTTCAGGCCATCAACAGAAACCGACGCTATCGGTTTGCCGTTTATGGACACAATAAGTCCTGCCATCGGATCAGAATCTCAATATAGTCTTCGGGAAAGTGACCGGTTGGTAAAGGTCACTACCGGACATTGTAGCCCAAGGCACGCGAATGGCCGCCTTCGGCCAGAACCGGCCGATCAGCTACGTCGCATTCCAATACGCTCGAGGGTCGTTGAACCAATGTTCATTGGACGGTTTCGCCAGGTGGGCCGACTGCTCTAAGCCCGCATCTCCCGCACACCGGAATCATCACCGATGAGTAAGATGTCGGCGGCGCGGTGGGCAAAGATGCCTACCGTCAATATGCCGGGAATCTGATTCAGTCGCGTTTCCATTTCCAACGGGTTGGCGATGGGAAAGTCGTGTACGTCCAAAATATGATTGCCGTTATCGGTAACGAATCCTTCTCGCCAGACCGGGCTGGCGCGAAGCTTAACCAGTTTGCGCGCCACCGATGCTTGAGCCATCGGTAACACCTCGATGGGCAGAGGGAAGCTGCCGAGCATGCCGACCAGTTTGGTGTCATCGGCAATGCATACGAATCGCCGTGCACTTCCTGCCAACACCTTTTCCCGAGTCAGCGCGCCGCCGCCGCCTTTGATTAATTGCAGCCGCTTGTTCGACTCGTCAGCGCCATCGATATACACATCCATCTCGCCGACATCATTGAGGCGGGAAACGGTAAATCCTTCAGCTTCCAGGAGCTCAGTCGAGGCTTTTGAGCTGGATACGACCGCGTCGATCCGATCCCGCACAGACGGCAGCAGCTCGATGAGGAAGTTGACCGTGGACCCGGTGCCCACGCCGAGCGTGGTGCCGGGTTGAATGAATTCGAGTGATGCCTTGGCGGCGTTGCGTTTCTTGTCAGCAGCGTCCATTCACGGTGCCCTGTCTGCAGAGGTGGGAGAATTCTAAACGAAACCGTCATCGCGTGGACAGGCTCACAGTCGGTATCGCGTCACAAAACGGCGCATGTGTGTGCTGCGGGATGCCGATGTGTGGCTGGGGATGCACCCAAAAAAAAGACTCGCCGAGGCGAGCCATCCCACAAAAAACAAACCCCGCCGAGGCGGGGTTTGCGATTCTCGAAGAAGACAACTTCTTCGAAAGCTAGAAGCTACTTGCGCTTACGGCGAGAAGCTTTTTTCTTTGCTTTCCGCTTTGTCTTGCGCTTCGCGACTTTGCGCTTCGCCTTTTTCTTGGCTTTACGCTTCGTCTTACGCTTCGCTACCTTACGTTTAGCCTTTTTCTTGGCCTTACGCTTGGTCTTCTTTTTGGCCTTTTTCTTGGCCTTACGCTTAGTTTTCTTCTTAGCTTTCTTTTTAGCCTTACGCTTCGTCTTACGTTTGGCTTTTTTCTTCGCCTTACGCTTCGTCTTACGCTTAGCCTTCTTCTTAGCTTTACGCTTCGTCTTCTTCTTAGCTTTCTTCTTCGCTTTACGCTTCGTCTTGCGCTTCGCTACTTTTTTCTTCGCTTTGCGCTTGGCCTTCTTTTTAGTCTTCTTTTTGGCCTTTTTCTTAGCTGCTTTCCGTTTCGTTTTACGCTTTGCCTTTTTCTTTGTGGCGCGGCGTTTCGGTGCTGCCTTGCGTTTCGTTACCTTACGCTTCTTAGCGGTCTTCCGCTTCGAAGCCTTCTTTCGTGACTTCTTTTTCGTAGCCATTAGGTTTTTCTCCGTGTCGGGTACCCGGAGCTGAGTATATACAAGCGAAATGAAAAATCCAGCAAGTCAAGTGACGGACTTAACGGTTTTAAACACACGTTTTTTGGCGACTTTTTGGGTAAGTGATGTGTTTGGAATGCTTGTGGATACCAGCCGCAAAAATCACCGTTGGTTGCGTGCATTTTTAACACTGGTTTTTTTTGCGCATCGCTCGCGATAAAGCGTTCTTCAGCAGCGTCGGTTGTTGTCTATTTCGTGTCGCACGCTTTCTTACCGAAAAGAAAAAATGCAACGTGCAAACGGCGTTCAACGATAGATTTTTTGTTCTGTAACTACGCTGTAAAGCCGTATATCCCAAGGGTTTGGGCGTATTTCCTCGATTTTTTGGCATTCATAGGCGAGACCCATGAGTTTTGGATAAACCCATTGTTTTCGACTTCTCAAAAATGCGAAATAGCGATCATAGTAGCCGCCACCCATGCCGATACGATGTCGATGATGATCGAATGCGACCAATGGCGAACAGACTAGATCGAGCGACTTGGCATCAATTTTTTCGCCGTCGATCGGTTCCCAAATTCCATATTTGTTCTGCAAAAGCCGCGAACGCGGCGAGACACTGTAGAAATCCATTTCGCCGTTTTTGCGCATGACAGGACAAAAAATGCGCTTTTTTGCGCGCCATGCGCGCTTGATGATCGAAGTAGGGTCTACCTCGTCGGCCATCGCGAAATAACACGCGATGTGCGTTGCAGACCAAAATGCGGCGGAATGAACAACCCGATCACAAATGTGTTGTTCTGCATCGTTGCGTTCGGCGTCGGAAAGACTGCGCCGCGCTAACAACGCCTGGCGTCGTAAAGTTGCCGTCAAAAAAAGCGCCTCCCGCCTGTGCCGTTACCGAACCGTCGCTCTCGAACCGGAGCAACAGGTGGGGTCAGCCGTGGCAGCAACAGGCTTACCGCTAACGCGGCCCTGCTCACATGCTGCCGACAGTGCACGACCCCGAGGTGGAAATTTAGGGTCGAAAGGTATCCAGGTCAGTATCGAACACTGCAGGAGGCGCCGATTCGGTTAGACCAATCTCAGGCCAATTTGCTCGATCAAAGATCGAGTTGTTGCGACGCGCCTAACGCGGATTCAACGCGCTCAGAAATCAATTTCAGTCGATTGCTGACGTCGCCCTCTAAAACATCATCGCGCGCTTTGGCATGCAACAGGTCGTTCGCCATATTGAGCGCTGCCATCACCGCGATTCGATCCAGCCCAACGATGCGTCCGCTATCTCGAATTTCACGCATACGTTCGTTAAGTATTTCGGCTGAATCCAAAAGTTCTGTACGTTCACTGGCCGGGCAGGCCACCTGGTATTCCTTGTCGAGAATGCGGACGCTTACCTGCGCGAAATCGGTCATATCAGGTTCCTTGCTCCATCGCTTTGAGTCGCCCAATCATGGCTTCGACACGGGCCCGTACCTGTTCGTTTTTTTGCAACAGGTTGGCACGCTCTGCCGTCAACACATCCTGGCGCTGCTTGAGAGATTTGTTTTCGTCTTGCAGCTGATCACAGACGCGGACCAGCGCATCGACGCGTTTTTCGAGTCGTTTGAGTTCGTGCTCAAACGTCGCATTCATATCGTCTGCCATAAATCCAATATAGTCACGCCTCCAGTCAGAATCAATTACCAATTCGGCGAGGGTCGTGGCCGTAGCCACCTGGAGCGATACATGGGATCATTCGACCTGAGGCCCACCTCCTATATTCAGCATGACTCCCGAAATTGACCACGACCAACTTGATGCCGCGCTCAAGCGCTGTGGCTCCTCCTGGGACGCAGCTCAGACGCATGGCTTGCTGTCCGGCCGCCTCGCGGTGGGTGGCGTGGAGGCCGCGGGTGGCTGGCTGGCGCAGGTTCTGGAGGGCACCAACGATAGCGATGCGCTGCGCGCTGAATGCGAACAATTGTTGGGCGATTTGCTGGGCGGTACGCATCAACAGCTGACGGAGCGCCAGTCCGAGTTCGTACTGCTGTTGCCCGATGACGAAGATTCAACCAGCACGCGTGCCACCGCATTGGCGCACTGGTGCGAAGGATTTTTGCACGGCCTGGTGAGCTTGGAACAGCGCGAGGATATGCGTCAGCGACTCGCCGCTGAGCCGCTGGCCGATATCATTCGCGACCTGCTGCAGATCACGCGCGCCGAAGCCGATTTAGATAGCACCGATGACGATGATGCGGCTTACTTCGAGTTAGTGGAATATGTTCGGGTGGCGGTGCAACTTGCCTACGAAGAGCTCGCCGATCTGCGCAATCCTGATGCGCCGATTCAGTCGGAGCGGCTGCACTAGGCCAAGTGGCGCAAATACGCTAAGGAAAAGCGCAATGAAGCCGGAAGAATTCGCACGACGCAGACAGCAGCTGGCCAAAATGGTTGGCGAAGACGGCATTGCGATTCTGCCGTCGGCGCCGGTCCGATTGCGAAGCCGTGACGTCGAATACCGCTATCGCCAGGACAGCGACTTTTATTACCTCACGGGTTTCGCTGAGCCGGAATCGGTGGCTGTCATTGCACCGGGTCGCGCCGCTGGTGAATACATCGTGTTTTGCCGTGAGCGCAACGCGACCAAAGAGCAGTGGGACGGCTCCCGTGCGGGCCCCGAGGGGGTCATCGAATACTTCGGCGCGGATGATGCATTTCCCATTGATGATATCGACGACATTCTTCCCGGCATCATGGAGTCACGGCCACGCGTCTACTACGCCATGGGCGTGTACCCGGAATTCGACGCCCATATCACCGACTGGGTGAATTCTCTCCGTTCGCGTGAGTCGGCGGGTGTGCATGCACCGCAGGAATTCATTGCGTTGGATCATCTGCTGCATGACATGCGTCTGTACAAAAGCCGCGCTGAACTCACGGCGATGCGGCGGTCGGCCAAGGTTGCGGTCAAAGCGCACCAGCGCGCCATCGCTATGGTGCGGCCTGGGCTTTATGAATACGAAGTTGAAGCGGAATATGTCGCTGAGTTTCGCCGGCACGATGCGTCAGCGTCCTACAGTCCTATTGTCGGCGGCGGCGCCAACGCCTGTACATTGCACTATGTGACCAATAACGCGGCGTTGAATGCCGGAGATCTGTTGTTGATCGATGCTGGATGCGAGCTCGACTACTACGCGTCGGACATCACCCGAACCGTACCGGTCAGCGGAAGATTTTCACCGGAGCAGCGCGCTATCTACGAGATCGTTCTCGAAGCGCAGCTTGCGGCGATCGATAAGACGCAGTGTGATAACCACTGGAACGAACCTCACGATGCGGCAGTGCGTGTTATCACCCAGGGGCTCAAGCGACTGGGGTTACTTGACGGCACGCTCAGTCGACTGATTCGCGACGAGGCGTATCGCCCCTTCTTCATGCATCGTACCGGTCATTGGCTCGGCATTGATGTACACGATGTTGGTGATTACCGGGTCGGCGACGAGTGGCGTCTGTTGGAGTCGGGCATGGTGACCACGGTCGAGCCCGGTATTTACATTCCTGCCAACAGCCAAGTGCCGAAAAAGTGGCGCAACATCGGGGTACGCATTGAGGACGATGTTGCGGTCACCCGCAAAGGCCCGGACGTGCTGTCCAAAGGGCTGGCCAAAGAACCCGATGCAATAGAGGCGATGATGGCGACAGCGAGTGCCGCATGAGCGATTCCTACGACATCGTAATCGCCGGCGGTGGCATGGTCGGATCGAGCCTGGCGCTGGCGTTGGCGCCGCTCGGATTATCGATTGCGATGGTCGAAGCTATACCGCGAGGCGCCGCTGAGCAGCCGAGTTTCGACGAGCGATCAACCGCTCTGTCGCGAAGCTCACAACGGACCTTCGAGGCGCTCGGACTGTGGCCGGAGGTTGTGGCAGCATCGACGCCGATCAAACACATTCGCGTCTCGGATCGCGGTCGGTTTGGCTTTGCACGAATCGACGCTGATCAGCAGGGCGTGGAGGCGCTCGGCTACGTTGTGATCAATCGGGTGCTGGGGGGCGTGTTGCAAAAGGCGATTGCCGGTTGCGGTAACGTCGATGTCATCTGCCCGGCGCGGATTGAAGCGGTCAAGACGAACACCGACGCTGTCACCGCGGTGTCCGATATCGATTCGGGGCAGCGGTCGTTGACCGGACGGCTGCTGGTGGCAGCCGACGGTGCCCGCTCGCAGGTTCGTGACATGCTGGGCATCGGCGTCGAGCAAAAGAGTTACCAGCAACATGCTGTGATCGGCAATCTGATGACCGAACGGCCACTGGCGGGCGTCGCGTTTGAGCGTTTTACCGAGCAAGGACCACTGGCGTTGTTACCGATTACCGACGGGCGCGCGGCGTTCGTTTGGATGGTGGACGACGCCGACCAGGCTTTGTCGATGTCGAACGATGAATTTCTTGACGCTCTACAAACGCTATTTGGCTGGCGGTTAGGGCGCTTTTCGCGATTGGGCAAGCGCATTGCTTATCCGTTAACGCTCAGCAAAGCACTGCGTTTGAACGCGCCGCGTGCGGTGGTTGTCGGTAATGCTGCGCATGGTTTGCACCCGGTTGCTGCTCAGGGCTTTAACATGGGGCTTCGCGACGTCGCGACGCTGGCCGACTGCATCAGCGATGAAATTGCGGACGGCGATATCGGTGGCGCTGCCATGCTCGCCCGATACGCTGAGTGGCGGCGAGCGGATCATCAAAAACTGGTGCGCTTTACGGACGGCTTGGTCGGTTTATTTGCTGACGCGCGCGGACCGGTGCGTGCGGCGCGCAACTTAGGGATGCTCGGTTTTGATTTGGTCCCTGGTGTTCGCAAACTTTTTGCTCAACACACGATGGGGCTCGCTGGTCGCCTACCGCGGCTGTCGCGCGGCGTACCGCTGGCATGAAGTCGACCTTTGACATTGTCATCGCCGGCGCCGGACCCGCCGGATTGTTGCTCGCCAGTCAGCTGCAACGCGAATCGTCATTCAAGGTCACGATTGTCGACGCGGGCGAACGACCAGCAGTCGATGTCGACGGTGAGATCGGTTTGCGTGTGTCTGCTATCGCACTCGGGTCGGTGGAACGTTTGGAACGAGTCGGCGCGTGGTCACACATTGAGGCGACCCGGGTCGCTGCGTTCGAACGCATGCGCGTTTGGGATGCGAGTTCGAGTGCCGATGCGGACGACGGTTTGTTGTTTGATGCTGCCGAGTTTGCCGCGCCCGCGCTGGGTTACATCGTCGAGAACGAACGGGTGCGACACGCCGTATTGAATACGTTGAATGGCGAACAGGACATCATTTTCGATACGCCCATCGTCGCTATCGACGAATCGGCGGACGGATACGCGGTGGAACTCGACAACGGCCGGCGGTTGCAGGCAGATCTCTTGATCGGTGCTGACGGTCCGCGATCATTCGTGCGCCAACAGGTCGGCATTGAAACTAACGACTGGCCGTATGGCCAGATGGCCTTCGTGACGCACCTTCAGCCGAGCGAGCCGCATGCGGCAACGGCCTGGCAGCGTTTTCTCAAAGAAGGACCGTTAGGCATCTTGCCGCTGGCGGACGGTCGGGTATCGATCGTCTGGTCGACCACCAGCGACATTGCCGAAGTCGCGCTTAACGCATCCGATGAGGAGCTCGCACGACAGGTCACCATCGCATCGGACTACGCGTTAGGTGAGTTGCAACCGGCCGGGCCTCGCGGCGCGTTCCCACTGACGGCGAGACATGCAAAAGCCTATGTGAAGCCGCGTGTTGCGCTGGTGGGTGATGCGGCGCATGCGGTACATCCGTTGGCCGGACAGGGCGCGAATCTAGGCTTGGCAGATGCCGACTGCTTGGCGCGAATCCTGCGCGATGCGGTCGCAGCCGGCGAACATCCTGGAGACCGACCCGTGTTACGTCGCTACGAACGCGCTCGCAAGGGCGAAAACGCCACCATGCTGCACTTTATGACTGGCCTCAATCGGCTGTTTACGACAGACTCATCGGTCGTACAAGAATTGCGCAGCACCGGCATGCGGCTTTTCAACGCTAGTGGGCCGTTGCGTGAGCACGTGGTAGGCGTGGCGCTGGGAACTGGGCGCTGACCGGGGGAGGCCGCGATGAAGCAAAAATACGTCTATGGTTTGGCGTTCGCGTTGGCAATACTCGGCTTCGCGATCTTTTTCTACAAATGGAAAGTCTTGGGCTTCCCGATTCAAATGAATCAGGAAACTCGCGTCTGGACGGTTGAAGCGTCGATTGGATTCGATAGCGGGCCGGGGTCGATTAAGGTCAATCTGCAAATTCCGTCGCTCACGCCGGGGTTCGAAACGCTCAACGAAAATAACGTCTCGCGCGGCTATGGTTTTACACCCAACTACGGTACCGGCGGCCGCGAAGCGCAATGGACCATCCGTCGCGCCAGCGGTCGACAGATGATCTATTACCGCATCTCGGTGTTCGAAGATCCAGGCGCCGATCGTTCGGATACGACACCGCCATTCCCGCCGCCCCCCGTTATTGACGAACCGTTTAGTACCGCCGTTGAGGTCATTGTTGAAGATGTCCGTGAAATATCGGCGGACACCGCGTCGTTTACCTCCGAGTTGTTGCGTGTGATGAACGATCCGTCTCCCAATACCAATGCCAAGCTGTTGCTTGCCGATGCGAACTCCGATGCGCGCTTCGTTGAAACGGTCACCACGATTTTGGCGTCGGCTCGTATTCCGGCGCGCATGGTGCATGGATTCGAGTTGGAAGGTCGGCAACGCAATGCCGCTTTGCAAACCTGGCTCGAGGTGCATGATGGCGATGACTGGCTGTACTTTAATCCGCGAACTGGCGAGCAAACGTTGCCGGAGCGATTCCTGGTTTGGTGGCGTGGCAATCAGCCGTTGATCAACGTTGAAGGTGGCAGCAACGTCGAGGTCGATTTTGCAATCCAGGAAAATCATCTCGACGCTGTGTCGATCGCCGAAACGCAGTCGGAGCAGCGTGGCGGTAGCGTGGTGGAGTTTTCGCTGTACGGCCTGCCGATTCAGACGCAAGCGGTGTACGCGGTGTTGTTGATGATTCCGATCGGCGCGCTGGTCATGGTGGTGCTACGCAACATTGTAGGCGTCGATGCGTTCGGTACTTTTATGCCGGTGCTGATCGCGCTCGCATTCCGCGAAACACAATTGCTGTGGGGCATTATCTTATTCACCTTGCTGGTTGCGCTGGGTTTGTCGATTCGTTTCGTTTTAGAGCGATTGCGACTGCTATTGGTGCCGCGACTGAGCGCCGTGCTCATTGTGGTGGTCATCCTGATGTTGTTGATCAGTCTGATCTCGCATCAGATGGGCGCGGAAACCGGCCTTTCGGTCGCGTTGTTCCCGATGGTGATCATCGCGATGACCATTGAGCGCATGTCGGTGGTCTGGGAGGAGCGCGGTCCGGCGGACGCCATGCGCGGCGGCTTCGGTTCGCTCATCGTTGCCATGATCGCGTATTTCTTTATGGGCCTGGCATGGCTGGAGCATCTGATCTTCACCTTCCCCGAGTTGCTGTTGGTGGTGCTGGCGCTAACCGTGCTCGCCGGTCGCTATACCGGCTATCGATTGCTCGAGTTGTATCGCTTTAAGGCCTTGACGAAAGACGCATGAGGGCGGTTGCTAGAAAACTGCGCGAAGCCGGCGTATTGGGTCTTAACGAACGCAATGCGGAGTACATCATGCGCCTCAATCCACGACGGTTGTACCCGCGCGTGGACGACAAGGTGCTGACGAAGGAGATCGCAGTCGCGGCCGGCATGGCCGTGCCCGAGCTCTATGGCGTGATTGAAAACCAAGGTCAGGTGCGTTCCTTTGCGGACATCGTCGCTGACAAAGATAGTTTTGTGATCAAGCCGGCACAGGGTAGTGGCGGCGACGGCATCATCGTGATCACCGGGCGCAGCCAACGACGTCGCGATTCGTTTCGACTTGCGAGCGGCGTTTTGATTTCCGAGGCGGAAATCGCACACCACATTTCGAACATCGTGAGCGGGCAATACAGCCTGAGCGGCAACCCGGACACCGCCATCATCGAGTACTGCGTCAAGTTTGATCCGGTATTCGCCGAGGTGTCGTATCAGGGCGTGCCGGACGTGCGGATCATTGTGTATCGCGGCTACCCGGCGATGGCGATGGTCCGCTTGCCGACGCGTGCATCGGACGGCAAAGCGAATCTGCACCAGGGGGCGGTCGGTGCCGGTGTCGACGTGGCGCTGGGCGAAACGCTTACCGGCGTGCTGGACAACGACATCGTTGACGAGCACCCGGATACCGGTGCCCTGGTAGCCGGCTTACAAATTCCCGAGTGGAATTTTATTCTTGAGTCCGCCGCGCGCGGCTTCGAAGTCACCGGGCTGGGTTACCTCGGCGTGGATATCGTAATCGACAACGAGCAGGGGCCGCTGATTTTAGAAATGAACGCGCGGCCCGGTCTGAACATTCAGATCGCCAATCGCGCCGGACTGTTGGCGCGCATCGCTCGTATTGATGCGATATACGAAGACGATGTGCCACCGGCTAAACGTGCGCGCATCGCTCGACATGAGTTTCCCGCCGAACGTCAAGCGTCCATCGTTTTTTGAGCTAGCCGCCGGTTTTTTGTTCGGCGATCCACGCGTCCATGCGCTGCTCAAGAATGTCGAGCGGCAGTCCGCCGGCTCCTAGCATCATGTCGTGAAACGCGCGAATGTCGAAACTGTCGCCGAGCTCACGTTCTGCACGAGCGCGAATCGCCAGCATTTTTAGCTGACCGATCTTGTAAGCCAGCGCTTGCCCCGGCATCACCAGATAGCGATCGATTTCGTTGACGATGTCGGCTTCGGTTTTGGCGGCGTTATCGAGGAAAAAGTCGATTGCCTGTTGGCGCGACCAGCCTTTGTAATGCATACCGGTATCGACCACCAGGCGCACGGCGCGCCACATGTCGTAGGTGAGCTGGCCAAAGCGGGAATACGGATCTTTATATAAGCCGAGGTCGTAGCCCAACGCTTCACTGTAGAGTCCCCAGCCTTCACCAAACGCCACCACGTAGCTGAATCGCCGAAAATTGGGCATGTCTTCGAGTTCTTGTTGTAGCGCGATTTGCAGGTGATGACCTGGCATGGCCTCGTGCACGCTCAACACTTCGATCTCGTACTTCGGCCGCACTTCCGGGCGATACAGATTGACCCAGTAAATTCCGGCACGCGAGCCATCACCGGCCGGCGGTGAGTAATACGCGGTGGTAGTGTCCGGCGCGATCGCTTCGGGAATCGGTTTTACGCCATACGGCATGCGCGGTAATGCGCCGAACAAACGCACCAATTCAGGATCGATACGTTTGCTGGTCGCTAAGTACGCGTCATACAGCTCTTTCGGCGTGTCGTAGTAAAATTGCGGATCGGTGCGTAGGAAGACCAGAAACTCATTGAAGCTGCCTTCAAAGCCAACTTCGTCGATGATTTCCATCATCTCGTCACGAATGCGTTTTACTTCGTCCAGTCCCAGTCGGTGGATTTCATCCGCGGTCATTGCGGTAGTCGTGTAACGACGCGCCTGCCATTCGTACCAGGCTTTGCCGTTGGGTAGCTCCGATAAACCAATCGATTCACGAGCGTTCGGCAGATAGTTGTCGTTGAAGTATCCGCTCAAACGTTGATAGGCAGGGATCACCGTTTCGGTAATCGTGTCGCGCGCTGCAGCGCGCAAACGATCGCCATCCGTTGCATCGATTTCCGCTGGCATGTTGGTAAACGCTTTGAAGAAAGGACTGTCTTCGGGCGAATCGACCAACTGCGCATCGATCTGTGCCGGGATGCGCTGCATTAAGATTTTCGGTGTCATGTAACCGGACTGACGACCAGCTTCGGCCAAGGCAATCGTTTGATCGATCACCACGTCAATCTTGCCCATACGTGTCAGCCAGTCTTCATAGTCCGAGGCTGACGCAAAACTAAGACCGTTGGCCACGTTGTCCATGTTCTGCACACCGCCGCGCTGATTAAATGGCAGCAGGTGTTCGTTGAATTCGAAGCCATCAACGGCGGTCTGCAGTTCGCGACGAAACAGTTCGTAATTCAACTTGTCATCTTCACTCATCGAGCTCGGATCAATGGCATAAACCCGCGCCAGGAAATCCCGCGTTTGCTGTTGGCGTTGGTCGATCGCGTCGAGACTCATATCGGCCCATTGATCGTTAAAACGGCGATCGCCAAGGCGCGACGCGAACACCGGAGAATTTTTGAGCCGCGCCTGCCAGTGTTCATCGAGCAAGGTGTGAAAGTCCGACGTTGCATCCGCATGCGCGGTATGGCCGATTGAGAACATCAGGACAAAGAAAAGAAGACGTCGCATCGCAGGCTCCGAAAATGGGCGTGGGCGGCATTGTTACGCGCCGGGATGGTAGGTGGCAACCGCTGGGGCCTTTGGCTATCATGTCCGCCACCAATCGATAGCGAGCGCGGAAGAGACCCCGTAACCTATTGAATTCATTGCTTTTGAGTTCATTGGTTCAAGGGGCGCCGAAGGCGCAACTGCCCGGAAACGCTCAGGCAAAAGGACCGCATTCGCTGATTGGCTCTGGAGAGCGGCCCAAGCGGGCCCACCGAAGGGGAATGTGGCTGAAGCCACGCATCTCTCAGGTTTGAGGACAGAGGGGCGGCAGACTTCGCGGTCTGCCGCCCCTTTTTTATTGGCTTTGTACCGGTCCTTGGAGAGACATTTTGGGAGCTAGAACACCGTTATACGATCAGCATGTTGAGGCTGGCGCACGCATCGTCGACTTCGGCGGCTGGGACATGCCGCTGAACTACGGTTCGCAAAAAGAAGAACACCATGCGGTCCGTACTGCGGCGGGTGTCTTCGACGTCTCGCATATGACGATTGTTGATATCGAAGGCGAACGCTGCAGGGATTTTTTGCGCTACCTGTTGGCTAATGATGTCGCCAAGCTCACCACGCCGGGCAAAGCGCTCTACAGCTGCATGTTGAATGACGAAGGCGGCGTGATTGATGACCTGATCGTCTATTTCATGAACGACCACTGGTATCGGCTGGTCGTGAACGCGGCGACACGCGACAAAGATCTCGCCTGGATCCGCCAGCAAGCTCAGTCCTATTCGGTCGAGGTAACCGAACGTGCCGAGCTGGCGATGCTGGCCGTGCAAGGGCCGAAAGCGCGCGAACTGGCAGCCTCGGTCCTCGATGCCGAGCATCGCGAGGCGGCATTGGCGCTCGGTGTCTTCTCAGGCGTGGAGGCGGGCGATGTGTTCGTCGCGCGCACCGGTTACACCGGTGAAGATGGTTGGGAGATCGCGTTGCCGGCCGCCGACGCTGCAACGATTTGGCAGCAATTACTGGCCGCTGGTGTTGCACCTTGTGGACTGGCGGCGCGCGATACCCTGCGACTCGAAGCAGCGATGAACCTGTATGGCAGCGACATGGACGAGACGGTGTCGCCACTGGAAGCCGGGCTCGGCTGGACGATTGCCTGGCAACCCGACGATCGTGATTTCATTGGTCGCGCCGCGATGGCCGCGAAAAAAGATAGCGGTGACCTGCAGCGTTTTGTTGGATTGTTACTCGAAGACAAGGGTGTGCTGCGCAACCATCAGCGTGTGGTCGTCGACGGAATCGGCGACGGCGAAATCACCAGCGGCGGCTATTCACCGACGATTGGCCGCTCGATTGCGATGGCGCGTGTGCCGGCCGGTGACTACGGCCGCGCGCAGGTCGATGTTCGCGGCAAGCTATTAAATGTTCGACTGGTTTCAATGCCGTTTGTACGCAACGGCGAGATCAAGATTGAATTGACTGATATTTGAACTGACTGATTGAGTGATCAAAGACTTCTCGAGGGGAGAGCACTATGACTGAACTACCTGGCGATCTACTGTACACCAGCGAACACGAGTGGCTGCGTCGTGAAGACGACGGCAGCGTGACGGTTGGGATTACCGACCACGCCCAATCGGCGCTGGGCGATCTGGTCTATGTCGAATTGCCCGAAGAGGGTGCCGAGCTTGAGGCCGGCGGCGACATGGCGGTGGTGGAGTCGGTCAAAGCGGCGTCCGATGTGTATGCGCCGATCGCTGGCAGCGTGGTTGCCGTCAATGAAGACCTTGGCGATGACCCCGAAAAGATTAACGCCGATCCTTACGGTGACGGTTGGATCGTGCGGCTGCAGCCGAGCGACGAGATTGACGAAGGTGCACTGATGACGCCGGACGCGTATCAGGCGCAACTCGATGACGAAGATGCTTAAGCGAAACTGAGAAACGTTATGCCGTTTATTCCACACACTGAAGACGATACGCGCGAAATGCTCGAGACGATTGGCGTCGCGAGTATCGATGAATTGTTCGACGAAATTCCGAAGGAACTGTTTATCGATTCGATCGAGGGCGTTCCCCCCGGATTGACAGAAATGGAGATCACGCGGCTGATGCACGAGCGGGCCGCGACCGACGGTCGGCCGGCGTGTTTTATCGGCGCGGGTGCTTACGAACATCACATCCCGCAGGCGGTGTGGGACATTGCGACGCGCGGTGAATTCTATAGCGCCTATACGCCGTATCAGGCGGAGGCGAGCCAGGGCACGCTGCAGACCATTTACGAGTATCAGACGATGATCACCGAGCTCACCGGGCTCGAGGTGAGTAACGCCAGTCTGTACGACGGTGCGTCGGCGTTGGCAGAAGCGGCGCTGATGGCGGTGCGGTCGAACCGCAAAGCGAAATCGGGCCGTATCTTGCTCGCTCCCGGTGTGAATCCGGTGTTTGAGCAGGTGGCAACGGCCATCGCGGGCAGCCAGAACATTACGTTCGAACGTCTGCCTATGAACGCAGCGTCAGGCAACGCGACCGCCGATCTGGATGCGGGCGACGACCCGGTTGCGTTGGTCATCCAGCAGCCGTCATTTACAGGCACCTTAGAAGATGTCGATCGACTGACCGATTGGGCGCATGCGAACGGCGCGCTGGTCATTGCTATCGCTAACCCAACATCGCTGGCTCTGCTAACGGCACCCGGACATTGGGGCGAGGCCGGCGCCGATGTGTGTATCGGCGAAGGGCAGCCATTGGGCGTACCGCTGTCTTCCGGCGGGCCGTATTTCGGTTTCATGACCTGTAAGCAAAAATACGTTCGGCAGATGCCGGGCCGTATCGTCGGTCGCACCACAGACCTGGAAGACAAGCCGGGCTTTGCGCTGACATTGCAGGCGAGGGAGCAACATATCCGTCGTTCGAAAGCGACCTCGAATATCTGCACTAACCAGGGGCTGATGGTTACTGCGGCGACGATTTACATGTCGTTGCTGGGCTATGACGGTTTACGTCAGGTTGCCACGCAAAGCGCACAAAACACGCATCGACTGGTGGATGGGCTCACCGCCATCGATGGCGTTGAACGAGTATTTGACGGACCGTTCTTCCACGAAGTCGCTATTCGGCTGCCGCAGCCGGTGGATGGCGTGCTGGATGCACTTGCAGCGCGCAATATTCTCGGCGGCTATGCGTTGGGCAAGGCCTACGATGATTTGGGCGACGCCTTATTGGTCTGTGCTACTGAGACCAAGACCGCTGCCGACATCGACGCCTACATCGCGGCGATGGCAGATGTATTAAAAGAAGGAGGCAGGCAAAGCGCCTGATCCCGATGGCAACTATTCAATTTCAGAACACGCCGTATCGCACCGAGGGGGATCTGCCGAGCATGGGTTCGCGCGCGCCGGATTTCTCGCTGGTCAATATGCGGCTGCAGGATGTCACGTTCGCTAACTGGCAGGGCGAACGGAAGATTCTCAACATCTTCGTCAGCATCGACACGCCGGTGTGTGCGAACTCGGTGTTGGAGTTCGAGCAGCGTGCCGACGGCGTTGAGAATTTAGCGGTGCTGCACATCTCGTGTGATATGCCGTTTGCGTTCAAACGCTTTGTCGAAGCCAATGAGCTGGAAGATGTCGATGCGCTGTCGTCGGTACGACATGCCGGGTTTGGCGAAAACTACGGCGTCGAAATCACCTCAGGGCCGCTCGCCAAGATGTTTGCGCGCGCGGTCGTGGTGCTTGATGAAAACAACACGGTGGTGCACGCGGAGTCGATCGAAGACATTGCCACCGAACCGGATTACGAAGCGGCCTTTAAGGCGCTCGGCGTATCGACCTAAGGGTAACTACGTATGGAAACGCTGATATTTGAAAAATCGCGCGACGGTCGTCGCGCATTCGCTCAGGCACCGACGGCGGCGGAGGACGTTGCGATTCCGCAGAGTTTTCTGCGTGAGGATCGACCGCGCTTGCCGGAAGCCTCCGAGTTGCAGGTGGTGCGGCATTTTACGCGCCTGTCGCAGCTGAACTTCTCAATCGATACACAGTTCTACCCGCTCGGTTCCTGCACCATGAAATACAACCCACGCGCGTGTAATTCGTTGACCCTGCTACCGGGCTTTGCAGGGCGTCACCCGCACGGACCGGTCAGTCATGGTCAGGGATTTCTGACCTGCATGTACGAGCTGCAGGAGATGCTCAAGGGTGTTACCGGTATGCAGGGCGTGTCGTTGACGCCGATGGCAGGTGCGCAGGGCGAGCTTGCCGGGGTGGCGATGATCAAGGCCTATCACGATGCGCGTGGCGATCACGAGCGCACCGAGATTATCGTGCCTGATGCCGCCCACGGTACCAATCCGGCGACTGCGACGATGTGCGGCTGCGTGGTTAAAGAAATTCCCACCGGCGAAGACGGCGACGTTGATGTTGAGGCGCTCAAGGCAGTGCTCGGGCCGAAGACCGCCGGCATCATGCTTACCAATCCATCAACCCTGGGTGTGTTTGAGCGCCGCATTCTCGAAGTGGCGGAGCTGGTGCACGACGCGGGCGGTTTGCTGTATTACGACGGTGCCAACCTCAATGCGATCTGCGGCAAAGTGCGACCGGGCGACATGGGCTTTGATGTCATTCACATGAATCTGCATAAGACGTTCTCAACGCCACACGGTGGTGGTGGCCCGGGTTCAGGTGCGGTCGGTGTTGGTGAACGGTTGCTGCCGTTCATGCCGATTCCGGTAGTCAAAAAAGTGGGTGACGGCGACAGCGCTACCTACGATTGGTCCACGGAAGACGATCTGCCACAGTCGATTGGTCGGTTGTCAGGCTTTATGGGTAATGCCGGTGTGTTGCTGCGTGCATATGTTTACATGCGCATGGTGGGTCATGACGGTATGCGGCGCCTGGCCGAGTACGCGACCTTGAATGCCAACTATCTGCAAAAGCGTTTGTCCGAAGCTGGCTTCGAGCTGGCGTTTCCGACGCGTCGCGCCAGTCATGAGTTCATCGTGACTTTGAAGAGCGAAGCCAAAGCTTACGATCTCACTGCAATGGATATCGCCAAGGCGTTGTTGGATCACAACTACCATGCGCCGACCACGTACTTTCCGCTGTTGGTGCCCGAGTGCCTGTTGATCGAGCCGACCGAGACCGAGAGCAAAGAAACGCTGGATAACTTCGTTGCCGCGATGATCACGATTGCGGAACAGGCGAAGAGCGGTACTTCGTTCAAAGAAGCGCCGTACTCACAACCGGTGCGACGTCTCGACGATGTGAAAGCGGCGCGGCAGTTAGATCTGAGGTATCAGCCTGACGAGTAACTCCCTGAAGGTTTACCTCGATGATGAGCGTGATACGCCCGATGGATGGGTGCGCGCGTTTTGGCCCGATGAGGTCATCGAACTGCTCGAGTCGGGTAACGTCGTCGAGCTGTCGCTGGACCACGATCTCGGTGATGATGAGCGGGGCACCGGCTACGACGTGCTCATCTGGATCGAAGAACATGTCGCGCTGCACGGGTTTAAGGCGCCCAAGATTCGAGTCCATTCGGCAAACTCCTCTGCGCGACTCAAAATGGAAGCGGCGATTGAGGCGATCGCCCGACGCGGTCAGTAGACTCGATGCTCACTCTTCACCCGTTTGACACGTTGTCGAGGTATAACGAGGGCCCGTACGCGCTGTTGCCGGACCAACTGCAACACTACTTGTCGGCTGCGACGCAGTTTCCAGCGTTACGCGAATTGGCCGAGTGCGACCCTTACGATGGCCATCAGTTCTCCGCGGCGCAAGCCGCTGAGCTCCGTGAGGAACTTGCCCGATTTGCACAGCGAGTTCACCGCAGAGACGTGCCGAAGCCGCCGGAAATGGTCAGCAATTCGCCGGGCGAACCCGCTGATGAACGTTACGGCTGGGAAGGGCTAGAGCTTTTCTGCCGACAGTTTGATGATGTGTTGTCTGAGGGAATCACGTCGGGTGCCGGAATCGTTTCTTTAGGCGATTGAAAAGCAAAGCGAAGATTTGCAAATCGGACGGATCCCAATTCGCTGTCATTTGAGTCAAACCGGGTAGGCAAAGGTAAGTTATGGGTTGGGCGACACACTACATCGCGAAGTTGAAGGAAGGCGAAACCGTTTCGTTTCGTCCGCGTGGCAACTCTATGCAGGGCCGTATCGAGTCGGGTCAGTTGTGTACCGTCGCGCCGGTTGATCCGGCAGAAGTTGCGGTTGACGACATTGTCCTGTGCAGCGTTCGCGGCGCGCAGTACCTGCATATCGTCAAAGCCAAACAGGGCATGCGCTTTCAAATCGGCAACAACCGCGGGCGAATCAATGGCTGGATTGGGGCCAATTCCCTATTTGGAAAACTCATCGACATCGCAGATTGAAGGGCACGCGTTGGCGATCACCCGATATGTGTAGAATATGCATCCACCTGAACTTGACGTCTGCGAAAGGGGGTAGTCAGTGTCTGGCATAATGAAATCCATGGCGGCAATCGCCGTTATCTTTGTGGCCGGCTTAGCGACGTTGCTGGTTTTTGGCATCATTCCCACCGAAATCTTCAGTGAGGCTCTTACCAAGTTTTTGCTCGCGGGCGTCATTATTGTTCTCGCCTCGGTAGCGCTGGGTTTTATTATGCGGTCAGGGAAATAACCAGCGACCCGCAGGGCGTCAGGAATGCCAGCAGCTGAGAAATTTCTTGATAGGTTTTTCAAGAGCGGCCCGTTCTACCTGCGAATCAACAGAGATAGGGTCGCGATTCGCAACGTCGCCACGGGCAATGACGTCGAGTTTGCCGCCAAGGTAGGCATAGATGCCAATCAAAAGGTCGTGTCGTATGGCGACCCTGTCGATCCGAGTGCGATTACCGTCGCCCACGCGTTTCAACATCCCAGGATGCTTATTCCCGACTACGAGGTTGCAGAGAAAGTCGTGCATCATGCCGTCAGAGAGTTGGCGGCCAACCGCTACTTTCAAGCATCGCCGGTCCTGATAATGCATGTCGATATTGAGCTTGATGGTGGGTTAACACCGCTGGAGGCCCGTGCTTTGCGGGAGATGGCTGAACGTGTCGGCGCCCGAGAAACGTATATTCACATCGGTCCGCGATTATCCGACGATGACGTCGCCAACCTGCGGTTCCAGAGCTTCGATCAGCAATCCCAAAACTAGGACACCCGCATGTTATTCCGTCGCGTTCTCAAACATTTTCGCAATCAGGAGTGGGGCGCTGTTGCGATCGACTTCGTCATCGTTGTGGTCGGCGTCTACATTGGTATTCAGGCGCAGGCGTGGAACACCGATCGCGAGAACCGGGAAATTGAGGCCAACTACCTGGAGAGTGTGCGCGGCGAAATCGAACGAATGATCGAGCGTGATGAGCCGCGCGTTGAAACCCTCAACCAAGAGCTGGTCAATTTGCAGGAAGCAATGGAAGTGTTGGAAGGCGTCGATACGAGCACAGCGCTTGAGCTTCGGCACTGCGCGACGCTCGCAGCAACGCACATCTATGTCGGGCGAGTCTATGTTCCACCCACCATCGAGGAGTTGCTTTCAACCGGCCGCTTACAGTTGATTCGAAATCGAGAATTGAGATCAGAGATGGTCGCCTTCGCACAGGCGGTGGAAGGCTACCGGCAGTTGATCGCGGATATCCAGGGCGATCGACTGGTACTGTCGCGTGACTTTCCCAATCTCGTACAGCTGAGTTTTACCGATGATGAGAATGTGACTTGCGACTTTGAAGGCATGAAAGACAGCGCCGCGTTTCGTAATGTCGTGTCCGACAATCGCTCGCGATTCCGCGCCTACGTTGAAGCCGTCGTAGTAGCCCAGCAAGAGAGGCGTTTTGAATTGTTAGGCATGCTCAATGATGAGTTGGGGTCAGAACAGGCTGCGGATGATCTACAATAGTAGATACTAGACCGAAGCGGTCTTTCACTATCTCGGCGGGAAGCTCACTTAAATCGAGGTGTGAGCTATGGACACTGTTCTCAAGAACGTGCTCATTTCAGGTGTCGTTATCTTAATCTTGTTTCTTGCGGCGACTTTTCTTTGGATGGCAGATAACCAGTCGCGATTGGACCAAGCGCGGCAAACTGTCGCAGAGCTAGGCCGTGCAGATGCGCAAAGAGCATTTAACCAGGGTAATCACGAACTACTAGCGGCAGCCTATGGCTGGGGGCCCAGCGAGATTCCCGGATTCGATATGGAGCAATATGAGGCGTGCCTGGACGACTATGTGGAGCTCCGCGTGTTCTACGATTTCACGGACGTGGTGCAGCCGAGTCGTCGACAGGATGTCTATCAAACGCTGGTCGAACATCCGACGCAGACGTGGACATACGCGGAGGCATACAATGCGGTCGTGCTGGACAGGCTTTCCATAGAGGTCGCGAACCATTGCCGAATTTCGGTGGTGCTGCCATGAGTCGGCTTGTTCATATATTCATCGCGGTGACAATCCTGTGGCATTCACAAGTGAATGCTTGCAGCTATGTGCCCGGGTACGGATTGTTCGAACTGAGCAACGTACATGCGCCGATGACGGGTCCGGCTCCCGATGCGCCGGACGTGTGGCTGCATTCCATCGAACGTGGTTCAAATGACGGAGACTATGCGTCTTGTTCCGACGCCGGTGTCGTCTCGTTTGGCGTCGATAGCGCCGACTCAGCAAAGACATTCGGGTTTATATTCGAGGTCGAATACGGTGAGTTTCCAGACGCCGTTTTTCCTGACGAGGCACTGACGCCTCAGGAGTATTCGGACGGCAGCTTTCGGATCCATTTCTTTTGGCTGGACCTTCCGCGCGGTCACAGCCGGGTTTCACCCATCGATGCGCGGATTTCCGTGCGTGCGATTTCCCGCACGGGCGTCGAAGGCCCAAAAACGTATATCGATATCAAGAGCCGGTAGCTCGTTCGACATCTTGATCTTGCTGAGTCCACACCAGGTTCTGTGACCCCGATAGTCGCCGGGGGCGCGATATTCTGGTCAAATTGGGAACCGATCTCGCGATCGGCAGTCCAGATACCTCTGAAGGCCTGAAATTAGGAAATACATGACTTTTCGACGATTCTTCGCCGCCGTTGCGGCGCTTGCTGTCCCCCTCACTGCCACCACTGCCGAAGATACCGCGTGGAGCAATACGCTTGAGCGTATCTCGTCGGGGGTCGTTTCCATCCGCGTGGATGCCACCCGTGCCTTCGATACCGAGTGGAATTCGTCATCTCAAGCCACCGGGTTTGTGGTCGATGCTGAGCAGGGCCTAATCCTAACGAATCGTCATGTCGTCACACCGGGGCCGGTGGTGGCGGAAGCGGTGTTTCGCAACAACGAAGAGGTGCGGCTGACGCCGGTATACCGCGACCCGGTGCACGACTTCGGGTTCTATCGGTACGACCCGGCGGAGCTTCGCTATATCGAGCCGGCCGAATTGCCGCTAAAACCCGAAGGTGCGGATATCGGCCGTGAAATTCGCGTCATTGGTAACGACGCCGGTGAACAGCTATCGATTCTGGCGGGCACGATTGCGCGACTGGATCGAAAGGCGCCGGACTACGGTCGCGGTAAGTACAACGACTTCAACACCTTTTATTTGCAGGCGGCGTCCGGCACCTCGGGTGGCTCGTCCGGTTCTCCGGTCGTCAATATTGACGGCGAAGTGGTGGCGCTCAATGCCGGTGCCAACAACTCCGCGGCAAGCAGTTTCTTTTTGCCGCTCGATCGCATCGACCGCGCTCTTGACCTAATTCAAAACGACGAGCTGGTCAGTCGCGGCACCTTGCAAACCATGTTCGAGCTGAAGCCGTACGATGAGCTGGAACGTTTGGGTCTGAGTGACGAAGCTCAGGGCTGGGCGCGCGAGTCGTTCCCCGATAACACCGGCATGCTGACCGTCGAACAGGTCATTCCTGATTCGCCGGCCGACGGCAAAATCGAACCGGGCGACATTCTGATTCGCGTGAACGGTGAACTGATCACCGAGTTCGTGCCGCTTGCCGCTGCGCTGGACCAGCACGTCGGCGACGCGATCGAAGTGGAAGTCGAGCGCGGCGGACGCCGTGTCAGTGAATCCATTGACGTTACTGATCTGCATGCGATTACGCCGAGCGAGTTTCTCGAGTTTGGTGATGCCACGGTCAATAACCTGTCGTATCAGCAGGCGCGTCACTACAACCGTTCTGCGAGCGGCGTGTATGTGGCCAATCCTGGGTACTTATTGTCTAAAGCGGCGATTCCTCGCGGTGCGGTGATCACCGAAGTGGGCGGAGAGCCGATCGAAAGTATTGATGACTTTGAGGATGCGTTGGCACAGATGGCCGACGGCGCGCGGTCGCTAATGCGATTTATCACCATGGACAGCCCGCAGAATTCATCGGTACGCGCGTTTGAAATGGACCGCACCTGGTTTCCGGCGCGTCGGTGTTCGCTGGACGACGCCAGCGGTGTCTGGCCGTGCCGGCCGCTCGCCGATGGACCACCGGCCGAAATTCCTGAGACGGGCAGCACCGATCTCAAAGCGTATGACGACGATCGTATCGCCACCATCGCGCCGTCATTGGTCATGGTGACGTTCGATTTGCCGTACACGGTATCCGGCGTCGGCGACCGTCACTACTATGGCACCGGCATTGTGGTCGATGCTAAGAAAGGGTTGGTACTGGTGGATCGGAACACGGTGCCGATCGCGATCGGTGACGTCACTGTGACGTTTGCCGGTTCCTTAGAGGTCGATGCCAAGATTGAACATCTGCACCCGACGCACAACATGGCGATCGTCTCGTATGATCCGAAGCTAATCGGCGATACGCCGGTCAAGTCGGCCAAGTTTGATACCAAGCCGCTTAAAGCCGGCGATACGGTGTGGGCAGTCGGCATCAAAGCCGACCATCAACTGGTGCACCAGGAAAGTACGGTGTCCTCGGTCGATGCGCTGGTGTTACCCCTTACGCGGACCTTACGATTCCGCGATGCCAATATCGAAGGCGTCGATTTGGTCAATGCGCCGACCGACTACGACGGTGTGCTGGTCAATAAGCGTGGCCATGTCGCGGCATCCTGGTCGAGCTTCGCGTTTCAAGCGGGCGGCGATTCGTCGCAGTTCAATCGCGGTATCAGCGCGGAGTTAATCACCGAGTTCGTCGACATCGTCCGCAACGGCAAACCGTACTACTCACTCGAAGCCGAGTTCGTGTATGCGCCGTTGTTCGCCGCGCGCAACCGCGGCGTCGATGAAGAATGGCTCGAACGGCTCGAAGCGAATAATCCTGATAAGCGCCGGGCGTTGAGCGTTACGCGCGTCGTTGCCGGCACGCCGGCGGCCAAAGTACTCAAGAACGGCGACTTTGTGCTGGCGGTAGACGGTGATGTGGTGACGTCATACCGCGATCTCGAAGCCGCGGTGCAGAAACCGAACGTCACGGTCACGGTGTGGCGTGGCAGCGAGGCTTTGGAACTCGACACCGATACAGTGGCGCTCGATGGCAGTGGCATCGACCGCGTGGTGTCGTGGGCGGGTGCGCTGATTCAGAATCCCCATCGCGCTATGGCTGCTCAACGCGGCATCGCACCAGACGGTGTCTACGTCGCGTTCTTTAGTTACGGTTCGCCGTCAACGCGCTACGGTCTGTGGGCCGGTCGCCGCGTGGTCGAGGTGGATGAAACACCGACACCCGATCTGGATGCGTTCGTGCAAGTCGTATCTGGCAAGGAAGACCAGGATTCGTTGCGATTAAAGACCGTGACCTGGAACGGTGCGGTCGAAGTTATCACGCTGAAATTAGACAACCAGTATTGGCCGGCCTACGAAATTCGACGCGGTGAGGATGGCTGGCAACGATTTGAGATCGGTGAGTCATAGCCGTCGCATAGCGCAGGCGTTCTGCTTGATAGTGCTGTTACCCGCTTTGGCGGGTGCGCAGTCCCTATATAAGTATCGCGGCGAAAACGGCGAGTGGATTTTCTCGGATCGCCCGCCCGATGACGAGCGCACCGTCGAAGTTCGCCAGCAAGAAATTACCTTGCAGAATCCGGAGGTCATCGTTACCCACGGCTTTGCCGGTGAAGGTGTGCAGATCGTCGCCAACAATGCGTTCTATGTGCCGGTGGAGCTCGTGCTGGTGCTGAAACGCATTAACGGTCTGGAATTTCCCGACCCGGAGGAGCGACTACGCTGGGTATTGCCACCGCGCACGGAAACGCCGTTGCTGTACTTACCCTTGCAAAGCGATGCGACCGAAGCGCCATTTTTGGAATACGGCTATCGATACATGCCAGGTGATCCGAATGCGAGACACACGCCGTCTGGCCCTTATCGCGTACCGTTTGCGATCTCCAGCGATCAGATGGTGACACAAGCATTTCCGGACACGATTACGCATACCACACCGGACAGCTATTATGCCGTCGATTTTGCGGCGCCGGTCGGGACTGACGTGTTCGCCGCCCGCGGTGGCATCGTTTTTGATGTCGCCAGCAAGAATTTTAGAAGCGGCTTAGATCCGGTTCGTGACGGACCTGCTGCCAACGTGGTGCGTATCATGCACGACGACGGTACCTATGCGATTTACGCGCATCTCAACTGGAACTCGATTCGCGTCAAACCTGGTGATCAAGTTAGCCGCGGCGAGTACATCGCTGATTCGGGTAACACAGGCTACTCAACCGGACCACATCTGCATTTTGCGGTGGTCAAGAACGTCGGCCTCCGAGCCGAATCGGTGCCGGTGACCTTCAGCGGTTCTCGTGAGGATTCGGTGACACCCGCCAGAGGGACTGCGCTGACGGCGTATTGATCTCGATCGGCAGGTCGCAGGTCATGCCACGACAACGATATGCGAGTGCGGTGCCGACTTTGGGGGCGCGTTCGGCGAGCAGGCCTGGTAAATCCACTTCATCGGCAGGAATCGCAAACACCATGCGTGCCGGCGTATACAGAACGTTAGCCGGTGCCCGCCATGCTTCAATGGCATCCTCTGCACCTCGTAACACGATCAGCTCTGGGGGTGTCTGATAATCGTCCAGAGCGTTCACTAGGCTGACGTGGCCGTGCGGGTATTCCTCGATTGCGCGCCAGCCTGCCAGCAACGCGCGTTCGGCGGCGTCGAGATAGCGTGTGTCACCGATCAGATGACCGAGTCGCAACAGTGCGGTCGCGGCGACACCGTTGCCTGATGGCACTGCCTCATCGGCCATCGGTCGCGGTCGCGTCATCAGTGCTTCGTGATCATTGGCGGTAAAAAAGAATCCGCCATTGTCGGTGTCCTCAAACTGCTCTAACAGCAGGTCGGCTAACGCAGTGGCGAAGTGCAGATGGGTTGTATTCCAGCGCGACTGCAGCGATTCCAAAATCGCGTCGATCAAAAACGCGTGATCGTCTAAGTACGCTTGGAAGCGCGCGGTGTCGTTCTTAAAGGTCGCGAATAACCGACCGTCGACGAATAGCTGGCTGTACAGAAAATCGATTAGATTGCCGGCCGCATCGGTAAAGTCTTTGCGGCCCAGCGCGCGCCCAGCGATCGCCAATCCCCGCGCCGCGAGCGCGTTCCAAGAGGTGAGCACTTTGTCATCGAGCCCTGGCGGAATTCGCTGGCTACGCGCCGATTCCAGCGTTGCGAGCGCCTCATTGATCGCAATCTCCACAGCTTCCGGGCCGCGGTTGAATTCGCTGGCGAGATCGGTGATGGATTTGCGAACCGTGAGGTGCCAATGGCCCTCAAAGTTAGCCGCGGCGTCGAGACCAAAGCGCGCGGCGAATAGATCGTAGTCATCTTTGTTGATCAGGTCGCGCACTGCATCCGGCGTCCAGACATAGAACTTGCCTTCTTCACCTTCGGAGTCGGCGTCGAGTGAGGCATGGATTCCGCCGCCATCGGCGCGCATGCTGAGAATCCACTCGGCAGTGCGCGTAGCGGTGGTCGCAAACATCGTTTCGCCGGTGGCTTGAAACGCCTGTGCGTAGCTCGCCAGTAGCGCACCGTTGTCGTACAGCATTTTTTCGAAATGTGGGATCTGCCAGTATCGATCCACCGAATAACGACAAAAACCACCGCCGACGTGATCAAAGATACCGCCCTCGGCCATGCGGGTGAGCGACAAGCTGGCCATGAATAGTGCGTCAATGTCGGGTTCCGGTTCGTTAACGGTCGTCGACCAGTGGCGCAGTAATCGATCGATGTTGGTCGGATGCGGGAATTTCGGAGCGCCGCCAAAGCCACCAAAGTCGCCGTCGAAACTTTCCGCCAACACATCACGCACCTGTTGCAATGGACGCGTGTTAAGCGCCGCGTTTTCAGCGGTCTCGGGTTCTAGGCGACGAAACACGTCATCGAGACGTTCTCCCTGCGCGGTAATGTCGTCCGGTTTATCGGCGAAGTAGGTGGCAATGGACTGCAGCAATTCGCCGAAGGATGGCATGCCGTGGCGCGGCGTATCGGGAAAGTACGTTCCGCCAAAGAACGGTTTTTGATCATTGGGGCTCAGGAACATGGTCAGCGGCCAGCCGCCGCCGCGGCTGGTCAACAACTGATGCGCTGTTTGGTAGATCTTGTCGACGTCAGGGCGTTCCTCGCGATCCACTTTGATATTCACAAATAGCCGATTCATGAGTTCGGCGGTGGCCTCGTCTTCGAACGACTCATGCGCCATTACATGACACCAGTGACACGCCGAATAGCCGATCGACAGCAGCACCGGTTTGCCCTGCTCGCGAGCCAGCGCGAAGGCTTCCTCGCCCCAGGGATACCAATCCACTGGGTTGTCGGCATGCTGCAATAGGTACGGGCTGGTTTCTTGGGCGAGGCGATTCGACATCGAGGGTATGACCGGCAGTGGAAACTGACTATGATACAGGCCGAATGTTTACCTATCCCGAAATCGACGAAGTCATTTTCTCTATTGGTCCGCTAGCGATTCGCTGGTATGGCCTGATGTACGTGATCGGCTTTTTCGTGGCTTGGTGGCTGGCGCGCCGTCGAGCCATCCAGCCTTGGTCGTTTGTGAAGCCTAAAGAAGTCGACGATCTCATTTTCTACGCGATGCTAGGCGTGATTCTGGGTGGTCGCATCGGCTACGCGTTGTTTTATGGCACTGACCAGCTACTCAGTGACCCGCTGTATCTGTTCAAGATCAATGAAGGCGGTATGTCGTTCCACGGTGGCCTGGCCGGCGTGATGATCGCGATGTGGTGGTTTGCGAGACGTCGTTTGGGCATCCGGGCCTGGGCGGTGATCGACTTTGTCGCGCCGTTGGTGCCGTGGGGTCTGTTTTTCGGGCGCATCGGCAACTTCATTAACGGCGAACTTTGGGGCAAGCCCACCGACCTACCGTGGGGCTTTCAGGTTGATGGCGTGGTACGACATCCGACGATGCTCTACGAAGCGCTTCTTGAAGGCCCGGTGTTGTTCCTGATTCTGTGGGTGTTCTCCAGCCGTGAGCGTCCGGTGATGTCGGTGTCGGGGTTGTTCCTCGCCGGCTACGGTGTATTCCGCTTTATGGTGGAGTTTGTGCGGCTGCCGGATGCGCACATTGGGTATCTCGCCGGTGGCTGGCTTACAATGGGTATGATTCTGACGATCCCGATGATTCTGGGCGGACTGACGCTGCTGTTTCTCGCGTATCGTAAGCCGTCCAAGCGCAAAGGTTAGACATGAAGCAATACTTGGATCTGATGCAGCACGTGCGCGACACCGGCACTAAGTGTACGGACCGCACCGGTACCGGTACCTTGTCGGTATTCGGTCACCAGATGCGCTTCGACTTGTCCGAAGGCTTCCCGCTGGTCACCACCAAACAAATTCATTTGCGATCCGTGATCGTCGAGCTGCTGTGGTTTCTGCGCGGCGACAGCAACATCGAATATCTTAAAGAACACAAAGTGCGGATTTGGGATGAGTGGGCTGACGACAACGGCGAGCTTGGGCCGATTTACGGCGTGCAATGGCGCAGCTGGCCGGCTCCAGACGGTTACCTGATCGATCAAATGAGTCAGGTGATTCGCCAGTTACGCGAAACGCCGGACTCGCGCCGCATTATTGTCAGCGCTTGGAATGTCGGTGAGATCGAAAATATGGCGTTACCGCCGTGTCATACACTGTTCCAGTTCTATGTTGCCGATGGAAAACTCTCCTGTCAGCTGTATCAACGCAGCGCTGACATCTTTCTCGGTGTGCCGTTCAATATCGCTTCGTATGCATTGCTCACCCATATGGTGGCCCAGCAAACCGATTTGGCCGTTGGCGATTTCATCTGGACCGGCGGTGATTGCCACCTGTATTTGAACCATCTCGAACAGGCTGACGAGCAGCTGCAACGTGAGCCGTTGCCGTTACCGCGTCTCGCCATTAAGCGGCGACCGCCGAGCCTGTTTGATTACGAGTTGGATGATTTTGAGTTTCTTAACTATGAATATCATCCGCATATCAAAGCCGCTGTCGCCGTCTAAGGCTGGGTCTCTTCAGCTGGCACCTGTACAAACCACCGTTACTATTGAATAGCGCGCATGATTAGTCTGATAGCCGCGGTGTCGCGTAACGGCATCATCGGTAGTGACGGCGCTTTGCCGTGGCACCTGCCGGATGACTTCAAACACTTTAAAGCGCTGACGGTCGGCAAACCCATCATCATGGGTCGCAAAACCTATGAGTCGATTGGCAAAGCTCTTCCGGATCGTCCGAATATCGTCTTGACTCGGCAGCCGACGTTCACCGCGGAAGATGCGGTGGTCGTGGATACCATGGAAGCGGCGCTAGCCGCTGCGGGCGATGCCGAAGAAATCATGGTGATTGGCGGTGGCGAGGTGTACGCGCTATTTCTCGAGCGTGCGGATCGCATCTATCTCACCCGGGTCGACGCGATCGTCGATGGCGACGCCGTTTTTCCAGAGCTTAGCGAGGAGTGGGTTGAGGTGTTTCGTGAGGAGCACCCGGTCGATGAACGGCATTCGCTGTCATTTTCTTTTTGCCGGTACGAACGCAACCAACCTTAGACAAAGAAGGCTGCGACTATGCACAGGGCTCCGCCAACCAGCGCCCCAATGTGCAACTGTACTTCCGCCGGGACGGATGTGTTGTGCTGAATCGCGAGTTGCCGCGCCTCAAGAATACTGGTGAACAGCGAAATTGTATCCAGGTACTCGAAAACGGTCCGGTGCCTGCCGCTGCTTTTGCTCAGCTGGTCGATGAACGGCTGAGTGAACCCCCAGCGGAACAGGTATGCAAACAGAATTAAAACGGCCCCGATCACAAGCAGCAAAATGCCACTCATGATTGACCTTGCACCTGAAACACGCGAGGATGTTTTTTGTCCAGACGTACGGCGGTTAACTGGCGGCCCCACACGCAGCCGGTGTCGAGTGAAATCAGGTTTGGCAGTACGACCAGACCGAGCGCTGACCAGTGGCCGAAAACGATGCGCGAATCGGCGGCAGCGCGATCGGGCACATCAAACCAAGCGGTGAGATTCTTACGGGCGCGAAACGGTGGGCCGCTGTGCGAGAAGTTGAGTCGTTGTTTGCTGGTCATCATGCGCATGCGCGTGAGGCAATTGATAATGTAACGCAACCGCTTGTTGCCGGTGAGCTTGCCGGACCAGGTCGCCGGCGTATTGCCGTACATTTTCTTTAATAGTGATGCGTAGTTGTCGCTTTGTAACGCGATCTCAACTTCGTTCGCCCGCGCCAGCGTTTTCTTAACGCCCCATTGCGGGTGAGTGCCGGCATGCACCAGCAATGAATCCATGTCAGCGTCGTAATGAGCCAGCGGTTGATGACGCAGCCAGTCGAGTAGCTCATCGAGGTCGTCAGCCGCCAAGGTCTTAGCGAGTGATTCGTAGCGGCTATCAAATCGCTTCTTGCCTTCGGCGAGTGCCAGCAAATGCAGATCGTGATTGCCCAACACGGTCACCGCCGCATCGCCTAGTGACTTCACAAAGCGAAGGCATTTCAGCGACTTAGGGCCACGATTAACCAGATCACCGGCGAGCCACAGCGTGTCGTTCGCGGGGTCAAACTGAATTTCGTCGAGCAGTCTTTGGAATGGGTCGTAACACCCTTGCAGGTCGCCAATCGCGTAGACGGCCATGTGCGAGTTTTAGTGAACCACGCCAGGAACGGCGAGCGAGAACGGTGCAATCGGTGCGTCAAAATTAACGCCGTTTTCGGCTTCCATGCGATACAAGCCCTGCATCGCGCCGACCGGTGTTTCCAGCACCGCACCGCTGGAATAGCGAAATTCTTCGCCGGGCCGCAGATTGGGTTGCTCGCCAACCACGCCGTCACCGCTGACTTCTTGAACCTTGCCATTGGCATCGGTAATGACCCAGTGACGGCTGATCAGTCGCGCCGGAACGTTGCCATTATTGGCGATAGTAATTGTGTACGAGAATACGTAACGGTCGGAATCGGGCTCCGACTGTTCGTCGATGTAGTCGGTAACCACTTCGATGGAGATTTCGCAGCGCTTCTCGTCCATGCGCATATTCTAGCCCGAATAGCCCGGCGATGGGCGTGCCAATAGCAAGACTTACTTGCTGCTAGTTCTGCCCGTCGAGCGCGTTGGCGAGGCGGACGAAATCGTCGGTGGAAAGGGCTTCGGCGCGTAGTGATGAGTCCACGCCTGCACGCTCGAACACGTTGGAATCTGCAAATTGAGACAGCGCGTTGCGGAGCGTCTTGCGGCGCTGGTTAAACGCCGCGGCGACCAGCTGCGAGAACCGGGCATGATCATCGATGCGGAAGGTATGCTCGTCCAAAGGTCGTAGTTGTACGACCGACGAGTTGACCGCCGGCGGTGGATCGAAGGCCTCGGGAGGCACATCAAACAGCGGTTGCACTATAAACCCGACACTCAGCATGACCGTAAGACGCCCGTAGGTCTTACTCCCTGGCTCGGCAGCCATACGGTCGACTACTTCTTTTTGCAGCATGAAGGTCATATCCCGGACGTGCCGGCGTGACTGCATCAGGTGAAACAGCAGCGGCGTTGAGATGTTGTACGGCAGATTGCCGACCACGCGCAGCTCGTCGCCCAAGGCGGAGAAATCGAATGCCAGTACGTCGCCTTCATGCACGGTGACGGTGGCGTTGTCTTGGTAACGTTGCCGCAGCGCGCGGGCGAGATCGCGGTCGAGTTCGATAGCATGAAAGTCACCCGATTCTGCGGCCAGTGCGTCCGTCATCGCGCCGCGACCGGGACCAATTTCGACCACCACGTCATCGGCCTGCACCGCGACCGCATCAAGGATGGCGTCGACAACGCCGCCATCCGTCAAAAAGTGTTGGCCGAAACGTTTGCGCGGCCGATGACTCATCGATGGCCGACCATCTGCTGCGCGAGGTCGATAGCCGCGAACAGGCTGCCCGGGTCCGCATTGCCGGATCCGGCGATATCCAAGGCGGTGCCGTGATCGACCGAGGTGCGGATAATGGGTAGCCCTAAGGTCACGTTGACGGTACGACCAAAGCCAGCGTGCTTGATCACCGGCAATCCTTGATCGTGATACATCGCCAAAACCGCGTCGGCGTGACCAGCCGCCGGCGTGAACGCGGTATCGGCTGGCAACGGTCCGTTTAGATGCATGCCGCGCTGGCGGAGTGTTTTCAGCGCCGGCGCAATCACGTTGTCATCTTCGATGCCGAGGTGGCCCCCTTCACCGGCATGCGGATTTAAGCCACACACGTGAATGGAGGGCTCGGCAATACCGAATGTCGATACGAGTCCTTGGTGCAAAACTTCGATCACCGCTTGCAGCCGTTCGGCGGTCACGTAGTCGGCGACATCGCGCAACGGCAGGTGAGTGCTGGCCAGCGCAACGCGTAGCTCGCCCGCGGTTAGCAACATGACCGGCAGTGGCGCACCGGTGAGTTCGGCAAGAAATTCGGTGTGCCCGGAAAACGGAATTCCGGCGTCGTTGATGACGCTCTTTTGCAATGGACCGGTGACCAGAGCGCTGTAGGTATCGTTTTGGCAGCCTTTCACCGCATGCCGTAGGCCCTCCAGCAACGCCGCGGCGTTAGCGGGGAGCGGCGTACCCGGTGTCGCCGGTTCAGCCTGTGCGATATGCACCACCGCAAGCTTGCCGTTTCCGGTGGTGGGTCCGCCGACGTCGATCTGCACATCACTACCAATATCTCTGGCACGTTGTTCAAGCTGATCGGCGTCGCCGATCACAATCATTGCTTCGGCAGTCTCGCGCTCGGCGAGCTTGAGGCACAGCTCGGGGCCGACACCCGCCGGTTCACCAGCAGTTATCGCCAAAGGTGTCGTCATCAGTGTGCTAAATGCGTTTGTCGACGTACGCTTCGTCGCGGATACGTTGGTGCCAAAGCTGAGTGGCTTCACCGACTTTGTCAGCCCGCAACTTATTCTCACAGTTGGTGGCTTTGAGGTCGTCGGTGTTGTCGTACACGCGTTTGTCCATGAGTTCGACGATGTGCCAGCCGAATCGAGAGCGAAACGGTTCACTAAGCTCGCCGATCGCTAGGCTGTTAACCACCTCTTCAAACTCGGGAACGAAGATTCCTTCACCGGCCCAGTCCATTTCTCCACCCGCGTTAGCAGAACCCGGATCGTCGGAAAGCAGTTTCGCTTGTTCGCCAAAATCCGCACCGTCGACAATTTCTGCTCGTGCATCAACCAGCTGCTGCTCAGCGGTTTGGTCGTCGATAATTTCATCCGGCATGATCAGGATATGCCGTACCAGAACCTGGTCGACTTCGCTGCGTGCGTTGGCGCTGCGCACGTCGTTGACACGGATAAGATGAAAACTATTCGGCGCACGCACCGGTTCAGAAACCTGACCGGCTTGCATGTTGGCAACAACGTCGAGATACAACGACGGCACCAGTTCACCTTCAAGCCAACCCAACGCACCGCCATCGAGTGCCGTCGGAGCGGCGGAGTAGCGAATCGCGAGTGCGGCAAAGTCAGCGCCATCTTGGAGGCGATTATAGATGTCATCAATTTCAGCGCGCGCTTCTTCGATTTGTTTGGCGGTCGCGTTTTCCGGAATCTCAACCAAAATATTCGATAAGTTGTAGTCGGAGTTTACGGCCACGTTGTCTTCGAGATCGGCAATGCATTGTTCGATTTCACGTTGCGACACTTCAATGCGGCTTAGTTGGATACGGGTCAGTTGTTCGATGATCAACTCGAGCCGTAGGTCACGACGGAACGCTGCGTAGTCGACGCCGTCTTGGGCCAGCATCGCTGGCAAGTCCTCAAACGTGACACCGGCACGATCCGCAATATTGCCGATGGCCTGGTTCAGCATTTGATCGGAAATTTGAATGCCGTAGCGATCGGCCCATTGCAGCTGAATTTCTTGCAGAATCAGGCGTTCGAGCAATTGCTCACGTAACTCGACTTCCGGCGGCAGCGGAATGTTTTGCGCGGCAGCGCGTTGCTTGATGGTCGCCAGCTGTTCTTCGAGCTGGCTCTTCAGCACAACGCCCTCGTCGACCACGGCGGCAATTCCATCGAGGAATTCGCCGCTTTCAGAGAGCTGCTGAGCGAGCGTGAGCGGCGCGCTTAGCACCAGCGTAAAAGCTGCTAAGTATTTGATGTTTAACACTATTTCTTACCGGAGATCTGCAGAATAGCCAAGAATACCACGTTCGAGCAATTTGTCAGCCGCAGTACCGACGCTGCTCATTCCCTTTAATACCAATTGCAGACCAATAGAGGAATCCTGGGTTCCATCGCGAGTCGAAATATGGCGGCGGCTGACCAGGCGAAGCCCCCAGCAGCAGCTCTCGTATTCAAGGCCATAAAACTGCTCTAACGCCTCTCGATCGCGGAACGAATAGTTGTAGCGGCCCACGAAATTCCAGTTCTTAGCGATCGGCCAGGCCCACGACACATCACCTTGCTCCAGCGAATCGCGACGGAAGCGGTATGCCAGATTTAAGATTTTGTTGGTCGCCGGGCGGTATTGCAGACGTGCCTCCGATTGTGTTGTGCCGCTGCCTGATTCACCCCATTGATGACCGATATCGAAATTGAGATTCTCGTTGAGGAGAAAACCGATTTCGGCGATGTAGTCGGACGACTCTGTAGTAACCACCGGCTGACCGGGTAAGGTGACACCGCTGTTACTCAGGTAGCGCGTCTGACCGATGGTGGCGGAGACCAGTTCTTTGCCCGTGGAAACGTCGAGGATCCGCGACGTGACGCCAATGCTGATCTGATCGGTATCGGCGATGCGATCGACGCCAAGAAAGCGATTGTTGCGAAACAGCTGAATCAGATTGAGATCCGGCGTGATGGTATCGAACACCGGTAAGTCTGCCTGATCACGAAACGGCACATGCGCATACAGCAGTCGGGGTTCAATGGTTTGAATACGACTGGCGTTGCGCATGTTGCGTTCGAGAATGACACCGAGGTCGAGACTCGCAATCGGCAGCGCACGGTTGGGTTCGTCATCCTGTCCGGCGAGTGTATTACTGAGTTGATACTGCGTGACGTCGTAGGCCAGCTTCGGCGTGATGAACCAGCCGGGGCCGGTGAGCGGCAGCGATACTTCCGGTGAGACGTTCATTCGCCACCCGGTGACGCCGGTATCGCGATCGAAATTGACCAGCTCGCCATCGAATCCGAGCGACAGGCCCAGTAGCTGGTCGGGCCAATAACCGGATGCCAATAGCTGTGGAACCCGTCGATACGGTCGATCGGTTGCGGTAATGGCATCGTCGATCGTTTGAAAATCCTGAAACTGACCGAACAACGACACATGCTCGGTGTAGTAGTCGATACTGATGCTGCGGTTCAAGTGCGTAATGCTTGAGCGGCTCAGGCTGCCGCCGAGATCTTCAAAATACTGACTGTCGGAGACGTTCTGAAAGTCGATCTGGTTTCGCCAGCCGCGCGGCAACTGCATGCGGTGTTCAACGGCATAGTAGTAACGCGAATCGTTAAACATGTTGTCGCTGGCCAGGTAATCGGCGTTCAGCTGACCTTCCATACGCTCGGTGAGATACCGGAATTGATTCTGCAGTTGGAAGCCACGGTCGGTGAGCAGGCGCGGCGTAATTGTCGCGTCGTAGTTGGGGGCGAGATTGAAGTAGTAGGGCACCCGGATATCGTTGCCGCCGCGGCGCGTGGTACCAAACTCAGGTGTCAAGATGCCTGACTTGCGCGCATCGCCAATCGGAAACGAAATATACGGTGCATACAAAATCGGTACGCCCTGAAAGCGCAGTTTGATGCCTTGTGCCGTGCCGACACCTTCGCGCGTGTCCAGGTCGATATCGTCGGCCTCGAGGAGCCAGTCGTTGGAATCCGGTGGGCAGGTGGTGTAGCTGACGCCGTCTAATGACAGTGTGCCGTTTTCGCTGATGCGCACGCCCTCCGCGGCGCCGCGTGCGGCACTCGCGCCGAGGGAAAATTCGGCACCTTCGAAGCGAACTTCGCCGGTGTCGTAGTTGAATTCGGCAAGATCGGAATCGACCTGCGTGCCTTTGTCGGCGTACAGCACGTTACCTTCGAGGCGCAATGCGCGGGATTCAGGAATGTAACGCGCGGTATCGGCACCGGCCTGCGAGTCGCCGCGGCGTAATAGGACGCCGCCGCTCATCGTGGCGTAGGGTTCTGCGCCGAGCGAGCCTTCAATCTCACCCACTTCAAAAATAATTGGCGGATTTTCCGGGTCGCTGGCGGTGATCACCTGATCGCCCAGTTGCGGGATGTTCGTGTGCAATGACGTACGGCAGGCGGATGGCTCCTGGCCATGCGCGAGCCCGGTCACCAACACGGTGCTGGCAATGATCGAATATTTGAAGGTCACGAGTTAATCGGGTCTGACAGCAGTCGTGGCCAAGTGGCCGACAAGGGGGTAAATAAACTCACAGCGACTGTGATACCTTCGCATAGTTTTGCTGGTGCTTCAATGCGTTACGGAGAATTGTGATCAACATGTCGAGCACTCAGGGCGACTCCAGATTGACTCAAATGATGGCGTGGGCGGAAGGCATCGAAGTCCTTAGTGGCCTGTCGGCAGCGCCTGCATCGGCCGATGCCAGCTTTCGTCGTTACTTTCGATTCGCCAACGGCGAGAAAAGTTTCATCGTTATGGACGCGCCGCCGCAACAGGAAGATTGCGAGCCGTTCATTCGTGTTGCCGGCTATCTGGAAAGCTTTCAGCTAAATGCCCCGCGGGTGCTCGAAGCCGATCTGGAGCAGGGGTTCTTGTTGCTCAGCGATCTGGGTACGCAATCGTACCTGGCGGAACTCGAACGCCGACCGCAATCGGTTAACGAACTGTACAGCGACGCACTGACAGCTTTATTGCAGATGCAAGTCAAAGGCGCAGCATGCCAGTCCAATCTGCCGCCCTATGATGTTGCCTTGCTGGAGCGCGAACTGGCGCTGTTTTCCGACTGGTTATGCGGCGACTACTTACAACTGTCTCTCTCAAACGAAGAGCAATCCGAATGGAACGCACTTTGCCAGCGGCTGATTCGAAACGCTTTGGACCAACCGCCAGTGTTCGTTCACCGCGACTACCATTCTCGCAACCTGATGGTGTCAGTAACCCACAATCCCGGCATTATCGATTTTCAGGACGCGGTCGAAGGGCCGCTCACTTACGATCTCGTGTCGTTGTTAAAGGATTGCTATATCCGCTGGCCAGCGGAGGCGGTGCGTGCCTGGGCGCGACAGTTTTACGCACAGCTCGATAATGGTCTGCGCACGCAGTTGGATGAACGTACGTTTATGCGCCATTTCGAATTCACCGGCGTACAACGGCATCTAAAAGCGGCCGGCATATTTGCGCGACTGAACCTTCGTGACGGTAAACCCGGTTACATGCAGGACATCCCGCGAACGCTCGGTTATGTCCGCGAGTTAGGTCACGTCCACAGCGAATTGGAGTTTATTGCCCGGTTTATTGATGAGCGTGTGCTGCCGGCGTTGGAGGCGGCGGCATGAAAGCGATGCTGTTGGCGGCCGGTCGTGGTGAACGGTTACGACCGCTCACCGATACCACGCCCAAAGCGCTGGTTGAGGTACGTGGCAAACCGCTTATCGACTATCACCTCGAGGCGCTCGGGCGCGCCGGTTGTGAGCAGGTGGTGATCAACTTGGGTTGGTTGGGCAACAAGATTCTTGATCACGTAGGCGATGGCGGCCGCTTTGGTGTTCGCGTGGTGTTCAGCCCCGAGGGCGAGAATATTTTGGAAACCGGTGGCGGCATTCTGCGCGCCTTACCGATGCTCGGCAGCGATCCGTTTGTGGTCATGAATGGCGATGTGTTCACCGACATGCCGGTGCCGAGCACCGATCTCGCGGATGGCTCGCTGGCGAAACTGATATTGGTACCGACGCCAGATTACAAGCAACGCGGCGACTTTGATCTCAAAGGGGATCGCGTGGTGAGTAGCGACGAGCCGCTACTGACGTTCAGTGGTGTTGCAGTTTACGAGCCCGAGTTTTTTAACGGCTGCGAGCCGGGACGGTTTCCGCTCGCGCCGATGTTCTATCAGCTGGCCGATGAAGGGCGCCTGCAGGGTGAGCGTTACGACGGCGTCTGGGAAGACGTGGGTACGAAAGAGCGTTTAGACGCGCTGAATGGAGGATAGCGGACAGCTGGTCGACCAGTACTACCCATCTACGATTCGCCAAAGATTGACGTTCATCGGCAGCACGATTTGAGTAGAAACCGCGGTTGCCTGCACCTAAAAACTGGGCTCGACTAAACTACGTGCAACCGAGCCGAGCCCAGTGAGCGCCCGCGACGCTACAATTTGCCATCGACCAGCATCTCATTGCCGATTCTAGCGCGGTGCCCGCTCTCAAAACCTTTATCGTTGCAAACAAGGCGAGAAATACTCACAAATGTGGTGAATTTTCTTGAGCGGTACCAGCGCTTCTTCGAACACTTACGCGAAAATCCTTTGTCCTCAGCTAGAGAAGCTTGAATGCTCGCGTAGACGAACGAACCTGGAAACAACTCGGACAGCCTATCTGCAGAGGGTTTGACATAGTCATTATTCGTTCCACTTCGGCGAATAAGTACTCGCGTAAACGCGATAATTCGCCGCGGGTTGGACCTCAACTCGGGAAATTTCTTCGATGCTCTCCCGTATTGAATTTTGATGTCGTAATCCTTGCCGTTTGACGCTCGCTTGCCCTTAAGGTGCTCATACTTGATTAGCTTGTCGGGCATCTCCCGAATGCTCTCAGGTAGAGGCGGGTTTGAGTCTGCGAGAACGTCCGTCGTTAGGAATAGAGTGACGGAGGTAATGGCGAGGGACATATACAAACTGGTTGCTAGCTTCATTCTTCGCTCCGGAGGCAATCGTCTGAATCCACACAGGTCAACATACTACAATGGCGAAATCTCTAAAAATCGAGCGCCTTGGATGGGAGTACCTGCATAGTCCAAGTGCTCAGAAAAGTGAATGGCCCTACTCGAGTTCCGGGAGCAGCAACTGAAAAATCGCTGTAGCCAGGGCGTCCGCTCGATCTCTTCGATCAGTATCGAAGCGAGAATGGTCCTCAGTGAGAAACACGAACCCATGTTTAGGCCGAATTCTTCCGTAATTGCCAGTGCGACTACCCCAGTCCCACGTGAACACGACCCATGCGCGATTAAGATAGGTGCCGCCATTTTTTGCGCGATGCGTATCGAATAAAGATGGGTCGAGGCCATCTGGCTGAAAGAGCCTGCTGCTTCGACCCATATGCTGAAGCAGTTCGCCACGCTTGACCCTATTGAGTAATTCTTCATCTGCCAAAGACCTGAAGAAGGAGCCGAAGGTTCTTGGCGTTATCGAGTTGTAGTGACGGTCGATATGGCGCCGCCATATTGTGTGGGTACGTGAAGAATTCTTGCCGTTAAGTATGTCTCGCTCATCAGAATTGGGAAAATTCAGTCGGCCGCCGTCGGATGTAATCCACTCACGAAGCGCATGGCAACGAACCTCGTGTATATCCTCGTAATTTTTCTTACTGCCGATAGAGTTTTTTTCCTGCCCACACTTGCTAACCATCTCGCCGAAGTTCTTGGTTCCGAGATCCTCGAGGGTCTTACGCATTTCTCGCATCCCGGCCCAATTGTTGTAAAAGTAATCCGCTGCGGTGTTATCGCTTTGCACAAGCATTGCGGCTAATAAGCCACTCGGTGAGACTCGTGCGGACAATCGACGCAAGGTGAGCGACGGGTAGTCGATGCCCGCTGCCGTTGTACCTGAATTTCGCGCATCAAATCGGAAGTCGCTACGACTTAGTTCGATGGAATTTCGGCCGCTAACCTCGAAACCGTTTTGCAGTGCCGATGCTCCCAGAATGACCTTGCGAGTACTCGACATAAAGTAATGCTCGTCCGGATTGAACGCTAAGAACTTACCGGTTCCATAGTGTTCGAGAAAAAATCCAACGTTGCCGACATCGCCATCGCGGCCCGGCGTTCGGTACTCCTCCAGTAAGTCCTCTAAGTCCTCTTCTACGTCATCGGGCAGGTCGAAGTTTCCGACTAGTCGATTACGACGAGCTGGGCGGTGCAATATGAAGGAATAGCGGATATCGTTTCCAACATAGACTGAATCGAGATCGCTGACGCGATAGTTCTGATTGATTAACTCATCGAGTTCCGAGCGAAAGTCATCGCCACTTAGGCCCATGGCGCGAACGTGTCGCCGAATCGATGAGTCCTTAACCCATATTCCGGAGTAGCGCAATCCGCTCAACTTACTGGCACCTAGCATGCCAATATCACGTAACGAGTACCCTTCCTTGCGTTTTTTCTTGTGAAATGACTCCCAGTCATCGCGTGATGCGTCGACAAGCCACTCCACCTCGCGGCGATCCTTGATCCATACTGCCGAGTAATACACGTTCTTGTTGTGTCGCCACGGAAGAATGTCGACCGGCGTGTAACCACTCCGCCGATAGGACTTCAACTTATCCAACAACTCCTTTTCCGATAATTTGCTGTGTACGCGCCGTTGACGTTCCTCGGCTTCTCTTACCCATATTGCGTTGTAGCGAATCTCTCCATCGTTTGAGTACGCAGTAACAAAGCTGCGCTGAAAGTCGTCGCGTTTGTAATCGTCACGGCGATCTTCGTAAGCCTTGCGCGACATATTGGTGTGAATTCGGTAGCTCTGAATATTGATGTCTTTATGCCAAACCACGTTGTAGCGATTGTTGGCAGGACTTTGGGCGCTTATTGGTACGAAACCTGTGCCGTTCAATTGATCATGAAGGTCTTGATAGCTACTGCGTCTTGCATGGGCGATGTGACGCGAATAGACAATGGGTTCTGCGCCAGGAGGGGACTGGGCAAATCCAGTTTGTGGTACAGACAAAAGAAAAGAACTGCAAATGGCGAGCAAGCCAAGAATATTTAATGCTGGTTTGTGCGACACGATCACATCCCTGTCGAGGTTGGTGGGCCTACTGTTCGTTAACACTGGCTGTAGATTCGAGGGGTTCTCGGCTTTATCGGCAAGACGCCGTTGTTGATGTGCCGCCGGCCCAAGAATTTGATATTCGCCCACAGCTCGCTATTCATCGCTATGGTCTGCTCCGCAGCTGTATTCCCAAACGTCGGGATTAGCGAGGCCGCCTTGTTTGATTGTTTTGCAGCCTGCAAATTTCATACTTTCAGCGCAGATCGCGTGGTTGGTTTTGCTGCAATTACAACCCCAAACGCCTTGTTGATCCTCGCCGCACTTAATCAGATTTCCGGTACTGACTTCGGCAAAGTCAATAAACTTGCCAGATCGCGGCCCATCGGTCTCCGCTGAGTCGCGAACTTGCATCGATATCGCCGCCGTTTGGCTGCTAACCGTGGCTCTCTCCAATTTGTACTTGTGGTACACCGGACGGCGGGAGTTCGAGCGATTATCGGCGAACGTAAATTTATTGTTGGTTTCATCCGATTCATCGACGACCGCCGGTCGATCAATATGTGCGAAGAGTATTTCGATGGCACTTACCGGGATTAGCGAGTTAGTTACCAAAGTTTTTTCCTTGCCCGCATCGATTGCCGGTAACGGGAATTTTCCCGTAACCTCTGTACCACTCGCCGTTCTCAGGTAGTAGACAACGTTGGTGGGGGCGGACTTGGCCATGCCTGTATTGGTGACGACGAGCACCCAGTTCGTATTGGTTTGACTATCGAACCCACCTCCCGATGCCACCAGATCTGGCAGTAGCGGGTCGTTAGCTCGATCACCGGCTATCGTAAGATTTCCAATAGAATTATTCTTTGGCGCTACGTTCATAGAATCGTTGGACGGCTTTTCATCACCACCAGAAGAATTGGCGAACGCAGCCGGTACCGCCAAAGGGCTCGCAATGAAGGCGAGCGCCAAAAAGAAAACGAACGGTCGAAGCATTTGAATCTCCCCGGTAGGCATCGCGTCAGCGGTGACATCTTGCAGAATCACCGATGACAGGCGATGCGTAGAGTCCGCTAACAAACGGACCCAGCGGTAAAATTTGGCCTACGGTTGGTTTGCGGAACCGGGAAAAAAGGTACAGTAGGAGGCGCCAATAAGAATTGTAAATTTCGGACATTCGGCGTCCAACGAGTAACGTCGTCCAACTACAAGGTTGTATTTATATGGGGCCCGAGCTGTATGTGGATACCGACGTGCCTGGTGAATTAGCCAGCTATGTCCGCCGCATCGTTTATGTTGATTGTGAAGAACCGATCGATGCAGATCTTCCTGTGCCGCCAACCGGCTACAATTACATTCAGTGGGTCTTGCGGGCCACCGGTGAGGCGGCGGGGTCTCTTACGCCAGCTATCGTTGATGGTTCGGCGTTCGGTGTGGCAGGTCAGATCAGCGATGTCGAAGCGCGATTTCAATTCACTGGCCGAATGCGCCATATCGTTGCGGAACTAACGGCGGCTGGAATGTATAGCCTTCTCGGTCTTTATGGCGAACAGATACGAAACAGCACGGTCTTTTTCGATAAGCAACATCCTTGCTATGACGATCGTGTTGAAAATTTTCTCTCCGAGGAATGGGAGGAAAAACCAATAGACGATTTGCTTGCGGCATTCAAAAAATATCTGATTGATTTAGCCCAGAGCCCGAATGATGTTCCTGCCTACGTCTCGCTAGGGGCGGAGCGCTCAGAGGCTAATTGCGGTGATATTTCCATCAAGGTTATGGCGGGCGATATCAGTGAAAGGCACTTTTCTCGCCAGTTTTCAAAGTACACGGGTGCGACACCGAAGTTTTTTAACAATGTCATACGGGTCAATGCTGTGTTGCCGAAACTGTTGAACGCGGAGCAAGGAGAACTAGCAGAGATTGCAATCGAGGCCGGTTTCTTCGACCAATCTCACCTTATCAAGACTATTCGAGCCGTATTCGATGTAACTCCAAAAGACCTTCGCGATCAGATTAGTTTTTTGATCAAGAAGTTTCACGTGGATGGCCACCCGCCCAGTGAGTAAGGTCGTCCGCTTGCTTGGGTTGGCTGGGTAGCCAAATTCTCAATCACGGTTGCGACGGCGTTTGGGAAGACGTGGGTACGAAAGAGCGACTTGATGCCCTCAATTTCGGATAGCGGCAACCTAGTGTTCCAACACGTTGCGTGTTTCGTTCGAGTTCAGTGGGTATGCGACCAAACCTTCAGTCAAGACACATGGGTCAAAACACGTGGAATCCGTAGTTCGGCACGTGCTTTCGAGTGCCCGATTCGAGTTCATCAAGAATACGGTTGACGTGCGATGCCATGGTCCAGCCAGCGTCACCGTGTAGATCTACCGCGTACGCCACATAACCGCGCCAGAATGTCTTTAGTCGCGGAAAGGTGTGCATTGAATTCGCGACCTCCAACGCGACTTCCGCCTCGCTGCCGCCGGAAATTAGCAAACGATTGCGGTAGCGAGCGGTTTGAAACCCTACCCAGGCCGATATCATCGCATCCAGCACCGCTGAATCGACTTCGCTAAGTTCTTCACCTTTCAGACCGGCGACCCAGATGTCCTTGTTTTCGGCAACTAGATTCGATAGTTCAATCTTCGCGTTGAGCCAGTCGTAGGCGTATTGACCGGATGCAATCTCTTGTTCCTGTCGAAGCTGCACGCCAACGAATATCAGAGAAGCAACGACTGCGGTAATGCCGATTACCTCAAACCACATTCTTAATTTTTCTTGCGTCATTTAGAACACACCTTTCATCAAGGGAAGGTAACTAGCTGAGACGGAACTCGTCATGTCCCGTCCGCGGGATGTATAGCCGAGCGATAGGAATAGGTAGCTTTCTACTAGTAGTGACTATTCGTTTGCTAGTAATTCGAAATCGGAATCATACAACTCCGCTTCGTAGATCTCCGTTCCTGATTCGTCAAAAGCATATACCAACGATAATGGTTGACCGTCTTTACCGCTAAAGCCCTGGTCTAATCCGACAATGTCGCCTGGCTTGGGAACCACGGCCGATTCACCAAGCAAACGATAGCGGTCAGAAGGAAGTTCACGCAAAAGTCGACCCTTCAAATTGAAAGCGGATAAACCAATGTCTTTCTTCATAGCTTGTATTGATCCGATGGTCAGGAGGGACGGCGAGCCGTCAGATGTACCGATTATTCGCCCGTGCGCCGACTCATGATTTGCTTCAAACCATGCTCTCCAGGATAGAGAAGGTCGAGGTATTGTCGCCATTCTGCATCTTCTTTCGAGCCGCGCTGGAATTGGTACTCAGGGAATTTGGAAATAACGTTGGCGATGCGACCTTCAACGTCAGCCTCGGCTGATGCATAGAAATATAATTCTCGCCGTCCGGATCCAGTGATTCGTCCCACGTAACGAATATCGTCACTGCCCGATATCGCCGCTTCCAAGTTGTCTTGATAGTGACAAAGCGCGTCGAATTCTTGGTCAGTACTCATGCCTTGATCGTTGGGGAAGCGCAGCCGAATCCAATGCCAATGCAAAATCGGTAGTGAGGTCAACGGCGCCTGCCTTGCGATCGATAGGTCGACGAAAATCGACGACAACTGATCGTTGACATTGCACTGGTAGTAATCCCAATCCGTCTGAGTCATTGTCGATCCTGCCGGCGCGAAATGGAAAGCCAAACAGCGATAATGGCGACCGCGCTGGCCCGCGCCGCCACCTGCACAAAACCCTGTTCAACAAACGGTGCGACTGCCGCGGTGCCGAGTGCGGTGGTTAACATCACGAATAAGATGATCAGCGCGGAGCCCCGCGAATCATTGTCGCCCGAGGCTTTGAGTGCCTGAAAGAATCCGGCAGGGCCGCGAATGCCGAGTCCCAAGTTGACGAAAACGAACAGCAGCCAAATCAGCTCGATAGCGGGCTTCGATACCACGCTGGCAATGAACAGCGCAACACAGCCCAGCGCTGTGCATGCCGTGCCCAACAGAATTGTCGGAGCAGCGCCGAGGCGTTGCACGACCCTATGTGATGTGTTCGCGGCAAGGATAAAAAAGGCGATGCCGGTCACCTGCATGATAATGAAGTCGGACAGCGAACCGTCTAGGGCGTGCGTGATGACCACCGGAGCCGCGAACACGATGATCAATAGTGCACCAAGCGTGAACGCCTGGCTGATTGCATGCCGCAGAAATGTAAGGTTCTTGAACAGCGCGCTGTAGCCGCCGGTTGAAGATCGTTGCGAGTAGCCGAACTGCCGGCGCGTCGCCGGCGACAAAACCCAGGCAAGGCTCAAAGCGATAGCGACAAACGCGGTTACATAGAACGAAAGTTTCCAATCGGCGAGCGTCAACAGCCATGCACCGAGTACCGGAGCGAGTGCCGGCGTGATCGATTCGATACTGCCGAGTCGGCCTAACGCGATGATCGAGCCAGTTTCATCGTACATCGACTTAATCATGACCGGCGCGAACACGGCCGGGCCGGCCGCAGCAAGACCTTGGAAAAAGCGCGTCAGCGATAATGCGTGCGTGCTGGGTGCGAGCGTTGCCAATAAGGACAGCACCGCATAGGTCGTTAACGACAGTACCAACAATGTACCGAGTTTGAAGCGCGCGCCGAGTTCGCCATAGACCAATAGACCGATCCCGGTACCGCCGGCGAACGCGGCGAGGACGTATTGCGCCGATTTAAGATCGCCACCCAAGGCATCCGGTAACCCAGGAATAGCAGGCAAGACGAGATCAATGCCAGCTAAGCCAACGACGGTGCCGAGCGCAATGAGAATGAATGTCGCCGTTTTCGACAGCAAGGCCACAATCCTGAAGTGTGATCAACGCAGTATATTGTGCATTGCACGATAACGCTCGATTTCGGCTATGGTTAACGGGTGGCGGGAACCACACTTACGGAGCAACCATCGTGCGTCGACTCATACTCTTAACCCTTCTGCTTACCGGATCGTCTTTCGCTCAGGACGAATGGCCAGAATTGACTGGCGACTATCTTGGTCAAACGCCACCGGGCATGACACCGGAAGTATTTGCACCGGGTTTAGTCTCACTGGAGGGTGAGCGCGAACTGAACTCGGTGTTTTCGCCGGACCAGCGGATTTTTCTGTTTTCTCGAAGCATCGACGGGTCGTTCAAGATGTTTTTCACATGGCGACGTGCCGACGACACCTGGCAAGAACCGCGTATGGCAGGACCGTCGAAAACGTTTCCCAATCACAGCGATGTCGATATGGCGTTTTCGCCGGATGGCGGGTGGCTGTACTTCATTTCCGATCGTCCGCTGCCGGGCTATTCGCTAGAGCGCTACAACATCTGGCGCAGCGAGGTGACGCCGCACGGCTTGCTTACGCCCGAGGCGCTCGGTGCGCACATCAATGGGCCGGGCAATGAGCTGTATCCGATGTTGGTGGGTGATGGCAGTCTGTATTTCTCGGCGGTGCGCGATGACACGCTGGGTGCGCGCGACAGCTATCGGTCCCAATATGCCGATGGTGAATTCGGTGAACCGGTGAATTTGGGGCCGGCAATCAATAGTGAGGTCGACGAGGGCGATATTTACGTCAGCCCGGACGAGAGCTACATGATTCATGTCTCTGCTATTCGCCCCGACAGCCTTGGCCAAGGTGATTTGTATATCAGTTTTCGGCAGGAGGATGGGTCTTGGGGGCAGGATATTCACATGGGCGACGCGATTAACTCGCCGGAAATCGATTACTGCCCGATGGTGACGCCGGACGGAAAGTACTTTTTCTACACCCAGGGTGAAGACGTTCTGTGGGTGGATGCAGCGATCATTGATAGCTATCGCGAGTAGTTAGAACGACTGGAGCCGGATTTTGGGCTCCGGAGTGCCCGATACATCACGGATGACTATGACTCTTTGCAGGACGCAGCTAAAATTTGCTTATGAAATCTCGCCTGATAAAAGTTTTGCCACTGCTGGTCTTCGTCGGCTTGGGATTGGTTGCCTGGGTCATCTTAAGCAATCCACCCGAATCGAACTTTCGTGCGCCGACCCAGGGCCCGCGAATGACGGTGGAGACACAGACGATCGCGCCGGTTGATTTTCAAGTCACCGTACCGAGTTACGGCATTGTCCGCCCTCGCATTCAGTCGCTATTGGTGGCGCAGGTTGGTGGGCAGATCGTCTACAAGGCGCCCAATTTTGACGAAGGCGGCTACTTCGCTGAGGGCGAGGTGATGCTGACGATTGATCCTCGTGACTACGAGGCCAACGTCATGATCGCTGAGGCGAGCCTCGCCGATGCGCGGCAGGCGTTCGTCGAAGAGCAGGCGCGGGCGGAGCAGGCGCAGGTCGATTGGGATCGGCTCGGTAACGACGGCGAGGCCACAGATTTGGTATTGCGCAAACCGCAGCTGGCAGCCGCTGAGGCGCGCGTCGCGTCGGCGCAGGCCAATTTGATCAAGGCCAATTTGGAACTCGAACGCACGCAGATTCGTGCCCCGTTCGACGGGCGCGTGTTGCGTCAGATCGTTGATCTTGGACAGGTGGTCGGCACGAATGCGCAACTCGCCGAGTTTTATTCGGTGGGAGTTGCCGAAGTTCGCTTGCCGATCGCCAATAAAGATCTCGGTTTCGTCAACCTTCCTGAGCCGGGCATGAATCAGGACAACGCTGCGTCGCAGGCGACGCTGTATTCCGAACTCGCCGGCAGCGATACCTGGGACGCGCGAGTGGTAAGGACCGAGGCCGCCATTGACGATACCGCTCGCCAACTCCACGTATTGGTGCACGTCGATGATCCGTTCACGGCGGACGACCAACACCGCGTGCCGCTCAAAATCGGACAATATGTGACTGCGAGTATCGAAGGTCGCTTGGTCGAAGGCGTTATTGTGATTCCGAGTAGCACGATCTACCAAGGTAGCTACGCCTACGTCGTTGAGGACGGTGCGTTGCAGCGGCGCGACTTACAAATCGCCTGGAGCGATATTGATCAGGCGATCATCTCGGCGGGCCTCACCGACGGCGACGAATTGGTCACCACGTTGCTGGGTCAGGTGACGTCCGGCACCGCCGTCGCGATTGCGGGTGAGGAGAATGCCCGGCCGCGCGCCGGTCGCGAAGGACTCGCACAAGGAACGCGGCCCGCGGCCGACGGCAGACCGCGAGGCCGGCCTGGGCGTTCCGATACTCGCGGTGAAGCCGAAGAGGATCGCTAAGCCTCTGACCGCGACAGCAATCGCTGCATGCCGCGGCTCGACCAACGTCGAATATCATCGGCAATCATAAAGTTCGCCGGGACCAGGATCAGCGTGATCAGTGTTGCGAACAAAATGCCGTAGCCGAGCGAGATTCCCATCGGAATTAGGAATTGCGATGTCGAGGTATTGTCGAGCATCAGTGGTACCAGGCCAATGAAAGTGGTCAGCGAGGTAAGCATGATAGGACGGAAGCGTCTCACACCGGCCGCATAGATGGCGTCGATCAACTCCATGCCGTCACGGCGGCTGCGATTAATGAAGTCGACCAGCACCAGACTGTCATTGATTACCACGCCGGTCAGCGCCATCAAACCCAATATGCTGGTAAACGACAAGTTGTAGCCGGTGATCCAGTGGCCGATCACGGCGCCAATCACGCCGAACGGAATGACGGCCATCACCAGTAGCGGTTCGAAGTATGAGCGCAGCGGCAGGGCCAGCAGACAATAGATAACAAAGAACACCAAAACAAAACTGGTCATCAAACTGTCGATGGATTTTTGTCGTTCGCGCTGTTCCCCTTCTAGCGTGTAGCTGATACCGGGGTATTGCTCCATCAGCCCGTCTAGCTCGTCACGCAGGCCAGCTTGCAGCACGGTCATGTTGACCTCTTCTTTGTCCACCTCGGCGCGCACGTTGATGGTGCGGTTCTGGTCGATTCGGGTGATTTGCGACGGCCCGCGACTCGGTGTTAACCGCACCACATTGGAGAGCGGAATCTGACGGCCTTCGCGCGTTTCGATCAACATATCGCCAAGTGTTTCCAGCGACTGCCGTTCGGACTCAGGAAACCGCACGATGACGCGAATATCATCGCGCCCGCGTTGAATGCGCTGAGCTTGCAAACCTTTAAATGCATCACCGACCTGGCCGACCACATCGTTGCGGGTCAAGCCCAGCAAGTGGCCTTGCGGCAATAGCTCAACGACCACTTCTTCTTTGCCATCGGACATGCTGTCTTCGATGTCGAACACGCCGGCGTAGCGAGTCAGACGTTGCTTGACGTCTTCTGAGACTTGCATCAAAGACTGCATCGAGTTGCTATTGAGTTGTATGTCGATCGGGCTGCCGGCGTTGAACCAGGTGGAGCGAAACGACAGCGTTTCCGCGCCCGGCAGCGTGCCGATCATGCGACGCCAGTCATTGGTCAGCTGATTCACGGAAACTTCGACCACATGGTCTTGACGCGGCAACATCTCGAACTGGACTTGCCCGACGTTGGGTGCGCTGCTGCGCCCCGACACGCCGCTGACCGCAAGTACATCGCGGATGAGGCTCTCGCCACCCTCACCGTTAATGTGTTCTCGCTGCAGTTGCTCGGCAGCTGCAGCGATCTGCTCGACGTACTGGTCGGTGACCGCGAACGGCGTGCCTACCGGCATTTCTAACGTGGCGGTGACGGTCTCACCTTCCACGTCGGGGAAGAATGTAAAGCGCGTCCAGCCGCTGGTGACCAATGCAAACATCACAATCAGGACACCGACGAACAGAGCCAACGTGGTGTAGCGGTGCTTGAGCGCGAGCTCTAACGTCGGGCGGTAATACTTGAGAATGCCGGCCTCAAAGCCGTTCGCAAATTTTTGCTGCCACTTCGTGAACGAGGAATCCTCAGCGCTGCGCGTTTTGACGTTTTTAAGATGCGCTGGCAGAACCAACTTTGACTCGATCAACGAGAACATCAGTACCGGTAACACCACCATCGCAATTGGCGCCATGAACGTGCCGAATCGGCCGTCAATAAACACCAGCGGTGAAAAGGCCGCGATCGTTGTGAGCACGCCAAAGGTCACTGGAACCGCGACCTCTTTGGTGCCGTTGATCGCCGCATCGATGCCTTCTTCGCCCGCTCGCAATCGCGAATAGACGTTCTCGCCGGTGACGATCGCGTCGTCGACGACGATACCCAACACGATAATGAAGCCGAAGGCACTCATCATATTGAGGCTAATGTCGAAGACATACATCAGGCTGAAAGCGCCCAGGAAGCTGACCGGAATACCGACGAACACCCACAGCGCCACGGCAGGTCGTAAGAACATCGTCAGCAGCAGAATCACCAAGACGCCACCTTGCAGTGCGCTAGTGGTCATAATACCGAGACGATCTTTGAGACGAACCGAATCATCGTCCCAATAACTCAATTCCATGCCGCGCGGTAAGCTCGTCTGACTTTCCGCGACATAGTCGCGGACGAGTCCAGCGACCTCGATGGCGCTTTCCCGCCCGGTTCGCTTCACATTCACAAACACAGCGTTATTGCCGTTGAACGTGGTGCGCACCGACCCCTCTTCGAAGCCATCGATGACGGTAGCGACGTCGCCGACACGAATGATCGAGCCGTCGGCATTGGTCTTGACAACGATCGCTTCAAATTCTTCACCGCGATAAGCCTGACCTTTGGATCGAACCAGTACATCGCCACCGGCGGTGCGAACATTGCCGGCGCTGAGATCCAGCGAGCTGTTGCGAATCGCGCCGGAAATATCCGACAACGTCAAGTCGTAGTCACGAAGTCGGTCTTGCGAGGCTTCGATGGCGATTTCGTAATTGCGTGCAGAACTAATATCGGCGAAGGAAATGCCGTCAATCGCCAACAGGTCATCACGCACTCGTTCGGCGTAGGACAACAATTCAAAATCGTTTTGCGGCCCGGATATGACCACTTCGATTACGGTAAAGCGTCGCTGTGCTAACGATATGACCGGACGTTCCGCTTCGGCCGGGAAGGTATTGATCGCGTCGACACGAGTCTTCACATCATCGAGGATTTCACGCGCGTTATAGCCGGACTCGACCTCCAGGCTGACACGGGTAGAATTCTCAACCGAGCGACTGGTAATTTTTTCGATGCCCTCGATGTCCTGAACGGCTTCTTCGATACGCACCGCGACGCCGAGCTCGACGTCTTCTGGTGTCGCGCCGCGCAGAAACACGCTCACGGAAATGGCGTCGGGCTCCGCATCGGGGAATACGTCCAGCCGCACGTTATTCAGTGCCAGCAAGCCGGAGACGATAATGGTGACAAACAGCAGATTCGCGGCCACCGAGTTGCGGGCGAACCAGGCGATCATGGTTGCATCCTTATCTTATTGGTCGAGTACAAAGTTCCCACCTAATGCCTGATACAGCGCGACGCGATTTTGCACCAGTTGGTTGCGCACGCGCACCAGCGAAGTACCCGTGTCAAAAGCTCGACGCTGCGACTCGAGCACTGTCGTAAATGAGATCAGACCGCGCTGATATTGTTCCAACGATAATTTTTCGGCGGTGCGCGCATTGCTCTCCGCTTTGAGCAATGCGGCGTAGCGCTGGTTCAACGAGGCGGAACGGCTGATCGCATTCTCGACATCGGCAAAGGCGCGGTGAACCTGTGCCAGATACTGTTGCTCTTGCGCCTCCGCGCGTGCCTCTGCCTGCCGTTGTGCACCGCGCAGCCGCCCTGCCTGGAAGATCGGCTGCGTGAGGCTGCTGGTCAATGACCAACTGGTGGTATCGGTATCGATGATGTCGCCCAGGCTTACCGAGCTGGTGCCGCCGGCGGCGGTCAGTGTGAGTCGTGGGAATCGGTTTTTCTGTGCCACCGCGACGCGAGCATCGGCGGCGAGCAAGCCCAACCATTCAGCGACGATGTCTTGACGTCTCACCAGCAGTTCAGAGGGCAAGCCGGCTGGTACTGCGCTCTGTACGAAAGGTGTGGTCGCCGGAAGCACCATGTCACCACTTGGATAGCGCCCCAACAGCAGCTGCAAATTGGCGGTGGATTCCAAAACGTTTTGTCGCTGCTCGGCAACTGTTTCACGTTGTTGTTCCAGCGAGTTCTGCGCTAGGTAGACGTCTAATGCATCGGTCAGTCCGCGACGGTAATTGCCGTTGACGATGTCGTAAGTGGCTTGCAGGCTCACCAGTCTCTGTTCAAAAAGATCCAGCAGCTGGCGTGCCGCGATCGCCTCATACGTCAGGATGACGGTGTCGGCGACTAGGTCGCGGCGCGCTGCTTCGAAACTGGCCAGCGATGCTTCGTAGTCGAGACGCGCTGCGCGTGCCGCCGCCGACAGCTCGCCCCAAAGGTCGATTTCCCAATTCGCGTTAGCGCCGAGATCGTAGTCGGTGCCGAAAATTTCGGAGCCAGCCAGGTCGGATTCAGTGCCGCGCCGAGATGTGCCGAGGCTTGCTGATAAGCTCGGCCAACCGTCGGCACCCGCGATGACCACCGATTGGCGTGACTCTTCGAGTAACAGGCGTTGCCGAGCTAGATCGAAATTGGCGGTCAGCGCTTCGCTGACCAAAGCGACAATCGCCTCGTCCGAAATTTCCGCCATCCAGTCGAGTGATACGGCGTCGCTGAGCTCCGCGGCCCTCGACCAGCCATCCAATGGCGTGTCAGCGGGCAGAATGTCTTCCCGAGGTTCGCCGGCACAGGCGGCAATCGCTGTTGCCAGCACCGCAGCGAGAATATTCCACTGCGGTCGAGCACGACAACGCGATCGCGAGTCGCGCGCCCGATCGACAATGGCTGGCGATATGTATTCGTCGGATTCCACGGGCGAGGGTCAGCTCAGAGGTTCTGCAGTGCTGAGAATACCACCTGCCGACACGGCGACTCGTAGCATTTTGTAACAGCAGATGGGATGGCCGCCGGCGCCGCCGTTCTGCGGAGCGACCGGTAACTAGTGCTCTAGCCGCAGAACCATCTCGGTTACCAGCGGTTGGAACCCGGCTTTCTCGTACGCGCGGACCGCGGCTTGATTGCCGGAATAGACATCTAAATAAAAGTCGTTGATATCGCGGCGCTTACCCCACTCAATGAGTGCGTCGACAATTTGCTGATTAACGCCTTGTCCACGAAATTCTCTGTCGACGTACATAAAGCCGAGATAGGCGTGCTTCTCGTGCTGAAAGGTTGCTTTCGACGTTCGAATAGTGACGTAGCCGCAGGCCACAATGCGGCCGTCAACCTCGATAACCTGCAGGTTGCTGTCGGGATCGGACATCAGTTTCGGCAAATCATAATACGTGACGCCGGCGTCACGGATGGCGGGGTTGAAAGGACGTTCCTCGTCGATCACGCCCTGTTCAAACTCAAGCAGTACTGGCAAATCGCCGGGTCGTGCTTCGCGGAGTTTCATTTACGATGAGACAGCTAGTGCTGCGTCTCGTGCGTCCGCTTCCACAATACGGCGGGCTTCCAGGCCCAGATGCCGAACCAGATGCGGCAGAAATCGTTGTTGCACTTCGCGCAGTGATTCATTCACGCCGAGCCGCTGCATGTCGGTGACTTCGAGATCCTGAAATCCGCAGGGATTGATGCGTGAAAACGGTTCGAGATCAACATCCACGTTTAACGCCATGCCGTGAAAGCTGGAGCCGCGACGAATTCGCAGACCGACGCTGGCGACTTTGACGCCGTTGACGTACACGCCCGGTGCATCGCAACGGCTAGCCGCCTCGATACCACTGTCGGCCAACAAGTCGACCACGCTTTGCTCCAGGGCTGTGACCAGATCTCGCACACCGATCGATGCGCGGCGCAGGTCTAGCAACGGATAGATCATCAGCTGACCCGGTCCGTGATAGGTGACCTGGCCGCCACGATCGATTTGCACGACCGGTATGTCGCCGGGCGCGAGCAAATGTTCTTTTGCCGCATTTAAACCGAGAGTGAAGACCGGTTGATGTTGCGTGAACCAGATTTCGTCAGCGGTGTTCGGGTCGCGTTCGTTGGTGAATGCCTGCATCGACCGCCAAACCGGCTCGTAGTCGGTCAGACCGAGATCGCGAATAATCAATTCGTCGCTCATAGTGACTCACAGGGCCATCAAGACGTCGTCATTGGCGGTGACTTCATTGTAGATGTCATCCAGTTGCTGTTGGCTGGTGGCGTTGATCGTAAACGTGATGGAGACGAAATTGCCATTGCGACTGGGTGCAAATTGCACCGCATCATCGCTCAGCGGTCCGGAGTGTTTTTCGACTAGCGTTCGGGCCAGAGCGCGGAAGTCATCCGATTCCTTGCCCATGACCTTGATCGGAAACGAGCACGGAAACTCGAGGAGTGTTTCCTCGCCGGTAGTATTTTCGCTGTTGTCCGTCATGGCTATTCAAACCACAGGCTGACGCTGTCCCAGGTGCGCGTCCAGAACCCGCCCTCGGGATTGTCGGCCAACGCGCGCAGCGGCGTATTGATCAACGTCTCGCCGTTAAGGCTGATTGTCAGTTCAGCCAACGGCTGGCCGGTCGCGACCGGCGCTTCAATGATCGCCGGTACAGATAGCACCGGTTCCAGCGAATCATAGCTGCCGCGAGGAATGGTGACGTAAAGGTCTTCGAGTACACCGAGTTCGCTGCTTTCGTACTCGGATTTCCACACGCGGGTTTCGGTGATGGCGTCACCGGCGCTAAAGACGCGCCGAGTTTCGAAAAAGCGGAACGCATAGTTCAATAGTGCCTGCGAACCGTCGATGCGGGCTTTTGCGCTCGACGTTCCCATCACCGCAGAGACGATGCGCATGCCGTCGCGCTCGGCCGAGCTCACCAAGCAGTAACCCGCTGCATTGGTATGACCGGTCTTCATGCCGTCAACTGAGTCGTCGCGCCACAATAGATTGTTGCGGTTCGGCTGAGTAATGTCGTTAAACGTAAACTCGCGCACCGAGTACCAACCGTAGTACTCAGGAAATTCTTGAATGATGGCGCGGGCCAGCGTCGACATATCGCGCGCGGTCGAATAGTGATTCTCACCCGGCAATCCGGTCGCGTTTTCGAAATTGCTTGAGCGCATCCCGAGACGCGCCGCGTACTGATTCATCAATTCAGCAAACACCGACTCGGATCCGGCCACGTATTCCGCAAGCGCGACGCTGGCGTCGTTACCTGACTGCACGATCATGCCGAGCAAAAGATCTTCGACGCGGACGCGTCTACCCACCTCGATAAACATCTTAGAACCGCCGGTGCGCCAGGCTTTTTCACTGACTGTGACCTCATCATCGAGCGCGATTTGGTTTTCTTTCAGCGCCGAAAACACCACGTAGGCGGTCATCAGCTTGGTCAAACTGGCGGGCGGCACTGACTTGTCGGGCTCGAGTGACGCCAATGTCGAGCCCGTTTGCGCATCGATGACCAGATAGCTGGTGGCACCGATGATCGGCGGGGCGGGTAACGGACGAGGTTCTTGGGCAGAGGCGGCGATCGATGCCAGTAGCGACAGCGAAGCCAAAAACGAAAGACCAGTAAATTTCATAACACGGAGATTCATGCGGCGCCAAACCTGAGGGGTAGGGCGCGTATTGTAGCGGCCGACTCAGTCGGTGACGAGGTGTGAATCCTGAATACCGAGCCGATCAAGTTCTTCGACCAGCAGGTCATACTGGTCAGTGTTGCGAATGGGGCCGACACGAACCAGATACAGGACGCGGTCGCCGGTGCGATCTTCATGCACGGAACCGGTGCCGATACCGCCGGCGTGCAATGCCTGCAGTTGCCGATCGGCATTGTCGCGCGTACCAAAGGCGCCGACCTGGGCATAGACCGTATGCGTCTTAGGTGTTGTTTCGCGTGCCGGGGCAGGTGCGGGCTGTGGCTCGGCTGGCGGCGGTGTGGCGGTTTGCCGTGGTGCATCGGCGCGTGGCGTTTCAAATGTGATTGCTTCAACTTCGACCAGCGCGGTGCCGGCCGTGACCATATCGAGTTTGAGCGCGGCGGCGTAGGACAGATCAATGATGCGATTGTTGACGAACGGGCCGCGGTCGTTGACGCGAACTACGATCTCGCGGTTGTTGGTCAGATTGCGTACCCGCACGTAGGTGGGCAAGGGCAACGATTTATGCGCTGCCGTCATCTGATACATATCATAAGGCTCGCGAGAAGAGGTCAGGCGCCCGTGAAACTTCTTGCCGTACCAAGAGGCAACGCCGCGTTCTCGATAGCCGACCGCCGTGCGCAACGTGCGATACGTCTTGCCCATGACCTCGTACTCAGCCATGTTGCCGTAACGACTCTTGGGCTCAGGGCGAGGCACGGCATCGCCGGGCAAGTCGGGAATGTTGTTGCTGCCGCCGCGAGGTTCACCGTCTTTGACGGCGTTACCGCCGCAGGATGCGAGAAATAGACTTAGGGTCAGCGCGCCGAGGGCGCGACCCCGGGCAGCCGTATCAGGCTGCTTCATCGGCGACCTTGAGCGCGATGTCTTGCGCCAGTTGGTGCACCGCCAACGCATACATCACGCTGCGGTTATAACGAGTGATGACGAAAAAGTTGTGAAAGCCAACCCAGTGCTCGGTGCCGTCGGCGCCTTCGAGCGTCAGCAGCGTGGTGCCGGCGTCGCCTGCGAGCTGGGTATCAAACACCACGCCGTCATCACTCAACGATTGCACGGTGGCGGTCGCCTTTAGCGAGTTCTTTGGCAATTCGCCGTCGAATCGGCTGCTGAGTGTGGCGCGAGTTGTCACCGGGCCGCCGGGTTTCCAACCGTGTTCGACAAAATAATTGGCGACGCTGCCAGCAACATCGGTCCAGTTGCCCCAGATGTCGCGCTTACCGTCGCCGGTCGAATCGACCGCATAGGCGCGATAACTCGATGGCATGAATTGCGGCCGGCCCATGGCGCCGGCATACGAGCCAAAGGCATCGCTGGCATCCATGCCTTCCTCGCGAACCAGTAATAGGAAATGCACCAGCTCGCTGCGGAAAAACTTGGACCGCGGCGGGTAGTCGAATGCGAGAGTTGCCAACGCATCAACCACGCGGTGACCGCCGGTAATGCGACCGTAGTAGGTCTCGACACCAATAATGGCGACGATGGTTTCAGTAGGAACACCCGTTTCGCTGGCGATACGTTCAAGTTCATCGCGGTGCTCAAGCAGGAATTTGGCGCCGGCGTTAACGCGCTCCTCAGTCATGAAGATCGGTCGGTAGTCGGCCCAGGTGAGCGTGCGCTCGGCGGGCCGTGCGATTGTCTCTAAGATCTTCGGCTTAATTTCGGCATCGGCCAGGATGCTTTCCACGACCGAACGCTCGTAGTTGTGTTCTGCGACCATCGAATCGATGAACGCACGTACATCTTCGCGCTCCAAATCGAGCGCAAATGTTGTAGACGCGCATAGCAGCGCGAAAATGCCCAAGACGAATCGAACCATTAGTGAGGCAACAGTTTTCGATGCGAGTGAATAGACATCAGAATACCGAAACCTGCCATGAGCGTCACCATTGATGTGCCACCGAAACTGACCAGGGGTAAAGGAACGCCAACCACCGGCACCAGTCCGGTCACCATCGCGGTATTCACGAACACGTAGACAAAGAACGTCAGGCTGATCGAGCCCGCCAGCAAGCGGGAATAGGTGTCAGGTGCCTGCATCGCGACATACAGGCCGCGCGCAATCACGAACACGTACAGGGCGAGCAGCGTCAACAGGCCCAGCAGCCCCAATTCTTCACCCATGACGGCGAAAATGAAGTCGGTATCGCGTTCCGGGAGATATTCCAGTCGTGCCTGCGAGCCGTTGGTCCATCCCTTGCCGAACAAGCCGCCCGAGCCGATCGCGATTTTCGATTGAATAATGTTGTAGCCGGCGCCCAGCGGGTCGCTGGTGGGGTCGATCAAGGTGAGAACGCGCTGGCGCTGGTAGTCCTCCATCACCTGCCAGAGGCCGTAGGCTCCCGGTATCGATAGCACGGCGAGACCGAGCATCACTTTGATGGGCAGTCCGGCCAGGATAATGACGATGATTCCGGAGGCCGCCACCAGCAGCGAGGTACCCAAATCGGGCTGACTAGCGATCAATAAGGTAGGCACCACGATGATGACAGCCAAAATGAGCAGCGCACCGGGTTTGGGCGGGATCTGTCGATCGTGTAGAAACCAGGCCGCCATCATCGGCACTGCTAGCTTCATGATTTCAGATGGCTGAAATCGAATGCCGAAATCTAGCCAGCGTTGCGCGCCCTGGCCGACATCGCCGACGACTTTTACCAGGATCAACAGAATCAGGCCGACTGCGAATCCTGCTGGTGTCCAGCGACGCATAAAGTCCGGTGAAATCTGCGCGATGATCATCATGCCAACGACGGCGATGCCAAGCCGGATGAGTTGGTTGATGAGCAATCGCATGCTTTCACCGACGGCGCTGTACAGCACCGCCAGACCGAGCACGCAGATGAGAAACAAACCGCCCAGTAGCGGCCCATCGATATTGAGTTTCCGCAGTAGCGCGCTGAAGTCACCCAGCGGTGGCGCTTTGCCGGCGATCAATCGCTGCGTTTCACTGAGTCGCATCATTGATTCCTAACCAGGCGTCGGTAATCTGTCGCGCGATGGGCGCCGCGACTCGCGAGCCGCTAGAGCCATTTTCCACGATGACCGCGACCGCAATTCGCGGATCGTCAATCGGTGCGAACGATACGAACAAGGCGTGATCGCGCAGCCGTTCTTCAATTTCATCCTCGTCGTACTCGTCGTCTTGCGCGACGCTGAAGACTTGCGCGGTGCCGCTCTTGCCAGCCATTTGATACGCCACGTCACCGATGTAGGGATAGGCACTGCCGCGAATGCCGTGCACCACGTCGCGCATCGATTCGATGATGGCATCCCAGTGATAGTTCTGCGCGTCGATGCGATCTGCTCGCGCAGGCCGCATCAGTTTGCGACTGCCGGTCATCGAATTTTCTGTGGCCGCGACGATACGCGGCAAGTAACGTTCCCCACGCGTGGCGATGGCCGATACTGCGGTGGCCAGTTGCAGCGGTGTCGCAATCATGTAGCCCTGACCGATCGACGCGTTGACGGTTTCGCCGTCGTACCAGTCATTTTGGCGACCTTCGCGAGGAAAGTTTCGAGCTTTCCACTCGCGCGACGGTACTAACCCACGATGCTCCCCGGGAACGTCGTAACCTGAAGGTGATCCCAAGCCAAAGCGCGTGAGGTAGTCGTGCATGTGGTCGATGCCCAGCACTTGCGAGACCTCATAGAAATACACGTCGCAAGACTGCGCAATGGCTTCGTGCAAATTGACCTCGCCGTGCCCTTCGGGCTTCCAATCGCGGTAGCGGCGATCGCTGCCGGGCAGGCTGAAGTAGCCCAGGCACATGGTCGTGTGCCGCAGATTCGTCGCGCCAACTTCTAACGCCGCGAGCCCAATCATTGGTTTTATCGTCGAGCCGGGCGGGTAGATCCCGCGCAGTGCGCGGTTGAACAATGGCCGATCCGGATCATCTTGCAACGAATCAAACTGCGAAGTGCTCATGCCAACGGCAAACAAATTGGGATCGAAGGAAGGCGCGCTATACAGCGCCAAGATCTCGCCCGTCCAGGGGTCCATCGCGACAATGGAGCCACGTCGCCCTTCCAATGCCTTTTGCGCAACCAACTGCAGGTCGAGATCGATACTTAGATAGACGTTCTCGCCCGGAACCGGCACCTCGTCCTCGGGCAAAGTTTCTAATGCTTCGTTGGAGTCCGTCGGCAGTTGTCGACCCAGTGCGTTGGTGACCACGTTGCGGTAGCCGACATCGCCATGCAGAAAAGATTCGCGCGCATTTTCGACGCCGGTCTTGCCGGTGTGCGCAGTGCCGACGTAGTTAGATGCATCGAGTCGCTGTAAGTCCGATTGCGACAGCGCACCCACATAGCCAACCGCATGTGCGACCGCTTCGCCGTGCGGATAGTGCCGCACCAATCGTGGTTGAAAATCAACGCCCGGGAACCGTGGCCGTTCAATCGCAAAGTTGGCGATCTCTTCGTCAGTGAGCCGCAGCTTTAGCGTGACCGGTTTGAACCTCGGTCCGCTGCGCGACAGTTCTCGCAGACGATCGATGTCGTCTTCTTCGATCAGATCGATGGCCGCCAATCGAGCCAGCGTGTCATCAAGGTCATCGACCTGTTCGGGGATCAACTCAAGCTGGTACGCGGGCAGGTTTTCGGCTAGCACGCGGCCCTTGCGATCCAAAATAAGTCCGCGAATGGGCGGTACGGCCTGCAGGCGAAATCGGTTGCCTTCCGATTGCTCGGCAAACGACTCATAGTCGTACACCTGCAGCTGTACCAGGCGTGCAATCACCAGACCCAGCATCAGCAGCGCAACCACACCGGCGAATGCCACGCGATGCACGAACAGGCGCCGCTCGGAGTGATGATCTTTTATCGGTGCGAACAGATCCATCAGATCGCTCGCATGCGCGCCCCGTTGAGCAATACGTTGGCGACTGGCCAAACCAAGGTGCCGGCAATGACCGGACCCCAGTAATTGACCGCGGGTACATCCAGGCCAGCAACACCGTTGATCCAAAACAGTATGAATTGATACAGCGCCAACAACGCGAACACCGTGGCGGTGAGTTGCGATAACGGGAACACGCGCATCAGTAGATGAGACCGGACCGTGGCAAACACCACCGCGGACATTGCGAGCGCGTGCTGACCAAGCAGCGTGCCTTGGGCAACGTCGAGCACCAGCCCTACGATCCACGCGATTCCGATGCTCCATTGCCGCGGCAGCATCATCGCCCAATAGATAAGGGTTAAGGTGAGAAAGTCGGGGCGCATCGACTGTGCCCAGTCAGGTAGCGGCATCACCATCAGCATCAGGGCGATGATGATCGTGATCACCACTGGCAATCGTCTTGCGTGCGAACGATCACTCATCGGCTGACTCCTTGGAATCACCCGCGGTGCCGCTGCCCGACCATATCAACAGGACCTCGCGCACCTGGTCTAGTGAAGCGGCCGGCTCCGCGGTGACATCGGCAAACGGCGCCTGAGGGATGCGAGTGACGTTGGTAACGACAGCCACTGGATAGCCTTCCGGAAACGCGCCGCCCAATCCGGACGTGACCAACAAATCGCCAACCTCAATGTCGGCATTGTTTGGTAAGAACGGTAAGTCGAGTCGGTCGTATGCGCCGGTGCCCTTCGCAATGGTGCGCAGACCATTGCGATTCACTTCGACCGGTAGTGCGTGACTCGGGTCGCTGATTAAGATCGCTTGGGAATTGGTGAGTCCGGTCTCGATGACCTGGCCAATAATGCCGTCGGCATCGATGATCGCCTGGCCGTCATACACTTCATCTTGTTCGCCAACACCGATGACGATGTTGTGTCGATATGGGTTCGCATCCACAGCCATGATTTCGGCAACGCGAATGCGATCACGGAATCGATTGCGGGCGTCGAGCAGTGCGCGCAGCCGTGCGTTTTCGGCGCGCAACGCGGTCATTTGTTGCAAATCCGCGCGCGTGATCTGGCGCTCGGTTTCCAAACGCTCTATTTGCCGTTGCAGATCCTCGCGATCCGAGGTGCTTTCGGTCATCCAATTCCACATCCGAAACGGTGCATCGACTACGACCTGAATCGGATACACGGCCGCGCCGATCATCTTGCGCACCGTATCGAGATGGTTTTGCCGATCGTCGAACACCATCAACACGATGCTGATGGCCAGCAGCACGACCATACGGATACCGAGCGCGGGGATGCGCATCGTATTGTTGCTGCTGCTACGGTTACCGACCATTTTGATTCAACGTCAGAATCCGGCCAGAACGGCGACTAATCCAAGCCGAAAATTGCCGTTCCCTGTTCGTCGATCAGTTCGATCACGCGGCCACCGCCACGCGCGACACAGGTCATCGGTTCATCGGCGATCACGACGGGCAGACCGGTCTCTTCCATCAGCAGCTTGTCCAGATCGCGGAGCATGGCGCCGCCGCCGGTCAATACAATGCCGCGATCGGCAACATCGGCGCCGAGTTCGGGCGGGGTTTGTTCCAACGCTTCTTTGACGGCGCCGACGATGCCCTGCAGAGGTTCTTGCAAGGCCTCAAGAATTTCGTTGCTGTTGAGAGTGAAGCTTCGCGGCACACCTTCCGACAAGTTACGACCCTTCACCGAAATTTCCAGCACTTCCTGACCTGGAAATGCGGAGCCGATTTCGAGTTTGATCCGCTCGGCGGTTGCCTCACCAATCAAGATGCCATAGTTGCGTCGAACGTAGTTGGTGATCGCTTCGTCAAACCGGTCGCCACCAATCCGCGCGGATGCCGCGTAGACGATGCCGTTTAACGAAATTACCGCAACTTCCGAGGTGCCGCCGCCGATGTCCAATACCATCGAACCGCGTGCTTCGTGCACCGGCATGCCGGCACCGATGGCAGCCGCCATGGGTTCGTCAATCAGGTGCACCTTACGTGCTCCGGCGCCTTCGGCCGACTCGCGGATGGCGCGTCGTTCAACCTGGGTCGAACCGTACGGCACACACACCAGAACACGCGGGCTCGGGCGGAAGTAGCGCGAGCTGTGCGCCTTACGGATGAAGTGCTGCAACATCTTTTCGGTGACCGTAAAGTCAGCGATTACGCCGTCCTTCAGCGGACGAATCGCGGTAATGTTGCCAGGCGTGCGGCCGAGCATGTTTTTGGCTTCAGCACCAACGGCTTCTACCGAACGACCTCGACCGCCATCTTCGCGAATTGCGACCACTGACGGTTCGTCGAGCACGATGCCTGCGCCCCTCGAGTAGATCAGCGTATTTGCGGTGCCCAGGTCGATCGACAGGTCGTTGGAGAAATAACCCAGAATGTTCTTGAACATGTGGGGCTAACGTCCCGGAATAAGATCAACGCGCTAATCTAACAATGCGCACGACATTGCACAAGGCGGGCACGACAATACTGAAAGTGCCGTGTATCATTATCAACGCATGCGCTACAGGCCGCGTCGTGCCTCAGAATTAGCAGGAAATTTCCCGTGTCACTCGATAAAGAACAAGTTCAGCATATCGCCATGCTGGCGCGCCTTCGACTCGCCGACGATGCGTTCGACGAGACCGTCGATAAGCTGTCCCGAATCGTCGATTTCGTCGACCAGCTGTCGCAGGCCGATACCGCCGACGTGGTACCGATGGCGCACACGCTCAACGAGTCACAGCGGCTACGCCCGGATGCGGTTACCGAGACAAATCAGCGCGACGACGTGCAGGGCAAGAACGCTCCCTCGGTGGCGGATGGCCTGTATCTGGTGCCCAAGGTGATTGAGTGACCATGGCTGAATTGCACACGCTGACGCTGACCGAGATTGCCGCCGGGCTCGACGCGGGCGAGTTTCGCTCGATTGATGTAACCGATGCGCTGCTGGCGCGGATCGAAGGCCAGGGGGAATCGTTGAATGCCTTCGTCACGGTGACCGCTGACGCAGCGCGCGCCGCTGCGCAACGCGCCGATGATGCCCGCGCGGCAGGCGACGCCGGTCTGCTATGCGGTCTGCCGATCGTCCATAAGGACATTTTCTGTACCCGCGATGTGCTGACCACCTGCGGTTCACGGATGCTGGAGAATTTCGTCTCGCCATATGACGCCACCGTGGTTGAGCGACTGGCTGACGCCGGCGCGGTGGTGCTCGGCAAAACCAATATGGATGAATTCGCCATGGGCTCGTCGAACGAGACCAGTTACTTCGGGCCAGTGAAGAATCCATGGGGCGCTGAATATTCGCCAGGCGGTTCGTCCGGGGGCTCATCGTCGGCGGTGGCCGCGCGTCTCGCGCCCGCTGCGACCGGCACCGATACCGGTGGTTCGATTCGCCAGCCGGCCGCATTGACCGGCACGGTGGGTATCAAACCGACCTACGGACGGGTTTCCCGTTACGGCATGATCGCGTTCGCCTCGAGCCTCGATCAGGCCGGCGTCATCACGCGATCCGCTGCTGATGCTGCGCTGCTGTTGCAGGTCATGGCGGGTTTCGATCAGCGCGATTCGACATCGATTGATCGACCGGTGCCGGCCTACACCGAACATCTCGGTGATTCTTTACAAGGGTTGCGCGTTGGCATCGTGCGGCAGCACTTTGATGAAGGCTTAGAAGAGCAAACCGGCAAAGCGGTGCGCGAATCGTTGGCGGTGCTTGAAGCGCAAGGTGCGATTCTCAGCGAGGTGGATCTACCACATCTCGATTTGTCGGTGCCAACCTACTACGTCGTGGCGCCGGCCGAGTGCTCGTCCAATCTGTCGCGATTTGACGGCGTGCGTTTCGGCCATCGTGCCGACGGTGCTGAGGACCTGCTGGACTTGTATTGTCGCAGTCGTGGCGAAGGTTTCGGCGCTGAGGTTCAGCGTCGCATCATGACCGGCACCTACGTGCTGTCGGCGGGCTATTACGACGCTTATTATTTAAAAGCACAGCAGGTGCGCCAGCTCATCGCCGACGATTTCAAGAAAGCATTTGAGCAGGTGGACGTGATCGCCGGACCGACCACCCCGACACCGGCATTTAAGCTCGGTGACAAGACCGACGATCCGATCACCATGTATCTCAACGACATTTATACGATCGGCGCGAATTTGGCCGGGTTGCCCGGAATGTCGACGCCGTGCGGCATGGTCGATAGCCTGCCGGTCGGGCTGCACCTGGTGGGTCCGCACTTTGGTGAGCAGGCGTTACTCACCACGGCTCATCAGTACCAGCAGCAGACCGATTGGCATCTCGCCTGCCCGGAGGACTGGAGATGAGCGCGTGGGAAGTGGTCATCGGTCTGGAAATTCATACGCAGCTTGCCACCAAGAGTAAGATTTTTTCAGGTTCTTCAACGGCTTATGGGGCTGACCCCAATACTCAGGCTAGCCTGATCGATCTCGGTTATCCGGGAGTCTTACCGGTGCTAAATGAGGAAGTGGTGCGCATGGCGTGTCTTTTCGGGCTGGCGGTCGATGCCACGGTGGCGCCGCGCTCCATTTTTGCGCGTAAGAATTACTTCTATCCGGATTTGCCGAAGGGCTATCAGATCAGCCAGTACGAATTGCCGATCGTCGAGCACGGTGAGCTCTTTATTAAAGATGCTGACGGTAACGACAAGCGCATCGGTATTACCCGGGCGCATCTCGAAGAGGATGCCGGCAAATCCATTCACGAAGGATTGGATGCATCGTCGGGCATTGATTTGAACCGTGCCGGAACGCCGTTGCTCGAAATCGTATCCGAGCCCGATCTACGTTCCGCTAAAGAGGCGGTCGCCTACATGCGCAAGATTCACTCGATCGTCCGCTACCTCGGCATTTCCGATGGCAACATGCAGGAAGGTTCGTTCCGTTGCGACGCCAACGTATCGGTGCGGCCGAAAGGGCAGGACGAACTCGGCACGCGCACCGAACTGAAGAACCTCAACTCCTTCCGCTTTGTCGAAAAAGCGATCAACTTTGAAATCGAGCGCCAGATCGATGTGATCGAAGACGGTGGTGAGGTCGTACAAGAAACGCGTTTGTACGATGCGGACAAAGACGAAACGCGCTCGATGCGCAGCAAAGAAGAAGCGAACGACTATCGATACTTCCCCGATCCGGATTTGTTACCGGTAGAAGTGTCAGCGGAAACTATCGCGGCTCTGAAAGAAGCGTTGCCGGAATTACCAGATGCGAAGCAGCAGCGGTTCGTGAGTGAGTACGCCATCAAAGAAGAGGATGCGGGTATTTTGACACTGTCGCGTGCCAGCGCCGACTACTTTGAGACGGTGGTTGGCGCGTCGGATGCCAAAGCACAAACGGCGGCGAACTGGGTGATTGGTGATCTCGGCGGTGCGCTAAATCGCGAAGGTCTGGAGATCGATGCCTCGCCGGTATCTGCAACACAATTGGCTGGATTGCTGGATCGCATCGCCGACAACACGATCTCCGGCAAGATCGCCAAAGAAGTCTTTGACGCGATGTGGGCGGGCGAGGGTGACGCCGATGCGGTGATCGAAGCGAAAGGTCTCAAGCAAATCACCGACACCTCAGCGATCGAAGCGATCGTCGATCAGGTGATTGCCGACAATCCATCACAGGTTGCCGAATACCAGTCCGGTAAAGACAAGCTGATCGGCTATTTTGTCGGCCAAGTCATGAAAGAAACGCAGGGCAAGGCCAATCCTGGCCAAGTGAATCAGATCCTAAAAGACAAGCTTTCCTAGGCACGTCCAGATCTCACGCTGTGCGTCAGTGCATCATGCCGACGCGCCGTATTGCCCGCAAAATTCGTAAATCGACGGTTATTTGCTAACCAGTCGACGGCGTCAGACGCGTCCTAGCGCACAAAATCGGCATTCCGGGTTGCGCCGGAAAACGGCTGTGTTAGTATATTTGGCAATAAATATAAAGAAATCCTTATATATTTATGTCAAACAGCAATGAGACAATGATTCCGCAGCTCAAGGCGATGGCCGACCCCATCCGGCTACGCCTTTTGGCCTTGTGTCTTCGGGGAGAAGCTACCGTGTCGGAGCTCACCGAGGTGATGGCGCAAAGTCAGCCGCGAATCTCGCAACATCTCAAACAGCTGGTTGACGCTGACCTCCTGGAGAGGTTTCGCGATGGGCACTTCGTGTACTACCGGGTACCCCTCGGCGACAAGGGTAGCGAACAGGCGGCGGCTCGCCGGCGCCTGTTCGCTCTTTTGCCGGAGGACGAGGCTACCAATGATCGCGACTTTGACCGTCTTTGCGAGCTACGCGCAAAGAGTGGTTTGGTGGTTCCGGAACAAGACGATGCGGCGCAACGCGAGCTGCATCGAGCACTCATCGAATTAACAGTCACGATGCCGCTGGGCGATGTTATCGATATCGGCAGCGGGCAAGGTCGAATACTGAAGCTGTTGGGGAAACGGGCGCAACGTGCTGTCGGCGTCGACATCGCCGCCGACGCACGCCAACTGGCACGCGCCGAGTTGCTTCTCGCTGGCGTCGAAAATTGCAGTTTGCGGCAAGGCGATATGTACGACTTACCGTTTGCCGACAAAGAGTTTCATACCGTCATTCTCGACGATGTCTTGGCGCAAGCCGCGAAACCGTTGGCGGCAATTCGTGAGGCAGCAAGGCTGCTCAAGCCGAATGGTCGGCTGCTAGTCGTTAGCCAAGTAGGCGAGCCACGGCAGGTGCCGCTGGCGGAACAATTGATTGTGTGGTGCAGAACGGCGGATCTTCGATTGGCTCAGCCGCGCACTATTCCAAACTCACAGCCACGATGGCTGTTGGCCGTAGCGACGCTGCCAAGTGGCAAGTCGGCTGCGGCGTAAGGCTCAGGAGGTTCGACCCATGGAAGGTCATAAGAAACGTGTCGACGTGTCATTCGAGTTTTTTCCACCGAATACGCCGACGTTAAAAGAAAAAATGGATCACGCGATCGACCTTCTGGCGCCGCTCGATCCACAGTTCGTGTCGATCACCTATGGCGCGGACGGCTCCACGCGGCACCGCACGCATCAAACGGTTGCGCGACTGCTTGAGACCACCGATTTGCAAGTCGCACCACATCTGACCTGCGTCGATGCCAGCCAAGGCGAAATTGATGACATTGCCCGCCAATATTGGGATCTTGGCGCACGGCATTTGGTCGCGTTGCGCGGTGATCCACCACGCGAACCGCGACTTGCCGGAAAGAACGTGGCGCAGTATCGCTACGCGGCCGATTTGGTGGCCGGGCTGAAGCGCGTTGCAGACTTTGAAATTTCGGTGGCCGCGTATCCTGAGGTGCACGCTGACGCGCCAAGTGCGCGTTTTGATTTGGATAACCTAAAGCGCAAGATCGATGCGGGTGCATCGCGTGCCATAACTCAATTTTTCTTTGACGCCGACACGTACTTGAATTTCCGTGATCAGGCCGTGGCGAGCGGTATCACTGCACCGATCGTTCCAGGCATCTTGCCGATCAATCATTTTGCGAAGATGTGCCAGTTCGCCAATAACTGCGGGTCGAGCGTGCCGGATTGGTTACACGAACGGTTTGCTGGACTGGACAACGATAAGGACACGCGCCAGCTGATTGCAGCGGCGGTGGCTATCGATCTCGTTGAAACACTGCAGCGCGAAGGCGTGAATGAATTTCACTTTTATACCCTCAACAACGCGGCGTTGACCTACGCCATCTGTCACGCCCTCGGCGTAAGACCGCAACAAGAAGCAGCAGCATGACTCAAGCCAATCGATCCGAACGCATAGAGGCCCTCTATGCGGCGCTAGACGAGCGTGTTCTGGTCCTTGATGGAGCCATGGGCACAATGATTCAAGAACACCGCCTCGACGAGTCCGACTATCGTGGCCGTCGGTTCGCGGATTGGCCGACAGATCTCAAAGGCAATAACGATCTTCTGTCGATTACGCAACCGCAGATCATTGCTGAGATTCACGATGCGTTTCTGGCCGCCGGTGCCGATATCATCGAGACCAATACGTTTAACTCGAACGCGCCGTCTTTGGGCGACTATGGGATGGCAGATCTTGTCGGCGAGTTGAATCTTGCCGCCGCGCGACTCGCGAGGGAGTGTGCGGACAAGGCGGCGGCGAATGGCCAGCCGCGGTTTGTCGGCGGCGCGCTGGGGCCGACCAACCGCACCGCATCGATCTCTCCGGATGTGAACGACCCCGGCTATCGCAATATTGATTTCGAAATGCTCGCAAATACCTATTCTGAAGCGGTACATGCGCTGATCAAAGGCGGTGTCGATTTCCTGATGGTGGAAACGATTTTCGACACGCTGAATGCGAAAGCGGCGATTTACGCAATCCGCCGGGTGTTTGCGGAGCTCGGCACGGAGATTCCGGTAATGATCTCCGGCACCATTACCGACGCCTCAGGCCGCACTTTGTCGGGTCAGACCGATGAAGCATTCTGGCATTCCGTGCGTCACGCGAATCCGTTCGCGGTTGGCTTCAACTGTGCACTGGGCGCGGAAGACCTGCGCGCCTACATCGCAGAAGTTTCACGGTATGCCGATACTCGAATCTCCGCTTACCCGAATGCGGGCCTTCCAAACGAATTTGGTGAGTATGACCAATCGCCGGAAAGTATGGCGGCCGTGGTTGGCGAGTTTGCCGAGAGTGGCTTAGTCAACATCGTCGGCGGTTGTTGTGGCACTCGACCGGAACATATCACAGCGCTCAAAGACGCCGTGCGAAACAAGGCTCCGCGCCGCGTCCCGACACGCGCGGCGAGCAGCCAACTTTCAGGCCTGGAAGCATTGCATATTCGACCTGGCGATCTGTTCGTCAACGTTGGTGAGCGTTGCAACGTGACCGGTTCAGCCATCTTTAGGCGTCTAATCGAAGCCGATGACTATGCGGCGGCAGTGCAGATTGCGCGCGACCAGGTCAACAACGGCGCACAGATTATCGACGTCAATATGGACGAGGGGATGCTCGATTCCGAGGCAGCGATGGTCAAGTTTCTCAATTTGATCGCTGCGGAACCGGATATCTCGCGACTGCCGATCATGATCGATTCATCGAAATTTTCGGTGATTGAAGCGGGATTGCGTTGTGTGCAGGGCAAGGCGATCGTCAACTCCATCAGCCTCAAAGAGGGTGAAGAAGAGTTTGTGCGTCAGGCGACCATTTGCGCCGATTACGGTGCCTCGGTGGTGGTTATGGCGTTTGACGAAAAGGGCCAGGCCGATACCGTGGAGCGCAAAGTCGAGATCTGCAAACGCTCTTACCAGGTGCTAACTGAACGCGTTGGCTTCGATCCCACCGACATAATCTTTGATCCGAATATTTTCGCGGTTGCGACCGGCATCGAAGAGCACGCACGTTACGGCATCGATTTCATTGAAGCGACGCGCCGAATCAAAGCGGAATTGCCTGGCGCGCTGGTGAGCGGCGGCGTCAGCAACGTGTCGTTTAGTTTTCGTGGCAACAACGTGGTGCGCGAGGCAATTCACTCCGTATTCTTGTTCTACGCGATTGAAGCCGGGCTCGACATGGGCATCGTCAACGCCGGCCAGCTGGCCATTTACGCGGATTTGCCGACCGAGCTGCGCGATGCGGTTGAGGACGTGGTACTCGCGCGTCGCGACGATGCCACCGATCGATTGCTCGATATCGCAGAAAACTACAAAGGCCAAGCATCGAGCGCCAAGGCGAAGGTTGAAGATCAAAGCTGGCGCGAAAAGCCGGTCAGCGAGCGACTCGAATACGCATTGGTCAACGGGATCGATGAACACGTGGTGGCGGACACGGAGCTTGCCCGCCAGGAGGCAGATCGACCGCTCGCAGTCATCGAAGGGCCTCTGATGGCCGGCATGAATGTTGTCGGCGATCTGTTCGGGGCCGGCAAGATGTTCCTGCCGCAGGTGGTCAAATCGGCGCGCGTCATGAAAAAAGCGGTGGCGCATTTGGTGCCGTTTATCGAGGCTGAATCCGAGGGTGGGGTGTCGTCGAACGGCAAAATAGTGCTGGCCACGGTTAAAGGCGATGTGCATGACATCGGCAAGAACATTGTTGGCGTGGTGCTGCAGTGCAATAACTTTGAAGTCATCGACTTAGGCGTCATGGTGGCGAGCGACAAGATCCTTGAGACCGCGCGTCGCGAAGGTGCGGCGATGATCGGATTATCAGGCCTGATCACGCCGTCATTGGATGAAATGGTCAACGTCGCTGGTGAGATGCAGCGCCAGGACTTCGAGTTGCCTTTGTTGATCGGCGGTGCCACGACGTCACCCGCGCACACCGCAGTGAAAATCGAACCCAATTATGAAGGTCCAGTCATTTACGTGAAAGATGCATCGCGTTCGGTGGCGGTTGCGCAAGCACTGACCGAACCGGGTACGCGACGTCAGCTGGTGGATAAGACTCGCAAAGATAATGCGATGCGACGTGAGCGGCATGCGAAAAAGACGCGCCTGGCACCGCAGCTATCTGTCGCTGCTGCGCGCGAAAAAGGATTTCGACCCGATTGGCAAAACTACGTGCCGCCGGCGCCCTCGTTCACGGGTGTGCGCAGTATAGATGACATTGAGCTGGAGTCACTGCGCAGCTACATCGATTGGATGCCGTTTTTTAACGCCTGGGAATTTCACGGCAAGTTTCCCGATATTCTGAGCGATGCCGAAGTCGGCGATGCAACTCGCGCGTTGTACGCCGACGCGCAAGCATTGTTGGACAAGATAATCGACGATCGGTGGTTGACGGCTCGCGCTGTGTGCGGGTTCTTCCCGGCGAATAGCGACATTGATGACGTGCTGGTATACAGCGACGAAAATCGTAACGAAACCGTCGCACGTCTGTGTCATCTTCGCCAACAAAAATCCAAGCCACGCGGTAAACCGCAACTGTGCCTGTCAGACTTCGTGGCGCCGAGCAGCAGTGGTAAAGCGGATTACATTGGCGCGTTTGCGGTCACTGCCGGAATTGGAATCGACGAACACGTTGCCAGATTGGAAGCGGATCACGATGACTACACGGCCATTATTCTAAAGGCATTGGCTGACCGTCTGGCCGAAGCCGCCGCAGAGTATTTGCATGCTCGAGTACGTCGCGAATTTTGGGGCTATGCACCAAAAGAGCAGTTGTCCAACGACGAACTTATTGCCGAGGAATACCTCGGCATTCGTCCGGCACCCGGTTATCCGGCCTGCCCGGACCATAGTGAAAAGAGTACGCTGTGGTCCTTGCTCGACGTAGAAGCGAACGCAGGTGTGCAACTGACGGAATCGTTTGCGATGCTGCCGACCGCGGCGGTGAGTGGCTTTTACTTCTCGCATCCGGAGGCGCAGTACTTTGCAGTGGGTCAGGTCGATCGCGACCAGGTGGCCTCGTATGCTGAGCGCAAAGGTATCTCGGTCGAAATGGCAGAGAAGTGGTTGGCGCCGAATCTCTCTTACGATCGATCGGCGGTTAGCGCGGCGTAAGGTTATTCGGCGCGATCGCAGTCGGTACGTTTTCGTATTTGGATCTCGGTAAATTCCCCGGTCGCACCTTGGTATAAGCTCAGTCGGCCAACCGGGGTGGGAATACCAACCAGATACTTGATCGCCTCAACCGCCATCAGCGTGCCGATCACACCGGGAACCGGCGACAGCACGCCGTTGCCGGCACAGCTTTCCAGCGACTCGTCAGCGTCTGAGTAAAAGCAGCGGTAAGTGGGTGAGGTCGAATAGTCTGGGCCAAATACCGCCAGCTGGCCCTCCATGCGAATTGCTGACCCGGATACCAACCGTGTGCCGGTAGCGACGCACGCATCGCTGACGGCGAATCGCGTTGCGAAATTGTCGCAGCCATCCAACACGACATCGGCTGTGTCGACGGCTCGGCGTAACGCCTCAGCATCGAGTCGGTCGGTCACCGCATTGACAGTAATGTCAGGATTAATTTGCAGCAGGCGTCGCCTGGCAACATCGGCCTTAAGTTCGCCAACGTCATCGGGACCAAACAATATTTGCCGGCCGAGGTTGGTTTCGTCAACCGTGTCAAAGTCGGACAGCGTGATCTCACCGACGCCACACGCTGCCAAGTAACTGGCAGCGGGGCAGCCGATTCCGCCGACACCGATCAGCAGTGCGTGGCCGTCGGCGATCGATCGTTGGCCGGATTCACCAACTTGTTTGAGTGCCAGGTGACGGGCGTCGCGCGACATGCCTTATTCGACGATCACTTCCAAGATGGTTACCGCGTCGAGCGGCACATCCTGATGGCCCGCCTGGTTACCTGTGGCGACCCCGGCAATGTCATCGACTACATCCATGCCTTCGGCAACTTTGCCAAATACCGCGTAACCGAAGTCGCGTGTGCCGTGATCGAGAAAATCGTTATCACGAATATTGATGAAAAATTGCGATGTGGCACTGTCGACAACCTGTGTGCGAGCCATCGCCAGCGTGCCACGTGCGTTGGACTCGCCATTATCGGCTTCGTTCTTAATCGGATCGCGAGTCGGCTTCGATTGCAGGTCCGCGGTCATACCGCCGCCCTGAATCATGAAGTTTGGAATCACTCGATGAAATACCGTGTCGTTGAAGTGTCCGTCGGTGGCGTATTGCCGAAAATTTTCGCAACTGATCGGAGCCTTGTCTTCAAATAGCTCGACCTGAATGTCGCCTTTGCTGGTTTTGATCGTGATCATAAGAATCGCTTTTTGTCTGCTGTTACGTCTTGGTGAATCGAGCCGTCGTGACTCGCGGGTGGCCAGCGTAATCGTCGACACATTGAATGTCACGCCAACCGGCGTCCTGGAGCAGTTCAGCAATCGCGTCGCGTTGGTCGAAGCCGTGTTCAAGAATCAGCGTACCGTCGTCGGCGATCACCGTGCGGCAATCCACGATCAGCCGGCGAATCGCATCCAGGCCATCGTGGCCGGCCGCCAGCGCGTGTCGCGGCTCGGCGCGCAAATCATCGAGTGCGGCATCGTTGTCCGCGACGTACGGCGGATTGGAGAGGATCAATTCGAATTCGCGAGCCGCCACCGGTTCGGTCCAGTCGCCGAGTAAACACTCGACATTGCCGAACCCGTGATGGCGGACATTCTGGGCCGCAATCGCCAATGCATCGGCATCACTGTCGATCGCAGTGACGAAACAGCTGGGGCATTCGCGCGCCACCGCTAGCGCGATCGCGCCACTACCGGTACCCAAATCCAAAATATTCCATTCGGCACGCCGCGGCACGGTCCGAATTGCAAGATCGACCAGCAGTTCGGTTTCCGGGCGAGGTACCAAGGTAGCCGGCGACACCATCAGTTCCATCGACCAAAACTCTTTGACGCCCTGGATGTAGGCCATCGGCTCACCGGCAAGTCGGCGATTTACCGTGTCATTGAGGCGGGCAATCGAGTCTTCGTCCAGCTCATCGTCCGGGTGAGCGAATAGAAAGCTGCGCGGCATATCGATGGCGCGTGCCAGCAAAATTTCAGCTTCCAGACGCGCACTGTCGCTCACCGCCGCCAATCTCTTGGCGGTTTGAGCAATGGTGGAGTCGATCGTTGAGGGTTCTTGTGTTGACGGCATGGCCTTAGCCCGGAACTATACGCCTATGAACGTCTATTCCAATATTCTCGATATGGTCGGCAAGACGCCGATGCTGGAAGTCACCCAAATTGACACCGGTGCGTGCTCGCTGTTTCTCAAGCTCGAACTGATGAATCCGGGCGGCTCGGTGAAAGACCGCATCGGCATCTCGATGATCGAGGAAGCGGAAAAGCGCGGCGATATTAAGCCAGGTGACACGCTCGTCGAAGCGACAGCCGGAAACACCGGGCTGGGATTAGCGTTGGTGGCGGCGCAAAAAGGCTATCGCCTCGTGCTTGTGCTGCCCGACAAAATGAGCCAGGAAAAGATTTTTAACCTGCGTGCAATGGGCGCCGAGGTGGTGCTGACGCGGTCGGACGTCGCCAAAGGGCATCCGGAGTACTACCAAGACCTTGGTAAGCGCCTCGCCGAGGAACAGGGCGCGTACTTTATTAATCAGTTCGGCAACGCCGACAATCCACTGGCGCACTACCAAACAACCACACCGGAAATTCTCGAGCAGATGGACGGCAACGTCGATGCGATCGTGCTCGGTGTAGGTTCGAGCGGCACCGTGTCGGGTATATGTCAGTACCTCAATGAGCATGCGCCGCATGTCGATGTCATCTTGGCGGACCCGGTCGGCTCGATCCTTGCTGAGTACATCAATGAAGGGACGCTCAGCGACAAGTCCAGCAGCTGGCTGGTCGAAGGTATCGGCGAAGACTTCATTCCGGACATTGCCGATTTTTCCCGCGTTGCCAGTGCGTATGCGATATCCGACGCGGAATCGTTTGCCGCCGCACGCGAATTGCTGATGAAAGAGGGATTGTTAGCGGGCTCGTCGTCGGGAACGCTGTTTGCGGCGGCGCTCAAATACTGCCGTGAACAGACCGAACCAAAACGTGTGGTGTCATTCGCCTGCGATACCGGCAATAAGTACCTGTCGAAGCTGTACAACGATTTCTGGATGGAAGACCAAGGCTTTATTGAGCGCGAGCAATACGGCGATTTGCGCGACCTGGTCGGCCGCCCACACGGCGAGCGCGCCACCATTACGGTCGGACCGGGGGACGTGTTGACCACGGCGCATAATCGGTTACGCAACGCGGGCTTCTCGCAGTTACCGGTCATGGATGAGGGTAAGCTGGTCGGAGTCGTCACCGAAGAGACCATTATTCACCACGTATTCGGCCAGCCTGAATTAATGAATGCTCCGGTGGCCGATGCGATGGAAACCGCGTTCGTCAAACTGGATGCTGGCGCAACGATCAACAATCTGGTCGCTATGCTCAGCGTGCAACCCTTCGCCGCCATTCTCGATGGCGAAGATTTCTTGGGGCTGATTACGCGCTCGGACGTACTTAACTACCTACGCCGCCAAATTTGAGCGGACCCCAGCGGCGACAGCGCATTGAAGGAAACTCAGTTTGATGCGAGACGAGGCAAGCGTGGCCGAGAAAACGGAGTGTACACGGCTCGTACATGAGTATTTCGAGGCCGCGCTTAACGAAGTATCGTGCGGACTGAGTTTTCTTCGGGTGAGACGTTAGCTTTCAAGTTTGGCGAGAGCTTCGGCTTGGTATTCGCTAACTAACGGGTCGATCACCTGATCGAGCGAGCCTTCGAGAATCTCTTCGAGCTTATACAACGTTAGGTTGATCCGATGATCCGTTACCCGCCCCTGCGGGTAGTTGTAGGTGCGAATACGTTCTGAGCGATCGCCGGAACCGACCAGCGACTTGCGTTGTTCCGCCTGCTCAGTCGCTTGTGCCGCGATCTCGGCATCCAACAGTTTGGCTTGCAGTAATGACATCGCTCGAGCACGGTTCTTGTGCTGCGATCGTTCATCCTGACACTCAACTACGATGCCGGTGGGCAAATGCGTCAGGCGCACCGCCGAATCGGTTTTGTTGACGTGCTGGCCGCCAGCGCCGGATGCCCGGTAGGTGTCGACGCGCAGATCAGCCGTGTTGATGTCTATCGCTTCGACTTCATCCGCTTCGGGTAAAACGGCGACCGTGCATGCCGAAGTGTGGATGCGTCCTTGTGACTCGGTGGCAGGCACGCGTTGCACGCGGTGCGCCCCCGACTCGAACTTCAGTGCGGCGTAAATGCCCGATCCTGAAATGCGGCTGATGATTTCTTTGTAGCCGCCGTGCTCGCCCTCACGGGCGCTGAGTATTTCGACCGACCAACGGCGCGCTTCGGCGTACTTTGAATACATGCGAAACAGGTCACCGGCAAAGATCGCGGCTTCATCGCCGCCGGTGCCGGCACGGACTTCCAGAAAAATATTGCTGTCGTCATGCGGGTCGGGCGGAATCAGTGATTTTTGTAGTTCGATCTCCAATGACTTACGTCGTTCGGAGAGCGTTTCGAGCTCGTCCTGACCCATCGCGCGAATCTCTGGATCGTCATCGGCCACCATTTCCTCTGCCGCCTCGATGTCGGCGGTGAGTTGCTCAAAGTCACTGACCAAGGTGACGATCGGCGTGACCCGCGCATATTCCTGCGACAACTCGCGGTACTGATTCTGGTCGTTGATGACATCGGGTTCGGCGAGCAGCCCCTCAAGCTCTTCATGCCGATCGCGCACCGACTCGAGTCTGGCCCGAATAGAATCTTTCATTGGTCGTCTTCCGGGTCGAGATCAAACAGGATGCGCGTCGCATCGATCACCGATTGTTCATCGGCTTCACTCGCTTCGCGTAGTTTGACGCTGGGGTGGTGCAGCAACTTCTTCATCATCGACGCGGTGGCAAATTCCACTACCTCTTCGCCGCCCAGGCCGCGCGCCAACCGTCGCCGTGCTTCGGTCATCACTTCGTCATGAATCGACTGGCCGTGATCGCGCAGCGCCGCGATGACCGGGTTGGCCTCGCGGGCACGCTGCATCGCCAGGTAGCGTGATAATTCCTCGTTGAGAATTCGCTCCGCGTCGAGTGCCGCCGATTCGCGATTTTCCTGGCCTTCAAGCACCACCTTATCGAGTGCGTCGATGCCAAACAGATACACATCGTTGAGCGTGCCGACGTCGGGGTCGATGTCACGCGGCACCGCGATGTCGATGGCGACAATCGGTCGGCGTTTACGCGCGGCCACCGCGGTTTGCATCTGCGCGCGGCTCAAAATGGTGTCGCGGCTCGCTGTTGAGGTCACCAGGATATCCGCTTCAGGCAGCGTGCCTTCCAGCTCGGAAAGCGGCACCGCGTAGCCGCCATGCGCACCGGCGAGCCGACGCGCGCGATCCAAATCTCTGTTGGCGACAAACAATCGGCCAATGCCCTTCGTGACCAGATGGCGAGCAACCAGATCGATGGTACTGCCGGCACCTACCAGCACGGCGGTATGGCGGTCGAAGCCGGCATAAAACTGCTGTGCTAGCGTTACCGCCGCCGATGCGACCGACACCGGACTGGCGCCGATTTCGGTATCGGTACGAACTTTCTTCGCCACCGAATAGCTGTGTTGAAACAGTTGGCGCAGTCCTTGGCCCAGGCTTGCGGCGGTTTCGGCGTCGCGGACCGCGTCTTTGAGCTGGCCGAGAATTTGCGGCTCGCCCAGTACCATCGAGTCCAGCCCGCAGGCGACCCGAAATACGTGCCGAATTGCGTCGTCTGTTTCGTGTCGAAACAAGCAGTCCGAAAACTCGGTGGCGATATTATGTCCGTTGAGCAACCATTGCTTGATTTCGGCGATGCCGTCATCGTTGGCAATGGTGTAAAACTCGGTCCGATTGCAGGTTGACAGCAATACCACCTCGTCGACGCCCGACAAAGATTTCAGGCGCTCGAGGGCCCGGCCAGCCTCGTCCCCCGCGAACACGACTTGTTCGCGAATTTCGACAGGTGCCGTGGTATGGTTCAGCCCGATGATCTGCAGCCGCATAGTCGATAATTGTATGCGAACTGATGCCGCAGTTC
>JBCCEH010000005.1:0-176542 GCA_039030375.1 Pseudomonadota bacterium | reverse complement strand
GGGGTAATCACCAAACGCGGCGCCCTCTTCGGCACGGTCATCAAGATCGTTCGCCGTGAACTCGTAAACCTCAGAATCATCCCAGTCGACCGCGACGGCGCCAGTTGAGACTTCGACACAATAGGCCCGTTCACGGCTCTCATTCACTTTGTACCGCGCGTTACTAAAGCCAACGTCGGTGAGCGCGAGCACCCGCGGCACATAGGTGACGTTATCGGCGCGCGTTTCCACAAAGTATTGTTTGATGCCCGGCGGTAACACCGGCGTTTCGCTGGTCGCTGCGGCTTTCGACTTGGACACCGGCTTAGGCGCTGCCGGTGCGGCGGCGGCAGCCGCTTTGTCGATCGCGGTCTTTTTGCCTTTCATCAGCAATTTAATCTGATCGCGCGTCATCGGCCCGGCCATGTATGACATGACCCAGCGCGTGTTAAAGACCACCGGCTCGTCTTCGTGCACGTTGTGCAGTAAGAACTGCCGTTTATCCAACCCGGCCAGGGTGCGCTCCATGGCCTGTTTGTCGAATGACTCACCGGCCCGCACACCTTCTAGGCCTTCCATCACCCGTGCTTTGTCGCGCTCGGTCTGCACGCGGCCGATCATCCACGTGCCGGTATTCGATAAGCCACGATAATCCAGATCGACCGGGTTCTGCGTCGACAGCACCAACCCCAGCCCATACGCCCGCGCTTGTTTGAGCAGCGTGAGGAATAAATTCTTTGACGGCGGATTCGCGACCGGCGGCATGAAACCGAATAGCTCATCCATGTATAGGATGGCGCGCAAGCTCGGCGTACCCTGCTGCTGTCGCATCCACGCGATCAGTTCGGCAAGCAGCATACAAACGAAGAACATGCGTTCGGCATCGTCGAGATGCGCGATCGACATCACCGATATCCGTGGCTTGCCGTCTTCGGTATAGAACAGCCGCTGTGCGTCCAGCGGTGAACCTTCGGTCCAGGTTGAAAAGCCCGGCGCCGCCAACAAATTGTTGAGCTTCATCGCCAGCTTGAAGCGATCTTTCGGTGCGTAAAACGAATCCATATCCAGCACACCTACTTTGGTAAGTGGCGGGTTTTGGATTTCGCCAATCAATTCAGCAATGCCGAGATCGCGGCCTTCACGCCAGGCGCGGTCCAACAACTGGGAGATGAGAATGTGCTCGCGACTCGAGACCGGGTCAGCGTCCTCACCGATCAATGACAAGACACTGGTCGCGGTCGCCTGTACGCGGTCACTGTAGAGATCGGCGTCTTCGAGCAACGCCGGTGACGGCGCTTTGAACGACTGCAGTACCGATACCGGCTGACCGGCCGAGCTGCCAGGCGTGTAGATCGCCATATCGACTTTCTTACGCAGCGTACTGATGCGCTTCATGCCCTGGCCCCAGCTCTTAAGGCCTTTCTTCCACAACGCTGCCTGCCCCGCTGCATACTCTTCAGCGGACTGGCCTTTGTCGCTTGCCTGTCGCTTATTAATCCACGGCAGGAAGTCTTCTGCTCGCAGCTTGGGGAACGTCAGCAGCAGGTTACCCAGATCGCCCTTCGGGTCGATAGCAATAACCGGAACGTTGTCCATCGCCGCTTCTTCGATCATGCCGATGCCCAGGCCGGTCTTACCCGACCCGGTCATGCCGATGATCACGGCGTGCGTGGTGAGATCCTTGGAATCATAGAGGACCAACTCATCCGTGAGTGAATGGTCCTCCGAGTCGACGCGCTTTCCAAGGTAAAACGCACCGAGCTTTTCATAGTCCAGCATAGACGGCGTAGTTTAGAAGAATTTCTTCGCCAGGCTAAACAGATCGTCCAATTTACCGTCGGAATCGCCCATCAAACCGCCCAACAATCCGCCTAAGCCGCCACCTTTGGCGCCGGCGTTGCTGTTCTTATTCAACGCGCCCATCGCCATACCGGCCAACAACGGCAGCGCTTTCTTGATGATGCCGGAATCGATACCGGTGTCTTTCGATGCCAATGCAGCGACATTACGGCTCACATCTTTGCTGCCGAATAGGTGTCCGAGGATCTTATTGCCATCCGCGACAGAGGCGGCCGAGCTCAGCAAATCCGGCTGATCGATGTACTTGCTATGACCGCCTGACTCCAATGCCCCGCGTAGCGCGCTCTTACCCTGTTTTTGCAGGCCACTGATCAAAGCCGGTGACAATGCACCGATCAACGATGACGTGTCGGACTCGCCCAAGCCCACGGCCTTGGCCAATTCGCCAATACTGTTCCCACCACCTGACTTCGCCAGGAGATTCATTAAGTCCATGTTGTTTCCTCTCAGTTGATCAGGACGGGGAATTAATCCATCGGAATGCGGATTTTCTGTCCTGGGTAAATCTTGTTGGGATCGGAGATGATGTCGGTGTTGGCCTCGAAAATACGCATGTATTTGCCGGCACTACCGTAGTGCTCCTTGGCGATCGCGCCGAGGGTGTCACCGCTCTTAATCTCGTAGAACACGTCTTTAGAGACTTCTTCCGGCGGCGGCTCAGGAGCGACCAAATCATCGGCGATCACTTTTTCGACGCCTTTCACGTTGCCGGCAATGAGGATCGCCTGATCGCGAATCGCCGGGTTATCGCAAGTACCGCAAATGGTCGCGACACCATCGTCGAATTCCACCGTGACATCTTTGATGCCGGTCATTTTGATTTCGAGATGCTGCTTGATGTTATCCGCAGCCTCATCATCGGTATCAAACAGCTGACGGCCCGCGTCTTTCATAAAATCGAGAAAACCCATTGCGATTCCCCTCTCCCTAGTACGTTATTAGCGTCCGCGCCTGACGGCCCGGCATTCTTGGAGCCATTCTAAGGAAGACATAACCACTAAGCACGGAAAACCTGAATAACTGTCCGACTGCTAAATACTCTGAATAAGCGTCCGTACCACGACGCCGGAGCTACTCAGGCACCTAAAACGGCATTCCAGGCGAAAAATCGTAATTCGGCCACGGAATGAATTTTTCGGCGACTTCTGAGCGTGCATCCCACTGGGCATTCAAGTAGATAGCCGGCTGGTCGACGATTTTCGCCCAATTCACGCCCGGGAAAACAGACAGCACCCAATGGTCTGCGTCCCATGACCCGTACTGCATCTCGTTGGGAAGCCAGAGCAGTATGAATTCTGGCTCATAGGCGTCGCATTCAGCGGTCAGTGACACTGCTGGTACTGCGTAGTACCCGTCTTCGCCAAAGCGTGGATCGCCTGCGACGTCACTACCAACCCAAACCTCGCCAATTTCAAGGTCGCCAAGGGAGACCAGACCCACCTTGCCCGGCTCACAGTGTGCGGGGTCGTAAGCCAGCACCTTGCCGTCACTGAGAAACTGGCATAGATCACTCGGCAATCGAGCATCACGAACAACCTTTTGGTTTGTTATCGCCAACTTTCCCACCCGTAACTTGAATGGTCCCGGCTATGGTATCCGACTTCGATTATCAGTATCGGAATGCTAATGCGCCTGTAATGGGTACGGCGATGAACCACTACTCAGACGAAAGCCATGCTCCTGTGTTTAACCTGGGCCCCTCCAGACGATAAAAGGCCGCTTAAAAAGCGGCCTTTTTGGTCGTCTGGAGCGGGAAACCCAGCACGCTCGGCTTGATTAAGATGTGCGGCGTGGACAGGTAGCGTGATGAACCACTACTCAGTTGAAACTCGCGCTCCCGCGTTAAACTGGTGCTGCTACCCAAATGCAAAAGGCCGTCCATAGGACGGCCTTTCTAGCATTTGGAGCGGGAAACCAGGTTCGAACTGGCGACCTCAACCTTGGCAAGGTTGCGCTCTACCAACTGAGCTATTCCCGCGAGGGCCGAAGATTTTAGCCGCTTGACCCCTACTGTCAAGGCGAATAGTGACTAATTTTGGCAAATCAGCCGACCTCGTCGTGCTTTGAGATCGATGGCCAGGCGGCCTGCAGGTAGATAAACATCGAATAGATCGTCATTCCCGCAGCCAACATGAGCAGGATGAAGCCGATTCCGTATATATCGAAACCGAGGAACGGCTGTTTGTAGACCATGAAACCGATACCGAACATCTGCAGTACGGTTTTCACTTTGCCGGCATAGGAAACTTTCACCTGGCCGCGCTCACCGATAGTCGCCATCCACTCACGTAATGCCGAGACGGTGATTTCCCGCCCGATAATGATCATTGCAACGATATCGACGTACCAGTCAGGATCCCCCTGGACCAGCATGACCAAGACAATGGCGACCATCAATTTGTCCGCTACCGGATCCAGGAATTCGCCGAAACGTGACGACTGGCCATAGCGTCGCGCCACCCAGCCATCCAGGAAGTCAGTGACCGCGGCTATACCAAACAAAATCGCAGCGATCGGCCGCGCGTGCGGGATGGAGCTATAGAACAGCACCACCACCAACGGAATCGCCGCAATGCGAAACAGCGTCAGCAAAATCGCGAGATTAAGTTTCAAGTCTAAGCTCAGCCGTCCAGGTGGAGGTCATTGTATATAGATTCCGCCAGCGTACGTCCAATGCCGCGGACCTTCGCGAGGTCGTCAATACCCGCGCCCATCACCCCTTGCAGCCCACCGAACTGGCGAAGCAGCTCGCGACGCTTCTTTGGCCCCAGTCCCGGTATCTCTTCAAGTCGGGACGTTTTTCTCGCTTTGGAGCGACGCGCGCGGTGACCGGTGATCGCAAACCGGTGCGCCTCATCGCGAATTTGCTGAATAAGTAACAATGCCGATGAATCCGCCGCGAGATTTAATGGCAGTTTCTTATCCGGCACAAACAGGCGTTCTGCTCCCGGTTTGCGGGCGCGCCCTTTAGCAACCGCGACCACGTTCATCCAACTAAGCTCGAGTTCATCAAGCACCGTCATCGCCTCTGCCAGCTGGCCCTTGCCGCCATCGATGAACAGCACATCGGGTGTTGGCACCTCGCCCTTTTTCACCCGGGTGTATCGACGCTTCAAAGCCTCGGCCATGGCCGCATAGTCGTCGCCGGCCGAGTCGGGGCTTAGATTGAAACGCCGATAGTCGGATTTCAACGGACCCGCGGCATTGAATACCACGCAAGAGGCGACGGTCGCTTCGCCCGAGGTATGACTGACGTCGAAACACTCGATCCGCTCGGGCATCTCGTCGAGGTCGAGCGCCTTTCCTAATGATTCGAACTGACGTTTGATCGTCGCGTTACTGGCGACTTGGAGGTTGAGTCCCTGATCGGCATTGGTATTGGCCATCTCCAGCCAACGTGCTCTGTCCCCGCGTACGCGATGGCGAATACGCACTTTACGTTCCAGGCGAGACGACAACTCCGTCTCGATTAACTCGCCGTCCTCAATCGCTTCCTCGAGAATGATCTCAGCCGGCGCATCGCGCCCCAAGTAGTACTGTGAGACAAACCCGTTCAACAATTTGGCCTTATCCGTCTCCCCCGGTAGCTTCGGAAAGTGATCGCGACTACCGATTACTGCACCGTTACGCACAAACAGCACCGTCACCACATGAATCGCACCGTTTGACGCAAAACCTAAGATGTCGAGGTCTTTACTGGCGCTGTTCGATACCAGCTGGCGCGCCTCCACTTCTTTCAGTTTCGCAATCTGATCGCGAAACCGGGCCGCATGCTCATAGTTTTGCGCAGCCGACGCCGCTTCCATCCGTTCGACAAAGGTATCGATGACCTCGGCATTGCGCCCATCGAGAAAGTCCATGGTCGCCTGCACGTCTTCGGCATAGGCTTCCGGCGTTATCAGATCAACACAGGGTGCCGTGCAGCGCTTGATCTGATACTGCAAGCACGGCCGCGTTCGATTGCGAAAATAGCTGTCGCGACACTGCCGCACCAAAAATAACTTCTGCAAATCATTCAGCGATTGGCGCACCGCGTGCGTATTCGGATACGGACCGAAGTAGCGTCCTTTGCCTTTGCGCGGCCCGCGGTGAAATGTGAGCCGCGGATACTTGTGCTTGGTAGACACATAGATATACGGATAACTTTTGTCGTCGCGTAACAGAACGTTGAAGCGCGGCTTATGCTGCTTGATGAGGTTGTATTCGAGGATGAGTGCTTCAGCCTCAGTGCCGGTAACCGTCACCTCGACCCGGTCCACGAGTTTCATCAACGCCTCGGTTTTGACGTGCGCCTGTGCGCGATGAAAATAACTCGACACACGTTTTTTCAAGTCGCGCGCCTTACCGACGTACAGCACTTTGTGCTTAGCATCGAGCATGCGGTACACGCCCGGCCGATGCGTCAGGCTTTTGAGGAACGACTTGACGTCGAATTCGGCGGTAGCGCTCACGCGCCTATTTATCCAATAACCGCCGTGCGGTAGCAAATACGGCGTCAAACATCTCCGGCGTCAGGCGGCGAGTGTTGGTGTTGTAACGGCTGCAGTGATACGAGTCGAGCAGATGGAATGGGCCCGGCGCATGCAGCGCCGCATGGCCGAACTTGTAGTCGGCCTGCCGGCCGCCGATCGCCTTGATGACCGCTCGATGAGCGATACCGCCGAGCGCCAGGACCACCGAACCGGGCGCCAGGTTTTCCAGTTCCGCGGCCAGGAAGCGATTGCAGGTATTGATCTCAGCACCCACCGGTTTGTTATCCGGCGGCAGACACTTCACCGCATTGGTGATCCGACAATCGATCAGTTGCAGCGCATCTTCGGCGGATTCGGAAACCGGCGCACTGGCGAATCCGTACTTATGCAACGTCTCGTATAGCAAAATACCGGCGTGATCGCCGGTGAACGGCCGCCCACTGGCGTTGGCACCGTGCATCCCCGGCGCCAACCCGACGATCAATAGTCGAGCCGCACCGTCACCGAAAGGCGGCACCGGCCGACAATAGTACGTGGGGTAGCGCCCTTGAACGTCGTCGAGAAAATCCGACAGCCGCTGACAATCGCGACAATCGAGATCAAAAACCCGCTCGGAAACCGCCGCGCCCAAGCGCTACTCGCTCATGTGGCGAATCACTGCTTCGCCAAACCCTTTAGTACCGACTAACGTCGCGCCCGGGATGAGTTGCTCCATTTCCTGCTCGACATCTTTTTTGCCGTGCGGACGGTCTTTTCGAATCGGCTTATGCATCGCCTCTCGCAGTAGCGCCAGATCGAAGGTCAATTCGCGCGCCGCAATGGTGTTAGCGACGCCGTTAACCACATTGTCGGCCGCCTCGTCCCAACCCATGTAACGCAACATCATCGCACCGGAGAGAATCAAAGAGCCGGGATTAACACGATCTTTGCCGGCAAAACCTGGCGCGGTGCCATGCGTTGCTTCAAATACCGCCACCGTATCGGCAATGTTTGCACCGGGCGCGATACCAATGCCGCCGACCTGAGCGGCCAATGCATCGGAAATGTAATCGCCGTTGAGATTGAGCGTCGCAATCACATCGTAGTCTTCCGGCTTCATCAAAATCTGCTGCAAGAAGTTATCCGCGATAACGTCTTTGATAATGATGTCTCGTCCGGTATTCGGATTCTTAAAACTCATCCACGGACCGCCATCGAGCTCAACGGCACCAAACTCGTTCTTGGCCAACTCGTAGCCCCAGTTACGGAAGGCGCCTTCCGTAAACTTCATGATGTTGCCTTTGTGTACCAGCGTGACGGAACGATTATCGCGTTCAATACAATGCTGGATGGCCTTGCGAATCAGCCGTTCCGACCCCTCTTTGGATACCGGCTTGATACCGATTCCGGAACTGTCGGGAAAACGAATTTTGTCGACGCTGAATTCATCCTGCAAAAACTGGATGAGCTTTTTGACTTCGTCCGAACCGGCGGCGTATTCGATACCCGCGTAAATGTCTTCGGTGTTTTCGCGGAAGATCGTCATATCGACGAGGTCCGACTGTTTCATCGGCGTCGACACGCCCGAGAAATATTGAATTGGACGGACACAAGCAAATAAATCCAAGGTCTGCCGAATCGATACGTTTAGCGATCGAATACCGCCACCCACCGGCGTCTGCAGTGGGCCCTTAATCGACACGATGTAATGCTCCAGCGCGTGCAGGGTTTCCTCAGGTAAATACTGATCTTCACCATACAGATCTGCCGCCGCCTGACCGGCATACACCTGCATCCAACGCACCGCGCGGGTGTCGCCGTACGCTTGATTGACCGCCGCATTGACCACGTCGAGCATCACGGGCGTGACGTCGATGCCGATGCCGTCACCCTCAATGAACGGCACGATCGGAAAGTCGGGCACGTTGAGGCTGTGATCGGCATTGGCCGTAATGGCCTCCGCATTGGCTGGAATCTGGATATGTTGGTACTGCATAGCGGGTCTCAGGGGCGATTGAACGGCGTGCATTGTACACTGTGTGCACGACGGTATTCGGAGGATTGCGACGGTGGCGGAGATATTTGGCTGGGGCGGTGGAGACCAAAAAGAAAAACTCGGCGCGCGCGTCGCGCGGCTTGAGCGGATGTTACAGGCGATCATGGATCGGCTGGAAATCGACTACGACGATAACGCCGCGATCCGCAAACAGGTCTCCCAAGCGGTGCTGGCCAACATCCAGTCAGGCAATACCATTGCCGCGATTAAACTCTACCGGCATGAAACCGGTGCCAGCCTCGCCGAAGCCAAACAGCTGATGGACCAGCTGGCGGCTCAAGGCACCTCAAATTGGGGAACATCAAAATGACTTCGCATCGCAAGTATTTGCGTCGCGCGATATCGCTACTGACTGTATTAGCGGTATCTAACGTCGCCATGGCCGAGTCGGCATCGTCATACATCACCAGCGCATGGATGATCGACACCTTAAACGGTGAGCGCATCGCGGATCCGGTCATCGAAGTTCAAGGTGATCGCATTATCTCGGTCGAATTTGGTGCGGACGTACCCAGCGATGCACCGGTTATCGATCTGGGTGAGGCAACCCTACTTCCGGGCTTGGCCGATATGCATACTCATCTAAATGGTTATGTCACCGATTTTGGTTATGAGTCGCTGGCTTTGGCCAACACCGATCGCGCCATCCGCGGCGTGGTCAATGCCAGAAAAACGCTAATGGCAGGCTTTACCGCCGCGCGCAATCTCGGTGCCCGCGGATTTGCCGACGTCGCCCTCCGAAAAGCGATTGACGAAGGCGCGGTGCCCGGCCCGCGATTGCAAGTATCCGGCCCATCGCTCAGTGCGACCGGCGGACACTGCGACAAGAAACTGTTACCGGTCGATTACAACGACAAAGCGCAAGGCGTCGCTGACGGCCCATGGGCGCTGCGCGCCATCGTCCGCCGCAACTTCAAGTACGGTGCAGATGTCATCAAGATCTGCGCGACCGGCGGCGTATTGAGCAAAGGCACCGACCCAGGGGCACAGCAATTCACCGACGAGGAGTTGGCGGCTATCGTCGATGAAGCCCACATGCTCGGTATGCAGGTTGCGGCCCACGCGCACGGCACCGTCGGCATCCTTGCCGCCATTCGAGCCGGTGTTGATTCGGTCGAGCACACCAGCTTGATCGATGACGAAGGACAACGATTGGCCGCCAAGAACGGCACGTTTTTATCCATCAACGCGTACACGCCGCGCTATATGCTGGCCCGGGGTGCCGAATCCGGAATGCTGCCGGAGTCTTTAGAGAAGGCACGTAAGCTGGCCGTCAATCGGTTTGATACGTATCGACGACTGATTGAAGAAGAGGCGCGCGTGGTGTTCGGCTCCGACTCGGGCACCTACCCGCACGGGCACAATGCACGAACATTCAGCATGTACGTCGAGCTTGGCATGACACCTATGCGTGCGATTCAGTCGGCAACAACGGTGGCGGCGGAGTCGCTCGGTTGGGTCGGCGATACCGGGGCGATTGCAGAAGGCTACTACGCCGACATTATTGCGGTGCCTGGTAACCCTCTCGAGAACATCAATGAACTACAACGAGTCACGTTTGTGATGAAAGGCGGCGAGGTATACAAAAACTGATGCTGGAACTACGACCCAATTGCGAATGCTGCGACAAAGACCTACCACCAGATGCGCCTGACGCGATGATCTGCACATTTGAGTGTACGTTTTGCGCGCAGTGTGTTCACGATCGGCTGGGCGGCCGCTGCCCGAACTGCGGCGGCAATTTTTCACCGCGACCGATACGTCCTGCCGATGCGCTTACGCGCTACCCGGCATCAACGCAACGAATAACGCTTGCCGCTGCCTGCAATGAGTGAGCTCACAGGCGGATGCCTATGCGGCGCGATCCGTTTTAAAACGCTGAGCGCCCCGACACGCACCATCAACTGTCATTGCGAAAGCTGTCGCAAACATACCGGCGCACCGATGGCAACGCTGCCCGTGTATCCGGCCAATCAAGTGCTCTTTTCTGGCGATGACCGTACGATTTACGAATCGTCGGATAACGTGGGACGTGCCTTTTGCGCCACGTGCGGGACGTCAATGACGTTCGAAGCAAATCTCGACGGCTACGGGCCGATCTGCGCTATTCACATCAGCACGTTTGACGATCCGGACGCATTGACCCCCGATTCGCATTCGTTTTATTTGGACCGAATCACCTGGTACGACTCGGCCGATTCGCTGCCCCGCTACGAGGGTTTTGTCCGTCAACAAAAATTGGTGCGCACTAGCCCAGCGATCGGCGGTGATCGGTAGCGGTTCCGTTCATGAATAGCGGGATTCGCCTGCTCTTACCATTGGTGTTGTTCACGATGATGGGCAACGCCGGCTGTGACTCGTCTGACCCTCAAGAAGCCGCTGATTCGATTCAACATACGCTAGCGGACGAACCGCTACCTTGGACGCAACAAAGAACGGACTACGATCCCGACGCGGTTCGGTTTGCCGTATTTGCCGATATCACAGGAGGCGAGCGCGATGGCGTCTTCGCCACCGCTATCGAACAGCTGAACCTGCTGCGACCGGAATTGATCATCAACGTCGGCGACCTGATCGAGGGCAGCAGAGACCCGTTCGAAATCAACGAGCAGTGGGACCGATTTGAGTCGAGCGCCAATAGCGCGCACGCCCCGATCTTTTACGTTGGTGGCAACCATGATCTGCTCGGTGACGAGATGCGCCGCGTTTGGGAGCGCCGCATTGGACCGCGCTACTACCACTTTCGCTATCGGGACGTGTTGTTCCTGGTACTCGACACCGAAGACCATGCCATAGAACGCATTGAGGAACTCGCGGAGCTCCGCGATGAAATGTATCGGGTCGCGGCGGAATCCGGCTGGGACGCAGCCGGCCAAACGACCTACGCGAACCTTCCCGAGAACGAAACGGGTGCTATATCCGCGGCACAGGCCGACTACATGACAGAAGTGCTGGCCGACCATACAGACGTGACGTGGACGTTTTTGCTCATGCACAAAGCGCCGTGGGCGGGACCCGATATGCCCGCTTGGCGACAAATAGAAGACGCGCTTGGGAAAAGACCGTACACGGTCTTCCAAGGGCATCGACACGCACTGAAACACACCGAACGAAACGGACGCGACTACATCCGATTGGCCACCACCGGTGGCGTGCCGCTGCCCGGAAACGGGCCGACGTTCGATCACGTCGTCTGGGTAACGGTCGACGCCACCGGCGCCGACATTGCGCTCCTCCAGTTGTCCGGAATTTTGGACAAGACCGGCAACACACCGTCGCCGTAACGACTAACCGTCAATCATCGCGCCGATGTCTAATCGGAGCGTTACCTGTCCTATCAAAACCGATACGCCTATTACAATCGGCAGGATCTTGTGCACGCGTTCATTTGCTGTAACAAAACCAGTTACAAACACGACGAAAATGAGCAATTGAAGAAGTCGGTACGGATGCAGAAAGGGGCTGCCAAAATACACAATATTGCTAAGCACCGCGTTGCAAACAAATAAGATACCAATCCCGAAAAACCAGCGTCGCACGTTGTAGAACTGACTTTTCCACGCGAATTCCGCCGGCCGATCTGTCGGCAGTAGCAAATAGACCGATGCAAACATCGCAATTGGCGATATCAGCGCGACAATGTATGTCGTGAACTGCCATTGCTCGACCGCATTGAAATCCCAATACGCCCACCAGTTCTGCACGATAAAGAATACGTAGAGTCCCACCCACAACGTGTGCGGCCAATAGCGCTCTTTGCCGGTAGCGATTTCGGAAAGTCCGCGCAATCCCTGTGCCAGTGCTAACGCCAGGATCAGCGACACCATCACCATGACGAATTCGAATTGGCTCATGATTATCCCTCCCCCAATCAGCGACGCAGTCTGCGAAGCTGCGCCGCTGGGGAGTAAGCTCGATTAGTCGATCAGTGTTAACTCGTCGACGAGCGCATCGGCGCCGTACACCTTGCGCAACGACTCCAACATGATGGCGGCATTGACGCCGACCGTACGGTTCATCTTTGAATCAAACCAGTAGTTGCCGGCAATGGAATGAATGTTGCCGTCAAAAGCGATACCGATCAGTGCGCCGTTAGCATCCACCATCGGGCTACCGGAGTTGCCACCGGTGATATCGGTGGTCGCGACAAAACAAAACGGCGTATCCATATCCAGATCTTCGCGGGCCGCCGCCCACGATTCCGGCACACGAAACGGTGTTTCACCGGTGGCACGCTCAAACAACCGCGCCGTGCGTGTGAACGGCTCTACCATCTCGCCGCGCTCTTCCCAGCCTTCGACCGCACCGTAAGTCACGCGCAACGTGAAGGTCGCATCGGGATACTGATCGGTGCCGTAGACCGCGAAGCGCGCGTCAGCAATCTTCTCTTCGCCGCGAACACGAATCGCCTCGACCTCATCGGCATACCGTTTGCGAATCTTCCTGGCGCCCGGGTCGATGCTGGCGGCCAAACGAATCATTGGATCATCGCTGGCTTCCACCGCGGCAACGCCACCTTCCCACAGCGCTTTACGAAACTCCGGATCGTCGAGCTGCGTGCCCGACACCAAACTCTCCGCCAGCGCCTCCGGAGACTCCGAACCCAGGATACTGTGTACCCAACGGCTATCTGGCCCCAACCACTGACGCATCTTTTCCAACGAAAACGCCAGCTGTAGCTCTTCGTAGCCTTTGTCGACCGGACGCGCCGCAAGCAGCCCGGCTTCGAGCCCGGGCAGCGCCGCATCGGTATAGGTGCGAATACGCTCGTCATTCGGTTTCTCAAGCTCTTGGGTACCGCGGACAATCGTCTTCGCGTAGTTGTACAAGCTGCCCAAGGTGCCCGCCGACTGTTCGATAAAAATGCGTTCCTCGTACATGTTGCGGTGCGCATCGAGTGACTGATCGATCAGATCCCAAGCATCGCCATACTTTGCTTTGAGTTCCGGATCCGAATTCACGGCATCGCGGAGTTCTTGCTCGTCACGCGCTTTGAGATCAATCATACGATCGGTCTGTAACGCCTTAAGTGCATTGAATTGCACCTTGAGGCCGTTATCAAAACCGAGAATGCGTTGCTGCACCGTACGCGCAGCTTCGTCACTGGTTTCGCCCCAGGCCATCAAACGCCCGCGCAGTTCCGAATAGCGAATCAACCAAAGCGGTAACACCACGTCACGTTGGAACTTGAGTTGTGAAACGGTCAGCAGCCGATCCGTGGATCCGGGGTGACCGGTAATGAACACCGGCTCGTCGGCATCCGGACCGCTTTCGCGCCACGGCAGGAAGTTCGGCGTATCGGCCGGCTCATCGTCTTCGTAAGCCCGCAAGAATGAGAAATCGAGACTCCAACGTGGAAAATTGAAGTTATCGGGATCACCACCGAAGGCGCCAATATCGAGCTCCGGTGCAAATACCAAACGCACGTCATCGTAACGTTTGTACGCGTAGATGAAATATTGACCGCCGTTGTACAACGACACCGCTTCGCAACGATGCTCGCCATCGGACGCTGCTTCGCAAGCTGACTCCAGACGCGTTAACTCAGCTTTTCGAGCACCGTTCGCCTCCGCTTCTGTCATATCTGCCGTCGCGGTCGCAATTTTGTCGGTGACGTTTTCGAAGTCCACTAATACCGAGACTTGCTGGCCTGGGCACTGTAGTTCTTCATCGCGTTCTGCCGCGAGAAACCCTTCGTCAGACAGGTTTCGCTCATCGGTACTGAGGTTGCGAATGCAGCCCCAGATGCAGTGATTGTTGGTCAGGATCAATCCATCCGACGACGCGAAGGAACCGGTGCAGCCGTTTTCCAATCGGGTCGTCGACAGCTGCGCGCGGCGCAACCATTGGTTATTGATATCGACATCATATTTGTCCGCGACGGTGTCGGCCGGAAAGTTATCGACGGTCCACATGCCTTCGTCGGCGGTTACCGTCAGCGGCAGCCACAGCGCGGCAACGAATAGAGCGACTTTTTTCATTCTGAATCCCCGAAAATTTGAGCGGCAATCATACACGAGCGTATTTTGCCCACGAGGAGAATCGACCTCGTTCCGCGGTCAGGGTTCAGTGCTGTCGCCAGCACGATGAGCTCGCACGGCGTTGGTCGGCAATCAGGCTAGCTGGATTGGCGCAATCCCGCGATACGCATCGCCACTTCCATCGCTTGCTCGTAGTTGAGTCTCGGATCGACGGTCGACTTATACGCTCGCGCGAGATCCCCGTCGGTCAGCCCGCGAGCACCACCGGTACATTCGGTGACGTTCTCGCCGGTCAGCTCAAGATGTACGCCACCCAGGTAACTGCCATTGGCTTGGTGAATACGAAACGCGCTTTCCAGCTCCGCGACGATATTTTCGAATCGCCGTGTCTTGGTCCCGTCCGCCGTGGACTCCGTGTTGCCGTGCATCGGATCGCACACCCAAAGAATCGGCGAACCGGTTTCTTTGGCTGCCGCGATCATCGCCGGCAGATGTTCGTCGATCGACTTCGCACCGAATCGATGAATTAGCGTCAGACGACCCGGCTCGTTATTCGGATTCAATACGCGAATTAGGTCTTGCAGCCACTCGCGCGTCATTCCGGGACCAATTTTTACGCCCACCGGATTCGCAATGCCACGGAAGTACTCGATATGTGCGCCATCAATTTCGGCGGTTCGCATGCCGATCCAGGGAAAATGTGTAGTCAGGTTGTACCAGCGTTCGCGGCGATCGAGGTACCGCGTCTGCGACTGTTCGTAGTGCAGGTGCAGACCCTCATGCGCCGCATAAATATCCGCACGCTGGGTCTGGTGAACCGCGCGACCGGAAATCGTTTCAAGAAAATCCAGCGAATTAGAAATCTCATTCAGAACCTGGTGATAGTCCTCGGCCATGCTTGAGTGCCCTACCCAACCCAAATCCCAGTACTCCGGGTGATGCAGGTCGGCGAAGCCACCGTCGATCAACGATCGAACGAAATTGAGGGTTAGCGCCGCGCGCTCATAGCCACGCAGAATGAGGTCGGGATCAGGAATACGATCATCGGCCGTAAACGGACTGCGATTGACCAGATCACCGCGAAAACTCGGCAGCGCCGTGCCGTCTCGTGTCTCGGTGTCCGCCGAGCGTGGTTTGGCATATTGACCCGCCATGCGGCCGACGCGGATCACTGGCTTTTTCAGGCCATAGAGCATCACCAGGCTCATTTGCAGCAAGATTTTGAGCTTGGCGACGATGTTTTCGGAGGTACATTCGTCGAACGTTTCCGCACAATCACCGCCTTGCAGCACAAACGCTTCGCCGCGCTGCGCCTTGGCATACAGGTCCTTGAGCGCATCCACCTCCCAGGAAGTTACCAACGGCGGCAACCGACTCAGATCCGCCACGGCGCGCTCCAGCGCGGCTGGATCGGGGTAACTGGCCTGCTGCGCCGCGTTCATCGCCTGCCAGCTGGCCGGATGCCAATCGGTTCGTGCAATCGTTCTACTCACATCAATTCCCGGAAAGTTTCCTAAGTAACCGTCTTTTAAATAGTTTTCAGAGCTGGAATATGCCACGACGCAGCTAAGCGCTGCAAAAACTTTTTCACCCGATCCAAGATCCGGTCATAACGCACCAAAGCCGTGCAAAACGACCAGGAGATTGGCACAATGCGCGCCAACTCGGCCGGCCCCCTGCCCGGCAACGACTCTCTGGAGACTCCGTCATGCAAGACATTCTGGTACTGGGCGCCGGCAAGATTGGCGCGCTGATTTCAGGACTATTGTCTGAATCCGGTGATTATCGGGTTCAACTCACCGACATCAAGCCCGGCGTGGCAGCCGAAGTCGCTGCTGCTCATGGCAATGATGCCGTCATTCCTTTCGAGCTCGACGCCAGCAACAAAGATGCGCTGACCGCCCACGTGCGCGAACACAAGCCAACTGCTGTGGTGTCAGGACTACCCTACTACTGCAATGTTGATGTCGCACAGGTCGCTCGAGATGAAGGCTTACATTACTTTGACCTGACCGAAGACGTTGCGGTGACCGAAGCGGTGCGTCAGCTTGCTGAGGGCGCCGATACCGTGTTTGCCCCACAGTGCGGCCTCGCCCCGGGCTTTATCAGCATCGCCGCGAACGAGCTGATTCAACACTTCGATTCACTGAAGTCGGTCAAGCTACGCGTCGGCGCACTCCCGCAGCACCCGAACAACGTGCTGAAGTACTCACTGACGTGGTCAACGGACGGTGTGATCAACGAATACGGCAACCTGTGTCAAAGCATCGTCGACGGTGAAGAAGTCGATGTACTGCCACTCGAAGGTCTGGAAGAAATCGAGATCGACGGCAAGCGATACGAGGCCTTCAATACTTCCGGTGGCCTCGGCTCGTTGGGCGAAACCTACGGCGGCCAGGTCACGACCATGAACTACAAGACGATTCGCTACCCGGGTCACTGCGAACAAATGCGTTTGCTGATGAACGGACTAAAGCTGAATCATGATCGCGACACGCTGAAACGTGTATTGGAGAACGCGGTCCCGCAGACGCTGCAAGACGTCGTGGTGATTTACGCCGCGGTCACCGGCTTCCAAGATGGTGAGCTCCGCGAGGAAAACTACGTCAACAAGGTATACCCGCAAATGGTCGCCGGACGCTTATGGTCGGCGATTCAAATCACCACCGCTGCAGGTATCTGCTCGATCCTCGATATTGTGTTGTCCAACGCGGACCAATACGCAGGATTCGTCGCGCAAGAGCAATTCCGTCTTGCCGACGTGCTGGAAAATCGCTTTGGACAGTTTTATGCCCATGGTGGCACCAATCAAGAATCAGCCGAACGCGTGGCCCGCGGTGAAACCGGCCATCAGCGCGCCACCGGAGACCAATCATGAATGACATTTTGAAACAGCTCGGAATTGAGCAGAACAACGCGGGCACTTGGTGCGGCGCGACATCCATGGAAGACGAATCGGCGCCGATGATCGATTCGATCAACCCCACCACCGGCGACGTCATTGCCAGCGTTCGGCAAACCACCCAAGCCGAATACGAGCAGGTGATTGCAGCAGCGCAGGAGGCGTTCACGGCCTGGCGTAAGATTCCGGCACCGGTGCGGGGTGAGGCGGTACGTCGAATCGGCAACGGGCTGCGCGACAATCTCGAAGCGCTCGGCAGTCTGGTGACGCTGGAAAACGGCAAGATTAAAGCCGAGGGCATCGGTGAAGTACAAGAGATGATCGATATCTGCGACTTTGCCGTCGGCCAGTCACGCATGTTGTACGGCAAGACCATGCACTCAGAACGCCCGCAGCATCGCATGTACGAACAATGGCACCCGCTGGGCATCGTCGGCATCATCACCGCGTTTAACTTCCCGGTTGCGGTGTGGTCCTGGAATGCCTGCATCTCGGCGATTTGCGGCAACGTCAACATTTGGAAACCGTCGCCAAAAACCGCGCTGTGTGGGATCGCGGTACACAAGATCGTGAACGAAGCGCTCGCGTCGATGGATCTGCCGCCGGCGTTCTTCCTGATCAATGACGGAGAAAACCAACTCGCCGCTGACTTCGTCGATGACCGTCGCGTCAATCTGATGTCGTTCACGGGTTCGTGCGCGGTGGGTAGCGCTGTCGGTGAGCGCGTTGCCGGTCGTATGGGCAAGTTCTTACTCGAACTCGGCGGCAACAACGCCATCATTGTCGACGAGCATGCCAACCTCGATATCGCCGTACCCGGCATCGTGTTCGGTTCAGTCGGTACTGCCGGTCAACGCTGCACCACCACGCGGCGCGTGATCGTGCATCGATCGCGGTTCGAGGAACTCAAAGCCGCGCTGGTCAATGCCTACGGCCAGGTCCGAATCGGCGACCCGCTCGACGACGACACGCTGATGGGCCCCGTGATCGACGACACCGCGTTGGATCGCGTTGAAGCCGCTATCGCGGCCGTCAAAGACTCTGGCGGCGAAATTTTGTGTGGTGGCGAACGCCTCGATCGCGATGGCAACTTCATCACGCCGGCGATTGCCGTTGCCGAGAACGACTGGGAGATCGTCCAGACCGAGACCTTCGGCCCGATTTTATACTTAATTCCTTACGAAACGCTGGACGATGCAATCGCCATGCAGAACGGCGTGGTGCAAGGATTGTCATCGGCGATCTTTACCGACAATTTGCAGAACGCCGAGACGTTCCTGTCGGCGGTGGGTTCTGACTGCGGAATCGCGAACGTCAACATCGGCACCTCCGGTGCAGAGATCGGCGGCGCGTTTGGTGGTGAAAAAGAAACCGGCGGTGGTCGCGAAGCCGGCTCGGATTCGTGGAAAGCGTATATGCGCCGTCAGACGACGACGATCAACTGGGGCAAAGACCTACCCCTGGCGCAGGGAATCGAGTTCGACCTCTAACGCCAGGTCAGGCGGCGGCTCGGACTATTGAACCGGGCCGCTGCTCAATACTTGGTCAGACGCGCGCAACAATTTGATCTGCCCGTTAACCACACCGTAGGTTGACTCACTGATGGAAACGTCGCGAATTTTCGTGCCCATCATCTCCATGACTGAGGTCGATTTTTCACGAATCGTGCCTTCGTTGGCAGCCTCATCAATGCTGACCGACAAGACTTCTACATGCAGGTCCGCGCCTTTCATCATTGGAATTGCCATCTCCAGGAGCGGCACGTATTCGTCGTATGAGATCGCCATCTCGCCGGCGCTCGGCGATGGATCGAGATCCACCACCATCTCAGAGCCCTCATAGAGGTACTTTTTGAACGGTGCGACGTTTCCGTCGGTCGCCGCTTCGATAAGCTCGGCGCTGATCGAACGCAGCGTATCTTCGTCGATAACCGGCTCAGCCTGGCTGTAGCCCGCCCACATCAACACCAGCAGCAGTGCTGAAGAAATAATCTTTTTCACGTGGAAATCCCCACAGATGCCCAATCAATAGGCGAATTGTAGGTTTTCGGGCTGAATATTCTGTGAACCGGCTTCCGGTTCTCAAATCACTACCGGAGAACGCCTAGTGTTGGGCAGGCGCCTTTTTCGGCAAAAATTTGGCAATGATTTGCCAAAGACCGACCAGAATTCCGCCAAGAACGATGCCGATCACACCATTGGCCAGCATCACCGCGATGCCACCGATGATGTTCGCAGCGACCGGCAGGCCTTCGGTAAGCAACTCCACACCATGGACCCACTCCGCCAGCATCGGGATGCCATGCACGATGATGCCGCCGCCGACCAAGAACATCGCGGCAGTGCCGACGACCGACAGCGCTTTCATCAGTTTCGGCGCGACACGCAATATCTGCTTACCCCACCAGCGCTTGAATTTCGTCCAACCGCCCTCGCCGGTTTTGTTCAGCAGGTGCAGTCCAGCGTCGTCGAGTTTGACTAGACCCGCAACAAACCCGTAAACCCCGATGGTAATGGCCGCTGCCATAAAGGTGAGTACGGCAACGCGGGTCAGGAAGTCTTCGTTGGCGACCGTGCCAAGGATGATGACGATAATCTCTGCCGAAAGAATCGCGTCGGTACGAATGGCCCCCTTAATTCGACGCCGCTCGAACTCGACCATATCGACCTCTTGATCAACCACCGCCTCAAGTCTCGAGATGTGCTCTTGGTCGTCTTCTTCTTTGGAGTGCAGCAGCCGATGGGCAACTTTTTCAAAACCTTCAAAACATAGAAAGGCGCCACCGAGCATCAACAGCGGCATGATGGTCCACGGCAGGAATTCACTCAGCGCCAGCGCTACCGGCACCATGATGGCCTTGTTGATCGCCGAGCCTTTGAACACCGCCCATACGACCGGTAGCTCGCGTTCGGCCCGCACGCCAGTTACCTGCTCGGCGTTTAAGGCGAGATCATCACCCAACACGCCCGCGGTTTTCTTCGCGGCGACTTTCGAAAGCACCGCAACATCGTCCATCAACGTGGCGATGTCATCGAGTAACGCGACTAAACTGCCTGTGGCCAAGGAGGTGTCCGCTCAGAAATCCAGCCCGAAGAGTACGCAACGCAGCGGCTTCTTCGCAACATTCCGCTACGACAGTTTGCTAGAATCCGCGCCATGCAAAAATCAATCTTAGTTGTGTTTCTCATGCTCGCCCTACTGGGCGGTTGCGCATCCGCGCCAACGACGAGCGCTCCGTGGCCGGAGTCCGCTGTATTTGAGTCCGCCGCTTACGTGCGTCCGACCGGGACCATCGACTCCGACAAAGACTGGCGGCACGTTCTGCTCGCCATGCTTGACCGCGAGCCGATCTACACTAGCGAGTTTGTGCCGCATACCGCAGCGGGCGAACCGATTGCGCTGGCTTGCGATGAGGTCGCGAGTATTGGTGCCCTGTTCCTCGCCAACACCAACGAAATTGGCTCGGTTCGCGGCAGAACGCTAAAAGTGGAATGGCGCCACAGCAGCAATAGTGCAGCTAAGCCCAACGATACCCATCGCATCAAAGCGAACTACATCGCTCACCCGACGGGCGCACCATTTTTCCTCGAAGATTTCGAACTAACCGAAGAACTCAGAATGGATGGCGTGTGGACGATGTCGGTCTACGCCAAAGGTCGCGAGTTGATTCAGCAGAGCTATGAACTGACGGGATGTAACACCTGAAGTCTTAGGTCCTTTCAAACCGGTTCTCGGCACGGTTTTTGCGCACCTTACCGGCATCAAACACCTGACCATTCATGGCGATGTAAACACCCGCCGCAGCGGTCTGCACTGCGGCAACCGCCATGCCGATATTAAAAATCGCGTCGGTGGTGCGGAAACGAGCCGGCGTGAGCGCTCCGGTCAACACGATCGTTTTGCCCTCGATTGACGCTAACTTCTCCGCCGTCTCGGGCATCGTGTCGGTGCCGTGCGTAATGACATAGTGAGCTTTATCGTCGCCGACGATGTGGTCATACAGCGCCTGACGATCATCCTCGGTCATCTCAAGGCTGTCTTTCTGCGAGATGGGAACGACGTCGAAATCAAACGCCACCAAACCTTCGGCTAGAATTTGATTGATCGGCGAATCGCCGACTTCGTAGTCGCTTAACGCATCGAAGTACACCTTATCGATGGTGCCGCCGGTGGTTAGAAAACGGATGTGCACTGGAACGCCTGCCGAATTTAGTCAGACGGTATCGTAACCCGAATTTGCGCCCCGCCAAGCGCAGATTTTTGGATCGACAACTCACCGGAGTAGCTTTCCGCGATCTCCCGAACAATCGCCAGACCAATTCCGTGGCCTGGCGTGTTTTCATCGAGTCGCGCGCCGCGCTGCAGGATCTCACTGACCGCATCGTCGGGGATACCGGGGCCGTCATCGTTGACGACGATCTCAGTACCGGCATCGTTCATGCGAAACGCCACCTGTGATTCGCACCACTTGCATGCGTTGTCGAGGAGGTTGCCAGCGACCTCCATAAAGTCGCCGCGATCGCCGCGGAATCGCGTCTTGTCATCGACCTGAATATCGAACGTCGGATTCTTTTCGCTATAGACCTTGGAAAGCCCCGCCACCAGACGCGTAATTTCTTCAGCAACCGACACGCTGCCCGCCCCTAACCCCTGTTTACCCGCAGCCGGCTTACGCAACTGGTAGCGTACGATCTCATCCATGTGATCGATCTGTTCGTTAGCACGCGTTTCAAAATCGACGCTGGTTTTCTCCCGCAATAACGCACGCACAGCCGCCAGCGGCGTCTTCAAACTGTGCGCCAAATTATCCAAGGTCGTTCGGTAGCGATCCGAGCGCGCACGCTCGGTATCGATCAACAGGTTCATATTACGCGCCACACCGCGCAACTCAGTCGGATACTCACCCGATAACGACTGACGCGTTCCTGTTTCGATCTCGCCAATCTCACCTTCGATTTGCCGCAGCGGCTTAAGCAATCGCCGCATGATGATTGAGATCGTCACCAACATGAGCAACGCAATCGCACCGAACCAGGTGAACATCTGCTGACGAAACGCTGCTATTTGCGCGTTGAAAGAATCCAAACTTTCTGCAACGCGAAACACGAATGGCCGGAGCGATTCGTCAGGAAACTCCCACTGCACCGCCATCGTCAACGTCAATAGCGGCGTTCCGTCAGTTAGGACTTCCTCGGCGAAGCGTGGGCTGCCGTACTCAGGGATCACCACATCAGGAAACGTCATACCGAGCGCCGAGGTCGATTGCCAAAAAGCCTCACCGTCTCGATGTCGAATTTCCGCGTACAAGCCCGAATCAATCGTGCCGAAGCGGGCTTCGGGCAGATCGATAGGCATTTGCAATTCAGCCGTATTGCCGGGCTCTGCCGACGCCAGTAGCGACATCAAGTGTCCATCGAGAATATCTCGCTGCGCTTGCTCACCGGCGTCGCGAAACGCGAAATCCAGCAGCACAATAGTGGCACCGAAAAATAGCAGCAACAGTACGCTGACCGAGACAAGCAGCCTGGCGCTCAGCGAGTACATGGCGTCAGCCTAAACTGGGAAGAGTCCGGCTCACGCCTGATTGCGTTCCAAGCCGAAACGGTAGCCACGCCCACGCAACGTCTCAATCGGCTTAATGGTGTTTTCCGGATCGAGTTTCTTGCGCAGGCGACCAATGAATACTTCGATGACGTTACTGTCACGCTCAAAGTCTTGATCGTACAACCGCTCGGTCAACTCCGACTTCGAAATGACCTGACCGGCTCGCACCATCAGATACTCCATGATCTTGTATTCGAAACTGGTGAGCTCGACCGACTCGTCATTCATTTTGACCTCTTGCCGAGACATATCCAGCGTCATCGGACCCGCGGTCATCGTCGAGGACGCCCAACCACCACTGCGACGCAGCAATGCGTTGACGCGCGCACTCACCTCTTCAAAATGAAACGGTTTGACGACGTAGTCATCGGCGCCGGCTTCCAACCCCAACACCTTATCTTCCCAACGATCACGCGCGGTCAAAATGAGAATCGGATAGCTTTTTCCTTGAGCGCGCACTTCACGAATCAAATCCAAACCGGACATTTCCGGCAGCCCTAAATCGACGATCGCGAGGTCGATCGGATATTCCATTGCAAAGTACAAACCTTCTTTGCCGTCGGCCGCTTCTTCGGTCGCGAAACCGCCTTCGCCTAACTGCTCGACGAGTGAGGCGCGAAGCGTCGCGTCATCTTCAATTACCAGTAGTCTCATGATTCTCAGCCGTTGTTGTCAGCCATTCTTGCGGCGGCAACCCTGTACTTTGTGGGTTTTCACCTCGCCTTTACGGGTCAGGACCTTGATACGGTGCTCTTCGCGATTCCCTTTCATGCGCGTCTCAGCGCTAAGAATCTGCCCGCTGGTCTTGCGACGTACCTGCTCGACGGCTTGCTGCAACGTTTTACAGTTTTGCTGTGCGACCAGAACTTCGACCTGATCACGCCAATCGGCGGCATCAGCAGCATTGGGCAAAAACCCAAACAGTCCGGTCAACACTATAAAAAGTAGAATTCGCAAGATGGTGTCCTGTTACAAGGCCCGAATTACTGCAAAGACGCTGCCGGCAGTGTCGTCTGTCGGCAGGTCAATTGCAATGAACGTCGTCACACGCCCGCCCGGAATGGGTTAGTACCGTGCCGGGCGCACATCGACGCGGATTTTCAGACGGTTACCCGGGTCATACGGCATGCGGGTCTGATACTTTTGCCCGCGATACCGATAGATCACGTCGTAACCGTCGATCCGCTCCTGCTTGGTCCGGCGATAGCGGGTTTCGCAGCGTCGAACCGGGCGCGAATGTTGGGTGCGACCGTACTGGCCGTTGGCATAGCCGCTCTCGTTGGCGACCGCACCGCCGATCAACGCACCGGCGATGGTTGCCGCATCGTTACCGCGACCGCTACCAAACTGGTGTCCAATCACGCCACCGATCGCGGCGCCGAGTAACGTACGGCCTGCATTGCCCGGCGGGCGATGATGCGTGGTGTAGTACTGCGTCTCGTGCCAGCACTCGCGGACCGGTTCTTTGACCGTCACATAACGGATGATCGGTCGCGCACTCACGACCTTAGCGTAGTCGTATTGGGCGCGGTGATGGCTGTTGCTCGCTGCCGCCTCCACCGAAAGGCCCAACAACATTGCCAGAGCTGCAATAGATGCTGTTAAGCGTTTGCTGTTCATGATCCTTGTCCTTTTGCTCGCAGCTGGCCCTATGCCAGCTTGGAAACAAGGATAGGCTCGGCGCCATGAATCCTGGCTGAATGGAAAACAGGTTTCGGAACGGCTAATACGCTGAATCTGAACGGATTCTGAACTGACTCCCTAGGCTCAGGGTTTGAGACGGCGCTTGGCGGCGCGCCAGTGCTGCTCCAGCGTTTCGAGCGTGAGATCGGCCATTTCTTCGCCTTCCGCCCGAATCGCCGCCTCCATATCGCGAAAACGCGCTTCAAACTTGTAGTTCGAGCCCGTTAAAGCCTGCTCGGGGTCCACATTGAGATGCCGTGCCAGATTGACCACGGCGAACAGCAAATCACCAAACTCTTCGTTGATATCTTCTTGGCGCCGAGTACCCACGGCCTCTTCGAGTTCAGCCAGCTCTTCGTTGATCTTGGCACGGGCGCCGGACATTTCCGGCCAATCGAAGCCGACGCGGCCAGCGCGTGCGCCGAGTTTTTGCGCCCGTTTCAGTGCCGGCAACGCCTTAGCGACGCCGGCCAGGGCGCTATCATCACCACCCGCCTTACGCTCTGCGGCTTTAATACGTTCCCAACTGTCTTCATCGGCACCTTTTTCCAGCTCCTCGTCGGTGCCGAAGACGTGCGGATGTCGGCGGGTCATTTTATCGGCGACACCGGCCGCCACGTCGCTGAAATCGAACAAGCCCGCGTCTTTGGCCATTTGCGCATGAAACACCACCTGGAACAGCAAATCCCCGAGCTCGGCCTCGAGATCGGGCATATCCTCACGCTCGATGGCGTCGGCAACCTCATAGGCCTCTTCCAGGGTATAGGGTGCGATCGACTTAAAGTCCTGGCGCAGGTCCCAGGCACAGCCGTTATCCGGGTCGCGCAGGCGAGCCATGACTTCGAGTAATTTCTCTATAGACGTCATAACTCGTTATTTTGAAATGATTTTTAGGAGCTGAATAATCATCATCGCTGTCGCTCCCCAGATCCGATATCCGTCATAGTGATACTCCAGCATCGTGGTCTGCCGGCCGAACAGCTCGCGTTCAATCATCTTGCCGTTGTCTCGATCCAATAAGTAATCGAACGGCACTTCGAAAGCCGAGGCGACTTCCTGACCGTCCAGGGCCAGCGCCGGCGGTTCCGCAATCAGGCCGATGGCCGGTGTCACCGCATACCCAGTAACGGTTGGCATCGGTTCCAGGAACCCCACCAGTTCCACGGCCTCCCGCGCAATACCGACCTCCTCTTCGGTTTCCCGCAGCGCGGTTTCTCCGATGTCGGTGTCATGCGGCTCCATGCCACCGCCTGGGAAGCTGACCTGCCCAGCATGGTGCTTGAGCTCAGCGGATCGTTCAGTGAGGAGCACGGTTAGGCCCTCTGCGCGCTGTATGAAGGGCACCAGCACGCCGGCAGGCTTGAGTAAGCCCTCCAGCTTCGCCCTAAGATCCGCCGGCCAGTGCTCGCTGCCCGGTAGATCGATAACATCCGTCGGATCCGACGGAACGACGGTACCGGCAAAGGCACGGCGCAACGCCGCAGCGTCGAAAGAAGAATCGATCGCCATGCCGCTTAGTTCTGGATTCCACCCTTTGTAAGCGTCGCCGGATCCAACAACCGATCCAGCTCTTCGTCGGTCAGGTCGGTCATCTCTTTGGCCACATCCTTGACCGCTCGCCCTTCGGCATACGCCTTTTTGGCCACGGCCGCGCCCAGCTCATAGCCGATGACCGGGTTGAGCGCGGTGACCAGAATCGGATTCCGATCCAGCGCCCGATTGATGTTCTCTTCGTTGACGGTAAATCCGGCAATGGCATTGTCGGCCAAGCAGACCGCGCCATTCGCCAAGATTTCGATGCTTTGCAGTAGGTTGAACGCAACCACCGGCAGCATGACGTTGAGCTGGAAGTTGCCCGACTGACCCGCCATCGCAATGGTTGCATCATTCCCAACCACCTGCGCACCGACCATCGCAACCGCCTCCGGAATCACCGGATTCACTTTGCCCGGCATGATGCTCGATCCCGGTTGCAGTGCTGGTAGTGCGATCTCACCAAACCCGGCCAATGGCCCGGAGTTCATCCAGCGCAGATCATTGGCAATCTTCGTTAGGCTGACGGCGATGACGCGAAGCTGACCGGATACCTCTACCGCGGTGTCCTGTGAGCTCATCGCCTCAAAGCAGGAGTCAGCACTCTTGAAATCCAATCCGGTTTGTTCGCCGAGCAATACCGCGACCTTCTGACCAAATTTGGGGTGCGCGTTAATACCGGTACCCACCGCGGTGCCGCCCTGTGCCAGTGCACACAGCCTCGCCATCGCATCGTCGAGCCGCGCAATGCCGCTATCGATCTGTGCGCGCCAACCGTCAAGCTCCTGCCCTAGCGTTACCGGCATCGCGTCCATCAGGTGCGTACGGCCGGTCTTGACGATATCGCGGGTCTCGTCGGCCTTCTTTTCCAAAGTTTTAGAAAGGCTGGTTAGCGCGGGCTTGAGATGATTGTGAATGGCCAAAGCCGCACTCACATGAACGCAGGTCGGAATCACATCGTTGCTGCTCTGACTCATATTGACATGATCGTTCGGGTGTATTTCACGTTCGCTGGCTTCGCTGGCCAAGTTCGCGATGACCTCATTCGCATTCATATTCGAGCTGGTTCCTGAACCGGTCTGAAACACGTCGATGGGAAACTCAGCATCGTGCTGGCCGTCAGCCACTTCCAGAGCCGCTTTCTGGATCGCCATGGCGACGTTAGTGCCGATCAGACCCAGTTCTGCGTTGGCTCCGGCGGCCGCCCATTTGACCAACCCTAGCGCCGCGATGAACCGCGACGGCATCGGCATGCCGCTGATGGGGAAATTCTCGACAGCACGCTGCGTCTGGGCCGCCCAGCGAGCACTCGCCGGTACCTGTAATTCGCCCATGCTGTCCTTCTCTATTCGATATTCCTTGTCTGTCATGATCCTGTCTCGGCGAGTCCCGTGGGTGTATGATGCGCGCTTTGCGCGCAAGTCTACACCGGTTTTCGTGACATGAAAGTCTCTACTCTAAAGGCTCTTTCGCCGGTCGACGGCCGATACGCCAGCAAGGTCAGCGCCCTGCGCGACATTCTCAGCGAATACGGCCTGATGCGGTACCGCGTTTTGGTCGAGGTGCGCTGGCTGCAGTGCCTGGCTGACGAATCCGCCATCGCCGAATTTGAGCCGTTGTCGAACGTTATGAAAGACGTTCTCAATCGCATTGTTGATGATTTCTCTATCGATGATGCCGATCGCATCAAAGCGATCGAAGCCAAGACCAATCACGATGTTAAAGCGGTCGAGTATTTCATCGGCGATAAGCTTGGCAACGGGCCCGAAAATGACGTCATCCGCAACTTCATTCATTTCGCGTGCACCTCAGAAGACATCAACAACCTCGCCTATGCGTTGATGCTGCGCTCGGCTCGCGACGAGGCGCTGCTGCCGCTGATGCGCGAGTTACGCAACAAACTCGGCAATATCGCTCGAGACTATGCGTCGGTACCGATGCTGTCGCGCACCCACGGCCAGCCGGCCAGCCCGACGACGGTTGGCAAAGAATTCATCAACGTTGATGCGCGCCTCGAACGTGCACAGCAATCGTTCCGGGATCTGGTCATTCGCGGCAAGTTCAACGGCGCTGTCGGCAATTTCAATGCTCACGTGGCGGCCTACCCGGAAGCGGACTGGCCGTCGATTAGCCAGCGCTTTGTCGAATCTCTCGGGCTCGACGCCAACACCCTGACGACACAGATTGAGCCGCACGACTGGACCGCTGAATACGCGCACGCGCTGTGCCGTTACAACACCATTCTCATCGACCTGTGTCGTGATGTTTGGGCCTACATCTCACTCGGCTATTTCAAACAGAAAGTCGAAAAGGACGAAGTTGGCTCATCGACGATGCCGCACAAGGTCAACCCGATCGATTTCGAAAATGCCGAAGGCAATCTCGGTATGGCGAACGCGTTGCTCGAGCACTTCGCGGCGAAACTGCCGATTTCACGCTGGCAACGAGATCTCACCGACTCCACCGTACAGCGCAATTTCGGCGTAGCGCTCGGCTATATCGCCATCGCGATGGCCTCACTCAACAAGGGCCTAGGAAAACTTCAACTCAATGAAGAGGCGGTTCGAGCGGATATTGCCGATGCATGGGAGGTGCTGGCCGAACCCATTCAAACCGTCATGCGGCGTTATGGCATCGCGGAACCCTATGAGAAGCTCAAAGCCCTCACTCGCGGCCAAGCCGTAACCGAATCTCTGCTGCGGGAGTTCATCAACGGCCTAGAGATCCCGGCCGACGCCAAGGAACGGCTCCTCCAGCTCACGCCGGAAACCTACCTCGGCCTAGCAGAAAACCTCGCCAAACGCCTGTAGTTAAAGGATTTCCGCGACAAAAACGTGACGCAGTTGGCAAAGCGAGATTAGTCCAGCCGGTAAGATGACAGGCCTGTAGGCGGTATGCCTACCAGGGACTGGATTCGAACCCAGAAATCGAACGCAGAAATCGGACTCACACAGCCGGCATGGAAGAAACACGCAAACAAGGCAAGCGCTGGGTAATTTCAACCCGCGAAGAGATGCGTCTTGCCGCTATCGAGGTCGCCCGTGCGGCGAAGCGTAAGGTGTCTATCTTTACGCATGATCTCGAACCCGGCATTTATGACGATCCGGAATTTCTCGAGGTTATCAAGCGCATGGTGCTGTCGCAGACCTATTCGCGCATTCGCGTTCTGATCGCCGACCCCTCGCGAGCGATCAAGAATGGCAATAATTTTGTGCACCTCGGTCGACGACTGAATTCCTACATCGAGTTCCGCCACGTTCGCGAAGATCTGCGTACGCACGCCGAAGCGTTTTGCATCGCCGATGAAACCGCATTGGTCTATCGACTGCAGGCCGAACGTTGGGAAGGCATCGCCGACACCTACGAGCCGGCGGTGGCCAAACTCTACGGCAAAATGTTCGACGAGATCTGGCTGGCATCCGAAGTCGAAATGGAATTCCGTCAACTCGGAATTTAAGTAGACCGCTCCCTCGGAGTACACTTGCCCGCCTATGTCGCGGGATCTTCAAAATCGTAACGTCATTCTCGGCCTGTCCGGTGGCGTCGACTCGGCTGTCGCCGCTGTGTTGCTGCAGGATGCCGGCGCTAATGTGCAGGCCTTGCATATGACCAACTGGGAAGATGACGAAGGCTATTGCACGGCCGCCGAAGATCTTCAGGACGCCCGTGCTGTTTGCGAACAACTCGACATCCCACTGCATCATGTGAACTTCTCTGAGCAGTACAAAGACCGCGTATTCGAGTACTTCCTGGACGAATATCGCGCCGGCCGCACGCCCAATCCGGACGTCCTGTGCAATCGCGAGATTAAGTTCGGCACGTTTCGTGAGTACGCCAAACGACTCGGTGGCGAGTTGCTGGCGACCGGGCATTACGCTCGCAGCGATGTGATCGACGCTGAAGGCGCACTGCTCAAAGGTGTCGACATCAACAAGGATCAAAGTTACTTCTTACACGCGGTAGCGGCGGATGCGTTTGCCGAAACGGTGTTCCCATTAGGCGACCTGACCAAAGACGAGGTTCGGCTGCTGGCCCGCGACCGCGGTCTCGCCAATCACAACAAGAAAGACAGCACCGGCATCTGCTTCATCGGCGAACGGCCATTCCGCGAATTCCTCGAGACGTATTTACCGGCCAACCCGGGGCCGATCAACGCCGTCGACGGCCGCGAGGTCGGTGAGCATCGCGGCCTGATGTTCTACACCTTAGGCCAGCGACAAGGACTCGGCATTGGCGGGCGCCAGGATGCCAACGACGAGCCGTGGTACGTCGTCGACAAAGATCTCGACACCAATAGCCTGATCGTCGAGCAAGGCGAGTCCGAGCGCCTGCTGTCTTCCAGTTTGACAGCGGTCGAGCCGAGCTGGATTGGCGCTGCGCCCACTGCGCTACAGGACGGTATGCGCTGCGCCGCAAAAGTCCGTTATCGACAGGCGGACCAGGACTGCGAAGTTCGCGGTAATAACGACGGTTCGCTGTCGGTCTCCTTTGACAAGCCACAACGCGCAGTGGCTCCTGGGCAGTACGTGGTGTTTTATGACGGCCCGCGTTGTCTGGGCGGGGCTGTGATCGATCGGCTATAATGCGCGCCCCGGCAGCTAGCCGCCGCCAGCTAAGTCCACATATCCGGAGAATCCACGATGACCGACAGCTTCGGCGCACGCTCGACGCTGACCGTCGACGGCAATGATTTCGAAATCTATCGCCTCGATGCCGTTACTCAGGGCCACGTCAATCAACTTCCCTATTCCTTAAAGATTCTGCTGGAGAATCTGCTCCGCCTCGAGGATGGGCGTGACGTCACCCGCGATGACATCCTTGCACTGGCGTCCTGGGATCCGAACGCCGCTCCGGAGACCGAAATTTCGTTCACTCCGAGCCGCGTCATTCTGCAGGACTTTACCGGCGTCCCCGCGGTTGTTGATCTGGCCGCGATGCGCGATGCGGTCGTCAAACTGGGCGGGTCCGCGGACAAGATCAATCCACTGTCACCCGCTGAGCTGGTGATCGATCACTCGGTACAGATCGATCATTATGGGGCTGCGAATGCGCTCGATCTGAACAATAAGATCGAGTTTCAACGCAACCGTGAGCGTTACTCATTTTTGAAATGGGGCCAGAGCGCATTCGAGAACTTCCGGGTGGTGCCGCCCAATACCGGCATTGTTCACCAGGTGAATCTGGAGTATCTGTCGCGGCTGGTCTTCGACGTTGAGAAAGACGGCGTGCGGCGTGCATATCCCGATACGGTGGTCGGCACCGATTCGCACACCACGATGATTAACGGCCTGGGCGTGCTCGGCTGGGGCGTCGGCGGTATCGAAGCCGAAGCCGCAATGCTAGGACAACCGATCACGATGCTGATCCCGCAGGTGGTTGGCTTCAAACTCACCGGCGCACTTAAGGAAGGCGCTACCGCGACCGACCTGGTTCTCACGGTCACGGAAATGCTGCGTGAAAAAGGCGTCGTCGGAAAGTTTGTCGAATTCTTTGGTGACGGACTGGCACAACTGCCGCTCGCCGATCGCGCCACGCTTGGCAACATGTCACCGGAATTTGGTTCGACCTGCGCAATATTTCCGATCGATGGCGAGACCCTTCGTTACCTGGAACTTTCCGGTCGGGATGCGTCGCAAATCGCGCTGGTGGAAGCGTATGCCAAAGAACAGGGCCTGTGGCGTCATGAGGGCCAACCGGATGCGCTGTATTCCGACACACTGGAACTCGACATGGGCACGGTCGAGCCCAGCATTGCCGGGCCGAAACGACCGCAGGACCGCATACTGGTCAGCGTCGCTGATACAACTTACGAAAAACATCTCGAAGCGGCTATTGCCGATCGCGATGGCGGCGGCTCTGCACTGGCCGATCTTGATGGTGAAGACGTCGAGATTCGCGACGGCGCGGTGCTGATCGCTTCGATCACCAGCTGCACGAACACCTCAAATCCCGCCGTCATGGTGGCCGCTGGTTTGTTAGCCCGCAATGCTCGTGAAAAAGGCCTGCAGTCGAAACCTTGGGTTAAGACCAGCCTGGCGCCAGGTTCGAAAGTCGTTACCGACTATCTTGAGAAAGGCGAACTGCTGGATGATTTTGAGGCACTGGGTTTTTACACGGTCGGCTACGGCTGTACCACCTGCATCGGCAACTCGGGACCGCTGAAACCGGAAATCGCCGCGGCGGTCAATGAAGGCAACCTGATTGGCACCAGCGTGCTATCGGGTAATCGTAATTTTGAAGGCCGAATCCACCCTTTGGTTCGAATGAACTTCTTGGCCTCGCCGCCGCTGGTCGTTGCCTATGCGCTGGCCGGCAACATGGACGTCAACTTGTTCAATGATGCGCTCGGCACAGATCACGACGGCAACGACGTGTATCTCAAAGACATTTGGCCGAGCATGACCGAAATCAATTCGGTCATCGCTGAGAACATCGATTCGGACATGTTTAAGTCGAGCTACGACAGCGTGTTCGCCGGCGATGAAAACTGGAATCGCATCGATTCTCCGGAAGGAGAAATTTACACCTGGGACGAAGCATCGACCTACGTGAAAAATCCGCCCTACTTCGAAGGCATGACGCTCGAACCGGAAGCGGTAACCGATATCTCCGGTGCGCGCGTGTTGGCACTGCTCGGCGACTCGGTCACCACCGACCACATCTCGCCCGCCGGCAGTATCTCTGCTGATAGTCCGGCTGCAGCGTATTTGCGATCGCACGATATCGAGCCACACAACTTTAACTCGTACGGATCCCGGCGTGGCAATCACGAGGTCATGATGCGTGGCACGTTTGCGAATATTCGACTCCGCAATCAACTGGCACCGGGTACCGAGGGTGGCTGGACGCGCCATCAACCGAGTGGCGAGCAGATGTCGATTTATGATGCTTCGTTGAAGTACAAAGAAGAAGGCACACCGCTGATCGTGCTTGCCGGTAGCGAATACGGCACCGGCTCATCGCGCGACTGGGCGGCCAAGGGCACGCTATTGCTCGGTGTTAAAGCGGTCATCGCGGCAAGTTACGAGCGTATTCACCGTTCCAATTTGATCGGTATGGGCGTATTGCCACTGCAATTCACAGACGGTGAGAACGCCGAGTCACTCGGCCTCGACGGCAGCGAGACGTTCGATATTTCCGGTCACACCGATGCCGATGCCGAAACTGTGAACGTGACGGCGACCGCCGAAGATGGGTCAACCACCGAATTCGAAGCGTTGGTGCGTATCGATACGCCGAAAGAACGCGACTATTACGAGCATGGCGGCATTTTGCATTACGTTTTACGCCAACTCGCCGCCTAGCGACGCGCCGACAGTTCCGCTGGTGGCACGATACGGCGTTAAGCACAGCCTCGAAATGCTCATGCACTAACCGTGTACACTCCGCTTTCTCGGCCGCGCTTTCCTTGTCTCGCACTCGCCAGCGACCCTTCGGCGTGCCTCTAGAAGATGATCCCGTCGAAGTTAGTTGAAGCAATCCGTGACGCTCAACATGTTTGCGTGGTCACCGGTGCCGGCATCTCAGCCGAAAGTGGCATCCCGACATTTCGTGAGGCACAGCAGGGATTGTGGGAAAAACACCGGCCGGAAGACCTGGCGACACCGGAAGCGTTTTCTCGCGACCCGGATTTCGTATGGCAGTGGTATCGGTGGCGGCGGCAGCTGGTGTCGAAAGTGGCGCCGAACGCAGCACACGTCGCGATCGCATCGCTTGCAGATACCGTCAAGACATTGACCTTGATCACACAAAATGTCGACGGGCTGCACCAGCGTGCCGGCAGCCGCGATGTCATCGAATTTCACGGTAACTTGTTCGTTAACCGGTGTTTTGTCGAAGGCGTCATCGTCGATGTCGACGATGACATTGAGACGGCACCGTACTGCCCAGCCTGCGCCGCCCGTGTCCGACCCGGCGTAGTGTGGTTTGGCGAAGGCATCCCTGCCGATGCGATACAACGATCGCTCGCAGCCGCCGCCGGTTGCGACGTTTTTCTCGCCGTCGGTACCTCGTCGCAGGTCTATCCGGCCGCCGGTCTTGCCGAACTCGCTCAGGACAACGGTGCATGCGCAGCGGAGTTCAACCTCGAACCGACTCCGCTAAGCAGTCAATTCGATCATTGTGTTATTGGCAAAGCCGGGACTACGCTCCCTGAACTGGTAGAATTGGTGTCCTGATGGCAGGCGAATCCGCAGCGAAATTTCTCAAGAAACGCCGCTGGCCCCTATGGGTCGGCTATGGCGTCGGTTCTGTGTTGCTGGTGTTCAGCATTCTCGGCATCTATTGGTCGCGTACGCCCGACGTTTTCTGGGTCAATCAAAGCGTCAATGACGACCAGGTCGTGGTCGGCTACGCAACAGCCGACGCGTTGGTGCGGGTGGCCGAAACGCTCCTAGAAAAACCCGGTGGGTACCTACACAACGACCGTCTACCGCCCGGGGTACTTCTCGACAACATGCCGAACTTTGAGTTTGGCGTACTGCAGCAGGTTCGAGATATGGCGCGGGTGATTCGCAACAACTACAGTCGCAGCCAATCGCAATCCAAAGAAGATGAAGAAGTTCGCGATGCCGAGCAGGCGTTCTTTATTGACGCCAATTCGTGGATATTCCCGACCAGCGAGTCGGAGTACCGCGATGCCATTCGGGGATTCAAGAGCTATCGTGACCGACTGGCCGATGATTCGGACCTCAATGCGCAGTTCTATGCCCGCGCTGATAACCTCAGGGAGTGGTTGCTGCAGGTGGAAATGCGGTTGGGCAGCACCACTCGACGACTCGGGGACAGCGTCGCGGTAAATCGGATCAATGAAAATCTTGCCGGCGACCCCTCCGCGGCCGCCTCCAATCCGCAGCCCGATACGCTCGATGTTGAAACCTCATGGTTCGAGGTCGACGATGTTTTTTTCGAAGCACGCGGCACGGCCTGGGCATTGCTGCATTTTTTCCGAGCGGTTGAGTTGGATTTCGCCCATGTATTGGACGATAAAAATGCCCGCGCCAGCATCCGTCAGATTATTCGCGAACTCGAAGCCAGCCTGCAGCCGCTGAATTCACCGGTGATACTCAATGGCAGCGGGTACGGCTTTTTCGCCAATCATTCCTTAGTGATGGCGAACTATTTGGCACGTGCCAATGCGGCGGTCATCAACCTTCGTGAGCTCTTGGATCAAGGCTGACAATAGACTTTAATTAGTTACTATAACTAATTGTTTTCTAATTGATTCCCAACCAAACCGGAACTCGACTCCAGGCATCGCTTACCGCTTTGTCGAGCTGCTTGTAGCGCGGCTCAAATCGGCCTACGAGGTTCCAAAATCGCTTCGAATGGTTCATATGTTTGCCGTGACAAAGTTCGTGCACCAGCAGATATCTGACCGCATCCGGGTCGAGAAACAACATGCAATAATTCAGACTGATGGTCCCGGTGGATGAGTGACTCCCCCAGCAGGTACGTTGACCGCGGACCTGCAGCCGGTCGTAACCGAGACCGATTTCGCTGGCCACCGCATCGAGCCGTCGGCCCAGCTCCTTGCGAGCCAGCTTGGTGAGCCAGCGTTTCAGCGCCGCCACGCACTCCTGCTCATCCTGGGTACAGCCGCTGAGTATGACGGTATTGTGGCGGGTCCGGGAGCGCACTGAGCGCCCGGCAGAGGGACGTTCGTACTGCACGCGAAATCGCTGCGCGATGGCCGCCATATCGATCCACTGCGGCAATTGAAACGGCTCCGGCGGATGAATCTTGGCGAACGCGGCGCGCGCATCGTCAATCCAGGTCTGATTCTCGGCGACAAATGCCTCGACATCGGCTGCCTTGGTACGCGCCGGCACCACCACCTCAACCCGACCGCGCGGATACACTTTGATCGACAGGCGCTTGGCGCGCTTACTGGGACGCACAGAAAAGCCCGACGAGGTGCCGGGCTCTTCTTTGTCTGAGAACAGTGCGAGTTGTTGGGCCGAGGACTGCACGCCCCTATTTTACTGACATCTGCCTCGCTATGGCGAAATTAACGCCAGGAGATTGATCTGAGTCGAATCGACTAGGGCGAATTTCCGTCGAAGCGCATTGCGTCACTCATGCTCATCTTGCCTTGAACGCCGCCGACTTCGGCCGAATCGCTGATATACAGATCGACTTCTTGCTCCAGCACGATGTTGCCCTCAACCCGTGAGTTCGGGCCGATAACGATTTTCGGCTTTTTGCGGTTCTTCCAACCCCAGCCACTGGGCTCCTCGACGATCAGATCGCCTTTGACGACAGCGCCATCGGACAACGTGATGTTGCCGCTGACGGTCGACAGATCGCCGCCGATTTCCGTTGCGGTGATGTTGATTTTGCCATTGACGTTGCTGACATCATCGGCAACGGTACTGCCTGCTTTCATGCGAATTTTGCCGTTCACCGCCTCGACACCGCCATCGACATCGACATTACCGTCCAGAGTGATCGAACCATTGACGGTTTCCAGATCTTTGGTGGTAACGCCGGCTTCGATTTCTAACGAACCGTTGACGGTGGATACGTCACGCACGGTCGCATCGGAGTCGACCGTAATACTGCCGTTGACGGTACTGAGGCCACCGGTGACGACTGCGCCGGAACCCACTCGGATGTCACCGTTGACCGATGAATCGCCGTCAGACTCACTACCGGCGGAAATTTGAATGTCTTTGTTAATGCTGGCCTGCGCCGGCGTGGCGACGGACAACATCATCATGGCCAGCAAACTGACCGACATCGCTGCTTTTGAAAGGTGTTTATTCATGACTCGCTCATCCGTTTTGGGGATATTTACAAGTTAGATACCGCTCAGCGAGAAAGGGTTGCAATTGCCCCGACCGAATGCCCTAATCCGGCGAATATTGGCGATTCAGAGCTTTCATGCCGCACACCCTAATAGATATAGGCGCCAACCTGGCGCACGACAGCTTCGACGATGACCGCGATGAGGTCCTCCTTCGCGCCGCCGCTGCAGGCGTCTCCCAGCTGGTGATTACCGGCAGCAGCGACCAGTCGAATATCGACGCCGCAGATCTGGCGGAAACGCACCCAGGGCAGCTGTTTTCGACGGCCGGCGTGCACCCGCACCATGCCAGCGACTATACCGACGCGAGCGATGAGCTGATCCGATCTCTGGTGTTGCGTCGCTCGGTAGTCGCGGTCGGTGAATGTGGTCTCGATTACTTTCGCAACTTTTCACCGCGTGAAGACCAGCTTGAGGCATTTCGCAGCCAACTGGACATCGCGATGGACACCGGTTACCCGGTGTTTCTGCATCAGCGCGATGCGCACGATGATTTTGTCGACGTACTGGCGCCGGCGATGCCGCGCATTTCCCGCGCAGTGGCGCATTGTTTTACGGCTGATCGCGACGCACTGCACGCTTATCTTGAGCTGGGCTTGTATATTGGCATTACGGGCTGGGTCTGTGATGAGCGCCGCGGCCGTGATCTGTACTCGATTGTCGGCGAGATTCCGGACGATCGGTTGATGCTCGAAACCGATGCGCCGTATCTGTTACCGCGGACCTTACGGCCCAAGCCTGACACCCGACGTAACGAACCGGCCTACTTGCCCGAGGTGCTGCGGGTGATTGCCGAAGCGCGCGGACAAAGCGAAGCACACGTCGCCGCAATAACCACCGCTAACGCGCAGCGTTTCTTTGGTCTGGCAAGTAATTAGTCCGGCGGACGCCAAAGAATATCGTCGGAAAACGACTCATTGCCGATGTCAAACGCGGCGATTCCTACCTTCTGAAATCCGCACGAGGCGTAAAAGCGCTGCGCCCAATCAGCGTCTTGCCAAACCGACAGCCATATCCCATTAGCGGCGACGGTATGCGAATGCTCAATAAGAGCGTTCACCAAATGCCTGCCCAGCCCCAAACGCTGCATGCGCGGGTCGATGTACAACTGCCAAAGCTCCAATGCATCCGCATATTGCGGACCGCTGGGGCACGGTGCATGGCGGTATAGCAGTAAACCGCCCGCTTCGTCGCCAACGCGAGCAATCAAGTAAGTGGCACTGCCGTCGTCCATCACCTGGCGCACCGCTCGCTCACTAAAGTAATCATCAAGGTGGCTCGCCAGCGCCGCCGGCGCAGTCCATTCACCATAGGCATCGCGAAACGATTGCGTGCCGATTTGGGAAATCGCTGCGACATCCGCGGAGGTTGCGCCCGTTACCGTAATGCGATGGGTTTCGCTCAATCGGCGTCCGATTTCATCGGCGCGCCGTACTGTTCGCCTAACTCAATATTTAGCGCGGCTTTGCGAATCTGATCCCAGTGCGGCTTAAACGCTTCGATTTTGAATTTGCCGGCATCGCGATCCGTTTCGCGAAACTCGCGGTCGAGTGTCGCGACATCGGTAACTCCGTCGGGCGTACCCTTCGTAAATTCGGCACCATCAAGGAAGACTAATCGCCCTTCTACCGGAACCTGGCGCACGATGTGTCGAACCGCCGCCACCCGATCGTACAGCGCCGGCTGCGGGTTGCTGAAGGTAAATCGATGCTGGTCGCTGATCACGGTCCAGTTGTCCAACTTATCGCCGCCAAAGACCGTGCCACTGACTTCCTTAACATCGACAATCAGCAATCCGCGAGACGTCAATAGCAGATGGTCAATCTGGATTTCCCCATCGTCGCCATTGGGAATCAACACGCCGTCAATGCGGTCGTAGCCAATCGCGTCGAGCACTTGCTGCAAATCGCTGCCACGGCCGCGACGACGGATCAGCCAGCCGACAAAACCGATAGCAACGACACTCCCGGCAATGACCCACGGAAGCCATTCTTGTGAAAAAAAGTCGGACATGTGCCTAAGCGACTATATACAACGCCCTATTAATGGCCGCAGTCGGCAGCCAGGTCAAGCGTTGCAGGAAAATCGCGCCCCCATGGCGGCAACCACCGCGTCCATCGTCGCATCGACCTGCACAGCGCGGCTCGGTTGCGACAATACGGCTGCCAACGATTCGGGTATTTGAACCGATTGACCGATGATTGGCTCGACAATGGTTTCGAACTTGGCCGCATGCGCCGTAGCGACCAAAATCCAGTCGGTATCGGATGCGGACAAAGCGCGCCAAACTTGCGTCGCGGTTGCGGTGTGCGGACAACTCACAATATTGAATTCGGCAAAGTCGCGACCGATTCCGTCGCGGATGCCGGCGTCATCGATCACTTGCACGCTCAATTGTTCGCGCAACACGTCTGCCTCACCGAGAAGGCCACGTAGCCGTTCCATATTACTCGGATTGCCGACATCCATCGCCGACGCCAGCGTTGCAATGCTCGCCCGCGGCTGCCAATCCAAGGAATCGAAATAATCGGCAATGGTTCGATTGGCATTGGTGGCCAATACGATCGGTCCGATCGGCAGTCCCATTTCACGCGCCAACACACAGGCTAAGGCATTGCCTAGGTTGCCTGTCGGGATGACAAAACCCGGCTTGTTGCCGGTTTTTCGGTAGTGATTGAGGCTGGCAAACGCATAGTAAGTACACTGCGGTAGTAAGCGACCGATATTGATACTGTTCGCCGAACTAAAACGATATTTAGCCCGAAGGTCGGCGTCGGTCATTGCGCGCTTGACGAGCGCCTGGCACTCGTCGAACGTACCGTCGACTGCCAGCGACAATACGTTGTCGCTCCAACAGCTCAATTGATGCGCCTGCCGATCCGACACCCGGCCATCGGGATATAACACGACCACCCGAATATTCGCACGCCGATCAAATGCCGCCGCAACCGCACCGCCAGTGTCTCCTGACGTCGCTACCAGAATGGTGAGTGGCGACGCAGCATTCGCTTCCAACCGGCTGATACACGCAGCGAGAAACCCCGCACCGACATCTTTGAACGCTGCGGTTGGCCCGTGGAATAGCTCCAACAGAGACGCTCGACCACTCTCCGTAGACAGCGGCCGAACCGGGACATCAAAACTAAACGTCTCAGCGACAATCGCATCCAGGTGTTCGTTAAGTGGGCTACCGACAAAAAACGGTGCGAGTAGCGTTTTCGCGACCGCGGTGAGCTGCAGGTCGGCAAACTCGGCGGCACTAAACGTCGGCAATGTGGCCGGCACGTATAAACCGCCGTCTTTAGCAAGACCGTCCGCGAGCGCCTGGCCAATATCGACCGGACCTGCGCCACGCGTACTAACGAACTGCATCAGTCCGCCTCGATATGCGCGCCAGGTGCATCAAGCCGAGTAATGTACGACTGACAGTCGTAACCCATACTCCGGCAAGCCTGCTCCATCGCGGTTGCCATACTTTTCGCACCAACCTCCTCGACCAACGCGAACAGACTCGGTCCACTGCCGGACAAACTAAAGCCCAAGGCACCCTTTCGCTCCGCCGCATCCTTCACAGCTTCGAAGCACGGCACCGCGGCTGACCGCTGCGGCTCGATGATTACATCTTTGAGTGTGTCGCGGATAAGATCAATATCATTCGTTGCACAGGCAAGCATGAATCCGCCTAAATAGCCCTGCTGCGTGAGCCATTGCTCGGTCGAATAACTCTTCGCCAACTTAGCGCGCGCGTGGGCCGTATTGACCTGCATTTCCGGATGCACCAACACGGCCGATACGCCCTGCGGTGCCGGCACATGATAGGCCTTAGGCAGCAGCACTTGTGGGCAATACACCATGCCACCCATCAGGCTTGGCGCCACATTGTCAGCGTGTAACCCGCCGCTAGCATACTGCTCGCCGGTGAGCGCGTACGCCAATAGGTTGGCTACCGGTAATGGTGTGCTAACAAACTCATTAACCGCCACCGTGGCCGCAACCGCCGACGCTGCAGAGCTGCCCATACCCGATTGCAAGGGCACGCCTTTGTAAATCGACAACGCCACGCCGTGACTATCGCCGTAATCATTCCACAATGCTTTGGCGGCAATCGACGCAGTATTGTGATCCGGATCGGTTGCCAAATACGGATGCGGTTTGCCGTCGAGGCCGAACACACCGTCGACGCTGATACCCGGCTCGTCGGTGCGTCGCGCAGTGACGCGATCGCCGACGCCGGTCAACGCCGCTCCGAGCATATCGAAACCGACCGCCAGGTTGCCGATCGATGCGGGAGCGAACGCGGTTACGCTTTCAGTCATTCTGTGTCCTTACATTTAATTCAAATCCTGCGTGCGCCGCACGGAGCGCGAGCGCAACATCGCTCGACTCAATGACCGCGGAAATATTGCGCTCAGAAGACCCTTGCGCGATGGCGCGAATGTTGATGCCTTCATCGGCCAACGTCGTAAAAAATCGTGCGGCGACGCCGGGTGTACCGGCCATACCATCGCCGACGACCGCGACGATGCTTTGCGATTCGGTGACATCAACGCGCTGAATCTGACCGGCATCCAATTCCTCCGCAAACTCGTCACGAATCACATCGCCTGCCCGACTTGCCAGCAGTTCAGGAACCGCGATGCAAATCGAATGTTCAGAACTCGCCTGCGAAATCAGCGTGACCGAGACGCTGGCATTTTTCAGCGCACGAAACATACGATCTGCGGTACCGGGCACGCCGATCATGCCGGCCCCTTCCAGATTCACCAGAGCCATTCCGGTAATCGCCGTAATACCTTTAACTCCGGCGACCTCCGATTCGTGTCCACCGATTCGCGTACCGGGGTGATCGGCATTAAACGTATTGCGAATGTTGAGTGGGATGTTCTTCGCGATCACCGGCCCCAGCGTCTGCGGATGGATCACCTTGGCACCAAAGTACGCCAGCTCCATCGCTTCGTTGTAGGTCATACGATGAATTACCGTCGCATCCGGTACTTGATTCGGGTCCGCGCTCAACACGCCATCGACGTCGGTCCAAATCGTGACATCACGAGCGTTCGCCAGCGCAGCAAAAATCGCTGCGGAATAATCGCTGCCGTTTCGACCCAATGTGGTTTGCAGACCTTCCTCATCTGACGCAATGAAACCGGTGATGACAACCGTCCCGTGAGTTCCGGCCACTTCCCGATCAAAATTGTCTTGCGTTTTCGACCAGTCGACCGTGGGACCGAGCTCGGCGGGACTCACCACCAAGACCTTGCGTGCATCAAGCCAGTCCGCCGGATGCTCGTGAGTATTGAGCAATGCCGACAGTAGCCGCGCCGACCAAAGCTCGCCGAGTCCCGATACGATGTCACGGCTTCGCTGTGATGCAGCCTTTCTTTGCGTAACGTCCGCCAGGACGGCACGAATATCGTCGGCATCTGCGCCCCAGGCATCGAGCAAGGCAACTCGCCGCTGGCCAGTGGTGAGCCGCTCTACGGTTTGTGCATAGCGATTACCGACCGCGGTAAGCTCATCGACCACCAGCGGGTCGTCACGCTCAGCCAGGCCCACCAGCGCTAACAGCGAGTCAGTCATGCCGCCCATCGCCGAAACCACCACGCCCAGGCGCCGGCCTTCCAGCCCCATAAGGTATTTGGCAACGCGCTCGTAGCAGCCGGCATCCGCCAGGCTGCTGCCACCAAATTTATGTAGAGACCAGTTGTCGCTCACCGCAAAATTGCCCGGGCGCAAAAACGGGGATGATAGCGGCAGTTGCAGCGGGCGTCGCCTATTTTTTTTGCACTGGGTTTCAGCCGGCAGTCATCTCGGCGATGCATCCACACACCGTCGGCATCGACCTATCGGTTAGCAATTGTCTCGGCTATTCACTAGGATATTCCAATGAGCCAATCGACTATGCAACCGCCGTTCATCGGCAAGCCGACCGTAACTAAATCGACGGCCGCCCTCTGTGCCGCTGTATTGATATTTTCCGGCTCCTTGTTGGCGCAGGACGACAACCTGGCTGCGGAACGCGGCAAGATCGCTAATCAGCGCATCGCGATCGACGCGGAACGCCAAGCCGAGATTGAAGAGAAACGCCGCCAGGCCGAAGCACAACGGCTACAGCAGCAACAAGCGGCTGCCGCTGGACCGGCGGAATCATCTGCAGCGGCACCCGGAAGCCCGGTCGCTGCGCCCCAACCAGCGCGAACCGCGGCACCGCCCGACCGCGCCAATATGCAACGAATCCTGCAACTGTTGCGCGAACTCGGCGAACTCAAAGATGCCGGTTACGTCACCGACGAAGAATTCGAGCTACTAAAAGAAGACATCATCAACAGTCGCTAACAGGATTATTGCGCCGGTTCATACACACGGACATAGTCGATCAGCAGCTGTTGTGGAAAGATCGAATCATCGATAGGCCCACCGGCACGCCCCCAAACACCGCCAACGGCGATATTCAGAATTAAGAAGAACTCATGGTCATAGGGCCAGGCGTTCCATCCCGTGCCCTCATTAACGTACGTAAAGTAGTGCACGTCATCGACGAACATGTCGATACGTTCCGGCGTCCATTCCAACGCATACACGTGAAAGTTTTCGTCAACCGGCGTGGGTAGTACGCGCCCTTTGCGCTGCTCCCACTTAACCCAATAGTAGGCCTCGTTGTGTACCGTGCCGTGCACGTGATTCATCTGATAACCGACGTGCTCCATGATGTCGATCTCACCAGAATTCGGCCACGCGTCGCAGGTTGAACTGCCCTGCCAGTCTTCACCTGGCTCGCACGTCGTCGAGTAACGGTACGGGTCGCTCGGTAACATCCATATCGCCGGCCACGATCCCTGGCCATGCGGTAACTTGGCACGAATTTCGAATCGCCCGTACAGAAAATCACCTTTACCTTCCGTATGCAGTCGGCCGGAGGTGTAATTCGCACCCTGATAGTCTTCCTTGTGAGCCTCGATCACCAACATACCGTCGACGACGCGGAGATTTTTCGGTCGGTCGGTATACGCCTGGTCTTCGTCATTGACTTTGCGAGGTGCCCACACTCGGGCACTCCATTTCGACTCATCAATGACATCACCATCGAATTCGTCATTCCATACCAGCGACCAGTCGCCGGTTGGCTGTTTTGGCATAACCACCAAAGCGCTCAACACCGGTTCACCCGCGCTGGCTTCGAAATAAATATTTAGTTCGCCGTCGGTGACTTCGACATTCGGCACCGTTACCGTAAGCGCCGAGTAAACCTTGCCGTCGCGAAACGCCATGACGTCAAGATCATCAATAACGCGCTGGCCCTCAGCAAATGCGTCAAATACACGCTCGCCGCCACCAATGTCGGCGGGTTCAGCGAAATGGAATGTCACGTCGTAAGTCGCGTTTGCCACCGCGACATCGATGACAATGTCACCCTCTCGATAGGTTCGATACAACTCCGGATCCTGACTGCCTTTAACCACAGCCATCGTCCCGGCGGTTCCACCGCTGACCGCTTCTTCAGCGCGGAACGCGGTGCCTTCGACGCCGGCGTAGGCGCCGCCCCCGACATTTATCGCCCAGGGTGCCGGCGACGGCTCTTCCGTTGCCTGACACGCCACCAGCAGCACTAGAAATACCCCCAAAACGTGGCTCTTGTTACGCGTCATTTTGCGACCTCCATCTATGGACAAAATCAGCTCTCACGACTATTATTAATGACAGCGCTGTCAGCTTCAATGCAAAAAACAAGAACAGCTGGAAAGCACGGCGCCGAGGGGGATATACAATGTTGTTTTTACAAGGTTTTTCACACAGCTAGGAACGCCTCCCGGGCTCCGAATTCGCGTGCCTTTGGGGTATAAGGCGGGCACTACGCGGAGACGGCCAGCGCCATCAAAAACCATGAATCACCATCTCAAACCTATCCTTGTCAGCTTGACGCTACTGCCCTTCCCGGCGGTGGCATTTACGGCCGATGCCAGCCACTCGGAGGATCGCTCTCGCTATCAAGCACCGCGTGCGGAAACCGCCCCGATCATCGATGGTGCCGCTGACGACACCGCATGGGATAACGCGGTATGGCGGCCGATCGATTACCGCTGGCTTGGCCCGGAATACGCGCCCGAGGACTTCTCAGGTCGATTTAAGGTGGTTTGGACCGCGGATCGCATCTATATCCTGGGCGAATTCGTCGACGACACGCTGATCGATACGCATCGCGACCCGTTAGTCCAATACTGGGACGATGATAGCTTTGAGATCTTCCTGGATGAGGACTATTCGGGCGGCGACCACCAATACAGCCACAACGCGTTCGCTTACCACTTTTCACTCGACAACAAGGCTGTCGATATCGGTACCGACGGCAAGGCCCGCGATTACAGCCATCATGCTGAAAGCCGTTGGCAGCAACACGACAACACCGTCGTCTGGGAATTGGCGATCAACATCTATCCCGATGCCTATGTCGATACCAGTGACAGCAATGAGCCGGTCACGCTCTTCGCAGGCAAAGTCATGGGTCTAATGGTCGCCTATTGTGACAACGACGGCAGCGAGCTGCGTGAAAACTTTATCGGGTCCGAATCGGTGCCGTCAGGTCCGAAAGACCGCGGTTGGATTGACGCCGGCTTGTTTGGCGAGCTGGTGCTATTCGAGTAATCATGGAGGAAGGTCTTGGTTACAGCGTTACATTCTAGAGGGCCCGGCGCACGAAAAGTGGACGGCGAATTCGTTGATCTGAACGGCGAACGCTACTATGCGATTCGTCACGTCGATGACATGGCGCCATTTTTCGTAAGCGTGGTATCCAACGTCGACCACTGGCTGTTTGCATCATCGACCGGCGGGCTCACGGCCGGCCGTGTGTCGCCAGAAACCGCTTTGTTCTCCTATTCCACGGTCGACAAGATTCATCAGAGTGGGCACGACACCGGCCCGAAGACCATCCTGCGAGTATCCAGTGGCGGTCGTGAGGAAACCTGGGAACCGTTTAATCGCGAACATGACCACCGTTTTAGCGTCAGCCGCCACCTGTACAAGAATCTGCTCGGTAACAAGCTGTGCTTTGAAGAACTCAATCACGATCTCGGTCTTGAGTTTCGCTATACCTGGGCGACGAGCGATACGTTTGGTTTCATGCGCCAGTGTGAGTTGGCCAACGTCGGCAAGCAGGCACTATCGATCGAAATCGTCGACGGGCTACAAAATGTGCTGCCCGCCGGCACGCCGCGATTTGCACAAACCAATACCAGCAACTTGGTGGATGCCTATAAGTGGACAGAGCTAGACGAAAGCACTGGTTTGGCGGTATTCACACTGTACTCGGGCATTACCGACCGTGCGGAACCGAGCGAATCGCTGCGCGCGAATACGGTATTTTGCTTGGGGCTGGATAATGCCACCGTGCTGCTGTCGTCCGAGCAACTGAATCGTTTCCGCCGTGGGCTTCCGGTCACCGCCGAGCAACAAAAACGTGGCATTAGAGGCGCTTATTTTGCCAGCACGCGCATCAACCTTAATGCCGCTACGCACCATCAATGGCAACTTGTCGCCAATATTGAGCAGTCGCAGGGCGATGTCGTTGCGTTACAAAAACAACTCGTAGACCCAACCGGCATTGCTGTGGCTTTGGAAGATTCGGTCCGAGACGGGTCGGAGAAACTGGCGCGCATCATGGCCAGTAGCGATGCAAACCAGAGCACCGCTCAAGAAAAAGTCGCGGTACACCATTACGCCAACGTGTTGTTTAACGTGCTGCGTGGCGGGTATTTCTACGACCAATACAACGTCCCGTCGCGGGACTTCGCACGTACCGTTAAGAGTTTCAATGTCGACGTGTATGCGCGCAATAAGGCCTTTCTTGCTGAGCTTCCCGACGAGCTGGCATTCGCCGATCTACGCCAGCGTGTCGATGCACATGGCGACATGCAGCTGTTGCGCCTGTGCAGCGAGTACCTGCCGATTACATTTGGACGCCGGCACGGCGATCCTAGCCGCCCCTGGAACCAGTTTGCGATCAATCTCAAAGACAATCTTGGTGACCCGTTATTGTCGTACGAGGGAAATTGGCGGGACATCTTTCAAAACTGGGAAGCATTGGCGTTCAGCTATCCGGAATTCGTTGACAACATGATTGCAAAGTTCGTCAATGCCTCCACGATCGATGGCTACAACCCGTATCGAATTACCAAAGAAGGTATCGATTGGGAGGTCGAAGAACCGGAAAATCCTTGGAGCTATATCGGCTATTGGGGTGATCACCAGGTGATTTACCTGCAAAAGCTGCTTGAGCTATCAAAACAATTTCACCCGGGACGATTAGGCCAATCATTACGTTCACCGTTGTATTGCTATGCCAACGTACCCTACCGCATTCGCCCGTTTGATCAGCTGCTAGACAACCCGAAGCAAACCGTCGACTTTGATGAGTCTCTAGCCAGAACGATCGAGCAACGCGTTACTGACCTCGGGGCCGACGGCAAGTTGGTTTTCGACGCTGACGGAGACATCTACCGCGTCAATCTTATGGAGAAACTCCTCGTCACGTTGCTCGCGAAACTCGGCAACTTGGTGGTCGATAATGGTATTTGGCTCAATACCCAACGCCCGGAGTGGAACGACGCGAACAACGCTTTGGTTGGCCAAGGCATCTCGATGGTTACGTTGTACTACTTGCGACGCTTTGTCTTGTTTCTGCAGTCGTTATTGACTGACGAAACCGCTGATGTCGAGGTTTCCGCTGAGGTTGCCGACTGGCTCGCCAACACGGCGGCGGCACTCGCCGACTTGCGGCCGAAGTTGGGCGCCGAATCATTGACACCGCAACAGCGACTCGACTCACTGCGCATGTTGGGCGAAGCCGCGAGCCGGCATCGCGAGACGCTATACGCAGCCGGTCGCTTTAGCGCCAAAACCGATATTGGCGTGCCGCAAATCGACGCGCTGTTAGACGACGCCCTTGTTGCAATCGATCACAGTATTGAAGCGAATCGCCGCGATGACGGTTTGTACCATGCCTACAGTACCCTGCAGGTTCACGGAGACGGCCTACATGCTGAAAAACTCGGGCCCATGCTGGAAGGCCAAGTAGCCGCACTCAGCGCCGGCGCGCTCAGCCCGAATACGGCGGCGGACGTCATTGAGGCGCTGTTCGCCAGCGCTATTTATCGGCCCGACCAACGATCCTTCATGCTTTACCCCGATCGCCAACTGCCACGCTTTCTTGACAAGAACCGCGTCCCTGCCGATGCCGTTAAAGATATCGACCTACTCGGACGCATGATCGAACGCGGTGATGACCGAATCATTATGGTTGATAGTGATGGACAACACCGATTCCATGCCGACTTTGCCAATAAGGGTGATCTCGACGCACGCCTCAATTCTCTGCGTGAGGATTATGGTGATGATGTTGACGCTGCGCGCAAGCGCATTCACGACTTGTATGAGCGTGTGTTTGATCATCGTGCATTTACGGGTCGATCCGGCACGATGTTCGGCTTTGAAGGTCTTGGCTGCGTGTATTGGCACATGGTTGCTAAACTTCTACTTGCCGTCCAGGAAAACTACTTTGCCGCACTCGAAACCGCAGCGGACGACGCAACCCTTCGCCGACTCGCATCGCTCTATTACGATGTTCGTAATGGCCTCGGGTTTAACAAGACGCCTGCGGAGTACGGCGCATTTCCGACCGACCCGTACTCGCACACGCCCGGCCACGGTGGCGCACGCCAGCCCGGCATGACTGGGCAAGTCAAAGAAGAAATTTTGACGCGATTCGGCGAATTAGGCCTGCGAGTGAATGACGCACGCGTTCAATTTCAACCGCGGTTGCTACGCTCCCGCGAGTTTCGCACGCAATCCGGCGAATTATGCTACCTGAACACCGCCGGAGAATGGCAATCGGTCGACGTGCCGGCGAACTGCTTGGCATTCACCTGGTGCCAGGTTCCGATTACCTATTCGCTCGATGAGAACAGCAGCGGATCGATCACAGTTAAGTATGCGGACGGCAGCGAACGCGACGTCGACGGCTTGTCTTTGCCTTTAGACGAATCAGCCGAGTTATTTAAGCGCAGTGGCCGCATTCGTCAACTGGTGGTCACCTTCCCGCCGCAACAGCTATTTGAGCCCTAACACTTTAGAGACCCTGCATGTCTAATCTTTACCAGAGAAAATTATCTTTGGCCGGAATCGATGTTGATCGATTGTCCGAGGCCGACCTACGCCAACTCGCGCGAGAAATCCTAGCCGCAAAAATTCACGGACTGTCATTCAGCCCATACACCGAAGGCCAGGGCCCCGGAACCGAGGTCAGTGACGCACAAATCCGCAGTCGACTGGCGATCATCCAGGACTCGACCGAGTGGATACGAACGTTTTCGTGCAGCGAAGGCAATGAACTGATTCCCGCCATCGCCAAGCAGAATGGCCTGAAGACGATGGTCGGCGTTTGGTTGGATGGCGACCGCGAACACAATGAGCTTGAACTCGCCAACGCAATCGCATTGACCAACGCCGGTCACGCCGACATTCTTGCTGTGGGTAATGAAGTCTTGTTGCGCAATGACCTCAGCGAAGACGAGCTGATCGAGTACATCGAGCGAGCCAAGTCGGAGACGTCCGGCGTGCCAGTCGGCTATGTCGATGCCTACTTCCTATTCAACAACCATCCGCGTGTCAGCGACGCGTGTGAAGTTATTCTCACGAACTGCTACCCCTTTTGGGAAAGCTGTCCGGCTGAACATGCGTTGCTGTACATGAAAGAAATGTATCGCCGCGCCCAACAGGCGGCTAATGGCAAACCGGTAATCATCAGCGAAACGGGCTGGCCTAATTTGGGCACACCCGAAGGCGGTGCCGTACCGTCCTTGCATAACGCCATCAAGTATTTCGTGGATACGTATCGATGGGCGGAACAGGACAATATCGAAATCTTCTGGTTCTCATCGTTCGATGAAGCGTGGAAAGTCGATAAGGAAGGCGACGTGGGTGCGTATTGGGGACTTTGGGATAAGGACGGAAATCCAAAATATGTTTAAGGAACTCGGCATCGAGTTGCCACACGGCAACGCCATTTGCTACTCGGGATATCGGGAAGGCCAGCGCCCTGGTCATAAATACCCGTCTCGCGAGCAAATCAAGGAAGATCTCAATATTCTGGCCAAGAACTGGCAGTACCTGCGTCTGTATGATTGCACGCCGCATGCTGAATTGGTGCTTCGTGTCATTACCGATGAAGCGTTGCATTTCAAGGTGATGCTCGGCGTTGATCTGGCCGCTGAAGTCAGCAACCCCAATTGTCCCTGGGGCGCCAATTACACCGACGACACATTGGCCGACTATCGACGTAAGAATGACGCCCATATCGACAAGGCGATCGAACTAGCCGCTCAATACCCCGACATTGTGTTTTGTATTTCTATTGGTAACGAAGCCAGCGTCGAATGGACCGATCATATGGTTCCGGTCGAGCGATTGATTCACTTCGCCGAACGTATCAAACAGCACACATCGCAACCGGTGACATTTTGCGAAAATTATGTACCGTGGGCCGACAAACTCAAGGCGCTGGCTGAACGACTCGATTTCATCTCGATTCACTCCTACCCGGCCTGGGAATATCGCTCGATTGACCAGGCATTGACGTATACCAAGCAGAATTATCACTCGGTTATCGAACAGTATCCGAACAAACCGGTCATCATTACCGAAGCTGGCTGGACCACCGCGTCCAATGGTCGCGGAATCGATGCATCGAATGCGTCCGAAGAGCTGCAAGCACAGTATTATCGAGAGCTGCTCGAATGGACCACGCAAGAGAAGATTCTCACCTTTGTTTTTGAAGCGTTCGATGAGCCTTGGAAAGGCTCACCGGACCCGCTGGAACCGGAAAAACACTGGGGCCTATTCGATGTCAAAAGACGCCCAAAACTCGCTATGCGGGATCTCTACGGCGAGCTCCTTGCGGTTTGATTGACAGCGTTGTCAGCTAGTTAGTACTCTGGTTAGATCGTTGCAGCGAGTGAGAGGATGGCCAGAGTAACTATCGACGATGTCGCCGATCTCGCCGGCGTATCCATCAAGACCGTTTCTCGTGTCGTTAATCGCGAGCCAAACGTTCGCGAGGCCACTCGAGAACGCGTTGATGCTGCGATTGCTCAACTGAATTATCGGCCCAACACCTCAGCTCGCAACCTTGCCAGCCAGAATTCACGGGTGGTCGTGCTGCTGTACGACAATCCAGATGACTACGAGCTGCCGAGTTCAGGATACATCGTCCGCCTGCAACAAGGTGTGCTCGCCGCTTGCCGAGTCACCGACCATCAATTACTCATCCATCCATGCAACTACCGCAAGAGCGGCATTACGCACGAATTAGAATCTTTGATCGAACAATTTCGTCCGGTGGGTGTGGTTATCGCAGCCCCATTATCGAATCGACCCGAAATCGTTGACGTTATCGAGGCAGCCGGCAAGCCGTTTGTTTGCTTGTCGCCGGGCGAGCATATTCACGGACATGCGTCCGTCGTCACCAATGACCGGGAAGTCTCCGCTGAAATGACCGGATACCTCGCCTCACTCGGACATCGGCGGATCGCATTTATTTGTGGCAACCCCAGTCACCGCGCTGTTGGCAATCGGTTCTTAGGTTACAAAGATGGCTTGGAACAACAGGGTATCGAGTTCGATGAAACACTGGTGATGGATGGCGATAATTCGATTGGCTCGGGCGAGGCCTGTGCCGATCAACTATTAACAATGACGGCGCCGCCAACCGCTATATTTGCCGCCAACGATGATATGGCTGCCGGCGTCATTCGAATTGCACACCGTATGAACATTGATGTTCCGCAGCAGCTTTCGGTATGCGGCTTCGACGATAGTTCGCTTGCCCGCCAGATTTTCCCGGCGCTGACCACCATCCGCCAACCATTATCAACCATGGCGAAACATGCTGCCGATTACTTAATTCGATTTGCGCGCGACAAAGATGCGACGGTGGAAGCCGACATAGTCCCCGCGACCATCCAATCACGCGATTCAACAGGTCCGGCACCGGACATCAGCGCGACTAGCGAATAAAACGAATCTGATCCAAATAGATGGTTACCGGCGTACGCCGTCCGGTCAGTGTTACTACAAACCCGGTCTTGAGACTCGACAAGTTCATGTTCTTGAGCGGAATCGTATAACGCTGCCATTCGTTGGTCAGAACAATTTCGTCCGACTTGCGAATGTCGGAATCGGGATACTCCCGATCCGCCTCTAGCAAACCGACACCGAACGTTGCTTTTTCGCCGCCATATTCACCGCGCGCCCACAGCTCAAGGTTCGCTGCGCCGGTGAGGTCAAACCCTCCGTCAGAGTCACCCCAATTGTTAGCCGGATGCTGCCACGCAACACCCACCCATCCGAATGTACCTGCGTATCGCAAGCGAATCGATGTATCGCCTGCGTAGGGCTCATCACGAAACTCACCATCAACCGTTAATGCCTCGACGTTGCCCATCCAACCCGACGGTGACCATGGCATGTCGTAGAGACCTTCGTCATAAACCACGACGGGAAACCGAGTACGCGGCTCGCCACGAACCAGAAATGGCACATTGGCGGTAGCAACTCCGTTGGCATCGTCAAACGCATAAAAGTACAACCGGTAGGCACCCGGATCAGCTGGCATACGGACCTTGGCACCGTCGATCCGCGCCTCGACAACCGCACCCTCGATCGCCGACTCACGCCGCCTCAGGTCGCCACCGGTCAGATATTCTCCGGATTCCGTACGTAACACCCACTGCGCGGTTAGCGCCCCTTGTTCCGGATCTGACGCGTCGACCGAAACCTCAACGATATCGCCGGGATCCACCACGCTCGGCCCGGAGACCACCAGCGGCTCGACACTCGGAGCTCGGTTCTCAGGAAATGCACCCGACCAGATTTCGGTCATCGTATCGACCGCTGCGGTCTTTTTACCGTCGTCGAGAAACATACTGAACCAGGTTTCAGTGCCTTCCATTTTGCTTCCCCACAGAAATGCGTAAGCACCCAGGGCACTGCCCTTTGCGGCAAGCACGCTGTGCTCATAGCTCTGGCGGAAAAATGCCGCTTTTTCACTGCTGGTCTGTTCGATCGGTGCACCCCATTCCGTCGTCGGCATCTCCCATGGACCCACCGGGCCAAATTCCGTCAACAGAAACGGTTTGGTCGCACCACCGTCTATAAGCTGGTCAACCAATACCATGGCGCCGCCGTAAGCATTCACACCATGAATATCGATGGCCGGCGATTGCGTGTGCACATAACGAATCCGCTCGCCGTGCACGAACGTTGTCACGGTCATGGTCGGATGGTGTGGATCGACTTCTTTTATCATTGCGGCTATGTCGTTAACCGCTTTCCAGATCGCTGGGTTATCGCCTTCGTCGAAACCCTCCATTTCGTTGCCAACGCCCCACAACAACAGTGCCGGGTGATCCTTGTAGCGCATCACATCGGCTTTGATGTCCTGAAGTTGTTGCGCCACCTGTAGCGGATCGCTGTAATCAAAGCCATGACGCTCGTGCCCCAACCACAACCCGGCGGTTACCGTAACGCCATGCGCATGTGCCTCGTCGAGGATCGCAGCCAGACCGTCGGTACTCCAGGTGCGAATCGAATTGCCACCTGCCGCGGCCAGATCGGCGATCGAGTGGTCGCCGCCGGCGCCACGTACGAAGTACGGCGCCCCGCCGCGATACAGCGACCAACCATCTTCGGTTTGGCGCAACTCAACAGGAATCGGCTGCGAAAACGACGTATCGCAGCACAAAAAAAGCCCTGCTAGTAGCAGGGCTTTCTTACATTGTTGTAGGCGCACGGAGTACTTGCCCTGTCTTAGCCGTCGTTAACCGATACCACACCATTGTCGAAATTCGGCGGTGACGCCGCTTGATAGGAATAACCCCATTCTAACAGCACCTCCAAAACCAGGATCGGGTCGCCCTCAACCAGGCGGCGGAAGCCGGTCGCATCGGTTCGGTAAAGATTATCCGCAGTCAGCTCATTAAGCGGAATAGAGAACGGTACCGGCTCACCCGTCGGGCTTGCTGCCGGGCAGCACGTAAACACGGTCACCGACCCAAAGAAATTATCCAACAGCGAGCGATACGCTTTGAGCGCCTGTTCTCGAGCTAACTCATCCGTCGACAACACGTTGCTATTGGCATCAAACAGTTCATGCAAAGCCAATGCTGTGTAGAACTGGTTCTCGCCCGATGGACGTCGCGCCAGCGCGGTAGCCCAGAAATAGAATCGCGCTTTTGCACCGGTCGGTCCCGGCGGGATTGAGTTAAACAAGTCGAACTTATTGTCGGCATCCGGATTATTGACATCAAATTCGATGATGGTCGTTGACGAGAACGGATTCTCCGGATCACTCAAGACGCAGGTTTCCGGATGAACGCCAACGTTTTCACACGCTAAATTCAGCACCACATCGGTTGGCAGTTCAATGGCGTTGATGACGACACCGTCGTTCTCGTCGCGTTCACCACTACCACCGGAACAGCCGAACGATAGCAGGGTCGCCGCGCACAGCGCGACAGTCAGCGATTTCTTCGTGTTAGACCGCGGAGCGGCATTTACAGTTGAGTTTCCCATTTGGTTATTCCTTGCCTTTGTCTACCGCGTCTTAGAATTGGTAAGTGAAGTAAACAACAGTCATAAACGAGTAGTCGCCTTCTACCAGGAAGGTCTCGTTCTCCTCATCCAGCCCACGGTACAGCACTCGCATGCCCACGCGGGTCGCCCGGTTCTCATCATCAACCGATCCCAACAGACCGTTCGCACCCAGCAGCACGGAGTAGTCCAGTTTTAGCTGATCCGGGAAGGTAATGTTGAATTGACGGAAGAAGTCGTAGGGCCCCCAGGCATCTTTCATGTAATAGCCTTGGAAAACGTGTTTACGATTGAATTCCGTTTTCCAGTGGAACTCCGAGTACTCACGAGTGCCGCCGTCTGGATTACCGGTCGACTGATCGAATCCATGCACGAAACGGAGGATGTACTTCCGATTCGGATTGGGGTTAAACACCATGCGGCTGGACAACGCCCAAACATCTTCGGCCGGCAGTCCCTGCCCGAACGATGCGTTCGACCGCGTTGGCTCGAAGAAGAACAGATTGGCGTCGGTAAATGTTGGGTACTCGGTGTAGGTACCGCCAATATTGAACGCAAACCGCGCATCCTCGCGCCAATCATTGTCCCAGTCGTAGAACTGCGTCGCCGGCGTCGGATCCCAGGTCAGATAGACCTCACCAGAGCGTGCCTCGCGGTTGCCGAGGACGGCAAACGGATCATTGTCGCGATCTCTTGGGTTGGTCCCCGGGAACAACACGCCACCGGAAATCACCGGCTCAATGAACGGGTTAGCGTGAACCAGGTTGTCACGGTACATGACACGTGGGTACAGCATGAAGTTGCCAAAGCGCATGATCATGCCGGCCTCGTATTCCTGCTTGTTGCCCAAGCCAGAATACGGCAGACGACTAGGATCAGTCACGCCGAAGGTCCGATGCACATGACCGCCGTCGGCCACCAAGCCTGCATGGTGCGCCATGATGTAAGACTCCGTGCCGAACAGCGGGAACGTTAGCTTGGCGCGGAAACCGAGCGTGTCTTCAAACTCAATTTCGTCTAGATAAATATTGCCCTGTGAGTCAGTACGATCGAACACGTCATCGACTCGCTCACTGGCCGACATAATGCCGCCAAGCTCAAGCTTCCAGCCGGTGCCCCACTCTTTCTCGGCGGTCAGCGTCGTTTGACGAGACTGACGCTCCGTGGCTTCGGTTGCATTCGCACCTTCGTTCAAGCGCGCAATGTCTTCGGAGTGAATAAACGTCCAATCGAAGCCGAGCATATTGAAGTCGTACTTCAGAATGAATTTCGGGTTGGCACCCCAGTAGACCTCTGGGCCGAACAGCAAGGTGAGGCCATCCCAGTTACCCTTGCCGACGATCTCGACACCTTCCGGCGCCTTAGCGTTCCAGATGTCCATGCCGTAGATATCGGTCGCTTCGCGAACCAAACCAAACTGGTCACCTTCAAAGCCCCAATGGAATCGAGGCGTGTGATAGAACGCCTCAATGTCGAAATTCTCACCTTCGTAGGTCGCATTGAAATCGTAAACTTCAATACGTTCGTTGTCGTTAAACGATACTTGTCGCTCAACGAACACGTTACTGCCATCGGCGGCTTCAACTTGCGTATCCGCCAAGATGGTTACCGGCAAGCCGCGGTCACCATAGGTGAACTCGAGTGGTCGTTTGTCGGCCACATTGCCGAGTACGTTCAGCGACATTTGCCCGGCAATCTGGTCGGTCGGTTCGAACTCAAAGTCGAGGAACAGCATCTGGCCATCTGAGAACTGAATGTCGTTCTCGCCGTCTTCTTGAATGCCGGCCTCATCCCCACGGGCCACGAATTCCGCTTGGACGCGGCCGCCGGTGAAGCGAAGTTTGCGCTTTGCTTCATCACTTTCCGCACGAAGTTGGCGCACATCGCCACGCAGCTCATACATGTCAACGTTCATCGCCGCGAACATATTCGTTACGTCCGCACGACTCGCGGTATACACGTCCATACCGAAGACTTCTTGCAACACGTCGTAGGCTATTCGCGGGCGTGCCGTCGATACGCCTTCCGAGTTCATCGGCCCGAGGGCGGTAATTCCGAACCACTCCTCGTTCATGTTGTTCTTGCCATCCGCGTAGTCGAACAAGTACGCCTGGTTGGACCAGGAGGCATTATTGTCCTGAATATCGAGGTTTTCGATCTGCAGGTATTTCCACCACTCATCACGCCATTCGAAGACGAATGCACCGATGGCGTTACCCTCTTCACCTTTGCCGTAAGACTTGTTGTACATCTCCTGCCACTGATCTTTTAGGATCATGGCCTGCGACAGTTGGTCTTCACGGAATTCTCTGGCGTTGAACGCGTCACTACCAAATTCGAAGAACACCACCGGAACATCGAGCTTGGCTTTGACGTCCGACCACAACCCCGTAAAGCTCGGGCCGCGATAGACGTTGGTACCCAAGAGGTCCATGTCGGGAACCAATTCCTGAATCAGATCGATATATTGAATATCGCCATTCACAATCGTGAACGGGTATTCGGGCGCGATCGCTTTACCTGCTTTGATGACCTCATTCCACAAGCTATACAGATAGCGCGCCTTGGCGGTGTTCTGCTCGCCCTCGGGAAGGTTTTCAATCTCAAAGCTCGACCACGACAGTCCGTAGTTGCTTTCGTTACCGAAGGCAAACATAAGCACGCCCGGCGTGTCTTTGTAACGACGCACGAAGTCCTGCATATCTTCGATCAACACTTCTCGGGTGCGCGGATCGGAGTAGTCCGTAAATGGAACCCACTTACCGTCGATGTTGTAACCGTAGCGACCCATCAGCGGGTTGATCACCGACATGATGCCGTGCTCTTTATAAATGTACTCCACCCAGCGTGGCGGAATCATTGTGAAGCTGCGGATCGTGTTAACGCCCATGGCGCTCATCAGTCCGAATTCGTAATCAAGCACTTTACGAATATCGTCGTCGGACTGACCGAACAGGTTGTAGGTGTAGTTCTCGCCGCGCGGCGTATAACCCCAGACCACCCCTTTGATGAAGTAGTCCTCACCGTCAACCAACAGTTTCCAGCCCCGCTCATCCTGATACAGCTCAACGTCGTTGGTTTGTGCAGAGGCACTCATCGGCGCCGCGAGCAGCATCAGTAGTACTAGACCACTGCCAAGATTCGTCAAGCGATCAATCATGTTGAATTTCGTCATTGCGACTGCTCTTTTATTTTTCAGTTTAGATGCAATTGCGGATAAAGACTTACTGATACTCATTAGGTTCCGCCCCCAATCGTTACCACAACGTCGTCAACGAATATCTCCACTGAGCAACCCATTACACCGCCACATACTGCTGCCAGTTGGAATGTGATGCCGCGAGAAACGTCCGCGCCAGCCGTTGTTGAGTACGCATAGCGCGTCCAGGTTGCATTAGGTACGGCGATCGTTTCCAAGATCTCATTGGTTGTTGGATCGCCCTCTGAGAACAGCTCTGGGAATATCACCCCGCCTGCCCCCGCCGTACCGCGCATGTAAAACTCGATATCAACCGGATCACCTGGTTGGACAACACCTTGCTCTAATTCGAAGAGCTTGATGAGCGGATTCTGCAACTCACCGGCTGCCAGGCGTACCGAATAGGTTCCGGTGTTCGCATCGGCGTTGGTGACCTCAATCGTGCCACCATTCTCGAATACGACCCAGCCGGGAATGGTAACCGCACCCGGTGTGTTATCGAACGCCAAATCTTCAAACCCGCCGTTCATAGTCGGCGCACCGCCACCGCCGCCATCGTTATAGAAATACACATTGTCGACGTACACAGCCGTGCCATCGGGGCCCGGATCAAATACCAGCTGATTAATATCGGTAAGATTCGCCAATCCGGCCGCTTGCATATCGGCCAGCGGGATATCCAGGCTCACCCAGGTGCCCTGTGCGAGCGCGGGTGTCGACATAGCGTCGAACGTGAGTGGACCCTCACTGTCATTGCCGCCGCCGAAGCCGTCGCCGCCAAAATCAACCAGTTTCACCAGCAGGCTAGTCGCGTCGGGTGTCCACACATCCATACGGAAGTGCGTCATTGCGGACACGTCGGTGGAAGCGAACTCGACGCCGATAAACGAAACGTTCAGATTCTCTTTAACCAACCCGCCGTCCACGGTGATATCGCTGGTCATGTCGTTGGGCACTGACCACGGCGTCGGCCAGGTAACGGCCTGGTCCGTGTACGCATCGCTGTACAACGACATCACGTCCGCAGCATTCTGCGTCGGCGTTGGAGCACTGGTCGTCGGCGCTGTGCCGCCGCCGGGGTTATCGTTGTAGAAATAGACGTTGTCGATATACACCGCCGTGCCGTCCGGACCCGGATCGAACACAAACTGGTTAATGTCGGTGAGGTTAGCGAGCCCGGCTGCTTGCATATCGGCCAGCGGGATATCCAGGCTTACCCAGGTCCCCTGCGTGAGCGCCGGCATTGAGCCTGCATCAAACGTCAGTGGCCCTTCGCTGTCGTTACCACCGCCAAAGCCGTCACCACCAAAGTCTACCAGTTTCAGCAACAGACTGGTCGCGTCCGGTGTCCATACATCAACATGGAAATGCGTCATACCGGATGCATCCAGCGAGGCAAACTCAACGCCGATAAACGAAACGTTAAGATTTTCTTTAACCAGACCACCGTCGATCATGACGTCCATCGTCATATCGTTTGGTACCGACCACGGCGTCGGCCAGGTAACCGCCAGATCCGTGTACGCATCGCTGTACAACGAAATCACATCAGCGGCGTTTTGCATCGGCGTCGCGGCACTCGTGGTCGGCGCTGTGCCGCCACCCGGAGTGTCGTTATAGAAGTAGACATTATCGACGTATAACGCGGTGCCATCGGGACCTGGATCCAAAACCAGCTGATTAATATCGGTCAGATTAGCCAGTCCGGCAGCCTGCATATCGGCCAATGGAATGTCCAAACTTACCCACGTACCCTGCGCCAACGCGGGCGTCGAGGCTGCGTCAAACGTCAACGGCCCTTCGCTGTCGTTACCGCCGCCGAAGCCGTCGCCACCAAAGTCCACCAGCTTCAGCAACAAGTTGTCAGCATCCGGCGTCCACACATCGATATGGAAATGCGTCATGCCCGACACATCCGTCGATGCAAATTCAACGCCGATAAACGACACGTTGAGATGCTCTTTGACGGTTCCACCGTCGATCATCACATCGCTGGTAGTGTCATTCGGCACCGACCATGGCGTCGGCCACGTTACCGCTGGATCTGTGTATTCATCGCTGAACAACGAAATCACGTCCGCCGCATTCTGCATCGGCGTAGGTGCGCTGGTTGTCGGCGCAGCTCCGCCGCCACTGCCATCGTCGTAGAAATACACGTTATCGATGTACAGCGTCGTGCCGTCTGGTGCGGGATCGAAAATGAGCTGATTAATGTCCGTGAGACTTGCTAATCCGGCAGCCTGGAAGTCGGCCAGCGGAATGTCCAAGCTAACCCAGGTGCCCTGAGTTAACGCCGGCGTGCTCATTGCATCGAAACCCACCTCACCCTCGGTGTCGTTGCCGCCACCGAAGCCGTCGCCGCCGAAGTCCACCAGTTTGATTAGCAGACTGTCCGCATCGGGCGTCCACACATCCACGTGGAAGTGGGTCATGCCAGAGACATCCTGACCGGAGAATTCAACGCCGACAAACGACACATTGAGATGTTCGCGAGCGAGCTGCCCATCGATCATGACATCGCTCACCATATCGTTCGGCACCGACCAAGGCGTCGGCCAGGTGACCGCAACATCGGTGTAGGCATCACTGAACAAAGAAATTACGTCGGCCGGATCTTGCATCGGCGCTGGCGCTGCCATTGTGGGTGCACCGCCACCGCCCGGGTTGTCGTTATAGAAGTAGACATTATCGACGTATAAGGCGGTACCGTCGGGGCCCGGATCAAGTACCAATTGGTTAATGTCAGTGAGGTTTGCCAAACCGGCTGCCTGCATATCGGCCAACGGAATATCCAAACTCACCCAAGTCCCTTGCCCCAGTGCCGGCGTCGAAGCGGCGTCAAAGGTTAACGGGCCTTCACTATCGTTGCCGCCACCGAAACCATCACCACCAAAGTCGACGAGTTTGAGTAACAAGTTGTCGGCATCCGGTGTCCATACATCAATATGGAAGTGCGTCATGCCAGACACATCGGTAGACGCGAACTCAACACCGATAAACGACACGTTGAGATGCTCCTTGACCGTGCCGCCGTCGATGGTGACATCGCTAGTCGTGTCATTCGGTACTGACCATGGTGTTGGCCAGGTCACTGCAGGGTCGGTGTATACGTCGCTAAACAGGGAAATGACATCGGCTGCATTTTGCATCGGCGTTGGCGCGCTCGTAGTCGGCGCGTTGCCGCCTGCACCACCGCCATCGTTGTAGAAGTAAATATTATCGACGAATAACGTCGTCGCACCGGCCGGTGCCGCCGACAGAATCAGCTGATTGATGTCGGTCAGGTTGGCCAGTCCGGCGTTCTGCATGTCGACCAGTGAGATATCCAGACTGATCCAGTTGCCCTGCGTCAATGGTGGGGTTGAACCGGCGTCGAATGTTATGGGTCCTTCGGTATCGTTTCCGCCACCGAATCCATCACCGCCAAAGTCCACCAACTTCAACGAGACACTGGTTGCGTCCGGCGTCCAGATATCAATGTGGAAGTGCGTCATTCCGGAAACATCGAGCGGCGCGGAAACCGTTTCGATGCCAACGAAGTCGAGGTTCGTGTATTCCAACGCCGCGTTGCCAGCGATATCGACGTTCGCCAAGTCACCAACAGAGAAGCCGGCGCGGAACGTATCCACCGTGACATCGGTGTACGCGTCGCTAAACAGAGAAATCACATCGGCCGGATCCTGCGCAGGTGTCGGCGCTGCCATGGTTGGCGCACCACCACCGGGGCCACCACCACCGCCACTACAATCGGCGACTTGCTCAATGTCGTCAAAGTAGAACGTCCAGTTGGCGGGATCGCCGCCCGCATCGCCCGCAACCCCCAGGTCAAAGATAAAGGTAATGGCGTTTGCCGCTGGACCCGCCGTATTGCCAGTAAAATCAAAACACAGCTGTTCCCAAGTGCTGCTGCCAGTGTGGTCAACCGACAGCTCCTGGTTCAGGCCTTCCAACTTGAACAGCACCGGCACCATTCGAGACGCCCACACGTTGACCGTAAATGCCTCGCCTTGACTAAAGTCAATCGCATTGCCGAGCGTCAATGTGCTGCCGCCGAATACTTCGCCAGCAAACTTCTGCATCTGCGCCGTTTTGGCACTGGTGTTCAATCCGCTTTGATCCGGGTTATCGATGACGCTAGCTGCACCGCCACCGAAGTCCGAGAACGAATATGGCCCGCCTGCATCTTCAAAATTCACCGGCAGATCCGGACCGGTTGGACCACCGCCGCCGCAAGTCGCGACTTGGGTAATGTCGTCGTAGTAGAACGTCCAATTCATCGGGTCGGTATCCGCCGCACCCAACGTGCCGTTGTCGAAAATCACGGTTAATGCCTGAACCGGCGTCGGAATGGTCGCTGGCAAGCCGGTGAAGTTGTAGCAGAGCTCTTCCCAGGTCCCGCTGCCACTATGATTAGCGGTCAGCGTCACTCCGCCCGCCGGGTTGCCGGTTTCTTCGAGCTTAAAGCTCAGTTCTACCGGGCGCTGTGACCAAACTTTGACCGTATAGTACTCACCGTTCGAAAAGTCGACCGGTGCATCGAGATCCAAGCGTGTACCGCCGAACACCTCGTCCGGAAACTTCTGCATCTGAGCGACCGAGTCACTAGTATTAATGCCGCTCGCATCCGGGTTATCGATGACGGTGGTTGCGCCACCGTTGAAGTTGACGATGGTCGCCGGAGGACAAAGTATTTCGAAGTTGATCGCATCACAGAAACCCGGGGGAATCGCTGGCAACGGCGTCGCCGCCGTTCCTTCGATTCGATCTGGCCCGTCGCCTTCACCACAACCTGCCAATACCAAGACGGCAAACAGTGAAATGAGTCGACGATTGAAGCGCGTAGATACTCGTGCGTGCATGATTGAATTCTCTAAGTCGAAACGTAAAAAGTGTTGTTCTTGTTATTGGCTCTGCTGCGATTACTGATCGCGGCTTAGTTGAGCTCTACCGTGACATTGTCGATGAACACGTCTGCGCTGCAGGTCGGTGCCCCTCCACAAACGATCGCCAACTGGAATGTCACACCACCACCGACATCGGCACCGGCGGCTGGACTATAAGAATACGTCGTCCAATCGGCGCTAGGTGCAGCAATGGTATCGAGGAGATTGCCGGCTGCCCCGCCGCCACTCTCTTCAGAAATCAGTTCCGGGAAGATTACGCCGCCGTCGGCCGCTGATCCTTTCATATCGAAGGAAATATTGACGGTGTCACCCGGCATGACGACCCCTGGAAACAGGAACGACTGCTTGATGACCGGGTTTTGACCCGGTCCGGCCACGACGTGGACTGACCAAGAACCACCGTTGTTTTCGGTGTTATCAGCTTCAACCGTGCCATTCGCACCATTGCTGTTGAAGACATCCCAGCCGGTCAAGTCGCCGGTCTCGAAATCGCCGTTGACGACCGAGCCAGTGCCACCGCCGCCACCGCCACCACCGCCACCACCGGCGGTGCCGCTAAAGCCGATATCGGTCAGCAGGAACTGGAACGAGGTCGGCGCCGTGTTGTCGGTTTCAAATAACAGCCCCGTCGCTGTATCCACCGCGGTGAAGTCAGCGATTGGGATCGATACCTGGTACCAACCGTTGCCCAGAGCCGTCGAATAGCCGGACGTCGTCAAAGTAACATCGATGTAGTCGCTCGAATCGAGGAAACGAACGCGAATCAGATCGTTATTCAACCCCTTGGCTTTGAAATCTATAGATCCATAACCGGAGGCAAACCCAGCCGCAAATCCGACGATCGCAAACTGACCGACCTGTGCACCATAGCCGTCGCCGGTGGTCACACCAAAGGCCGGACTAAAATCGGCATCGCTGGTGACGTTGTTGTCAAATGCCGAGCCCGACCCAAACGGATCAAAACCGGTGTAATCAACGCCGAATACGATGTCGACCATCTCGCCGGGATCGGATGCGTAAATCACGTCATCCGGAATGGTGCCCGGATTGGCGGGAATGAACGTGTCCTCACCGGTATATACGCGCACCCAGTCGACTTCCATGGTGGCCGGGAACACATCGTTATCAATCGAGAAACCGGGGAAGTTGCCGCCCACTGCGAGGTTTAAGAGGATGTGAAACGGCTGATCAAACGGCGCTGGATAAGGCGCTGCCGTTGAAAACCAATTGTTCTGCACGGCATACAAATCGCCGTCGAAGTACCAACGAATTTCTGTTTCGTCCCATTCGATTGCGTACACATGAAAATCGTCGGTGACGTCAGGGCCCGGCGTATAGGTGACTGAGCTAGACGTGTTGGCTGGAAACTCGCCGCCGTAATGGATGGTGGCAAATATTTCGTTGTCGTTGGTGCCGTCGAGGTTTACGGCTTCGACAACGTCGATTTCACCGGTCGCGGCCCAACTGCCGTAGGGGCTGTCCTGCGACAGCATCCAGAACGCCGGCCACAGGCCCTGCCCACCCGGCAACTTGATGCTGGCTTCGATTCGACCGTACTGAAAAGCAAAACGATCGCTGGTATTGATCCGCGCCGAGGTATAGCCAAACCCTTCAATCGTTTCACGCTTGGCGGTGATTTTTAAGACGCCATTTTCGAGCTGTGCGTTATCGGGGAGGTAATATTGCAGCTCGTTATTGCCCCAGCCACTGGGTAAGCCGACTTCTGCGCCGTCTCCAGTTGCAAAGAACCAGGTTTCCGGATCCAGGCCGGCGCCATCAAATTCATCACTCCACACCAGCGTCAGCGTGTCGCCCGGCGACACGGCAAAGTTGCTCGCCACCGTCAGCGTCGGATTATTGATATTGATGTTGGTTTGAGTGGTTGGGTTGGCCGCCGGTACCGTCTCAATGTCCGCCAGCGGCTGCGTACGATCGCCGTCAGAACAACCTGCTGCCAATAAGACCATCGCCAACGAAGCAGCAATCGTCTGCGTCCTGCGCGCACAAAACATCATTCCTTGTCCCCCCTCGAGTGGTTGAGCGAACGGAAGGTCATCCTTCTCTGCTCCAGGAGGCTTAAATATCAAGAAATGACAGCGTTGTCAATTTACCGCCAGAATTGTTACAACTCGTTACAAATGGCTACATAATGCGGTTTCCAGCCCTATCGGGCGAGACAATAGCCTGCGGCCAAGTAACGGCCCAAGAAGTCCTCAAATTGCTGAATCCATGGGCGTTTTGGTGCCAAATTGCCGGTCAATTTCGCCGCAATTACTTGATTGATCTGCTCACCTGAAATCATCGGCAGCGGGCCGATCGGGGCGGCCAGTCGCGCAGTACCGAGGCCAAATGCAGAAACATCACGTGCAATGGGTTTTTTCGTCATGAGCATCTCCAGAGGGGGGCGAGATTTATCGGCCATTGCGGAGCCGATGTGCGCAATGTACGGCCGCCCCGCCCTGGCTACAAACGAAAAAAAATCAGCTCAGACGCGCATTTTTTTCATGCTGCAATGCTAAAGGTATCGACGATCCAGTCACTGAGCAGGCGAATTTCCGGTAGCTCGCTGCTATCAGGATGACTCACCAAGAAATAGCGTGTGTCGGCGACCAGTTCATCGTCGAACAAGCGTACGATGCTGCCCTGCCGAAACCACTGATCCGCGATCGGCACCGGCACCAGCGCCGCGCCGATACCCCTCTCCACCGCGCGCACCACAGCGATCATCGAATCCAGCCGAGTCACTTTGCTGTCAGCGGGTAAATCTATCCCCGCCGCCTGGCTCCATTGCTTCCAGGCCTTCGGCCGCGATTCATGCACCAGCAACGGAAACGGACTCACGATCCGCTTGTTCTTGACTTGCAGGGATTTCTTGAAGTCCGGCGATCCCGTTGGCGCCATGCGCAGAGGAAATAGCGGCGTCGATTCGAGTCCTTTAGGTGGTGATTTGAACAGTCGAATCGAGAGATCGGCATCGGTCGGATGTTTTTCTTCCGATTCGTCACTGGTGCGTACCAGAATATCGATATGTGGGTGACGTTCGGTAAATTCGCTCAATTTCGGCACGAACATTTCGCTGGCAAAAACGGCTGCACCGAAATACGAATCGTCGAGCGACGCCCACTGTTCTTATAGTCACTAATGACGCCGTCGAGTTGTTCAATAAGGCTGCCGACGTCCTCATACAATGCCTGGCCAGTCGCGGTAAGTTTCAGCTCTCTTCCGCCACGTTCAAACAATGGCACACCAAGCTCCTGCTCCAGGCTCTTTATCTGATGACTCACCGCGGACGCGGTGATAAACAGCACCTTACCCGCTTCTTGGAAGCTCTGCAGTCGTGCTGCAATACAAAAGGTGCGCAACCCGCGCAGTGATGTAGTGGCCGTCGCTGACACTAAACACTAGTCCTGCATAATCTGCTTCGGTGTTCGGTCAACAAAAAACAAGCCCCAGTGTTTTTCCGCGCCCTGGGGGTTATTCGGATTTCCTTTCCAGGGCTCATCAAACGCCTCAAAGAAAAATATCGTGGTGTTGGTTTGACGACCCCATTCGTTGAGATCGCGAAAATAACGCGCCTGAAACGCTTCACTGGCACGATCACCGAACTCACTCGCCGTCGTCGCCCAGCCCGCCTCAAGAATCGCGATCGGTTTGTCGGGAAGCGCTGCGCGCACGCGCTCAAGATTTTCGATGGTGTATTCCATCGCCTCATCAATTGTCTTCTCTTCCCACGCCGGATAGGTATGAATGCCTAAGATGTCCACTTCCGCGGCGAGCGGCGCTCCATCCTCGGCCCACCATTCGTAGTTATCGGCCACCGTTACGGGTTGTTCGATCGCCGCCTTCACCTCGCGAACATAGGCGATCACATCGTCCAAAGGCACCATGTGATCATTCCAAATCACCAGCGCTTCGTTACCGACATTCACCGCCGCAACAATGTTCTGGTATTCATTGGCCAACTCGATACCGCGCTGCACTTCGGCGGCGTTGGCAATCTTATTCGCATCAAGCTCCGACATCGGTATTGGCTCATCTAACCACGGGCAGTTTTCGTGATTACTGATCTCTGCCCGCAACCACATGCCTAACAGTACTTTGATCGGTAGTTGATGCTCACGAATCAGTCGCAATGTGGTGACCGAGTTTTCGCCGGTGTCATACAGTCGAATCAGATGGAAACCGTGCTCCACCATGATCTCGAGATCCTCAAGAATCTCCGCATCGCTTGGATTCACCGCACCGTCACCGCGATCCGGATGCTGACCTTCCCGGAATCCCGAGTAAGCGACCGCGACTACCGTATCGGCGATCAACGCATCCGTCTCTTGGACGAGGTCGATGGCCTCAGTTGTGCTGCTTTGTGCGGTTGTCTCTTGCGGTGAACCGCAAGCCGCCAACGACATCGCAAACAACAAGATCAATCTATAAAACATGCTGACTCCTCAAAGACGGGATTACTTCGCTGCCATAACTTCAAACGTGCCCATCAGCGTCGCGTTTGAATCGGCACCTACCCACACATGAAACTCACCAGGTTCGGTCGCGAACGATTGGTTACGCCCAAAAAAGCCGAGCATGTCGCTGTGTATCTCAAAAATGACAGACACTTGACTGTGCGGCTCTACGTAGACGCGCTGAAAATCTTTAAGCTCTCGCACCGGCCGCGTGGTGCTCCCCACCAAATCACGGACGTAGAGCTGCACCACTTCGGTCCCCGCGCGGTCGCTGGTATTGAACAAATCGACTCTGACGGTCAGAGACCCACCGACTTCGATTTGCGGTGAGCTAAGACGAAGATTTTCATAGCGAAACTCGGCATAGCTCAGTCCGTAACCAAACGGAAAAAGTGGCAGGTAACCGGCATCCAGATGAAAAGCCGTCATACCGGTCGATAGTTGTGACGCGTGCGGGTCGATATCGTCGATATGCACCACCGTTTCCGGGGACGGCGGTTTACCGGTATTTTTGCCGCTGTAGTAAATCGGTACCTGACCGACCATCTTAGGAAAGGACACCGGCAGTTTGCCGGAGGGCGTTAGTTCACCGAATAGCACATCTGCTATGGCCGGACCGCCCATGGTGCCCGGGTGCCAGGCAAACAGGATTGCGTCGACCTCATCGACGATGTCCGTCAACGTCAGCGGTCGTCCGGCCTGGATGACCGCGATGACCGGCTTACCTGCAGCGCGGATACGCTTGACCAACTCAACCTGTGCGCCGGGCAAGCCAATGTCCGCACGCGAATGCGCTTCACCGGAAAGAATCGACTCTTCGCCCAAGAACAAAATGACTGCCTCTGAGGAGGACGCAACATTCACCGCAGCATCAAACGCCTGCCGGTCATGACTTCGCGACGTCGGCAGTGCCGGCTCGTAGTGGATGTCGACGCTTTCGCCCAGCAACGATTTTATCGCTGCCAGCGGCGTAACACTTAAGCTCGCATCACCATCGAAAATCCACGTACCGAGCTGCTCGTACGGCGCGTCCGCAAGCGGGCCAATCACCGCAATTGATCGCATGGAATCTCGACCGAGCGGTAGAACATGATCGTTATTCGTAAGCAGGACGATACTTTCCGCTGCTGCCTGCTTATAGACCGCTAAGGTTCGCTCGTCAGCAATCGGCGGCAACGATTCCGGGTCTACATAGGCGTGGTTGAAAAGGCCTAAACGGAATTTTGCTCGCAAGATATTTGCCACTGCGGTGTCGACCTGGCGGATATCGATCCGCCCTTCTTCAATCAACTCCTGTAAATGCTTGGCGTACGCGTCACCAAACATCTCCATATCCACGCCGGCGGTCGCTGCCTCGAAGGCCGACTCTTTGTCATTCGCCGTCAAACCGTGAATCTGCAATTGCCGAATAGAATCCCAGTCACTGATGACCAAGCCGTCAAAGCCCCACTCACCACGCAGTACATCGCGTAGCAAAAACGTGTTAGCGGTGGCCGGCACGCCATCAATATCGCTGAACGAGGTCATCACGGCGGACACACCGGCACCCACCGCATCGGCAAACGGCCGCAAGTAGACGTTACGCAATTCATTTTCCGGAAGATTGGTGGTGGCGTAATCGCGACCACTCTCAACGGCACCGTAACCGGCAAAATGTTTCGCACAGGCGGCGATCTTACCGTTGGCCGATAAGTCTTTACCTTGATAACCCGCGATCATCGCCGCGCCGAGTTTTCCAGCCAGCACTGGATCTTCGCCGAAACTTTCGGCAATGCGCCCCCAACGAGGGTCCCTTGCCACATCCACCATCGGTGAGAACGTCCAGTTCACGCCCGCACGTGCCGCCTCCGCCGCCGCCGCACTCGCCGCCTGTGTCACCACGGTTGGATTCCACGTTGCCGCTTGTCCCAAGGGTATCGGCGCCACCGTGTTAAAGCCGTGAATCACATCCCGACCAATCAACAACGGAATCCCCAGGCGAGACTCCTCCAACGCGACACGCTGCAGTTCGTTAATCATGTTGACGTCAACGGTGTTCAGCAACGAACCGACATAACCGCTACGGATTCCGTTCGCTAAGCCGTCGTAATCGAAGTGTTCACCGACATTCCACTGACACATCTGCCCAATTTTTTCGGCCAGCGTCATCCGATCGAGTAAGGCATCGATCTCTGAATCGAAACGGGAGACTTTCGCGTCGTACGCGGCAATGGAATTCATTAAGGGGCCTGGGAATAACAGCAGCCGTTTCAATAGCAAGATTTGACAGCGCTGTCAATTTGGCTCAGGATCCTGCGCTCTGCAAGGGTCGAATAATAAAAAAGGCAGTACACAATGAGCCAGGCCACGCACTACGAAACCGCGACAGAAGATCGAATTCCGTTTCACCGGAAACTCGTTTACGGATTCGGCGCATTCGTTAACAACACCCTGGCCGCCGGTATCGGCAACATGATCATTGTGCTGAACCTGGGCCTCGGCATGAACCCTGCCCTGGTCGGACTTCTAAGCTCGCTCCCTCGCTTGACCGACGCTGTCACCGATCCGCTGATGGGATATATCTCCGACAACACACGGTCTCGATGGGGGCGTCGCCGACCCTACATATTCGTTGGCGCTATTGCGGTCGGAATCGTGTTTGCTTTGCTTTGGCAGCTGCCCAGAGGCATGACCGAGTCTTTCTATTTCTCGTTTTTCTTAATCGGCTCACTGATCTTCTTCCTCGCTTATACCGCCTTCGCCACTCCATGGGTCGCTTTAGGCTATGAGCTCACCCCGGACTATCACGAACGCACGCGACTCATGGGCGTGCAAAATTTCGTTGGCAACATAGCGTATCTAATTACGCCGTATTTCTTGCCGTTCATGTATGCGCTTGGCACCTATTACAATTCCGATGTCGTAACCGGCGCAGCGAAATTAGCCATTATTATCGCTGTTGTCGTCGTTGCTCTCGGCATCTTGCCCGCCATCTTTTTACGGGAAAGATTTCAGCCGGAAGAACCAGATCCCGATACGCCGAAGAAGACGATTCGTGGCGAAATTAAAAACTTCTTGCGTGGATTCGCAACCACCCTCAAGTTCAAACCGTTTCTCAAGCTCTGCATCGCAACGTTCCTGGTGTTCAACGGTTTCATCATGATCGCGGCATTCCAGTCTTACGTCATCATCTTTTACGTGTTCGGCGGCGACGAAGCTGCTGGTGCGAATTGGGTTGGGCATTCTGGCGGAGTGCAGGCGCTGTCTGGATTCCTGGTTATCATCTTGGTTACGTGGATGGCGACCAAGATCGGTAAACGCCGTGCCTTTTATTTTTCGACCGGTGTATCGATGGTCGGCTACGCCTTGAAGTGGTTCTGTTACACGCCGGATAACCCTTGGCTTTTATTAATCCCAGCGCCGCTCATGGCGTTTGGTTTGGCAGGTCTGTTCACTCTGATGCCATCGATGGTGGCAGATGTGGTAGATGCCGATGAGCTAAATACCAATGAACGGCGCGAAGGTATGTACGGGTCGATTTTTTGGTGGGTCGTTAAGCTTGGGCAGGCGGCTGCATTTGCTGCCGGCGGTGTGTTGCTCAACATGACGGGCTTCGACATCGTACTGGCCGGCGAGCAAACAGCCGAAGCCATTGTACGCATGCGACTCCTCGACGCGTTCGTACCGTGCGCTGCGTCGGCGATCGCAATCTGGGCGGTAGCCTCCTATTCGATTACCGAAGAAAAAGCGCACGAGATTCGCGAGCAACTCGAAGCTAGACGGGGTTCGGTATAAGAAGGACCGCACATCGTTAGTTGGTCGTTATTGCTCGTCTTGCTGCAGGTAATCTAAGATTTCCTGAGCCACACCAAGCAGCTCGTTCTGGTTTTCCAGAACCGTTCTGCGCAGATAGGACTCATGTACCAACAAAGCATGGATTGCACGGCGTTCCGTTGTGGACCATTGGCCATCCGCATTAGCACCGGCGGTTCGTGGCACCACGACCATCAAGCCAAACTCCACCGCTTGTAGATTGAAGCGTCGACGCATCTCCAAGAGCCCTGCCCACCGCGCCATCATTTGTCGCAACTGACGATCACTAATCGTGGCGACGTTGCCGCTCTCAACGAACGCCTGCGCGCTGCCCATGACCGGATCAAAACCCGCCCAGTCACCGATCGCATTCAATTCGGGCTGCAGTGCCGCATCATCCAGCCGATACACCGAAGCGTCCGTGTCACCAATCAAAGCGTGCAGCCGCTGGGTCACGGCCTCATTGATAGAGATGTCAGAATTAAGAATTCGAATGTTCTCGCCAAACTCAGCGATCATGTCTTCGCGGATATCGCGTTCGTATTGTCGCTGTTCTCGCTCAGACCACCACGTCTCGGCTGCCAACGCGACGAATACGCCAATAACAATGACGGCGAAATCGACCGCTAGCTTCCGCGTCGTTTTTAGTGTCTCGGGCCTCATGACAGCCGATCATACCGTCCAAACTTACACCGCGCAGTATTCAGCTATGCTGATGCGGAGGTCTGTTTGATGGACAACCTTCCCGCCTACACACACTGTGAGGTTTGCAACGCTTGGACACCGACTATCTGATCGAATTCTTGGCGGTATATCTCTATGCACCCGTCTCCTACCCTTTGTATGCGTTCTATTACTGGGGCAGCAATCCTGTAAACATCATTCCCTGGTTGTCGATCGGCGTCATTGGAATTCTTGCCCTACGACGATTCTTTCAACTTCTCTTAAAGCCTTTTGTCGCCATTTGGTTCCTGCCTAGCACCATTATTTGCGGCGCGGCGGCAACTGCCCCGTGGATATTGGTTCTGCCTTACGCATTTTATGAAGGGGGCTGCGCTACGCCCTCGAGCCTAGCCATTACGTTAGGTTTCAATCTTCTACTGGTCTACGGGATAAGCGCGTTGTGGCGGCGTATTTCTAACCGAAGAAAATCCGTGAGTTGAGATAGCTTCTAGGATCGAATCAAGTTCGCCTACTCGGTCAAAATTGGCGCTCCGGGTGATTGCGAACTGACCTTTAGTGCCTCCAGTTTGACCTCAAGGAAAACCCTTCCTAGGTGATCTCTACCCTCCCCACCAATAAAAAGGCCGCCCATCGGGCGGCCTTTTTATTGGTGGGGCGTCTAGGGATCGAACCCAGCTCGCCTACTCGGTCGAGAATGGCGCTCCGGGTGAATGCGAACTGACCTTTAGTGGCCCGAACCAATGCCGCGGCGAACCCTCCTAGGTGATCCCCAGTCCGTAGGCTTCGCCCGAAAAAAAGAACCGGGTTAGTACGGACTGACCTTTAGGGCGCCCAATGGGAGAGCGACTTGGCACACCGGGGTGCTTTGCACCCCGCCCCAAAAAATTAGGGCCACCCCTTTGGGGTGGCCCTGAATTTTTGGTGGGGCGTCTAGGGATCGAACCTAGGACCAGTCGGTTAAAAGCCGAATGCTCTACCTCTGAGCTAACGCCCCCACAAACTGCCGCGGCATGATACCGAACCCGACCTAAATCGCAAACAAAAAACCGTCTAAATCCGAGGTTTTCAGCGACTTAGACCCCCTCTTCGGTCATCCTCGTCAAATATTGATCAGCTAACCGTGCTGCCGTCGTTTCCGGGTACTCATCCTTGACGCGCATCAGGGTTTCCCGCGCCGCGTCCCAACGCTGCAAACTATAGTTGCAATAGCCCATTTTTAGCAGCGCATCAGGCACTTTGGTGGCTCGCGGGTACAGATCGATGACCCGAGTAAAGTCCGTCAGCGCCTGCTCAAACTGATTCGCGGCGTAGTAGGACTCGGCCAACCAGTACTGTGCGTTGGCCGCCAGCGAGCTTTCCGGAAACGTCACCAAGAACTGTTTAAACGCGGTCGCTGACTCGTCGTAGCGCTCTTCGCGCAGCAATTCCAGCGCGACCTGATAGTTGTCACGGTCGGAGCCACTCGGAATCGGTAACTGGCCCTGTGGCAAGGTGCCACCATCCAATACGTTGGCCGCCGCCTGCGACTGCATACTGCTCTCCAGCGCCTGAATGCGCGCATCCAGATCGGCGAACAGTAACCGCTGACGTTCCGACGTCGTTGACGCCTCATGGCGAATCGTCTCGGAATTGCCCTGCATCTGATCTGCGCGCCGTTCCAAAGCATCGACCTGCTGCGCCAGGGCCACCAATGACTGGTTATCCATGACGCGTTCGATGGTCTGCAAACGGCGATCCAACTCTTCGAGTTTGATCAGCACCGGATCCTCACTCGGCGGCGGCTGCAACAGCTCGCAACCGGTAACAGCCATGGCCGTCACCAGGAGCAAGGTAACTGAACGAACTTTGCCCATTATTGGTTTGTATAGACGATCACGACGCGGCGATTCTGCGAATACGCCGACTCGTCGCTACCCATAGCCGCCGGTCGCTCTTCGCCAAAGCTGACTGTGGATACCTGTGACGCGCTGGCACCCTGAATCAGCAGCATCCGGCGCACGGTTTGTGCACGGCGCTCGCCAAGGCCGATGTTGTACTCGCGCGAACCGCGCTCGTCGGCATGGCCTTCCAAACGCACCGTCATGCCGGCGTTGTCGCCCAATAGCATGGCGTGGCGGGCTACCGTGTCGGTGTCTTCGGGACGCAATTCCGACGAGTCAAACTCGAAGTAAATGACCGAGGCCAGATCTTCGCCGGGATTGCGTGAATCGTCAGGCACTTCATCTCCGCCAAACGGGTCATACTCGGAACCATCAGAGCCGGCGCCAGAGTCACCACCCATCTGCGAATCGGTCGGATCCGGATCGGGCACGGTATTGCTACCCGTGCAACCTGCCAAAATCAGCGCTAAGAACGCCGTGATCAATAATTTGTTAGCCATTGCGAAGTCCTTCTAAGTCATGCCAGAAAGTATAAAAAAAATTTAAAATCAGTTAATTACGAATAGTTTCTAAGCTAAAATCTTTGAAATGGTGACCACACCGGCTCACGGACATCGCCGTCACCGGACGCCAGTTCCTGCCGTATCAGCCCATCTGCTGTAACCCACGCCAGCACACCGTCTCCTCGGGTCCGGGTCGCATAGATGAGCGTATCGCTATTCGGCGCAAAACTGGGAGACTCATCCTGAGAGCCCGCCGACAAAACCAGTAGGTCGCGACGCTCCAGATTGGATACAGCGATTTGGTATTTCCCATTAGTGAGATGAATCATCGCTAACCGCTTTCCATCCGGAGATAGCCGCGGCCGGGCATTATAACTCCCCTCATAGGTCACTCGTTCCGCCGTTCCGCCGCTGGAACGCACCCGGTAGATCTGCGGGCCACCGCTGCGATCCGAGGTGAAATAGATATAGCGGCCATCCGGAGACCAACTGCCCTCGGTATCGATGGCGCGGTGCGTGGTCAGGCGCCTGGCCTGCTTGGAGTTTATATCCACAACGTAGAGATCCAGGTTGCCGTCCACGCCGCCGAGCGTGACCACCAGCTGTCGCCCGTCCGGCGAGAACGACGGCGCGCCATTGATGCCGGGCTTGCTCGACACCTGAATGCGGTTGCCGGTGCGCAATGTCTGTACGTAGATCGAGGACTTGTTGTCCTCAAACGAAACGTAGGCGATGCGTCGGCTGTCCGGCGACCAGGCGGGCGACATGATCGGGTCAGTACTCTGCATGATGGTGAAAGCGTTCTCACCGTCTTGATCGGCGACGATCAGTGAATATTGCTGGTTCGCACCCTGTCCATCAGCCGAAACGTAAATCACTTTGGTATCAAACACGCCCGGAATACCGGTGAGCTCTTCAAATATCATGTCGGACACACGATGCGCCGCGCGACGCATAGTGCCACGACTCGCGGGCATGCGATAACCCACCATTTGGCGTCGGGTGTTCACATCAAACAACTGAAATTGGACTTCGTAAGCGTTCTCGCCCGTCTGCGTTACTTGGCCGACCGCCACGGCTTCGACACCGAGAATCGACCAATCATCGAAATCCATTTCGGCACCGGTGGTGGGCGTCTCCAGCATGTCCTCGACCGGCGTCGGCGCGAAGCGACCACTGCGATACAAATTAGCTGTAATGATGTCCGACACGTTGGTCGGAACGGCGGCAGTCTGGCCTTCCCAGCCAAACGGCACGATCGCAACGGGGCGTCGTTTGATGCCTTCCGTAATGACAACCTCAAGCTGCGCATGCGCAACGTCTGAGAACAAAATTGCCGCCAACGATAAAACGACCAAAATTCTTTGAATCAAAGTGTCACCTGCCTGCTAGTTTTCTTCATCGGGTCGAAACGTCAAAATGACCTGGCGATCAAACACGTCCGGATTGACCGGCATTGGCAGCGGCGACGCGCGGTCTACCGCAGCCAGCAACGACCGCTTCAAGACATCATCGCCATTGCAGCGCCCCATACTAACCGAAACCACCTCTCCGCCTGGCAATTGTCGAATATTGAGGACGCATTCAATTCCAGCAGGAAGCTGCGCGGGCTGCACCCAATAACGCGATATATGTTGTCGGATTCGATACTCGTATGCAGCTGTCGCATCGGCGGTTCGCGCCTCGTTCCGCGCCATCTCGGCGTCAAGTTCCGCTTGACGATCCGCAGCTTCGGCCTCACGGCGCAATCGCTCGTTCTCAGCACGCTGCCGCTCAATTTCTTCTTGTCGGATACGCTCGGCCTCAACACGGCGACGCTCGGTTTCCGCCTCACGCTCGGCCTTTTCTCTTGCTAAACGTTCCTGGCGAGCCACCTCAGCCTGTCGATCCAGCTCAGCCTGGCGTTCACGTTCGATCCGCGCATCTTCTTCACGCTTTGCCGCCTCAGCCGCAATACGATCTTGTTCGGCCGTGTCCACCACCGGATCCGGAGTCGGTTCCGGGATCGGTTGCTCTACCACTTCGGGCTCTTCGACCGGCGCTGGCGTCGGCAGCCGCGTTTCTTCGGCAATAACCACAGCGGTGATCGCCAGCGGTGTTTCGATACGGTCCCGCGAACTGAAGCTAAAACTCACCACCAACGACAGCGCGATCAGCAGGTGCAAGCCTGCGGCCATCGAGTATGGGGCGAAATTTTCGGCGCGTGCTTGCATGCACTACTCGGGGATCGGGTACGTATCCAGCGGGTCAGTCACAAATCCGACCTGATCCGCGCCGCCTTGTTGCAACAAAACCATCGCGCCCACGACGTTGCCGTAGGGAACGGCGCGATCAGCTTTTACTAACACCGGCGTATCCGGCTGGTTGCGCATGACCTTGGCAACGTTGGCGACAATTTCCTTGCTCGCCATCGGCTCGTCTTCATTTTCACCGATGTTGAGGTACAAATTGCCCTGCGCGTCCACGCTCACGACGATGGGAATCTGGTCGGGATCCTGCTCAATAGGCTCAGCACCGGCTTCGGGTAACTCGACTTCGATACCCTGAGTGAGCAGCGGCGCGGTCACCATAAAAATCACTAGAAGCACGAGCATGACATCGATGTACGGGACGACATTGATTTCACCCATCAGTTTGCGCTTTTGTAGCGGAGTAGCCATCTAGCTACCCTCCTTCGCCCGCGCGTGTCTCTGCAGGATGCTGGAGAATTCTTCGGTGAAGCCGTCGTAGCGATATTCAAGACGAACAACTTTATCGGCATAGCGGTTGTAGGCGATCACTGCAGGAATAGCTGCGAACAAACCCATCGCAGTTGCGATCAACGCTTCGGCAATCGGTCCGGCAACCACCTGAAGCGTTGCGGTTTTCATCGTGCCAAGACCAATGAATGCGTCCATGATGCCCCACACGGTGCCAAACAGTCCGACGTAAGGGCTGGTAGAACCGATCGTCGCCAACGTTGCCAGGCTTTGCTCAAGACGGTCGACTTCGCGCATCTGTGCAACGCGCATCGCTCGTCGACATTCCTCGACCACCTTGTCGGCACTTGCGGTACCCGCCTGCATCGCGCGATTAAATTCACGAAAACCCGCTTCAAAGATGCTCGCCATTCCGATGCTGCCGCCGCGCTCACGCGTTGCACTCTGGTACAGCGTGTTGAGATCGCCACCCGACCAAAAGCTGGCCTCAAAATCATCCGACGCCGCTTTGGTGCGGCGGATGAGTTTGCGCTTGATAAAAATGATGCTCCAAGACATAAACGAAGCGATCACAAGCAACAGCATGACGATTTGTACGGGTATGCTGGCGTCCATCAACAGATGGCCGACATTCATATCGGTATTCATACATTAGATCCTTCAAAGAGATGCGCCGGTACGCGAGACGGCCGCAACGTGTCGGCGTCCAGATACGCCGCCTGTATGGTACCGGACAAGAGCAGTTCGCCCTCAAGCCGGTCACGATAAATGTTCTGTTCGATAGTAAAGCTGGCGCGTTTCAAATCGAGCAACGACGCGGTCACCACCACCTCGTCGTTGAATCTCGCCGGCGCCACAAAGCGAGCATTCGATTCAGTTACCACAAACATGCGTCGATCCGTATTCAAGAGCTCAGATTGATTGACACCTAAAGCGCGTAACCATTCCGTTCGCGCGCGCTCCATAAAGCGAAAATAATTGGCGTAATACACGACGCCCTGCGCGTCAGTATCCTCGTAGTAGACGCGAATCGGCCATGCAAAGGGTAAGGCCTTGCCAGATTCCAAGCTGACTACTCCTCGTCGAACAGCGGTAGCGAACCCGAGGTATCACGAACGGGCGGTGTTAGCCCCAAATGAAGATAGGCGTTGTTGGTGGCAACACGCCCTCTTGAAGTACGCATCATGAAGCCCTGTTGAATCAGGAACGGCTCAATCACATCTTCGATCGTGCCGCGCTCTTCGCCGATTGCAGCGGATAAGCTGTCGACTCCGACGGGACCGCCGTCGAATTTCTCAACGATGGTCTTTAGCAGCCGACGGTCCATGGCATCAAAACCGTGAGGATCGACCTGCAACATATCCATGGCGCCGGCGGCGATCGCTTTGTTGACCTGGCCGTCGCCTTCGACTTCGGCGAAGTCCCGTACGCGCCGAAGCAATCGATTCGCGATTCGCGGTGTGCCCCGCGAACGTTTGGCAATTTCGCCGGCACCGCCATCGTCGCAGGGCAAATTCAAAATACCCGCGGAACGATCAACGATCGCTTCTAGTTCGTCGTTGGTATAAAACTCGAGTCGTTGCACGATGCCAAAACGATCACGCAGCGGTGAGGTTAACAATCCGGCGCGGGTCGTGGCGCCAACCAGGGTAAACGGTGGTAAGTCCAGTTTGATCGATCGGGCGGCCGGTCCTTCGCCAATCATGATATCCAGCTGGAAGTCTTCCATGGCCGGGTATAGCACTTCTTCGACCACCGGGCTGAGTCGATGGATCTCATCCACGAACAGCACATCGTGAGGCTCAAGATTGGTCAAGATTGCTGCCAAATCACCGGGCCGTTCCAATACGGGACCCGACGTTTGCCGCATACTAACGCCCATCTCATTGGCTACGATATGTGCCAGAGTGGTTTTGCCGAGCCCGGGCGGGCCGAATATCAAGACGTGATCCAGAGCCTCTTTGCGGCGTCTCGCCGCCTCGATAAAGATGCCCATTTGTTGTTTAACGCCCGGCTGCCCGACGTAGTCGACCAATGCCTTCGGTCGGATAGCGCGATCGAAAGCGCGATCATCGCTTGCCGATTCAGCGCTGGTAATTCGCTCATGCTCAATGCTGGCCATCAGCTCGCCGCCTGCCGCAGCGCCTGGCGAATAATATCTTCGGCGGACTGCCCTTCCACGTTCATACCACCGATGAGTTTGTTCACCTCGTTTACTTTGTAACCGAGCGCCACCAGCGCATCGACGGCCTCCGACTTCGGACTCGCCTCGACAGCTATACGTGTGCCACCCGGTGACACCGGCGTGACATCCACCTTATCGCGCATTTCAATGATCAAACGTTCCGCGGTTTTCTTACCGACGCCAGGAATCTTGACCAACGATGCGGTGTCTTCGTATTCGACGCAACGTTGAAAGTCAGCGGCGCTCATCGCCGAAAGAATTGCCAGACCCATCTTCGCGCCGACGCCAGAAATCTTAAGCAAAGCCCGGAACAAACCGCGTTCGGTTTCGCTGGCAAAGCCGAACAGCAGATGCGCATCGTCGCGAACCACCATGTGCGTGAGTAACAACACCTCGTCACCGACGGCCGGCATTTCCAGAAACGTCGACATCGGTGTTTCCAGCTCGTAGCCAACGCCTTGGCACTCAATTACAACGCTGGGCGCCTGCCGAGCGACCAATGTGCCGCGCAATGAGGCAATCATCGCGCCCTCGTCATCGTAAATTCGCCACGACGGACGAACCCAGTCGCGCCTTCAACTGCCGCTGGTGGCCATGGCAAATCGCCGCAGCTAACGCGTCGGCCGCATCATTCACCGGCGTCGCATCGAGTCGCAGCAACGATACGATCATGTGCTGCACCTGTTCTTTGGTCGCGGCGCCGGTACCGACCACCGCCTGCTTGATTTCACGCGGTGAATACTCGACGACCTCGATCTGATGCGTAAACGTGGCGCATAACGCCGCGGCTCGAGCGTGCCCGAGTTTTAACGCACTGCCGGCGTTGCGCGCCATAAACACGCTCTCCACGGCAACAAGATCCGGCTGATATTCACCAACCACCTCAGCGACCGATTCGAAAATCTGTTGCAGACGATCCGGAAACGAACCCTTGTGGGTTTTAACGACCCCGCAGGCAACGTAGGTCGGTTTGTCGCCGAAAAAATCGACCACACCGAAACCCGTCACTCTCGAGCCTGGATCAATGCCGAGTATACGTTGTCGCTCGTTCGCAGAATCGCTCATATCTGCGCCAGAACCTCCTCCGAGATATCGGCGTTGCTATACACCTGCTGCACATCGTCGTCATCTTCGAGCATGTCCAGCAATTTAATCATCGACGATGCTTCCTTGACGTCGAGCTCCGCGTTGGTGGACGCACGCATCGTAAGCTGCGCACTCTCCGCTTCCAGACCGGCTTGCGTCATGCGGTCGCGTACCGACTCGAAGTCGCTCGGATCGGTCAATACTTCAATGGACTGATCGTCGGCGACGATAACGTCATCCGCACCGGCGTCGATAGCGGCCTCCATTACGGCATCTTCGTCGCTGCCAGCCGGATACATCAGCTGACCGACCTGCGCGAACAGATAATTGACCGAGCCGTCCGTACCCAGATTGCCGCCAAACTTCGAAAACGCGTGACGTACCGCGGCTACGGTACGGTTATGGTTGTCTGTCAAACAATCGACCATCACCGCAGTGCCGCCCGGCCCGTAGCCCTCGTAGCGAATCTCCTGGAAATCCTCGCCGTCCGTCTCGCCCGAGCCGCGCTTGATGGCGCGCTCGATGTTGTCCTTGGGCATGCTTTGGCCCTTGGCTTTGTCGACGGCGAGCCGCAATCGTGGGTTGGCATCCAGATCGCCACCCCCCATGCGCGCTGCGACGGTAATTTCGCGAATCAGCTTGGTGAAAAGCTTGCCGCGCTTCTTATCCTGGGCACCCTTCCGATGTTGGATGTTCGCCCATTTACTATGTCCTGCCATGACTCACGCTTTGCCCAAACACGGCGTTCCGATGCCGTAAACAGCGCGTATGATAACGGTTCTTAAACCGAGTGGCACGATCCGAGCAGGCATCCCGTGGTAGGTACAAGCGACAACCTGGACGCAGAAAAACGCGCTGCTACACCCCTGATCGGCGAGATTTGGGCGTCGGTGGATACATCCGCCGTTTCTGCCGCGGCGAAAGCGGCGCGCGCCGAGGGTGAGGCGATCGCGGAGATCGTCGAAACGCTGGGACTTTCCGACCATCTGCTGGCCGCGGTACGCGTGTATCCCGCCGTTCGAGACGATGTGATTTCTTTAAAATCATTAAAAATTAATGATTTAAACGATATTTCTCGAATTGTTGACGGCTTAGTGCAGCTCAGCCAATTTGAACTACCTGCCGATTGGCAACCCGGCGAGGCACTTGCCGTCAGTCAATCGGAAGCCCTGCGCAAAATGTTGCTAGCCGTGGTCTCCGACGTGCGTCTAGTGCTGGTTCGCATCGCCGAGCAGCTCTATCGCCTGCGCCAAGCCAAGGGCGCTAGCGCTCACGAACAACAGCAAATCGCCCTGGAAACGCGCGAAATCTATGCCGCCCTCGCCAATCGACTCGGCGTGTGGCAACTGAAATGGGAGCTTGAGGACCTCGCCTTCCGTTATTTGGAGCCTAAGACCTATCAATCGATTGCCAAAGCGCTCAATGAAAAACGCACCGAACGCGAAGAATTTATCGAAGCCGTAAAGAGCCAACTGCATGAAGAGCTCGGCAAACAGGGCATCACCGCGGAGATTTCCGGGCGACCCAAACACATTTACAGCATTTGGCGAAAAATGCAGCGTAAAGATGCCGGCCTCGAATCGCTGTACGACATCCGCGCGGTTCGGTTGCTCGTCGACGATGTCAAAGACTGCTACACGGCGCTCGGCACCGTGCACAATCTGTGGTCCTACCTGCCGGGGGAATTCGACGACTACATCGCCAACCCCAAGGGCAACAACTATCAATCGTTGCATACCGCGGTGATCGGGCCTGAGGGCAAGACGGTCGAGATACAGATTCGCTCGCACGACATGCACCGGCACGCCGAGCTGGGCGTCGCCGCTCACTGGCGCTACAAAGAAGGCGGCGCCGAAGCGGCCTTCGATCAAAAAATCCGATTCTTACGGCAGATGCTGGAGCCCACCGGCGATGGCGGCGGTGACGGCAGCGAATTGCTCGCACAAATCAGTGATGATGTTTTCGAAGATCGCGTCTATGCCATTAGCCCCAAAGGCGACGTGGTGGAATTAGCCGCCAATGCCACACCGCTCGACTTCGCCTACCACGTGCATACGCAGGTCGGACATCGCTGTCGCGGCGCCAAAGTGAACGGTCGTATTGTGCCGCTGACCTATCGGGTCCAGAACGGCGACAAGATTGAGATCATTACCGGCTCGCAAGCACAGCCCAGTCGGGATTGGCTCAGCCCTAAGCTTGGCTACCTAGCGAGCGCCAGAGCCCGTGCCAAGGTACGCAGCTGGTATCGCCTGCAGGACCGCGATCAGCATCAGCGTCAGGGCAAGGAGATCCTGGATCGCGAACTGAATCGTCTTGGCATTCGCGATGTTGCGACCGATGATATTGCCAAGGCTCTCAAGCAAAAGAGCACCGATACGCTGTGCGTTGCGCTCGGCGCTGGCGATCTGACGTCCGCAGCGATCGCAACCGCGCTTACACACATGCGCGGCGACACGATTCCAGAAGAAATTCGGCCGCGGCGACCGCGCAGCAAGAACCAAGGCAAAGACCCTACAGCGGTCAGCGGGGTCGGCGACCTCATGTCGAATTTCGCACGCTGCTGCCGACCGGTGCCGCCCGAGCCCATCGCCGGCTATATCACTCAGGGGCGTGGCGTCAGCATTCACCGCGCGGATTGCGGCAACTTTCTCGGGCTTAACCAACGCAATCCCGAACGCATTTTGGAAGTGAACTGGGGCGATACCGACACCGCCGCCTACTATCCGGTGGACTTGCGTATTCGTGCGGTGGATCGCAACGGTCTACTGCGCGACATCAGTGCCGTATTGGCCGATGAAAACGCCGGTGTCACCGACGTATCGACACAACTCGATCGCAAGACCATGCAGTCGGTTATGGATATCAGTATTGAGATAAAAGATTTGCCGACACTGAGCACCGCGATCTCGCGGCTCGAGCAGGTCCCCAACGTCGTCTCTGTGAAACGTCGAGTTTGATCCGCCCACAAAAAACGCCGGGCCTGTTGAGGCCCGGCGCTGACGTTGTTGCTACTGCCTAAGACGTTACGACGTTGGCGCGCCGTTGCCGCTCGACTTGCCTTTGGCGATGTCGGTGGCCAAGGCCATCATCGATGTGAGATCGGCGAGATTAGCGGGTACCACAAAGGTATTGCCCTGTTTCGCCAAGTTACCGAATTGACCCACGTACTGCTCAGCAATGCGCAGCTGCATGGCTTCCGTACCACCCTGATCAGTCACTGCCGAAGCAACCTGACGCAAACCGTCAGCCGTTGCGGTGGCTACCGCCAAAATGGCTTGCGCCTCACCCTCGGCTTCGTTGATCTGCTGCGTCTTGGCCGCCTCAGATTCCTTAATGATGCGCTGCTTCTCACCTTCGGCTTCGTTGATCTGCGCGTCGCGCTGACCTTCCGAGGTCAGAATTACCGCGCGCTTTTCACGCTCGGCACGCATCTGCTTCTCCATCGCACTAAGCACATCATGTGGAGGATTGATGTTCTTGATCTCATAACGCAGCACTTTCACACCCCAAGGGTCCGAGGCTTTGTCTAGCTCAGCGACGACGTTGGCATTGATCGTTCCGCGCTCCTCAAACGTCCGGTCAAGGTCAATCTTGCCGATCTCCGAACGCAACGTGGTTTGCGCTAGCTGCGCAATAGCAAACATGTAATTGCCGATCCCGTAGGAGGCGCGTGGTGCATCGAGAACTTGCAGGTACAAGACACCGTCAACACCAACCTGCACGTTGTCTTTGGTAATACAAATTTGCTCCGGAATATCCACCGCCTGCTCCTTGAGCGAATGCTTATAAGCAATGCGCTCCAAGAACGGTACGAGAATATGAAATCCTGCGTCGATTTTGCGATTGAATTTACCCAACCGTTCGACCACATAAGCGCTCTGCTGAGGGACGACAACCGCTGTCTTTGCCAATACAAGAATGGCAACGGCAGCTAACGCGAGAACGACTATTGTTCCTGTTTCTGGCATAAAAAATCTCCCTTTGAACGACTAATCGGCTTGCACGTGCAAGATCAATCCGTCGACTTCGACAATCGTCGCGCGGCTACCCGCCGCGACGGTGTCGTCGCCAACATTGCGCACCGTCCATTTGCTGCCACGATAGGCCGCACGCGTCTCACCGCCGGGTGCTAACTCATCTGGAATCAGCAAAGACGCGCCTTTAATTTCTTGCTTGTACTTCGCTCCGCCACCATGAATCTTGGCGTACAGCGTCTTGCGAAACGTAAAGAAAAAGAACAACGCAATCACCGTGAAGGCGAGCCATTGTCCCCACACCGGCATCGTCAGGCCGAACAGTCCCGCCAGTCCCACCAGGGCTGCGGACACGCCTAGAAATACCAGATAAAACTGTGCTTCGATCGCGAACAACTCGGCGCCGAGTAACATGGCACCAAGAACCAACCAAGCCCACCAAACCATAAGAATTCCCCTTCAATGATCTGCCTGACCGTAATGCGCGGCTATTATGACAGGAATACGCACGGCGTTCGCCCAAGGAACGCCCCATCGCCGTGAATTGCATGCCCAACTACGATATGGTGGCAACCGCTTGATTTTCAAGGCCGCCAAATTCATGGCCTTCGCCGAACAATAATAAAGGGGGAATGGCATGCAGGAATGGGCAGGAATAATAAACGGATACATCTGGAGTGTGCCGCTCGTTGGCCTATGCCTGTTGGCGGGTCTCTTCTTCACCATCATGACGCGCGCCGTTCAAATTCGGATGTTCCGCGAAATGATCCACCTGCTCTTTTCTGGCAAAGAATCAGACCGAGGTATCTCTTCATTCCAGGCTCTCGCCGTTTCCCTTTCAGGCCGTGTCGGTACCGGTAACATCGCCGGCGTCGCCGCCGCGATCGGCTTTGGCGGACCCGGCGCCGTGTTCTGGATGTGGATTGTCGCCCTGCTCGGCGCATCAACCGCTTACGTCGAATCGACCTTAGGCCAAATCTATAAAGAGGTTGATGACGGACAGTTTCGCGGTGGCCCGGCCTACTACTTTGAAAAGGCCTTGGACCAAAAATGGTACGCGTGGCTGTTCGCCATTTCGACCATCTTTGCGGTAGGCATGCTGTTGCCGACCGTCCAATCCAACGCCATCGGCAACGCGGTTGATCTCGCAGTCGGTGGCAACGCGTCGATAAGCACGTTCCTCGGCGAAATCAGCACTACCAAATTAACCACCGCCGTCGCCATCGTCGCAATACTCGGCTTCATTATCTTTGGCGGGATTAAGCGCATCGCACACTTTACGCAAGTTGTCGTGCCGTTCATGGCGCTCGGCTACATCATCATGGCGTTGATCATTATCGCGATGAACTTCTCCGCTCTACCCGGCATCTTGTCGATGATCGTGACCGACGCATTTACACCCATGGCCGGACTGGGCGCCGCTATCGGTTGGGGTGTGCGACGCGGCATTTACTCCAACGAAGCCGGCCAGGGTACCGGTCCGCACGCGGCTGCGGCGGCTGAAGTTCAGCACCCCGCTCAACAAGGGTTAGTGCAGGCGTTTTCGGTGTACGTGGATACCTTGTTTGTCTGCTCTGCGACGGCCTTCATGATTCTGATTACGATGCAGTATCACGTCACCGGCGTGGACGTTGCGGTACATGGCGGTACGTTAGCCAGCACGGTCGACCCGAACAGCCCCGCGTTTACGCAATACGCGCTGCAGTCGGTGATGGGCAACTTCGGTACGGTGTTTGTGGCCATCGCCCTATTCTTCTTCGCGTTCACGACGCTATTGGCGTACTACTACATCGCCGAAACCAATGTGGCCTACATTCGTCGGTCGCTAAAAATTCCCGGCGTCTTAACGTTGATCAAGCTGATGCTTCTCGGCGCGGTGTTCTACGGCACTGTCAAAGAAGCCGGGTTGGCGTGGACATTGGGTGACATCGGCGTTGGCGTCATGGCTTGGCTGAACATCGTCGGTATTCTCGCGTTGTTCTTCATCGGCAAACCGGCGATGAAAGCACTCAAAGATTACGAGCAGCAGCGCAAGGACGGTGTCACGGAGTACACCTTCGACCCGGAGAAGCTGGGTATTAAGAACGCGGACTATTGGAAGAAGTAAGCGTCGATTACTTATTCATATAGTTGAGGGCACGCTTGTCAGCAGCCAGCGCCGCTTCATGCACGGCTTCCGATAAACTCGGATGCGCATGAATCGTGCGCTGGATGTCTTCGGTGCTTGCCGAGAACTCCATCGCCAACACGGCTTCGGCGATCAGCTCACCGGCCATCGGGCCAATGATATGTACACCCAAAATCTCATCGTCGTCTTCAGCTGAGATGACTTTGACCATGCCGCTGGTCTGTTCCATCGCTTTCGCGCGACCGCTGGCCGCAAACGGGAAGGAGCCGGCTTTGTAGGCGCGACCACTGTCTTTGACCTGCTGCTCGGTTTGTCCAACCCAGGCGATTTCCGGCGCCGTGTAGATCACCGACGGCACGACGTCGTAATTGACTTCGGACATCTCGCCGGCGATCAGATCGGCGGCCATGACGCCCTCTTCTGACCCTTTGTGCGCCAGCATCGGACCGCGAACGCAATCGCCTACCGCATACACGTCAGCAACCGCGGTGCGACATTCGTCGTCAACAACGATGAATCCACGCTCATCGATCTGAATGCCTGCATCGTCGGCGATCAACCCATCGGTAAACGGGCGCCGGCCCACCGCGACAACCAACTTGTCGACGGACATCGTCTGCGCGCCATCCGCGTCATCGAAATTGACGTTTACTCCATCGGCGGTTCCTTCGGCGTTTGTCAGTTTCGCGCCTAAACGAATATCCAGGCCCTGTTTCTTGAAGTCTTTCTGCGCAACCGCAGCGACATCGCGATCGGCCATGAACAAGAAGTCGTCCATTGCCTCGATCACCGTGACTTTGGAGCCAAGACGCGCCCATACGCTGCCCAACTCAAGACCGATTACACCGGCGCCGACAACGCCCATCGTCTCGGGCACGGCGTCAAACTCCAGCGCACCCCATGAGTCCACGATGCGGTCATGATCAAACTTGGCCATCGGTAATTCGATTGGTGTAGAACCCGACGCGAGAATCACATGGTCGGCATCCAATACTTCCACCTCACCGTCAACCGGCGTGAACTCGACTTTCTTGCCGGCCAGTAATTTGCCGTGGCCTACCAAGCCTTCGACCTTGTTCGCCTTAAACAGTCCGGCAATACCGCCGGTGAGCTGACGGACGATACTGGCACGGCGTTTTTGCATCGCCGCAATATCCATGCCGACGTCGCCGGTCGTGATGCCGTGTTTCTTGAATTCGTGCTGAGCGCGGTGATACAGCTCAGACGACTCCAGCAGGGCTTTTGAAGGGATGCAGCCCGCATTGAGGCAGGTACCACCGAAGGCGTTCTTGCCGTCGCGGTTCTGCCACTCATCAATACAAGCAACCTTCATACCGTGCTGTGCGGCGCGAATTGCTGCGATATAGCCGGCTGGGCCGGCACCAATTACGATGACGTCGAATTTTCTGCTCATGACCTAGTGTCTTTGGTTTTAGACGGGACTCAAACCTGCAACAACAATCGGCTTGGGTCTTCCAGAAGTTCTTTGATTGCGACTAGGAATTGTACCGAGTCCTTGCCGTCAATGATGCGGTGATCGTAGGTTAATGCCAAATACATCATCGGTCGCGCTTTGATCTCGCCATCCACCACCATCGGCCGTTGCTGAATAGAATGCATACCAAGAATCGCGCTTTGCGGCTGATTGAGAATCGGCGTCGACATCATAGATCCGAAAATACCGCCATTGGTGATCGTAAATGTACCGCCGGTCAGATCTTCCATTGCGATATTGCCGTCCTGCGCTTTCGTTGCAACCTCGCCGAGCTGAGATTCGAACTGCGCAAAGCTCATTTGATCGACATCGCGAATCACCGGCACCATTAACCCGCGCTCCGTGGATACCGCGATGCCGATGTCGTAGTAGTTGTGGTAAATAATGTCGGTACCTTCAACCGACGCGTTGACAACCGGAAACTTCTTCAATGCCTCAACGGCCGCCTTGGCGAAGAATGACATGAAGCCCAACTTAACGTTGTGCTCTTTTTGAAACGCATCTTTGTAACGACTACGTAGCGCCATCACTTCGGTCAGGTCGACCTCATTGAATGTCGTTAGCATGGCGGCCGTGTGCTGAGCCTCGACTAACCGCTCGGCAATTCGCGCACGAAGGCGCGTCATCGGCACTCGCTGTTCATTCCGTGCCATCGCGACCTCGCCACCGGCGCCGTCCACCACGACCGGCATCGGATCGCCGGGCGTGACATTGCTACTGTCATCCGATTTCAAGAACGACATCACGTCTGCTTTGGTAATACGGCCGTCTTTACCCGACCCCATCACCATCGTTGCGTCCAGGTCGTGTTCCTCGAGCAGGCGTCGTACCGCCGGGCTGGTTTTCGCAGAGCCGGTGGCCGGCTTCTCCGCCGCTGCCGGGGTCTCCTTGGCTGCGACTTTCTTCGCTGGTGCAGCCTTAGTCGATTTGCCTTCACCCTCAGCAAGAATGGCCAGCACGTCACCGGCTTCGACGGTCGCTCCGTCGGTCACGAGAATTTCTTTAAGCACACCGGATGATGGCGCAGGTACCTCAAGTACCACTTTATCGGTTTCAAGATCGACCAAGTTTTCATCGCGCGACACCGAGTCGCCGGCATTGCGATGCCAAGCGACCAGCGTTGCATCGCTGACTGACTCCGGTAGCTGCGGCACCTTAATTTCTATCGTCATTATTTTTTCCGTGGACTGTCTATAGTCTTCGCTGATTTAGGCTTATCGCTTTTCGCGGCCTGTGTTTGGATATCCAGCGCGGCTTCGACCAGCGCTTGTTGTTGCTGAACGTGGACCTTAAAAATGCCCGACGCAGGCGCAGCCGCCGAATCGCGACCGGCATAAAACAGCTGCTGCTTGTCCGACAGCGGTTCCTGCAATCGATGGCGTATCTGATACCAAGCGCCCTGATTCTGTGGCTCCTCTTGGCACCACACAATTTCTTCGACGTGGCTATATTTCTTGATCTGCGCTGCATAGTCATCGATTGGGAACGGATATAGCTGCTCCAACCTCACCAGCGCAATGTCGTCGATTGAGTTTACTTTTCTGACTTCCAGCAGATCGTAGTAAACCTTGCCGCTGCAGAAAACGACACGCCTCACTTTCTTTGCTGCGATCTCTTCAGTCTCTGGAATAACGAGCTGAAATTGGCCATCCGAGAGTGACGAGATCGATGAAACCGATTGCTTGTGACGCAGCAGGCTCTTCGGCGTCATAACGACCAGCGGCTTGCGAAAGTCTCGCAGCATCTGTCGCCGCAACATGTGAAACATCTGCGCCGGCGTTGACGGCACACAGACTTGGATATTGTGCTCAGCGCAGAGCTGCAAGAACCGCTCCAGTCGCGCCGAACTGTGCTCGGGGCCTTGTCCCTCATAGCCGTGCGGCAAGAACATAACGAGCCCGCACAACCGACCCCATTTGGCATCACCCGAACTGATGAACTGGTCGATAACGACCTGAGCGCCGTTGACGAAATCGCCGAACTGCCCTTCCCAGATCACCAATGTCTCTGGCTCAGTGCTGGCATAGCCGTACTCGAATCCGAGCACCGCCTCTTCAGAAAGCAGCGAATCGATCACTCGAAACGCGTTCGGTCGATTCGCCACTTCGCGTAGCGGCACATACTCACGACTATTGATCTGGTTGTGGAGTACCGCATGCCGATGGAAAAACGTGCCGCGCCCAGCGTCCTGACCCACCAGGCGACAATCGACGCCCGCTTCAATCAAAGAGGCGTACGCCATGGTTTCGGCAAACCCCCAGTCCATACTGATCTCGCCATCCGCCATTTTTCGGCGCTCATCGATAATGCGCTGGACCCGCCCGTGCAACTTTAGGTCCGGCGGTAGCTTGGTGATGATGTCTGCCAGTTTGTTGACCGTGCCCGGGCTCAACGTCGTGTCGACGTCCTGGTCCCACTGCGCATCCAGATAGCGACTCCAATCCACCGTATACTCATTACCGATCATGCCCAACGAGGACTTGGGCACCGGCTCGCCACGGTCGAGTCGATCACGATAGTCGTCTTGCATCGCCTCAACTTCATCGGCCGTAACGATACCCGACTCAATGAGTTGCTCGGCGTACAAGGCACGCGTCGTTTTCTGATTGCGAATATGGCCGTACATCACTGGTTGCGTCGCGGAAGGTTCGTCGGCCTCGTTATGGCCATGCCGCCGGTAACACACCATATCGATGACGACGTCTTTCTTAAATTTCTGCCGATACTCCAATGCCAGACGTGCGACGAACAGCATCTGGTCCGGGTCGTCCGCATTAACGTGGAAAATCGGTGCCTCGATCATCTTGGCGACGTCGCTGCAGTAATCGGTGGAGCGCGCATCCGATGGCCGACTGGTGGTAAACCCGATCTGATTGTTGACCACCACGTGGATCGTGCCGCCGGTACGGAAACCATTGGTTTGCGACATCTGGAAGGTCTCGGTCACCACGCCTTGACCGGCAAATGCGGCATCACCGTGAACCAGCACCGGCAATACCTCTTGTCGCTCGGTATCGCCGCGCCGCTGCTGGCGTGCGCGTACCGATCCTTCTACCACCGGATTGACGATTTCCAGATGCGAGGGGTTAAACGCTAACGCGATATGCACGTTGCCACCGGCCGTCTTCATGTCGGCCGAGAATCCTTTGTGATACTTCACATCGCCGGACCCTTTGAGCTCGTCGATGTCGTAGTTGCCTTCGAACTCCTCAAACAACGATTCCGGAGACTTACCGAAGATATTCACCAAAACGTTGATTCGGCCGCGGTGCGCCATCCCGATCACGACCTCGTGAATACCGGCACGACCCCCCTGATGAATAAGATCATCGAGCAACGGGATCAGCGACTCTCCGCCTTCCAAAGAAAACCGTTTCTGGCCGACGTAACGCGTATGCAGGTAACGTTCGATGCCTTCAGCGCTGGTCAAGTGCTCCAGAATCCAGCGGCGTTCTTCGTCAGACGGCGCTCGATTGACGCCTGCCTCAAAACGATTGCGCAGCCAGATGCGCTCGCGGGCGCGAGAAATGTGCGCAAATTCGACGCCGACCGTACTGCAATACATCGCCTGTAACGTCGCGATGATGTCCTTAAGGCGCATTCGTTCGGTATCGGCGAAACCGCTGGTATAGAACTCCGTCTCCATATCCGCATCGGTCAGCCCCAGGTAATCGAGTTTGAGTACGCCCGGAACCTTGCGCTTCATCAGACCAAGAGGATCAATATCCGCGATTTGGTGGCCGCGCAGTCGGTAGACCTGAATCAGCCGAGACACGGCCGACTGCTTTTCACCAGTCCCATTGGGCATCGCACCGTTACCGGCTTTGCTGGCAACACGTCGCAGCGAACGGCCGCGGCGCGCCTCGTCGAGGAGGCCATCACGAATTTCCGAGTGCCGCACTTCGGTTCCATCGGCACCCAGCGACTCAAAATACGAGCGCCAAGTGGCCGACACGCTGGACGGATCCTTTAGAAACTGCTCATAAAGGGCCTCCACAGCGGTGGCATTAGCACCGAAAAGTGGCGTCGAGGCGTATTGATCCTTAAAGGAATTGCTCATTCGAACTGGCTGTTGGGCAAACCCCGGCCCATTCCAACGGGTCTACCGAATTAGAGGGGCGCTAGTGTAGCCCAAGCTTTTCGCATTGGGAATTGCACACCGCTGATTTTCGGGCGAATTCTTGGCGTTTAGAGCGCCGCCATCAGATACACGAATTCGTAACAGACCAGACAGGCATAGAAGGAAAAAAACAGGGTCAGAAACAGGCCGGTTCGGAACCGGTTCAGAAATCGGGCCTTGGCCAGAAATACCAAGGTCAGAATACCGGTCCCGGTCAGCACCATCTTGCTCGCCGCGAAGTGCGCCGTACCCTGCCCCATAATCGCCGCCATCACCGGATTAATCTCGACCATGCCTAAGTCGAGCAAGCGGAGGGTCATGAAGGCGTCCAGGCAACTCATGATCATGGTGCCCACCGCGAGGAAGAAGAGCCAAGGATGGTGCCAATCGAGAAACATGACTTCGCGCTCTTCGCCACGACGAAACGCGTGGCGACGGGACCGCAAAAAGCCGTAGAAAACCGTTCGCCAACCAAAAGTTCGACGATCCGATACTGCCCGCCTGTCAATCGCGACGCTGCTCGCTTCCATTACCGCTCTTTATCCCTCGCGAAGTTCCTAAAAAAGGAGCAATTCCCATACCAACCTTGCAGACCGTTGATTTGGCGCACGTTTTTAATCGGGCTATCGAAGATCAACGTCGGTTTTGTATAGAAACTCGACAAGATTGGATTGAATTGTCGATGTATTCGGACATCGGTATCTCGCTGAAAGCGGCGCCGATCGCAGTTTGGCTTACATAAATTGGCCGTGATGCGGTCGCCGCTTGGCAGAATTTTTCATTGACGTTCATAATTGGCGTATCAACAGCTGATGACCTATTGGATGGCCGTGTACCACGCCACATTGCAGACCGGCGAAACGATCGAATATCGCGACTCGAAGCGATATTGGTGGCTGCAGTCTGTTCTGTATCCACTACAAGCGTTCGTCGGCATTGCATTGCATGCCGTCACCGGTAACGAATGGTGGTTAGCGTTTCCCGTGTTGCTCAATTACCTGGTGGCGCCAGCGCTCGACTGGGTCATTGGTGAAGATCGCGCCAATCCGCCCGACGAAATCGTCTCACAGCTTGAACAAGATCGTTATTACCGCTATTTGACGTTCGCTGTGCTGCCGATGCACTACATCGCGTTTATCGGCTGCGCCGCTTACATCGGCACCCAGGAACTCAGTTGGGGCGGAATCCTGGCGACCACGATCGTCGCGGGTATGTCCGCTGGGTTGGCGATCAATACCGGCCACGAACTGGGCCACAAGAATTCACGCCTGGAAAAACAGCTCGCGAAATTCTCTCTCGCCGTGGCTGGTTATGGTCACTTCACCCAAGACCACAACCGCAGCCATCACCGCTGGGTCGCAACGCCTGAGGACACCTCGTCATCACAAATGGGCGAGTCGATATACAAATTTGCGCGTCGCGAGATCCCTGGCTCGATTCTTCAGGCCTGGCGGATTGAGAGTGAACGGCTGCGATCACGAGGTCGCTCCGTACTGCATCCGAACAACCAAATTCTGCAGTCGTACGCGATCTCGGTCGCCATGTACATCGCGTTGCTCGCCGCTTTCGGCTGGATCATGGTGCCGTACATTGTCCTGCACAACCTTGTGGCGTATTGGCAGCTCACCAGCGCCAACTATGTCGAACATTACGGCTTGCTCAGAAGTCGCGATGACAACGGGCGATACGAACGATGCCAGCCGCACCATTCCTGGAATTGCAACTATCGGTTTAGCAACCTCATTCTGTTTCACTTACAACGCCATTCCGATCACCACACCCACCCGACCCGTCGTTTTCAGTCACTCAAACACTACGAGGACTTGCCGACGCTACCGAACGGCTACATGGGCATGTATGTGCTAGCGTACTTTCCACCATTGTGGTTCCGCGTTATGAACCCGCGATTGCTCGCACTGCCGCACGTCAACGGTGATCTTGATCGACTCAACATCGACCCGGACGCTCGCGGCACACTGGTACTGCAATATGGCCGCGATGGACTGCGTGAGCCGACCATCGGCAACCTCGCCGACACTGACCCCGACGCAACTGTTTGACACCGCCAGACGTACGCTAGCCAGCTGCACTCCTGTGATGCGGCGCACAGAACCTGACCGCACCACGGGCTACGGTAGCGGTAATCGTTTGGGCAAACGGGTGATGTATGAAAACTTTTGGTTATAAGGCGGCGCTGGTTGTCACCGCCCTATTTTTTTCCGGCACGGCCGCCGCGGACAATGATTTCGGCGTTGGCGTCAAAGCCGGCACGTTGGGATTGGGCCTCGAAGCAAGCTGGCAGCCTTTGCCGTATCTCGAGCTGCGTCTCGGTGCGACTCAATATGATTTTGATGACGACGGCAGCCAGGCCGGGATCGACTATGACGCAACGTTGGCGCTTGAGCAGTATTACGCCACTGCGAACTTTCGTTTTCCGCTGAGTCCGATGCGTGTCACTGCCGGACTGTATTCAAACGGCAATGAATTGCAGATGGTCAACAACGATCTTCAAGATGTCGAAGTCGGTGGCGTGGTCTACCCCGGCGCTGGCGTGGGTGTGCTGGACAGCACGGCGTCGTTCGACAGCACGGCCCCCTATCTAGGTATCGGTTTCGACTTCACACTGTTCGACAAAGTTGGGATGAATCTGGACTTCGGCGTGCTGTGGCAAGGCGACCCCGGTGTTTCCCTGACCGCCTCCGGCCCGCTCGCACAAGACGCCGGCTTCCAAGCCGCTCTAGAAAATGAGCGCCGCGAGCTCGAGGATGAAGTTAGCGACTTTAAAGCCTGGCCAGTGGTACAACTAGGCGTTGTCTACAAGTTCTAGGTGAACCGATCAAGCTGCCGCGACACGAAGATACCAAAGCGCAAATAGCTCTGGCGTAACGACGGCAACGGATACCGTTCACTGAGACCCGTAATAACGGCCGGTACACTCTCGGGTTGCCGGCCGTTTCCTATCCAATCTGCCATTTGTTTGCCGGTCCAACTGGCATTGTTCACGCCGTTACCGTGATACCCGAAACCGAAGTAGACGCTTGGATCATCGTTCAGTTGCCCAACGGTGGGACATAGCCGTCGAGTCATGCAGACCAAACCGTGCCAGCGATAATCGACCTCGACACCCGACCATGCCGGCCAGATTTTGCCGATCAGCTCCTGCAAACCGACGTACACCTTTGCCTCATCGCTTTTCGTGCCGCGCGCCGCACCGCGACCGCCGAAAAGAAAGCGCTTATCCGGTAACAGCCGGAAGTAGTTCAGAATCCGTCGCGAATTGATGGCCGGCGAATCCGTCACCCACCGCTGTTCAGCAAGCTCTGCATCGGTCAGCGGGCGAGTGACCACAATAGCGCTGATCACCGGCACGATACGCGCGGCAAAATCCGCATTCAGCGACTCGTCCATAAACCCATTGGTGGCATACAACACGCGCTTCGCTGACACCGAACCGCCTTTGGTGACGAGTCGGTGTGTGCCATCACTTCGTTTAGCCCATTCGACCACCCGACTCCGTTCATGCAGACGTGCGCCTTTGCGCGTGGCGGCCTCGGCCAATCCACGGCAGTAGCGGAGCGCGTGCAAGCCGAACGCCGGCCGCGCGATTAACGCGCCGTGCTGCTCAGTCGAATCATAAAATCGCTCCCGACATTCCGCAGCATCGATCAGCTCATAATCCAAACCGAGTTCGCCGTGAAGCAGTGCATGCTCTTTTGAGAGTCGCCGCATCGCTGCAGGCGTATGTGCGACTTCAAACTCACAGTCGCCCTGGGCATCCACATCAAGTCCTTCATCGGCGACTAAATCGCGAACCAACTCCACCGCTTCGACCTGGGCGTTGTAATACTCGCGAAACGCGTCGATGCCGATGTATTTGGCAAAGTGTGTGCTATGCAATCCCGTACCACCCGGGCAGCAGAATCCACCGTTTCGACCGGATGCGCCCCAGCCAATATGCCCGGCCTCGAGCACGCGGACATCGAGTTGATAGTCGCGCGCTAGATGCAATGCTGCGGAGAGTCCGGTGTAACCGCCACCGACAATTGCGACATCGCAATACTCGTCACTCGCCACCGGCGCAGCATCGAACCGCGGCGCTTCGGCGGTCGCTTCCCAGTAACTTTCTTGGGGCGTATCAAAACGATACAGATTGTCGTCGTAAGGTCGTTTACTCATGCTCAATACCGTGCCGCTTTTCGAGCCAAAGCGGTAATGCCTATGTCACGTGCGCGCGCAATCTCGCGGCGTTCGCTCAAGCGCTGCGCCAGGCCTGCAAGACATTTTCTCATGCTGCGCCCTTTTTCAGCAGCGCGTCTTTACGAACCCAAAGAAGGGCCGCGACGACCACCACCAGTATCGGGACTGGGATCCACATCAGCTTTTCCCAACCGAAGAAATGCAACACCGTACCTGCCAGTAACGACGCCGTCGCTGATGCACCAAATACCGCGAAGTCGTTGAAGCCTTGTACACGGAATCGCTCCGCATCGGTGTAGGTCAGCGTCAACATCGTCGTGGCACCCACATACAGAAAGTTCCAGCCGACACCCAACAGCACCAATGCCCACCAGTAATGCAGAACTTCGTGCCCCTGTAATCCGACGACCGACGTTGCGATCAATGCCAGTGCACCGACCACCATCATGCGCACCAGGCCAAGCCGCTCGATCAAGAAGCCTGACACCAATGACGGTATGTACATCGCCAGTACGTGAGCGCGAATCACATTCTTGGTCACATCAATATCGTGCCCCTGCAACACGTGCATGCTTAGCGGTGTCGCAGTCATCACGAAAGTCATTAGCCCATACCCAGCGACGCCACCGATCACCGCGACGATAAACACCGGCTGCCGAATAATCTCGGCAAACTGCCGCGCTGGAACAACTTCGTCATCGGATGCTTCGGCGCGACTCTTCTCTAAGAAAACAAAAAGCAGCAGCTGCAACGCATAGATAACAGCCAACGCATACATCGTACCGGCATACGGAACATCCGCCACCCAGTCTTTGCCGATCGTAATAAGTTCGGGTCCCACCAACGCTCCACCGATGGCACCAACCAACACCATTGATATCGCCCGCGGCACGAATGGCTTATCGACACTCTCAGCGGCGGCGAATCGATAGTGCTGTGTAAACGCGAGATTGATTCCGAAAATAAACCCGGAGATGACGAACACTGGGAAATGCTCGTGGTAGAGCGACCAGGCGGCAAGCAAGGCAGCGATGACCGCGGATAACGATCCCAACGCGAAACCTTTGCGCCGACCTATGCGGTGCATCAGTGTCGCCGCCGGAATCGTTGCCAATGCCGATGCAACCACCGTCATCGACACACTTAACGTTGCCCAAGCAGGATTGGACACCAGGTATGACCCGATGATGCCGCCCAAGGTGACCAACACGATCGCGCCGGTCGCTGAAATAAGCTGGGCCAAAAACAGTAGAGTCAGATTTAACCAGTGCATAAGCGTTCCATAAGGCGTCGGTCGCATTCTCACACAAGCTCACAAGACTTTCCGCCCGTATAATCGGCAGCGGAGAATCACTTTGCCTGACGTATTACGAATATCCGACGCGGTCCAAATCCCACTCAGCGAAATTGAGTTGCTGCCTATACGCGCGCAAGGCGCTGGCGGCCAAAACGTTAATAAGGTCGCAACCGCCATTCATCTGCGCTTTGACGCCGCCGCGTCCTCCGCATTGAGCGATGCACATAAGTCACGCTTGCTCACCCTCGATGATCACCGCATCACGGCCAATGGCTTTGTTGTCATCAAAGCGCAGGAGTACCGCACTCAGGAAAGAAACCGCCAGGCGGCACTGGCTCGCCTCCAGTCCTTACTTCGACTCACCCTGCATCCGCCCAAACCGCGCAAGGCAACGCGGATTCCCGCCGCCGTCAAACGTAAGCGCGTGGAAGACAAACGTCGACGTGGCCAGCTAAAGCGGGATCGCCGATCGTTTGACGATTGAATAATTACCTTGGTAACCTGGTAACATCTACTACCAACCAGAAAAGCCCATGCCTGCCAAAATCGTTACTCGTACCCAGACGGGAGTGCGCATCGAAACGTCGTTGCTCAAAGTCCTCAAGGGCCTCGCTGAATACACTGACTTATCGCTCGGCGATCTGCTCGAGGGAATCGTGCTTCATGCGTTTGAGGGCAAAGCGCCGTTTAGCAAGGAGACTCAGGCAGCAATCCACCAACTAAAGTCGGTGTACGGCTGCGAGCTTACCGCTGCGGATAGTCATCAGCTGAAGGAAACCGGCTAGTGACCGCCGCCCTGCCCGCGGTCTCCATTGAAACGTTTGAAGCAGCACAGGTCGACCCCGACGTTTTCGACCACGAGGCGCATGTCTACACCGCATGGTTGTACCTGGAACGATGGCCGCTAGACGAAGCGCTGCGTCGATTTTGCGCGGCAATAAAGCGACTCACCATCGCGCTTGGCGCCGAATCGAAATACAACGAGACCATCAGCTGGTTCTTCATGATTTTAATACATGAACGTCGACAATCTGGCGCCGCAGGCTGCTGGCATAACTTCCGACATGACAACGACGACCTGGTCGCCGGTGCCGGTCTACTCTTGAAACGCTATTACCGACCGCAAACGCTGGCGAGCGAACTGGCCCGCCACACGTTTGTGTTACCGGATCGATTCAGCGAGACGCGTTAGAACAGTCCCTCGATACGGCCTTCGCTATTGACCCGAATGGCATTCGCTGCCGGTACGCGTGGCAGACCGGGCATGGTCATGATGGCACCACAGATCACAACGATAAATTCCGCGCCTGCGGCCAGACGCACTTCGCGAATCGGCACCACATGTCCGCTGGGCGCGCCCAGCAGATTCGGGTCGGTGGAGAAGCTGTACTGCGTCTTTGCCATGCACACCGGATAGTGGCCGTAACCGGCTTCTTGAAACTCCTCGAACTGTGTTCGCACCTTCTTGTCGGCGATAATGTCATCGGCGCCGTAGATGGATGTCGCAACCTTCTTGACCTTATCCCACAACGGCATGTCATCCGGATACAAGGGTCGGAATTGAGCAGCGCCGCTGTCGGCAAGCTCGACCACGTGCTCGGCAAGATCCACGGTGCCGGCACCACCATCGGCCCAGTGCGTACTATCGATCGCTTTCACTCCGAACTCGGCACAGTATTCCTGCACTGCCTGCACCTCTGCTGCGGTATCGGCAGTAAAGCGATTCACCGCCACCACCGCCGGAACGCCAAATTGCGCGATGTTCTGCAAGTGACGACCGAGGTTTTTCAAACCGTCTTTGAGTGCCGGTACGTTTTCCGTACCCAGATCTTCTTTGGCGACACCACCTTGCATCTTGAGCGCTTTGATCGTCGCAACCAGGACCACCGCATCCGGTTTCAGTCCGGCTTTGCGGCACTTGATGTCAAAGAACTTCTCAGCGCCAAGATCCGCGCCAAAACCTGCTTCGGTGACGACGTAGTCAGCCAACTTCAGTCCGGTCTTGGTTGCCATTACCGAGTTGCAACCGTGTGCAATATTGGCGAACGGGCCGCCGTGCATTAGCGCCGGGTTGTTTTCCAAGGTCTGCACCAGATTTGGCTGCAGTGCGTCACGCAACAACGCGGTCATCGCGCCGTGCGCTTCAAGCTCTTTTGCGGTGACCGGTTTGTTGTCCCGCGTATAGCCGACCACGATGTTGCCAAGGCGCGTTTCTAAATCCTGTAAATCGGTCGCCAGGCAGAAGATCGCCATGACTTCTGAGGCCACCGTTATATCGAATCCTGCTTCGCGAACCACGCCGTTGTGGTAACCGCCTAGGCCGCTGGTGACCGACCGCAGCGCGCGATCATTCATATCGACAACGCGTCGCCAGGTCACGCGTCGCGGATCCAGGTCGAGTTGATTCGCCCAATGCATGTGATTGTCAGCCAATGCCGCCAACAGATTGTTAGCCGCCCCGATCGCATGAAAATCACCGGTAAAGTGCAAGTTGATATCGGTCATCGGCACAACCTGCGCATAACCACCGCCAGCCGCGCCGCCTTTCATACCAAAACACGGCCCAAGGCTAGGTTCGCGCAGGCACATGATCGCGCGTTTACCAATGCGATTAAGGCCGTCGCCCAGACCCACTGACGTCGTGGTCTTACCTTCACCTGCCGGAGTCGGCGACACCGCCGTCACTAAGATGAGTTTGCCATCGGGTTTATCGGCGTTTGCACGAATGAAGTCCGCACTGATCTTCGCTTTGTCATGGCCGTACGGAATCAGTGATTCGCTCGGTATATCGAGCTTGGCCGCGATCTCGGTAATCGGTTGCAGCGTGGCCGCCTGAGCAATCTCAATATCGCTTTTTACACTCACGTCGATGGTCCTTATGAAGGGGTCTGAATCGGCAGCGGATTCTATAGCAAAGTGGCTGGAGGCGACGCATCTCGTCGCATAGGGGCAAAAAATCTTCGTTTCTCCAACTTGGTCACGGTCGTGTCGACAGCGTCGACCTATACTGGAAACCTGTCGAAAAAAGGAAGAAAAATCGACACATTGAGCGGATATGTCGATAGAATCGACGAATGCATTCTATATGTCGATTTTTTCAACTTTTATCGACACATAAAGCTAACGTGTCGACGGCATCGACGTTTCGCTAAGCTGCGCAAGGAATCGCTAAGTGACTGATTTTAATCCTGAATTACCTTACAACACGCTACCGGATCTACCACCCCCGCTAGCGGAGATCGAATCGACCGACATTCTCAAACGTTGCATCGATGCCCGTGTTGCGCTGGCCGAGCTAAAGCAAGCCGCCGAGCTGATACCGAATGCGGCGGTATTGGTCAACGCTTTGCCACTGCTGGAAGCCCGGGCGAGCTCCGAAATCGAGAATATCGTGACGACCACCGACAAACTGTTTGAGTTTGTCGACATCGCCGAGGATCGCGCCGACGCAGCAACAAAAGAAGCTCTGCGGTACCGCACCGCTCTGTTTGAAGGTAGCAAGATGGTCCAGCGCCGCATGCTAACGACGGACATGGCCATCCATATTTGTAGCACTATCAAGGGCTTTGACCTGGATATTCGAGCAGAACCTGGCACGCGACTGAAAAATCGTATGACCGGTGAAGTGATCTATACACCGCCTGTCGGGCAGAAATTCCTGGTCTCCAAATTAGAGAATTGGGCCGAGTTCATGCACCAGCGCACCGAGATCGATCCGTTGGTGCGACTGGCCGTCCAGCACTACCAATTTGAAGCGATTCACCCTTTCGAGGACGGCAACGGTCGTACCGGGCGGATCCTGAATATCCTGTTCCTGGTCGAATTGGGTCTACTGGATTCGCCGATCCTTTATTTGAGCCGCTTCATCATTCGTAACAAAGCCGCCTACTATCGACTGCTGCAAAACGTCACCACGCATCAAGATTGGGCGGCCTGGGTGAATTTCATTCTTGATGGGGTCACCGAAACCTGCACCTGGACAACCGAGAAGATTAAGGCGATTCGCGAACTGATGGTGCATACCGGCGAGTATGTGCAGTACCGTATGCCCAAGACCTACTCGTGGGAGCTGGTTGAGCTGATGTTCAAGCAACCGTATTGCCGCATTGGCAATCTGGTCGACGCGGGCATCGCGAAACGGCAGACCGCCTCGGTGTATTTGAAGCAGCTGTGCGACATCGGCGTATTGAAAGAGGTCAAATCTGGCCGAGAAAACTTATTCGTGCATCCAAAATACATAGAATTGCTCACCGGCGAAGAAAACGTGTGGGTTTACTATGCCGGCATTGAGACCGACTCGATTAATGATTCTGCGGATGATGCGAACTCGTGACTTCTTCGTCAGCGATAGGTTTACCACTCTGTGACATTTAACCAGTCGCGCATATTTCAGTTCTTCAAGTACGCCGTGTATTCGTTACTGGCGATCAACGTCTATGTTTTTTTTGCCGAAGAACACGCGGCCGCGGCATTGCAATTTGCCGATGGTATTCGCTTGGGTCAGCTTATCGAAGCGTACCCGTCGGCGATCGACACTGCCGCCTGGCTTATTCTGTTGCTGATGTTTGAATTGGAAACCTATGTACTCGACGACGACACGACGTCGACACCCACCGTACGATTGCTGCAGGTCACTCGGGCGGTTTGCTACGCGATTATCGTGTATGCGTTTTACGGCTACATCACCAACCTGATGTTTCACCTGGACGCGACACCGGCCGAGGCTGTCACCAACCTATGCGCGCTGGGTAATGGCTGGTCCTATGCGATTGACTTAGACGAATATGCCGCGATTACCGCGGAAACGTGTCGCTCATTCAGCAGTGCCACGGCGTTTTTCCAGCTGCCCGGTGTGCCGGCGGTCGTCGATGCCGACGGCCTCAATGCGATCACAGCCTTGGCTTGGGTCGATGTTATCAACGCGGCCGTATGGCTATTGGTCGTCGTATCGCTCGAAGTCGAGGTCGCGCTGCAGGAACGTGGCCGTAACGAAGGTGCAATACTCACCACGAACACGGTTCTTAAAGTCGTGCTGTACGCCATCTTGTTGATGGCCGCTATTTTCTGGGGCATGAAAGGCGACTTTGTCGACTTTTGGGATGCGTTCTTGTGGCTGGTCGCCTTCGTCTTTATCGAACTGAACGTTTTTGACTGGCGGCAAGAAGCCTCCGCTAGCGCTTAACTCGCCGATTACGGCAACACCTCGATATTCTCGTTATCCGCCAGCGCGTCGATCATCGCTGCATCGGAAATCCGCAAGAACTGCATCGCGTAGGCTTCGTCGAGCCGAATTAAGAAGGGATGCCACAAGTCCTTGTTGTCGCGCCGATAAAAGCCGGATACTTCCCAACCACCGTCGACGCGGTAAACGTAGCCTTTGCCAACGACTCGATCTTTGTTTAGGACATCGATGATTTCGAGCGAGCGCTCCGACAGCGTTTCGTGCAACCAAAGGCGAGCTGCTTTCACCGCGTCTTCCTCATATGCTCGCTCAAACTGCGGAATTGGCTGAGACGCCCACCGATACGCGAATGTGGCCGCAATAATGCCGACCGCAAGACCAAACACCACACTGCCGACGCGGTGATTCATTTCCGCTGCGTCTCCATAAGCGATTTTTCGTAGTCGTTGTAATCTGCACCGCGATGTTCTACCAGGTGCTCACGCGTCATTTCCGTGGACACCGCCCACAGTCGATCCGCCATTGCCGCGTTATGAATGTGCCCTACCCCGCGCACGGTCACAGCATTACAGTCCTCAAAAAACTTACCACTCGTTGCACCGAGTGACGGGTGCGTTGCAACGTAACAACTGGTCGCAGCACCCGCTTCGACGGACTTGCCGTAACCCAACGTTGAGACAACCGCGAACGCACCTTGCATAAAGCCGCTCATGTTGCGATCGATTTCGGTATTAATTACGCCGGGATGCAACGCGTTGGCAGTGATACGCGTCCCCTTTAACAGCGTGCCGAGTTGCAAGGCGAACAATGCATTTGCCAGCTTCGAGTGTCCGTACGCGCGACGATCTTCATAGTCTCGATCGCCGCTTAAGTTGTCGAACTCAATGCCCGCCTCTGGCGCGTCGTTATAAGCGGTACGACTTGAGACCACCACGATGCGGCCCTGGTTTGCCATGTACATCCGCCCCAGTAGCCGGTTGACCAATACAAAGTGCCCGAGATGATTGATCGCAAAATGCTTTTCGATCCCGCCTATTTTCTGCAGCTCGCCATCGCCGCTGAGAAAACCGGCATTGCACACCAGAATATCGAGCGGCTGATTGATCGATCGCACCGCATCCGCGCAGCGGATAATCGAGTCGTAATCCGACAATTCCAGTGCCAACGGTGTGGTGGTACCAACGACTTGTTTGCAGGCCTCAGCGGCACGATCCTTCGACCGGCTGGTGCCGATGACCCAGGCGCCACGTTTCGCCAAGACCCGCATGGTTTCGAATCCAATCCCGGTGGTGCAACCGGTTACCAGCGCAAGGCGGCCAGACAAATTGACCCCTTCAGTGACCTCTTCCGCCGTGGAGTCCTCATCAAAATCGCTACGCGGTACGCCGGGCGTCGGGATCTTGTCGCTACCGGCGCAGGACGCCAGCGCCCCGGTCGCCCCGATCAGCGCAGCTGACTGGAGGAATTGACGACGCTTCATTTGAACAACGCCTCCGCATCCAGCAACGCCTGATCGGCACCGGCTTTTTCTACCTGGTCGAAAGCTGCATCACTGGGCTTGTACCAGTCACAAAAATTCACCCGTTCTTTTTCTTTGACGTCCTCGGCGCCGTCTTCGCGACATTGGCGCGGCACGGCACGGTCGAAATTAACGCACATTCTGCAGACGTGCAGATAATTGCTACACGAAGGACATTCGTCCTGGCGTGAAATCGGTAACGACAATGCGGCCAACGACTCACCGCAGCGATAGCACAGCAAATTGTGGCCCATTTCGTTTGACTCCGCGCCGAATGTCCCAATTATAGAGGTATCGCCGCAGCGATACCGCATGCCCTTTACCGCCGGATGCGGTCGTTATAAGGTGCGCGAGCCAGAATAAAGACCCGACAATGCAAATCAAAAACGTACCCCCGGCCGTAATCGCCGCCGCTTTGACAGCTTGTGCGCTCGAGGCAGAGTCGCTAAACAGCGAACGTATTGCCGAACGTTTTGGCAGTTACGGTGTTGAGGTCTTGTCACAGACCGACGGCATTCGGCGCTCCAGCCTGTATAGCACCGACGGCGACATAAAGACGTGTCGCACGTACGCGGTGGTTGAGTTCTTAGACACCTCAGCTGATAACGATGCCCACGCCGAGATTCTCTCTGGAGAGTCCATCGGTAAGACATTCAAATCGAATGACTGGACCATCAACAAACGCACCGAATATCTCGGTGAGATCCAGGTTAGCGCCGGGAATTCTGATATCAGTACACTGATGATGCTCGACGGCGACACGATTCTGGCGACCCATGTGTATCGTCTGATCCTCGAAAAAGATACACAGTCCGTCGAATACGCAAGGATTATTGAAGTCCATCACCCCAACTATTTGCGGGTTGATGAATTGAGCCAACTGTTTGGCGACACCCTCGCCGAGACGCTCACGCCCGCCGCAATCGGTGAGATCGAGGCCCGCATTTTAGGCAAAAACTAAGTACGCAAGTTTGTCGCCACCCGCCAATGAGACTAAACTTCGGTCACCTCTATTCGTGGGTCTACGGAGATTTGACGATGAAGACGTTAGCGACATTCGCTGCCACTGCGCTTTGCCTAACTTTGGCTCTCTCAAACGTCACGTATGCGCAAGACGCGCTTGACGATGAGTCCAACCTACTGACTATCATCAACGACCAATGGGCGGCCGAGCAAGACGGCGACGATGATGCGATTCGAGATATGTTGCACCGGGATTTCTACGGTTGGACTAGCCGCTCACCGGTGCCGCAGGATCGGCGATCGACGCTCAAATGGAGTGACGTACAACGTGAAATTGGCCGCGTCGTCAGTTTCGAAATTTTTCCGCTCAACATCATCGTCTCGGGCGATACGGCGGTAGTACATTACTACTACACCACCGCTTTCAAGAACAAAGATGGTAAGACCGAAGTTACCAATGGTCGCTACACCGATGTCTTGGTTCGCAGCGATGAAAGCTGGAAGTTCCTCGCCTGGTCTGGCGGTAGCGACTAGAGAACCGACTACGAATCGGAATCCGCAACTGAGGATTCGCCATTCAGGTCCGGCCGGTCGTCCGGACCTGCGTGGTTGTAAGGGTCGTAGCCTCGGTTCTCACTGACGACTCTCAGCTCGGCCGAAATAAGTTCAGTCGGCTGATCTGACGTCGGTTCGCGCGCTTCGTCCATTGAAGGGACATTATTGATATCGAAGGTCTTCATACACCTGCAACGCGCCAGCCACCGAAAAAGTTCCACTTTCCCTGCGCCAACGACCGTCGGTTAAGGCTTTGTTCAGCTTGGGGCGCGTAATCTAGCGGCCACTATCAGCAATTCCGTTGGATTCAATAGTTTTTCTGGCGGTTTCGGAGGCAACGCAATGCGCCCATCAAATGGCACCCTACGTACGAACGCACCGCGGTTCTTGGGCTTAACACTGTTGGCTTTGAGCTATCCGCTCACAGCATCCGCACAGGTGCCTGTTGACGAGCAGGGTCAGCCGATTGAGGCCACCGTTGCCGACGAAACGATTCCTTTACTCTCCGCCGCGGAGCTCGAAGAATTAATCGGCCCGGTGGCACTCTACCCCGACGATCTCCTCGCCATCGTGCTGCCTGCAGCAACGTATCCCCTTCAAGTGGTGCAGGCAGCGCGATTCCTTGAGCAGGTTGAAGACGACCCATCGTTACAGCCAGACGAAGACTGGAACGATGCCATCGTTGCACTTTTGAATTACCCGGAGGTGGTCGAGTTTCTTGCCGACGACATCGATTGGACCTGGCGTTTGGGTGAGGCGGTGGTCGCTCAGCAAGATGACGTGATTGACGCCGTTGAGGCTTTCCGTGACCGCGCCTATGCGGCGGGCAATTTGGAAACTGACGAATATCAAACCGTCACCGAAGAAGACGGCATCATTCATATTGAGCCGGTCAACGAAGAAGTCATTTATGTACCGTATTACGAACCCGCTGAGGTGGTCGTTTATCAGCCGCGGCGCGTTTACAACTACTACCCTGACCCTTGCCCGGTGTACTACTACCCGTACGCTTCCGACTATTCATTCCGACGTGGCTACTTTTGGGGCGTGACCACTGCGTTTTCGGTCGGCTGGTTGACCAACCGCCTGCACGTGTATCACCCCACGTATTACGGACACCCGTATTATGGACGCTATTACTGGGGCTCACGTTGGTACCGACGCCCTAGCGTTTCGGTCTACAACAACACCTACGTCAATTACGGCGGCAACTACTACGGCAACCGCTATCGGCATGGCGACTACTGGCGGCCGCACAATCGTCGCAGTGTGAGCGTCACCGATCGTCGCGTAACGCGCAGCCACTACTACCCTGGCACTCGCGGCTACGACTCGAACCGTTCCAACACGCGCAGCCGTTCGTCGTCGAGTACTCGCAATTTGACCAGCTCCGTGAATCGCAGCTCGACGCGTCGCGAAGATTCACTACGTCGCGCACCTGCCGCCGATACGCGCCAACGTACCGGCCAAAGCAATCGCGAGTCGGTGACGCGCAATGAGAGACGCAGCACCGTGGCGCCAGGCACCGATCGACGCAGCAACACGCAATCGAACACCACGCGTCGCGGCACCAGCAACCGTCAGGCGAATCGAGAAGATTCTGCCCGCCGATCGCCAACCACACGGTCTCCATCGACTCGCGCGCCGAGCCAGCGATCCGAGGCGCCGCGGAATACCAACCAACGAAATTCGACGACGCGAAATGACAGTCGTCGCAGTGGCTCTGCGAATCTCGGCCGCTCCGAGCGTCGCGAAGCAGTTCCGCAGCGAAGCACGTCAAATCGCGCACAACGCTCTAGCTCGTCGCGCAATGCGACGTCCTCCGCATCGCGCGACCGAAATCGATCGACGAATCGTTCGGCGACGCGCGCGCCTGAGCGTTCATCCAATCGATCGTCAAATCGCTCATCGAATCGCCAATCTTCGAATCGCCAATCTTCGAATCGATCATCTTCAAATAAATCGTCTTCGAACAGCGGCAACAAGAAATCAGAGTCGCGCAGCGAATCAAAACGCTCCGGTTCGTCCGGCAACTCACGCCGCGACTCTCGACGCCGTCGCTAAGTTACTCGTCTAGGTCATTGGCCGAGGGACGTGGATCGTCCTCGGCCTGCGGATCGCCGGAAGAGACTTCCCAGGCGATATACGCAATACAGCCGGCGGTAAATATCGCCAAGAAGATGAGAATGAATGGCAATGCATCGCGCATAGCCGAATATTAGCAGATTGATTTAGTCCGCCTGCGGCTTTGGCTTGGGCAAACGGCCGGATTTCCGCAACGCCTCACGCAGCACGAACTCGATCTGCGCGTTCATACTGCGCAGATCGTCATTCGCCCAGCGCTGCATCGCATCGAGGGTTTTCTCGTCAATGCGAAGCGCAAACGCCTTGCGTGCCGGCATTCCTCTGAGCCTCCGGTCGCCCTAGGTATACAACGAGCCGGTATTCACCACCGGTCGCGCCGATTCCTCGCCACAGAGCACCACGAGTAGGTTGCTCACCATGGCGGCCTTGCGTTCTTCGTCGAGCTCGACAATTGAATTCTGCTTCAACTCCTCCAGCGCCATGTCGACCATTCCGACCGCACCTTCTACCAGCTGTTTTCGCGCAGCGATGATCGCCGAGGCTTGCTGGCGACGCAGCATCGCATTGGCAATTTCCGGGGAGTATGCGAGATGACTGATGCGCGCTTCGATGACGGTAACGCCGGCCTGTTCCAGTCGGTCTTGAATCTCAGAACGCAGCGCCTGCGCGATTTCATTCGGATGTGATCGCAGCGCGGTGCCGTCGCCATCATGCGGCTCATACGGATATGTTGTGGACAAGTTGCGCAGCGCCGATTCGCTTTGAATCTGCACGAACTCCTCGTAATCGTCGACCTCGAATAACGCTTCTGCCGTATCGAAGACCTTCCATACCACGACCGCGGCAATCTCGATCGGACTGCCATTCGAATCGTTCACTTTGAGCTTGCTGCTCTCAAAATTGCGTACTCGAGTGGATACCCGCGTTTTCGAGTAAAAAGGATTCGCCCATTTCAGCCCGGAGTCATGCACGGTACCGGCGTATCGACCAAACAGCTGCAGCACCTTCGCCTCATTTGGGTGAACCATAAAAAACCCAATCGCCAAGACGATAACCACAATCGTGCCGAACACCCCAGCGAGGATGCCGCCCACTGATTGAACCTGTACCGCGGCATATATGCCGTATACGAGCGCCGCCTGAATCAGCAGCAAGACCGCCAGCATGACGTAGCCAGACGGAACTTTGCGGGGATTTTCCTGGATCATTGGCCTCTCCTTCTTTCTAATCTTATGTCTGTATGTATCATTTTGATATCATTTTGATACAAGTTGACGCAGACGTCAAACCCGCGGGCCGAAACCCGCTAACACATTGTTTTAAAGGGTTTTCGCTCTGAGAGAACCAGAGCTTAGGTTAATTAGACGTCGACTTTGCCGAGAACAATGGCAACCAGCGTGGCGGCGATGAGCGCCGTCGATGCAACACCAAAAAACATGCAGATCATAAAAATCGTCTGTTCCACGCAGATTCTCCTGAGGTTTGGCGCTTCAGCGCTCTATCCTGCCGGTTTGCGGCTGATTCCTCAACTGCGAGCACGGCAAGACAAATTGTTGCTTAATGCGTTACATCAGTTACATTTTACCGTTACAATGCACCGCATGCCGAAGACCAAGATATCCACGCTAAACCTGCGTATCAGCCCGTCCGTTAAAACGGCCGTGCGGCAGGCGGCTGCCCAAGAGCACCGAAGCGTCGCGAACATGGTCGAAATGCTTATTCGCCGCCACTGTGAGAACGCAGGTATCGCAATCAGCGACGTCGTCGAAACCCCCTCGAGGAACGACAATGGATGAAAAGACCTTACGTGCCTTAGTAGCGGCCGGTGCGGTAAGAAAGATCAACATTATTGCCAGCGGCGCCCGATTCCATGTGGAAGCCAATACGCCGAACGGTGCGATTACTGCCGAAACTGGCAAGGGCAAAGTCAAGACCTGGGTCACCCTCGACGCCGCCGCACGGTGGGTCCGAGGATTGGGAATCGGTGGTGCCCATGTACAACTGACTCACTGGCAGCCAGGACAACGTGAACTCTCGGTATAGGCGGGCTATGCTGGCCTGGACTTCACGAATGACACTCGATCATGCGCTACCTTGCCCTTCTCGCATTGCTTGCCTTCGCTAGCACTGCACACTCACAAACCACCGCGGATTACGACGAACCCTGGCAACGATACGCCTACGAATTGCTGCGCGACTCGATCGCGTTCAAAACGGTTCGTGGTGAAGATCAAGTCGTACCGTTTGCCGAATTCCTCGCCAACAAATTTGTCGACGCCGGATTTGCCGCAGACGACGTCAAGCTGTTGCCTATTCGCTCAGACGGCGAACCTTCTGCAGCGTTAGTCGTCCGCTATCGCGGCTCGTCCGATAAGAAGCCGATTCTATTCGCTGCACATATGGACGTCGTGCCGGCCAGTGGCACCGGGTGGGAATTCGATCCGTTTGTGCTAAACGAGAAAGACGGCTTTTATTTTGGCCGCGGTGTGCTCGATGACAAATTTGGCACCACCATCTTGGTGACCACGTTCGCGCGCCTCAAACAGCGCGGTTACATTCCCGAGCGTGACTTGGTGGTGGCATTTACCGGCGACGAAGAAACCCGTCAAGAAACCGCAAACGCCCTGGTCAACGAGTATCGTGATCTGATTGACGCTGAAGTGGTAATCAATCTCGATGTCGGCGCCAGCATCTTAAATGAAGACTACGAGCCGGTTGCATCTCTCATCCAATTTTCCGAAAAAACGTATGCCACTTACACCATCACGGCTCTCAATGCCGGCGGTCACAGTTCCCGGCCACGGCCGGATAACGCGATCTACGATCTTGCTGATGCGATCACGGCTTTACGGCGTTATCAGTTTCCAATTCGCGTTAATGAAGGCACGCTCGCTTATCTCGAAACAATGGCAGACCAGGTCGATGGCGAGCTGAGCGATGCGTTACGTCAATTTGTCGCCGACCCTTACAACGAACTCGCTGCAGACGTGCTATCGCGCAATGCGGAATTCGTCGGTGTCATCCGCACCACCTGCGTACCGACGTTACTGGACGGCGGCCACGTTGAAAACGCGTTGCCGGAAAGTGCAACGGTGACGGTGCAGTGCCGGATTTTCCCGGGGATTACGGCTGACGTTGTCGAAGATCAGATTCGCGACGTAATCGATAATGCGGAACTTCAAATCGCGCGCACGTGGGATCCGATCATCGTACCGGCAACGCCGATTCGAGAAGACGTATTTGCCATCGCGCAAATCACCACCGACGAATTCTTTCCAGGGGTTCCTGTGGTGCCTTACCCAGCGTCCTACGTCACCGATAACCTGGTGTTTCGCAATGCCGGTATGACCGCCTATGGCTTTCTAGGTTTGTTCATGAAGCCCGAAGATCAGTTTCAACACGCCAACGGCGAGCGGATCCCAATCGACGGCTTCTACGCCGCATTGGATTTCTGGTTGAGCTACATGCCGCGTATGTCGTCGCTATGAGTCGCGACGAATCTTCGGCTTTCAGGCCGCAATGACATCCAACAACACATACCGCAGCAATACTTCATAGCTCGACTTGTCGAGCTTCATACCATCCGGTACTTCGAGCGTGTGAATCGGCGAGTTGTCTGGATTGCGTATTTCCAAGTGCACCAGATCGCCCTGGCGATATACGCGGTACTTGACGTCCCGACACTGGTCGAATTTTAGGAGCACGCTACTTTCGGTCCAATCCTGGATAGTCGCTTCTGCCATGATCATCTCCGTGTTTTATGACGCCCCTCATTGAGGGTATTCATCGAACTTGGGAGTAATATTGCAAAGCGCATGCCAAGAATGGGGCCACGACTCTTTCCCCTTTAATTACAAGTAGTTAACGCACATTGGGGATCAAGTTCGCCAATCGAAATGGCAGATTCTGTGTCACTTTGTGACCACGTATATGGGGTTTTTGCGACACCCCATTTACATAATTCGCGCGCTATTTTGGCGTGCTTCGCCGGCTGCTATAGCGGCCACACGTATAGAATGGTCGGTACCGACACACCGATAATCAAAATTTCCAGCGGCAGACCCATGCGCCAATAATCGCCGAATCGATACCCGCCGGGCCCCATGATTAAGGTGTTGTTCTTATGTCCGATCGGCGTCAAGAACGCGCACGACGCAGCCACCGCCACTCCCATCAAGAATGGGTCCGGGCTCACACCGAGACGTGTCGCAATTTCAACAGCGATAGGCGCCGCGATCACCGCGGTCGCGGTATTGTTCATTACGTCCGACAAGGTCATCGTGACCACCACCAACAGCAGCAACACCATCGCCGGCGAAAAGCCGCTGGCGAGATCCACGATGCCGTTCGCGATCAATGCTGTGCCGCCGGTCGATTGCAATGCGGCACCTAGCGGAATCATCGAACCAAGCAACACGATGACCGGCCATTCGATCGACGTATACACATCACGAAGCGGTACGATATTCATAAAGATGTATGCCGCGGCGACACACCCCAACGCAACCGGCAGATATACGACACCCACACTGGCAGCGACGATAGCCGCGGCAAATAAACCCACCGCAATCCAGGCTTTGTCACGTTGAATGATTTTCTGGCCACGATCTGCCAACGGCAGCAGCTCCAGACGCGCAGTGATGTCGGCCAAACGTTCCTCAGAACCAAGCAACAACAGAACGTCACCGGCCTGCAACGTAAGCTTACGAATGTTGTCGTGAAAACGTTTGCCCTGACGTGATACGCCGACCAAAACGACACCGTATCGATACAACAGCTTCACCGACATGGCCGAACGGCCATCGAGCCGTGACGAATCACGAACTACCACTTCGATTAAGGACAGATTCTCTTCTTCGATGCGTCCCTGCCCTTTGGCGACATACTCAAGACCAAGCACACCCATCGCTTCTTCAAGGCTGTCGGGACTTGCCTCAATCACCAATATATCGTCGGCACGAATTTCCGCACTGCGCGCCAAACCGGGCAAACGCCGGCCACGTCGATTCAGTCCGACAATGACGATATCGCTTTGTGTCGCCTGTTCATCCAGATCGGAAACCAACTTGCCGATGATCGGCGAGCCTTCCGGCACGCGCACTTCGGCAACGTAATCGGCCAGTGCGAACAGCTCATCGGTGGCACTCTTGGTCCGTCGGTCACTTGGCAACAACCGCCAACCGATCAACGCCACGTATATGACGCCGACAATCGCACAGGCAATTCCCACCGGTGCGAAATCAAACATCTTGTAGGGCTCGCCCAAAGCGCTGCCGCGAAACTCCGCGATAACGATGTTCGGTGGCGTACCGATTAAGGTGATCATGCCACCGAGGATCGACGCGAATGACAGTGGCATAAGCGTCAGCGAGGGACTGCGATTGGCCTTTTTTGCAGCCTGCAAATCTAACGGCATCAACAACGCCAGCGCCGCGACATTGTTCATCATGGCGGATAACGACGCCGCAAGTCCCGACATAATGCTGATATGCATCGCCAACTTTCGAGAAGCGTCAACAACAAAGCGGCCGAGCATTTCGATGACACCGGAGTTAATCAAGCCGCGACTGACGACCAGGACCAAGGCGATAATAATCGTCGCCGGATGACCGAAGCCGGAAAACGCTTCCTCTTTCGGAATCACGCCCAGCAACAACCCCGCCAACAAGGCGACGAACGCTACCAGGTCGTAGCGCCAGCGCCCCCAGATCAGAAACGCGAAAACCAATAACAACAGTGTAAATAGGCTGGCCTGATCCGCGGTCATTGAAAACGCCTTATTAAAAAGTAATGCGGCAGACGATAGCGGATGCGCGATAGGATGCAACCGTGGGCTACGTAATCATTTTCTTCGTCTTGCTGGGGCTCATCGTCGGTCCTGGTATTTGGGTAAAACGGGTTCTGGCACGCTACAGCGAGCCGAAAGACCGTTACAGCGGCACCGGCGCGGAGCTGGCGAGGCATCTGCTGGACGTGAACGGACTGCAGTCAGTGGGTGTCGAGGTCACCGAAATGGGCGATCACTACGACCCCCGCGACAAGACCGTTCGCCTGACCGAGGACAAATACAACGGTCGCTCGCTGACGGCGATCACCGTCGCCGCACACGAGGTCGGTCACGCGGTTCAGGATCGCGACAAGTACACTCCCCTACGGCTGCGCGGCATCCTGGTCACAGCGGCCCAGCGGTTCCAGAAAATCGGCGCTGCGGTGCTCATTCTGGCGCCCCTGGTCAGCATCGTTTCGCGCGTTCCGATGGTGGGCGTCATAATGCTACTCGGCGGTTTTCTCACTCTGGCGAGCTCCGCATTGGTGCACTTGGTCACTCTGCCCACCGAATTCGATGCCAGTTTCGGCCGTGCTCTGCCGATGCTGGACGAACACGGAATCCTGATTGAGGTCGATCGGCCGCATGCCCGCAAGCTTTTGAAGGCAGCGGCCCTTACCTACGTCAGCGCGTCGTTGATGAGCCTGGTCAGCATCGCGCGCTGGTTTGCGATCCTGCGCACCTGAGCGGCCCAGTTTTCGCCCCGAAACGGCTGCGGACAGCCAAATTTGGGCTGACCGCGCCCTTGAATCCTCCTGCCTGTGCCCCCACTGATTGGGCGGCCCCGAAAAGGGCTGAAATACGCTGGTTTGAGCGCCGTGGCGCTGCTATTATCCGCGCGCGAAACAAGGCCGGCCCGCCGCAATGAGGCGGATCGGCATTTTTTATGAATCTTGAGCAAATGACATGAAAGACCTCAGCATCTATAGAAATATCGGTATTTTTGCCCACGTCGACGCGGGTAAAACCACCACCACAGAACGAATTCTTAAACTCACCGGCAAGATCCATAAGACCGGTGAGGTTCATGATGGCGAAGCCACCACCGACTTTATGGACCAGGAGCAGGAGCGCGGCATTACGATTCAGTCGGCTGCCACCAGCTGCGAATGGGACAGCCACCGCATGAACATCATCGACACGCCGGGACACGTGGACTTCACCATTGAGGTCTACCGCTCCCTCAAGGTTCTCGATGGTGGTGTAGGCGTATTCTGCGGCTCTGGCGGTGTAGAGCCGCAGTCGGAAACGAACTGGCGTTATGCCAACGAATCTGAAGTTGCTCGCGTGATCTTCGTTAACAAACTGGATCGGATCGGAGCGGATTTCTACCGCGTCGTTCAGCAGATTGAAGATGTGCTGGCAGCGAACCCGCTGGTCATGGTGTTACCCATCGGCATCGAAGACGATTTCGTCGGTGTGGTTGACCTATTGACGATGCAATCGTGGATCTGGAGCGATTCGAACGATCCGGAGTCATACACCATTGGCGATATTCCGGAAGACATGGTCGACAAAGCCAACGAATGGCGCGAAAAAATGATTGAAACGGCGGTCGAGCAGGACGACGACCTGCTGGAAGCTTACTTGGAAGGCAATGAGCCGTCGATCGACGACCTCAAGCGTTGCATCCGCAAGGGCACTATCAATCTAGATTTCTTCCCGACCTTCTGTGGTTCCGCCTTTAAAAACAAAGGTGTACAGAATGTTCTTAATGCAGTGGTTGACTTCTTGCCGAACCCGACTGAGGTTAAACCGCAGCCCGAAATCGACCTCGAAGGTAACGAAACCGGCGGCGTCGCTACGGTTGATCCCAGCAAGCCGCTGCGCGCGCTGGCGTTCAAAATTATGGACGACCGCTATGGCGCATTAACCTTTACGCGGATCTATTCCGGCACCATCAAGAAAGGCGACAACGTGCTGAATACGTTCACCGGCAAGACCGAGCGTATTGGCCGTATCGTAGAGATGCACGCTGACTCTCGTGAGGAGCTGGATTCGGCGCAGGCCGGCGACATCGTCGCGCTACTGGGCATGAAGAACACCCGTACGGGTCATACCTTGGCGGACGCGAATAATCCGGCCACGTTGGAACCGATGGTATTCCCGGATCCGGTGATCTCGATCGCGATTTCGCCGAAGGACAAGGCCGGTACCGAGAAGATGGGCGTTGCCCTGAACAAGATGGTTCAGGAAGACCCCTCCTTCCAGGTTGCAACCGATGAGGATTCCGGCGAGACGTTGATCAAAGGAATGGGTGAGCTGCACCTCGACATTAAGGTCGATATTTTGCGTCGTACGCATAATGTCGACGTTGAGATGGGTAAGCCGCAGGTTGCCTACCGCGAGACGATTACACAGATGGTCGAAGACTCGTACACCCACAAGAAGCAATCGGGTGGTTCGGGTCAGTTCGGTAAGATCGATTATCGAATTGAGCCGGCCGAGCAAAACGCCGGCTACGAATTCGAGTCGCAGGTTACCGGCGGTAACGTACCGCGCGAATACTGGGGCGCCATTGAGAAAGCGTTCATGGTTAGCATGGACGAAGGCACCCTCGCGGGCTATCCGCTGCTGGACGTGAAGTTCACCTTGTTGGACGGCGCATTCCACGCGGTCGACTCATCGGCGCTAGCGTTTGAAATCGCGACCAAAGCGGCCTACCGACAGTCGGTACCGAAAGCCGGTCCGCAGATTCTAGAGCCGATCATGAAGGTGGACGTGTTCACGCCCGAAGATAACGTCGGTGACGTTATCGGTGACTTGAACCGTCGCCGCGGCATGATTAAGTCACAAGACGCGGGTCCGACCGGTGTGCGCGTCAGCGCTGAAGCACCGCTGGGCGATATGTTCGGTTACATCGGACATCTGCGTACGCTGACGTCCGGCCGTGGCCAGTTCGGTATGGAGTTTTCGCACTACGCACCTTGCCCGCAAAACGTTGCGGAAGAAGTGATCAAGGAAGCGCAGGAGCGCAAAGCCGCGAAAGGCTAAGTCGAACGTCGCTTATAGAAACGAAAAAGGCCAGAGCGAAAGCTCTGGCCTTTTTTTTGTCGGTGTTTAATCGGACTTAGTCGCTGACCGAATACGCGGGCTGTGCGGATGGCTGCGCCGCTTCGTCACGATCCAGTATCCATGACTTAAAGTTGTGCCCAAGCACGTACAGTGACGGCACCAAGAACAACGTGATAAATGTGGCGAATAGAATGCCGAATCCCAGCGAGATCGCCATGGGTATCACCCATTGCGCCTGCGTACTCGTTTCAAACATGATCGGTAATAAACCCGCCGCCGTGGTGAACGATGTCAGAACGATGGCTCGGAACCGTTGAGTGCCCGAATCGACCACCGCTTTCAGCACCGGCACACCGCTCGAGCGTGCTTGATTGATAAAGTCCACCAAAATTAGGCTGTCGTTTACCACCACGCCCGTCAAAGCGACTAATCCGAACATCGAGAACGCACTAATCGCCTCGCCCATCATGATGTGACCGATGACCGCGCCGATAAATCCGAACGGAATCACCGACATAATGATCAACGGCTGACCATAGGATTTGAGCGGAATTGCGATCAACACATAGATCAACGCCAACGCTATAAGAAACGCTACCCCGACCTCTACGATAAACGAACCGGTTTCCGCATTGTTGCCATGCAGGGCGAAACGCAAATCAACATACTGTGCTGCCAGCGTTGGAAAGACTTCAGACGCAACCTGTCGTGCGATCTTGTCAGGCTCTGCGATTCGCAGATCGACGTCTGCAGACACGATGATCGAGCGTTGCCGATCATTTCTCCGAATGCTAGTAAAACTGTTGCCAAACGACACGTCGGCGACCGACTCGAAGGGTACCTCGTCACCCGCAGTGGTTCGGATTCGCATATTTTCCAGGTCGGCGATCGATTTCCGATCCTCCCTCGGATAGCGAATCATGACCCGCACATCGTCTTTGCCGCGCTGAATCCGCTGCGCCTCTTCACCGTAGAAAGCCTGTCTGACCTGGCGGCCCAGTGACGCCATGGTGAGACCTAAGGCTTCCGCCTCGGGCTTAATTTCAAGTTTGATTTCCTGCGTACCGCTTTCCGCAGAATTTCGCACGTCGAAAACACCATCGTACTTAGCGAGTTCGGCACCCAATACCTCTGCAGCCGCCTGCATCTGATTAAAATCATTACCAATGACTCGTAGTTGAATCGGCGCGCCACCCCCAAAGTTCTGCGCCGCATCGAACACCAACTCTTTTACGCCAGGAACCGACCCGACTCGTTCACGCCAAGCACTGGACACTTCGCCAACGGTAAACGGACGATTCGAATCCATCGGTAACTCAACCCAAATATCGCCCTGGATGTCACCTTCCGAGTAAACGCCGATATGACGGATCATCGGCAACTGATCATCGCCGGGATTTTCTGCGAGAAATTCGGCGTTCAGATCCAGCAGCGAAGATTCGATTCGATTTAGCGCTTGATCACGAACTTCTGGTGCGGTGCCGCCCTCCATCTGCAACTTGGCGTTGATGAAATCGTTCTCCGACTCAGGGAAAACGACAAATCGAACAATACCGCTACTCACCACACCCACGGTAATGATGAGCATGGCGACAAAAATAATCACCGTAACGCCGGGCGCATCGATCGCTTTTTTCACCAGCGGCCGATAACGATTCTCGATGACGCGGTGCATTCCGCGCTGAGTGCGTCGCTGTAGCCGATGAAAGAAATCCTGAATGGATTGCTTGATGGACACGCGCTCACGATTTTCTGCGAACAGCGCTTCTTCATCGATCGGCTTAATATTGGCATGCACCAAGTGCGCGGGCAGGATGAGTTTCGACTCGACCAGGGAAAAACATAGACACAAGATCACGACCATGGCCATCGCGACGAAGAACGGACCTATGACACCGCCAACAAACATCATCGGTGCGAATGCCGCAATAGTGGTCAACACACCAAAGGTTGCAGGCAGCGCCACTTTCCGCGCGCCCATAATGACGTTGTCGACGGTATGACCGTCGGCACGAATTTTGGTGTAGATACTCTCGCCAATGATGATGGCATCATCGACAACGATTCCGAGCACAACGATGAATCCAAACAAACTCACCATGTTCAGCGTAACCGGCCACGGCGTGTACGGCATCAATGCCAACGTGCCCAAAAAGGTGATTGGGATCCCAACGATGACCCATAGCGCGACCTTCATGCGAAGGAACAGGGACAACACTAAGAACACCAGAATCGCGCCCATCCCCATATTTTCAAGCATCAGCTCAAGTCGGTCTTTGAGGTAAAATGATCGATCCACCCAATAATCGATATTTACACCAGCCGGCAAGCTGGCGCGTTTTTCTTCGACGTAACCCTTCACCGCAGCAGCGGTGTCTAGTTCGTTCTGTGCTCCCGTAACCGTAATAAACAGGGATGCCGACGGTTGGCCGTTAAATCGTGCGTAAGCCGGCGCCTCAACAAAGCCATCGTTGATTTCCGCAATGTCGCCTAATTTGAGACGCGTACCGTCCGGATAGGTACGTAATACCAATTCGGCAAACTCGTCGCCGGTGTACACCTGGCCTTCGGTGCGTAACAAAATATCACCGCCGTCGGTTCGCAGAGAACCTCCCGGCATATCCACCGAAGAATCACGAATGGCCTGCGAAATCTCAGACATCGTGAGTCCGTACTCTCGCAATACGTGTTCGGATACCTCGATGCTGATTTCAAAATCCGGATTACCCCAGAGCTCGATATTGCTGACTTCGGGCAACGCCAAGATCTCATCGCGAACCTGCTGCGACACTTGTTTTCTCACCACCGGATCCATGTCGCCATAAACGTCGATGAGAATAATCGGAATGAACGCTTCTACCTTGTAGATGACAGGCTTTTCCGTCAGCGCGGGAAACGTCGAGATGGCATCAACTCGCGTCTTGACGTCAGCAAGCATCTGGTCAAGGTCGATTTCGGGTAGCACTTCGATAAAAACCGAGCCCATTCCCTCTGACGAAACCGAGCGAATCTCTTTGATACCCTGAATGTCTTGTACCGCCTCCTCGACCTTAATCACGACACCCTCTTCGACTTCGGCCGGCGCCGCGCCAAGATACGGTATCTGTACGTGCACAATGTTGATTTCGAAGTCGGGGGTCGTTTGTTTACGAATCGTAAACACAGAAATGATTCCGGAAATTATGATGACCCACATCAGCAAGTTTGCCGCAACGCTATTGCGTGCAAACCATGCGATGATGCCGCTATCTGCTGTTGAACCGCGCATCGCCATTCCTATTCCTCACCCGTTACCGTCGTTAAGGCTTCGGAATCACCGCTACTGGTAGCTAGATTTTCCTGGCCATCACCAATGGTACGCACGGCTATCCCTTCGACCGGGACTGACACCTTGCTGACAACAATACGTTCGCCGATCAATTCGGCAGAATTGAGATAGGCGAAATCGGCGTCCGTGCGCAGCACCTCAACGGTGCGAATTTCCAGCGTACTTTCGTCGCTCACAATCATTAGCCGATCGGACCCGACCATCGTATTGCGCGATACACGCACCACGTTACCCGCATCAACGCCGTCGATAGAGGCCGCGACAAAAGTGCCGATGGGCAACGGTGTGCCGTCGCTATGCAGTCGATACGGATCCGCCAATCGCGCAACCGCGTAGGTGACGCGACTACGCTCGTCAACCACCCCTTCGGAACGTACGATTTGCGCCGCCCACGACGTGAGTTTGCCTCGCTGCACGGCGGTAAGCGTTACCTCGGGCCCATCGGCGCCACCGGACGCTGTCACTTCCTTGCTATCGGGAATCTCGACGAATGCCAGATCCTGGTCCGTTAGCGGCAACCGGATCTCCGCATAATCCGTGGCAAACGTTGTACCCAACTTTGTGCCAGGCGCGACGAACTGGCCAAGATCGGCATGTTTAGCTAACACCATGCCTTCATAGGGCAGCCGTATAATAGTGCGATCGAGATTGCGCTTTGCACGTACCACGTCCGCCTCGGCGGTTGCCAACGCCGCAGACGCCGACGCCACTTCCGCTTCGGCACGATAGCCCTGCTCTTTCAGCTTTAAGGCACCCGCATGTTCAATTTGTCGTTGTACGAGGAGCGCTTCGGCCTGCTTCACAGCAGCGGCGTAATCCGTCGAATCAATTCGAATTAGGACCTCGCCCTTTTGGAATACACCGCCAGCGACAAACTTAGGCGATATCGACACGATGGCACCAGATATTTCCGCACTGAGCTCAGTCTGCGTGCGCGGGCGCACGGTGCCTTGAGATCGAACTTGAAAACTGGCTGCTGTCGACTCGAGGGTAATGGTGTCGACGAGCAATGCCGGCTCTTCGACATCAAATTTGGGGGGTTCGCCACTGGTCGCCATCAACCCCATAAACGCGACAATCGAACCGACAAATATGGACAGTACCAGCAGTATCCGCTTGGTCTTGCGCTGCATTCTTCGTTTCCCCGAGAAAAGCCTGAAGGCCGCTATTCTGAAGGTTTTTGAGGTAGAAATGCGCGATTTGTTCAATTTCCGCCGAAATTACATAACGAAGCGTGGTTTTTGTGACTTAACTCCATGAATTCGGCCATTTTTGGCTCCAAACTGCCCGTCTGAAGCTGCCCTATGGACGGGCGGCGATGTACCGGCAAATTGGACGCTTATGTACCAGGACCATTTCGGCTTAACCGGCACTTTATTTCCTGCTGTTGCGGTAGGCGATGCAGTGTTCGTGGGTCCGCAATTCGTCCAGAGCGCCAGCGCCGTCCAGCGTGCATTGGCCACTCGTGATGCGGTTGTCACGATTTCAGGATCCGCCGGAGCTGGTAAAAGCACCGTCGCCCGGCGTGCCATCGACTCGGTCAGCGCAAAGCGCGGTATCGTGACGATTGGCCGTATTTCTCTCGGTCCTGATGAAGTTCTCGAATTACTCCTCGCCGGTCTTGGCGCCCAAACGATGCCGAAAAGCACCGTGCAGCGGTTTGGCGCGTTTCGTCGTTTGCTCGACACCTGCGAGCAGCAGGACACGCGCGTGTACGTCGCGGTCGAAGACGCGACCCGAATCGGTGTCGACACACTGTGCGAACTCGAGGCGGTTACCGCGGTAGACGCGGGCATCTCCAAAGGCGCCAATCTCATTTTGATGGGCAATGATCAGCTTCGCGACATGCTGCGCGATCCCAAGCTGGCGCGTCTGAAGCAACGGATTCGGTTGCGCCATGAATTGCAGCCGATGAGCGTCGGTGAGGTCAGAGGTTATTTGAAGCACAGTTGCCGTAAAGCCGGCGGCGATTTTGATGTCATGTTCGAAGCCGGTTGCGCGGAGGCACTGCACGGTTTCAGCGGCGGTATTGCTCGCGTGGTGAATACCCTGGTCGAGGCCGCCATGACGCAAGCGGCCGAACAAGGGGTCACACAAGTCTCGGTAGCGATGATCAGCCATGTGGCCGCTGAAGAGCTCGGCCTGACCGTAGAGCACAGCTTGGAAGAGATTCAGGCCGCACTTACTTCAGCACCCATTCAGTCGGAGCCGGAGCCAGAGCCAGCGCCAGAGCCGGAGCCAGAGCCGGAACCGGTTGCAGACGAATTAGAGTTACCCGTTGAGACGCCGGCTGAACCCGTCGTTGACGCCCAGCCCGAGCTCGAGCCCGAAGCGGTTACCGAAGACGCATCCGCAGTTGCCGAATCAAACGCGCCGGCAGGCGCTGATGCCGACGATGACATTCCCGAATTCATTCAGGACACCCTGCCCGACCTCGAAGTGTTGGCCCCCGATCTCGCGGCGCAAGCGGTGGAGATTGAAACACCAGCAGAGCCGAGCGCCGGTGCAGTTGCGCACGCAAACGAGTCCGCAACGGATACTGAAGATGAGTCAGATCCAGCTGCTGGTTGGACACAAGTCACTCCGGCGCCGACCGGTATGTTCGATGCCGCTTCAAGTGAAGAGAATGCAATTCCCGCAGAAGCGCGAGACGAGAACGGCGAGATCCCCGCTTGGGATCGTGATCCGACATTGGCGGAACTGCGTCCGGACCTAGATGCGCTGGAACGCGCCATGGCAGTCGCCCAAGGTATCGCCAAGGACCCGGACGCCGATGAGGTCGAAGCGGAAGCCGCGCCGAGCGAACCGGTCGACGAAGAAATTCCAGAAATCACGCTGGACCGTCAGATCCAAGCGAAGATCGATGAAGCCACCGAGGCGATACGTAAGTCGGAAGAAGAAGTTGCCAAACACGCCGAAGAGGACGGTGAGCGTAAGACGAATACGCACTTTGAAGAGCCGCCAGAAGAACAGACCATTCCCGAGCTTACGAACCCTGAGCTAACAAACGCCGCTGAGTTGGCCACGCCCATCCCGCCGGATCCGCAACCCGACACAGAGGCTGCAGCTGAGCCGATTCTGGCACCGGACCCGGCGCCCGAAACGGACATGCTGCCGGAGCTGACGCCGGAACCGATAGCCGCAACAATGCCTGAACCTGAATTACCGACTGCGCCGCAACCTCAATCTGTTGAAGACCAATTTGAGTCGACGGCCGCAGCACCGGTCTTGATGGAAGAACCCATACTCGCGTTCGACGCACCGGTGGCGCCAACCACAGCAGCCGAAGCCGCTTCTGTCGCAGAACCCACCGAAGAGCCGGCTCCGTTACCGGTCGTAGAGTCGGAATCATTGCCGGTGGTTGAGCCCGAGCCGATGCCCGCCGCTGAACTTAGCGTTGACACACTACCCGAGCTTGCGCCCGAAACCGTTATCGAATCTGCGACAGATACGGAGCCGCAGGTGAGTGTGACAGACGAAGCCACAATCGACGCACCAAGCTTCGACGAAGCCGATCTGGACGTCTCTCAAACCGAGACCAGCGAAATTGCCGACCTTGGCGAATTCGTTTTAGAGCCTGCCGCTGAAGCACCGGTTGTCGCCGAACCCGACATTGCGACGAACGCTGAGTCAGACACTATTGAAGAATCCAGCTTTGAACTGACGCTCGATCCCACCGGTAGTCACGCTGCCCCCGGCAATGCTGAGCTCACCGATTCGGATGAAGCAGGTGCCGCCGACGAAGGTGCCGTTAGCGAACCTTTCGAAATGAATTTGGATGCGCCGGCCGCGAATGCGCCGGACGTGAATAAGCTTGCCTCACAGTTCGCTACTGCGAAAACACTTGATGACGTCGATGACTTGATGGCAGAAACGTTGTTTGGTGAAGAAATTGACTTGATCGCGGCGGAACTCGCTGCCAATTCGAGCAACGCGGCGCCGCTGATGAACACACAGCAGTTGCAAGCACAGGTGGCACCCGGCATACCGGCAGGTGACGACACCGCTGAACCGGCGCCGACGACCGAACTTTCGCTCGAACCCGAGCCAGAAGTCGAGCTCGAACCGAACAACGACGAACAGTTTGATACGAGCTCGTCACAGCGCCTACAAGCGCTGCGAGAGATCAATGGCGCGGTGGCTCCGCCGGGCGCGCCGACGACGCCAGAACCTGCTGAAGACATCGTCATGGCAACTGCCAATGATGATCCACCTCCGTCCGACTCAGTCGATTCAATCGAAGATCAAATCAACACCTCGATGACGCAGACGCTGAAAGCTCTCAGCGTTCACTCGGCCAACATCGACGACGATGACGAAGATGCGCCGAAAAAAGGGTTCTTTGGCGGCCTATTCAAGAAAAAGTAGGCGCTAGCAGCCACAAAACTCTACACTGGCATCACCAATTCGGCGACTCCGAACGACCACGTCGCCGCAATTGTTGATGTCGTTTGCCATTCCGCAGTACGAGCACTCGCGCTCAATTTCGAAGTAGTCACGCGACAACAGACTGATCGTGTAGACCTCCGCCGGTAGCCGGACCCCACCGTTGTTATCCGCAACGTAAAGCCACAAACGGCCCAACTCACACCTAAAATAGCCATGCTCAGTGTGTTGAACAGAGCGTAGCCCGTCACTCACCGAAAAGACGACCTCAAAACTGCTGCCGGGATAGAACGTGATCGTGTGGTCAACGTGCGTGCCGGTCTCGGCATCATATCGTTCACCTTGCCAGACACCCTCAAAGTCGCCGCAGTCGAATACGGCGTCCGCACTCGCCAACGGCGCCAGCCCCAATAACACCACAATAATGAATACTCTCATTGTGACGATCTCCATGCTCCTATACGAGGACACCATCTTTGAGAAATATTGTGCGTAACCTATGGCACTGCCATGACGTATCGTGCACCCAATCCACTGAGTACCGCGATCGCGCGCTGCAGTTCGGTTCCTAGTTGCCGTCGCGAACGTCCTCAACCCAACGTTTGACGACCGCTTCGAGCATCGCCAACGGCACTTCACCCTGACTCAGCACGGTGTCGTGAAAAACACGCAAGTCGAAGTCATCACCTAACTCGTCTTCGGCATACCGGCGCAGCTCCCACACTTTGAGTTCGCCGAGTTTGTAGGCCAGCGCCTGCCCAGGCCAAGAAATGTAACGATCAATTTCGGCGCGTGCATTGGCCGCCGCCAGCGCGGTGTTGCTCATCAGATAGTCGATCGCCTGCTGACGCGTCCAGTTTTGCGAATGGAGCCCGGTATCGATAACCAGTCGGCAAGCGCGCCACATTTCAAAACTCAAACGACCGAAATGCTCATAGGGCGTTTGATATACACCCATTTCCACACCGAGTTTTTCGGTATACAACGCCCACCCTTCGCCAAACGCGCTGTAACCCAGGCTGCGGCGAAACGCCGGTACGTTCTCCAGTTCCAGCGCCAGCGCGTTGGAGTGATGATGTCCGGGTACCGCCTCATGCAGCGTCAACGCCGGAATCTCGTACAGTGGTCGTTGATCCAATGCAAAGGTGTTGACCCAATAAGCGCCGCCGTTCTTGCCCCCCAACGGCGCGCCGTAATACGCACCCGAGGTGTAGTTCGGCGCCAGCTCTTCGGGCACCGGGATGACGCCATAACTTTGTCGCGGCAGCTTATTGAAATACGCCGGCATCATGTAATCGACACGCTTCGCCGTGTACGCGGCAAATTGCAGCAGCTCTAATGGCGTTTCGGCAAAAAACTGCGGGTCGTTTAACAAGAACTCTGTGAATTCATCAAAACTGCCGTCAAAATTCAGCTCCGCAATTAACGTTTCCATCTCGCGCCGAATACGCGCCACCTCGGCAAGGCCGGTCGCATGAATCTCATCTGCCGTCGTTTCGGTCAGTGTTGTATAGCGTCGAATTTGATGGGCGTAAAACGCTTCGCCATTGGGTTGCTGCTCCGCGCCAAGTCGTTGGGACGCTTGATAGTCATCGCGGAGAAATGAAGCGACGTTGTCATACGCCGGCATAACGGCGTTCGCGATGACGTTTCTCGCTTCGGCGCGCAACGCATCTTGCTCACTTTCCGACAGCGCCTCATTCATCGCCACGAACGGTGCGTAAAAACTGCTGTCCTCGGGATCCGCCTTGACCTGCGCCTCAATCGTCGGCAAGACGCCATCGATTACAATTTGCGGCAACACGAAACCCTCGTCCGAGCCCAATCGCATGTTGGCGAGGTGCTCCTCAAAATATCGGGGGATATCGCGCATGCGCGCCAAGTAATCTTCATAGTCTTCGCGACTGCGCATAACCACGCTGCTACTGGCATTCAGCGCGTTGACGTAGAATCCCCAGAACGTATTGAACGGAATGCGATACAGACCAAGCTCTTCATACTCAATAGCGTTCTGGAGCTCCCAGGCCAACAAATCTGCATCCAGCTGTGACTGAACGGACAGCGCGCCATAGTCTATCGCCTGTAAGCGATCAACGAATTCCAAGCGGGCCTGATAACGGCGCGCTCTTGCTTCGGCATCCACCGAACCCAGGCGATCGTTAAAGTCATTTATACCTTGGCCCGTCGCTGCAGCTGGATACTCGCGCAAGTAATAGTCCCAGTAATCTGCAGTCAGCGCATTCAGCTCGCCGGTTGGTCCCGCTTTGTCGTCCGTCTCAACAGGCGAGTCGCAGGCCACCAAGAACATGCAGAAAAGCGGCGCAATGAATAAGTTTGAACGGCGCATCGACGTGTCTCCCAAGTGCGACCCACAAGCGTTAGGGCGATTATAGAAAATTCTTTAGCGGTGTCACTTGAACTCGAATTCCCTATCACCAAAAATTAGGCCGCGCCCCTCGCGAGGCGCGGCCCAACTTCATAGCAATAGACGATTACTCCGCTTGTCGAGCTTCTTCCGCCGCCAACGCCTGTAAGCGCACCGCCTCGAACTCGTCACCCTCATTCCAGGTTGGCATTTCATCAGCATTCGCGATGGTCAGGCCGGTCCAATAGCCCAGCAAGGTGTCTTGCACCATGCCAGCGAGATTCCAATTTGGATCGTACTCATCTGACGGCTGGTGATAGTGAACGTTGGTGTATTCGTTTTTCTTTTGCACACCCCAACCTGCAGGCCGGTCGACAAAATCGGTGCCTTCATCGAGGTACATAGCCGGTACGCCGATCTTGGCAAAGCTGAATTGATCGGAACGATAGAAATACCCTTTATCGGCAAACTGATCGGGCTTGACGATTCGGTCTTGTTCACCGGCAATGGTGATCACGATGTCATCAATCGACGATTTGCCCAGGCCGATATACGTCACATCATGCGTCTCGCCGTAGAGATTGCCACCGTCATAGTTGATATTGGCAGCGATCTTGCCCGGTCGGAAGGTTGGGTTTTGTGCATACCATTTCGAACCCAGCAGACCCTGCTCTTCGGCACCGACCAAACAAATCAAAATAGAACGGCGTGGCGCTTCCGGCAGCGCAAGCATCGCCTGCGCGATCGCCAGTACTTCGCCGAGTCCTGCCGCGTTATCCATTGCGCCGTTGTAAATGGTGTCGCCGGCCTCGTTCGGCGTGCCGATACCGAGATGATCGTGGTGAGCCGAATAGATCACCACCTCCTGCTTTAACTCCGGATCACTGCCTTCGATTAGACCCAACACGTTGGCGGTCTGGACCGTCTCGATCTCAACGTCAAAGGCAAGCGACGTCTTAATACCCAAGGGCACCGCTTCGAAGTCGCGGTTGTAAGCACGCTCGCGTAATTCGTCTAAGTCCATGCCGGCCATTTCGACCAACGCACGGGATGCGTCCTCGGTCATCCATGCATTAAATTCGCTGGCCGGATTGTCGCCACGAGGCAATTCGAACTGCGGTCCGGTACCGGAGGTTTGCAATACCTGAAATGGGTATCCGGCAGACGGCGTCGTATGAATAATGATCGCGCCAATCGCGCCGTTCTTTGCCGCGGTCAGATATTTGTAATCCCATCGTCCGTACCACAGTCGCGTTTCACCGGCGAACAGATCCGGGTCCCAGTCGGGATCATTATTCATCAACAAAACGATTTTGCCGCGCACGTCGATGTTCTTGTAATCGTCCCAGTCGTATTCGGGGGCCTGAATGCCGTAGCCGGCGAAGACGACCTCAGCGTTTCGTACGATAGAACGCGTATTTTGGTTGTTATTGGTAATCATAAAGTCATCCCATTGACCTAGAGTCTTGGATTGACCGTTACCTTCAAACGTCCATTCTTTGGGTTGAATCGTGTTGACACTCACCAGATCAAAAAACTGCTCCCAGCCGCCGTCTTCCGCGCCGGGCGTCAATCCGATGCGCGTCATTTCATCGATAAGCCAACGACGAGCTTTCTCGTCACCTACACTCGCCGGACCGCGGCCCTCGTATTTGTCGTCAGCAAGCTCGCCAATCACACGATGCAAGTATTCTTCGGTGATCATCCCGGCCGCTTGTTCAGCCGGCATCCTATCCACATCATTGACAACATCCGCCGGATCCGTCGCCATCACTTCGGCTTCAGGCGCTTCGTCGCTGCTGCAAGCGGCCATCAAAGCGGCTGTCGCAGCCAACGTCATTAAGATTCTAAATTTCACCTGTCGTTCCTCTTCAGATTACGAGAACAGCTCGTCGAGAAATATCCTCGCTGCTGCCCATGAGCGCCGATCGGCGCTCGCACTATAGCGTTTCACGTCGTCCGGGACATTCGCCGCCGGATTGGTAAACGCGTGTAGGGTATTGCCATACGCATGAATCTGCCAATCGGCACCCTGTCTTGTAAGCTCTTCACTGAGCGCCAGTACCTCGTCGGGCTTTGCCAAGGGGTCATCCCACCCATGTAACACCAGCACCTTGGCAGCAATCGTATTGTCGATCGTATTTCCGGGCGGGGCAAAAATACCATGGAAGCTCACCACGCCGGCGATGTCTTCACCTAATCTCGCGATATCCAGTACACACATTCCGCCGAAGCAGTATCCAATTGCCGCTGTCCTGGCGGTATCCACGGCCGCATGGCCGCGTAACGTGTGCAGTGCTGCCATCAATCGCGCTTGTAAGGCAGGCCGATCATCTCTGAGCGCATCCATCATCTGCCGATTCGACTCGAAATCGGTGGTCAACGTGCCCTTGCCATAGACATCCGCTGCCATTGCCGTATAGCCGAGCTCGGCGAGTTCCAGCGCCTTGCGCTCCTCGAATTCGGTTCGACCGGCGATGGTGTGAAAGATCAATACGCCGGGATGCGGGCCGCTGACGGCCTCGTCAAACGCGACAAAGCCCTCGAACGTCGTACCGTCCACCGTGTAATCGACCAGATTGGTGTTTATCGCCAAGTCCGCTCCCCCAAGCATCGCGACCATTAATTATGAGGGGCAATGGACGCGTTTGCTAGAATTCGCTATGTGCCCCGTTAGCTCAAGCGCGCTCGTAGCTCAGTTGGGTAAGCGACGATTGCCGCAACGCGGCAAGGCAAAGCATGCTTTGCCAGGAGCGAACGCCGCGAGCATACCAGCGAGCGGCCGGGCTCGAGGAACGAAGTGACGAGAGGAGCACCTGCAGCGCAAAGCGCTGCTAGCATCAGATGGCCAACGTTTTCTGATTGAATACGCACATTGCCCCGGTAGCTCAGTTGGATAGAGCACCAGATTCCTAATCTGGGGGCCAGAGGTTCGAATCCTCTCCGGGGCGCCATTCTTTCCGATCACAAACTTGCGTAGGTACCTGCGACCAAAGCGATCAGCGCGATCGTAGTCGAAACAAACTGCAGTCGGCGAAGAGTGCGGATGCGCCTCTCTTCGGTGTTGGTAGCAAGAATCCCATCGGACGGCGTGTTTCTTTTTTCGAGCCACGATGCGATCAGCCAAATCAGGACAGCGGCTACCAGTACCAACATCCAAACACCGTCGATCGTCTTCCAGACTCGCACGCCCTACCTAAGCCTCCACAACCCCTGCCTCTGCAATGCGATCCGCCAACGGCCGCAACTGCTCCCGGTAGTTCTCCGCTATCCCGACCGACTTCGCCAGCAGCTCGCGCTTTACTTTCAGCGCTGACGGTTTGGTCGTTCGATTCGCTGCCGCGTGAAACTGCAGGCAATCTTCTTCAAACGACAAGTTGCAGTGCTCAAGCACAGCCTCAACGGTGTCTTTCGGGTTTTCGATCAGATCCTCGTACTTCACCACGAGCAGTTTTTCACCAAGGACATTCCGCCAATGATCCATCATGCTGCGATAGCTCAGGTAGTACTTACCCAACTCCTCCAGGTCATAGGTATACGGGTACATGCGCGGAAAGAGTGTCTTAAACATAGCTAAACAAGCGTCCAAGGGATCACGCTCGACCACGATCAAGGATGCCTTCGGCAGGGCTCGATGAATGAGTCCCGCATACAAGAAATTGGCCGGCAATTTATCCACCAGGTGGGCCGACTCACCCTGCTCCGAGATCGCTTTGTCGTAGTCGGCGCCGAGCTGCGCAAAGTCTATCGTCCGCGCAACCGGCAAAAAATCGCGCCGATCCGTAAAGGGTTTCCCGTGTTTCTCACGACACAGCCGGATCATCGCATTGCCGAATGCCTGCGCCTCGCCAATAGAACTCACCACAGAGTGATTCGCCAGCAACTGTTCCACCAGCGTCGCACCGCTTCTCGGTAAACCCATGACAAAGATGGGTTTCGCGCTAGTATGGCCTTCCGCGACTTCGATGAAAAACGTCGTGTCGAAATTGTCGCGAATATCCTGCATCTGCTGCAGGTCATCCTCGATGTTGTAGTCCAACGCCGCACGCCGCACGGCAGCGCCTTCGGTTAGGGCCTCGAAACTCGCCGCGATATCGCCAAGATCATCGAGCTCCTTGGAAAGCGCGTACAGTAGCTGCACACGCCCCGGCGCATCCTCTGGCACCGTCGCCAACGCTTTCTTGAGGCTGGTAACGTTGTTCTTGTCCGCTGTTTGCGTACGTAGCCCGGACCGAATCAGCTGTGCTTCGCAGTCGGCCGGATTGAGCTCAAGCGCCCGATCTAAATGCGCCGCAGCATCCGCGGCTTTGCCCATGCCGCGCAGCGACGTAGCCAAGTTGAAGTGATGATTAGGATTGTCGGGTTCCAGCTCGATAGCTCGACGATACTGAAATACCGACGCCTCTTGATTGCCGACTTGCCGCATGAGGACAGCGCAGGTTGCGGTATGAAACGTGGTTTCGAATTCATGATAGGCAAACTGATCACCCAGTTGACGCGCCGCCTTGGTGAATCCGGCCAGAGCGAGACTCGCCATTTTTTGCAACAACCACTCGGGTTTGTCGGGGGTTATCTCCAGCGCTTTTTCAGCCGCCTGCAACGCGATGCCTGGCTGATTCAGACTGATCGCCACGCGGCTCGAGGTGATCCAACCACTGTCGTGGTCGGGGTAGGCGCTATTGAGCTCATCGCAAGCCGACGCTGCCGCCTGCATATCGCCGGCTTTGACGAGCTGCCAAACGCGGTGCTCCATCTCGATCGCGGACAAGGTAGGCTCAGACATCGACAGCGCTCAGGTACCGGTGATAGTGACCGTAATATCGCGGTGATGCGGCGCGTGCCGATGTTCCCAAAGATAGATTCCCTGCCAGCGCCCTAGGTCGCACTGGCCATTGCGAACCGGCACATTCAGATCATTGTGTGTTAGCACGCTGCGTACATGGGCTGACATATCATCAGGGCCCTCGGCAGTGTGCGTGAACATCGGATCGCCGTCCGGTGTAAGCCGTGACATGAATGACTCCAAATCGGCCATCACCGCAGGGTCGGCATTTTCGCAGAGCATCAATGACGCACTCGTATGACGCAGAAAGACATGGCACAGCCCCGTCGAGACGCCCGATTCGCGAATGGCGTCTTTTACACGATCGGTCAGGTCGTATGTGCCCCGGCCGGTCGTATCAATACTGAACTCAAGTTGATGCATCAGCGACAAACGGCGCGCCATAGCGCAATCGGATGGTCTTGGTCTTGCCAAACCAAGGAATGGAAATAATGTAGATATTGTCGAACTCGTTTTTGGCAATCGCCGGTACTTTCTTCGACGCGCCAAGATTGGCAATTAGCTCAGGCACGGTATTGCTGTGTCCCACCACCAGCACCACCTTACCCTTGTGGTCTCTTTGGATATCGTCGAGCACCTGCTCGGTATCCGCCGCATCGTAGGTGTTAATCGGAATGTTCAGCGCGTCCGCCAACGGCCGTGCGGTCTCCTGGGTGCGTTTGAACGGCGTGGCGTAAATCGCATCGATTCCTGCTACCACATCGGCATCAACTAATTGCCGTGTCAGCTCCGCGGCTCGTGCTCGCCCTGCCTCACTCAGGCTAGGATCCGACTCATCGTGGCTGGTTTGCTCGGCATGCCGCACAAAAATGATCGTAGTGGTGGCCTGGGACTCGAAGAACCACGCCAGACCGATCGCAATCGCCGTATAGATAACGAGGATCTGTGTACGCCGGCGTCGGCGTCTACGGCGCCGTTGTTGCTCATTGAGCTTCTGCATGGACGCAGACTTTACGAGTTTTTGTCGTCCTTGACTACGCGAAACTCGCCTTCGATCACGTCGCTGGATGGCCGCTGTGTCGGTTGAGCCGCATCGGGGCGCGGCTGCGCCCTTCCGGTTTTACGCAGCCACCAATTGCGGACAGCAACGAAGATGCCGCCACCGAGAATCAGGGTGGCGAGCGCTACGAACGCGAAAAAGCCCAGCACAATCGCAATACCGATGACGATTGCCGCAGCCACGATAACCAAAGCATTGGCGATCGGGCCACCGCCGAGCGGAGTCGTTTTGAAGACGGGACGTTGCATAAGCGCTTAGAACCTTTATGGGGCCGTTTTTCGAGTATAAAAGCCCTCGAACCACGGATTCCATGTTTCGGCTTCAGTGTCGTACTGCTCGAAAAACTGTCGAACCCTGCCATCTTCCAGAAGCGTCCAGAGCCCGCGAAAATCAGCGGTATTGCCATTCGACAGGTAGTGGATCTTGCCAACCAGCAGCATCCCCTCATCGGTCAGGCCGCCACGGATGTGGATCTGCACGCCCGGCGCCGAATTCCAGACCTGCACCCAATCGCCGCTAACACCGTCCAAATAATTCACGCTTTGACCCGTCACTCCACTGCCGCCGACCCACTTTTCGACCAGTACGCAGCCCTCTTCGTCACGTGAAATGGCGTTGTTTCCGGCGAAATTGCCCGCGGAATCGTGCACGTCCCACTCACCGACCCAAAAATCGAATGCCCGATAGCGCTCATCCTCACTGCATGGAAAGGTAGGAGCGGTTTGTGCCTGACAGTCCAGAGATAAACCCAATAAACCAATTAAAACTATAGATATCAATGATTTCATGCATATTCCCCGAAACAATATTACCTTTATGCAAGTTGCGATCACGGGTTTCGACCCGCCAATTGCAGCACGGTTCGCTTTTCAGTTGAATCCCTGCGCAACAGCCCGCACAATGCGGCCCGCAGTAAATCGCAGTCATCGAGTTTTGGAGAGGTGGCAGAGCGGTTAAGGCTACGGCCTTGAAAACCAGCAAGTCGGTTTGCCAGGGTAGCCCTTCGTGGGTTCGATCAATTGCGACAGCAATTCACGACGGAGCGCCGAAGGCGCGGAGCCCGCAGGGCGAGAATCGGCCTAGGCCGGTTCGAGTCAATCCCACCCGCTACGGTAGGGTTAGACTCGCACAAAAATTTGGAGAGGTGGCAGAGCGGTTGAATGCACTGGTCTTGAAAACCAGCAAGGGTTTGTAGCCCTTCGTGGGTTCGAATCCCACCCTCTCCGCCAGCAATAACAAAGGGAGGCCCATCGGGCCTCCTTTTTTTATTGCTAGTTGAGGCGTGTCGCATTCGAACCCACTGGGTTCGATCAATTGCGCCAGCAATTGACGACGAGCGCCGTAGGCGCGAAGCCCGCCAGGGCGAGAATCGGCCAGAGCCGATTCGAGTCAATCCCACACTCTCCGCCAAAACACAAAAAGCCCCATTTAGGGGCTTTTTTGTTTTGCGAGAGGGTACTAGTCAGGCCATTTCCAGGACGGGCGATCCAACATGCCCTGATCGACCACTTCTGTTTGGCCCAGCGTTTTTTCTAGCTCAATCGAATTGCATCCCTCATCACGCTCAAGCGCCCCGATCAGTCGAGAAGCGTGAGAAACCACCCAGATCTGGCTGCTCTTGGATGCGCGAATGATCAAACGACCCAGCGCCGGCAGCAGATCAGGATGCAGGCTGGTTTCAGGCTCGTTGAGGACCATCAGCGGCGGCGGACGCGGCGTCATCAGCGCTGCCACCCAGAGCAAATACCGTAACGTGCCATCTGAGAGTTCGGTACCCGACAAAGGACGCAGTAGACCTTCCTGCTGAAAACGGATGGCAAAACGATTGTCCTGCTGCACATCAATTTCCAAACTTGCACCCGGAAATGCATCATCTACGGCTGCATCGAGCGCATCGCGGTCGCCGATTTCAAAAATCGTTTGCAGGGCCGCGGCCAGATCATGCCCTTCGTTGTCCAAGACCGGCGTACGAGTACCCAGTTGTGCAAGGCGAGATGGCGCCTCACTATCCGTCCTAAAATGATCGTAAAAACGCCAGGCGCGAATGGCCTCTCGCAGGTGGACGATCTCGGGTGTTTTTTCCGGATCACCGATATGCGCATAGATGCTATCGAATGAGGGCATATGTTGAGCCACGACCTCCCAACTTCGTCCAGAACGTACCTTTATGACATGCCCATTTCGGTCCACCAAACAGCTGGCTGGTCGGTAACGCTCGCCAGCCCAAATACACTCTCTTTTGACCTCAGGATCCAATGAGAACGCTGTACCGATCGAATCTGGAGGCGGCAGTCCCAACGAAATCGAGTATCCGAAATCCTCGCCTGCAAAACCCAATCGCATTCTCGCCGGCCCCTGTTTGCGCGTTCCTTGGATCGCAACTTCGCCGCTCTTCATCCGCGCTGAGAGGTTTTCTGGCCCAGCCCAGAAGGTCGACTGCAGACCGCCTTCCCGGGCCAACGATTTAACGACGCCGCCGGTCGCCGTTTCTGCGAGAAGCCTTAGAGCGCGATACACATTTGATTTACCGCATCCGTTAGGCCCTGTGATCAAGTTGAGCGAATCAAGAGGTATGGTTACGTCGAGAAGGGACCTGTAATTGCCGATTGCTAGCGTCTTGAGCACCGTATCTTCCTCAATGTCGACGAACCTTTTGCGACACGCCTATGTGTTGATGCAGGCGGATGACCTATAGTGTCCGCGCTGTTTTCACCCATCCGATAGGCGGTTGAGAATACTACCGGATTTCATCGGGCCGATTTGGGCGCAGTCTTCACGGACCCACCATCGACATGGAACGTATTGACTATACGTTGTTGCATAGGTGTATCCTTTTCGACGTGCTTGTTCATACACTTTTCGCGTTAGCGTCGTTTTTCATCTTTGACGATGACGGCCCTACCTGCGACGAATCGTCGCCCGTCGTCGCGGAAGCCCGCGACTTATCTTCAGCAGACCTCAGCGCGATCCACGCGTTCGTTGCTTCTACAAGAGAGCCCAGGTTCGGCTTCGCAAAGGACTATCCAAATGCGCCTGAGGGACTAAAAAGAATGGAATCGGCTCGAATGGCGCTCGAACCCGGCTTCCCAAGAATCTATCTGGCAGTTTGCGGCTTTGACGACAAAGTCTTATTAACGTTTGAGCGCCCTAACTTGGAATCCAAATTTATCAAGTTACAGTGGGGCGGCGATCCAAGTAGCTGGGGTTCTGAGGTTCTCTGGCGGCAGCCTCGAGATCAGTAAACGCACCTCCCCCACCTCGACAACCCAACCCGCTTCCCCCATGATGATCATTGACTCGCGGGGGCAACCATACGAATGAATAACGCCATCGACGCGCCGAAAACCTTCCTCGGCCGTCTCAAACACCTTGGTCCAGGCATTGTGGTTGCTGGCAGTATCGTCGGCTCTGGGGAACTCGTACTCACCTCGTCACTGGGTGCGGCGGTCGGATTCGGCCTACTGTGGTTCTTACTGATCGCCTGTTGGTCGAAGACCATTGTGCAAAGTGAATTGGCCCGTCTGTGCATTCTTAACAATCAAACCTACCTACAGGTCATGAATCGGCTGCCGGGCCGCCTCCCCGCCCGCAACCGCAGCGCCTCGTGGATGATCTGGTACAACTTTCTTTACGGATTGGTCGCGCTACTCGCAGCCGGTGGCATTCTCGGTGGAGCCACCGAAGCCTTGCGACTGCTGTTCCCAGAAGTCCACTACCTGGCGATTGCCATTAGTCTGACGGTGCTAGCTGCTGCCATCCTCGGTACCGGCTCATATCGCATGATGGAAAAACTTCTGCTCGTGATGGTCGGTACTTTCACACTCATCACGATTTATTGCTCAATAGCCTTGCAGTTCACCGACGCCGCCGTACCTCTGTCTGAAATCATTGCTGCGCAGTCTTTCGACTTTCCAGTCGAGCATCTGGCCCTGATCATTGCGGTATTTAGCTACACCGGTGTGAACATCGGCGAGTCGCTGTTTTATACGTACTTCTGTCTCGACAAAGGCTACGCGAAACACATCGGCGCTACCGACAATCTTGAAGGTACGCGAAGAGCGAAAGGCTGGCTGCGCGTTATGCATACCGACGTGGTGCTGACATTAATACTTCTGACGATTGTCACTATCCCGTTCTATCTGCTCGGCGCCAGCGTGTTGCACGCCTCAGGGATGGAACCTGGTAACAGCAACATGATCGAGGTCCTCAGCCAGATTTACACCACCGTACTGGGCCCGTGGGCAGAAGACTTTTTCTTGATCGGCGCATTCTTGGTGTTGTACTCAACACTGTTGACCTGGGTCGGCGGTGATAGCCGCATGTTTGCCGACAACGCCATCGAACTGGGGCTGATAAACGACGACGAAGCTAGCCGCAAAAAGTGGACGCGCATTATCGGCTACATCTGGCCGTTTACGTTTCTCGCCTTGTTGATGTACTTCCAAGCGCCACTGACGATGATCATCCTCGGTGCCGCGACTTATGCGCTGACCGGACCGCTGGTCGTTGGTGCCGTACTGTATCTGCGCAAGCGAATCTTGCCCAATGAATTGCAGTCCGGCCCGACCGCAACCGCTTTGCTTTATATCGCGATGGCAGTGATGCTGTTCGTTGGCGCTGGTACGATTTACGCAATTCTTTGAACCTACTCTTAGGAGCATCGATTCGATGGCAACAGTAGTGGTCACCGGCTGCAATCGCGGCATTGGTTTGGAACTCGCAAAACAGTTAACAGAGCGCGGCGATGAAGTCGTGGCCGTCTGCAGGACGCCGTCAGACGAGATTAAAGCGGTCGCCGCAGCTGTAGTTGAAGGCATCGACGTCTCGGATGGCGAGTCGATGGCGCCACTGAAAGCACAACTCGGTGACCGAACGATCGACGTCCTGGTTAACAACGCCGGAATACTCCGACATGACACGTTCGGGGAGATGGATTACGACGGAATGGTCGAGCATTTTCGCGTCAATACACTTGGTCCGCTGCGCGTCACCGAAGCCCTTGCTGACAATCTCATCAGCGGCAGCAAGGTTGTCATAATCACCAGCCGGGTGGGCTCCATCGCCGACAATACGTCAGGTGGCATGTATGGCTACCGCGCTTCGAAAACAGCGGTCAATCAAGTCGGCATGAACCTGGCGCACGAGCTGGAACCGCGGGGAATTGCGGTGGCGCTGCTTCACCCGGGTTATGTTATGACCGATATGACCGGCGGGCGCGGCAATACTGATGTGACTGGGTCCGCAAAAGGCTTGATTAATCGAATTGATGCCCTAAATATGAGTCATACCGGTGTGTTCTGGCACGCCGAAGGACAGCAATTACCGTGGTAGAATAGGGGCATCCCCCCGCTTGGAGACATGAACATGCAGGACAACATCAACCATCTCGACACAGTCGCGAATTCGTCGGTCGAGGCGCGTTCCGAGTTTATCTGGAAGAGCTATGCGCACGTGGTCGGTGCGATTCTCGCATTTGCGGCGATCGAGGTTTATCTGTTTAAGACCGGCGCAATGTTCACCATTGCACAAACGCTGCTCACCTTGCCGGGTGGCTGGCTGCTGGTAATCGGCGGCTTCATGCTGGTCGGCATGGGCGCTACGCACGTCGCACATCGAATCGATTCGAAACCGGCGCAATACGCCGCCTTTGCGGTATTTGTGTTTGCCCAGGCTCTGATCTTCACGCCGATGTTGGCGATTGCGATTATCGAATTCCCGGGCGTCATCGAGAGCGCCGCAGGCGTCACCTTGCTGGGCTCTATCGGCCTGGTCGCGACCGCAATGATTACGCGCAAAGACTTCTCGTTTATGCGCGGCATGCTGATTTGGGTCGGAATGCTTGCCTTAGTGGCGATTGCCGGCGCCATCTTGTTTGGCTTTGAACTTGGCACCTGGTTCTCGGTGGCGATGATCGGCTTTGCCGGTGCTGCCGTGCTCTACGACACGTCAAACATCATGTATCACTACCCGTCAGACCGCTACGTGGCGGCATCGATGGCGCTGTTTGCCTCGATTGCGACGATGTTCTGGTACGTATTGCGACTCTTCATGAGCCGTGACTGATTGAACGATACGTTCGACGAAAAGGCCCGCGTAAGCGGGCCTTTTTTTATGCGGTGAGTCTTTCGACGCCGCCCATGTAAGGCTTCAGCACATCGGGTACGGCAATAGAGCCATCCGCCTGCTGATAGTTTTCCATTACCGCAATGAGCGCCCTGCCCGCTGCCACACCAGAACCGTTCAGCGTGTGAATCAACTCCGGCTTGCCGTTATCCGAATTGCGTCGGCGCGCCTGCATACGACGAGCCTGAAAATCGCGGCAGTTGCTGCAAGACGAAATCTCACGGTAACGCTGTTGCCCGGGCAACCATACTTCCAAATCGTAAGTCTTGGCGGCACCGAATCCCATGTCACCTGTACATAGCGTCATGACCCGATACGGTAATTCAAGCCGTTGCAAAATCGTTTCCGCATGGCTGGTAAGAGTTTCTAACGCTTGGTCCGATTGGTCGGCCGCCACCAGGTGCACCAACTCCACTTTTTCAAACTGATGCTGGCGGATCATGCCGCGCGTATCTTGGCCGTACGAACCGGCTTCCGATCGAAAACAGGGCGTGTGCGCAGTGAGTCTCAACGGCAATTCGTCCGCCTCAAAAATCGTGTCGCGCGCAACGTTGGTCAGCGTCACCTCGGCGGTCGGAATCAAATAGAACGGTGTTTCGTCCGTCGTCTTAAAGAGGTCTGCTTCAAACTTGGGTAACTGCCCCGTGCCTTCCAGCGCATGACCGTGCACCAGCACCGGCACATACGCCTCACGATAATCGTGTTCACCGGTGTGAACATCGAGCATGAACTGGATCAGCGCGCGTTGCAGTCGAGCGAGTCCACCGTGCATCACAGCAAACCGCGCACCGGAGATCTTGCTCGCCGTGTCGAAATCCAATTGGCCCAGGGACTCGCCCAGGTCAACGTGATCACGAGGCTCAAAATCGAACTCGCGGGGCTCACCCCAGCGGCGGGCCTCGACATTGTCATCCTCGCCTTTACCCTCAGGCACATCGTCATCGGGGAGATTAGGTAGGCCTAGCTCTATGTCACGCAGCCCCATTTGCACGGTCTGCAACTCCGCCTGGGCAGCATGCAGCTGTTCGCCAAGCCCTTTGACCGCTTCCAAGAGGTTGCTGGCATCCTCGCCTTTCGCCTTTGCCTGACCGATCGCCTTGGAACTCGAGTTGCGTTCATTCTGCAACCGTTCGGTATCGACCTGCAGCGATTTACGCTGCGCTTCCAACTGCGACCATGCCGCCGCGTCAAAATCAAAGCCGCGTCGGGCAAGTCGTGCCGCGACGTCATCGATGGACTGGCGCAAAAGTTTCGGGTCAATCATGGTGGTGTTCTACTAATCGGTGAATACGACGACGCTTATCGTCGCGACATGGCGCGATGATAATACGTCTGATGCGGGTTGTCCTATTGAGTGGCCGGGTTACGGCGCAGCCCGATCTGCTTCGGCGCCGCCGAACCACTTTTCGACATGCAGGCTCCAACCACCGACCCCGAACGCCGCAATCGCCAGACCGATTACAATACCGACGACATCGGCGGCCAGATCCGCCCATTCCGCCGTGCGGTGCGCGACCATACGTTGACAGAGTTCGATCGCGACGCCGAATACGCTAAGCCACAACCCGATCCGCCAATAGTCGCGCTTGGCATATTGACCGGAAAACCACAGCGCAAGGAATGCGAACACGATCGTGTGAAGCCACTTGTCGGCGTCGAATAACCAGCTGAGCAACTGTCGTCGCTCTTCCCAGAACCACACCATGGGCATCAGAGTTGCGGCAAACACCGCCGCTAGCAATAGACCGCCGGCAATACGCCAGCGGCGCGGGTAACGCAACGGCAGCATTAGGGAGCGGTCTCTTCAGCCGCCGGTGTACCGACCACGTCGACATCGTCGGGCGGCACAAACTCAAATCGCGCCGGATCGATCGGTCGATTGACGGATACATCGAACAAATTCACCAACGTGGTCTGATCGAGATGATCGTAAAACACCATTTGGCTGATAGTGCCGTCAACGAAACCTAACTCAACACGAAGGAAGCCGCTTTCGGTGTTTTTCGGCGCGAGCTGCACCCATTCGACGGTATCGCGCGAGAATCCGCCCTCATAATCAAATTGATCGAGTGCATCGTCGGCACCGCCCAGCAACAACGCCGGTGTATTCGCAAGCGCTTCAAGCTGCGGTTTTACGGTCACCTGGGCAAGATCCACATCATAGCTCCAGATATTGGCGCCATCCGCGATCAGATGCTGTTCGTACGGGTCAGAGTACGTCCAGCGAAACCGATCTGGCCGGTTGATTTGTAGAGTACCGCGCGTGACTTCCATCACCCGCCCATCCGCATCGACCAACGATTGCTCGAAACGCCCTTGCAGGGTTTGCATGTCCGATACAAATTCGTCCAGCAATGGATGAGTCTCGGGCGTTATGTCCGCCAGCGCCGGTTGAAACACCAGCAGGGAAAGCAAGCCTCCTGCACGCAACAAATTCAAAACCGCTTACTCCTTACCTTGTTCGGGTACCAATATTTCCCGCGTACCGTTGGGCTGCAGCGGGCCGACCAGTCCGGCCGCCTCCATCGACTCCACCATGCGAGCGGCGCGGTTGTAGCCGATTTTCAGCCGTCGTTGGACGCCGGATATCGAAGCCTTGCGCGTATCCATTACCAATTGGACCGCCTGATCGTATAAAGGATCCTGCTCCGCATCGGGATCGTCGACCGCCAGCTTGTCGATTCCGGTCAGTCCTGGAGTTGGACTCGATGGGCCGTCAAGAATTTCATCTAAATAGCGTGGCTGACCACTTTTCTTGAGGTGTTTTGCAACGGCATGGACTTCGTGGTCAGCGACGAAGGCACCATGCACGCGTACTGGTACCGAGGTTCCAGGCGGCAAATACAGCATATCGCCGTGGCCCAGCAAATTCTCCGCACCGATCTGATCGAGAATGGTGCGTGAGTCGACTTTGGCCGACACCTGGAACGCAATGCGTGTCGGTACATTCGCTTTGATCAATCCGGTGATCACGTCTACCGAAGGACGCTGTGTCGCCAACAACATGTGAATGCCGGAGGCGCGCGCCTTTTGCGCCAGGCGAGCAATCACCTCTTCCACTTTTTTGCCGACGATCATCATCATGTCCGCGAGCTCGTCGATGATGACGACGATGAACGGCAGCGGTGTCAGCGTCGGGTGTTCAATCGGTTTGTCCTCGTCAAACAGCTCTGGCGGCGTGAACGTTGGATCTTTGATCGGCTCACCGGCATCGATGGCTTCTTTGACCTTGCGGTTATAGCCACCAATGTTTCTCACCCCCAGCGCCGCCATCAATCGATAACGGCGATCCATTTCCGCGACACACCAGCGCAGCGCATTGGCCGCCTCCTTCATGTCGGTAACGACCGGCGTCAATAAGTGTGGAATGCCTTCGTAGACTGAGAGCTCCAACATCTTTGGATCGATCATGATGAGCCGAACCTGCTCCGGCTGCGTTTTGTACAGCAAGCTCAACACCATGGCGTTAATCGCCACCGACTTACCCGAGCCGGTGGTACCGGCGATCAATAAGTGCGGCATGCGGGCCAGATCGGCAACCACCGAATGACCTCCGATGTCCTTACCGAGTGCCAGGGTGAGTGGCGACGTGAGCTTGTCGTACGCCTCGGACTTCAAGATTTCACCGAGCGTCACCAGCTCACGATTCTCGTTCGGGATCTCAAGACCGACGTACGACTTACCCGGAATGACTTCGACGATACGGACGCTCACTACCGATAGTGAGCGCGCAATATCCTTGGCCAGATTGGCGATCTGGCTAACTTTGACACCGGGCGCCGGATCCAACTCGAATCGGGTAATCACCGGCCCCGGCGACACCGATTTAACCTCGACCTCAACACCGAAATCCCGCAGCTTGAGCTCAACCAGCCGCGACATGGCTTCTAAAGATTCTTCCGAATAACCCGAGCGTTGCGGTGCCGGATCGTCCAGTAGTGACAACGGCGGCAACTCTCCGGCCGCGGGCGGATCAAACAGCGGCACCTGGCGCTCGCGCTCGGCGCGTTCGCTGGGTTCCAATGCCGGCATTACCGGCTCAATTTTCGGCTTGCTGCGAGTGGCGACGCGTTTCTTCTCGGTTTCAATAACATCGGCCCGCGCGGCAACCTGACGGCGGCCTTCGGCCTTATCGCGCAGCTCGTCAATCTTGGCAGCCGCCCACTCCCAGCCGCGCAAGCACCACGCACCGATGCGATCCATCACCGTGAACCAGGAAATACCGAGGAACACCGAGAACGATGCAACCCACAGAACGAATAACAACGCGCTGGCGCCGAGCAGTTTCATCATCGACACAAACCAGCTGCCGATTTCCTGTCCGATGATCCCGCCAGCGGTCTGATGAAAGCCCTGCGACGAAAAATGCAGGGTGGCGAGCGCGCAACTGGTAATCAGCGTTAGTACAAATCCACCGACACGCCAGGCGTAGTCCGCGCGCGTATAAACGTGCTCGGTTCTCTGCTCCCGGTACAGCATCCAGCCGAGATAGAACACCATGACCGTAAACAAATAGGCCGGCCGGCCAAATAAATTGAACAGCACATCCGAAATCATGGCGCCCATCCAGCCGATGGCATTATTGATCACGCCGGAGCTGGTCGCCTGACTAAACCCAGGGTCGCTGGGGTCATAGGTATAAAGCGCCACCCACAGAATGGCCGCAAGCACACCGAATACATACAGGGCGCTTTCGCGGAGGGCCGTGGAGACCTGCGTCGATAATCCGGATTTTTGGGGCTTACTCTTTTGGGCTCTTGCCATATCTCAAGTACACTGCGGCACAGTTAAGTCAGTCCACACAGAAATGCCCGCTCAGCAACCCTTGAAAGACCATCGATCGGCCTTATTCAGAATTGTCCGCGGGCACTTTGCGCCTCTTGATTTAGGGATAAATTATACATGAGTGATGTGAAACATTGCCGGCTTGTTATTCTGGGCTCTGGTCCGGCCGGCTACTCAGCCGCGGTCTATGCGGCTCGCGCCAACCTGGACCCGGTCATTATTACCGGCGTCGAGCAAGGCGGTCAGCTGATGACCACGACCGATGTCGACAATTGGCCAGGCGACGTCGAAGGCCTGCAAGGCCCCGCGCTCATGGATCGGATGCTCAAGCACGCCGAGCGCTTCGACACCGAAATCGTCAACGACCACATTCACACCGCCGCCGTATCAACGCGGCCGTTCCGCCTGGAGGGCGACTATGGCACCTATACTTGCGATGCGCTGATTATTGCCACCGGCGCCACCGCAATGTATCTCGGATTGCCCTCTGAAGAGGCCTACAAAGGCCGTGGCGTGTCGGCATGTGCAACCTGCGACGGTTTTTTCTATCGCGACAAAGAAGTCGCCGTGATTGGCGGCGGCAACACCGCCGTAGAAGAAGCGCTGTATCTCAGCAACATTGCCTCTAAAGTGACCCTGGTACATCGCCGCGACGAGCTGCGCGCCGAGAAGATTCTGCAGGGCCACCTGTTCGAGAAAGAAAAGGAAGGCAAGATCGTCATTGAGTGGGACCACGTCGTTGACGAAGTGCTTGGCGACGACATGGGCGTCACCGGATTGCGTATTCGCAGCACCAAACAACCGGAGAACACCAAAGACTTGGAGCTTGCCGGCGTCTTTATCGCGATTGGTCACAGTCCGAATACTGGCCTGTTCAAAGAACAGCTCGACATGAAAAACGATTACATCACCATCAAATCGGGATTGACCGGTGATGCGACCGCAACCAGCATCGACGGCGTGTTCGCTGCGGGCGACGTTGCCGATCAGGTGTATCGCCAAGCTGTGACGTCAGCGGGCTTCGGCTGCATGGCCGCGCTCGACGCCGAAAAGTTTCTCGATAACGCCTAATTACGCGGCGCCCGAATGCAGGTCACCGTCCATGACGCTGCAGACGCGATCGACGCGGACGAGTGGAATCGGCTTGCCGGCGACGATTATCCGTTTTTACGGCACGCGTTTTTCTCCATCGCCGAATCCACCGGCTGTGCCGCTGAGGCGACCGGCTGGACTCCGCGTCACCTGACCTTGCATGACGGAGGACGCCTGCGGGCGATCATGCCGTTGTATGAAAAAACGCATTCCTGGGGCGAGTTCGTTTTCGACTGGGCGTGGGCAGAAGCGTATCAGCGCTATGGTTTAGCGTACTACCCAAAACTGGTATCGGCGGTGCCGTTCACGCCGGCGACAAGCACGCGCCTAATGGTCGACGATCCATCAGACCAGGAACTCAAGAACATGCTGCTAGAAGGCGCCACGACCGCCTGCCAGGAACTCGGCTGCTCGTCACTGCACCTGCTGTTCCCACGCGCGGATGAGGTTATCACGCTGGACGCGGCCGGTTTTATGAATCGATCCGATTGTCAGTTTCATTGGCATAACGCCAACTATGCCGACTTTGACCAGTTTCTAGCCTCATTCTCACGCGTCAAAAGAAAGAAAGTGCGACAAGACCGCCGCCGGGTACGTGATGCCGGCATTGGGTTTCGCCACCTGCACGGTGGAGAACTCGACGATGCATTGTGGAAACAGGTATATGCACTCATCAGCGTAACGTTTCTGCGCCGCGGTGGTCCACCCTACTTCAATCAGTCGTTTTTTAAACAACTGTCGGTCGCCGCGCCGAATGATTTGTTGGTGGTGCTCGCCGAACAACACTCTCAAGTGATCGCCGCGGCCATATTCTTCTGCGGCAGAGACACCTTATACGGTCGTTACTGGGGTGCCGATGGCTACTACGATGCTCTGCACTTCGAAACGTGTTACTACCAAGGTATCGAATATTGTATCCAAAACGACATTTCCCATTTTGAACCGGGCACCCAGGGGGAGCACAAAATCGCTCGTGGATTCGTACCGGAAAGATGTCACTCGTCGCATTGGCTCGCCAACGAAGAATTTCGCGACGCGATTCAGCGCTACCTCGAACATGAGTCCGAGCATACCGATCGGTACATCGATATGGTCGACGCGCATAGCCCCTACCGTGATGATCCATCACCATGAATGTGTTACTGAAACTCGCCGCATGAATCGCCCGCCATTGCATTGGCTACAAGCCACCGACCCGCCCGACGCATTCCCGCCGGTCGAGCACGCGATGACGGAACCGAATGGACTGCTCGCAGCTGGCGGCGACCTCAGTACCGAACGACTGCTCGCCGCCTACGCGCGTGGCATCTTTCCGTGGTACGACGAAGGTCAACCGATACTGTGGTGGTCGCCTGCACCGCGCTGTGTGTTGCGGCCCGATTCGCTACATGTGTCGCGTCGACTGCGCCAATATGCCAAACGCGCCGCAGCGACCGTCACCTTCAATCGGGCATTCGAAGCCACCATCGATGCGTGCGCTGAGGAACGCCCGTCCCAACTCGGCACCTGGATTACACCGGATATGCGCGCCGCGTACATGCGATTACATGACGTCGGTTGGGCGCATTCCATTGAAGCCTGGGTCGGCGATCAACATATCGGTGGTCTCTATGGTGTTGCGATCGGTAAAGTTTTCTTCGGCGAATCGATGTTCAGCGCGGCTGATAACGGCTCAAAGTTCGCCATGATGGCGCTGTGTCAAACCCTCGTAGACAAAGGGTTTTCGCTGCTCGATTGCCAGGTTGTATCGCAGCATCTGCTGTCTTTGGGTGCCGAACACCTGCCAAGAGGCGAATTTGTCGACATTCTGGAGCGTGATTGTTTCCCCCACGCCCCCTTTAAAGATTGGCCCTCCGACCCCATATCGCTTGCTAGCCTGTGCTGATAGACGTGGGATTGCGCGTTGCATTCCCACCTTTGTTTTTGCACAATTCGCGAGCGTTTTTGGAGAGATAGAGTATTTTGGCTAAGGAAGAAGCAATTCAAATGGAAGGCGTGGTCAACGAGACCCTGCCGAATACGACGTTCCGAGTGGAACTTGAGAACGGCCATGTTGTGACGGCGCATATTTCAGGAAAAATGCGCAAGAACTACATTCGTATTTTGACCGGCGACAAAGTCACGGTTGAACTCACCCCTTACGACCTTTCAAAAGGTCGCATCGTCTACCGCGGTAAGTAACCCCACCGTACGACCCCCGCTACTCTGGTAGGTGTTCGAGCTCTTTGCGGGCCGGTTCCGAATCCAGCTTAATTTCGTCGTTATCGCCAACGGTAATGCGGACATGTCCGCCATCGGCGAGCGTACCGAATAATAATTCTTCGGCGAGCGGTCGCTTGATGAACTCCTGGATAACGCGAGCCATCGGACGCGCGCCCATCTTTTCGTCATAACCACGTTCGGCGATCCAGTCACGCGCGGCATCGTCGAGCTCCAACGTCACGTCGTTGTTGCCTAGTTTGGCCTCAAGTTCGACCACCAACTTATCGACGACCCGCTTGATATTGTGCTCATCAAGTGACGCGAATTGAATAATCGCGTCGATGCGATTGCGGAATTCCGGCGAGAACGACTTGCGAATGACTTCCATGCCGTCGCTAGTGTGGTCTTGCTGCGTAAACCCGACCGACGCACGACTCATTTCCTGTGCACCGGCGTTCGTCGTCATCACCAAAATCACGTTGCGGAAATCGGCTTCGCGACCATTGTTATCGGTGAGCGTTCCGTGATCCATAACCTGTAACAACAAGTTGAAGACATCGGGATGTGCCTTTTCAACTTCGTCGAGTAACACAACGGCGTGCGGATTCTTTGTAACTGCCTCAGTGAGTAACCCGCCCTGGTCATAACCGACATAGCCGGGCGGCGCACCGATCAATCGAGACGCAGTATGCCGCTCCATGTATTCCGACATGTCAAACCGAATCAGCTCCACGCCGAGACAATGTGCCAGCTGCCGTGTGACTTCGGTCTTGCCAACACCGGTCGGACCCGCAAACAAGAACGAGCCAATCGGTTTTTCATCTTCACGAAGTCCCGAACGCGCCATCTTGATCGCCGCTGCCAGTGACTCGATCGCGTCATCCTGACCGAAAATCGTCAATTTCAAATCGCGCTCGATCGTTCGCAGCACATCGCGGTCGGATGCTGACACGCTTTTCGGCGGAATACGTGCCATCCGAGCAACAATATTCTCAACCATCTCAAGCGTCACTCGCTCTGAACGCTCGTCGGCCGGTTTCAAACGAAGATTCGCACCCGCTTCATCAATAACATCGATCGCTTTGTCCGGCAGGCGTCGGTCATTGATGTGACGCATGGAAAGTTCGGCCGCCGCAGTCAGCGCATCACTGTCGTACTTCACGCCGTGATGTTCTTCAAAGCGAGACTTCAACCCCTGCAGAATTGCCACGGTTTCCTCGAGCGTCGGCTCGGGCACATCGATCTTTTGGAAACGCCGCGCCAACGCATGATCTTTTTCGAACACGCCGCGGTATTCCGCGTAGGTGGTCGAACCAATGCAGCGGATCTCACCGCTCGCCAATACCGGTTTGATCAGGTTACTGGCGTCCATGACCCCGCCGGACGCTGCGCCAGCGCCGATAACGGTATGAATTTCATCAATAAATAGGACCGCGCCTGGATCTTGCTTCACTTCCGCGATAACGCCTTTAAGGCGCTTCTCAAAATCGCCGCGGTACTTGGTACCGGCGATCAAAGTGCCCATATCGAGCGAATAAATGGTGGCGTTTTGCAGTACCTCTGGCACCCGCTCCTCGACGATCAACCGTGCAAGACCTTCCGCCAGTGCGGTTTTACCCACGCCGGCTTCGCCCACGTACAGCGGATTATTCTTCCGACGCCGACACAAAATTTGCACAGTGCGTTCGATTTCGATTTCGCGACCGATCAGCGGGTCGATCTTGCCGTCCACCGCCATCTGATTCAGGTTGGTCGCATACTTTTGCAGCGGCGATGCATCGGCGTCTCCGTCACCATCCATTGCGGCAGCCTGCTCGTCATCACCGCCTTCGCTAGGCACCGACGGCATGCCGTGCGAAATGAAATTCACCACGTCGAGGCGACTGATATCTTGCAAACTCAGAAGGTACACCGCCTGCGACTGCTTCTCGCTAAAGATCGCCACAAATACGTTGGTACTGGTGACCTCTTTTTTGCCGCTCGACTGCACATGAAAAACAGCGCGCTGCAGCACACGTTGAAAACCGAGTGTCGGTTGGACTTCGGTATCGTCGTCGTGCGGCAGCAACGGCGTCTGCTCGTCGATGAACTCGATCAGCTGACGACGCAACTCGGCGATGTTCGCATCGCAGGCTTTCAAAATCTCATGCACTTTCGGCAATTCGAGAAGTGCCAGCAACAGGTGTTCAACCGTCATAAATTCATGGCGGTTATCGCGAGCGCGCTGAAACGCCTCGTTCAAACAATATTCAAGTTCACTACTAAGCACGTCTTATGACTCTTCCATGGTGCATAACAGGGGATGCTGGTGTTGTTGCGCAATACCCATCACCTGCGCCACTTTGGTTTCAGCAATTTCGAAATTGTACACACCGCAGATGCCTTTGCCTTTGGTATGCACTTCCAACATGACCTGTGTCGCACGAGTTCTCTCCATGCCAAACACGGTTTCTAGAATGTCGACGACAAATTCCATTGGCGTGTAGTCATCATTGATCAGCACCACGCGATACAGCGGCGGGCGTTTCACCTTTGGGCGCGCCTCCTCGACGGCGAGATCATAGCCGCCGCTATAGTCGAATTCGTCGTTGGAATCGTCGTTCGAGTGGTCGTGGTTGCTCATCGCGTAAAATTGCCTTAAAACACCGGCTGTCATTGCCTTCGGGCTATTATATATGGGCATTTGACGGCGTACTCCAAGGGTCGATCACGGTTTTTCGAGCGTTTTTTTTTGCGAGCTTCTTTCCGCGATTCCAGCGCTGTTATAGAAAAGTGCTCTAAATAGTTGCTTATTATGGTTTTTTTCGTCTTTTCAGGCTTGTTTGCACGGGACCATAACCCGTATCATCTCTCCGCTGCGTTTATACAGGGAACGGAAGCAATTAACCGGCCTATTGCACCATGACAACAAACGCAAAGTGGTCTGATTTCGCCAGCCTGGATGGCCCCAAGACGGTGACAGCAGCAAACCAGCTGTTACCTGCCTGGGTCAGCCTGTTGTTGGTGGTTTTGATCGGCTGGCAATTGTCCCAGCTGGTCTGGACCCTGGTCCCCTCACCGGCGGCCAATGTCTCGCTGGCGGCGCCCACGGTTGGCAGCAGCGGATCCGGCGACAATTTTGCCAGTTCCGATGCAAGTCAAATCGCCGGCCACCACATATTCGGCGAACACGATCCGGCTGTAGTGATCGTCGAAACGCCACCTTCAGAACTTGAGAACCTGCCTGAATCGTCCAGCAGCTTGTCGTTGAAGGGAACACTAGCCGCCACAAACGAAGATCAGGCCATCGCGATCATCGCGGATACCGGCGCCGAGGAGAAAATCTACGTGGTCGGCGACACCATCAAATCCGGCATTAAGCTGCACGCCGTGTATGTCGATCGCGTTGTGCTCGATGAGCGCGGCAATCTGCGCAACCTCAAACTACCCAAAGACTTCCCGCAGACCGCGAGCGCACCGGTTCGCCGCAATAACACGCAGGTGACGCGAACCACCGCCCCATCACAGAGTTTGCAGGCGGTCGTCGCACAAAACGTCACCAAGCTGTCAGAAGTGATTCGACCCACGCCCTATTTCGATGGCGGCCAACAACAGGGCTATCGTGTCTACCCGGGCCGCAATCGCCAACAATTTGCTGCTCTCGGCTTACGGCCGGGAGACATTATTAAGAGCATCGATGGACAATCGCTAACCGATCCACAACAGGCGATGCAAATCTTTCAATCGCTGGGCACAACCGACCAGGTGTCGGTGACCGTGGAACGTAACGGTCAGCAGGAAGTCCTTGTATTAAGCACCAGCCAACTGGACCTCGGGGACGACACCGAACAATGAAACCCTCCATTTTCTCTCAGATGCGCCTAGTCGCGCTGGCTAGCCTCTTGGTCTTCGCACAGTCGGCCTGGAGCCAGCAAGGCACGATTACGCCGAATTACAAAGAAGCGGATATTCGGCAGATTATTGAGGCGGTCAGTGAAGTGACCAAGAAAAACTTCATTATCGACCAGCGCGTCACCGGCAAAGTCACCATGCTGTCATCGACAGCAATGACACCGGAAGCATTTTACGAGGCTTTCTTGTCCATTCTGCAGGTGCACGGCTACATCGCTGTGCAGACCGGTGACATCATCAAGATTCTACCGGATGCAACGGCACGTCAGTTTTCCGGCCCCCTAGGCACGGCGTCTGCTGCTGGTGCTGACGACATCGTCACACAGGTCATTCAGGTACAGAACGTGGGCGCCGCGCAGCTGGTGCCGATACTGCGACCGCTGATTCCCCAGTACGGCCATCTCGCCGCACATCCCGGTTCCAACATGTTGATCATTTCCGACCGCGCCGCAAACGTGTCGCGCATGATCAGCATCATTCGTCGCATTGACCAATCCAACGACGAAGACATCGAAGTCGTTCGACTAGAGCATGCTTCGGCGGCAGAAATCGTTCGCATCATGACTGCCCTAACGCAGCAGCCGCGTGCTGACGGTGCGCCCGTGAGCACCAGCCTGGTCGCCGATGCGCGCACCAACAGCGTGCTTATCGGTGGTGACAAATCGGAACGACTGCGTTTGCGAGCGCTGATTGCTCACCTCGACACGCCGTTGGAAAGCGGCGGCGAAACGCAGGTCCGCTACCTACGCTATGCGGACGCCGAAGATCTCGCCGGCAAACTGCAGCAGCACTTCACCACGCAGCTGCAAGCCGAGGCCGGCCAAGGTGGCGGAGGCGCGGCTACCGGTGACACGGTCAGTGTCTGGGCAGATACTCAAACCAACGCGATTGTGATCGATGCGCCGCCGAAGATGATGCGCTCGATGATGCAAATCGTCGACAAGCTCGACATTCGCCGCGCGCAGGTACAAATCGAAGCCATCATCGCCGAGGTGATTGCGGACAAGACCGCCGAACTGGGCATTACCTGGGCCATTGAGGGTACCGGTTCGAACACGCCGATCAGCGCTACCAACTTCCCAGATTTTGGTGCAGGCGTTGTTCAACTTGCCGGCGCTGCGGGTGCCGGTGGTGACATCGACCCCACGGGCCTGATCGGCGAAGGCGGTACCTTAGGACTCGGCCGAATCAGCGACTCGGGCATTAGTTTCGCAGCTATTCTGCGCGCCCTGGAAGGCGATGCGGATACCAACATTATTTCGCGCCCGTCGCTGGTCACGACGGACAACGAAGAAGCCAGTTTGAGCGTTGGTCAAGAGGTTCCGTTTGTGACGGGCTCGTTCACCAACAGCGGCGGCAACGTCGGCGCGGTCAACCCATTCCAGACAATTCAGCGCGAACAAGTGGGCGTCAAACTCGACATCACTCCGCAGATCAATGACAGCGACGCTATTCTTTTGAAAATCTCACAAGAGATCTCAAGCATTGCACAGGCGGCCGAAGGTGCTGCAGATTTGATTACCAACGAGCGCATCGTGGAAACCACCGTGATTGTCGAGGACGGCCAAATTCTCGTGTTGGGCGGACTCATGGAAGACGTGCTACTCGAGAGCGAGCAGCGTGTCCCGTTCCTCGGTCGTATTCCGGGTCTGGGCGCCCTCTTCCGCAGTCGTAAAACGGACCTGACCAAAACCAACCTGTTGATTTTTATTCGCGCAACGGTCTTGCGCGATGCTGCGCAAGCAACGCTGGAAACGAACTCGAAGTACAACTACATGCGAGAGGTCTTGGATAACAACGGCGCCCGTGACATCAACTTGATGCCGCGCGAAGATCGCTTCCAAATGCCGCCGTTTGAAGAGATTGACGAGTCCACTCCAGCCGACGACGACTCGACCGGCGACCAGCCGTAACGTAGGACAAGTTGTGGAAAGCGAAGCAGAAATCGTTCTGAGCTCATCGGAACCGGCCGCAGAAGCCTCGGCGACATCGTCAAAAACGCTACCATTCGCGTTCGCCAAACGGCATGGTGTTTTGATCCGCGAATCGAATGAGGATGCCGTCGAAGCCGTATATCGACCTGGCGTCACACCGCAAAGCCTGGCTGAAGCGCGACGATTTGCCGGCGTCCCGGTCACGTTTTCACGCGTGTCGGTGGAAGTATTCGATAACCTGTTACAAGAATCGTACGAACAAGGCAGTCACAAAGCCATGCAGATGGTTGACGGCCTCGACGACGAAATGGATCTGACCCAGGTTGCGCAGGAGCTGCAAGAACCTTCGGACCTTCTTGAAAGCGATGATGACGCACCGATCATTCGTTTCATCAATGCCGTACTCACTGAAGCCGTTAAAGATAATGCGTCGGATGTGCACATCGAACCGTACGAAAATCGGCTCGGTGTTCGGTTTCGCATCGACGGCGTTCTTCAAGAAATTCTGGAAACGCGGCGTGCCCTCGCTCCACTCGTCGTATCGCGCATTAAGGTGATGTCGAAGCTCGATATCGCCGAGAAGCGTTTGCCGCAGGACGGGCGCATATCGTTGCGTATCGCTGGCCGTGCGGTCGACGTGCGTGTCTCGACGATGCCTTCGGGGCACGGCGAACGTGTGGTATTGCGACTGCTCGATAAGCAGGCCGGCCGCCTCGATCTCGAATCGCTGGGCATGGAAGATCGCTCGCGTGCGGTCATGGACAGCCTGATTCACAAACCGCACGGCATTATCCTGGTCACCGGCCCAACCGGTTCCGGTAAGACCACCACGCTGTATGCGGCGCTAGAACGTATCAACGACAACAGCCGTAACATCATGACTGTCGAAGATCCGATCGAATATTTCATCGACGGCATCGGGCAGACCCAGGTCAACACCAAGGTGGAGATGACCTTCGCGCGCGGCTTGCGCGCGATTCTTCGTCAGGACCCCGACGTGGTGATGGTGGGCGAGATCCGCGATCTGGAAACCGCCGAGATTGCGGTACAGGCCAGCTTGACCGGTCACTTGGTGATGTCCACGTTACATACCAATACCGCTGCCGGCGCGGTCACTCGCTTACGTGACATGGGTGTTGAGCCCTTCCTGTTATCGTCGAGCTTGATCGGCGTACTTGCACAACGCTTGGTCCGAGTGCTCGACGACGACACCAAGGTTCCATATACGGCGAGCGAGTACGAATGCAAAATGCTCGGTGTCGATCCTGCGAACCCGCCAACCTTGTTTAGACCCGGTGAAGGCCCGAACGGTGGCTTCAAAGGCCGTACCGGGATTTACGAACTGATCGCCGTTGACGATGCAATGCGCACCATGATTCATGACGGCGTCAGCGAACAGGAACTCGAACGTCATGCGCGTAAGACCAGCGGGAGCATCCGTGCCGACGGCCGCCGCCGCGTTCTCGAAGGCAGCACCACGCTCGAAGAAGTGTTGCGCGTTACGCGCGAAGACTAGGCCGCAGGTAGCTCGATGGGTGCGTACGAATATGTCGCGTTAGACAACGGCGGCAAAGAATCCAAAGGTTTGCTTGAAGGCGATACACCTAAACACGTTCGCCAAATTCTTCGCGATCGTAATTTGTATCCCGTCTCGGTTACCGAGGTCGCGCAAAAAGAGGCCAAGCGACAACGATCATTCTCTTTGCGTAGCGGCATGTCTGCCACCGAACTTGCAGTCGTGACCAGACAATTGGCATCACTCGCACAGTCCGGCTTGCCGCTTGAAGAGGCGCTGCTGGCGGTGGCGCAACAGAACGAACAGCCGAGAACCAAGAGCATTGTTCTCGGCGTACGCTCCAAGGTGATGGAAGGCCACACTTTAGCCGACGGCATGGCGGACTTCCCGCAGGCGTTTCCGGAGATGTATCGAGCGACGATTTCCGCCGGCGAACAGTCGGGTCATCTGGATGCGGTGATGGAACGACTCGCCGACTACACCGAGGCTCGCCAGGAGCTACGCCAACGCATATCCAACGCCATGATCTACCCGATCATGCTGGTCACTTTGTCACTCGGCATCATCGCGTTTATGTTGGCCACCGTCGTACCCAAGATTGTCAGCGTTTTTGATAGCACCGCGGGTGACTTACCGACCTTAACAGTGATCTTAATCGCGGTTAGCGATTTTCTGCGCGACTACTGGTTTTGGATTATTGCCGCAATTGCCTTAGCCATTTTCGGTATTCGTAAACTATTGCAACAGCCAGGGCCTCGACGGCGCTACCATTCCCTGTTGCTGCGCTTGCCTATTGCCGGCCGCCTCACGCGCGGTATTAATACGGCACGGTTTACTCGCACCCTCAGCATTCTTGCCGGCAGTGGCGTTCCTATCCTAGAGTCACTAAAGATCTCCGCCGAAGTCATCGAGAACCTGCCGATGCGCGACGCGGTTGAACAAGCTTCGCTGCGCGTACGTGAAGGTGGCTCGATCAGTAAATCACTCGGCATCAGCAAGCTGTTTCCACCCATGATGATCCACCTGATCGCCTCCGGCGAAACCAGCGGCAAACTCGAAGAAATGCTATCGCGCACCGCCGATTACCAGGAAAAGGAGGTCGACGGCCTGATCGCTGCATTGCTCGGTATCTTGCAGCCGCTGCTGATCGTCTTCATGGGCGGCATGGTCGTTCTGATCGTGCTCGCGGTCCTGTTACCGATCTTCGAAATCAACAGCCTCATCGGCCGGTAAACCACCGGCTCCGATCTCCAATTCCGCCCATTTCTGGCCAAATTGCGGCCAAACTTTGACCCACGTCTAAAATCGCCAATTAGTCGCTTGCGCGGCCATTTGGGTTGCGATATACAAACTGAAAATCGAGCCATACCAAGGGATTGAGGCTTGTTGTCTGTCGATCGGATTGTTGCGAGGTAAGGCAATGAACGTGGAAATGGGTAACAACGAAGAGCGGGACGAACTTGAGGAAGAAGGCGTCGCGGTCGCGGAAAACGAAGATATCAGCGTCGATATTGACGAGTCTGATGCGCATCTTGCCGGTGCTACCGGCGAGATCAATGTCGATGAGCTGGTCGCCAAAATCGAATCCAAACATGGTGATGAAGTCGATCGCAAACGCGCGATCAAGAAACGCCTGGATGAGCATCTGTTGCAGGATGACGAGTTCGGGTCGACCTACAACTTCAATATTGACGAAGACCTCAAGTAGCGACTTCTAACGCTACACACAGTTTCTGCCCGCGGCTGGGCTACAATGGCTTTACTGTGGGTAAGGCTACCGTCATGAAATGAACGGCAATCGACATCCGATCGGCGTCCTCTTCGCAATTTTTCTCCTGCTCGCGACCGATCAGACGTTGCGAGCGGATGTCCAGGTGATACTCCACTCAGATCGGAATGAATATCTAGTCGGCGACCCCATCAATCTCTATTACGAAGCCACTTGGCTCGGACGCAAAGATGGCAACGTCAGTATCCGCAGTACCGGATTCCCGAGTCTTGAAGTGAAGTTTTTCAATGAATCAGTCGTCGACGTTATTGTTACGGGTGAGTCCGAGTTGGCGTCAAAGCCAAGTCGGCATGAGAGGTTTACCCTAGCGCCGACCATGGTGCGCACATCCGCGCTACTCGCGATCAATGACAAAACTCGGCCTGTGAGTTTTTTCGATGGCACACAGGGCTACTTCAATTTGGATCGGCATGGTACCTACGTAATTCAAGCCTCGTTCTCCGCCGAACCAGCATGGCGTCTCCATGATGACCAAGAAAATACGATCCACTCTTCCGTAGTGATTGTTCATGTAGGCAACACCGCAGTCGAACAACAAAGTCCTATTCTCGAATCGATTAAGACGACGTTCCAATCGACCAATCCGGAAATTCGAAACGTACAAATTTTAGACAGCAAGCCAAAACACACAGAGTACTGGGTCGTCGCGCGTGGATTCATTGAATCGAACCGTTTTAATGGCTCTTTCTCCGATGAGCTGTTCGGTGTTTTTGTCGTCGACAGCTCATTTTCGTATGTCGAAACGGTCGTTGACGTTTTCCCGACGCCTCGTTGGCGTGACTATATTGTGTGGATTTCTGATTATGATATGAGCAGCGCAGTTATCAGCGGAAAAGGCGCCACTTACGGCGATCATGCATTTGAACGGACCTATGATGACCCATAGAAATCTCGTTGCCGCTCTCCTAGTTTCGGCACTCACCGCGTGCGACGAGACGACCCCGCACGCAATAGACGCATTCAACGCGCCTCTCGGCTTCAAACTTAAGGACGCCACTTTCTCCGAAATCACAGCGTCCATCGGCGCGGCAATCGAATTCAGACTGCCCAAATCCCACAATGAGTATGGAGTTTGCTACCGAGCCGGAGCTGACGGCGAAATTGTCGTTTTTATGACTGGCGATGAATTCGGCGGTCCCGAAAAACTGCTGTTGGGCGTCGCAATCCACGAGCACAATACCCTGGACTATCCTTGCGCAGGCTCTGCACTTGTTGTTGATGATCTAATGATTGGGTCGATCAAACTCGGCGCGAACTTCGAAAAAATGGACAGGTTAATTGCATCGACTGAGGTACGCACTGCGGCGAATATTTCAACGTTCTTCATTGAACAACGACGAGATCTCACACCAGAGGAAATTGAGAGATTTTCGGACAGATTTGCCGCACATGAGATACCCAGTGGCGTAGATACAGTTCTCGGCATATGGGGAATCTTTGAGAACGAACGAGCCAGAGTTATCGGCGTTTGGATGGAGGAGACTTACTAGCGCTCGGCCTCCTCCGGATCCCGACGACGTGATATGAACTCTTCCGGCTACTTAGCGTAGCCCTCTTTTAGCGAAAGTCTCTTGAGGTGACGGTCAGATTTCCCAGCATCTCGGTATGGTCGATCAACTGCGAGGCGACCACATGAATCACCTCCCCTTCGATCTGCAGCTCACCGCGAACACCCATCATCTTGGCATTGAGCAACGTGGGTCGATACTTTTCAGCCACCTGTTTCCACACCACCAAATTCATATAACCGGTTTCATCTTCCAGCGTCACAAACGTGACGCCGCTGGCCGTACCGGGTCGTTGCTTGGTGATCACGAGACCCGCCACGCAAATTGGTGCTCCATTCGCCAACTCGGGTAATCGCGCTGAGGCGACATACCGATAGCGATCTAGCCGGCTCCGCAACAATCGAATCGGATGGCGCTCGAGCGTTAACCCTAAACTTTGATAATCCGCGACGATATCTTCGCCTTCAGTGGGTTTTCTGAGCATCGGCGAGGGTTGGTATCGATCCCAGGCCGACAACAGCGGCGTCGGTTTCTCCACACCGGCCACGTCCCAACGTGCGCGGTGACGATGCCCGGCAAGCGATTCCAGCGCGCCGGCCGATGCCAACAGTCCTAGCTCACGTTGCTCCAGCGCGGTGCTATCAACCAACTGTTGGATACTGTGAAAGCCCTCTTTCGGTCGCTGGCCCACGATCCGCTCGCTCGCGTCTTCGGACAGCCCCTTGACCTGTCGCAGGCCTAATCGGAGCACCGCTTTACCATCGTCATCAGTTTCGAGCGTGCAGTCCCAATCGCTGCAGTTCACATCCACCTTGAGCACTCCGACATCGTGCCGACGCAGATCCTGAATCAACTGTGAGGCGGAATAAAACCCCATCGGCTGACTGTTCAGCAACGCCGCGGTAAAGGCCGCCGGCGTATGTCGCTTCAACCAGCACGACACGTAAACCAAAAGCGCAAAACTGGCCGAGTGCGATTCGGGAAACCCGTATTCACCGAATCCTTGAATCTGACGAAAGATTTGCCGGGCGAATTCCTCGTCATAGCCGCGTGCTCGCATGCCGGTAATCAACTTTTCTTCGAAGGGTCCGAGACCGCCGCGACGTTTCCAGGCCGCCATCGCACGGCGCAGCTGGTCGGCCTCGCCCGGACTAAAACCCGCGGCCACGATCGCCAGCTGCATCACCTGCTCCTGGAAAATCGGCACGCCCAGAGTGCGCTGCAACACGCCTTTGACCTCTTCGCTGGGATAGTCGACCGCTTCCTCACCGTTTCGACGTCTTAGGTACGGGTGCACCATGTCACCCTGTATCGGCCCCGGCCGAATGATTGCCACTTCAATAACAAGATCGTAGTAACAGCGGGGTCTGAGGCGCGGCAGCATCGACATCTGCGCCCGCGATTCGATTTGAAACACGCCCATGGTGTCGCCATGACAAATCATGTCATACACCAGTGGGTCTTCGGCCGGCACGGTCGCCAAGGTCAGCTTGCGACCATCGAACTTCTCAATTAAATCGAAACTGCGGCGAATCGCGGTGAGCATTCCAAGGCCTAACACATCGACTTTAAGAAGCCCTAACTCCTCGAGATCATCCTTTTCCCATTGAATGACGGTGCGATCTTCCATGGTGGCGTTTTCAACCGGTACCAGACTCGACAACGCGCCATTGGAGATCACGAAACCACCAACGTGTTGCGAGAGGTGCCGTGGAAAACCCAACAACTCTCGCACTAGATATAACAATCGCTGAATGATCGGACTTTCCGGGTCGAGCCCGGCTTCGAGCACGCGAGAGTCGTCTACCTTGTGTCCATCCCACCACTGCATGGAGCGCGATAAACGACTGAGCTGTAAATCACTCAGCCCCAGTGCTTTGCCCACATCGCGCAGCGCGCTTCGTGGCCGGTAAGTAATGATGGTGGCCGCCAACGCCGCGCGTTCACGGCCGTACTTTTGGTAGATGTACTGAATCACCTCTTCACGGCGTTCATGCTCAAAGTCCACGTCGATATCGGGCGGCTCATTCCGTTCCTTGGAAATAAATCGTTCAACCAGCATCGCCATGCGGCCCGGGTCGACTTCGGTAATCCCAAGGCAATAACACACGGCCGAGTTCGCAGCCGAACCGCGCCCCTGACAAAGAATGTTTTGGCTGCGAGCGAACGCCACAATGTCGTACACGGTTAAGAAGTACGGTTCGTATTCCAGCTCACCGATGAGCTCAAGTTCATGCTCAACAATGTCGACCACCTTGTTCTGCACACCGCTCGGCCAACGCTGACGCATGCCCTGTTCGGTCAGCGTGCGCAGATAACTGGCCGGCGTTTCACCTACAGGAACAATTTCATCGGGATATTCATAGCAAAGCGAATCCATCGAGAAGTCGATTTTCTCCGCGATATTGAGCGTTTCTTCGAGCAACGCCGGTGGATAGGTGTATTCAAGCACCTCAAGCGATCGCAAATGCCGTTCGCCATTAGCGTATAGAGCGAACCCAGCATTATCGACCGTGACCCCTTCACGAATCGCGGTAAGCGTGTCCTGCAATACACGCCGCGACCGCCGATGCATATGCACATCGCCGGCCGCGACCAACGGCAACTTAAGCCGCGCCGAGAGCTGTTGCAGCACCGTGAGCTGATCACGCTGTCGACCGTCGGCGAGCAATTCCACCGCGATCCACAACCGGTCACGAAACGTTTCTCGCAGCCAATGATCTTCGACATCGAGGTCGTAATGCTTGTCCGGCACCCACAGCACCAAACAACCCGGCAACCCGCTTTCGAACATTCGCCGCGACAAAAGGTAACTACCTTTGTCCGCAGCGCGACGTGCCTGGGTAACCAGCTCGCACAATGCTGCATAGCCCTGCGAGTTCTGCGCCAGTATCACCAGCTTTCGCCCGCTGCTTAGACAGAACTCCGAGCCGACGATGAGTTTGAGATGCGGATATTCCTTGGCCGCCGAATGCGCACGTACGATGCCTGACATCGTGCATTCATCGGTAATCGCAATCGCTTCGTAGCCTAATGCTGCCGCCGTGTGGATGAGCTCTTCAGGGTGCGAGGCACCGCGCAGAAACGTGAAATTGCTGAGTGCGTGCAGTTCGGCGTAGCGAGCCCTGCTCACCCAAACAAACCATGCAAAAACCAGTGATGCGCATCGGCCTGTCGAGTGCGATCACGAAACACCCACAGGTGGTGCCCATGCGGATTCAGAGCGGTGTAGTAGTCCCGCGCGATACCATCGTTATCCCACCAGCCGGTTTCGAGTCGCTCCGGCCCATTCAACAACTGAAAACCCTGAGCCGTTAACACCGCCGGTTCCGGCAATAGCCACAACGGGCGACTCATGCTGTCAGGTCGATTCGACCAACCCGTGACAACACCGGCTGCGGTTTGTGCTTGCCATGCTCGATGTGGCCGATGTTCCGCAACCGTCGACACGCTTTGTATCGATTGCCGACCAAGGCGCGCCGCCAAGCGCTCGGCCAGCTGCGACATGGAATACCAGCGCGACGGTCTCGTGGCATTACCCTGTAACGCTAACGATGCTGAACCGGATTGCATCGCCTGATGTCGCCCACCTTCTAGCCGTATCGCGATAACCGGTTCGGGCAGCGCCACACGTTCAAATCGAATGCGCAATAAATCCAACCAATGCTCGGCGCGATGGTCAAACCCAGCACCACCGACGATCAGCTGCGTTGCTGGTGCACGCAAATGAAAAAAGCTGAACCTGAGCTGCTGCGTCGCCAGCTGACGCGTCACTAAAAACCGCTGCATCGATTGCAGCAACTGCTCACAGATCGTTAGCAACCGCTCGCTATTGCTTTGCTCCTCGGTCATCTCGATGTCGGCACAAAACCGTTCCGGCGCACGCCAGCTGGTCCGCGGGTCCGGCAATCGCCCCAGAGCACGATCAAGCTCGAGTAAACGTTGTGGACCGAAACGGCGTGCAAAACCATCGCGCGGCAACCGCAAACACTCGCCAATCGTCTTCACGCCCATGCCGGCTAAGGCCTCACACGTGGCGACCGGCCATTCCAAACAGGTGACCGGTATCTCCCGTAAGGCTCGGGTGATATTCGCCGCATCGCGAATACAGACGCGCCGCCCTGCCCGCGCCAGCCACGTCGCCGTTAGCGGTGTTGGTGCAATCGCGAGTGACACCGACATCCCGTGTTGTTTAAAGCCGTCAACCAGCTTCTGTCGCAAACACTCCAGTCCACCGTACAACCGCAAACTACCGGCGATCTCGAGTAACAACAGATTGGGTCCGGCGATATTGACCATCGACGAGAATGTTTCTAACCAGGCTGCTAATTGCTCCAACGCCTGTTGTTCGCGCAGTGGACAGCGCTCTTCGATAATCAAATCGGGTAACAACGCCAACGCCGCGTTCGACGACTGCCCGGCCATCACACCCGCTGCTAGTGCCGCTGAATTTGCCTGCAATACGCGGTGGATACCGCGCTGGTCTTCAACAATGACGCGCGCGCTGCCGTCAGCGCCGCTCGCTTCAAGCGGGAGATTCGGTAGGTACGCGCAAAACCAGAGTTTCGTCGGCGTTGTTGGTGCCGTCGATGCCGGAACCGACGGTGTCTCCAGAGGGAGTGCTCCCCCTTTGAATGCGAAGGCCCTCTGCATTTTTAGAGTAAGTTATGTAGGACAGCAGGCCTGCCACCACGACTTTTTAAAATATGGAGGTGAGTCCCTTTTGAACCGGCTTGGAGCGCAATACGTAACGCCGCCGCGGAGGGTTCGGCATGCGCTGCCCAAGGGCGAAACGCGATCGCCCAGCTATTACCCTTCTCGGCGGCCAGCTGAAACCGCCGGCCGGCTTGATCGTCGAGTTGATTGGGCCATAACAACACCGCCGCACAGGTGCCCGACGATAACGCCTGCTCCGCCGACCACAGCACCTCGGCATCGGTTTTCGGTCGCACAATCAGCACGCGGGATAGGTCTAGCCCCCATTGCTGCAGTGCCGGTGGATACGGTTGATACGGTGGTGCGACCCAGGCGATCCAACCCGGCTCTTCAAAGTCAGCCAGCGGGTCTTCGGCACTGAGTGCCACCAACGCCGGCATCAATAAACGTAGTTCGCCGACACCGTAGTGTTCGGTCAGAATTTCAGTGAGTGCTTGCCGCGGCCAACCACCGCCCGGCAAATGTTGATCGAGAAGATCGTACCCGCTCGCAATCCCGGCCGATCCTTGTGCCGGGTTGCGACCGCGCCAGATGCGGGGGTTGTGGAGTAGTGAGTCTAGGGCACCTCTGTCCAATGATCTCAACCTCTGGCTTTCTGGATAGCGTGCAATCGAGGCGCGCTTTTGCAGGCATGGTGGTGCCACGTCAAAAAAGCGCAACGACGAGTGTGCGCTATCCGGAAAGCCCCGAGGGGCGCACCCTGAAGCCTGTTGCGGCGGTGTTGGGCTGCTTGCAAAGGGCCAGCCATTCGCTGCGCGGCCCGCCTTGCCGGAACAGGCTTCAATGAAGCGCAGAGGCTGAGATCATTGGACAGAGGTGCCCTTGAGGAATCCTGGCGCGGCATCGTTTCACGATTCTGTTAGCGATTTAATCTCGATTAATGGAGCGGTAAGCCGTCACGAATCACGCCGACGACAACACCTTCAATGACCATGGCCTGTTCACTCAGATCAACACGGATGGGTTCAAACTCGTCGTTCTCGGGTAACAACTCGACCATCGAACCCTGCTGCCGATATCGCTTGACGGTGACCTCGTCATCCAACCGTGCCACCACAATCTGACGGCTACGAACTTCAGGCGTGCGGTGCACAGCGACGAGATCACCGTCGAGGATACCGGCGTCTTTCATACTCATACCGTGAACGCGTAACAGGTAATGCGGCTTGGGATTAAACAACGCCGGATCAAGCCGGTAATGCGTTTCGATATGTTCTTCAGCCAGAATTGGACTACCGGCGGCAACACGCCCCACCAATGGCAAACCCATCTGGTCACGCAACGAATCTTTTAGTTGGATACCGCGTGAGGCGCCCGGTACGAGCTCGAGAACGCCTTTCTTTTGCAACGCCCTGAGATGCTCTTCAGCCGCGTTGGCGGACTTAAAACCGAGCTCACGAGCGATTTCAGCACGTGTGGGCGGCATGCCCGTGTCGGCCATAAATTCTTGAATCATATTGAGAATTTGCGTTTGCCTGGGGGTCAGTTGGCGCATTTAAGCAGTCCTGTATAAATTCACAGTGCATGTGATTATATACAGTACTCGGACCAACGCAACCCCATTCGCAAATGTGATTTTTTTACCAGCGACTCGCTGTCGCCAGACGCCGACAGCAACGCACGAAAACCGCTGTTTTCATTGAAGCTTTCGGCGTATTGGGAAATAATGCGCGAGCAATTGCATCCCAACAAAGGAAATTCGAATAATGACCAAAACGTTAAAAGTAACCGCGCTGGTGCTATTCCTTGGCCTCGCTTCTGGTTGCGCAACGACCGGCTTGGACGAAGTTAAAGCAACGGCCGAACGTGCCGCTGCTGACGCTGCTGCTGCTGCATCGGCTGCTGAAGCTGCACGTGCTGCAGCGGATCGCGCTGCTCAGGCTGCTGCTGGCGCACAAAGCACCGCTGATCAGGCGCTTTCTGCTGCTACGGAAGCTCAGGCTTGCTGCGAAGCCAATCGCGAAAGCATGGAGCGTATGTTCCAGAAATCAATGTCGAAGTAGCACTTAGACTACAGAGAGACTATTGAGACGCCGCGCTTTGCGCGGCGTTTTTTATGCGCGCCCCTACCGTCGCCGGTAAACCGTCAGAACGACTGACCAGCTCTTCGGCAAGCTCCCAATCCAATTCACCGGCCTGCTCACCGGTCACCGCTATGAACTGCTCGGTCACATAAGTCAGCGCGTCTTTCGGCGATTCCGGAACCGCCACCTCAGCGGCCACGGCTTCTTCTTCGGTGACAGCCTCCACCGCAACTTCATCGACAATGTCCCCAGGCTCGTCGACCTCGCCCTTCGGCGCACTCTCCAACACCGGATGCACTTCCATCACCAGCGCATCACCCGCCCAGCCCATTTTCACCGGCGCGTTGATGATGCGTACCGGTGTATTCACACTGATTTTCGGAAACACGAACTCGATGTCCTCGGGGAACATACGAATACAACCGTGAGTGACACGCATGCCGACACCGGCCGGGCGATTGGTTCCGTGAATCAGGTAGCCGGGGAGCCCCAATCGGATGGCGCGGGTACCGAGGGGATTGTCCGGCCCTGGCGGCACGATGCGCGGTAACGGCCGGCCTTCGGCGGCATGCTCATCGAGCACCGACTGCGGCACATACCAGCTCGGGTTCACCGCCTTGGCGACCACCGTGGTGTTACCCAGCGGCGTCTCCCAATCCATGCGACCGATGCTCACCGGATAGGTCATAACGACCGCCGGCTCACCCTCTTTGGGCGTCGGGTAGTAATACATGCGGTACTCGGCGAGATTGAGTACCACGCCTTCTCGTGGACCGGGCGGCAATACGAAACGGGTTGGCAACACCACCTCAGTGCCTTCACCCGGCACCCACACATTCACATCGGGATTCGCCCGTACGATGTCCTGATAGCCCAAGCCATGACGTCGGGCGATATCGACCAAGGTGTCTTCGTAACGCGCCACGGTGGTCGCTACAGCACCGATCACGTCGTAGCCTTCTGGTGGCAGCGGATAGATTTCGGCTCGCGCCGGTAGCGCGGCCAGCAGCAGCAAAATACTCGCTAAGCGTCTCATCGGCCTTTCTCGTCGGCGTCGATCACTTCGGTCTCGGACTCGGCCGCCGCCAACCACGACTGCATCGCATCGCTTTGCAACAGACGGTCCGCGAATGCACGTGCTGATTCCGGCAAGTTGATGCCGTAGGTACGAAACCGTAATACCACCGGCGCGTACATGGCATCGGCCACCGAAAAGTCGCCGAACAGCCAGCCATCGTCACCACCGAATCGCTTGTAGCAGGTAGACCAGATATCAATCACGCGATCAATGTCGCGGGTCAGCTCGTCGGGCAACGCCACTTTGCGCCCCATCGCGCGGCAGTTCATCGGCATATCATTTCGCAATCGCATAAAGCCTGAATGCATCTCGGCAGAAATACTCCGCGCGTAAGCACGCGCCTCATCATCGGCGGGCCAGAGCTGTTTGTCCGGCCAGCGTTCGGCGATCGTCTCGGCGATCGCCATGGTGTCCCAGATGGTCACACCATCGATCACCAACACCGGTACGGTTCGACTCGGACTGACGCTGGCCAGCTCCTTCGCCGACGTTTCGACATCCAACAAGATACGTTGTTCCTCAAAGTCGATGCCGGCCTCACTCAATAGCAGCCAGCTCCGGAGCGACCAGGAGGAATAGTTCTTGTTGCCGATGTAGAGCGTTGTTTCCATGCGCCAATAATACCGCGATTGACCCGCCTGCGTCGCAGCGGTAGCCTTTCTGCCCGCTTTGGCAAACTGCGTCCCGCATGAAAATTTCTCTGGAACTCTCCGATCGCGACCTGATCTTCTTTCGCAAAGCGCTGAAACACTCGCGTAATGCGGTCGCCCATGCCGAAGAAAGCGAGATTCTTGAGGCCATTCGCGACGTGCTCGATGAGATCCGCGCCGCCGAGCCGCTGCCCGATTTTGTCGCGCACCGCATCCCGGAAATCGAAGCGCTGATCGAGATGCTCACCGATGACGAGTGGCAGCTGCCCAATGACGACCGCGAGCGACTGCTGGCGATGTTCATCTACTTCGGTGATCCTGAAGATATTCTGCCGGACGATATTCCGGTGATCGGCTATCTCGATGACGTGATTGTGATCGAGCTCATCATGCACGAGCTCAAACATGAGCGTCAGGCCTACACCGACTTTTGCGAGTTTCGCACCGACTTCGACAAGACCAACAAAGGCATGGACAACGCGGTTCGTCGTGATCGCATCGATCGTCGCCGCCAACAACTACATCAACGCATGAAACGCCGCTCAGCGAAAGTGAAATCAGCGTCGTTGTGGTAAATCTCAACGCTTCCTAAATGATCGTCCGGCGAATCCGTGAACACATTCAACGGCAAGACTGGTTTGCCCTTGCCCTCGATTTTGTGATTGTCGTCGTTGGCGTATTCGTCGGCTTACAGGCCCAGGATTGGAACACCAATCGCGCCGAACGCGCCGCGGAAAAGGATGCTCTCGCTCGACTGATTACAGAGTATCAAGTGAACCTGGGCATACTCGACTATGACCGAGAGCGAAGCGTTCGCTCAGAAAAAGCAACCAACACCTTAATCGGCATGATATCTCCGGATCCCGCACCGGTGACAGTAAACGCTACACTCAACGAGACTTTCAGTAATATTTTCACCAATCCGAAGTTTGTGCCAAACCTCGGCACCACGAACTCGCTTATTGCATCAGGCGATATTCGTTTGATTCGAGATCCCGAAATTCAACGCCTTCTCACTCAGTGGCCAACCACAGCCCAGACGATGATTGAATGGCAGGAAATCGAGCGCATGCATAGCGAAGAACTGATTCTCGGCTATACGTTCAACTACGTTGCCTGGCCGGATTTCCATCATATCGATTCTGAGTATTCAATGGAGAACTTTGGAGACGTTCCCGATAGCTTGCTTGAAAGCGACTTCAACGGCCTGTTGTCGTCGAAACGATTCGAAGGGATGCTGGCTAACCGGCGTAGCAATTTACGATTTTCCGTCGCTCGTATTGACGCACTTAAGGAAGATACACAAGAACTGATCGACTTGATGCAGGAGCGACTCGATAATCTCTAATGGTTTCCGATTAGGGTTTGGTTTCCAGGATCGGCGTAAAGCCACCCTTAATTAGACCATACCTGCGGACCAATACGTTTTTGCGAACTAACCAGGAGATACTTCGATCGCCTGGAAAACGTATCGCCACAGGGCGTAAAACAACCCAGCGCAAACAGCGATACTGGTGAGCCCGGCGCTTACCACGTCAAAACCAAACGCGCGACTCAGGAACGTCGGAATCGCAATAACAGGTACTGGCAACAAAATCCCGACGATGAAAAGAACAGCCACCAAATAAGGGCGTCTTTCGTAGCGATATTCCAACTGTGTATGGCAAGCCGGACAATAGATCGGCCCGCTATCATATCGATGGCGCTTCTTGATCGGTTCGGCTTGCTGCCGCTCCGGCTCAAACGTTGTGTGACACGACGGGCACTTCACGTCTTCACCGTTTCTGGTCAGCGATGTCTCGTTGAATTATCCGCACGCGCGTTGTGCCGCTAGGGAGTCGTTTCCAGGATCGGCGTAAAGCCACCGTAGATCAGGCGCGCACCATCGAACGGCGCCGGGTTCTTCTCCGGATCCATACGATCATCTTTGAAATCTTCCGACATCATCTTCTGCATGGCCGCGTTACGCGTTGCTTTGTCCGGCCACTCGATCCAGGAAAACACCACCGTCTCATCTTCGGTGGCCTGCACGGCTTTGTAAAAGTCGGTCACCTTCCCTTTCGGCACGTCGTCACCCCAGCATTCCACCACGCGCGTTGCACCATAGTCGGTAAACAGCGAATCGCCGGTTTTGATGTGTTCGAGAAATGCATCTTTTTTTGCGGTTGGCACCGCAATCAAGAAACCGTCAATGTAGCTCATGATTTCACTCCAAACATTGCGTTAGCCACCAGCGTCTAACGATATCAGCCAACGACCCAGAAAAAAGAAGCCAGCACCGAAAAGCATCATGTACTTAGCCCACACACTCCAGAAATTCCGCCGAGACTCAGGTTTCAAAAACCCGTGCACCGAGGGTCTGGCTAGGACGCCTCCCGCCACCATAGCCAAGAAACCTAGACCACCAACAACGCTACCAATCAGGGTTAGCATTTCCTTTAGGCCGTAGCGTCAAATCTTTCGCAATGGCGCACAAGAATCTCTCGCATGAACGGCGTGACCCTCCAAGCATAATCGATCGAGTTTATTCGCAGAGCGGACCAGTGCCACACCGTATAAATGTGCAGCTCAATCTCAGACTCGATCAACCACAGTACCTTCTGCCAATCCAAAGACGCGGCTAGATCAATCTCAGATTCGTCAAAAGACTGGAGAATCGTCCACATGAACGTAAATCGTTCGTCGGCATCTAGACTGAAGTTTTCGTAACCAGCCAAGAACTCTACGCATCGCGCTGAATCTGCGACCTCGATCTCCCAGTCCTGCATATTCGGTTCATTACGAAGATCAAAGAACACCACAAGTCGGTCGATCGCGGCACGTGTCGGATAACGAACAATGTGGTCGGGAATGGAATTGTCGCCCATAGACTTACTCGGCAACCACGATTTCTTTAGAGCGCTCCAGCAGAGTGCAAAACGAGGAAAGAAACAACCGCCGTAGAAGCGGCATCTTGCCGCGATCGCGGCTGGAAGCCGCTCCTACGATAAAAGGACAATGACACATGGAAATGTACCCGCTGGGGCGTTCTTAGAGCGTTTCAGCGGCGTGCAGTACAAGGAAAAAACCAGCCGAAAAAACGGAGCGTACATGTAGTACGTGAGTATTTTAAGGCTGATTTTTGACGCCGTAATGTGCCCGCTGAAGCGTTCTAAAGGCGCATTAAGACGGAGCCCCAGGTAAACCCGCCCCCAAAGGCTTCCATCAGGATCAGCTGGCCCTCTTTGACGCGACCATCGCGACGACCGACATCCAGCGCCATCGGCACAGAAGCCGCTGAGGTATTGCCGTGGTCTTGCACCGTAACGATCACTTTCTCCATCGGCAAGCTGAGACGCTTCGCCGTCGCCTGGATAATCCGAATGTTCGCTTGATGCGGAATCAGCCAATCCAGCTCTTCTTGCGCGATACCGGCTTCTTCAAGCGCCAGCGACGCGACATTACCGAGCGTCTTCACTGCAACCTTAAAGACTTCGTTGCCGGTCATCATGATCGATGCTTCGTCGGTACCGGCCGCAGCCAAATTCTTCGACGCCCCAACCGGATAATAGAGAAGATCTTTGTATTGACCATCAGCACCGAGATGCGTACCGATAATGCCCGGCTCGTCAGACGGTTTCAGGATGACTGCACCGGCACCATCACCGAACAACACGCAGGTATTGCGGTCGGTCCAATCAACCAACTTGGTGATGCATTCTGCACCAATGACCAATGCACACTTCGCCTGGTTGGTCTTAATGAACTTATCTGCGGTTGTCAGCGCGTAGATAAAGCCCGTACATGCCGCTTCGAGACTGAAGGCAGTACAGGCGGGAATACCGAGTCGGTGCTGAACCAACGTCGCAACGTTCGGAAAGATGAGGTCGGGTGAAGTCGTACCGATAATGACAAGGTCAATATCGTTGGCGGTAACACCAGCATCATCCATCGCGATCTTCGCGGCTTCGACGCACATGTCTGAGGTGGTCTCGTCTTCGCGTACGCAATGGCGTCGCTCAACACCGGTACGGGTGCGGATCCACTCATCGGAGGTGTCGACCATTTTCTCAAGATCGGCATTGGTCAGAATTTTTTCTGGCAAATATCGACCTGTGCCTGCAATGCGTGAATAGCTCATGCTGCTTCCCGTTGCAACAGTTTGCCGATTTGATGCGGCAACTGGTTTTCGACTTCGACCACAGCGGTATCGATCGCATGCTTCAGCGCGTACGCGTCTGCCCCGCCATGACTTTTGATTACGATACCATTAAGACCGACCAGAGTCGCTCCGTTGTAATTTCGCGGATCCATCTCGACACGCAGTCGTTTTAGAACCGGCCGAGACAACAGCGCCTGCAATTTAGCGAATACGTTTCGCGTAAACGCGCGACGCAAATAATGCGAAACCAGACCGGACGTGCCTTCCATCGTTTTCAGCGCCACATTGCCGGTGAACCCATCGGTCACCACAACATCGGCCTTACCCGAAAACAACTCACTGCCTTCGATATAGCCCACGTAGTTGAGCGTGCTGGCCGTTAACATCGCGGCGGCTTCTTTAACCGTGCCATGCCCTTTGGTGTCTTCAGCACCGATATTGAGGAGCGCCACGCGCGGTGATTCGACACCGGTGATATCGGTGGTCACGATTGAGCCCATCACCGCAAACTGAAACAGATGATCGGCTGTGCAAACGGTATTGGCGCCCAAGTCGAGCATGTGCAGACTGCCACCGATGGCCGGCAGTTCGGTAATGATCGCCGGACGATCGATACCCGGCAGCATCTTCAAGACAAACTTTGCGGTTGCCATCAACGCGCCGGTGTTACCGGCACTGACACAGGCGTCAGCCTCGCCCTCTTTGACCAGGTTGATCGCCACGCGCATCGATGAGTCTTTTTTCTTGCGCATCGCATCGACCGGCGCGTCTTCCATGGTAACGACTTCGCTCGCATGCACCACGCGCAGACGCGCATCGCTGCCAACGATACGCGCAATATGAGATTCGATTTCTGTTTGATCACCGACCAACACAATATTGAGGTCGGTACGCTCATCAAGCACCGCTTTGGCCGCGTGCACGACCGCCTCGGCGCCGCGGTCGCCGCTCATCGCATCAACGGAAATAGTAGGCAGGTTGCTCAAGGAGTCGCGGCTTGTCCGGCTGGGACAAGCCACTCAGGCAAACTACTCGTCGTCGTCAACCAGTTCGGGTTGCTCGACAACCTGATTACCGCGATAAAAACCATCTGGCGATACACGATGACGCAAGTGCGTTTCGCCCGAAGTCGGATCGACCGATACGGTGGGTTTCTTCAACTTGTCGTGGCCACGGCGCATGCCGCGCGTGGACGGCGTTCTACGACTTTTTTGAACGGCCATTGTCTTCTCCTCAGTCAGCGACGAGGTTCGTCGCCGAAAATTCTCTTACTCTTTATTCGACTTCAGCTGCGACTTTAAGTCAGCAAACGGTCGAGTTGTCTGTCCTTTCGGTTGTTCGACGACGTCACTGGTCTCATCAGCTCCGCAATCGTTCTCACATTTTGCCGCGAACGGCAGTGCCATTATCAGCACCTCTTCGACCAGGTCCATCGGTCGTAGTCGAGGTTCTTCAAGCTCCCAAACCTCTATGCCACCGGCTTCATCGACGGTCGACGTCTCGCCAAACAGCAGATCCAGCGACTGCGATATCGACACCGTGGTCGGCCCTAAACAGCGCTGACACACGGCCGCAATATCCGCCGAAACTTCGCCTGTCACGCCCGGTTGGCGCGACTGCGCGTCAGCAAAGCCAAATTCTAACCGCACCTCAACCGGAGCGTCTCGCCAGCTTTTCGGCCGGTTTTCCGCATCGAGTGATTCGAGATCCGCATCGATCACCGCTGCAAGCTGTTTGAAACTATCTATTTTATCAATAATTTCAATAACTTGCCGACCTGCCGCTAATTCCTGCGGGGTACGACGATCAAGCAGCGGATTGCCCATGGCGCGCGCATGATAAGGAGACTCCGGGCCACTGTCAAAGCCAAATATGGGCCTTTGGTCGGTTTCCGCCCGCAACCCGAGTACACTCGGTCGGCCGAGCGACAACACATTGATTTTATGCAAAATCCTTCGGCCCCCACGATTTTCCTCGCGTCATCGTCCGAGTACCGACGCGGCCTCCTCGATCGCTTCCTCGATGATTACGAGGCGGTGAGCCCGAATGTCGATGAAACCAATCATGACAATCTGGAGCCCGAGGCCCTGGCAGCCGACCTTGCCCGCAAAAAAGCGGAGAAAGTGTCGGTCAATGCGCGCGACGCGCTGATTATCGGTTCCGACCAACTGGCGGTGCTCGACGATCAGGTCTTGGGCAAACCCGGCGATCATGCGCGGGCCGTGGAGCAGCTGCTGGCTGCCTCCGGCAAGGCCGTCACCTTTATGACCGCGGTGTGCATATTGGACCCGGTCGGCCGTACCCGACATGAGCACGTCGACCACACCACGGTGCGCTTTCGCGATTTCGACCGCCGTCTAGCAGAAGTCTATTTGCGCCACGATGAACCTTACGACTGTGCCGGCAGCTTCAAACTCGAGGGCTCGGGGTTCGTATTATTTGAGTCGGTGCAAACCGAAGACCCGACCGCATTGATCGGTCTGCCGATGATCTGGCTGGCCGATCGCCTGCGCGAACTCGGTTATCTCTTGCCTTGAGCGCTCAGATTCGCCAAGAACTTCTCTAAGTCGTCAGCAAGCGGTGCCGTAAACGTCTGCTCATTGCCGCTGTCGTCGGCGAACGAAATCGACTGCGCATGCAGAAACAGACGCTTCAGCCCCAGCCTTGCCAACGCAGCATTGTGTTCCGTATCACCGTAGCGCGCGTCGCCCGCCAGCGGATGCTCAACCGATAACAAATGCACACGAATTTGGTGGGTGCGGCCGGTCAACGGCTCGCAGTGCACCAGGCTATGCTTCGGATAGGCGCGAGACAGTCGCACCCGCGTCTGTGCCTCTTTCCCTGCCCCGCTCACGACCACGTGACGCTCACCACCTTTGCGGTGGCTAACCAGCAACGGCCGGTCGATGAGTTGCTCACCCAGCTGCCAATCGCCAACCACCAATCCCAGGTAGTTCTTGCTGACTTCGCCCTCACGAAATTTCCCGTGCATGTCGCGCAGCACACTGCGCTTCTTGGCGAGCACCAGGCACCCTGATGTCTCGCGATCAATGCGATGCACCAACGACAAATCCCGCAGTTCCGGGCGCGCGTGCCGCAGAATCTCAATCGCGCCATGACTGACACCGCTACCGCCATGCACCGCCAAGCCGGACGGCTTGTTGATGACCAACAGCCGCTTGTCCTCAAACAGAATCCGGCTTTCCACATCCTTGATCTTGCCCGGTGCCGGCGCCTCGCCCTCAACGCGAACCCGGACCGGAGGCACCCGCACCTCATCACCCTCAGCGAGCTTGTACTCCGCTTTGACGCGGCCGCCATTCACCCGCACCTCACCTTTGCGAAGAATCCGGTAGATGCGACTCCGCGGCACGCCCGGCAGCTCACGGCGCAAGAAGTTGTCGATCCGCTGACCCGCCAGGTCAGAATCGATCTTCAGACGCCTCACTCCGGTCCGTTTTTGATCCGAAGTGGCTGAATCTTGGGGAGTTTTTTGCATGACCAATCGCTTGATGCGGCGCCGGGGTGTGCTATATTAGCGCCCTGTGACGCCTTTAACACGTTGGCACGTTGATCGAGGCGCACCGTCTGTAACCCATCATCTGGCCGGTTTACAGACGAAACACACAGATTTCGTAATTTTTGACAGATTTGAGGCTTCGCCGAGCGAGGCCCTAAAAATGGCAGCGAGCACAGAAAGTAGCGAGTGCCAGTGCGGCTGAGCCGCAGGGAAGACATGCTGAATTTCTTACGGGTGATGATCCATATCGTCACTCAGACAATGAACCAACGCCCCGCCGGCGGTGCCCTCTGGCACCCTGTCCGCGCACGGTCGCGTAGCCAAGCATTGCGTCCCTTATCTCGCCTTCTAGCGCTGCCCACTAACAAACAAGTAGGGCAACATGAAAAGAATGTTAATCAATGCAACTCAAGAAGAAGAGTTGCGCATGGCGATGGTCGATGGCCAACGCCTCTATGACCTAAATATCGAGCTACCCGAGAGCGAACGCAAGAAAGCCAATATTTACAAAGGCACTATCACCCGCATCGAGCCCAGTCTCGAAGCGGCGTTCGTCAACTACGGCGCAGAGCGCCACGGATTCTTGCCACTCAAAGAGATTTCCCCTGAGTATTTCGTCAAGAAAGCCGATTCGGGCAAACCGAACATCCGCGACGTCCTCAATGAGGGCCAAGATATTGTCGTACAGATCGATAAAGAAGAGCGTGGTAACAAGGGCGCTGCGCTAACCACGTATATCAGCCTGGCCGGCCGCTTTACCGTATTGAAGCCGAACAAGGCCCGTTCTGGCGGCGTGTCGCGTCGCATCGTCGGCTCGGATCGCGATCTGGCACGCAAAGCGCTCAATGAGATTCAGGTACCTGACGGTATGAGCGTGATCCTGCGCACCGCCGGGATCGACCGCACAGCCGAAGAGCTGGCATGGGACCTGGAAAACTCCCTCACGATCTGGACCGCGATCCTGAACAAGGTCCGCGAGAAAAAATCGCCGTTTCTAATCTATCGCGAGTCCAACGCCATTATGCGGGCGCTGCGTGACTACTTGACCAACGACATCGGCGAGATCCTGATCGATAAGGAAGATGCGTTCCAGGAAGCGCATGAGTTCATCGAACAGGTCATGCCGCACAATTTGAAGAAGCTCAAGCACTACACCGACCCGGTGCCGCTGTTCACGCGTTTCCAAATCGAATCGCAAATCGAATCGGCATTTACACATTCCGTCTCGATGCCGTCGGGCGGCAGTCTGGTGATCGATCACACCGAGGCGATGGTCTCGATCGACATCAACTCAGCGCGTGCTACCAAAGGCAGCGATATCGAACAGACGGCGCTGCAAACGAACCTCGAAGCGGCCGATGAAATCGCCCGCCAGCTCCGTATTCGTGACCTCGGTGGTCTGATCGTTATCGACTTCATCGACATGGGCCCTCAGAAACATCAACGTGAAGTCGAAAATCGACTCCGCGAGGCGGTTCGACAAGACCGTGCCCGCGTGCAGATCGGCAAGATTTCACGCTTCGGCCTGTTGGAGATGTCCCGCCAGCGATTACGACCCTCTTTGGGCGAATCCAACTATCTCACCTGCCCGCGTTGTTCTGGTATCGGCACGATTCGTGGCGTCGAATCTTCGGCGCTCGCAATTTTGCGCATTATTGGCGAAGAAGCCCGCAAAGAACGCACCGCCAAAGTTATCGCTCAACTGCCGGTTGCCGTGGCGACCTTCTTGTTAAACGAAAAGCGCGATTGGGTTCAGAGCCTCGAGTCACGTAACGAGATGCAGGTCGTGCTAATTGCCAACCCGTCACTGGAGACGCCGCATTACGACGTGCGCCGCGTTCGCGACGATCAAACCGACCTGCCGGAGAACTTAGGTGCCAGCTACGAAATGGTCGAGTCTGACGCCGAGCAAGAAACGCCTCAGCAAGTGCTGGAGCGTAAGTCGATTGAACCGGCCGCCATTGCTGTGATGAAGCCGACCACACCGGCGCCGAAACGGAAAGAACCGGGCTTTTGGGATTGGTTGAAAGGACTATTTTCCGGCGACGGTTCGTCGAAAAAGAAAACCAAACAACGCAATCAGCGTGGCAAATCTCAGAACCGGAATCGCCAGCGGTCACAGTCGCGTGGTCGTAACGAACGCGGTCGCGATTCGCGAGGTCGCGACAAGAGCAAACGCTCGAACAGCAACTCGAATAACAATCAACGTCGTTCGCAAAATAAGAAGCAGAATAAGAAACAAAGCAAGCCGCAAGGCAAGCAGAACGAGAAGCAGGCGGACCAGAAGTCGGAACAACAAAAATCCGAGCAAAAGCCATCGCGCAATCGTCGCAGCCGCGGCGGTCGTCGTCGTCGTCGTTCAGCCGGTGATCGGAAAGATCAGGCGAATAACAATCAGGCGAACAATACGCAGGCGGACGCCAAGCCCGCTGCAAAAGAGCCTTCGGGACCACCGAAGGCGCGCACTGACGCAGAACGTGCGGCGGACGCGAAACAGCCGGATAAGGCAAAGCCGAAGAAGACCAGCGGTGACGATAAGCCGCAACGCAAGAAGACGGCAAAGAAAAAGCCCGCTCCGAAAAAAGACGTAAAGCCGGACACGTCGGGCAATGGTGTCGATCCGTCGGCCGCTAAGCCGGCAAGCAAACCGGCCGCCGAGAATGCACCAAAACCGACGCCGGCCGAATCGAAACCGCAAACTGAATCGAAACCGGCGGAAGCACCAAGAGCTGAGGCTAAGCCAAAATCAGAAGCGAAGCCGAAACCGGCGCCCAAGCCCGAAGCGAAGCAGGAATCGGCGCCCAAACCGGCCGCTGATTCTAAACCAGCTGCAGAGCCGAAAGCCGAGACCAAACCGAAGCCGGAACCAAAGCCGGCGGCTGAGCCGAAACCTGCACCGGCACCGAAGCCGGAAGGTCGTCTGCTCCCCTGGGACGATAATAATCCGAGCTAATTGGCGCGCGGTCGGTTAGCGCCGCTGAATCTTAGCCAGCAATCCTTTTGAGGCGTCCTCGATCATGTCGAGGACGAGCTCAAACCCAGCTGTGCCGCCGTAATAGGGATCGGGCACCTCGGTCTCTGATCCTTTGGAGTAGTCCAAGAACAGCTGGATGCGATCGTGGTATTGCTCGTCGGCTTTTGATCGCAGGTTGTAGTGATTGTCATCGTCCATCGCGATGACGTAATCGAACGTCTCGCAATCGTCATCCGCGACCCGTCGCGCACGAAGATCACTCAGGGAATAACCGCGTTTTTCCGCCGCTGCTTGCGCCCGCCGATCCGGCGGCTCCCCCACGTGATAAGCATGCGTGCCGGCGGAATCCGTTTCGATGACGTCGGAAAGCCCGGCGTCCGCAACAATCTTGCGAAACACGCCCTCCGCCGTCGGTGAACGACAGATGTTGCCCAT
>JBCCEH010000004.1:0-221848 GCA_039030375.1 Pseudomonadota bacterium | reverse complement strand
TGGCCAAGCGATAACGGGTGGTTCAGTTATTGCCATTACCGGCGGTTCTGGCCAAGCGATAACGGGTGGTTCAGTTAGTGCGATCACCGGCGGTTCTGGCCAAGCGATAACGGGTGGTTCAGTTATTGCCATTACCGGCGGTTCTGGCCAAGCGATAACGGGTGGTTCAGTTAGTGCGATTACCGGCGGTTCTGGCCAAGCGATAACGGGTGGCTCAATAAGTGCCATTACTGGCGGTTCTGGCCAGGCAATCACGGGTGGTTCGATTCACGCGATTACGGGTGGCTCAGGTCAAGCGATCACAGGCGGTTCGGTACACGCAATTACAGCCGGATCGCACTCAATCCTCCTCGTCGGTCCGATTGATTCGCTAGACCGTGCAAACGGAACGTTTAACGCTTTGGGTCAAACCGTAACGATGCCGGACGGCATTTTCGGTGATCTTGGAGTGGGCGATTATGTGTACGTCGGCGGTTCAATCACCGGCGCAGGCACGATCGCTGCAAGCGATGTTGGACGTATGGGCGGCACCTACGTGCCCGGTGCGTCTGAAGTATTTGTCACAGGTATTCCTTCATCTGTCGACTTCTCGCGAGGCACCGCGACGATGGGTGGGCTGACCTTTGACTACACGCCGTCATTAGGCGGTGATTCTTTTGAGGGAATAGGAGCAGCGGTAACCGTGATCGGCAGACAGCCGGCGCTCGGTGGAACGCTGATCGGTGAAGCCGTGCTCGATAAGACGGAGCTTTTCCTAGGGGACTAAACAATAACGACACAAAACGCTCTGTGAATTATTGCGACAGGGACGTTAGTCTCCTTAGGAGTGCTACAAAAAAAGGCCGCAGGATTGCGGCCTTTTTCTTTGGAATCAAAAAAGTCGGCGTCCCTGCCGACTTCGATCTCGTATCAACCGTTAGGAGATGCGAGGGTTGGAGAAGCCACCCCCGAGCGATTAGGAGCGACCTCGGGACCCATACTATTTTTCTCTTCCCCTAAGCGGTGTGATTGCTTTCACAAATCCACTTCCCAAAAACGGCTGAGGCGCCCGAAAGCGCCTCAATAAGTTAAATTGGAAGCATTAAGTAAAGTTACGGCGAGTCGGACGCTGCCGGAGCGGGTTGTCGAATCGACTCAAGATAACTCTGAAATTTGGCTGCCTCGACCTGAGCTTTGATCGTGTCGCGCACGTTTTCCAACGGTGGCGGAGCGTTTTCCCGCGAGTCTTCGCGCAAGATCACATGCCAGCCGAACTCGGTCTGAACCGGTTCGGAGGAATAGGCGCCATCTTCCAACGCGGCTACCGCAGCAGAAAACGGCGGCACCATTTGGTTCGGTGCGAACCATCCCAGGTCACCGCCATTCGCACCGGACGGGCCCGTGGAATGTGTTGCAGCCAACTCTTCAAAACTCGCGCCGCCGTCGAGCTGCGAAATCAGATCAATAGCAGCCGCCTGCGTTTCGACCAGAATATGGCGTGCCTTGAATTGCAGAGGCGGTGCAAGCTTCGATTGCTCGGCATAAACAACCTGAATCTCTTCTTCGGTGGCGGGATTGGAGCGCAGCCAGTCAGACGCGACTGCTTGTGCTAAGGCCGCCCGAAATTGGATTTCGACTTTGGCTTGAAAAGTCGGGTCTTCGGACAATTCACTGGCGCGAGGCTGTGTCGACAACGCGTAAATGCCAATGAGCTCATCAAGGATAAAGTCGCGTTCTTCTTGAGTGACGTCGGCCAGCGGCTTTTGAGCTCGTTCTTCGCTATAGAAGTCGAACACATTTCGGCTGATGTCGACACCATTGATCGAGGCAACGGTCTGGGCGGAGGCCGGAGCAATCGCCGCAAACATGACAATTCCGGCGAGCACTGCGCCAGATCGGAAAAAGGTTTTCATTGGGGGTCCTCAGATGGGGGAGCTGCGTCGATGCGCAGCGCATGAATGTCGGTTTCCATTAGTGAGCCCAACGCATCATAAATCATACGGTGTCGCTGGATCGGGCTCACGTCTCTAAATTGTTCAGACACAATACGCACCGCAAAGTGCCCGCGACCATCTCTTGCACCGGCATGGCCGGCATGTAGGTGCGATTGGTCTTTAATGAGTAGATCGGTCGGTGAAAAGGCATTAGTAAGAATGGCTTCAATGGCCGCGACCCGGTCACTCGTCATCTGACGTCTCGATGTATTTGGCAAGCCAGAAGGCCTGGCCGACGATGAATATCGCGGTCAATCCGAACAGGCCAAACAGCTTAAATTTGACCCAGGTGGGTTCTGAAAATGTATAGGCGACCCATATATTCAGGGCGCCGGCAAAGACGAAGAAAGCGGCCCAGACGCGATTCAGCGTGCACCATTTCTCCTCCGGCAATTGAATGGGTTCGTCACCGCCGGCAACTTCCATCATGCGGCGCACGAAGGGTTTTTCGGCAAAAAATTCGCTGGCCAAGAATGCCACTGCGAGGCCGATGTACAAGGCGGTTGGTTTCCAGATAAAAAAGGCTTTGTTGTCGAGCCATAAGCTCAGGCCGCCCAGCACGACCACCAGCAGCGTTGAGATCGCGGAGATCTTGTTAATCTTGCGGGTCATCAGCCATTGCACCAGAAACGCAAATGGTGCGGCGACGATGATCACAGCGATCGCGTTGAATAGATTTCCGGTGATGACGTAAGCACCGAAAAACAACAGGATGGGTAGAAAATCAATCAGTAATTGCATGGGCGAAGTCGGCCCGAATGGTCCTAAAACGGCCGCGATAATAGCGAAAAGAGGGCGTATTGACCACGTAACTCACCTACAATCCGCGCGTGGCCAGAATCCTTGAAGTTCATCCGACGCACCCGCAGCCGCGGCTGATCGCCTCAATTGTGCAGACGATTCGCAGCGGCGGGCTTATCGCGTATCCCACGGATGCGACTTATGCCTTTGGTTGTCACATCGGAGACGCGCAGGCGATTCAGCGAATCCGTCGCATTCGGCGAACCGACAAGCGCCACAATTTTACTCTGGTGTGCAGCGACCTCTCTGAAATCGGCGTGTACGCACGCGTCGATAATTGGGCGTACCGCCTAATTCGGGCGCTGACCCCGGGGCCGTACACATTCATCTTGCCGGCATCGCGTGAAGTGCCGAAGCGGATTCAAAACCCGAATGGCCGAACCATCGGTTTGCGCGTACCAGACCACGCGGTGGTGCACGCAATGCTCGAGGCTTTAGGCGAGCCAATTATGAGTTCGACGCTGATTCTGCCGGACGACACAGGGCCGATGACCGATCCGCTCGAGATCGACGAGCGTATCGGCAAGCAGATTGAGGCGATCGTCGATGCCGGGCCAGTGGGGCTCGAGCCCACCAGCGTCATCGACCTGACCGAAGGCTACGCCAACGTCGTGCGCGTTGGGTGCGGGGATGTCAGCGCGCTCGAATAGTTTGCGCTAGAATGCGGCGAACCAGCCACGGAACCCCGATGAAACCGGATCTCAAAGTCCTGAAGCGCGAAGATGCGCCCAAGCCGCCACAGGACGAAAACCAGACCCCTGCGCAGTCCGAAATGCCGTTTGCCGTCGTCGATGGTGAGCCGGTCACCGCATTGCCTCAGGATCTGTATATCCCGCCGTATGCGTTGCAGGTATTTCTCGAAGCGTTCGAAGGGCCGTTGGATCTACTGCTGTATCTGATTCGTCGGCAGAACATCGACATTCTCGACATTCCGATTGCGGAAATTACCAAGCAGTACGTCGAATACATCGAGCTCATGAAAGAGTTGCAGCTCGAGCTCGCGGGTGAGTACCTGGTGATGGCGGCGATGCTTGCGGAAATCAAATCGCGGATGCTGTTGCCGCGCGTTGAAACCGAAGATGAGGAAGAGGATGATCCGCGTGCCGAGCTGGTTCGGCGCTTACAAGAATACGAACGCTTTAAGAAAGCGGCGGACGACATTAATGAATTGCCTCGTCTCGAACGCGATACGCATATCGCGACCGCCGATACGCCGAAGAAGAAAGTTGTTACCAAGCTGCCTGATGTCACGATGAAAGAGCTTCTGCTCGCATTTCACGACGTTTTGAAACGTGCCGAAATGTTTTCCAACTTACATCTGCAGCGTGAGCCGTTGTCAGTGCGACAACGGATGTCGGAGATTTTGTCGCGAGTCAATGCCAACAATTTTGCAGGATTCGCAGACTTGTTTGACCCGGAAGAAGGGCGGCTGGGCGTCGCGGTAACCTTTATCGCGATATTGGAGCTGCTGAAAGAGTCGGTTATTGAAGTGGTTCAAGCCGAGGAGTATTCGACCATTCATGTTCGTGCGGCGTCATCGGTGCGTTTGGTCGCCGACGAACCGGACGATCTGCCGCAACAGGCATGAGGACAGATTAGAGACCGTCATGGACGCATTGGAAATTCGCCATTTTGTAGAAGCCGCATTGATCGCGGCGGGTCGGCCACTGGACATCAACCAGCTGCATGGTTTATTCGACGGTCGCAGTGCGCCGCAGAAGTCAGAAATTCGTGACGCCATTGCGGTACTTAACGAAGAGTACAGTGATCGAGGCTTGATCATCGCGGAGGTCGCGTCCGGCTTTCGTATGCAGATTAAGCCAACCATGGCGGATCGACTGCATAAGCTCTGGGAAGAACGTCCGCCGCGATACTCTCGCGCACTGTTTGAAACGCTGGCGTTAGTCGCCTATCGACAACCGATTACACGCGGCGAGATTGAAGAAGTGCGTGGCGTTTCGGTGAGCTCCAACATCATGCGTACCTTGATTGAGCGGGATTGGGTGCGTGTAGTCGGGCATCGCGATGTGCCGGGTCGCCCGGAGATGTTTGCGACGACGAAACAATTTCTCGATTACTTCGGCCTGAAAAAGCTCGATGATCTACCGCCGTTGGCCGATCTTTCGGATTGGGAAACCTTGCGAGTTCAGCTCGATCTTCCCGAGGTGGAAGATCCATCGGAAGCGCCGCCGCCGGAGCAAGAATTGCCGGCGATGATGACTGAGGTGGATGTCGAAGAGGAGCAAGAGCCCGAAGGTGAGGTAATGAGCGACGAAGAAATCAACGCGCTCAATCAGCGCATTCCCGATTTGGTTGCCGATGAAGAACCGGAGCCCGAATCGGAGCCCGAGGCGGATGCCGAGCTGGCGCTCGACATGACCCCGGATGCCAACGTTAGCAACGGCTAACAGACAACGACGTAATTTCAATAGCCCGATCGAATGGCCGATCGAATCCAAAAGATACTTGCTGCCGCCGGACACGGGTCCCGTCGCAAGGTGGAGCAGTGGATTCGTGACGGTCGGCTGACCGTTGACGGTGAGGTGCCGTCGCTGGGGGATGTGCTTGAAGGTGGCGAACGAGTCTTTCTTGACGGTCGCCCGCTAGGGTTTTCGGTCGGTGCGTCGCATCATCGACATCTGATGTACAACAAACCCTCTGATGAGGTCACCACGCGGGATGATCCGGAGGGCCGCAAGTTGGTGTTCGACAGTCTGCCGCGGCTAAAACGATCGCGATGGGTAGCGGTCGGGCGTCTGGATATGACTACCACCGGGCTGCTGATTTTCACCACGGACGGCAAGCTGGCGAACGCACTGATGCACCCGTCGGCCGAGTTGGTGCGCCGCTACTCGGTTCGGGTCCACGGTCGTCCCGATGATGAGCAGCTCAGAGCCCTGCAACAGGGAGTCGTGCTGGATGACGGGCCGGCATCGTTTGACTCGATCGAGCGCGGTGATGGGCAAGGCGCCAATACCTGGTTTCATGTGACGCTGAAAGAGGGTCGCAATCGAGAAGTACGGCGACTTTGGGCGTCTCAGGGCTTCGAGGTCAGCCGATTGATACGCACGGCCTACGGACCCTTGGAACTGCCGCGAAAATTACGTAAAGGGCGTCATGAGGCGCTTACCATCGGGCAAGTACGGCAACTCTACCGTTCGGTCGGAATGAAACCACCAAAATAGCTTTTAAATCAGTAACTAATACCGGTTAAATCAAGTAAATTCTATTGTGCGTCGAGGCTTTCGCCGGTCACGTCCCGGCTGTCTGGGCCGAGCAGATACACGTACGCCGGTAGCACTTCTTCGGGCGTCTTGAGGAGATCTCGGTCCTCAGCGGGAAACGCTGCTAAGCGCATATCGGTGCGCGTGGCGCCGGGATTGATGGCATTGACACGCAGATTGCCGCCGCGATGTTCGTCGGCGAGCACCTGGGACAGACCTTCGGTAGCAAACTTCGACACCGCATAGGCGCCCCAATGGGCGCGGCCGGTTCGGCCGACGCCGCTGCTGGTAAAGACGATCGATGCATCATCGGATTTGGCCATTAGTGGCAGCATGACTTTGGTCAGGGCGAACGGTGCAGTGACATTGACGTGCATCACTTTCTGCCACTCCAGCGCGTCGTATTGTTCGATTGAATAACGATCGCCGAGAATGCTGGCGTTATGCACTAGGCCGTCCAGGCGCCCATATTCGTCCGCCAGGCTGTCTGCCAGCGAGGTATATGCGGCGCTATCGGCAATCGCGAGATCCATCACCGCTATAGACGGTCGCAATGCACCGTCGATCGCTTCGATTTCGTCATACACGGCTTCCAGTTTCTTGACGTTGCGGCCGTGCAAGAGCACGCGTGCTCCCAATTGCGCCGCATGTACGGCTAAGGCCTTGCCAATGCCGTTACTAGCGCCGGTTATGAGGATGATGCGGTCTTTGAGAATATCTTTGGCGTAGGTGTAGTTGCGGGCATCAGCGCTCACGCGGAGTCCTTTGTCGGGTTAGTGGTTGGTTGTGCCGGTCGACTCATCGTCGTCCGCCGCACTTTCGATCATCGTGCGCGGCACCGGCTCCAGCGATTCGATTGACTCGATGTCTTTCTTTGACTGCACACCAAGCTCGGTAAATTTCCGTGCGCCCGGCAGTACCTTGCGTTCCAGCGAGCCAACCGCCCGATTGTAAGTGTCGACGCTGCTCGCCAATTGCCGCCCCATCTTGTTCATGTGGCCGACAAAGGTCTGTAATCGCGAATACAGATCTTCGGCGAGCTTGCGAATTTCTTTGGCGTTATCGGCCAATGCCAATTGCCGCCAACCGTAGGCGACAGCTTTGAGTAGAGCCACGAAGCTGGTCGGCGTGGCCAGAATAATCTGCTCAGCCAGTGCACGTTCAATCAGATCGGGTTCTTCATTTAACGCGGCACTCAGGAACTGATCGCCGGGGATAAACAAAATGACAAACTCAGGACTGTTCTCAAACTGCTGCCAATAGGCTTTGCTCGATAGCAGGCGTATGTGTTCACGGACATTGCGGGCGTGACGCGTAAGGGCAACCTGTCGGTCGCTATCGTTGTTCGCTTCTGCGGCTTCCAGATACGCATCCAGCGGCGTTTTGACGTCAACCACAAGGTCGCGTTCGTTCGGCATGTGTACCACCATGTCCGGACGAATGATTTGATCGGCTGCGGCGCTGTGCACCTGTTCTTGAAAGTCACAATGTTCGACCATGCCGGCCAGTTCGACCAGCCGACGTAGGGTAATTTCACCCCAGCGGCCACGGACTTCAGGGCGGCGCAGCGCTTTGACGAGGTTTTGCGTCTCTTGCTGCAAAGACTGCTGATTGATTCGCATCGCTTCGAGCTGCGACTTGATACCGCCATAGGCTTCGCTGCGGGCTTTTTCGAGTTCCTGGATTTGGCTTTGCGAGTCTTTCAGCGCTTCGCGAATTGGGCGCACCAGGCCTTCAATGGCCTTTTCGCGTTCGCTGAGATCACTGACCGCTTTGGCGCGATGCTTGCCAAGGTTTTCCTCGGCCATGCGAAGAAAGTTCTCACTATTGGATCGGAGGGACTGACTGGATAACTCGGAAAAAGCCGCGGTGAGCTCGACTTTGGCGGATTCGAGAGTGGCTTGGCGTTCTTTGGCGAGTGCTTCCTGGCTCTTGAGGTCGGCCAATAAGCTGGCTTCGCGGCGTTTGGACAGGCCCCACAGCACCAGAGCTCCGATGATCAGTCCGATCACCAGCGCCGGCGCGCCGTATTGCACCAACGGCGATTGCCAGTCGATTGCGGTCATGCCGTGAGGTTAACTGCTTTCAATACCATTTGCGCCAATTCTTCGGTGCTATCGACCACTGCATCGGCGCCCCAACGGTGCGGGTCGTCATCTGATGCGATATATCCGTAGGCGGCAGCGATGACCGGCATGCCAGCGGCGCGCGCCGCCTCAATATCACGCGACGAGTCGCCGACGTAGAGGGTGTCCGCGGCCGCCACATTGATTTGCTCGCAGGCAAAGTGCATCGGTGCGGGGTCAGGCTTGCGGGTCGGCAGCGTGTCGCCACCCACCACGCAGGCCACACGATGGGCGAGCCGCAGTTCGCCGATGATCGGCACCGTCAGGTGCATGGGTTTATTCGTGACGACGCCCCAGGGCAGGTCGGCGCCTTCGAGCGCAACCAAAATCGACTCCATGCCGTCGAATAACCTTGTGTCATCGCAGACCCGCTCGGCATAGCGATTAATGAACTCACAGAACATCGGGTCATTGATCTGAAATTGTTGGTCGGGAAAGGCGAGGTGCAACAAACCCAGCGCACCATTCGAAACCTGTGCACGGCCGTCGGCGAACGATACCGGTTCGACACCTGCGGCAATTTGCACTTGCTGCAGCGCGCCGACCATGTCCGGAGCGGTATCCACTAAGGTGCCGTCGAGATCGAACAACACCGCTTTGCAGTCACACATGGCTATGCCGGCTTCTTGAAGTGCATCAAATAGTTAACGTCGAGTCCGTCACCCAGGGAATACACCTTGGTGATCGGGTTGTAATGCATGCCGATGCTCACTTGGTGTTCAAGCCCGGCGGCACGCGCCCATCCTTCAAGCTCCGATGGTCGGATGAGTTTTTCGTACTGATGCGTACCGGCTGGCAAAAGCTTCAAAATGTACTCGGCGCCGACGATCGCAAACAGAAATGATTTCGGGTTGCGATTAATGGTGGAGAAGAACGCGTCGCCACCCGGTATCAACATATCCGCAACCGATTGGATCACGCTGCCTGGGCTAGGTACGTGCTCCAACATTTCCAGGCAGGTGACGACGTCGAATGCCTCAGGCCTGGCCTCGGCAAGCGCTTCAGCCGAGCACTGTTGATAGTCGACTGCCGCGCCGGACTCGTGTTGGTGCAGCTTGGCGACCGCCAGCGGTTTTTCTGCCATGTCGATGCCGGTCACCGTGGCTCCGGCTGCGGCCATGGATTCGGTCAAAATGCCGCCACCACAGCCCACATCGACGACCGTTTTGCCGTCCAGCGAGCAGCGACTGCGGATCCAATCCAGTCGCAGCGGATTGATTTGGTGCAACGGACGAAACTCGCCTTCCGGGTCCCACCAGCGGGCGGCGAGGGCGTCAAATTTGGCGACTTCAGCGGCGTCAACATTGGCCACGATTTTGCTCACTTTAGGTGCGTTTTAAAGGCGCAGTATAACGCTGGAAACGCTGCGGTTTCAGGGGCTTCTATGGTAGAATTAGGACCTTGATTTGGCGTCGGGGAACGCCGTTTTCAAGCCCGGCAAAACATACAGAATTTCGAATCGATCGAAACCACCCACTACTGCTAAAAACACGTCTAAATTCCGGTTTTTGAGACCGGGATTGCACTCGGGTTTTGAGTAGTATTTTGACGAGAACTGCGAGTTTTTATGGCTGAAGTTGCCCAGGAATTGTTGTCCGTTTCCCTCGAAGAGGAGATGCAGCAGTCCTACTTAGACTATGCGATGAGCGTCATTGTGGGCCGTGCGTTGCCGGATGCCCGCGATGGCCTGAAACCGGTGCACCGGCGCGTGCTGTACGCGATGCGCGAATTGGGCAATGACTACAACAAGCCCTACAAGAAATCGGCTCGCGTGGTCGGTGACGTGATCGGTAAGTACCACCCGCACGGGGATTCGGCAGTTTACGACACCATTGTACGAATGGCGCAGCCATTCTCGATGCGGGCGCTGTTGGTCGATGGCCAGGGTAACTTTGGTTCGGTGGACGGCGATGCGCCGGCGGCCATGCGATACACCGAGGTTCGTATGTCCCGTATCGCGCATGAGCTGCTGTCTGATATCGACAAAGATACGGTCGATTTCGTCGAGAACTACGACGGATCCGAGTCGGAGCCGTCGGTCATGCCGACGCGACTGCCAAATCTGCTGGTCAACGGCTCATCGGGTATTGCCGTGGGCATGGCGACCAATATCCCACCGCACAACCTCAATGAGGTGGTCGATGCGACGTTGGCGTTGATCGACGATCCAGCCATCGACGTACCCGGATTGATGGAGCATTTGCCAGGCCCGGATTTCCCGACGGCCGGCATTATTAACGGTGCCCAGGGTATCTATTCGGCCTACCGAACCGGGCGTGGGCGGGTGTATATCCGTGCGCGTACCGAGGTTGAGCCGCTCAGCAAAGGCACGCGCGAGGCGATCATCGTTACCGAGCTCCCTTACCAGGTCAATAAAGCCCGCCTGATTGAGAAAATTGCCGAGCTGGTGCGTGACAAGCGCATCGAAGGTATCTCTGAGCTGCGTGATGAGTCCGATAAAGATGGCATGCGTATCGTGATTGAGCTGAAAAAAGGCGAGGTCAGCGATGTGGTGCTCAATAACCTGTACAAGCAGACGCCGATGCAGAGCGTGTTCGGCATCAATATGGTGGCGCTGCACGAGGGCCAGCCGAAGCTTCTTAATCTGAAGCAGGTGCTGGAGGCCTTCCTCAGCCACCGCCGTGAAGTGGTGACGCGCCGCACGATCTTCGACCTTAGAAAAGCCAGAGACCGAGCTCACGTATTGGAGGGGCAGGCGGTCGCGCTGGCGAATATTGACGAGGTTATTGCGTTGATTAAGGCGTCGCCGACGCCGGCAGAAGCGAAAGCGGCGTTGATGGCGAAAGGTTGGGCGCCCGGTGCGGTTACCGGCATGCTGGAAAAGGCCGGCGATACCGATACTCGACCGGATGACCTGATAGACGGCTTTGGCCTCAAAGACGGTGAATACCATTTGTCGGCGGTGCAGGCACAAGCCATTCTCGACCTGCGTCTACACCGCTTGACGGGATTAGAACAAGACAAAATAATTAAAGAATACAAAGAGATATTAGAAAAAATTAAAGAACTTTCTGATATCTTGGCGGATCCGGATTTGCTCCTCGATGTCATTCGCGAGGAGCTCGTCGAGGTCCGCGACGCGTTTGGCGATGATCGTCGCACCGAAATCGTGCAGGACCACTCCGACCTCAGTGTTGAAGACCTGATTCCATCGGAAGAAGTGGTGGTCACGCTATCTCACGGTGGCTATGCCAAAGCGCAGCCAATTGGCGCCTATCAGGCGCAAAAACGCGGTGGCAGAGGACGTTCGGCCGCGAAAGTGAAAGACGAAGACTTTATCGACAACCTGTTCGTCGCCAATACGCACGACACGATGCTGTGCTTCTCCAGCCACGGCAAAATGTATTGGCTGAAGGTCTATCGCGTGCCGCAGGCGAGCCGCGGATCGCGCGGCAAGCCGATTGTGAACCTGTTGCCGTTGAGCGAAGGCGAGCGCATCAATGCGGTATTGCCGATCCAGGAATACGATGAGGACAGTTTCGTCTTCATGGCGACGTCGGGCGGTACTGTAAAGAAAACGCCGTTGAGTCAGTTCTCGCGACCACGGTCGAGCGGCATTATCGCCATCGACCTGCGCGACGACCATTTGGTGGGCGTCGCTATAACCAATGGCGAGGCCGATATCTTATTGGTAGCGAGCTCCGGCAAAGGCATTCGCTTCAAAGAGAGCGATGTGCGGCCAATGGGCCGCGGCGCTGCCGGCGTGCGCGGTATAAAACTGCCGGATGATCATGAAGTCATCGCGCTGACCATCGTCGGCGAAGGCCTGCTGTTGACGGCAACCGAAAATGGCTATGGCAAACGTACCGATCTCAGCGATTTCCCGGTCCAGGGTCGCGGTGGCCAGGGTGTAATCGCGATCCAGACGTCGGAGCGCAACGGTCGAACCGTGGGCGCAGCGCAGGTCGGTGACGACGACGAGATTATGCTGATCAGTTCCAACGGCACGTTGGTGCGCACGGCAGTGAACGATATTTCGCAACAAGGTCGTAATACTCAAGGTGTACGCTTGATTCGAGTTCAGGCCGACCAGCGATTGGTGGGTCTGGCACGCATCGAAAGTATCGAAGACGACGACTAGTTTTTTCAAAGGCGAATCATGCCCCGAGTAATCAATTTTAGCGCTGGTCCGGCCGCGCTGCCCGACGCCGTGTTAACCCGTATCCGTGACGACCTGCCGGACTGGGGCGGTTCGGGAATGTCCGTCATGGAAGTCAGTCATCGTGGCAAGGACTTCATCGCGTTGGCGGAACGCTGCGAAGCGAACTTGCGTCGGCTTATGGGCATTTCCGATGACTACGCCGTGCTCTGGATTCAGGGCGGTGCGACGATGCAAATGGCCATGACGCCGCTGAACCTCACGGTCGACGATGAGGTAGCGGATTACGTCATTACTGGATCTTGGGGTAAGAAAGCGGCCGGCGAAGCGGCCAAATTTTGTCAGGTCAATATCGCGGCGGACACCAGCGCGGACCACTATACCGGCATACCGGATGTGTCTACCTGGCAGCGGTCGGACGGCGCCGCGTATCTGCATATCACCAGCAACGAGACTATCGTTGGGGTCGAATTTCCGCAGGCACCGGACAGCGATGTGCCGATTGTTGCGGACATGTCGAGCAGTATTTTGTCACGACGGGTGAACGTCGACGATTACGGCGTCATCTATGCCGGTGCACAGAAAAACATCGGGCCGGCTGGCATCACTTTGGTCATCGTGCGGCGGGACCTGCTCGACGCCAAACGTAGGGTGTTGCCGCATCTTATGACCTGGAAATCCTATGCGGATTCCGACTCGATGACGAATACGCCGCCAACATTTGCGTGGTACGTCGCCGATCTGGTGTTTGAATGGCTACTCGAGCAGGGCGGGCTCGATGCAATTGCTGCGATGAATCAACGCAAGGCTGACGCGTTGTATGCGGCAATTGATGCATCGGAGTTCTTTAGTAACCCGGTCGACCCACGCTACCGCTCACGCATGAATGTGCCATTCGTATTGGCGGACTCGGCGCTGGATGCGGTGTTCTTGGCCGAAGCCGAGGCGGCCGGGCTTTGTAATCTCAAAGGGCACCGCCTGGTGGGCGGTATGCGTGCCTCTATCTACAACGCCGTCACCGAATCGTCGGTTGCGGCGCTTATCGCGTTTATGAAGGAATTTGAACAACGTCATGGCTGACTCTTTTCAGATTTTGACCCTGAACAATATTGCGCAGGCCGGTCTCGACCGACTGCCGGCGGATCGCTATTCCTGTAGTGACAATACCGCGGAACCGGACGCGATATTGTTGCGTTCGCAAAATCTGCACAGCGATCCGATTGCCGACAGTGTGGCTGTGATCGGTCGCGCCGGTGCGGGTACCAACAATATCCCGGTGGACGCGATGAGCGAACGCGGCGTACCGGTGCTGAACGCGCCTGGAGCGAATGCGAATGCGGTGAAAGAACTCGCACTGGCCGGTCTGCTGATCGCGGCTCGAAACGTTTGCGATGCGCGCGAGCACGTCAAAGGGCTGAACCTTTCCGGTGATGCGCTGGACAAAGCCGTCGAAGCGAGCAAGAAGCAGTTTCGTGGTTTTGAATTGCCCGGCAAAACCCTCGGCGTTATCGGTCTTGGTGCGGTTGGGGTTGAAATTGCCAATGCGGCGCTCGGCTTGGGGATGAAAGTGGTCGGGTTCGATCCGAAAATCACGGTGCGTCGAGCCTGGCAGTTATCCGCCGGCGTCGAGCAGGCAGATACGATCGAAGAGTTATTCAAGCGTGCCGATGCCATCACGCTTCACGTCCCGTTAATGGATGCCACAGAACATTTGGTGAATGCGGCGCGGCTAGCGCTGATGCCGGAGCAGAGTGTGCTAGTCAATTTTGCACGTGGCGGGGTCGTTGATAACGACGCAGTGCTGGCGGCATTGGACGACGGGCGGCTGCATACCTACGTTTGTGACTTTCCCACTGAGGCACTCATAGCGCATCCAAACGTGATCGCCTTGCCGCACTTGGGAGCATCGACAACCGAAGCAGAAGAGAACTGCGCCATTATGGTCGCCGAGAACGTCAAAGAGTTCTTGGAAAACGGCAATATTCGTTTCTCGGTTAATTTTCCTGAAGCGAGATTGCCGCGGCTGGATGCCTGGCGGTTGACCATCGCCAACGCCAACGTGCCGAACATGGTCGGTCAGATTTCAACGTTGCTGGCACAGGCCGATCTCAACATCGAGGATCTGTTGAACAAATCGCTCGGCGATCTCGCCTATACGATTGTCGATGTGAACGGTCCCATCAAGGCCGACACGGAAGCTCAAATACGCGCCATCGATGGTGTTCTGACGTTGCGAAATCTGGGTAAGCCTGTAATCTGATTACGATTTTGGGGAATTTGCAGGTTCGTCATGGCCGCCGACAAGAAGGGCGCACCCGATCTCGGTGAGATCCGTCAACGCATCAATGAAATTGATAAGCAGCTGCATGAGCTGATTAACGAGCGGGCGCGATTTGCCCAGCAAGTTGGTGTGGCGAAGGGCGACCTCGGCGCAGCGGTCGATTACTATCGGCCGGAACGCGAGGCTGAGGTGCTGCGTGCGGTGAAGGAACGCAATGACGGCCCGCTGCGCGACGAAGAGGTGTTGCGCCTGTTCCGGGAAATCATGTCCGCCTGCCTGGCGCAGCAAGAACCGCTCAAGATTGGTTTCCTCGGACCGGAAGGCACATTTACCCAAACAGCCGTCTACAAGCACTTCGGTCATTCGGTACGGGCATTGCCGTTTCATACTATCGACGAGGTTTTCCAGGAGGTGGAGAGCGGCGCCGCCGATTTTGGCGTTGTGCCGATTGAGAACTCCACCGAGGGGTCGGTGAATAACACGTTAGATATGTTCCTGACCTCGCCGTTGAAGATCGCTGGTGAGATTGAGCTGGCTATCGAGCAGCACTTGTTGGGCAAAATGGATCGACTCGATCGCGTTGAACGCATCTGTGCGCATGAGCAGTCATTGGGTCAGTGTAGAGGGTGGCTGCGGGAGTACTTGCCGCACGTCGAGCTGATCGGTATGTCATCGAACGCGGCCGGGGCACGGCGCGCTCGTGATGAAGACGGCACCGCTGCGATCGGGCCGAGCGTCGCTGCCGACGTTTACGATCTCAAAGTGATCGTCGACACTATTCAGGACCGACGTGATAACTCGACGCGATTCTTGGTGGTTGGTCGTGAACTATTGGCGCCGAGTGGGCTCGATAAAACGACGTTGTTGGTGTCAACCGCCGATACGGCGGGCGGCGCCGGGGTGTTACACAATTTGCTCAAGCCGCTCGCGGATCACGACGTGGTTATGACCTTTATCGAGTCGCGGCCCTCGCGACGTAAGAATTGGGACTATGTTTTCTTCATTGATATCGATGGTCACGCAGACGAGTCGCCGGTATCCGATGCATTGTCGATATTAGAAAAAGACAGCTCCTTATTCCGCGTGCTCGGCGCGTATCCCAAAGCGGTAAATTAGCTCGGCTTCGTCATGACACGTTTTCTTTGCCGACCTGCGAGCCTCTCCGGTGGCACGATTCGTGTGCCTGGAGACAAATCGATCTCACACCGCGCGATCATGCTCGGTGCATTGGCGGAAGGACGTACGGTCGTCTCCGACTTCCTCGACGGCGAGGATTGCCGCGCGACCATCGAGGCGTTCCGAGCCATGGGCGTTGCGATTCAGGAAACGGATCAGACCTTGACGATCGATGGTGTCGGTCTACACGGGTTAGTGGAGCCGACCGACGCCTTGGATATGGGTAACTCCGGCACGGCGATGCGCTTGATGGCCGGACTGCTGGTCGGACAATCCTTCGATACCACGTTGACCGGTGACAGCTCGCTGCAGTCGCGGCCGATGGGCCGAATCATTGCACCGTTGCAGCAGATGGGTGCGGAGATTGAGAGTTTTGATGGTAAAGCGCCGCTGACCATTCATGGCGACCAGGAGCTGAACGGCATCGATTACACCTTGCCGGTGGCGAGCGCGCAGGTGAAGTCGGCCGTGCTGTTGGCAGGTCTATATGCCAACGGAATGACGACGGTTAAAGAACCGGCGGTCACGCGGGATCACACCGAGCGGATGCTGGAAGCGATGGGAGCGCGTATTGAGTGCGCCGATGGCCGTTGTCGGGTCACTGGAGAGAATAGCCTTAGCGCGACCCGTATTGGGGTGCCGGGCGATCTTTCATCGGCTGCGTTTCCGATCGTCGCTACGTTGCTGGCGGAGGACGCTGAATTGCGCATCGAGCGCATCGGTGTGAATCCAACTCGAACCGGAGTGATCGATATTCTGCGGGCGATGGGTGGCGACATTCAGGTCGAGAATCCAGCTTACATCGGCGGCGAGTTGGTGGCCGACTTGATTGTTCGTTCGTCCGAACTGGCGGCGACAAATGTTGCACCCGAGCAGGTCTCACTCGCCATCGATGAGTTTCCAGTATTGTTTGTCGCGGCGGCTGCCGCCAAAGGTCTAACGCGATTCTCGGGGCTGGCGGAGTTGCGGGTCAAAGAGAGCGACCGTATCGCTGCCATGTGCGAGGGTCTTGCAGCACTCGGCATCGATTTTACCGAGTTCAACGATGGCGCAGTGGTACAAGGCGGGCAGTTCAGCGGCGGTACGGTGAAGAGTCATGGCGATCACCGCATCGCGATGGCGTTCGCCGTCGCCTCGACCATCGCGACGGATACGGTGGCGATTGAGGATGTTGACAATGTTGCGACGTCATTTCCGGGCTTCGATAGTCTGATGACGAGCATCGGCGCCGACATCGAGACTGAGACTGCGGGCAGCACGTCGCCAGAGTCTTTCGTCGGCGTAATCGCGATTGACGGTCCGAGCGGTTCCGGGAAGGGTACGATCGCGCGTCGGGTCGCTGATGCACTGCGTTGGCACCTGCTCGATAGCGGCGCTTTGTACCGATTGGTGGCATTGGCGGCGAAGCGGGCGAAGGTTGATCTGGACGACAGCGCGGCACTGGCCGAGGTTGCCGCAACGCTGGATTGCCAGTTTAGCAGCGACGCCGAGGGCGAGGAGCAAATATTGCTTGCCGGCGAGGACGTGACACGGGACATCCGAACCGAGGAGGCGGGCGCGGGTGCGTCTGCGGTGGCGCAAATTCCAGCCGTTCGGGAGGCCCTACTGGGCCGCCAAAGAGCGTTTCGCGTGTCCCCTGGATTGGTGGCCGATGGCCGCGATATGGGTACCCACGTGTTTGCGAATGCCGGGCTCAAAGTGTTCCTCACCGCAAGCCCAGAAGAGCGCGCCAAAAGGCGTCATAAGCAGTTGAAGGACAAGGGTATTGATGTTAGTCTCGCGGCCCTTTCGCGGGACATAGAAGACCGCGACCGGCGGGATTCTGAGCGATCAGTAGCCCCGCTAAAGCCGGCAGACGACGCCAGAGTTTTGGATTCGTCGGGCCTGACCATCGAAGAGGTCACGCAGACTATCTTGGATTGGGTCGCCGAGCTTACGGTCGCCGACCACTAAATTATCGCGAAAAGTTTTGGATAGGGATCGAACAGGATGTTCGGTTCTTTTTTTATGGACCGCCGTCTAACGGACACAGTCGGCGATTATGGGTGGGAGCTGCGGCTCCTGTAGGTTTCTTAACATGTCAGAAAGTTTTGCAGAGTTATTTGAAGAGAGTTTTGCCAGTCAACAAATAAAGCCCGGTTCAATCATTACCGGAACCGTTGTGGCAGTAAATGACGATGTTGTTATCGTCTCCGCCGGTCTCAAGTCCGAGGCCGTCATCCCCATCGAACAATTCAAGAACGACAAGCGTGATGGCGAAATTGCTATCGGCGATGAAGTTGAAGTGGCGCTGGACGCCGTTGAAGACGGATTCGGTGAAACGCGTTTGTCGCGCGAGAAAGCGATTCGTGCGCGCACCTGGATCGAGCTTGAGAAAGCCTTTGAAGACAGCCAAGTCGTCGAAGGTGTAATCAATGGTCGTGTCAAAGGTGGTTTCACGGTCGAAATCGACAATGTCCGTGCATTTTTGCCGGGCTCTTTGGTCGACGTTCGACCGGTTCGCGATCCCGCCTATCTCGAAGGCAAAAGTCTCGAATTCAAAGTCATCAAGCTCGACAAGCGTCGCAACAACGTTGTGGTATCGCGTCGTGCAGTGGTAGAGCAAGAGTACTCGGCGGAGCGCGAAGCGCTGCTTGAGGATTTGCAGGAAGGCAATACCGTCAAAGGTATCGTCAAGAACCTCACCGACTACGGCGCGTTCGTCGATCTCGGTGGTATCGATGGCTTGTTACACATTACCGATATGGCCTGGAAACGCGTCAAGCACCCGTCTGAGGTGGTTGAAGTTGGCCAGGAAATTGACGTCAAAATCCTTAAGTTCGACCGTGAACGACAACGCGTCTCGCTGGGCATGAAGCAACTGGGTGATGATCCTTGGAAGGATCTCGCGCGTCGCTATCCGCCACAAACGCGTTTGTTCGGCAAGGTCACCAACATTGCCGACTACGGTTGCTTTGTTGAGATCGAAGATGGCGTTGAAGGTCTGGTTCACGTGTCTGAAATGGATTGGACTAATAAGAACGTGAATCCGGCTCGAGTGGTTTCGGTTGGCGAAGAAGTTGAAGTCATGGTCATCGAAATCGACGAAGAGCGTCGTCGCATCTCGCTGGGTATTAAACAGTGTAAGTCGAACCCGTGGGCGGAATTCGCAACCACGTTCAACCGCAACGACAAGGTTTCGGGGCAAATTAAGTCGATTACCGATTTCGGTATCTTTATTGGCCTCGACGGCGGCATTGACGGCTTGGTGCATCTGTCCGATATCTCTTGGGAAGTGCCAGGCGAAGAAGCCGTGCACAACTACAAGAAAGGTCAGGACATCGAAGCGGCCGTCTTGGCGATCGACGCCGAGCGTGAGCGTATTTCTCTGGGTATTAAGCAGTTGGAGAAGGATCCGTTCTCAGCGTGGTTGGCCGAGCATCCGAAGAACAGCATCGTCAAAGGCACGGTTACCGAAGTTGACGCGCGCGGCGCGATTATCGACCTCGGAGACGGTGTCGAAGGCTCGTTGCGGGCTTCGGAAATGGCCCGTGGCCGGGTGGAAGATGCCCGGACGATGATCAAGGTGGGCGAGGAAGTGGAAGCGAAATTCACCAATGTGGACCGCAAAAACCGCACCATCGCGCTGTCGATCAAGGCCAAAGAGGTGCATGAGGAAGAAGAGGCGATCTCCAGCTACAAGAGCGAGGAGGGCGCCACGCCAGCCGGTACCACGTTGGGCGAGCTGCTCAAGGAAAAAATGTCCGGCGGTGAGAAATAATACGTAAAAACAGTAGCCCAGACCGTGTGGTCTGGGCTATATTGTTAGTATTATCCGTGGGTTACGGGCCTTTAAGAAGAAAGCGTATCGAAAGATGACCAAATCTGAACTCATTGAAGTTATCGCCCGCAAGCAAAAGCACCTGCCAGGAAAGGATGTCGAGCTCGCGGTCAAACACCTGCTCGACCTCATGAGTGATTCGTTGGCAAAGGGCCAACGTATCGAAATCCGCGGTTTTGGCAGCTTTTCGCTGCATTTTCGACCGCCGCGCATCGGCCGTAACCCGAAGACCGGCGAAGCGGTCGCTTTGTCTGGTAAGTACGTCCCGCATTTCAAGCCGGGCAAAGATCTGCGCGAGCGGGTCAATGCCAGTCGGCATTTTCCGATCAAGAGTTAATACGTTCGATTTAACCGGCTGATAGACTTGCAGTCCGCAAGCGGAGTTTGTGCATGTTGAAGCGCCTGGGTCTGATCGTGCTGATCGTGGTCATTTTGGTGGCCATGTTCACGTTCACATCGTTGAACTCCGGAACCATCGATCTCGACCTCGCCTTTTTCGAAGGTACCTATCCCATTACGGTGGTGCTGGTGTCGGCATTTGTCGTTGGCATGCTGTTCGGCATGCTGTGCATGACTGCATTCGTCTTCCGCATGATTCAGGAACGGCGTACCTTGAAGCGGTCGTTGCGGATGTCTGAGTCCGAAGTGAGCTCGTTACGCAACTTACCGCTCGACGATGCCAACTGAGCAAACGCTATTCCTGGCGGGGCTGTTTCTGCTCCTCGCCGCCGCCGGTTGGGCAATGGGCCGCTTCGGTGAACGTGACGAGGATGACGTAGCGCCGCCGCCGCTCAACGTCGATTATCTAAAAGGCCTCAATTTTCTGCTCAACGAACAGACCGACCAGGCGCTGGAGCATTTTCTGGAAATGGTGCGCGTCGATGATAAGACTATTGAGACGCACTTTGCGTTGGGCAGTTTGTTTCGCCGGCGCGGCGAAGTTGATCGCGCGATTCGCATCCACCAGAACATTATCGCGCGGCCCGATCTCGCCGCTGAGCAGCGTGATCAGGCGCTGTATTCCTTGGCAAAAGACTACCTACACGCAGGTCTTCTTGATCGCGCCGAAAAGCTATTCGTGCGACTCGCGGATGGCTCGCGATACCAAGTCCAGGCATTACAGAGTCTGTGTCGCATTTATGAGCAAGAAAAAGAATGGCAAAAGGCCATCGATTCTGGGCAGAAGTTGGAAACGCTCGGTGGCGATTCATTAGCGCTGCAAATTGCCCATTATTATTGTGAGCTCGCGGAAGAATCGGCCAGTAAGAAGGATTACAACCTGGCCCGCAGTTTCGTCAAGAAAGCACAATCGGGGCGCCCGCGTACGATGCGCGGAGCGTTGACGCGTGCACATATTGCGAAAGCGACTAACGATCCTAAGACGGCGCTGCGGTTGTTCAGTCGTATTATCGAGGAACACACGTACTTAATTGCAGAAGCCTTGCCGGAGATTGTTGATACGTACGCCAAAGACGGTGCGATGGGCGGGCTGGACAAGACATTGAAGACGATGTTGGAGAAGAATCCGGACATGCGACCATTGGTGGCTTACACCGCGATCGTTAACGAAATTAGTGGTGTACCGATCATCGATAGCTGCGTGGAGCAGTACATTTTGGGAGAGCCGACGCTGTCGGAGTTTGTCGACGTGCAAAATCTGGCAGACGGAGGCGACGAGGTACAGGCAGAGGCATTGACCAAAGTGCGCCATGCGCTGTCAAAACTGGCGTCGGCCTCACCACGTTACCAGTGCCAGGAATGTGGATTTTCGAGCCAGCGGCTGCTGTGGCAATGCCCGAGCTGCCGCAACTGGGAAACGCAACGCCCAGCGTCTCGGGTGCAGTTCGATACCGTGCTGCAACACTCGATCACTAACCGCTGACCTAATCTCTACAAACAGCTCAGATTTGCGGCGCTCTCAGACTCGGCGCAGCTCTATAGTGGTATCTCGCGTCAACGGAACGGCGCGCAACGCAAAAGGAGCGAGCAATGAAACGACTTATTCATTTGGCGGCGGTGCTGGCGGTATGCCTTCCTCTGGTGGCCTGGGCAGGGCCGGTCAATATCAACACGGCCGACGCTGCGACGATAGCGACAGAACTCAAGGGTATTGGCCCCTCTAAGGCCAAAGCCATAGTTGAATACCGTAAGAAATATGGGCCTTTTAAGTCCCCAGACGACCTTTCGTTGGTGAAGGGTATCGGTGAGCGCACAGTGGAGCTCAATCGTGCCAATATCCAGGTGGCCGCGCCGAAGAAGCCCTAGTTTGCGCTCGCGACCGTGACGAAGGTCCGACACCCGCTACACGAAAACGCTAAAATTCGGCTCTCAAGACTCGGGAGCCGAATTTTGGCCAATAAGATCGAAGCTGCTGTCTTTCCTGTCGCAGGACGCGGAACGCGATTCTTGCCTGCGACTAAGGCCAGCCCGAAAGAGATGTTGCCGATCGTCGACAAGCCACTCATCCAATATGCGGTTGAGGAGGCCATCGATGCCGGCGCCAAGAAGCTGATTTTCATAACCGGAGCTACCAAGCGCGCGATTGCCGATCACTTCGATGCGGATCCTGAATTGGAGCGAGCGCTGGCCGATGGCGGAAAAGATGCATTGCTGGAGTCCATTCGCGGCATCGTGCCGGACGGCGTGACTTGTATTTACATACGCCAAGGCGAACCGTTAGGTCTTGGCCACGCGGTGCTTTGCGCCAAACCCGCGGTGGGTGACGCGCCGTTCTATGTGCATCTTGCGGATGATCTTATCGACGCGGACACACCGTGCTTGACGCAAATGGCGGCCGAACATGAAAAGCACGGTGGTGGCGTGATCGCCTGCGAGACAGTGCCTGCAGAAGATACCAGCAGCTATGGCATTGTCGCGGTCGATGAAGATGCCCATCAGCGCATCACCGAAATTGTTGAAAAACCTGCGCCAGAAGACGCGCCATCAAACCTAGCTGTCGTGGGGCGATATCTGTTGCCGGGCAGCATCTTTGCCAAACTCGAGACGATTGGACGAGGCGCCGGTGGTGAGATCCAACTGACCGATGGTATCGCTGCATTAATTGACGAGCAGCCTATTCATGCTTACGCGTTTGACGGTGACCGCTACGACTGTGGCAGCAAGATCGGCTACCTCAAAGCAACCGTGGCGTACGGTCTGAAGCACGCTGAGACGAGCGCGGAGTTCCGCGCCCATCTCAAGGATGTCTCAAGCTAGTCCGTCTTATTCAGGAATGCGACCAGCATTCCGAGAATGATCACTAGTATTCCGTCACCCACGATTTGTTTGACCATCAAATCGGCCGGCCAGGGTTGGACGGCGTAGTAAATAAGGTAGGTGGGAACCGCAGCTAGCAATACCACCGCGAGGCCAAACCGAATACCTTGGCCAATCCAATCGCCGGATTGTCGACCTTGCTGATAGATCCAAACAAAGGCACCGGACATCAAAACGTGCGCCAATATCATATACGCTAAGTACGCTTCTTGAGCCTCGGACGGACGCACTAAGCCAGAAGGCTCCAGGGCCTTATAGGCGTCAGCTAATAAGGTTCCGTGCACGAGAAAGCTGCCGCCCATCCAGGCGATAAAAATCACTATCCATGAAATGAAGAATTTTTTATTCATCTTTTTTCTCCCGATAATGGAATACCTCGCGGCTCATCCATTCACTGCCGTCCGCGTTGGTTTCGAAATCTTGCGCGACCATCTCGTCGTTGTTAATAAGGCGAATGACCGTTTTGGAATTTGACTCCTCATGAATCACAGTGATTTCGCGATCACCGGTGCGACTCCCTTGCATCACGATCGCCTGAGGGACATTCGATGACAGGTACACGTAGGTGTATTGGCCTGTAGCGGGGTGGAACCACACAAAATCTTTGGCTTCGAGGTTAATAAACGGAGCCGCGATATCGCGTTGCACTGCTTGTGCATTGAGCGCGCTGTACGCGGACATGCTCGAACCGGTGTTGTACCAGGGCGCGGATTCGGTCGGTCTCGCTCGGCCTTTCATTTCCCAGTCGCCGACCAGAAGCGCCAGAAATGCTTCATCGAGGTCGCCGTTGCCGGCCGAAGGGTCGGCAATAGCCGCCCCTGATGCGAAAACCCATGAAAATGCCGTAGTGACCGCCAGAAACATCCGTATCCGCATACCGTTGTCCTCGTCGACATAGAGGCGACAGTTTACGCGGGATTGCGGATCAATTCCGACCTCAATTTCGCTATTCCCGCCACGAGAGCGAGAACTAAGCTAGATTTTTCAAGAGGATAGGCTAGACTCCCGGCTGGCCAGAATGGGCTGAAATTGGGGGGGGCTGGGTGTCGTTCTTTGAGGAGCTGAAACGCCGCAACGTGATTCGCGTAGCGATTGCCTACGTCGTCACCGCCTGGCTCCTGATCCAGGTTGCTGAGACGATCTTCCCATTGTTCGGTTTTGACGATACGCCGGCGCGGATAACTGTCATTGTTCTGGTGGTCGGGTTTATTCCAGCATTGATTGTGGCTTGGGTCTTGGAGTTCACGCCCGACGGCATCAAGTTTGACTCCGAAGTCGACCATAGCGCCGCAAGTCAGGTGAAATCGGGCAAGCGGTTTGACCGTGTCGTGATCGTGTTGCTGGCTGTAGCGGTGACGTACTTTGCGGTCGACAAACTGATTTTTTCAGAGACGCGCGAACTGCAGATTGCTGAGGAAGCGCGTGAGCAGGGCTTTGCCGATGCGCAGCAGGACATCATCGACAATCGGTCGGTCGCGGTACTGCCGTTCGTGAACCTGAGCGCCGGCGAGGACAACGAGTATCTCAGCGACGGCATTACCGAAGAAATTCTTAATTCACTGTCGCGTTTGCCCGGGCTGCGTGTTCCGGGTCGTACCTCGTCGTTCGCGTTCAGAGGCAGCACCGAGAGCATTCAGACTATTGGTGAAATGCTCAGTGTAGGGACCATTCTCGAAGGCAGTGTGCGCCGTTCGGGCGACAAAATCCGGGTGACGGCGAAACTCATCAAGGTGGCCGATGGCTATCAGCTGTGGTCAGAGAACTACGACCAGGAAATGACGGATATCTTTGAGATTCAGGACAACATTGCCCGGAATATCGTCGATAAGCTGCGCATCACGCTGGTCGATACTGAAATCAGAACGTCACCCAGTCGCCGAGCGTCGGATTGGAAGGCCTATGATTTGTTTCTTAACGGGAAATATCACGCGCAACGGTTCTCTAAGAATGACCTCGAAGAGGCCATCGTGTACTTCGAGCAGGCGCTCGAGCTTGAGCCCGACTATGCGCGCGCGTATGCGGGCCTTGCGTACGCGTATGGGAGCCTGAGGTACTTTGGGCACGTGCCGCCGGATACGGTGACGGAAGAATTTCGTTTCTCGGTTAAGCGGGCGCTGGAACTGGATGACGATCTGGGTGATGCGCACTTTAGCAATGGCCAATTGCTTTACAACACGGAGTGGGACTTTGCGGGCGCCGAAGCGGCATTCGAACGGGCAATTGAATTGGATCCGAGCAATTCGTGGATTCGTGGTTTGTACGCGTTTCTGCTGGCAACGACGGGTCGTTTGGACGCGGCGATGCAGCAGGCCGAACAGGCGGAGTTTCTCGACGACCGGTCGGCCGCAGCTATTGCCCAACTCGGTTGGATGGCGTTGTACGCGGGCGATAACGAGGCCGCGTTGGATGCGGCGGACCGGGCATTGGCATTCGGCCCAAATTTCGTTAATGCCTATGAGCTACGAGGGCACGCGCACTTTCGTGCAGGCCGACTCGCTGCGGGTATTGCTGCTATGGAGGAGGCGGTCCGCATCAGTGACTTCCCGATCGTGCTCGGCACGCTGGGCCGCATGTACGGCGACACCGCACGTACCGAGAATGCGCAGGCCATACTGAATCAATTGCTGGAACGGTCTGAGCGTGAGTACGTGCCGTCTGCGGTGATCGCGAACGTCTATGTCGGACTCGATGAGTTTGAGGAGGCCAATAACTGGATGCAAAAAGCGATCGCGGACCGAGAGGGTATCCTGGTATTGCTCAAAGTAGGCGGATACCCCTCGGATGCCGAGAATCCTTATTTTCCGAATTGGCTCGACGCGATCGGTTTAGCCGACTTTTGACGCGGCTGGCGGATCTACCAGATCCATCGGCGGAAATTCTACCCGCTCCGGCGCAATCTGGTTGAGCATCGGCATGTGATGCAGGTAGTTAAGCGCGATTTCCGTCATCGCTTCTTTGGTGTGAATGTTTCCGTCGATACCGTCAAAAATGTACTGCGCTCCTTGAATCAGGTTTTTGAAGATGTGGTTTTCGTTTTCCGCCATCTTGTTCTGCTTCAAAGGAATGTATTTGTCCAGATAGCGAATCACTTCGCCGGCAATATCGTCACAGGCTTTCAAGACTTCCGCGAGGCCTCCGGTCGGTGTTTCGGTCTTGATAAAGACGTCGCACTGCTCAGCCGGGAACGGGTTGATGCCGATCCAATCCGTGACGTTACCGAGCGGCGAGCGCAGATCGGTACGAAGTCCGATCACCGGGATGTTGCAGATCGCCGCGTAGGCGATTTCGACCACCATGCCACTGTCAATAGGGTCATCGATCATTGCGACCACCGCGCGTGACTTACTTAGGTATTGACCGAGATCCAAGTAGTAGGGCACGTAGCGCGCAATATCCGCGGCAACTTTCGGGTCCATTAATTCGCCATTATCCATGCGGATATTCTTCGCGTTATTTAAGAAGTCGACAAACTTGGCGACTTCAAATCCGTCACGCTGTGGCAGGTAGCACTTTAGGTCGTTGTTAGCGAAGTATTCACTCTTTTCGAGTTGCTCAGTCAGATACGCATTAAAGACGTTGGTGTCGGCGTTGAATAAGCCGGCGGCCATATAGACGTACGGGAATTCATTGCTCATTAGCTGGTTTCCTTGTTTTTGTTCTTATTCGGAACCGCGTACTGAGATTTCCAGTCGCGATCAAATATTTCTTGCAGCTTGCCAACCAACGCGCTGTGCGTGGTATTGACGCTCGTACCTGCGGTACCGCTGAAGTAGTCCCAGGTCATATTCGAGGTGCCGATGTTGGCGTGCTTATCGGTGACGATGTACTTGGTGTGATTGACGCGCGTGTGACCGGGATAGTCGGGTGCCGGCTCGCCATCCTTGATCGGCCCGGTACTATCCCAGCCGGGCACCTGAAAGCGTTTAATTTCCAGCTTACCGCCGGTCATTTGGTAGGTGGATCTTGCGGCTTCGGCCATGGCATCCAGCGCTTCCAGATACGGCGCGATAAAGCCGCTAGTATGTGCCCACTCGCTAATCAGGAGTCGGCCGTGCACGTTCTTGGTACTGCAGGTATGCAATAGCGCTGACACCAGTGCCGGCCACCAAACCGGCGTGGCGACTTTATCGCCCACCATGTAACGATGGGAGTTGGAGTCGTAAGTGCCGCGATACAAACTGATGGGCGCAAAGTCCATGACGCTGACGCACACACTCTTTTCGGCATTCAGTATGGTTTGGACCAACATTTTCTGGTCGTGTGTCCGATCGCCAACGCACAGGTCATTGGGCGCGCCGGAGACGGCAATGTGTGCGGACTCGCCATTAAGGTCGATTTCCATGGGGTGCTGCCAGCTGAACGCTGTGCGGTTAGCGGGTGTGTCCAGCGGGTTGTCTTTGGGTTCGTTTAGCAACGGCGACCATGCCGGCACCATACGTTCGACCTGATAATCCGGGTCGAAGACGTGTGCGGTGTTGTCGGCGTTGGGTTTGAGCGCAACAAACTCCCACCAGGTTTGGTAGTACTTCGACACTTCCTCAGCAAAGGTTTCGGAGTTTTCGACCACGACACCGATTTCTTTCACCTGCGTGAGTGACTTCCAATCCATGTTTGCTGAGCCAACATAGACGTTCGTGTTGTCAAAGACCCAAACCTTCTGGTGCATGATGCCGCTGCCATACCAGTCCGGCATATTGATGTTGCCGATTTGGATGTTGTCGGGATGTTTCTCCTGCAGCGTCACCGACTCATCTTTAACGTCGGGGTCAAAACCGGGGCTTTGAATAATGCGTATTTTGACACCGCGTGCGGCGGCGTCGTCGAGAGCCTCAAGAAGAGCGATGCCCCGGTCGGCGCGATACTCCTTCTTAAGCTTCTCCACCGACCAACCTTTTTCATCTTTACTCTTCGGGTTTGGTTCGAGGGCCCAATACATCGCCGTCAGATCGATGGTCTCGGTGGCATTCTTGGTGAGTTCGATCAGTGCGTCAGCGGTAGCTTTGACACCTTCGGTATGCGTGAGGTCGTCCATCCCCGTCGGAATTGATTCCGCGAAGTAGGCTGTCGCCTTTGTCATTTGTTGTTCTCGTTATATAAGGGCGAATTTTTCCCAAGTGTAGCGTTTTTGATGCCTGGAGCGCCATACACGTCGTGCCGGCGATTTGGTTCCTCGGCGCGGGAGTTTGACGTCTTGCTGAGGATGGCGCGGTGGTCTGATCCATCCTCACTACGCGCTGGCTATGTGACCAGTTGCGGATTAATTCGCGCGCGCCTTTGCTATCCTGCCCTGCATTGCTTGGGCTACAAAGAAGACCGATTCGATGAATGTTGTAACGATTCGCGTTGTTATGTTGGTTTGTGCGCTCGCCGGATTGGCGGCGTGCGGTTCATCCGACGGGCAAGGAAATCCGCTTGAATTTGTCGGTGCCACCACGGTAGCGACTCCGGGGCCTGCGCCGCTCGCGAGATCCTTGACGGTCGCGACCACCGTCCCAACCACACTCAGCGTGACAGTCGAAGACAATTCTGGGCACCAACTGACTTTCGAGTATCCCGGTCTGCGGACCAATCACGCGGTCAACATACTCGGGCTTCGAGCGGGCCGATTGTACGCAGGTGGCCTGACGCTGACCGATGAACGTGGCCGCACGATCGATCAGCCGTTGCCGCCAATCACGACCGACCCGCTGCCGGCTGGATTTCCAGTAATCACGCTTCTCGGTAGTGACCCCGCCGAAATGGAAGCCGGACTAACACTGTTGGAGACGCACCGCCGCGATCGCACCACAGGTTACCTGGTGGTGGTTGATAGTGACGGTGAAGTGGTCTGGTACCTGGAGACCGATGGCCTGCAGGCCGTAACCCGGTTGGGCGATGATGGTTTGTTGCTGTCCATGACGGCTGGCGACAACATGATTCAGAAGCTTGATTTTCTGGGTAACACCATCGTCGATTGGCACGCTGCGGGGTCCGGTAGCGGCAGCGGCACGAGTATTCCGATTGACGGTGCAGACTTTCACCATGATGTGTTTGAACTCCCCGGCGGTACGATTCTGACCAGCACGCGCGAATCGATTCGCACTGTCGACAATTTCCCGATTGATGAGAATGACGTCAATGTGACGGCAACTGTTACGATTCGTGAGGAACCGGTCATCGAATTCGATACCGACGGCCAGATCGTCGGAAAATGGGACTTTCTGGACATTCTTAAACCAACGCGCATCGCATTTGACGGTGCCTTAGGTCAGCCGGATGCAACCGATTGGGTGCATCTCAATAGCATCTGGTACGAGGAAAGCGACGACACCATTATCACCTCGCTTCGACACCAGGATGCGGTTGTGAAATTCTCGCGGGCTACCGGTGACCTGATCTGGATCTTGAGTCCACCGGATAATTGGCAGGGCTTTGAGAGCTTCCTATTGCAACCCACCAACTCACCGTTTGGTTGGTCATACCACCAGCATGCCGCGACCGTCACGCCGAACGGTACGTTGCTGTTATTTGATAACGGTAATAACAAGGCGAGTCCATTCACTGGACAGGTGCCGGTTCCGGCGGCTGCCAATCATAGCCGCGCGGTCGAATATCGAATCGATGAGCAAACGATGACCATTGAGCAGGTTTGGGAATACGGCGTGAATCAAAGTGGTGAAGCGATTTATACGCCGTTTATCGGCGATGCCGACTGGTTACCGACGACTGAAAATATCTTGATTACGTTCGGCGGTATCTGTGAGCTCAATGGCATGCCCAGCGACGACATTCGTAACTGTCGTGTCACCGGTAGAGTGATCGAGGTGACGCGCGATACGTTCGACAAAGTATTCGAGATCCAAATCGATGACGAAGATCCAATGTCACTGGGCTACCGAACCTACCGCAGCGAGAGGATTCCAAATCTATATCCTCTGGGTGATGCTGTGGTCACGGTCCAGCCGTAGCTTTACCAAGCGAATCGTCGCATTTGCGAACGCGTGGCGGGCATGCGGGCGGCGCTTTTTGCAGCGTATCCCAAAATATTCTGGGCCGTCCGCTTGTGGGCTGGAGCGTATGGCAGGTGAGAGAGGTTTAGTTTAAACCGACAAACCTATCACCGTTAAAGCGTTACACTGGGTCTTCTAAGGGGAAGGCAGGAGTCGCCGAACATGCGGTTTAGACTTGCGAGTTCGATTATTTCTTTCGCGCTGATCGTTGCTGCCTGTGGTGGCGGAGGCGGTGGTGGCGGAAACGGTAATAACAACGGTCCGAACCTTCCCAATCCTCCGGCCGCGCCAACATCGGTTGCTGTTGTTGGCGGTAATAACAGTGTCGAAGTGTCCTGGTCGGGCTCGAGTAGCGCGACGGGTTACAACGTCTATTGGAGTACTTCTGCGGGCGTTACGCCGCAAAATGGTACCCGGGAATCTGCGCTCGCTTCGCCGTATACCATCGCCGGTTTGACGAATGGTACGACCTATTACGTGGTCGTCACAGCTACCAATGCGGGCGGCGAGGGTTCGCCGTCTGCCGAGGTCAGCGCGTCAGCTGAGGCGGCTCTTCCGGCCCGCGCGACGCTGAGGCTCGCAGAGGCGGGAGATGCGTCCATTACCGTGGAGTGGTTCGATCAATCAGACGCGGATTCGTACACGGTGTATATCGATAATCGCGCCGATTCATCGAGCGGTCCGGAAGCGTATCCTAATGCGACCAGTCCGTACGTCGTTAACGGATTGCAGAACGGCGACTTACATCGTGTCACCGTTGTAGCGGTAAATTCAGCGGGTGAGGGTCAAGAATCGAATTTTGAGGACGTTACTCCATTCGATTCAGTAGCGAATTGGCAGCAACAGTTTCGTCTCTTTGACCCAACGGACGGCGAACAGCGCCTTGTGGATTTAGCCGTTAATGACAACGGTGTCGCTGTGGTCCTATGGAGTGAAGGCGCAAGTGGCCAGCAGCCTCGCCTCCACGTCAGCCACAACTTAAGCGGTTCGTGGTCCGATAAGTTTGTGCTCAGTAACGCGACTGGCGCGAGTGCCGTCGTTGCACCGGATAACATGATCTACGTTACGTCAGCAGCAGACAGGTTGAATGTTCGACTGCGTCGATTTGAGAACGGTGTCTGGCAGGATCCAGAAATCTTGCATCAGTCTGTGGATGCAGCGGCCCGTTTTGTGGCGCAAATGGCGGCCGACGAAGCCGGCAACCTGTACGTTGTCTGGGTTGAAGTTATTGCGGGTGCCTCGACGGTGGAAGATACCCACGATGTATGGGTGCGACGCTACGACGCAGCGACGGAGGTCTGGGAACCGGCAGTAATGATCGGGTCTGCCGTGGCTACAACGTTGTTTCACGATGTCAAAGCGACCAATGGGCGCGCGCTCGTCACCTGGATTCAGAATATGGTTCCGTGTGACACCGCGGCCCTTGGATGCGGTGATCAGCGAGCGTTGGTCTATGCAGCCCGATTTGACGGCAACGATTGGGTCAACGGCGTCGTCGTTAGCCCAAATGACTTGGTTGAGGCCGATGAAAATTTCCGAGTGGCTATGGATCTCAACGGCGTCGGTGATGCGTTTGTCAGCTGGATTGTGACTCGCGGTGCAGCAGGCGCTGGTAGGTCATTCGAGGTTGGAGCGACACGATTTGACGGCGGCAATGAAACGTGGGGTGCGCCTGAATATTTGGAGACAGGCTCAAATAGTTCGAACTTGCCGATGATTACGGTGGACAACAGCGGCGGTGCCGTCATGCATTGGGAAGAACTCAATCGAGGCCTGTCTGAATCAAGATACGACCCGACGACGAGTACATGGAGTGCCATATCGCAGTTGCCTGTGGTGCGTCCTTTATCGGCGGACGAGTTTACGTCCCTGGTAGACGGCGCAGGTGAACGAGTATTTTTGAGTACGTCAAAACGATCGCCGCAAGAGACAGGTCTATGGATTACTCGGCTAGCGGCAGGCTCAACGTCGTGGAGTCCATTATTAAGGATAGGAACGATGGACGCTTTTAAGCTCCACACCGCGACGAGTCAGGCCGGGCATGTGATCATTGGGATTGAGCGAGGAATCTATTGGGCGGGCGGCCCGGGCCGAGCGGTTTATTTCTGGATATACACACCCTGAGTTACTTCGCAATTGAGTACGACTTCAAAAAAAAGGGACCTTCAGCGCGAAGGTCCCTTTCCTATGTTTGGGGAGCGCGCCGGCTGCGCGTTAACGACAGTTCGACGGTAACAGGCTGTCTTCAATCGCGGCGCTTTGACATTGCCAGGTGAGGCTGCCGGTCGAGTCAGAAGCAACCACTTCGAGGATCTCGCCATTAATGGCCGAATTGGCGCGGTTGCCGAACAAAATGGAAACCGTATCGTCTACCACGGTGATTGAGGTTACGTAGCCGCCACCGTATTCGGTTGGGGCTTCCAGGCCGGCGTCGGCGTTATCCGTGGGGAATCCGCCGCTGTCCACGAAGTATTCTGCGATTGCCGTTTTGATCGGGCCGATTAGGTTGAGTCCTTCAGAAATCTGCGCACGCACCGTGTAAGTGCGGAACGAGGCAATCGCGACCGATGCGAGGATGCCCAGAATCGCAACCACGATCATGAGTTCAATGAGTGTAAAACCGCTTTGAGCACGACGATAATAGTTTCGACGGATTTGCATAAAAGTCACCCCAACGTTTCTGCGTAGATTCGCCTTAGGCTGAATCACCCGATTCTGAAGTTTCGACGTTCGAGTTCTTACTGCGACGCAGTAAGAAAACCACCACAGCAGCAACCAAGCTGACGGCGCCGGTCACGGCGAACAACATGAAGTACTTGGCTGAACTTCCCATATAGAGCGCCCCAGACAGAATGAGTAAGCCGACGACCAGATACGTGGTCGGCAAAGACTTATAAAGCGGTTCAGGTAGCCACATAGAGCGCCTCTTCTGTATGCAGGTTTAGCTGGTTGCGCAGATTACATTTCAAAGCCCAATGCACTAAGCGAGTACGTTGCACATTTCTAAAGATCATGTGGATCAACCAGTCAATTTGTGAAACGTCTCACAAGAAAACTGCGTAACGTTCCGAAACTTCCGTTTTATGGAGCCGATGGTAAGTTTTTCGGCAGAGGCGAAAAGATCTTAAGTCAATTTCGCGGGCGTTTTGGGATTCGGTAAGAAAACGGGCTGTTTTCGGCTTGCGGGGCTCGGTGGATTACGACAAACGCAGCCTTTCTAGCGGTTTGCCGTGGCGCGGATTAGAGCCCAAAAAAGGCGAAGTAGGCGGTGTAAAAAGCGATCCAAATACCAGCGTGGATCCATTGCAGTGTTCTTAGCGATGCTCGGTGCCGAAAAATCTGTGCGGCGGCGGCGGCCATCGAAACCACAATTACGAAACGAATCAAACGTGCAGGCACGCTGACAACGAAGAAAAGTACAAATGACAGACCCAGTGCGGCGGCTTCCATTGCAAATATTTTGTAAGGAATGCCAAGTAAAGGGCCAACAAATAACGCGACGATCCCGTTGGTTTCGAGCTCAGCGCGGGTCGTGTCGATCAATTCGGCATTAATCGCCGGTACCAGTTCGACCGCGCTGCGCGCATGGTCTATCTGCGTCGCGCCCCAAAGCCACATAACAGAACCGCCGATTAGTGCGCCCACTAGTGCCCACAAACAGGCGACTAGGCCAGTCTTGTAATTCTGCAGTGCGAGTCGGCTTAGCCAGATGTCAGGTACTAAGAAAAACAGCGTCGCTTCGGCAAAGCCCCAGCCGCCTGAAATGCCGTACGACGACTTAGTTGTCATTGGGTGGGTCAAGCTCCAGCAGGGCTTTTCGGCATCGATTCCAAACGGTGGCGACTGTCAATAACGCAATCACCCAAAGCGCCGGAGTGAGAAAATTGCCAAGATCTACGCCGAAGCCGAGGAGCAAAGCGAGTAGGCCGAAGACAAATGCTCGATCACTCTTTCCCATGGGTCCTTCGTAGCGGCGCGACGCGCCTACTTGAACAGCGACCACGCCGGCCATCTCGCTCAAGACAGACAACAACACGATCGCAATGATCGCCCAGGTCGAGATCCCTGCAACCAAGGCGAAAGGAAGATACAAAGCGGCATCCGCGATTACATCGCTCAGCTCGTTGAGAATTCCGCCTAGAGCACTTTGCATGTTGTGTTCCCGTGCGAGCATGCCGTCAATAGCATTGAGCGCCATTCTCAAGAACAACCAAATCGGCAAGGCGAATAGAGCGGTCGTTGAGCTCGGATTCATTGCCAAGTTTGCGCCAACCGCTATGGAAACAAGCAGAGCAAAAATGGTGACTTGATTTGCGGTGATACCGCGGCTGGCCAGCCAGCGGCAGATCGGTCGCAGCAGATTCTGGAAAGCGGGTTTGAGGTCGTAGATCGTGATCATGACTCACTGCCTAGTTCTGAAACATGCGAATGCAAGTCTTCACAGATTTGGCGAACCGAATCTCGACTTTCTTCTAAGTGTCCGTAGTTCTGCGGCTTGCCAATTCGAAGTTTTAATTTACGCGGACGCGGTATCGCCGTGCCTTTCGGCCACGCACGAATCCCGCCGTCGAGGAAACAAGGAACCACATTAAGGTCTGTGCCGACGACGAGACGACCGATTCCGGATCTAAATCGTGCCAGCTCACCTGTCGTTGTACGGGTGCCCTCGGGAAAGATGATCAATATGTTGCCATCATTTTTGAGTAACTCCCCACACACAGAAAGGCTCTGAGCGCCTTTAGCTTGGCGATCGAAGGGCAAAGCATTGATGACAACTGCCGAGATTGCACTGCGTGGCAGACTGGAGAAGAAATAGTCGGTAGCCGCAGCCGGGAACGTACGATGCACGCGTGTCACTGGCACTGCACACAGCATACTGAGTGTGTCCAAGTGGCTGGTGTGGTTGCACACCAGCACAAAGGAGCCTTGGTCCGGTAGGTTGTTACGGCCGTGAATACTCAGCCGGTGATACAGGCGCATCCACCCGCGCAGCAACATAGCCGTTACGATTCTGATCGCATAGACCAGCATAGTTGGCTGGCGCGGAAAATTGCGTAGCCGTTCGGACAACCCCGATTCTAGATCGGGCGGCGGATGATATTCCCACTGGTCCATAACTAAGTTTACCGAATGCCTACAACCCAACGAATAATATGAAATAGAATTGGCGCGACGAAAATCAGACTGTCTATGCGATCCAGAATACCGCCGTGTCCGCTGATGGCTGATCCCATGTCCTTAATGCCGATGTCACGTTTGATGTAACTGATCACCAAGTCGCCCAACTGACCACCGACGCCGACGATTAGACCAATCAGAATGAGCTGCCAAGTTGTCAGGTGAGGAAAGGAAAACGAGAACAAGAATGGAATGACGAGGGACACCAAGATAGCGCCAAGCGATCCTTCGACGGTTTTATTCGGGCTGATGTTTTCGCGCAGTCTGTGTTTGCCGAACAATTTGCCGCAGGTAAAGGCGGCGATGTCATTAATCTCAACGGCAAAAATAAGAAACAGTAAATAGCCGTAGGCATAAGTAGTGTTGGCGATGAATCCGACATGGCTGAACATCCAGCCGAAGTACAAGAAACCAAGAATGGCCAAGGCGATACGTTGCAATTGTCCGTCAGCCTGGTTTCGTATGATGGGAACTAGAACAATCGCGGCAACAACATAGGCGGGTAGAGCCATGAATAGGCCATACCATCCCGGAAGCCCTTGTCGCGGATCATCGATATAGGACGCTACGGCTAATGCCGCGATGCCGAGGTAGACGATGCCGGTCATCCACCAGTCGGAATACAAACCGGTCGCGCGTGCAAATTCGCGAAAGCCGAAAATGGCTAACAGCGCAACCCCAATGATGATGGCCTCGCGACCCAAAAATATGGTGCCGAGCGCGAGCGGCACCATGATCAACCAACCTTTGTACGTGCTCCAGACGGAACTTAAATTTTTCCCGGCCACCGAAAGGATCCCGATGAGGAGGCCAGCGCTGCCCAACATAGCGGCAGCAATGTAGACGTAGGTGATAAAGATCTCGTTCGATAGAGCGCTCTGCATGTTCATAGTATTAAGGCCGCATGCTCAGTTGATGTGAGGATAACTCAGAAGTGCGCCGATCCGCCCCAGTCGGCCCTCATAGCGAAAAGCTGCAACTTGGGTGGTTGCCGACTGACCTTTAGGGCCCCGATCAGAGCTGTAGCTCCCCCTCGCTGGTGAATGCGTCCCGATTTTCCAAACGAAAAAGGCCCCAATCGGCCCAAACGAGCAATGAAATCCGTTGTAGGTAATCGCCGATTGATCTTCAGTGCTTTGTCGAAAAATAGTGCGAAAGGTATGCCGCGCCGATCGGCGACCACATTTCCTCGCTGCCGAGTGCGCCGCGGGTATCCAAACGAAAAAGGTCCCAATCGGCCTAAACGAGCAATGAGAGCCGCCGGCGGCAAGTGCCGATTGATCTTTAGGAAGCTGGTTGGCGTCGCATTAAACCCTTCGCTGGTGAGTTCAGCCCGTGTCCCTCAGAACGCAGAAGGGCCCTCACATGAGGGCCCTTCTTGGGTTCTGGCTCCCCGGGCCGGACTCGAATCCCAATCCGCCCTGATACGTTTTCTCGGAGTGACTTGGGTGATTGCGGATTGATCTTTAGGAAGCTGGTTGGCGCCGCATCAAAACCTTCGCTGGTGGGTTCAGACGGGGTGCAGAATGCGAAAGGGCCTTCCAATGGAAGGCCCTTTGCGGATTCTGGCTCCCCGGGCCGGACTCGAACCAGCGACCAATTGATTAACAGTCAACCGCTCTACCAACTGAGCTACCGGGGAATGTGCGGCCGGGATTCTCGGTCACGACCCATTGTAAGTCAAGCAACTACGGCGTTTTCAATGCGTTTTGCGGCCTCTTCGAGCTCTGCCATCGAGCAAGCGAAGGAAAGTCGCAGATATCCCGGGGCTCCGAAGGCGCTACCGGGCACCAGCGCGACATCCGCTTCGTTGACCAAATGGGTGGCCAGGGCGACGTCATCCGCCATATTTAGCGCAGCCAATGCGCCTGTGACTCGCGGAAACGCATAGAACGTGCCCTCGCCAGAGCGGCATTCAAAGCCGGGAATTGCGTTCAACAGCGAAGCCAGCGCATCGTGGCGTTGGTGATAGGCGGCACACATTTCGGCAACCACGGTCTGGTCGCCGTCCAGAGCGGCTATGGCGGCCATCTGAGAGATGCTACAGGCGTTCGACGTACTTTGGCTCTGAATGGTGGCCATGGCTTTGATCAATGAAGATTCTCCAGCAGCGTAGCCAATACGCCAGCCGGTCATTGCGTAGGCTTTGGACACACCATTGATGGTCACCGTGCGGTCGTACAGGGATGGGCATGCGCTGGCAAAGCTCACAAACGGATCGTCGGCCCAGTGAATCGGTTCGTAAATCTCATCCGACACAATGATCACGTCGGGGTGCGCTTCAAGCACTTCGCCAAGCGCTGCAATCTCGTTGCCGGAGTAACACGCACCGGTTGGATTCGAAGGGCTGTTCAGAAACAACAAACGGGTCCTTTCGGTAATGCTCGCGGCAAGCTGCTCAGGTGTGATCTTGAAATCGTCCTCAATGCCCGTTTCGATAAAGATAGGTTCTGCATCCGCCAGGCGAACCATGTCCGGATATGAAACCCAATAGGGCGCCGGGACGATCGCCTCATCCCCCTCGTCGAGGAGGGCTAGGCACAGATTAAACAGCGCCTGCTTCGCGCCGGATGTCACCAGTATCTGATCCGGTGTGTAGGTCAACCCATTGTCGCGCTCGAATTTGCGTGCGATTGCTGCTTTGAGCGGCACCGTGCCATCGATCGGTGTGTATTTGGTGTGCCCGTCAGCGATTGCCGCCGCGGCTGCGTCTTTGACGAATTGTGGTGTATCAAAATCCGGCTCACCCGCACCGAGACTGATGATGTCGCGTCCTTGGGCTTTGAGTTCGGCGGCAAGCTTCAAGGCAGCGCCAGTGGGCGATGGCTTCACGCGGGCCATGCGTTTTGAAACTGATACACTCACTGGTTTGCCTCCGGACCGACCGCGCCATGGTACGTGAAACCACATCGCTGCCCAAGAAATCCAAAGTGGATGACCGTGACCGCATCACATTGGTATCGAGCTATTCGCCGGCCGGTGACCAAGGCACAGCAATCGCCGGTTTGGTGGAGGGCTTGGGCGATGGTCTAGCTCGTCAGATTCTGCTCGGCGTAACCGGGTCCGGTAAAACCTTCACAATGGCGAGCGTGATCGAGCGGATCCAACGTCCGGCCATTGTGCTGGCGCCAAACAAGACGTTGGCGGCCCAGCTGTACGGAGAGATGCGTGAGTTCTTTCCCAAAAATGCTGTTGAGTACTTTGTCTCGTATTACGACTACTACCAGCCGGAAGCCTACGTACCGAGTTCCGATACCTATATCGAAAAAGACGCTTCGATTAACGAGCACATCGAACAAATGCGTCTGTCAGCTACCAAGGCGCTGATGGAGCGCAAAGACGCGGTGATCGTCGCGACGGTATCGGCGATCTACGGTTTGGGGGATCCTGAGGCCTATTTCAGTATGGTGCTGCACTTGGTGCGTGGCGAACGTATCGATCAGCGCAAAATTCTCCGTCGCCTGGCGGAATTGCAGTACACCCGCAATGAACTGGATCTCTCGCAAGGCACTTACCGGGTCCGCGGCGACGTGATCGACATCTTTCCGGCGGAATCGGACCGTGATGCGGTACGGGTGGAGTTGTTTGACGACGAGATCGAGTCGTTGTCGTACTTCGATCCACTGACCGGTGAGGTGAGTCGGCGGGTACCGCGCCTCACGATATTTCCCAAAACCCACTATGTGACGCCGCGCGAAACGCTGGTCGCGGCCTGTGAGGAGATCAAGGTCGAGCTCAAAGAGCGACTGGAGTATCTGAGGAATCACGAAAAATTGCTTGAAGCTCAGAGACTTGAACAGCGAACTTTATTTGATTTAGAGATGATCAAGGAGCTGGGCTATTGCTCCGGCATCGAGAATTACTCGCGCTATCTCTCAGGACGGGAGCCGGGCGAACCACCGCCGTGCTTATTCGATTATGTGCCCGACGATGCGCTGCTGATTATCGATGAAAGCCACGTCACTGTGCCGCAGCTCGGCGCGATGTACAAAGGCGACCGTTCGCGCAAGGAAACGCTGGTTGAGCACGGGTTTCGACTACCTTCCGCTCTCGACAACCGTCCGCTGCGGTTTGAGGAGTTCGAGCGGTTGGCACCGCAGACTGTCTACGTCTCCGCGACGCCGGGTGATTTCGAGCGCGAGCACAGCGACAACACCGTCGAACAGCTGGTGAGGCCGACCGGCCTGATCGATCCGGAAGTTGACGTGCGGCCGGCGAAAACTCAGGTGGATGACGTGCTGTCCGAGATCCGTAAACGGGTCGCGGTTGAGGAGCGCGTTTTGATCACAACGCTGACCAAACGCATGGCGGAGGATCTCACCGAGTATCTAAATGAACACGACGTCAGGGTGCGATATCTGCACTCGGACATCGGCACCGTCGAGCGCACCGAGATTATTCGTGATCTGCGGCTCGGCGCTTTTGATGTACTGGTCGGCATTAACCTGCTGCGTGAGGGGTTGGACATGCCGGAAGTGTCGTTGGTGGCCATTCTGGACGCCGACAAAGAGGGCTTTCTGCGCTCGGAACGCTCGCTGATCCAGACCATCGGCCGAGCGGCTCGCAATATCAATGGCACGGCGATTTTGTATGCAGACCGGATCACGGGCTCAATGGAACGTGCGATGGAAGAGACCCGTCGTCGACGTGAACGGCAAGTTCTGCACAACAAACAGAACAACATCCAACCCGCAACCATCGTGAAGCAGGTGGCCGATATCATGGAAGCGGCGTACCCGGTGCCGGGGCGCGGTCCTCGGAAAGTCGCTGAGAAAAAGGCGGAATACGATCGTATGAGCCCGGAGCAGCTCATGAAAAAGGCCAAGAAGCTCGAAAAACAGATGCTCAAGCACGCTCGTGACCTGGAATTTGAGGAGGCGGCTAGGATCAGGGACGAGATTCAGGCGATCCGCCAGCTCGGTCTCGGATTGCCTGATACCAAGGCCGGCTAAGAGGCTTGCGAAGGCGGTTTCGCTTGAGTATCGTAGCCGCCCTTCGAGCCAGCGGCTCAGTGGTTCTGGATCGAATTCGAGCGGGGCGATTAGCTCAGGGGTAGAGCGCTATCTTGACATGGTAGAGGTCGGTGGTTCGAGACCACCATCGCCCACCAAACTTCTCCGGCTCCTGCCATGGGGCCGTGGATATTTGGTCACTGAAGATCAATCCGCACCAACCCGGAGTGGCGCTAGCGCGGGTGATGGGCGGATTGCCATCGCCCACCACTCCGATCGATGAATTCCGCGTTGCGAATGTGCAACAAACCATCTGATTTTTGTAGAAAAACAGCCGCTTTTGCGGTTGTTTCTGGCACCATGGGTATATAGAATCGCGTTCCCGCAGCCGCAAGGCGAACTTTCGGGTTCGCGGGTGTGGCTACGGCCTTGTTTTTATTGGAGGATTTTAGGATCGCAGTTAACAAACGCGTAAGACGCAACGAGGAAATCGACGCCAGAGAAGTGCGAGTCATTGGCTCGGACGGCGAACAAGCAGGGGTCATGTCGCTAAACACGGCGATAGACTTGGCCAAAGACGAAGGTCTCGACCTCGTGGAAGTCTCACCTAACGCAGAACCTCCAGTTTGTCGAGTGATGGATTTCGGCAAGTACCTTTTTGAGCAAAACAAGAAGGCACAGCAGTCGCGACGCAAACAAAAGCAAGTACACGTTAAGGAAATTAAGTTTCGTCCGGGTACGGACGAGGGTGACTACCAGATCAAACTGCGCAAACTCACCGAGTTTCTCGAGAATGGCGACAAGACCAAAGTCACGTTGCGATTCCGCGGTCGGGAGATGGCGCACCAACAATTAGGCGCTCAGCTGCTAAAGCGGGTGCGCGACGACCTCGAAGAGTTTGGCTCGGTTGAGCAGATGCCTCAGATGGAAGGTCGTCAGATGGTGATGGTAATAGCACCGAAGAAACACTAGTTTTTTCGTGTTGCGGGAACGACAACCGCAGCATGATTTGAATCCCGCCTGCGATGGCTGCTGTCGATAGCGACAGTGAGTACGGAGCACGGCTCAGTCAAAGTGGAGAAGACAATGTCGAAGATGAAAACGAACCGGGGCGCGGCGAAGCGCTTCCGGAAGACGGGTAAGGGCGGCTTCAAACGAGCCCAGTCCCATCTCAATCACATTCTTACCAAGAAAAAGTCGAAGCGTAAGCGTCAGTTGGGCTTGACCCAGCAGGTTGCGGATGCCGACGTTAAGAGCGTGCGTCGCATGCTCCCGTACGCGTAAGGGAGGGTTGAGACATGGCACGAGTTAAACGTGGTGTAACCGCCAAGGCGCGGCACAAGAAAGTCCTCGGTAAGGCAAAGGGCTACTACGGTGCGCGCAGCAAACTTTTCAAAACCGCTAAGCAGGCTGTTATTAAGGCCGGCCAGTATGCCTATCGGGATCGCCGGCAGCGTAAACGTCAGTTTCGCGCGCTGTGGATCACGCGCATCAACGCCGCCGCCCGTCTGCACGGTTTGTCCTATAGCCGCCTGATCAATGGCCTGAACCTGGCCAACGTGGATGTCGACCGTAAAGTATTGGCTGATATCGCGGTACACGATCCTGAGGGCTTTGGCGCGATCGCGGAACAGGCGAAGGCAGCACTCTCAAAAGCGAGCTAATGCAGCCGCTAGAAGAGCTTATCGAGCAGGCATCGGCAGCTATCGCGGCGGCCGATGACCTCGGTGCGCTTGACGCCGTGCGCGTCAACTACTTTGGCAAGAAAGGCGAACTCACCAGCCGTGCAAAGTCGGTGAGCTCGCTGCCAGTGGAAGAGCGCCCAGGTGCGGGTAAAGCGATCAACGAGGCCAAGCAGGTGCTGCAAACAGCGCTGAATACGCGTCGTGAGTCTCTCGAGACCGCGGCGCTTGAGGCGACTCTGGCTGACGATGCCGTCGATGTGACTTTACCGGGCCGCGGTGTCGGTCTCGGTGGTCGACATCCTATTACGCGGACGATGGATCGCATTGAGCGGATTTTTCGCAACGCCGGCTTTGGCGTTCGTTCAGGACCGGAGATCGAAGACGATTTTCACAACTTTACTGCGCTCAACTTTCCGGCGAATCATCCGGCGCGTGCCGAGCACGATACGTTTTTCTTGAATGGCGATAACCTGCTGCGAACGCACACCTCGCCGGTACAGGTGCGATCGATGTTAGAAGAAGGTGCGCCGATTCGAATCATCGCGCCCGGCCGTGTGTATCGCTGTGACTCGGACTTGACGCATACGCCCATGTTTCATCAGGTTGAAGGATTGGTGGTCGACAAAGGCATTACGCTCGCCAACCTGAAAGCGGTGTTACATCAGTTCGTCGAAACGTTCTTTGAACGCAAGGCTGAATTGCGATTCCGGCCGTCATACTTTCCGTTTACCGAACCATCCGCCGAGGTTGACGTGTTGTGGGAAGAGGGTAAGTGGCTGGAAATTCTCGGCTGCGGCATGGTGCATCCGAACGTATTGGAGTCAGCCGGAGTCGATCCTGAGGTATACACCGGTTACGCGTTCGGTATGGGCGTTGAGCGATTGGCGATGCTGCGCTACCAGGTGTCCGACCTGAGGACCTTTTTCGACAATGACCTGCGCTTCTTGCGTCAGTTCCGGTAGTCGCTATGAAGATCGCTGAATCCTGGTTACGTGAGTGGGTGAACCCAGACCTCGATACCGAGGCGCTGGCGCATCAGCTGACCATGACGGGGCACGAGGTCGATGGCGTCGAGCCACAGGGCCTGGGTCTCGAAGACGTTGTGATTGCCGAAGTCCTGGAGGCTGAACAGCATCCGAATGCGGATCGTCTGCGCGTCTGTCAGGTGTCGGACGGTAGTGGCGAAACGTTGGAGATCGTGTGCGGTGCGCCGAACGCGGTTGCCGGCATGAAAACGCCGCTGGCAAAGCCTGGTGTCACCTTACCCAACGGAATTACGCTCAAACAGGCAAAGATTCGCGGCGTGGTATCCAATGGCATGCTGTGTTCGTCCGACGAGCTCGGCCTGGGTTCGGATTCGGACGGCATTATCCGGTTGCCGGACGATGCGCCGGTGGGTGAGCGGTTGATCGATTTTCTGCAGCTGCCGGACGCGACGATCGATCTGAGCCTTACACCAAACCGCGGCGACTGCTTCAGTGTGCTCGGAATTGCGCGCGATGTGTCGGCACTCAGTGGCGCTGAGCTGAAATCGGCCGACGTTGCACCGGTAACCGCGACGATTGACGACACGCAAGCCGTGGTCGTCGAATTCAATGAGGGTTGCCCAGCGTTTGCGGGTCGCCTGATCAAAGGCATCAATCCGAATGCGGCGTCGCCGATTTGGATGACAGAACGATTGCGTCGGTCGGGATTGCGGCCGATCAGCCCGGTGGTCGATATCACCAACTACGTGATGTTGGAGCTCGGCCAGCCATTGCATGCCTATGACGCCGCGAAAGTGCAGGGCGCGATTGTCCCGCGACTGGCCCGAAGCGGCGAGAAAGTGACATTGCTGGACGAAAAGGTCGTCGACTTGAACGACGACACGATGGTGATCACCGACGACAGCGGCGTCATTGGGATCGCCGGCATCATGGGCGGGCTCTCTACCGCGGTGTCTGACGAGACCGTCGATGTCTATTTCGAGGGCGCCTTCTGGACGCCGATCCATATTGCTGGACGCGCGCGCTCCTACGGCATGCATACGGACGCTTCGATGCGCTTTGAACGCGGTGTTGATCCGAATGGACAAGCACGTGCGGTTGAGCGCGCCAGTGAATTGTTGCTGCAAATTGCCGGTGGCGATGCCGGTCCTATCGAAGTGCATGGTGACGGCCAAACCCTGCCGCAGCCGTCCAACATTTCCTTGCGGCGTGAACGGCTGTCGGCACTGTTGGGTGTCGAGATTGACGACGCGCGTGTCGCAGACATTCTCACCAACTTGGGTATGGAAGTCACAGCAACCGACAGAGGGTGGGATGTTGTCGCACCGGCGTTTCGTTTTGACATTGCGATTGAAGCTGACCTGATTGAAGAGGTTGCTCGCATTTTCGGCTATGACAATATTCCCGAAGCGACCGCGATCGCTGCAACACCGCTCGAGCCATTGACCGAAACACAGATCTCAACCAACAGCGTTGCCGATGTGCTAACCGGTCGTGATTATCAGGAAGTAGTGACCTACAGTTTTGTCGAGCCGTCGTTAAACGAAACCGTGACCGGCGAAGCTTCCGAGTTGGTGTTAACCAATCCGATTTCTTCGGAGATGTCGGTCATGCGCTCGTCGTTACTCACCGGTTTGCTGCAAGCTGCAGCATCGAACGTCGCGCGGCAACAATCGCGTGTGCGTTTGTTTGAAATCGGTAAGGCTTTTACCGGCGCGCTCGGTAGTCATAACGAACCGGTACGTATCGGCGGTATCAGTGTGGGTACACGCGGTCCGGAGCAATGGGCAGAGCAGGCACAGCCGATTGATTTTTATGACATAAAAGCCGATGTCGAGGCGATTCTTGGGCTGTTGGATTCGTCCGCATCAATTGACTTTGAAGCGGTGAAGCATCCGGCGTTGCAACCGGGTCAGGCGGCATCGATTTTGCGAGACGGCGAATCGATCGGAGTGATCGGCAAACTGCATCCGCGGTTGAAGAAGCCGTTTGATCTCAAACCGGATGCATTTGTATTTGAGCTCGATGCGGCCAAGACCTTAAGTACGACGATTCCTATCGAAGAAGCGGTCTCAAAGTTTCCCTCGATTCGCCGCGACATAGCGGTTGTTGTCGACGAAAATATTCTTGCTCAGCACCTGGTTGCCGAGGTGCGAAGCGCCATTCCGGACTTGGTCGCAGGTGTCAGAATTTTTGACGTTTATCAGGGGCCAGGAGTAGAAGCAGGGCTAAAAAGCGTAGCTTTAGGCTTGATTTTGCAGGAAACATCCCGCACCCTTACTGACGACGATGCGGACTCTGCAATGGCCGCTGCAGTACAAAAACTGCACGAAAAGTTTGGCGCCGAGTTGAGAGAATAAGAGCTAATGGCACTGACAAAAGCTGACATGGCGGAATCGCTGTTTAACGAGCTTGGACTGAACAAGCGCGAAGCTCGTGAACTCGTTGATATGTATTTTGAGGAGCTGCGGGCATCGCTTGCAGTAGGGGAGCAGGTCAAACTTTCCGGCTTCGGGAATTTTGATCTTCGGGATAAAAAAGAAAGGCCTGGACGCAATCCGAAAACCGGTGAAGAGATTCCAATCACCGCCCGTCGGGTTGTTACGTTTCGGCCAGGACAAAAATTAAAGGCCCGAGTAGAAGCATATGCTGGACCCGGGGAATAACGACGAATTACCTCCAATTCCTGGCAAGCGCTACTTCACGATTGGTGAAGTAAGCGACTTGTGTGCGGTCAAGCCGCACGTACTTCGGTACTGGGAGCAGGAATTTCCGCAGCTTAAGCCCGTCAAACGACGCGGCAACCGGCGCTATTACCAGCGTCAGGACGTGCTGATCATCCGTCAGATTCGCAGCCTGTTATACGACGAGGGCTTCACGATTGGCGGTGCTCGCCAGCGCCTGATGGGCGACACGGCGAAGTCGGATGTCACGCAAAGCCAACAAATTATCAAGCAGTTACGCTTAGAACTTGAACAAGTTCTTAAGATACTGCGTCGGTAATTTTCCTTTCCTAAGTTTTCTGCCGCGCGTATCATGCGCGGCCTGTAGGCGTGCTCGTGAGCATGATTCTGCATCGGTCGGGGCGTAGCGCAGCCTGGTAGCGCACCACAATGGGGTTGTGGGGGTCGGAAGTTCGAATCTTCTCGCCCCGACCAACTTTCAAAGAACGCTGACCTGCCAGGTTGGCGTTTTTTTGAATCGAGTAGGGGTTGGTGCGACGTGGCCAAACGAAGGGTGGTTTTTATGATCAAAGCCCGAGCTCCATCCTCGAGCCCCGAAGCGCGCCGGTCCCGAAGGGATTGTTGCCGTAGGCATCAACCAAATCCTCTCGCCCCAAGTTGCCAAATCTGTGGCTTATAATCACAAGACCGCATTGGGTAAATTGGGGAAATCGATGAACGGCCTAATAAAACTCATTATTTTCGCAGCGCTCGCTTACGGAGCATACATTGGCTACGACAAGTATTTTGGTGGTGGCTTGATAGAAGGTACTTGGCGTTCCGATAAAGAAGCGACGCTCGCGGAGGCAGAAAAGGCCGGAATGGGGGAAGGTCGCCGCGTATTACTTGGCCGCATGCTGGGCAAAATGGTGGTCGAAATTGAAGATGGTTCTGCGAAGTCCACGATGGACGGTCAATCGTGGTCGGGTACCTATGAACGCGTAGAAGGGTCGCCCAACTGTTTCGCGTTTAGCTATCCGACGTTGAATTCCGAAACTGAAGCCTGCCTTCGTGACGGCAAAATGTACGTCTATTCGGATATTCTCGGATTCCATGAGGTGTTCGAGAGGCTGTAGCGCCCTGCAATGTTGCCCACTTACTATGTCCTCAAAGTTATATGGTAGGCGATCAATCCGAATTCCTGTAAACGCATATCCACGTCAGGCTGAGTAGATGCTCAAGTCGGTCATAGAGGCATACGAATTATTGCGCACGCTCGGTGCCTCAGAGCGCCTCCTTACCCACGTTCAACTAGTGGGCGAAGCCGGTGAAGAGATCCTCGACGCGGCACGAGATCTCGGCGTCCACGTGGATGAAGATCTCGTTCGACTAGGGATCGCTATCCATGACGCAGGCAAAATTCTGCACCCGGACGAATTGACGGACGTCGGCAGTAATCATGAAGCTTCGGGTATGCAACTGATGCTAGAGAACGGTGTACAGGAATCGATCGCAAGATGCTGCGTTTCCCACGGCGACTACTACCAAGAGGGCATTGCAATCGAAGAGTTGCTGGTCGCGCTTGCCGATAAATTGTGGAAAGGTAAACGCGAGTACATTCTTGAAGAGCTGATCACCGATCGGTTGGCAAAAATGTCGCACGTCGATCGTTGGTCCATCGAGGCTCCGTTGAATGCCTGTTTCGAGAAAGTTGCCAGGCAAGGTGACGAACGATTGCTCAGAAGCCGGCGATCGACGGCTTCTGGTTAAGGTAATTATATTGTGGCTGAACTAATTTTCCCCGACCGGCCGATAGGCGACCCTGAGGCCCTGGGTATATCCGCAGTGCAAAGCGGCGCGCTGACACTGGTCGCCAAAGGTGACTGCCAGGCGCTTGTGGCGGCCGTGTTGGCCGGAGAATTCGACTTCAAGGGGTTCGAAGCATTCACGTTGTTCGACAACGGCTCCGTGCAGCCGCATCTACGGTATTCGTGTGACTGGCCTGAGGCTATCGAGCCGACGGTTGAAGAAGTTATGGAGATCATCGACGAATCGCCGGACCGCGTGACGCATTACGAATTCTATTTTCGGCCCTCGGTCAAGAGCGAGTAGCCCCTAAGCCAACGCCAGCGCCAACTTCTTATCTTCAATCCCCAATAGAATCGGTTGCGCGGTTTCGCGATAAATATTGACCTTGGCGTTGTAGGCCACGCGGGAAAGACCGTGTTTGTCACGAATTCTGAGGCGGCGAATCGAAAACTGCCCATCGCCCATGCTTTCGCCGGTGAGGTAGCACTTAATCGCCGTGACACGTTCACCTGAGAGCTCCATACCGCTGAGCTGAGATAAGTTGCCCTGGGCTCGTTCTAGGAATGTCACCGCGTCCAGATGCGCTTGAGTATCCTCCATGCTCATCGGCTTGCCGTCCTGCAGATCGGCCAGGAATTCGCCGACCAGGATTTGGCCTGGCAGTGCGGCTTCGATCATCCGAGCCAATTCAATCGTGACATCGCCGACGATAAAGTCGTGAGTCGTCGGGTTGAGACCTTCGGCTTGATGGAATTCGTAGCAGCTGCCGACATGGAAGCATGCTCGGAGCCTCGGAACCGCTTTTGACGCTGCCTTACTGCGTGCAATCGCGTTGTCAGCCAGCACGATATGCATGAAGTGGTAGAGATTGACGTTGGCTTCCAAGCCGTCGTCACGATTCCATACGTAGAAGCCGTCACCGCTCGATGAGCGTGCGAAATCGATACCGACATCCTGCTCGATCATCTTGGCATGGGCCGAGTTGAGTGAGTACGACAGGCTGTTGAGCTGCGTCATTTGCTCAAACGGCGTCAGCAAACTAAAGCCGACTATATCGAACAGGCACACCGCACGGCTGGCGACGAAGTTGATACCGTAGCGGCGGATCATCTTTTCAATGATCTGAGTTTCGCCGCGTCCGCCGGTGAGTGGCTGGCGGAGCGGCAAGAAGATCGGCTCCACTTCCAGCAGCCGCGCGACCTTTTCCATCTGGTTGTGGGTTAGCTGACGATCACCGGAGATCAGCTCGGTAATGAAGTTGGCGGAAATCTTGGGCTTTTGTTCGGCGTTGTTGGCGGACGTATATTCCGCGATCGCGTAATGCGGGACCACTAGGATCAGCATGCCGCCACTGTGAGTCGCCCAGCTGAGGATCGTGTTCTGGCCGAGCGACCAGTGCTGATGTAGGCATTTCTCTAAGTGAACAAGATTGCTACGCTGGCGCAGGTCCATGCCTTGGGCGAGACCGGCGAGTTGATCAAGATAGGGCGAGAAATCGGCGATTCGCCGAATACCGGATTGCGAAAGTTCGTCAAGTTCCATGGCGTGCCCCAAGCGCCAATTCAAACTAATCAACTCTGAAGTTGAGCGCAAGTATTATTCAGAAAACCGCTGTATCTAATTTATATTTCAGACATTACTGTATAGCGGCAGCCAGCATAGTTTACATAAGAAAAAGGACAGGATGTTGTGATTGAAGCGCCTACACTCGACGAAATTCGAGCCTTGCGCGATGCGCTGGGCGATTCGATCGTGCGTACGCCGGTGCTACGCGCGGAGGCGATCGAATCGGTATTGAGCAATGGCACACGCGTTTTCGCCAAGCTCGAATTCTTGCAGCACACCGGAACCTTCAAGGCTCGCGGTGCTTTAGCAACGGTACACGGGCTGTCGGCCGATGAGCGTGCAGCTGGGGTGACGGCGGTGAGCGCCGGCTGTCACGCCGTAGCCACGGCGTACGCTTCCAAGGCCTATGGTGTGGGCGCCAAGATTGTTATGACCGCGAGCGCTAACCCGGCTCGGGTAGAGGCTTGCGCCAGCTACGGCGCGGAAATCGTACATGCCGGCACGGTGCATGAGGCTTTTGAAATGGCCGAATCGATTCGCCGCGACGAAGGGCGCTTCATGGTGCATCCATTTGACGGCAAAACCATCGCGACCGGCACCGGAACGTTGGGTCTCGAAATTGCCGAACAGGTCAGTGAGGCTGATGCGGTAATTGTCTCGGTTGGTGGCGGCGGTCTGATCGGTGGCGTTGCCAATGCGGTGCGTTTGGCCAATCCCAATTGCCGGATCTACGGCGTCGAGCCGAGCGGGGCCGATTCCATGTCGAAGAGCCTTGCGCAGGGCGAGGCGGTATCCATCGAGGCCGTGAATACCATTGCCGACAGCTTAGGCGCGCCGTTTGCGAGCGAGTACACGCATGCGATGTGTGCCGAACATGTCGAGGCCATGGTGTTGGTCGATGATGACGAATTGAAACGTATGATGGGCTGGACATTTCATCGAATGAAGATGGCGGTGGAACCGGCGTGTGTGGCGGCGACGGCGGCGCTGTTTGGTCCGTTACGCGAGCGTCTCGCTGGGCAAACCGTGGTGGTCTTGATGTGCGGCAGCATCATGGACTGGAATACGTTTTCTTCGTTTGCGGATTTTGATGCGGTGTATGTGGATTGACGCACTTAAACAGGTGGTGGGACCTAAAGGTTGGGTCACCGACGCAGCTGAGCTTGAGCCGCACCTAACGGATTGGCGAGATCGATACCGGGGCGCAACGCCGATTATGGTACAGCCCGAATCCACCGAGGCGGTCGCCGCCATCGTTCGCATTTGCCAAGAGGCCGGCGTTGCGATCGTGCCGCAGGGGGGTAACACCGGGTTGGTCGGCGGTGCTACGCCAACCGGAGATGAAGTCTTGCTGTCGCTATCTCGCATGCATCAGATTCGCGAGGTCAATGCAGCCGATTATTCGATCACCGTGGAGGCGGGTTGCCGGTTGGCGGACGTGCAGGCCGCAGCGGCAGACATCGATCGGTTGTTTCCGTTGAGCCTTTCGTCAGAAGGTAGCTGCCAAATCGGCGGCAATCTGTCGTCGAATGCAGGGGGCATCAACGTGCTTCGCTATGGTACGGCACGCGCGCAAGTGTTGGGGATTGAGGCGGTACTTGCCGACGGCACCATTTGGAACGGTTTGCGGACGCTCAGAAAAGACACGGCCGGGTACGATCTCAAGCAACTCTTCATCGGTAGCGAAGGCACACTCGGCATCATTACCGCGGCGGCACTGCGACTGTATCCGCGGCCGCGGCAGCAAACCACGGCGTTGATTGCGGCGGACTCAGTGGACGCCGCATGTAAATTGCTCAGCGATACACGCGGTCAGCTGGGCGACCGCATCGCGGCATTTGAGCTGATCGGCGAGGCTGCGATGGGCATGGTGATACAACACATCCCGGATACACGACGGGTGTTTGATGCTACGTCACCCTGGTATGCGCTAATTGAGGCTGAGGTGGCGGTTGATGAGGTTGAAGGCTGGCTCGGTTCGGCACTTGAGCGCGGTGTGATTGTGGATGCGGCGGTTGCCAAAAACTCCGCCGAGCGTGACGGGTTTTGGCGTATACGGCACTCGATTTCAGCCGCACAAAAATTTGAAGGCGTGAGTGTCAAGCACGATATCGCAGTGCCGATCGGCACGGTCGATGCCTTTCTTGCCGATGCGGCTCGATTGCAACACGAGATGTTGCCGGATGCCAGGCCGGTCATTTTTGGACATTTGGGGGACGGCAACCTGCATCACAACGTCTCGCAGCCGATAGCGGCCGATGCGGACGCATTTGTCGAACAAGGCAAGCACTACACGCAGGCCTTGTACGATTTAGTCGCGCGCTATAACGGCAGTTTTAGCGCCGAGCACGGTGTCGGTATGTTCAAAAAAGCGCAATTAGCGCACTATCGGAGCGCCGCGGAACTGGCGCTCATGAAAACGCTCAAAACCGCGCTGGACCCCAATAATCGCTTGAATCCCGGCAAGATTTTCTGACGACCAGTTCCGGGTACGAACTTGACGTAACCTTTACACTTAACCTGCTCAGACGTGGGCAAGGGCTCAAATACGGAGATTTGCGGCTTTTTACATGAACGCCGAAACGGAAAAAATGCGTGACGCACTCGCGGAGCAGCTGTCGAGCTTCGAGAATCGTCTCGATAGCAAGATCGACGACGTGCGTTTGCTTGCCGATATACAGGAAAGTATGGGGCAACTGCTCGGCACCGACGGTGCCAGCGAAGCAGTGGTTCGGCGCGTACTGCAAGAACAATATGACTCAGGGCAGCTGCGCAAGGAGACGTTCCAGCTGGTGAAATCGATGCTGGATCGATTCGTTTCCGAACAGGTTCCGACAACACCCGATCGACATGCCCAGACCCGGTCATCCGCGCCGCAGGTCGCAGTAGAGCACGTACAGACTATTGCCGAGGCGGCCGCTGAACTGGACGACAAACCGGACACTCCGGTGCTTGAGGCGACCGCGCCGCCGCCTGCCGACCAGGGTCTGCAGCGCACGATGGTGATCAACGACGAAAGCACGATGCCGCCGAGTACGGCAGATGATCGTGTGCAGGTCGGTTCGGTTCTGCGGGATCGTTTCCTGCTGCAGGAGCGCGTGGCTGGCGGCAGCATGGGCGTGGTCTATAAGGCACTCGATCGACGGTTGGCGGAGGCGGGTGGCAGTGATCCGTACGTCGCGATCAAAGTACTGTCGCCGCATCTAGCGGAGAACGGCCAGGCACTTAGAGCGTTGCAACAAGAAGCAGCCAAAGGTCGTGCATTAACGCATCCGAACATCGTTCGTTTTGTCGATTTGGATCGCGAGGACGATCTGTATTTCATCGTCATGGAATGGCTCGAGGGGCGCACGCTCGCGGACATTCTGGACGATCCGAAGACGCGCAAAGTTGACAAGGACCGCGCGTTCGAGATCGTGCACCAGGTGGGTGAGGCGCTCGAGTACGCGCATCAACGGGGCATCGTGCATGCCGATGTGAAGCCTGGCAACGTCATGATCATGAGCGATGGGACAGCCAAACTATTCGACTTTGGCGTCGCACGGGTTCGACAAAAACAAATTGAAGAGACGCAGGAGTTCGATCCTGGCGTTCTCGGCTTATTGACACCCGCTTACTCGAGCATGCAGGTGCTCACCGGCGAAGATCCGACACCGTCTGACGACGTTTTCTCGTTGGCATGTTTGCAATACCGGCTGATTGCCGGATTCCGTGTGTTTGGCCCGCGCAACGCTGCTGAGGCCGCCGAGGAAGGCATGAAGCCACAGTGCCCGCAAGGCATGAGTGAGGCTCGCTGGCGGGTCCTCAAAAAAGCGCTGGCGTATTCACGCGTCACACGCTTTGAGAGTATGCAGGACTTCCTCGATGCGATGGATTTACGCGACAGTGATCCGATTACAATCACTGTTCCCATCCGTGAAGACATGAGTATCGATGACGGGCCGGGAGCCGGTCGTTGGATTGCCAGTCTAATTGTGCTGCTTGGCCTTGTTGGCGGCGCGCTGTATCAGTTCGACATGATTGAACCGCTATTGGAGAAGGTCAAAAGCTACCTTCCGGATGACACCGGGGCGGATTTCGGCGCATCGACGGTTCGGGAAAGTAAGCCTCCGGTTCCGGAGTTTGACGCCGCGCCATTGAGCACGGCGGCACCGGCAATCGCGACCGAAGTCGCCGATCCGGTGGATACAGTCGATGATGAACTCCCGTCTGCGGCTGCAGAGGTGGCTGTCGTTGGCGATACGCGAGATGCCGAGGTGTTCGAAGACGCCGATGAATCGGCTCGCGCATCGACACCGGCACTGGTGGATTTCTCGGCGTTGCCAGCGGCGGATTTGGAGATTCCGATTAGTCGCGTTGGTGGGTCGGCCGGTACCGTCAGCTTACGACTTTCAGAAAGCGGTGGCAGTGCCATTGTTGACGTCGTTCGTGATCTAACCGTGTCGGCGTTGACGTTGCGCATAGAAGAGGTCAGTTTCAGTGGCAATCGATCGCCCTGGGCGACGAATCAATATTCGATTTCCAACAACGGTTTACTGGAGTTTCCGGAAGGTCAGGAGCGGGCACGTGTGACGATCGCCATGACCGCGGACACGTTGCGCGAAGCCGATCAAGTGTCGACGTTAAGAATTCGCGTTGCCGATACGCCGACGTCGGAGCTGGCCAATATCGAGGTAACGCTCGAGGATGACGATCAGCGTGCGTTTGAGTCCGGATTGCCGGCCAATACGGTGGCGTTTGCCGTCAGCCAACTCTCGGTCAGTGAGCAAGATCCGGCGGTACAAATTGACGTGTTGCGATTCAATCCGGGAGGCACGCGGCTGTCGGTCGAGTATGCGATTCGCGATATCACGGCAAGCAGTGGCGAAGATTATTTTGCACCGGGCGGTTCGCGGATTGAGTTTGGCCCGGGTCAACGCACGGCACGATTGCTGATTCCTTTAGTGCAGGACTTTGCGTTTGAGGACAACGAGGCGTTTAGTGTTGAGTTATTGGTCGCAACGCCCAGCGATAATCCTGAGATCTACCAACGCACCGCCGTCATTATTCGCGATGACGACTCGTAACGTTGCCGGTCGCAACATTTCCTAAACAACGACTGCTATTGCTAGACTCAACGGGCCGCAGGGGGTGCGGCGCGAGCGAGACACGTTGTGGACGAAAAAGAACTTCGACGATATTCCAAAATCGTGGTGGACGGACGCGAGCAGGCGCCGAGTCGGGCGATGCTGCGTGCCGTCGGTTTTACGGAAGACGATTTTAGCCGTCCTCAAATCGGTATTGCTTCAACCTGGGCAATGACCACGCCCTGTAATATGCATATTCGTGATCTGGCAGATTTGGCCGCCAAGAGTGCCGACGCAGCGGGTGGTAAGGGCGTTGTGTTTAACACCATCAGCGTGTCCGACGGTATTTCGATGGGTACACCGGGCATGCGTTACTCATTGGTGTCCCGCGAGATTATCGCGGACTCGATCGAAGCGGTGGTCGGCGCAGAAGGCTTTGACGGATTCGTCGCTATCGGTGGCTGCGATAAAAACATGCCGGCCTGTGTGATGGCGATGGCACGACTGAACCGCCCGGCGGTGTTTGTTTACGGCGGTACTATCCGCCCCGGGGTGAAACGCCGCGATATCGTTTCGGTGTTCGAGGCGGTCGGTGCGCACGCCGGTGGCACAATTTCGGACGACGAACTCCTCGAAGTGGAGCAAACCGCGATCCCGGGTCCCGGCGCCTGCGGAGGCATGTATACCGCGAATACGATGGCGTCAGCGATTGAGGCGCTGGGCATGAGTCTTGCCAATAGCTCAGCACAAGAAGCGGTGTCGGAGCAAAAAACCGAGGACTGCGAACGCGCCGCTGCAGCGGTCGTGGACTTGATTCACGCCGATATTAAACCGCTCGATATCATGACGCGCGAGGCGTTCGAAAATGCCATTACGGTGGTGATCGCGTTGGGTGGTTCGACCAACGCGGTGCTGCATTTGATCGCCATGGCGCGCGAAGCGGGCGTACCGTTGGCATTGGAAGATTTCACTGCGATTGGCAAACGGGTGCCGGTACTCGCCGATCTGAAGCCCAGCGGCAAATACCTGATGTCGGAACTGATCGAAATCGGTGGCATTCAACCATTGATGAAACGTCTACTGGAGGCAGGCCTGCTGCACGGTGAGTGCATGACGGTGACGGGCAAGACGTTGGCCGAGAATCTCGCGGAGGTTACCGATTATCCGGCTGGCCAGGATGTGATTCGGCCTATGGACCAACCGATCAAACCCACCAGCCACTTAGCCGTACTGCATGGCAACATAGCGCCGGAGGGCGCCGTTGCAAAAATTTCTGGCAAAGAAGGTTTGCGTTTTGATGGCCGCGCACGTGTGTTTAATTCCGAAGAAGAGGCGTTGAGCGCAATTTTGGACGATCAGGTGGTGGCCGGGGATGTCGTGGTGATTCGCTACGAAGGGCCGAAAGGAGCACCGGGGATGCGTGAAATGCTCAGCCCCACCGGTGCGATTATGGGTAAAGGACTGGGTAGCGATGTGGCGCTGATTACCGACGGGCGTTTTTCTGGTGGTAGCCATGGATTCGTGGTCGGACATGTAACCCCAGAGGCCGCCGTCGGTGGGCCGATCGCGTTGGTCGAAGACGGCGATCAACTAACAATTGATGCGCAAACCATGAAAATTTCCATTGCGGTCGATGAAGCTACACTAACGGCACGGCGGGCCGATTGGGTGCGGCCCAAATCGTCTGTAACTGGCGGGGCGCTGGCGAAATATCGGAATGAAGTCGGTTCGGCATCAGAGGGTGCTGTGACCATTCCGCCGGCCTGGGATGACGACTGACTTGACGAATCGGCAGCGGTTGGCTTTACTCAGCACACAGATATTTTGTCACCTACGTAATGTGCCTACGTGTCGACATGCTCGACATGAAAGAACACTTAAAACGAATGGCGCGCCAGAGGTGCGTGGGTGAAGTGACAACTGTATCGACCAACTCATAATAAGGTCTGAGCATTGTCAGCAAACCCGCGAGGCACAACCTGGCGGGTTTTTTTTTGATTGAGCGAACTGTGGCGGGGATGTCAGCAGAAAACGAATCTTGGGTAGTGCTTAAATTTGGCGGTAGCAGCGTCGCGAATGCGGACAACTGGCCGACCATTGCCTCGCTATGTGCAAAACGCCAGGAAGACGGCCATCGCGTTATCGTCGTCTGCTCGGCATTGGGTGGAGTATCTGACGCCCTGCAGGACCTGCTGGATAACCCGCTGTCGGACGATGGCGCTGCGCGCCTCGCAACCATCGCAGAACAGCATCGATTGATCGCCAAGGCGGTCGGTATTGATGCCGATAGCATTCTCGAAGCGTCGTTCGCCGAACTGGAACAACTGGTGGCGGGCATCCAGTTGATCGGTGAAGTCAGTGTCAAGGTGCGCGCTCGTGTAATGGCGTTGGGTGAACTGATGTCGACACGTTTGATCGCAGCGTACCTCGCCAACTCGGGTACTGATGCAGGGTGGTTTGACGCTCGTGATGCGCTGCGCAGCGAGGACGTTGAGGATCGGCGGCAACGCAGGGCTTTCCTTGCAGCAACCTGCGACGCGCAGCCCGACTCGACTCTGAGTGCGCGGTTGCGCAACCTTGCGGCGGTGGTGGTGACACAGGGATTCATCGCACGGAACAGCGAGGGTGAAACGGTATTGCTGGGGCGCGGTGGATCGGATACCTCGGCTTCGTATTTTGCGTCGATGCTGACCGCAGAACGCCTCGAAATCTGGACGGACGTGCCTGGGATGTTTTCGGCGGACCCCAGAATTGAACCATCGGCCCGTTTGTTGATTGCGCTGCACTACGACGAAGCGCAGGAGCTCGCATCGGCTGGCAGTCGGGTCTTACATCCACGCTGCCTATCGCCATTGCGTCGCGCGCAGATCCCCCTCTACGTTGGCAGCACGGCCCATCCCGAAATCACCGGCACCATGGTGTCCGCGCATATCGACGAGGTCGAACCGCGTGTAAAGGGCATCTGTATTCGCCAAGGATTGGTGTTGATCTCGATGGATACGGTCGGCATGTGGCAACAGGTAGGTTTCCTTGCGCGTGTGTTTGCCGTATTCGACCGGCACCACATTTCGGTGGACTTGGTATCGACGTCAGAGACCAATGTAACCGTGTCGATCGATTCGGCAGCCGGCGAAGTATCGGATGAACAACTTAACGAGCTTGCCGATGACCTCCGTGCGTTGTGTCGCGTGCGCGTTATTCACAATTGCACGGCGTTGAGTTTAGTCGGGCGCAAAATTCGCACCATTCTGTCGCGGTTGGCGCCTGTGCTTGAGGTGTTTGAAGAAGAAAAGGTCCATCTCATGTCTCAAGCGGCCAACGATTTGAACCTCACCTTTGTGATCGATGAACAACAAAGCACGCGACTGGTGCGCAAGCTGCATGCGTCCATTATTCGCAAGTCCGGGCAGAACTCGGTCTTCGGGCCCCGTTGGGAAGAGCTATTTACCAGCAGCGAAAAAACCGCGACCCCGCGATGCAGTTGGTGGACGCAAAAGCGCGAACAATTGATCGAACTCAGCCGCGACAAGAATGCCGTGTATGTCTATGACCTAGCCAGTGTGGTTAGCGCGACCGATGAGCTCAAAGCGATCAGCAACATTGGGCGTCTTCTGTATGCGATGAAAGCCAACGACAATGCCGAAATCCTGAAGACCTTAGTGGCCGAGGGCGTGGATTTTGAATGCGTATCGCCGGGTGAAGTACGCCATTTATTGGATGTAATACCCGATTTGGATACCTCGCGTATTTTATTCACACCGAATTTCGCGCCGCGTGACGAGTACGCCTGGGCATTGCAAAAAGGATTACAGGTCACGGTTGATAATTTGTATGCACTTGAAGCCTGGCCGGATGTGTTTCGTGATCAGTCGATATTCGTACGTCTCGACCCGGGCCAGGGACGCGGGCACCACGAGCATGTTCGCACCGCCGGCATCCACTCAAAGTTTGGCGTGCCGTTGTTTGAAATCGACGAATTGATTGATCGTACTGAGGCGATCAATGCCACGGTGATCGGCATTCATGCGCATACCGGCAGTGGCGTGCATGATCCAGAAAATTGGCGCCAGGTCGCGACCACACTGGCGACGGTGGCCGATCGACTACCGTCGGTTCGCTGCATTGATTTAGGCGGCGGCATCGGTATTCCGGAAAAACCGGGCGACAAAGCGTTCGACCTTGGTGAGCTGGATCGATCGTTAGCCGAAGTCCGCGCCGCCTTTCCGCAGTACGAACTTTGGTTGGAGCCGGGCCGGTACTTTGTAGCGCGAGCCGGCGTCTTGCTCACGCGCGTGACACAAATGAAAGGCAAGGGGGATATGCGCTATATCGGAGTAGGCGCCGGCATGAATACCTTGATTCGACCGGCGCTTTACGGCGCGTACCATGAAATTGTGAATTTGAGCCGCCTTGATGAACAGGCGACAGAGTCGGTAACCGTGGTCGGGCCGATTTGTGAAACCGGCGACCGCTTAGGTAGCGACCGCTTGATGCCACCCAGCGAAGAGGGGGACGTGGTATTAATTGCCAACACGGGTGCTTACGGTTATGTGATGAAATCCGATTACAACCGTCGGGGTGACGTGCCGGAAGTGTGTCTCGGTGTTAATGGAGAACGACAATGAAATTGTATTGGGCACCGCAGACACGTTCAGTAAGAACGGTTTGGATGTTGGAAGAAACCGGGCTTGAGTATGACGTCGAACCTATTACGCTTGGTGACGAAGCCAACGCAAACAATACCGAATTTATGGACGCGAGTCCGATGGGTAAAGTGCCTGCTCTGGTAGATGGCGATCTCAGGATGTCTGATTCGGCGGCCATCTGCCTGTATCTTGCCGACCGCTACCGTATGGGCGACCTGGCACCGGCACTCGACGATCCGTTACGCGGTAAATACCTGTATTGGCTGACGTACACACCGGCGGTGATCGAACCTGCGATGGCCGAAAAAATGAGCGGCGCCGAACCCAACCCAAGAAGCTACGGCTGGGGCAGCTTCGACAGTATGCTGGAAACGATGGTCTCTGGTATCGGCGAAGGACCATGGATACTCGGTGAGCAATTCACCGCGGCTGACGTTATGTTGGGGTCCAGCGTTCACTTCTTAATGCTGTTCAATATGATTCCGGAAGAAGGGCCGTTGGCTGTTTACGTCGAACGATGCCGTGCGCGTCCAGCATTTCAGGCTGCTCAGTCGCGGGAAACGACGTAATGCAACGAGCGCTGGCGGCATGCGCAGCGCTGTTTATCGCGGCGTGCGCCAGCCCACCCTTTGAGCGCAGTGCGGCAACCATGGACAGCGGCAGGCCGATGTCCGAGCGCCTCGCCATGTACGAGGTCGTCCACTACGACATCACCACCGATATCGACGTTGCTGCCAAGTCTATCCAGGGTAGAGCCGCGATCACGATTCGCGCCCGTGAAGAGATGGATATTCTGGAACTGGATTTCGATGGCCAGTTCACTATCACGTCGGTCGGCGGGTGGCCGTACCATGTCGACACGTTCGGACGGACCGACGATAAACTGATGATCCCCCTTCCAAACGGTCTTCCCGCCGGAGACGAGGCTCGTGTCTGGGTCGAATATGAAGGCGTTCCGCATGAAGCGCTGCGACCGCCATGGCAAGGAGGTTTTACCTGGGCAAAGACTCCGTCTGGCAAACCATGGATTGCCACCTCGTTTCAGGGCGAGGGCTGCGACCTCTGGTTTCCCTGCAAGGATCATCCCGACGGTGAGCCTGGCGGCCTCGATCTTCGTATCACCGTTGACCACGATCTAGTTGCCGTATTGAACGGCGTGCTGGTCAATGTTGAATCGACCGACGACGGACGCAAGACCTATCATTGGCGCACTGAGGTGCCAACCAATACGTATGGCATAGCGCTCAATGTTGGTCCGTATGTGTTGATTGAAAACACGTATACATCGACCAACGGCACGGTTGTACCGGTCAAATTTTGGGCAATAGAAGACCGGCAGGAACAGGCTCGCGATCTGTTTGAGCGCGAATTCATACCGGTCACCCAATGGTTCGAGAAAATGGTCGGACCGTATCCCTGGGGGCAGGAAAAGCTCGGCGTCGTCGAAACACCGCATCTTGGCATGGAGCATCAAACCGTCAATGCCTATGGCAACTATTTTCGCCGCGATGACTACGGTTTCGATTGGTTGTTCCATCACGAAATTGCGCACGAGTGGTTCGGCAACGTGATGACACATAAGACTGTATCCGATTTATGGCTGCACGAAGGCTTTGGTGCATACATGCAGCCGATGTACACGCTTGAGCTGATGGGAGCAGCCGCATTTCATGCGCGGATGTACGACAGCTATTTGCGCATCAATGCCTGCAATGCGATTGCGCCACGACAGGAGCTGTCCGCAGACGAATTGTACTTTGACGATCAAGACGGCACCGGCCCGGCCGGAGATATTTACACCAAGGGAAGCTGGGTGCTGCAATCACTGCGCTACGTGGTGGGAGACGACAAGTTTTGGCAGGCGACGCGCATCCTCGTGTATGACACGCCGAATCCGGAATTACTCAAGCCACCGATCGCCGCACGATTTCGTTCGACCGACGATTTTGTGAAGATTGCTAGCGATGTTTATGGCGAAGACTTGGGTTGGTTCTTCGAGGTCTACGCCCGACAAGGTGCGTTACCGGTTCTCGACAGCGAACAAATAGACGAGGGCGTTCAATTGATCTGGCGTCACAGCGGCGATGTAGTATTCCCAATGCCGTTACCGGTCGCGGTAAACGGTGAACTGCGACGAATTGAATTTGACGGCAATCGCGCAGTCATCCCTGGCGTCGACATCGATGAGATCGATATTGATCCGTTGATGCAGATTCTGCGTAAGCTGCCCACTGTTCCGACCTGTGAGGAGCGCCGCGCCGAAACCGGTGCCTAATCCTGCGCGCTTAGCGCCTCGATGATCGCATCGGTCATAGCCGCAGTTCCCAACGCGGTTTCACCATTGCGTGCGATGTCTGCCGTTCGAGCGCCTTGCAATAAAACCGAGTCAATCGCAGCTTCAATGGCATCCGCTTCAGGGTGAAGATCAAAACTATGTCGCAGCATCATTGCGATGCTGGCGATCATTCCGCAAGGATTGGCGATACCTTTGCCGGCGATATCGGGTGCGGAGCCGTGAATGGGCTCGTACAGGCCGACACCACCATCACCCAACGACGCGGAAGGCAGCATACCCATCGAGCCGGCAAGCATTGATGCTTCATCGGTGAGAATGTCGCCGAACATGTTCTCGGCAACGATCACGTCGAAGTCGCGTGGTCGGCTAAGCAAATGCATTGCGGCCGCGTCCACCAATAAGGTTTCCAGCTCAATATCCGGGTACTCATTGGCCATCACGTCGTCGGTTACCGCGCGCCAAAGTCGCGACGTTTCTAGTACGTTGGCTTTGTCGACGGAGCACAACTTCTTACGACGTTCGCCGGCCAACTTGGCAGCGACGTGAATGATCCGTTCGACCTCAGTAGTGGTGTATACGCAAAGATCGGATGCACTGGTTTCATCGCGGGTTTTGTCACCGAAGTAAATACCGCCGGTGAGTTCGCGAACGACCATGATATCGACGCCGTCGAGAATCTCGGCTTTTAGCGGTGACGCATCGGCGAGGATCGGGTTGACCTTTACCGGTCGTAGATTCGCAAACACACCTAAGGTCGAGCGCAGTGCGAGCAATCCCTGTTCCGGTCGAACTGCGGCATTCGGATCGGACCACTTCGGCCCGCCAACGGCGCCTAATACAACAGCGTGGGCGTTCTTACAGGCTTGGATGGTTTCATTGGGAAGTGGTGAACCGGTGGCATCAATGGCGGCGCCACCAATCAGTGCATCTGCATAATCGAAGCGATGTGCAAATTTTTCGCCGACGGTATCAAGTACCCGACGACCGGACTCGGTGACCTCGGTGCCAATGCCGTCGCCCGGCAAGAAACAGACGGTTTTGCTCATTCGTAGCGCCGCTCAAATTCAACGATCGCGTCGGAGTGCTGTTGTAGAAAGCCCAGCTGATCGATGCCTTCGAGGAGACAATAGCGCGCAAACGCATCAATCGGGTAGGTCACTTGCCGACCGTTATCAAAGGTTAATGTGGAATGGGCGACATCAATTTCGACGTCCGCACCGGGATGGCTCAACAACCAATCGTGTATTTGTTCATCGACCACAATCGGCAGCAATCCATTCTTTAACGAGTTGTTGCGAAAGATGTCAGCGATCTCGGTGCTAATGACCGCTTGAAAACCGAAGTCCGTGAGTGCCCATGGCGCATGTTCGCGTGATGACCCGCAGCCGAAATTGTTGCCGGCAACGAGCACACGACACTCGGTAGCGGCCACAGTGTTAATCACAAAGTCTTCGATTGGATTGCCGTCGGTGTCATAACGAAGATCGTGGAATAGCTTTTCACCGAAGCCTTCTTTTGATGTCGATGTCAGGAAACGGGCCGGAATAATCTGATCGGTATCGATATCGCGGGTTGGCAACACAACGGTTCTTGATCGAATGTGGGTGAGTGGCGTCATACGTCGTCTCGTAGAAACGGTCGGGGGTCCGCTACATGACCGGTAATCGCGGAGGCAGCAGCAGTGGCCGGACTCGCCAATACCGTCCGTGCGCCGATACCCTGGCGACCTTCAAAATTGCGATTGCTGGTACTCACGCTGAGCTTGCCACTTGCAACGGTATCGCCGTTCATGCCGAGACACATTGAGCAGCCGGACTCGCGCCATTCAGCACCCGCCGCAGCAAATACTTGGTCGAGACCACGTGCCTCGGCATCTTTCTTGATTTGCTGCGAGCCCGGCACCACCAACATTCTTACTCCGGGCGCGACTTTGCGACCGCGAAGAATATCCGCAGCCAATTCCAAGTCGCTGAGGCGCGAGTTGGTGCAACTGCCGACAAACACCACGTCCACGGGTGCCTCGCTCATTGCTTGACCGGCGGATAGCTGCATGTAATCGAGCGCCTTTTGCTCGCTGGTGTCATTCGCCTGCGGCACGGCTTCGTCAATTCCTATGACCATTCCCGGATTGGTTCCGAAGGTCACTTTGGGTTTGAGTTGCGCGGCATCGATCGTTACGTGGCGGTCGAAACGCGCGCTGTCATCGCCAGGAAGGGTGCGCCAACGTGTTACTGCGGCGTCCCAGTCAGCACCCTTGGGCACCTTCGGTCGGCCGTGCAAATACTGATAGGTTGTGTCATCCGGAGCGATCATGCCGGCGCGCGCTCCGGCTTCGATCGACATGTTGCACACGGTCATGCGTTCGTCCATGTCCATCGCGGCAATCGTGTCACCACGATACTCAATCACGTGCCCGGTGCCGCCGTCGACGCCGATTTCACCGATTAACGCGAGAATTACATCCTTGGCGAACACGCCAGGTGGCAGCGCACCGGTAATGTCGACGCCGAGAGTTTTGGGTTTGCGTTGCAACAGGCATTGGGTCGCCAAGACATGCCCAACCTCGGTTGTACCGATGCCAAACGCCAAAGCGCCAAACGCACCGTGCGTGCTGGTATGGCTGTCACCGCACACAATCGTTTTACCCGGCTGTGTCGCGCCAAGTTCTGGACCGATCACGTGAACGATACCGCGATGCGCGCTGTTGAAGCCGTGCAATTCAATACCGAAGTCGGCGCAGTTTTGTTCCATCACGGTAATTTGTTTGACAGCGCTTTCGCCCACCACCGCAAGATCTTTAAAACTCGATACCGGTGTCGTGGGGGTCGAATGGTCCATCGTTGCAAGGGTTCGATCGGTTCGCCGTACCGATAGATTCAGGCTGCGCAATAGGCTAAATGCCTGCGGAGTTGTCACCTCATGAATCAGATGCAGGTCGATATACAGCACCGCCGGTGTGTTTGCGGTTTCCGCAACGACGACGTGCTGATTCCAGACGTTCTCAAACAGGGTTGGCACGCGCTATGGATTCCTTAAATCGTTGCACTCGACATACTGGCGGTGGAGTCGGTCCCGGCGGTATCCACGTCTCGCCGACGTAGGATTCGATTGATCACCTCAAGGCAGGCGCGGGCGCCAGCCTCGACGATATCCACGCTGGTACCGTTGCCACGGTAACTCTTGTCATTGTGCTCCACGGTAACCGTTACCTCAGCCATGGTGTCGTCGCCCATCGAAGTACTGTGCAGTTCAAAATTGGTCAACACCACGCTCACGCCGGTAATTTTTTCCAAACCTGCCATTGACGCCGCAATTGGGCCGTCGCCCTCGCACGTCGCCGCGATCGGCTCCAAGGCTTCGCCGACCAGTTCGACCGTGGCCTCGGCCGTTGAATCCGTCGCTGTGCGCGTTTCCAAACGTTTCAACGTCCACGGACCCGACGAAGCGCTATCGACATTCATGATGATCGCTTCGATGTCACCGTCATAAACATCCTTTTTTAAGTCGGCGAGTTTCTTAAATTCTTGAAAGGCGCGATTGGTTTCGAATTCGTCCAATTCAAATCCAAGTTCGGCGACACGGTCACGGAACGCGTGGCGGCCACTGTGTTTGCCCAGGACTAAGCTCGAGCGGCTGATGCCGACGTCTTGCGGTTCCATAATTTCGTAGGTTGAGGCGTGCTGCAGCATGCCGTGCTGGTGGATGCCGGCCTCGTGGGCAAAGGCATTCTCGCCAACGATCGCTTTATTTCGAGGTACATGCATACCGGTAATGCTCGAGACCAATCGCGAGGTTGGATAGAGGCGGGTCGAATCAACGCCAGTCTGCAGTCCGAAGAACTCAGCCCGAGTTTTGATCGCCATGACCACTTCCTCAAGACTGCAGTTACCCGCGCGTTCACCGATGCCGTTAATCGTGCACTCGATTTGCCTGGCACCGGCACGCACCGCTGCCAGGCTGTTGGCCACCGCCATACCCAGGTCATCGTGGCAGTGGACGCTTAAGGTCACGTCATCAATGTCGGCAACGTGTGTCTTCAAATAGCGGAACAGCTCATCGAACTCGGCCGGGACGGTATAGCCGACGGTATCCGGAATATTGATGGTGGTGGCACCCGCTTCGATCGCCGCGCTCACCACCTCGGCCAGATACGCCAGTTCGGTACGGGATGCATCCTCCGGCGAAAATTCGACGTCATCGCAGAGTTCTTTGGCGAGGCCGATTGCGCCGACGGCACTCTTGATGATCTCTTCCTTGGCCATACGCAGTTTATGCTCGCGATGGATAGCGCTGGTCGCGACGAACACGTGGATTCGATGGTTGGCCGCTCCCTTGACCGCATCGTGGACTTTTTGGATGTCCTCGGGATTGCAGCGGGCAAGCCCACAAATCGTGGGCCCGTAATCGGCGTCCGCGATGGCCTTGACCGAGTCGAAATCGCCAGGGGAGGCCGCTGGAAAACCGGCCTCGATGATGTCGACATTGAGCTCAGCAAGGAGTTTGGCAACACGGAGCTTCTCTTGCAGCGTCATGCTGCAGCCAGGGGCCTGTTCGCCGTCGCGAAGAGTGGTGTCAAAAATCCGTACTTGGTCGCTCATGTCATCTCTCAGGTTTGTTCCATAAACTATTGGATATAAAAGTTATTCCTCTAACCAATCCATTCGGCCGCGCAGATCTGCGCCAACCGACTCAATGGGGTGTTCAAGGTCCGCATTCATACGTTTCTTGAATTCGGGCATGCCGGCTTCGTTCTCCGCCACCCAATTCTTGGCAAAGGTGCCGTCCTGGATGTCGGTCAAGATGTCCTTCATCGCCTGGCGGGAACTATCATCGACCACCCGCGGACCGCTGATCATGTCGCCCCAGGCCGCCGTATCGCTGATGAACTGGTGCATTTTCTTCAGTCCGCCTTCGTGTAGCAGGTCAACGATCAGCTTCATTTCGTGCATGACTTCGTAATAGGCCACCTCCGGCTGATAACCGGCATCCACCAGGGTTTCAAAGCCGGCAACAATCAGCTCTGTCGCGCCGCCGCAGAGCACCGCCTGCTCGCCAAACAGGTCAGTTTCGGTCTCTTCGGCAAACGTGGTCTCGATGACGCCGGCGCGGGCTCCGCCGATGCCGGCAGCATAGGCCAGTGCCAAGGCGAGGGCGCCGCCGGTGGCGTCCCGATCAACCGCGACCAGGCAGGGCACGCCATGACCTTCTTCATATTGGCGCCGCACCAGTCCACCCGGACCTTTCGGCGCGATCAGGACGACATTGAGGTCCTCGCGGGCTTCGATCTGCTGATAGTGAACCGCAAAGCCATGGGCGAACAGCAAGGTTGCGCCCTGGTCGATATGGTCGACCACCGACTCATACAAGCTCTTTTGCACCATATCCGGGGTCAGAAACGCAATAATGGTGGCACCGATAACCGCTTCGTTGGGCGGTGCAACGTTAAGCCCGTCGGCTTTTGCCTTCGCCCAGCTGCCGCCGTCCGGGCGTAAGCCGACGACCACATCAAAGCCACTGTCTTTTAGATTGAGTGCATGCGCTCGGCCCTGACTGCCATATCCCAATATGGCGACCCGCTTATCGGCGAGTACCTGTGTGTCGACATCGGTTTCTGAATACATTTGCATTGGTTTAGGTTCCTGCTGTTATGCGTTTTTCGAATACGCCAAAAAAAACCCCACGATCCTTCTAGGATGCGGGGTTTGCTTCGGAATTAGATCGATGCGCTACCCGCCATGCCTCCCAGGCAGGAGCAGAAGCAGCAGCACAAGCTGCGCTCCAAGAGTGATATTGGTCAATTTGCGACACGTCTCCATGCCCCGGATCATCATGCAACGCCTTTTCGATGTCAACTCTCGGGAATTCAGTTACTTGTGTTACTGATTTGTTCGTTCCAGCGCGTCGAGAAGCGCTGCAAAATCGAGGCCAGATCGCAAAAATCTTATGTCGCTCGCGGGCTAGCCATTCGTGAACCATGTGTTATTCTCTGCCACAGGTAGTCGGGGCCTGAAAACATAGTAATGGCGGGGAAACCGGAGCATTTTGCGCCGGGGAGCCAAACAGAAGAGAGAACACTGACAGGTCCGAACAAATCATCGCCGCGGCGACGGTGGAGAGGGTCGCGAGCGCAGCTGGAGACGCATCCGCGTTTCGGCTTTTCTTTGTGCATGTATTTAGCGATACATTCGCATCCCTCTCCCTATAACAACTAGTTCAATAACATTGACCTCTAAAGGAGCGTTCATGAAACGGTGCAAATCAAGCAGTCGGCGCGTGGGGCTTGCGTTACTCGCAGGCAGCCTCATTGCGGCATCCGGCAGCGTATTCGCCCAGACGGTAGATCAGGTGCTGCAAGCGCAGGACCGGCGTCTCAATCTGGCACAACAATCACAAGAACGAATTAATGCCGTTGTTGAAGGTACACGTTCACTGGAAGACCAATACCGGGCTATTAATAAAGAGATTGATGGTCTGAAGGTCTACAACCGCCTCATGGTCGCTCAGACCAATGGCCAGCAAGCTGTTTTGGAAGATATCGGTCTGTCAATGGACCAGGTTGATGTGATCAACCGTCAGATCTTCCCGCTGATGGAGAAAATGATCGATGCCCTGGAGCAATCGATCAATGTGGACGTGCCATTTTTGATGGACGAACGCACCAACCGCGTGAATGAGTTGAAGAACATCATGGAGCGCTCGGATGTGAGCGTGGCGGAAAAATTCCGCAAAGTGATGGAGGCGTACCAAATCGAGAATGATTACGGTAGCGGCCTGGATGTGTACGTCGAAACGCATGAATTCGACGGCGTCGTGCGTGACTTCAACGTATTGCGTGTGGGTCGAATTGGCCTTTACATGCAGTCGGAAGATGAAGAAGTGACGGCACGTTGGTCAATGGAAAGCGATAGTTGGGAAGAAGCAGACGATGCGCGCAATGAAGTGAAGAAGGCGATCCAGATGGAGAAAGCCCTAATTGCACCGCAGTTGCTGTTGCTCCCGGTTAAAGCAGCGACGGAGGGCTCGTAATGAAACGTCTAATTATTCTCGTTACGGCAGGTCTCCTGTCTTTAGGTATTAATACGGCTGTTGCTCAGGACGATAATGCGGCGAGCATGTCGGAGCTGCTACGCCTGATCGAACAAGGTCAGTCGCGTGACAACGCCGAAGCGCGCCAGCGTGAGCAACGCTTCGCGCAGCAACGCAATCAACAGCAGGCGCTGCTGAACCAAGCACGCGCCGAGCGTTCCCGTCTCGAAGCTGAGTCCGCACGTTTGGAGCAGTTGTTCGAAGATAACCAGGCGCGCATCGTGTCAGCTCGTGCTGCCCTTGATGAGCGCCTCGGGGCTCTAAAAGAGCTGTTCGGCGTACTGCAAACGGTTTCGGGTGATGCCCAAGCGCGTTTCAACAGTTCACTGACCAGTATTCAGTATCCGGACCGTGAAGCGTTCCTGGTTGAACTCGGTAACAAGATGGCAGGCGCCAACACGCTGGCTTCGATCGAAGATATCGAACAGCTCTGGGAAGAGCTTTACAACGAAATCGTTGAATCCGGAAAAGTTGTTCGTCTGAACCGTCCGGTGACCACCGCTGGCGGTACCGTAGTCGATACTGACGTCGTCCGTGTGGGTCTATTCAACATCGTCTCCGACGCGGGATATCTGAAGTACAACCCGCAGACCGGCAATATCAGTGAGTTGGCGAAACAGCCGCCGCAGGGTCGTTACACCAGCTCGGCCGGCGATATGGTCGATGCGAGCGAAGGCGATATTGTGACCTTTGGTGTCGACCTTACGCGTGGCGGTATTCTCGCTACGTTGGTTGATTCGCCAAGCGTGATGGACCGCGTACACCAAGGTGGCATCGTCGGTTACTGCATTATTGCGCTGGGCTTTGTTGGCCTGTTGATCGCAATCTGGCGTTTCATTGGTCTGTCTAGCGACAGCCGTAAAGTGACCGCTCAGCTGAAGCGCGATACTGCCAACACCAACAACCCGCTGGGTCGTGTATTGGCCGCGTACGAAAGCAACCGCAGTGCCGATACCGACACCATCGAGCTCAAACTCAGCGAGGCAGCGCTCAAAGAAATGCCTGGTCTGACCAAGGGCTTGTTGTTGATCAAGGTTATCTCCGTGGTTGCGCCGCTGATGGGGCTGCTCGGAACGGTGACCGGTATGATCAAGACCTTCCAGGTCATCACACTGTACGGCGCAGGCGATCCGAAAATGATGGCCGGCGGTATCTCGCAGGCGTTGATGACGACCGTACTGGGTCTGGTAGTGGCCATTCCGATGGTGCTGTTACATACCGTTGTTAGTGGTCAAAGCCGCAAAATCATCAACATCCTCCAGTCGCAGAGTGCCGGCCTTGTAGCGCAGCACTCTGAGTCGACGCACTAAGCGGCTGAGGAGAAGAGATGATTTGGCTGACTGACAGTTTTGAAGCCATCCGTGACTTCATGGAGTTGGGCGGCAGTGTACTGACAGTGATTGCCATCACGATCTTTGTCATGTGGGCTCTCATCATCGAGCGGTTGCTGTTTTTCCGCTCGGAGATGAAAGCCATGTCGCGCCAGATCCACGATACGTGGGAATCGCGCAACGAACGCCGCTCCTGGGGAGCTCAGGCGATCCGGGAGATGATGATCAACCGGTTCAGCATGGCCGCGAACAAAGGCATACCCATGATTCAAACCATGGTTGCGCTTTGTCCGCTTCTTGGCCTGCTGGGCACCGTAACCGGCATGATCAACGTCTTCCAGGCCCTGGCTTCATCGGGTTCGGGAAATGTCCGTGCTATGGCTGCGGGCGTCTCCCAGGCGACCGTGCCAACCATGGCGGGAATGGTAGGCGCGTTGTCCGGGGTGTTGCTGGTCACCATCCTGACGCGACGTGCCGCACGTGAAGTCGAGTTCCTCGAGGACTCACTCACAATGGACCACTAAGGAATCGGCTATGAGCAATCACCATCGATTTGATGATCTGGGTGGGGAAGACGAGGAAAACGAAATCAACCTCACGCCTATGCTCGACGTCGTGTTCATCATGCTGATCTTTTTCATCGTTACCGCCTCCTTTTTGAAGGAGGCGGGCATCGATGTGAACAAGCCTGATGCACCTACCGTCGAAACGCCGCCGGAAGATGCGAACATTCTGGTAGTAATCAATGCGAATAACGACATTTTGATTGACCGTCGTATTATTGATCCACGAGCGGTGCGCGCGAACATTGAGCGCCTGCACGCGGAGAATCCAGATGGTTCGGTCGTGATCCAACCCAACAAGCGCAGCAACAATCGGGCGCTTGTCACGGTCATGGATTCGGCTCGCCAAGCGGGTGTTTACAGTATTTCTATCGCTGAGCCTCCAGAGTAAGCAAGAGGCGGGAACCCATAACAGGACCAAACCATGCGAAAGAGTAGAAAGTTAGGCGGTGACGAGGAAGAAAATGAGATTAATCTGACGCCGATGCTGGACGTCGTATTTATCATGCTCATCTTCTTTATCGTGACTGCCTCGTTTATTAAAGAGGCTGGTATCGACGTGAATCGCCCGGAGGCGTTCACGCGCGATTTAATGCCCGAGGCTAATATCTTTATTGCGATTAGTCCTGGGGATGAAATCTGGATTGACAAAAAGCTGACCGATCCGCGGTTTGTTCGCGCGGAAATTGAGCGTCTTCACTTGGAAAACCCGAAAGGTACGTTGGTTATCCAGGCCGATGAAGAATCAACTCATGATGCTTTGAATGTCATTTTAGAAGCAGCCAAAGGTGCGGGAGTCGCCAACGTTGCCATTTCGGCAGCCGAAACGTAATCGGAGTAAACGATGGTAGGACGTTACGTATTTTCAATTGTTACCGGCGTGGTTATCACGATCAGTTTGCTGTTCGTGATGCACCTGCTGATCAAGTACGGCGAGTCCGTAGTGCAGCAGGAGCGCGAAAAGCACCAGCTGGAGTTCGTGCGTGTAAAGCGCAACGAAGCGCTGAACCTGGATGACTTTACGCCAGAGAAGCCACCACCGCCGCCTGAAGTGCCGCCCGAAACGCCACCGCAGGACATGGATATGATTGACCCGAATGCACCGACGATAAATGTCGCGGCGCCCACGGTCAGTGCAGACACCAATATTGGTGGTCCTGGCGGCATGAATATCGCTGAGGGTGACTATCTACCGATCGTGCGGGTAGCACCAGTCTATCCGGCACGAGCGTTGTCACGCGGACTTGAGGGCCATGTGGACCTTGCGTTTACAGTGACGACGGCCGGAACCGTCAGAGACCCGGTTGTGATCTTCTCAACCAGTAGCTTATTTGAACGCGCCGCCATTCGAGCGGTCTTAAAGTTCAAGTACAAGCCGCGAGTGGTCGACGGAGTGCCGGTGGATGTGCCGAACGTCAAAACTCGAATTACGTTCAAGATCGAAGGGTAGTGCTGCGGCACGGTCTGAAGACTGATAAAGGAACGACTAGCTATGCATAGCCGATTAGCTCAAACACTTAGCGTTATTGTCGCCACCGGATGCCTGGCCATGGGTACTGCCTATGCCCAGGAAGACGATCGCGATGCTGCCGAGGAACAGTCTCGTAATACACAGACGAAGCAAGCGCAGGCGGTCAGTAAAGAAGTATACGACCGTATTCAGAAAGCCCAAGAACGTGTCGATGAGAAAGACTTTGCCGGCGCCCTGCGGTTGCTGAATAGCTTGTACAACCCAGACAAGTTAACCGAGTACGAACAGGCCAATGTGCTCAACTATCTTGGCTTTGTTTACTACAACATGGAAGACACGCCGAATGCGATTCGTACCTACGAACGCATGGTGCAGATTCCCAGCCTCGAGCCGCAGTTGTTGAAACAGACGACCTATACGTTGTCGCAGCTTCACACGATGCAGGAAAATTACCAGCAAGCGCTGAACAAGCTCGATCAGTACTTTGTTCTGGAGACCAATCCAGCTCCGGAACCCTTCATCTTGAAGGCGCAAAACTTGTATCAGGTGCAGCGTTATCCCGCCATGATCGAGCCGATTGAGAACGCTATGAAAGTAGCGGAAGCACGCGGTAAGCCGGTCAAAGAGGATTGGTACGTTCTGCTGAACTTCGCGTATTTCCAGCAAGAGAACTACTCAAAAGTGCGCGACATCCAAAAAGTGTTGCTGGCCAACTGGCCGAAGAAACGTTATTGGCTGTCGTTGGCAGGTGCATATACCGAGCTCGGCCAGGATGACAAGCTGATCACGTCGTACTATTCGGCACACACGCAGGATATGTTCGAAAAGGAAGCGGAGTTCGTCACCATGGCGCAGCTGCTGATGCAGCGCGAAGTGCCTTATCAGGCCGGTACCATTTTGGAAGAAGAGATGGCGTCTGGCCGCGTAGAAAAAAATGCCAAGAACTACCGCTTGCTGTCGCAGGCATGGCAGCTGTCGATGGAAGACGAGAAGGCGATTCCAACGCTCGCTGAGGCGGCGCGTCTGAGTAGTGACGGCGAGGTCGATGTACGTCTTGGCAATGCCTATCTGAATACCGGGCAATACAATGAGTGCGTCAAATCGGTTCGCAACGGTATCCGCAAGGGCGGCTTGAAGAGCCCGGATAACGCGAATATTTCGCTGGGTATGTGCCTGTATAACGAAAAAGAGTATCGGGCGGCCATTGAGGCCTTCCAGGTTGCCGCTCGTACCGAGCGCTCCCGCCGAGTCGCTAATCAGTGGATCAACGTGATCCGCGCTGATATCGAGCGTAATGAGCAGATTCGACTCGCCGAAGAAGCGGCGCGCCAAAAACGGCGTGAGATTGAGGAACGTCGCCGCGCTAGCGGCAGAGCCTAATCTCTTAGCGACACTCCACCGACGCTAAAGCTGACAGGGGCGTTGACGGGAAACCGTCAACGCCCCTTGCAGCCTGTTGAAGAAGTATTAAGAGCCTCAGTCAAGTGCACAAAACGATGATTAAGGCGCACCTCGCCGTACAGGTTGGGCACCTTTACAAGAGGTGCAACGCCGATCAGCGCTTTGTGCGTTTGACCCGGAGGGCGCGCCAAAGAGAGCTTTCGACTTTGTTGCGCTCTTTGCGAAGGGTCCCGACCTGCGCTGCAGGGCGCACCGCGCCGAAAGCCCTCTTTGAGCGCGCTGAGCCCCTAATACTTTCTTCAATAGGCTGCTAGAATTTCGCGCGTTCAACTACGGATACCAAAATGCCCACCATTGTTTACATCACCCCGAAAGGCGATCGGCACGAGATCGAAGTCGAGAACGGCTATTCGGTCATGGAAGGCGCCATCAATAACGATATCGATGGCATGGTCGCGGAGTGCGGAGGCGCATGCGCTTGTGCGACGTGCCACAGCTATGTGGACGAAGCGTGGATGGACAAGGTGGCACCAATGGACGATATGGAAGACAGCATGTTGGATGCCGCCTATGAGCGGAAGGATAACAGCCGTTTAGCGTGTCAGATTGAAGTGAGCGACGACCTGGATGGCTTGGTTATCCACGTTGCAGACAACGAATACTAAGACGACAGATATAGCGAGGAATCGAAACATGACGATTGCAGCAGGAGAAAAAATGCCAGCCGGTGGGTTTGGCGTGATGACGGAATCCGGCCCTGGGCAGATCAGCACCGACGAGTTATTCGCCGGCAAGAAGGTCGTGTTATTTTCGGTTCCAGGCGCCTTTACGCCGACGTGTTCACTTAACCACCTGCCAGGCTTCGTTGATCAGGCCGATGACTTTATGGGCAAGGGCGTTGACACGATTGCCTGTATGGCGGTCAACGACGTGTTCGTGATGCACGCGTGGGGCCAGGAACGCAGCGTGGGGGACAAGGTGATGATGTTGTCGGACGGTAACGGCGACTACACCAAAGCCCTAGGTCTCGAACTCGACGCTAGTGGCTTTGGTATGGGCATGCGTGGTCAGCGGTTTGCGATCGTCGTCGGAGACGGTACCGCGACCAAGGTAGCCATAGAAGCCCCCGGCGAGTTCGAGGTCAGCAAAGCCGAGGCTATTCTCGCCAGCTTGTGAGTTAGCCTCGGGGCTTACCCCAAGGCACTCGTCAACTCCGGCACGATATCAAAGAGGTCGCCGACCAAACCAATGTCGGCGACTTCAAAGATCGGCGCTTCCTCGTCTTTATTGATGGCGACGATGGTGCCAGCATCCTTAATACCGGTCAGGTGCTGAATCGCGCCGGAAATGCCAATTGCCACATACAGATCGGGAGCGATGATCTTGCCCGTTTGTCCTACCTGCATCTCGTTCGGCACGTAGCCAGCATCCACTGCGGCACGTGAGGCGCCGACGCCGGCACCCATGGTGTCGGCCAACTTGAAGATAATCTCGAAGTTCTCCGAACTCGCCAACGCTCGTCCACCGGACACAACTTTCGCTGCAGTTTGCAGGTCGGGCCGATCAGAAGTACCGGCTTGCAACGAGCCATACCGGGTATGCGTGGGGATTTCAGCATCCACGGAGGCCGCTTCCACCGCGGCCGAGTTGCTTTCACCGACAGCTCGGTACGACGCCGTCCGCACGGTGGCGATGACCGGATGATCCTGCGAAGCCTCAACCGTCAAGACCACATTGCCGGCGTAAATCGGGCGCTTAAACGTATGCGAATTCTCAACGCTCATAATGTCGCTGATTTGATTGACCCCAAGCAGGGCTGCCACCCGCGGCATCAAGTCCTTACCGAACGTGGTTGATGCGCCGAACACGTGGCTGTAGCTGCTCGCCAACGCTACCACCTGCGGAGCGATGACCGCGGCCAATGCATTGGCGTTGGCATCGTTTTCAACCGTTAGAACGCGTGCCACACCGTCCAGAGACGCTGCCTCGGCCGCTACGCCAGAGGCGGATGATGCGAAAATGGCCACATCGATGGTGGCGCCGTCAATTTCAGCCGCGCAGGCCACGGTTTTCGCGGTGCTCGGATTGAGCGTCGAGCCATCGTGCTCGCCGATTACGAGAATATTTGCCATTACAGGAGTCCCTTGTCTTTGAGTGCGGCGATTAAGCCCGCAACGTCGTCCACCATGATGCCTTTAGCGCGCTCTTCCGGCGGCTCGAACGCCGTTTCCTTGAGGGCGGGGCTGGCGGCAACACCGAGGTCATCAAATGCCATTTCATCCAGGGGCTTTTTCTTTGCCTTCATGATGTCTGGCAATTTGACGTAGCGCGGTTCGTTCAAGCGCAAGTCGGTCGTGATGACCGCTGGTAAATCGATTTCGATGCTCTCCAGGCCGACATCCACCTCGCGAGTCACCGTGGCGCTGTCGCCATTGAGCTCAAGTTTTGAGGCAAAAGTTGCCTGAGGACGATCCCATAAGGCGGCCAACATTTGCCCCGTTTGGTTATTGTCGTCATCGATAGCCTGTTTGCCGAGAATCACCAAGGCGGGATCTTCGCGCTTGACGATCTCCAACAGCGCGCGAGCGCGGCTGAGCGCATCCAGTTCGCCGTCCGTCGTGATCAGGATGGCCCGGTCAGCGCCCATGGCGAGGCCGGTGCGCAGCTGTTGTTGCGCCTCTGCTGTGCCAATCGACACCACGATCACCTCACTGGCGTCGCCGCGTTCCTTGATTCGCAGTGCTTCTTCGAGCGCAATCTCGTCGAAGGGGTTGATACTCATCTTGACGCCGTCGGTTTCGACGCCAGATCCGTCTGATTTCACGCGCACACGCACGTTGTAATCTACGACCCGCTTGAGGCCGACCAGAATCTTGTCCACGAAAGGGTTCCCTGTAGCAGATACAAAACATCGGGCGATACCCGAGGGGCGCTATTTTCCACCAGGAATTCGGCCTGCACAAGAGCCATCGTCGCCTTTGGAAACGGGGGTGCCGTTGGGGTGGGCGCCTGCGGAAGGGACGTGAACTTAATGTGGATTCTAGGGCTCAAAAGAAATTAGCCGCGGCTACCGTATGCGGCTACAATTATGGGGGTGTGCAGAGCATAAGCGATCATGAAAGTACTTTTAAAACAGAAATTTATCGTATTTTCTTTATGTGTATTGTCAGCATGTGCAACGAGTGAAGAGGGGTCTCTAGGGGACCCGGAGCCGATTTCTTCAAGTGGCTCGGATTGCATCTCGGCCCAAGCTGTCCGAGACTTCAGTGTCCTGGATCAGTCGAATTTGATCGTTCAGGAGCGGGGGACGCGGCAGTATCATGTCACCCTGCAGCGGCGAGTCCCTGGTTTGCGCTCGAATTGGCGCCTCGGGTTTGCCTCCACCGCTGGTCGAATTTGCGCACCGTTTGACGAAATTATCGCCGACAGCGGCGGTCTGGGCCCCGAAAGGGTACGAATAGCCTCGATTCGGCGGATTAACGCTGATCAGGCAGACGAATTAAAAGTCCGGTTCGGATTGAAGGAGCCGGAATACGAAACACCTCGCGAAGAATTGGACGTTGAGCCCGCCGAGGTGGAAGAGCTGGACTAGGTTGTCGACCGGTTCCCGGATGCACAGCCAGTCACGCAATCCGCAATCTCCGTGCGGACCCACCCGGCCAACCTAACGGTTGGCCGGGTTTTATTTGAGAGGATGATTTTGAGCGAACAACCCTCGGCGTGATGTGCGGCTAATGCACGACTGGCTCCCTCAGGCGTTGGCCGACAACGCCACGATTATCACCGGCAATCGAAGGCTGGCTCGCCAGCTCCGCGCACAGCATGCCAAGGCATGCGCAGCCTCGGGCCAGCAGGCGTGGCGCACGCCAAAGATATTCTCTCTCAACGGCTGGTTGTCACGATGTCTTGACGACACGTTGCCAGTCTCTAAGCCGCAACGGTTCCTCACCTCCGGGCAAAGCCGGCAGATCTGGGAGCGTGTTCTGAAGGGGTACCTCGACGATCCTCTCACCAGTGCGTCAACGCTGCTTGACGCGATCCTCGACAGTTGGCAATTGATCCACGAATGGCAGATTCCGCTGGACGATTGCCGCAGATACTCTCGCAATCGCGATCACTTGCTGCTGGTCGATGTGGCGGCCGAGTACCAGCGAACACTGGCCGCGTCCGGGTGGAAGGACCGTGCCGAGTTGCCGACGTTCGTCGCGCAGCGAATTCGCCAACACGAAATCGCTGTCCCGGCGCGGATTGTACTTGCGGGTTTCGACCGGCTGACGCCACAACAGCACGACATTGTGGACGCGTTGCGTGGTGCGAAGTGCGATTGCGAGATGGCGCCGACGAACGAACCAGCCCGCCAGTTTCGTCGTCTGCGATTCGCCGCGCCAGAGGATGAGCTGCGCGCAGCGGGTGCCTGGGCACGACAACAGTTAGAGGCGGGTGTCGCACCGGATGAGCTGGCGATTGTCGTCACGCAGCTAGAGCAAAATTCCGCCGGTGTGCGCCGCCACATCGCGAATGGTCTGATGCCAGGCTGGCAGACTGCCTCCGAACGGGAACAGCAGGGAATTGACGTTTCCTATGGTCAGCCGTTGGCAGGTTTTCCTGCCATTCAAACGGCGTTGTTAGCGTTGCGGTGGTTGATTGCGGATTTGCCGTCAGTCGATGTCAGTCGATTGCTGTTGTCGCCGCTGCTTTCTGCAGCAACACTCGACCTGCGGGCGAGAATAGATCGTGAACTCCGTCGTTATCCATACCGCGGCTGGTCGCTGGAGCGGTTCGCTGAGACATTCTTGCACGACGAAGATGAGAGCGTGTCCGTCTGGCCGGAGATAAAGCGATACCAGGACTCAGTGGTCGGAGGTGGCGAGAAGCGGCGTCCGAGCGAATGGGCTACGCACTTCGCGACGGCGTTGCAAACGTTGGGGTGGCCCGGATCGACAAGCGCAACCAGTGCTGAGTTTCAATTACTGAACCGTTGGCAGGAGCTGCTGTTTGAGATGGCGCAGGTCGCGACGGTTGATCGACAGATCACCGGTAACACCGCTTGGCGATACCTCGCGCGATCCGCGAATGACACGCTGTATCAAGCCGAAAACACACAGTCGGCGGTCGCCGTGCTGGGGCCGTTGGAGGCGGCCGGGATGCAATTCGACGCGCTGTGGGTGACCGGCATGACTGCCGATCAGTGGCCTCCCGCGCGCCGGTCTCAGGCGCTGATTCCTCGCGACGTGCAGCGACAACACAATCTTCCTGACAGTACGCCTGCCGATACGCTGGAATATGCGCAGCGGGTAATTCATCGATTGTCTCGCTCAGCTGACACGGTGGTGTTTAGCCACCCGGAATTCGATGGGGATCAAGAGCAAGCGGAAACAGCCTTGTTGGAGCCGATTCCGGCAGCGATTGAGCAGGGCGACGATTCGGTAGGCAATGGCGGCAAGATTTGGACCGATCTTTCTGAGCCGGTGGTGTGTGCCGATGATCGAGTTCCGGCGCTAAGCGGTGAAGAGATATTAAAAGGTGGTGCGGCGACGGTTGCGCTGCAGCTCTCAGACCCGTTCGCTGCGTTTGCGAAGGGTCGACTCGGCATAGAGCGGCTGCCGGCCTTTGAATACGGCTTATCGGCGGCAGAACGCGGTATCCAATTGCACTCGGCGTTGCAGGCTCTGTACGCCGAATGCCCGGCGCAGAACGACATTGCCGCATGGTCTGAGCACGAGCTAGACAGTCGCGCGAAACAGTCGGTGCGAAAAGCGCTTTGGCGTATGCAAAGCAATGCCGACGACATTCTCAAGGAACTGCTCGCGTTGGAGCAGGGTCGTTTGGTGCAGCGGGTGCAGGAGGTGGTGGCTGCGGACTTGATTCGAGAGCCTTTTGCAATCCGCGCGATCGAACATCCCCTGGAAACGGCAATCGGCGGCGTACGCTTGAAATTGCGTATCGATCGCATCGATCAGGTTGGCGAGGGTGGTGACTGGTTGTTGGATTACAAAACCGGCGCGCGCCGCGCGTTGTACTTCAATCGCGAACTGCGGGACTACCAATTGGTTGTGTATAGCTGTGCGTTGCCGAACGCACTGGATGGCTTCGCGCTATACCATGTCAATGCAAAGCAAACCGCGTTGTCAGAGGTTTCGCGTAACCGTTTCGACGATTGGGACGAGCAGCTCGCCAACTGGCAGCGAGAGGTCATCGATGCGTGCCAGAAGCTCGCCGCCGGCGACGTGCGTATAGGGCATATCTACCGGCGACAGGATCAAGCGCCATGGGCCATTTTGAGTCGTGTGCAAGAGGTCTTGGGACGTGGCTAAACAGCATCCCGTATCGACGGCATCACTCATCGAATCGGATCAGGCCGCCCGCCTTGCGGCACTCGACACGGCGCGTTCTTTTATCGTGCAGGCACCTGCTGGATCTGGCAAAACGGAACTTCTGATCCAGAGATATCTGCGACTGCTGGCAGCCGTTGAAGAGCCAGAAGAGGTGCTCGCCATCACCTTCACGGTTAAGGCGGCAGCGGAAATGCGAGTGCGTGTGCTTGCAGCATTGGCCCAGGCTTCGGCAAACGAAGTCCCTGACACCGACTTTCGTCGAATAACCTATGAAGCAGCTCGCAAAGTGCTGCAACAAAGCGAGAAATACGGTTGGAATCTGTCGGCCAATGCCCGGCGGTTGCGGATTCAAACTATGGATGCGTTGAACGCATCTATTGCACGCGCACAGCCGGTGACCGCGCGCGGTGCAGCCGGTAGCAGACTGCTGGCCGAAGCGGAAGCGCGACAGCTTTATCGACAAGCGGCAGCCGCCACGCTGGATCACTTGAGTGAAGAGGGAGAACACCGTCGGGCGATTCAGCGCGTGTTAACGCATGTCGATAACAATACCTACACGTACATTGAAAACCTTGCGAACATGCTTGCTCGGCGGGATCAGTGGCTGCCTTTCGTCGCGGACGGTGCGATTGATGCAGATAATGCCGCCACACTGCGACAACGATTTGAACAGACGCTCAGTGCTGCTATCGCGGTTCAGCTGCAAAACGTTGTGACTCAATTGACCGACTCGCAGTGCGAATCGTTAACCTCGTTTGCGGCATTTGCCGGCAGCAATCTGCGCGATACTAACAAGGTGGATCATCCGGTAGCGGCACTCGCGGAAATTCGCGAGTTTCCGCAGCCCTCTGCAGAAAACGTCGCGTTGTGGCGAGGTTTTAGTCATCTCTGCCTAATCGCTTCCAGTCCGTATAGTTGGCGCAAAACGGTCACGGTGCGGGATGGTTTCCCCAAGGAAGACAAAGACACCAAACAGCGTTTTCTGGAACTGATCAATGACCTGAAGACCGTGGACGGGCTGGATGAGCAGTGGCTTGAGGTACGTTCCTTACCCGATCCGCACTATGAGGACGAACAATGGGACGCGTTGGTGGCGTTAATGCGATTACTACCGCTTGCGGCGGTCGAATTGCGGCGATTGTTTGGACAGCAAGGTTTCACCGATTACATAGAGGTAGCGATGAATGCCGCCGCTGCTTTGGGGGAGGCCGATAACCCTGGCAAAGTCGCGTTGTTGCTTGATGTGCAGCTAAAACATCTGCTGGTTGACGAAATGCAAGACACGTCCAGCGCTCAATATCGTATGTTGGAAACGCTCACCGGCGGTTGGGAGCCTGGCGATGGCAGGACGCTGTTCTGTGTTGGTGATCCGATGCAATCGATCTACCGATTCCGAAATGCGGAGGTCGGTCAATTCTTGCTCGCCAGAGAAGCCGGTATCGGTGCAGTGAATCTGGAGCCATTGACTTTGCGGCGCAATTTTCGGTCTGGCGCCGGCCTGGTGGATTGGTTCAACGACACATTCGCCGCCGCGCTGCCATCGCAGGATAACGCGACGTTGAGCGCGGTCTCATACTCGATGGCTGCCGGAGTGGAACACCAAGCCGGGCTCGGTACTGAGCATTGGTATCCGATGATCGGCAGTGACGTTGCCGCCGAGGCCGGCCAAACGGTTGCGGTGGTGGAGTCATTGTTGGAGGGCACCGACGGCGACATAGCGATCCTGGTGCGGAGTCGCACGCAGTTACCTGAGCTACTCCGACAGCTTCACGAACATCAAATCACGTATCGAGCGGTCGATGTACATCGCCTGACGGATCGTGCAGAAATTATCGACGTGCTCGCATTGACGCGCGCGATACTGCATCGGGGAGATCGATTGGCGTGGCTCGCGATCCTGCGTTCTCCGTGGGCTGGGCTCGATTGGGTAGACCTGCAGGCACTCGTGCATGACTCCAGCAGCGCCACCGTGGCCCAGCTAGTAGCGACAACGGAGCGTCTTGCGAAGCTCAGCGAGGCCGGGCAACAAGCGGCTCGACGCGTGGTCGACGTCATCGAGACATCAAATGCGGAAGCCGCCACAAAGTCTCTGCGACATCGCGTCGAGCGATGCTGGTACGCGTTGGGCGGGCCCGCGTTGCTCAGTGACGAGTTTGGCTATGCCAACGTGCAATTTTTCTTGGATACGATTGAAAACCTCTCAGTCGGTGGGGGCCTCAACGACGTGGCTCGCCTGGAACAAGTACTCGATCGAGAATACGTTTCGCAATCCGGTTCGGCACGTGTGCAGATCATGACCATGCATAAGGCGAAAGGATTGCAGTTCGATCATGTCGTGTTGCCGAGTCTAGGGAGAGTGAGCGGTCGTGCCGATAGCGCCATGCTGAATTGGCTCGATCTGCCGACCGGTCGTGGTGGTGAGGATAAGTTACTTAGCGTGGTCGGAGCGACGGCGGATATCGATCGCGATCCGATTCACGGGTTCTTGCAGCGTTTTGATCGCATTAAGCAGCGTCACGAATTGGCGCGATTGCTGTACGTCGCCTGCACCCGGGCCAAACAGAGTTTGCACCTGATAGGTCATGCTGTGCCGGATAGCAGTGGGGAGCGTTTGAAAACACCGACCAAAGGCACGTTGCTCGGTTTGTTGTGGCCGGCGGCCGAGGAAAGGTTTCAGGCGACCTTTGAGGCGTCGGGAAAATTTGCCGCCGACATGACAGATCCGGATTGGGTCCTGCCGCAACGCCGTGTTCTACAGCCGCAATGGGAAGCGCCGTCGTTTGTACCGCCTGTGGGGCTCGAAACGACGGCTGTTGCTGAGAACGAACCGCAATCATCATTTGAGTGGGTGGGTGCAGAGGCGCGTGTCGCCGGCGTTGCGGTACACCGTTGGCTGCAGCTTGCGGCGGATGGAAGAGCCGAGCTGGCGTCAGCCGCCACGGCAACAGAGATAACCCGCGAATGGTTAAGTCGCGCGGGATTACTCGATGAGCAGTTGGACGTGGCTGCCGATCGGGTTGCGACCGCTTTGCGCGGCGTTGCCAGCGATCCCAAAGGCCAGTGGTTGGTGTCCGGTGACGGCGAGGCCGAGCTGGCGCTGACCGGTTCGGTTGACGGCGCGCCAGTGAACGTTGTGATCGACCGAGTTCGTATCGATGCGGACGGCACGCACTGGATCGTCGACTACAAGACCAGTAGCCATGAGGGCGGTAACCTAAAAGGGTTTATCGACGCTGAAACAAGCCGGTATCGGACGCAGTTAGAAACCTACGCCAAAATTTATCAAGACTTCAGCGGTGTGCAAGCTCGCTGCGCGCTGTATTTTCCGTTGCTGCAAGAGTTTGTCGAAGTCGAACTATAGCCGACCTTCAATACGAACTTCGTGCTGACCCCGATCGTTGGTCGGCAAGAGCTGAATATTATTGCGTAGCTGTGCGCTCGCTTCGGCCTTGGCGGTAACCAGCGCAAAAAAAGCGTACGCACCGTCGGGCTGCAAGTTGAGATTGCCTGCGACATCCAACACCCCGCCGGTATCCTCAACGCTGGCGATAATTCCGTTATCGGTTTCCTGAAACTCCATTCGGTAACCGCCGATCGGTGCGCGGGAGACTAACGGTGATATCAGGTTCGCAATATTCAGTGTGCCGACCGCACCGACCAGCTGATTGTTCTCCAAGCGCAGCTCGGAAAACTTGGCGCTGGCGGCGCCCTGTAAGCCGGGTGTGCGTAACGCGTTTTGTAAATTGGAAAGCGGTACGAATGCTTCAATGTTCGAGGCGGTAACGTCACCCCCAATACCGATACTGATATCGCCGGTTACGGTGCCGCCAGTGACATTAGAGTCGATCGAAAACGCGGCGCTACCCAGAAACAATTGTAGCGGCTTCATACGCCAGGCGAGGTCGGTCAAGGTGAAGCCATTGGCGTTCACCACATCGGCATTGCCATTCCAGACTGTCCCTGAAATGCCGCTTACCTGTACTGGGTTAGCACCAAACCATTGGTACGCGACTCGCGCTGGAAAGGTCACCACCAATCCAATGAAGAACACGGCGCAGCCGATGATGATCAGTCGATTTCGAGTCACGGTTATAGCGCACGCTCAAGGGTAAAAACGGCATTGATACGACCGGGCCCCGATTGCGGCGTGTTGCTCAAGCTCGCCATCGTCACGTGCAGACTGTGTTGAGCACTAAGTTCACCAAGCCAAATGACCACCTCGTCAAACGCCACGTTTTCGAACTCGACGCGAATACCGCTGCCGGCCGGGCTGCTGCGACGCAGCGCCGTATTCAGCCCACGTTGGCGCAGTGTTTGATCCACAACCACCAGCGGGGGTTGCGTTGACGTCGGTCGATTCGTACGAGCCGTGTTTACCGGAGTCATGTTTTCAAACGACCGCAGTTCGGACAATGAGCGTTGCCAGCGATCGACTTGCGTGATCGACTCGGCATGTCCGGTTGCCACTGGCTGCCAAACGAACGCGTAAATCAGTGACACCGCAACGACAATGGCGCCGACAATTACGAAGTTACGTTCGCGCGCTTCGAGCGATTCCAACCAATCTCTCATACGCCGGCCTCGCGCACTTGGATTCGACTAACGACATTTTCTCCAACCTGGTCGGTGGACTGAATCGTGGCGCCGTACTGTCCGGTCTCAGCAATTCTCTGACGAATGGACTCGAGTGTCGGCACATCCGGGGCGGTCAACCGAAGGTCCACGACGCCGGCTCGAAAGCTGATCGCTTCAACTTCGACAGCATCGCTTTGTCCGAGTGCAGCGGCGACCGTCTGCATGACCGGCAAAAAAACCTCGCCGGTTGAGTTGCCGCCAAAGTCGCGGCGCACTGTGTCGACGGCAACCTGCGGATTCGTAATAGGGCGCTGATCGTTGGGCCGAAATTTCCGGTACGTCTCGGTGAATTGCGCCTGCAATTCGGAGAACTGCTGATCCAGTCGGTAATAGTCAGCAGCTTTTGCCATAAACAGTACCGCCAACAAACCGACTAATAACATTGCCGCAACGCGCCATGGTTTAAACGCGGCGCCATAATCGACTTTATTGCCATAACCGCCTTGCAACAAATTAATACCGTGGCCGGCCGCCACGGTAACCGCCAGACGCGGTAACACGCCATCGGGTAGCAGGTTAATGTCGACGCTGTTCAACTCATGGCGTAAGGCGTTCCAATCATGTTCGAAGCGTGCTTCGTCGGCGGGCTCGCAATAGGCAACCAAATGACGACTGCCGTCTACCTCGTCCTCGTTCTCGTCGTCGCCCTCAGCGGCATCGAGCGCACCGGCGACGGCCAACACGTCACTGGGCTTTTCGGTCTGTAACGCAAAGGCGGTATCGTCGCCATCGTTGTAAAAAATCTGGTCGGCATCGATCAGCATACTTAAGGTGCCTGGGATTCGCGCCAAGCCATGGTTTTCCGGCACCATCTGCGCCGGATCTAAGCCGGCGGCGTTCAGTTCGGCAAGCCACTCATCCATCTGCACGCGGGCGACAACCGCGACCGGTAACTGTCCATTGTCGTAACGATTGCCAGCGGCGAAATGTAGGGTATCGACGTCGTCTGCAAGCTGATCTTCGAGTGCGTAGGGCAGCGCCGCGCGCAATCTGGTATTGCTGCGTATCGGAATATTGGCAACCGTAGTGAGTACCTGTTCCGCCGGTACCAGCACGATGACCTCTCGTTCACCGACATCACTGGCTGCGGTCGCCAGTGAGCCCTGACGCGGCGAGCCGCGCCGTGTGCCCTTGTCATCGACCTGAACCCAGCTCGCGTCGGCGCCGGGTTGGCGGCCCATTCGGATTACCTGAAACTCTGCCATGCTCAGATTGTGCCCAGACTGCGCAGCACCGGGGTAACGTCGCCCTGGGAGCTGCGGTACAAAAGACTAAAGTAAGTGATGCGCACGGTATCAATCCGCACCGTTACCTTCAATTGAAAATAGTTGCTCAGGACGTCGAAATCCGGCTTCTCATCGCCCGGAGCGAAATACTGCTCGAACGCCTTGTTGACGTCCGCAAACCCCCCATCGGCACGTTGCGAGAGGAGCCCTTCGACGTCTGCGGTGTCAATATCGGGATGTAGTGACTGCAGCACCGCAGGTGTCGCGGTATTCGCGTTGAGGATCATGCGACCTGGAATCGCGGTGATATGGGGCGCCAAAATATCAAATGACGCTTTATCCATGCCTTCAATCGCTGCCAGCTCGCTGATCGTCGTAATCTGTTGGTTAGCCGTTCGATACGGTGGAGTGAAGGCGGTATAGATAGGATCTTCTGCGCCATCGGGGAATGCGGCATCCTGATCGCCATCAACCCAATCCGCAGTAAGATCGGCCAATCGAGGGTCGAGTCCCAACACCAACAGCAACTGCCGGAACTGGTTCAGCGAAGTCTCGTCGATCTCACCGTTAGAGTTCAGCAAGTTGTTGATGTTGAAGCGGCCGGTGAGGTCCTGGACTTCGCCCAGCACTTCGCCGCCTTCGATCGGCAACGGCGGTAAATTGGTCGCCCAAATTTCGTCGAGATGGTCGGTGTCGGAGTCCTGTCCGTCTTGCCGCAAGATGCTGGCCAACCAGCTTTCCGCACCCATTGCCACCTGGATGGCTTGATCGCGGCTTTGCATAACGATCGTTCTACGAATATCGAGATTGTTGTCCCATTCCAGCGCATAGGTCAGTGACGCGATCAGCGCCATAATCAGGATAGCTGTGATGAGTGCCACGCCGCGTTGTTGACGCTGCTGCTTCATGGTGCCACCTCAACCAGACGGGTTATTTCGCCTTCGCCGGTCAGCGTCAATATGATCTCCACAGCGCGAGGACGTGAGCGAGGGTTCGCTCCGCCGCCCGCTGCGAGCGCCGGCCACGAATCGCTGGTCTCACCATTCGCGTCATAAAACCGGAACGCGAGGGATTCAACGCCATCCAGCAGGACCTGAGTTATCGGCTCATTGGCGTAGGTACGATCGAGCACCCGCCAGTGGTAACGAACCAGCTGATCATCTTCGATTCGATAGGCCGAGCGTTGCAATGTGGCGCGGGGCAGACCGGCCGGGTTCGTCCAACCACCGTGCGTCAACTCGAGCGGGAACTCATTGCCGGCGACACTCATGATGGCCGGCTTGTAAGAATCACCGAGTTCGTCGCGAATCGGTCGCGGCGCTGACTGCAGAATGTCGGAGCTCAAAAAACGCATGGTTTGTTGCAGCGATTGCAGCCGATCCATGCGATCGCCGACTATTTCTGAGGAAATAAATGCGTTGTTTAACGCGCTCCAAGCGACCACCGACAAAATAGCAAACACCGCCATCGCAACCAGGATTTCAATCAGTGAAAAACCACGGGAGACGCGACTCATTGAATCTCTCCGGATGTCCTTGAGCCGGTTGCCCAAAATCGATTGCTTTGGCCCGGTGGTGTTGGTTCGCCGATAAATCCGGTGACAGTACGCGACAACGCATCGCCGTCCACGATCACTCGATTTACGGTGACGTCAACGCGATACAAGTTCTCGACGCCGGTTTCCGACACCACGGCACGCCAGGCCCAATCGAGGTTGGCGTAATACACTTCGCCGCTCGACGAGCTAACCTCCGGTAAGGTGTTCGATAAACGCAGTTCGGCAATTTTATTTTGCGCAATCCAGTCTGCGTATGTGCGTTCACTCATCGCGTTCGCAGAGTCCAACATCTGTAACGTTTTGCCCGCGAGTGCCGCCAACGTGATGCCAATGACGGCCAGCGCGATGAGTACTTCGAGTAAAGTGAAACCCGATGGTTTGCGTTTGCGTGTCAGCATGTCATTCGAATTCCGTGACAAGTTCCAGGGTGCCGGCGAAATCGGCCGTCACGCCAACGCGAAAATCGTTTACTCGATCGACGATGTGTAGTTCGAATGGTGTCATGTCGCCGCTGGAGTACACCAATACATGGGGTTGATACGCGTCGAGTCCATTCACCCGATTGCGTTGTTCCTCGTCTTCGTCGACGTCCAGCAGAATAGGATCAAGATCCAACAAGACAATCTGGTCTTCGAGAAACAGCTCAAACTCGTAGTCGTTTGGTAATTGCCGCATTCGATATTGATCATCGTCGTACAGCTCCACCCATCTCAGTTCGAATGGGTCGAACTCCACAAAGCGATACGAGGACTGCAGGAATTCGATACCGTACTCGCGACCTTGTAACAGCGCCTCGTCATGTGCGGTTGAAACCAAGGCGGCCATTCGCCGCGCTTCGGTCCGCAGGTCCCGATCGTCACCGAGTACGCCGACGCTCAGCAGCACGACCGAGACGATGATGCCGATGACGGAGACCACCACCAGCAACTCGATCAGCGTAAAGCCGCGACGCCGCGATAAAAATGAGAATTGAGGCCGCCGCATGACGGTCAACGTCTATTGCTGGTCCCAGTTACCGATATCGGCATCGAAACCGTCGCCGCCGGGCTGTCCATCGGCGCCCAACGAGAAAATGTCGATTTCACCATTGTTACCTGGGTTGAGATACTGATACGGATTACCCCAAGGGTCCGACGGTAGCTTGTCGAGGTAGCCGCCAGGATTCCAATTACGCAGATTGGGGTCGTTAGGCCGTGTGATCAATGCCTCGATACCTTGCTCGCTGGCGGGGTAGGCAAAGTTGTCGAGTCGATACAGGCGCATGGCTGCTTCGATGGTAGAAATGTCGGCCACGGCGGCGTTTACACGCGCTTTATCCACCTGGCTGAACAACCGTGGGCCCACCAAAGCGGCTAATATGCCGATGATGACCACCACAACCATGATCTCGATTAAGGTAAAACCGCTCTGGCGGCGGGGAATTGAAACCACTGTCATCACTCCGTTGAAGACGTCGAAGCGCCTGAATTGACTGATTAATTGATTAAACGCGAGTATATCAAACATGGGGTTAAGCCAATTCCAAGAAAACGCGCCTGCGAGGCGTTTTCTGGCCGTGTGGGTGGTGGCGCTGGTCATCGCCGTAATCGCGATCGGAATCGCTATAGCGGGTGATTCGGGGCGCCTGGTGCTGCGTTTCGATCGGTCCGGTATTGGCAACGGGGAATACTGGCGTTTGCTCACCGGCCATTTCGCTCACCTGGGATGGCAACACACAGTCTTGAACCTGTTGGGACTGGCTATCACGTGGAAGCTGGTCGATGTGATGGGAATTCCCATCAAACCCTGGGCGTGGCTGGTGATTATCGTCATCGGTGTCGTTGCGGTTGATATCGGCCTATGGTGGTTCACGCCAGCGCTCAACTGGTATGTCGGCCTTTCAGGTGTATCGCATAGTTTCTTAATCGCGGCAGCCATCCTCGCTGTGCGAGACCGAAATCAGATGGGTTGGCTATTAATAGGGATATTGGTCATCAAAGTGCTATACGAGCAATTTATGGGACCAACACCCTGGTCAGAAAGCTCCAGCGGCGGGAACGTGGTGGTGGATGCCCATCTATATGGTGTCGTCGGCGGGGTGCTGGCAGGCTTTATACTTGCATTCGCCGGCAAGGACGCCGCTATAATGCGCGCCGAATCTAACCAGCGAGGTCGAAACGCGTGACGTTTTCAATGGTATTTCCAGGGCAGGGCTCACAGGCGGTCGGTATGCAGGCCGATCTCGCTGAATCGTTTGCCGCGGTCAACGAAACCTATGCCGAAGCTTCAGACATTCTTGGTTATGACCTGTGGGCATTGGTGCAAGAAGGTCCAGCAGAGCGGCTCGGTGAAACGACGGTAACGCAGCCTGCCATGCTCGCGGCTGGGGTCGCGGCTTGGCGGTGTTGGCGGGCATCGGATGGCGCAACACCGGCGGTAGTATCTGGCCATAGTTTGGGGGAATACTCAGCGCTGGTGGCGGCTGATGCGGTGAGTTTCGGCGATGCGATGAAGGTGGTGAAACGGCGTTCTGAACTGATGCAGGCGGCGGTACCGACCGGCGAGGGCGCGATGGCGGCGATTCTCGGCCTTTCCGACGAACAAATTATTGCAGTTTGTGCCGAAGCCGCCGGTGACGGCGTGGCAGATGCGGTGAATTTTAATGCACCCGGCCAAGTGGTGATCGCCGGTGATACCGCGGCAATTGACCGTGCGATCGCACTCGCTAAAGAAACCGGCGCGAAGCGTGCGCTCATGCTGCCGGTCAGCGTGCCAGCGCATTCCGCCTTAATGCGGGGTGCGGGCGAAGCCCTGTCAGATGCGCTGGCTAACGCGGCGTTTTCAACGCCCGTTATTCCGGTAATTGCCGCATCCAACGCAGCACCGTACGTCGATGCTGACGATATTCGCACGCGATTATCACAACAGGTGTATGCCCCGGTGCTGTGGGTGGCCACGGTGCAAGCGATGCTTGCACGTGGCGGTGCTGCGGTCATCGAATGTGGACCTGGCAAAGTATTGGCCGGCTTGATGCGACGCATTGATCGCGGCACGACAACGGTCGCGATGGATTCCATCGACGGACTAAACAAAGCAATTGAGGAAATAGCATGAGCAGTGAATTGCCCTTAAGTGGCGAGGTGGCCCTGGTGACCGGAGCTTCGCGCGGTATCGGTCAGGCAATTGCGGCGACGCTGAGCGAGCTCGGTGCCACGGTCATTGGCACGGCCACCAGCGAAGGTGGTGCGTCAGCAATATCGGACGCCCTCGGTAACTCGGGTCGTGGTGTTGTGCTGAATATTGCCGACGACGAATCGGTGCAGGCCGCGATCAAAGACATTCAAGGCACGGAAGGCGCGCCCACCATTCTGGTGAACAACGCGGGCATCACTCGTGACAACTTGCTGATGAGAATGAAAGCCGAAGAATGGGACGACGTGCTCGGCACCAACCTCAGCGGCACGTACCGAGTCAGCAAAGCCTGCCTTCGCGGCATGATGAAAGCGAAGAAGGGGCGCATTATTAATATCGCGTCGGTCATCGGCGTCACCGGCAATGCCGGCCAGGCGAACTATGCGGCGGCGAAAGCCGGCATGATCGGCTTCTCGAAATCGCTGGCCAAAGAAATAGGATCCCGCAATATCACGGTAAATGTGGTCGCCCCGGGCTTCATCGACACCGATATGACCCGCGGTCTTCCCGAGGACCAGAAGGCTGCCATGCTGGCCGAAATACCACTGGCCCGACTGGGCTCTGGCGAGGATATAGCGTCCGCAGTGGCGTTTCTGGCGGGCCCTGGCGGGGCGTATATCACGGGTGAGACGCTGCATGTAAATGGCGGCATGCTGATGGACTGAAAACGGTCCAATATCAAGTAGATTGCGCCTGTTTATTCACATACAATAGCGGGCCACGAGCGACCTAGACCTTGAAATATCAATAACTTACGGGGATTCAGGGGGCCCTGGAAGGCGCCACAAAGCGCTTCTTCAAGCCCAGCCGTGACAGAATTTAACGTGTCTTTCTGAGGAGAAGAGACCAAATGAGCAGTATCGAAGAACAAGTTAAGGGCATCGTTGCCGAGCAACTCGGAGTGAAAGAAGACGAGGTGACGAACGATGCATCTTTTGTTGATGACCTTGGCGCCGATTCACTGGACACAGTGGAATTGGTCATGGCACTCGAAGAGGAATTCGAAACCGAAATCCCCGACGAAGAAGCGGAAAAAATCACCACCGTTCAACAGGCGATTGATTTCGTTACCGCGCGCTCAAGCGACGACTAATCTAGACCGGCGCGGTGCATTCGCACCGCGCCATTGTTACTTCCGACGGCAATTCGCCACGCCCAAGAACCACTTAAAAGGGCCAGACATTTGAATCAACGACGCGTCGTTATCACCGGCATGGGCATCGTGTCTCCGGTGGGCAATCGGCTTGAAGAAGCGTGGGACAACGTTTGTAACGGTGTGTCCGGCATTCGGCTGATTGAAGATTTTGATACGTCGGACCTGCCGACTCGAATTGGCGGGACCGTCGAAAATTTCGATGTCAGCAAGTACCTGACGAAAAAAGACGCTCGCAAGCTTGACCAGTTCGTGCATTACGGCGTCGCGGCAGCACTCGAATCGATCGAAGATTCGGGCCTTGAAATTACCGAGGAAAACGGTAGCCGCATCGGTGTCTCGATGGGCGCCGGAATTGGCGGTATCCAGACGATTGAGGAAAACCATCAGAAAATGCTGGCAGGCGGTGCGCGTAAAGTGTCGCCGTTTTATGTCCCAGGCAGCATCATCAACATGACTTCAGGGTTCGTCAGTATTCTGGAGAAGATCACCGGCCCGAACGTCTCTATTGTGACCGCCTGTGCGACGTCGTTGCACTGTATCGGTTTGGCCGGGCGGATGGTGGTGCACGGTGATGCTGACGTCATGCTCGCCGGTGGGTCGGAATACGCGACAACACCCTTGTCGATGGGCGGATTCTGCTCAGCGCGGGCAATGTCGACGCGTAACGAGGAACCGACTAAAGCATCTCGTCCGTATGACGTGGATCGTGATGGATTCGTGCTGAGTAATGGGGCCGGCTGTGTGGTGCTCGAAGAGCTTGAACACGCGAAGCGCCGAGGTGCACGAATTTATGGCGAATTGATCGGCTTTGGTATGAGTGGTGATGCGTACCACATTACCTTACCGCCAGCGGACGGAGAGGGTGCTCGTAAGTCGATGGTTGCTGCGATCAACGACGCAGGTATGGATGCCACCGATATCGACTATGTCAACGCGCACGGTACCTCTACACCGGCCGGTGATGTAGGTGAATCGGTCGGGATTCGACGCGCCTTCGGTGATGCCGCCAATAACCTAATGGTGAGCTCAACCAAATCGACCACCGGTCATTTACTGGGTGCGGCCGGCGTCGCGGAATCGATCTTTTGCTTGCAAGCCATTAACGCCGGGGTCGCACCGCCAACGATAAATCTGGACAATCAAGATCCGGACTGCGATCTTGACTATGTACCCAATGAGGCGCGTGAGGTGCCTATTAAAACGGCCATATCCAACTCATTCGGCTTCGGCGGCACCAACGGCAGCCTGATTTTTCGCGCTTTTGAATAGCACCGAGCACGAACCACAATTAGCGTCTGATGCGGGCGTTGATATTGTTGCCATTGCTGATGCTATCGACTTAGTTGCACTACACCAGCGATCACCGGACCGCTATCCTTTCTTATTACAAAGCACTGCGGTGAGTCGCCAACTCGGCGGTTACGACATCCTGTTTGCCTGCCCGCGCGAGCGCTTCGAATTGCGGGAGCTCGGCGACCTAGACTCACAAGGCGGGTTTCTAAAGACCCTCGACGACCGCTGGCGCGCCGAATATGCCGATGTGGACACCGAAACGATGCCATTCACGGGTGGCTGGTTCTTGTATCTCGGCTACGAACTGGCCGGAGAAATCGAGCCGGGGTTGACGCTAACTCCAGACCCACTGTTACCGGTTGCCTTCGCGGTTCGCTGCAAAGCCGCGGTCATTCGCCGACACAGCGATCAAGCGTGTTTCTTGATCAGCGAAAAGGATGCCGATGTTTGCGCTACGACGGTCAGTGAGGACATTGCGGCGGCGGTTAACTTTGAGTATTCCGGGTTGCCAGACGTTTCGCCGACAATAACCGAAGAAGAGCCCACGATTTTTACCGACGCCGTCGTCAGCGCCAAGGAACATATCAGCGCGGGCGACATTTATCAGGCGAATCTGTCGCGACAGTGGATGGCACGATTTGCCGATCCGGTCGAACCGGAATCGGTGTATCGCTCGCTGTGTACACAAAACCCAGGTCCGTTTGCCGGTTTGATTAGCTATGACGACGTTCACGTCGTTTCATCTTCACCGGAAAGACTGTTAGCAGTGACCGGGCGGCACATTTCAACACGACCGATCGCGGGCACACGGCCACGATCGGACAACGCCGAACACGATCAAGAGCTTCTTGAAGAGCTGATCAACAACCCCAAAGAGCGTGCCGAGCATGTCATGCTGATCGATCTGGAACGTAATGATCTGGGCCGCGTATGCGAGGCTGGCACGGTCGTCGTCAACGAAAACATGGTTATCGAGAGTTACGCGCACGTGCATCACATCGTCTCGAACGTTGAAGGGCAATTACGAGCTGACATCACCCCTGGTCAGGCGATCGCTGCAGTGTTTCCCGGCGGAACCATCACCGGCTGTCCGAAGGTGCGTTGCATGGAAATCATCAGCGAACTCGAAGACAGTCCACGCGGTGCGTATACCGGTTCGTTCGGCTACTTGAATCGCAATGGCGATTTGGATCTAAATATTCTGATTCGCACGCTGGTGATTCACGATGACGAGGTGACATTGCGGGCTGGATCGGGAATCGTTGCGGACTCCGAACCAGAAGCCGAGCTCAACGAAACGCGGGCCAAAGCGAAAGGCTTGTTGCGCGCACTCTCACCATGATCCATTGGACTCAAAACGGCGCAGTGGCGGACAGCGTCAACATTGCTGATCGTGCCGTGCAATATGGCGACGGCCTGTTCGAAACCCTGAGTGTCTTCAATGGCAAACCGCATCATTGGGACTACCATATGGAACGTCTTGCCCTCGGCTGCGAACGGCTCGGACTCCAAGCACCGGATCGGGACTCGCTCGAACGTCAATTGACGGATGCACTGGCTACGCATGGCCTGAGTAACGGGCTCGCAGGGGCAAAAATTATCGTCACCGCCGGTGCAAGCGAACGCGGCTACCGTCGTTCACCGAACCAAGAATCTACCGTGTTGGTCGGCGTTTTTAAGCGCGAGCACCCGAAATCGGAAATCTACGCAAACGGTGTCGCAGTGCGTATTTGCACAACACGTCTTGCGACTCAGCCGCAGCTTGCCGGCATCAAATCGCTCAATCGACTTGAACAAGTTCTCGCTCGCGCCGAATGGTCTGATCCGTCGATTTTTGAAGGGCTGATGCGGGATACGGAAGGGCACGTTATCTGCGGTACCATGAGCAATGTGTTCGCCGTTATCGACAATCGAATCGTCACCCCCGGGCTGGACCGCTGTGGGGTAAGTGGCGTCATGCGCCGGCATACGATGACCACGCTAGCTGCACGTAACATCCCTGTCGCCGTCGAAGATCTGACGGTTGCCGATCTGCGATCTGCTGACGAGGTGTTCCTGACCAATAGCCTGTATGGCGTGGTTCCGGTATCAACCTTGGAGGACGTCCTATTTACAGTGGGACCGACGGTAAGGGATATCCATCAGGCGCACGGTGCCGACGCGTGAGCGGGATGAAAAGGGCGCTGTTGCTGCTCGTCGTGATTGCGCTTGCAGGATTTGCGGGAGCGGCATGGCAAATCGATCGCTTCTTGAATAGCCCGATTAATCTGGCTGCTGATTCGCAGACGTTTGAAATCGCGCCGGGCTCACCCTTTACGCGAGTCGCTAACGATCTTGAAGCGGCAGGCGTGATTGATAGCGCATTGTTACTGCGCCTGTATGCACGAATCACCGACAAAGCGGGCTCGGTTCAGGCGGGTGAATATGAGATCCGCGCCGACGCTACGCCAGTCGATCTCATTGATCAATTTATTCGCGGTGAGGTACGTCTGTATTCTTTCACCATAATCGAAGGCTGGAATCGTTGGGAGCTGCTGAATGCGTTGCAGGCCAACGACCACCTCGACGCGACGCTGACCGATGAGGATTGGGCCTCACTGCTACAGGAGTTAGGTGCCGAAGAAAGTCATCCGGAAGGTTTGTTCTTGCCAGAGACCTATCGTTTCCCTCGTGGGGCCAGTGACCGAGCCATTCTTGCGCAAGCCTACGGATTGATGAAAACCACGTTGGCCGAGGAATGGGAAAACCGTAGCGAGAAAACAAAGGTAGATTCCCCTTATGCGGCGCTCATTTTGGCATCGATTATCGAAAAGGAAACCGGTCGTGCTGACGAGCGGCAGCGAATCTCGGGAGTGTTTTCACGCCGTTTAGACATAGGGATGCGATTGCAAACGGACCCCACCATCATTTACGGCATCGGCGCGGACTTCAACGGTGACATCACGCGTCGTGATCTTCGCACCGATACGCCGTACAACACCTATACGCGTAATGGTTTGCCACCGACACCGATTGCCATGCCGGGCCGTGACAGTATTTACGCGGCGCTGAATCCGGCGGAGGGCAAGGAAATGTACTTCGTTGCCACCGGCACCGGCGATGGTGGCCATATCTTTTCGGAAACGCGCGAAGAACATGAGGCGGCGGTGCAGGTGTATTTGCAAGAACAGCGCCGACGGCTCCAGGGAAACCCGTAACAGGACACCAATGAAACGCGGACGATTTATCACGTTTGAAGGGATAGAAGGGGTCGGCAAGACCACCAATATCGAACACATGCGGACTATGCTCGAGGCGCAAGAAATCGTGGTGCATGTGTCACGTGAACCCGGTGGGACACCACTGGCCGAACAGATTCGGGATGTGCTCAAAGCGCATACCGACGAAATCATGCCGGCGATCGCGGAATCGTTATTGATGTTCGCATCGCGATCGGTGCATGTTCGGAACAAGGTAGAGCCGGCTCTGAATGCCGGCGAGTGGGTGATTTGTGATCGATTTACCGACACCAGTCGTGCCTATCAGGGCGCCGGCCGCGGGTTACCCGAATCGACTATTGAAACCCTGGCTGATTGGGTGCACGGTGATGTGAATCCCGATCTCACCGTATTGTTGGATGCGCCGGCGGATATCGGCATGGAACGCGCCGGGCGTCGCGGAAAACTGGACCGTATTGAGAGCGAAGCACTCGATTTTTTTGAGCGCGCCCGTCAGTTTTACCTGGATTTGGCAGCGCAAGAGCCGCACCGATTCATCGTCATCGACGCGACGCAATCGATCGAGGCGGTACAGCAGGATATTGAAGCCCTGACACATCGACTATTGAGTGACTAATCACTTTAAAAAAAGACGTTAACTCATTATTTTGAAAGAACTATTCTGGTTAAATCGCAGTCGTGACGCGTGGCTAGATCGGCTTGAGCAAGGCCGTGTGCCGCATGCTGTCCTGTTAGCTGGCAGCCCGGGCCTGGGAAAACGCGCCTTTGCCGCCTGGATCGTGAACCGCCAGCTCGGCCTGGATTCGTTGCAAAGCGGTCCTCTGTATCCCTTTGAGCGACCTGAACACGCCGATTTGAATTGGTTGTCCACGCCCGAAGGCAAGCAGGGCATCGGCATTGACCAGGTTCGTGGTCTGGTCGGCGACCTGGCACTTACCAGCTACGAGGGGCGGGGAAAAGTTGCGGTGATCGAGCCGGCCAACGCGATGAACATCAACGCCGCCAATAGTTTGCTAAAAACACTGGAAGAACCGCCCGGGAATACCTTACTGGTCCTCATCGCCGATCGTGTCGGGCGACTACCGGCAACGATATTCAGTCGTTGCCAGCGTATCGACGTGACTGCACCCAATGAGGCGGATGCGCTGGCTTGGCTGGATCAGGTTCGACCCGGCACCCAATGGTCCGAGGCCTTAGCGTTGGCGGGAAACGCACCGTTAGGCGCTATTGCGGCCCTCGAGCATATCGACATCCATGCGTCGCTGGCTCGCGATTTTGCGGCTCTGGGTCAAGGGCGCGGCTCGGCCATCGAAATAGCGGCCCGCTGGGCCGACTACGATCCGGCATTTGTCTTCGAATGGCTCGCTCGACAGGTGGAATCCGTCGCCAGAGGGCAGGTTGGGGCGACGGAACGGCGTGCGCTGGCAGCAATTGATGATTCTGTGCTTAAGCGCATGGACAGGCGAAATTTGTTCTGTTATCTAGACATAATCAACCGGTTGCGAGGCCAGCCAACCGGCTCTTACAACGTGCAATTGGCGCTGGAAGGGCTGCTTATCGACCTCGCAGAGGGCCTGACACAGGTCACGGGCAGGCCTCCGGGCACCGACCAACCGGTTTTCTTGTGGCAGAGGTAGGCAGATGACAAAACCAGGACTTTTGACGCTCACGATCAAGGACAAAAGTGCCCTGTATCTGGCCTATATGCCGTACGTGATCAACGGCGGGCTGTTCATCCCGACCAATAGCTCCTACCGGCTTGGCGACGAAGTGTTCATGCTGCTGAATCTGATGGGTGAGGAGGAAAAGATACCGGTGGCAGGCACGGTGATCTGGATGACGCCAAAAGGTGCGCAAGGCAAGCGGACCGCAGGAATCGGTGTGCAGTTCTCCGATCAAGACCAGGGAAATACGCAAAAGAAAATTGAAAACTATTTGGCTGGCGCACTCGGTGGTGATAAACAAACGCACACGATGTAACCGATACCCCTATTACAGAAAAAGGCCCTTGATCTGAATGAGCCAGGGCCTTTTTTTATGTCGATGATGTACTGCTCCGGATTGGCCGATTTGAGAGTCAGGCGTCTCCCTTGCTGATACCACCTTGCAGTACGTACGCCTGATAGCCACGTTCACTCAGGATATAAGCACCGGCCGAGCTGCGTCGCCCGGTGTCGCAGCACACTACATACTTCTTGTCTTGGTCCAAGGTATTGATCTTCAGCCGGATAAAGTAGAGCGGAATGTTTATCGCACCGCTGAGATGGTTGTTCTCAAATTCACTCGGCAATCGGACATCCAGCCATGCACCGCCATCGGCGATAACCTGGTCAGCTTCGGCGCGATCCACCCAATCCAGCATCGGTTCGTTTAGCAGGGTTTTAAAATCGTCTTTGCCCAGGCGCATGACCGAACCGTCGGCGGTCATGGTTACGGTTGCGTTGCGTTTCGCATCGGAAATCAGCGCTTCTTCGCCAAAGGTGTCGCCAACGATCAATTCCGCAAGCTTGATGCCGTCTTTTGATAACGGCGTTTCGCGCGTCACCATCGCAGCGCCGCGAGTCAGCACATAGAAATAATCACCCTCGGTGCCTTGTTTGAGGATGATGTCGCCGGCGCGATAATTGATTTGCTGCATGCGCATAAAAATGGCTTGAATATTCGCCGGCGGAATTTTATGAAACGCCTTGGTACCAAGGAGCATCGTCATCCAGTCTTCGCCGGTATCTTCTTCAGCCGCCTGCAGGTCGGCCACTTCGTAGGTGCCGGTCTGGTCCCAGGTCAGCATTACATCGAGCAGGTCGCTATCGATCGACAGGAAATTTACACGGTCGCGAGCACGCGCTGAAACCCGACGCGGATACACCGGTGCGACCGGATTCCGGGCAAGTTCAGAGCCGCCTTCGACGGTGCCGACGACTTTGCCCGAGTCGACCAGCTCCAAGATGCCGGAAACCACATAAATCGTGCGCTTCTCGGTGTCACCTTCCTTGAAAATCACCTGGCCTGGAGACAACTCACGTAACTGCACCTTGCGCGCAAGCGCCGCCAGATTGTCTCGTTTGAGGCCATCCAGCGGGGAGAACTGTCGCAGCAGCTCTGGTTCAGTTTGATGAGTCGTCATTCGTATCCAGTATTCAATCGCCGCGCAGCACGCCCGGCAAGCGGTATTCTACCTTTAATTCAACGACTTCCGATACCTTGAGCGCGCCGCATCGTGAAGCGGCGCACAGTTTTCCGGCGATTCAGTTCACAGTCCGGATTAGAGATCACCAAAGCCCGAGTGGGGCTCGAACCGCTCGCCATGCCGGCCGGCGAGCTCGCGAAGCCGGGCAATGACCTCGTCCATACCTCGTTCTTTGGCGTAATTGAGTGGTCCGCCCCGAAACGGCGCGAATCCGGTACCAAAAATCACCCCGGCGTCGAGCAGATCGGCGTCAGTGACCACACCATCGGCAAGCACAGACACCGATTCGTTCACCAGGTTGAGGATCAGTCGATCTTCGGCATCTTCGGGGACGTCACCGCGGGGCGCGCCGGACTTCTGCGCTTTGCCATTCACCCAGGTATAGAACCCCTGGCCGGATTTACGACCCAGCTGTCCTTGCTCGACCATGGCGGTAATTCGATCACCAACCGGTCCTTCCATGCTGCCGCCAATCACTTTAGAGACGTGCAGGGCAACATCAAGGCCGACACTGTCGACTAACTCAACCGGTCCCATCGGCATACCGAAATCAACCGCCACACGATCGATATCTTCGATTGCAACGCCATCTTCGGCCAGGCGCATCGCTTCGGCCATGTACGGGCCGAGAATTCGATTGACAACAAATCCTGGCGCACTGCCGCACTCCAACGGAAACTTGCCGATGCCTTTGACAAAGGCGAAGCCAGAATCAAGCGCCGATTGTTCGGTATCGTCGCAGCGAACCACTTCGACCAGCGGTAGTTGTGCCACTGGATTGAAAAAGTGCAGGCCGATGAATCGTTGCGGTTCGCGCAGATTGGTACGCAACTCCTGCAGCGGAATACTGGACGTGTTGGTCGCAAGTAATGCGCCAGGTTTCATATCTTTTTCAAGCTTTGCGTACAGCTCTTGTTTGGCCTCTTGATTTTCGTAGATTGCCTCGATGATCAAATCAGCATCGGCAACGCCAGCGCCATCCACGTCGGATTTCAAACGCGCCATCGTCGCTTCGCGCCGTTCATCGTCGCGAATCCGTTTGGCATACATTTTGTGTGCGCGCTCAATCGCCGGGTCGATGTACTGCTGTTCACGATCCTGCAGCGTGACATTCAATCCGCGGTAGGCACAGTAAGCGGCAATATCGCCGCCCATAACACCGGCGCCGACCACGTGGACGTTTTTGATTTTGCCTTCGGGTTTATTGCCTTGGCTCTTCAGCGCGTTTTGCAAAAAGAACACGCGAATAAGGTTTTGTGCAGTACTCGTCGCCATCAGATTAGCGAATGACCGTGCTTCGGCCTCGTAACCGCGACTCACTGAGGCGCCGTACTTGGCCCACAAGTCGATCATTGCGTAGGGGGCGGGGTAGTGTTTGGGGTTCGCTTTCGAGCGGACCTGCGCGATCAGCGATTTTTTAATGAAGGGACGCACCAAGCCCAGGCCCAAAATCCGGTCCATTAACGGTGCCTTTTGTTTGGGCCGTCCCGATCCGATGAGTTCTTTTGCGGCCTGGCGCCAATTGTCCTCGGTCGCGATGCGATCGATCAAACCGATTTTGCGACCCTTGTCGACAGTGATTGGCTTGCCGGTCAATTGAATTTGCATTCCGGCACGAACACCGCAGATGTTGATAATGCGAACTGTGCCACCGAACCCGGGATGTAACCCAAGCTGCACTTCGGGAAGGCCGAGGATCGGTTTTGGGTTGGTTAGTGCCAAGCGATATTGACACGCCATCGACAACTCAAGACCGCCACCGAGGCAAAAACCATTGATCGCCGCGACGCTCGGGCAGGGCAGGCTTTCCAGCCGGTCGAACAACTCGTGCCCCTGCATGGCCAACTCGTAAGTCCGTTCCGGCGACGTCATGCCGGTAAATTCCTTAATGTCGGCGCCCATGATGAAGCCATTCGCTTTACCCGAATAGATCACCACGCCGCGCGGCGGCGTCTGGGTCATAGCTTTGAACATTTCGTTGAGCTCAAGCAGGACCTCGGAAGACAGTACGTTGGCACTACCGGTGGCGTGGTCGAAGCGAATCCAGACGATGCCGTCGTCATCCGTGTCTGCGGACCAATGTGTGTCGGTCATGAAAATTCCTTACGAAGTTGATTGCGCCACATCGAAATCGAATACGAGTGGCAGGTGATCAGAATGTTTGACGTCCAAGACGTCGAAATCAATGGGCGTAATACCCTCTTGGTACAAAATAAAATCCAGTTCCTTGCGCGGTGAGCGACTCGGATAGGTTGGCATTCCGTTGATATTCGCTGACGTTAAGCCGGCGGCCTTCATAAACAAATAGATCTCGTTTTCGCCCCAAAAGGTATTGAAATCACCTGCCACAATGACCGGTTTGTCGGTTTCGGAAATCAGGTCGTACAATTTCCTCAGCTGCAGGTGTCGGTGCCGGTATTTTAGCGACAAGTGCACCAGGTACACCGCGAAGTCCCGCATTTCCAGCTCAATAATGAGGCGCTTAATGCCGGTGTCGAAATAATGGAAAGCCTCCCCATGGACACGGGCTGCGGCCATGAAGGCATTACCCTGTTTGCGCACGATCGGCAGCATCGAGTTTATCGATCGCGACCCGTACTTGGTTTCGTACGAGGTGTTCATGCCAAGGTCAGAAGCGATTTTTTCGGCTTGATTGACGCGTCGACTGCGAATCGAGCCGGTATCCACCTCGATCAAGCCGACAATGTCCGGGTCGACCGACTTGATGAAATTGGTGAGGTCCGGCAACACACTCTGATTACCGAGCACGTAACCAGCGCCAGGCAATGGCATGTGCATACTGGCGCCGCCGCCCACGGCATATCGAATGTTGTAGAGGAGAAGACGCATGGAGCGGGTACGATACCGAATCGGCGGGTCCATGCAAACTATAGAGATAGTCAAAAAACGGCATGCCTAAGCGGTATCACAACATCGAAAAGCCCCGGCGAGTTGGCTACACTAGGGGTCACTAAGTGATTGATTTACACACAGGAACGGGCCGTGTCAGAAAAGAACCCCATACGTGTTTTTGTTACCCACGTCTTTGACGAGAGCGACGACTATTTGCGGGTGTTCGAGTTTTTGGAAAGTGACGACCGCTTCTACTACCTCAACACCGCCAAACCCGAGAACATGCCCTCAGGGGGTATGGAAGAGATTAAAGACGAGCTAATTGGCCAGATTAAGGCCTCCGAAGCCGTATTGGTGCTGGCCTCGACCTACCTGCAAAACGCTGACTTGGTGAGCTACATGATGGATGTGGCCGAAGCGAACAGCATCGGCATGGCCGCGATCAAGCCGTTTGGTGGCTTGAATGAGATGCCGCAGCCCCTGATCGATCGAGTTGGCGAGGGCCTGGAATGGAATGCGCGCACCTTTATCGACAGCATTAAGCTCACCGCGAGAGGTGAGGACACACAGCGCTGGGAAGTGATCGACTTTCCCGGCTTTGATGCCGATGGTGAAATCGAGGAATGACGGTCAAAGTCATCGCTCATCGCGGTGCCTCTGGCTACCTGCCGGAGCACACCAAACCAGCCAAAGTTCTCGCCCACGTCATGGGGGCGGACTATCTGGAGCAAGATTTGGTCGCGACCCGTGACGATGAGTTGTTGGTACTACACGATATCTACCTCGATACGGTGTCCGATGTCGCCGAGTTATTCCCCGGTCGTCAGCGCGACGATGGTCGGTATTACGTCCGAGACTTTGATCTCGACGAGGTGCGTCGCCTAACGATTTTTGAACGCATGCGGCCCGATGGCACGGTCGTTTATCCGGATCGATACCCTGCCAAGACCGGCCACTATCGTGCGCATACGTTTGCCGAGGAAATTCAGTTAACCAACCGACTCAATCGGGTCACCGGGCGCAATACCGGGATTTATCCGGAAATTAAGAAGCCGGCCTGGCATGCCGAGGAGGGCGTCGACCTGACACCATTGGTATTGGCGGATATCGAGGCGTTCGAGCTCGCGAATGATCCCGATGCGGTGTATGTGCAGTGCTTTGACGGCGAAGAAGTGAAGCGACTCTCTCAGGCAATCGACGGACGTTGGCGTCTGGTTCAACTGATCGCCCACAATGATTGGCAAGAATCCGCCACTGACTATGACGCGATGCTGACACCAGAGGGCATTGGGGCGCTCGCAGGAGTAGTCGACGGAATTGGGCCTTGGATACCGCAACTGTACACACCGGTCGACGGATCGACGCCGCCGCAATCGAATGGGCTTGTCGAGGCGGCGCACGCAGCCGGGTTAAAGGTTCACCCCTATACCTTCCGTCAGGAGGAAATACCGCCGGGGTTTGACGACTTTGCCGATTTGGTGAGGTTTTTTGTGTCTGAGCTGAAGGTCGATGGTGTATTCACAGATTTCCCCGATAGCGTGATAGAGCTGCTCAAGGCCCAGTAGAGAATAATTTTAAAAAACCTTTATACCCTATTGTTTAATAACGTATTTGTATGGTGTTTTTTAGAGTCAATTTAGACCAAGGTGGCGGTAACGTACACGCAAGGGGTTGCGGGATTGAGAACTCGGTCCTGTTCTAGAAAACAAAAGCGCATAATCTAAGGCAAATGTTCGTTGACCTCCCACAAAAGCTGATTCTGTACACGGGCCTGGCGTTTTTCGTCGGTTGGATCCTGTCGGCGATCAGTTCGCGGATGACCGCACGCTCTCGGGCCACTAAGCGTGACGCCCGCGACGATCGGATTCGCAATCTGGAGGCTGAGCTGCGAATCGCGCAAAGCGAGCGGGAAAAGGCTCAGGAAGAGCTAGAGGCTGCTCGCGAGGAACTCAAAGAAGCCCATGAGGGCAATGAGAAGCGCGACAATGTCATCACGCATCAGCAGAGCAAGCTTGAGGAGATGAATCGTGACCTCAAGGAATCGGTGCTGAAGACACGTGAGTTACGCAGCGAATTGTCCGACCGGGCAACTGAAAACCTGAAATCGACCGTCAAACTGCGAGAAGTCGAAACCGAACTGGAAGTCGCCCAGGCTTCGACCGACATGATCGCCACAGGCGTGCTCGATTATTCACTGGCACCGGACGCGGAAGGGGCTGAGCGCGACGACAAAGCCTCTGAAAAATCCGATATGAGTAAAACGGCCACCTGATCTCGTGGTAGTGCGCCGGGCCGCACCTTACAATTCCCGAATGACTTCTCGACTCGTAAGTACGGCGTTGGCAGCGTTGCTTTTGATGAGCTGTACACCTCCCACCGACAACGTGATGGTGTCCTTCGTTGCTCGGTTCGACGGTGAGCCCGTCAGTTGCCAGAGCCAGCCGCATGCGGTCACCGATTTACGCTTCTACCTGTCGGACATTACCCTCATCAGCCGAGAAGGAAAGCTAGCGCCGGTGGACCTCGATGTCGATGAGCGTTGGCAATCCTCCGCCGTCGCGATGATCGATCTCGAAGACGGCGCTAACGCCTGCACCAATGGCACCGCGGATACATACGCTGCCGTAAGAGGCACAGCGGCAAAGGGTGACTATTCGGGCCTGGCATTTACGGTCGGTGTGCCGTTTGAGCTTAACCATCAGGACCCGCTTGCCGCTGATGCGCCGCTCGGTGACCCGGATATGCATTGGCACTGGCGCGGTGGTTACAAGTTTATCCGGGCCGGAGTCACCGATGGCGAGCGTACGTTTTGGCTGCACCTCGGCAGTACCGGGTGCGAGGGCACCATTCAGAACATCACCGGTTGTAGCGCTCCAAATCGAATGCACGTCGAGTTTCCGGATTTCGATGTAGCAAATGACCGGGTCGCCATCGACGTATCAACGTTGTTGGCGTTAGCCGTCGATGAGGGTGTAACCAGCTGTTCATCCGGGCCGGCAGAAGCCGCCTGCGAGGCGACGTTTACCGCCTTGGGCATCAACACTAACGCAGCGCAGCGGTTGTTCCAGGTCGAATCACAGCCGTGAGACACATCGCTTTAGGAATGCTCGGCGTGCTGTTCGCGGCAGCTATTGGGTGGTGGATCCTGGTTTACGAATCACCCTATCGGTGGGATTTGGCTGACAACCTGCCTCGCCCCGACGTGCCGGTGGAAAATCCGATGTCCCGAGGCAAAGTCGAACTTGGGCGGCATCTGTTTTACGACACGCGATTATCAGTCAATAACACGACATCCTGCGGCACCTGTCACATCCAAGCACTGGCCTTCACCGATGGCAAAGCGCGCTCGATCGGCGCGACTGGTGCATTTCACCCACGCAGCAGTATGTCGTTGGTAAACACCGGCTACGCCAGCCGCTTAACCTGGGCGAATCCGCTGCTTGCAAAGTTGGAAGACCAGGCATTGACGCCGTTACTCGGTGATAACCCGGTCGAAATGGGTGGTAAACCCGATGTTATCGCCGAGCTGCTGGCCGGTGATTCGTATTACGCCAAAGCTTTTCGTGAGGAGTTTCCGTCCGATGTAAATCCGTATTCGGTGGTGAATGTGGTGCGCGCCACATCGGCGTTCGTGCGTAGCATCGTGAGTTTCGATTCGCCGTACGATCTTTACCTGGCCGGTGATGACACCGCGATGTCCGCCAGCGCTGTTCGCGGCATGGATCTGTTTTTCTCTGAGCGTCTTGAGTGTTTTCATTGTCACGGCGGTTTTAACTTCACCGATAGCACCACGCATGCAAACGCGCGCGTCGATCGTGTTGGTTTTCACAACAATGCGATTTACAACATCGATGACTTTGGCGCATACCCGCCCGAAAACACTGGTCTGTACGATATGACCGGCGAACGCCGCGACATGGGTCGTTTCAAGGCGCCCAGTCTGCGGAACGTGGCGGTCACCGCGCCGTATATGCACGATGGTAGTGTCGCGACCTTGGACGATGTGATCGATCACTACGCGCGGGCAGGGCGGGTCATAACCGAGGGCCCGTATGCTGGGGATGGTCGTCGCAATCCTTACAAGTCAGAATTCATTATCGGATTCGAACTATCCGATGACGAACGTGTAGACCTACTCGCGTTTTTGCATGCGCTCACCGATGAGTCCGTGCTAACCAATCCCGCGTATGCGAATCCGTTTGAGTAGCATCCTTAGTTACGGCGTCGATGTACTCAGTGATAATCGGACATGCGTTTTGCGCCAAGCGACGTAGAGCAAAAAGTAATACGACTGCAGCAATACAGATGCAATCCACTCAATTGCGTTTTCCGGTGCATCGGCCGCCTCACGGCCCAGCGTCGCTTTGAGGCCTAAGTTGAGCAGGCCCAGCGCCAGCGGTGTCAGGCAAAGAAACAACATCCCATTGGCGAGCAATTTGAGGTCGTGGCGCATCGTTTCGATCGCGCCGCGCCGCAGTCCTTGTGCGAGTGTGAACTCCGCGACGAACAATCCCACGAATGCAAAATAGATTCCGCCGCGACGCATGAATTTATATATCGGTTCATTGGTGCCGAGGAACGTTACGTAAACGATAACCGCAACCGCCGCGATTGCGGCTGCCACGACAATGGTGCGACATCGTGCATTGGATACCGTCGTCGACAGCCGTCGAAGCCACGTAGCGCTCAACGCAAATACGGCGAATAACAACACGGCCTGCGGCAACATCAGTGCTTTAAACCAATAACTACCCGGTGGCGTGCGGCCGGTTGCGCTGATCGACATACAACCATCGATCGGTGGAAAACAAACCTGCAGCGACCCCGCATAGATACCAATCAACAATGCGCCGAAACTAGCGAGTAACGGCACGATACCGGCGATCAGCGGTAAAAAACGTAGTCCCATCAATATATTTTGCCAGTCCGGCGCATCGATCAGGCTAATATACTCGCATACCGAACGTGAATTCCCGGCCACAACGGAGCGTGCTCAATGGAAACGAAACCACCCTTACCACCGTTTACCGAAGAAACGGCGACGCAAAAAGTCCGTATGGCCGAAGATGCATGGAATACCCGTGACCCGGAAAAGGTGGCGCTGGTGTATACCGAGGATACCGTGTGGCGCAATCGCGCGGAGTTTCCGCAGGGCCGCGAAGAGGTCAAAGCGTTCTTGTATCGTAAATGGGAGCGCGAGTTGGACTATCGGCTCATTAAGGAACTGTGGGCTTATTCGGATAACCGTCTCGCGGTTCGCTTCGCCTATGAGTGGCACGATGACACCAATAATTGGTTTCGTTCCTACGGCAATGAAAACTGGGAGTTCAACGAACAGGGCTTCATGATGCGTCGCTTCGCTAGTATCAACGATTTACCGATTGCGGAATCGGATCGCAAATACCGTTGGCCCTTGGGCCGCCGGCCGGACGATCATCCCGGCCTAAGTGATCTGGGTTTATAGACCTACCGGTAATCGGTAACGAGTAGGTCGCAATTCGAAAAACCCCGGGCGCGTTCCAAAAAGTCGGCATACAGATTTTTGGCCGTAAATGTCAGAAGATGGCAATACCTAACGGTAGAGCAGGGTAGCGCAAGCTACCGACCAGTCGGACATTCAGGTGGGGGCCTTATGTCGGAAGGGAAAAGCAAACGCAACGGTATCTGGCACTATGCGCCGGACGCGCCATTACGTACTGCTCCTTACTGGGATATACCGCCGCGTCCGATTAAAGCACTCGCATTCCTAATTAAAAGCTGGAATCCACTGACCTGGCGTCTGTTGATGTTCGCCGGTGCGTTCGCTATCTGGCAATGGTTCACACCGGATCTCAATCGTACCGCTACCGTGCAGATCGGTTGGGTCAGCGAAATCTGGTTACGTAACATGGTGATCACCGTGATCGTCACCGGCGGGCTGCACCTTTGGCTACATCGATTGGCGGGGCAGGGGAACGACTACCGTTATGACGCCCGCCCGATGGCCAAGAATTCACGCGTCTTTCATTTTAACAATCAGGTTTGGGATAACGTATTTTGGTCGTTCATCGCGGTGCAATGGTGGACGTTTTGGGAATGCCTGATGTATTGGGCCTGGGCTAACGGCTACGGCAATCTGATTACCTTTGATGAGTCACCGGTGAGTTTTGTTGCGGTGTTGTTGTTCATCCCGTTCTGGGCAGGCTTTTACTTTTACTGGCAACACCGATTTCTGCATACACCGTTCATGTACCGGTACGTGCATTCCTGGCATCACAAAAATATTAATACCGGTCCGTGGTCCGGATTGGCAATGCATCCGGTCGAAAGCTTTATTCTGATGGGCGATATATTGATTTTGCTGGTGTTACCAGCAGGGCCGTTACACGCGATTTTCATGATTCTTCACCACGGTGTCGGCGCGCCCAGTAGTCATGCGGGATTTGATCGGCTCAAAATTGGACCATTGAAATTCGAGCTTGGTGATTTTTTTCATCAGCTCCATCACAAGTACTTCGATTGCAATTACGGCTATGTGGATACGCCGTGGGACGACTGGTTTGATTCGTTTCATGACGGCACGCCAGAAGGAGACGCGCATATCAAAGCAAGGCGTAAAGCGTTACGCGAGACGCATGCCGGCCGTCGGTAACCGAATCCATCGAATTCCCCTATAATCGGCATCATGACCGACGCATCGACAACCGCTCATCCTAGGCAGCGTCATGAGGCTCCCGCTTGGTTGGTCGTGACCGGAAAGTACTTTGCGGCATATCTGCTGGGGATCGTCGTTTGTATTGTATTTACTCCTGTTGACTTGAAGTTGGTCGGTGTTGAACTGTCGTTTTATTACCCGCTGCTCGCGATTCCCGGTTATCTCGCTTTCTATTTTTATCTCGAAGGCGGCTATTTGCCCGACGGCGGAATTAGCTGGGCCTATTGGGCGATGTTCGCGGTTGGCCTCATTCCGTTCGTTGTCGCCGCGATAGCGTATTTCAGTTCGTCACAGTTTTTTTCCAAATGGCGACCACTGTGGATTGCTTTCCCGGTCGGGTTCTTGGGCACGATCGGCGTGTATTACACGGTTGCCGGTAGCGTCTAAGTCAGTTCACAGCGCTTAGTTTTTCCCGTATCGATTGAAGCACCGCTTCGGGCGCTTCCACCTGTGGATAGTGACCAATGTTGTCGAGACGAACTAAGTCAGCATTCGGTATGAGTTCAGCGTAACGATCCACCATATGCCCCCCAGAAATCGGATCCGCTAACCCGTTAACGAATCGCAATGGAACGTCTGTGCTCTGCAGAGCACCGACCCAGCGCTCACGATGTGCGCGACGCTCCGGCATATAGCTGATGATGCGATGCATCACGCGCTTGCCATTGTTGTGCGCAATCAGCTGCCAGAATTCATCAATCTCTTGATCGCTCGGCGGCGTATCAGCGCCGAATATTGCGTTGAAGTTTTTCGCCAGCGTGGCGCGACTCATTAAGCGCGAGAGGAGGCCGCCTATTGGGCTTAGAAACAGCTTTTGAATGAGCACCGGTTGATGCACTTCAGGAAAAATTCCGCCGTTAAGAAGAACAATCGACCGAATACCGGCCACGAGAGTGCCCTCGTTGTGTTTTGCGAGCAGTTCCTGTGCCACCGTGTCGCCGTAGTCGTGGCTAACAATGTGACATTCGGAGACCTCGAGGTGCTCTAGCAACGCAACGCAAATATCGGCCTGCTCAAAGATGCTGTAGGCGCGGGTGGGTTTGTCGCTAAATCCAAACCCCAGCATATCGAGGGCGATACAACGATAGCCCTCAGTAAGCGGTTGCCAGATCTTGTTCCAATCCCAACTCGCGGTCGGATAGCCATGAATCAGCAGGATGGCAGGCCCGGCACCTTCATCGCGATAAAACACGCGGTGGCCATTTACCTCGATGTAATGTCCGTGTTGATGCCAGTGTTCGAGATTCCTACTCATAGATTAAACGTTTCCGAAATAGAAAGTTTACGCGCGGTTTGGTTTCACGTTGTACGCCGCAAACGGATTCTGAATGCCTAACCACAGCAACAAACCCGCTTTGATCACTTCGAATACGACGTAGACCTGATGCATCGCCGAAGAGCTGCTTACAGCGTCGCCAGCCGTCACAGCATCGGTATGTTGAGCCACGATGGGTAGAACCACAAAATATTGCACCAGCAGCAATATAGTGAGCACGAATGGCCACAGATAGTGCCGCAGCGTGCTGCCAAACTGTTTCCACGCAAGCCCAACGGTCAGAACGATAAGGAACGCTTCAACGTACGAGAAAACTCGAAACGTCACGCGACCAACTTGTAGCGCGGTAGAAAGATCTAAATCCGGCGCAAGAAACTTAGCGGGTGTTGCGAGAAAGCTGACACCGAAAACCAGGCCAGCCCAGATCAGGAATAGTTTCGCCATAGAAAGCGATAATAGGGGATAAGGGCGCTGCGGTGCTGTGCCAACGCCTAGGGCTCTAGCCAGATATATCTCGTAGTTAACATAATATACATTATACGCACTAGCTCGGGCATTAGACCCCGAGATCAGATATTTCCCAAATAGTTTGGAAAGCATTCAAGCGGGTCTCCTCGGCCGTCCCAGAGCGCGTCAATCGGCGACCAAGTCGCAAGTTGACCGTCCGCCGACACCCTCTAGATCGGCTAAGCGATTCTTAATCTCTCGGAGTGTAACCGCGCCGCTGACTCACGACGAAGCCCCAGCGTTTAGTCACAACTGGCGGCAAATTCTTCCGACTCAAACCAGTTATTAAAGCTATAGTCGAAACCCGCTAGGTTTGTAACCATATAGCCCCGGTACTGACCAAATAAACACTCCACGCTGACTTGTATTTGGATGTCCTCACTCGGAACAGATCGAAGGTGCTCCAGCAAACCATATTCGGTGACAATCTGGTGCTGGGCGCCGCTTTCACCAATAGAGAACGCGACAAACTCTTCACAGCTACCGTAGTTTCCGCATGTCCAGGTCCCAGTCACGTTTATGTGATTTACATCGCGCAACACGTCGTAGAGTTTGGGCGATAGCAATACTAGTGACAGGCTAAGAGCAAGCAATCCGACCAAGTTAAGCCGACCGCCTTCACTGAAATACACGCTTAATAATAGGCCCACAACAATGGGCGAAATCAATACCAGCGCCGCAAACCCGGAAAGAGACGGCCATAAGACGGCTAGCGCTAGTGTGGCGGCAAGCACGCCAAGTACAATCGACACGGAGACAACTTTTGGTCGCCTATCAATTATCTTTTCAAAGTACACCGCGCAATACCACGCGCTCACCGTCCCGACCAGCGCTGCGCCTCCCCATATGACGCCGAGAACAACCAGTCCGACACTCGTTTGGATTCTATCGAGCGCGGTAACAAATAATAAAGCTGCGGGAATCGCCAGTGCGGTTGCTGGTATGACACCGAAAACCGTTATCGCAATCTTTGCTGCCCGTACACGGGATTTAGGTAGGTCTTTAAACAAAGGTGATCTTTGAGGATTGGATGCATTGGCTAAATCCTATCCGCCCTGCCTCTACTCCGCTGTCTGTAGATATTCTAACCGCTGGATTACTTCGTCTAACACTTGCATCGAATACGAGCTATTGTGCAACGCTCTTGTTCGTTGCATCGGTTCAATACCTGAGAGTTGCTCAACTTCGGCTCTCATATCTTTCAGGGACGGTAGAAAATCTAACGCAAATTCACCGTACTCGCCAATCGCCAGCACGATACTGGGTTTGGCATAGTATTCATCAGACAATGCGATGCCCTGTATATAAGGTAACATTTTAGGATCTATTGGCTCGCTCATCGATAATATCTCAGCGGCTATCACCGACGTATCCGATATTTCCCCAGTCTTGAGAATGTCCTCAAACATTTCAATTGATCGTTCAGACTTCAGGCCATCGACTGCGATTAGACGTACAGCATTGCGGCGCGGAACATAGTCTTTCATTGAACTTGCACGAAATACGATAGCCTCTTCGAAAGCCACCGAGTCGCCGAAAATATCGTAATAGGCTACGCCTGCATCGAAACTAAGACGATCATCCTCCCCCTCAATATGCCCCAGTAGGTGAGCCTCGAAATCCGAGTGCTCCTGCAAGAATGATCGAATTTCGAGGTGATCAAATTCGCCCTTGGCGACCAATCGGCGTACGCCGACTAGCGCCAGACGTGAGAGCGTCTCGTCCCCGCTTTCAACCGCAATGGCCGGTATACGTAATCCGTCAATACCGTATTGCGAAGAGTTCTTAGCATAGCTCCGAACAACGTCGGTCTTCTTCTTATCGTCGTCGCCTTCCAAGATCGCGATCATCGACAACAACCCAGTTGAACTGACCTCCTGATCGGCAGACGCAGCACCGCAAGCGACTGCTACTAACGCAATAGCGGCAGTCACTAGTTCACGCCGACTCACGAAGGGCTTTTTGGTCATAGCGGCACTAAACCGCTGTCCAATACGGCAAATTCCCCAGTGCCGATTAGCGAAAGCGGAGTCTGGCCTTCGTCGATCGGATCATGTGACCACACGACCTCACCGTTAAGTCGCAGTTGATACGCTGGAAAACCATCGTGTATTCCCACAAGCGAATAAGCGTGGCGACGCGTTTGCGGATCGTAAGTCACTGTTAGCACCATGTTCCAATCAATGTCAGGCCCGATCGGTGGCAACGGGTTAAATGGCGCACCCCTCATGTTAATCCCGAGGTCATTCGACACAGGCGCCGGTATCTTGAACGCGATTACAGAGCCCATTCCTCCTGCCTCTGCTTGCCCTAATACAGTCGGGAAACTACGCAGGCATCGTCCTTGATGAATGATTTCGACATCACCCACTGCTGAAAATGGGAAGGGATACTTAGGACATTCTGGGCAAGATTTTCTGACACACGTACCGGACGTGAAGTAGTCCGATTCGTCGTACGCGATTGCCTGACCGGGCGTTTCTGAATTAGTTTAGGCCAAAACCCAATCAAAAAACCCCGCGACAATTCTTTCCGAGGTACACGTCGATTCGGTCGACTTCGCTAGCACCTTCCGGCAAATCGGCATCTTCGAGCCCGGGAAACGCACCCTGCTCATTCCACGCTTGAATCGTATTGCTGAAAAACTGGGTTGCTGCTTGATCCGTTTCGTACACGATCAGCTGGTACTTTTCGTCAAGATCGCCACCAAACCGGGTAACGACTTGCCAGCCCCCATCGCGCTTATACGAGGTGTTGGTGTGGTCGGACTGCGGATAATATTTTTCGTCGGTCGGCTTAAGGACTACCCAGATATCTTTCTCATGTCCGTCTGGGTACACCCCCATGGACAAAATCCGGCAATCGACAGAATCCCCTTCCACCGGTGAAATCACCTTAACGGAGGTCACAGGGCCTTGAAGCTCCGCCGTGTTGCCTCGGGTCACTTGCTCCATCTGGCTTCCGACGTGCATCACATCGGACGTGTAGCTGCCGTACATAACCATGAGCACCCCGAGGATGCCAAGAGGTATGGCGACCTTTGGATTGATGAGCTGTGTGCCAGACTCTTTTTTGCCAAGACTGCTGAGAACCGTCACACCGATAAGGACGATCCCGACTATTATGATTATGGTTTGTGCTGACATGTTCTTAAGGTCTAGTGTGAATGAATTACAAGGCGCCTCGTCTTGACTCCAACTCGGCTTTGATTTCTCTGGCCTTTTCTTCGGTCAAGTCGTAGTTCCACATCACGAGTATCGCCAAGGCCGCCGTAACGGATGGAATGACGATATCGGCAATGCGCAATTGGGTCATGGTTTCAGCGGACTGCGTCGCAGCATTACCATCAAACCCAACCCAACTTAGTACTGCTCCGCCAACGATCAATGCTAAGGCCTGGCCGAGTTTGACGGTCCACCAGTAAATGGCACCAAACGTGCCCTCTTTGCGTGGCATCCCGTTGTCTAATTCGTCGAGGTCGCAGATGTCGGCGGTCATGCTCATCATGAGCGTAAACAAACAACCGAGCCCGAATGCCATCAGTGGCAGCGGTAGGAACATCAGGAACAGGTTATCCGGATCAAAGCCCCACCACTTCAAGACGTAACCGACGATGGAAATGACGGTAGAAACAATAAACGCCTTTCGTTTGCCCCATTTGCTCGCCATCCACGCGACCAGCGGAATGACAAAGACGGCAGTAATGACGGCCAACGCGGTAGAGAACCAAGCGGGCCAGGTCCCCGCGGCGGCATAGTCGCCGTTGAACAAGTAGAACAAGATAATGAAGAAGCTGAACGAGGCGACGATCTGAAACCCGTTAAACACCAGGAACGTGGCGCCGCACAACCGTAAGAACGGCTTATGCCGGAATACCTCGAACATCCCTTTGAATAGGTCTTTGAAGATGGTTACCAAGTTCTTGAGTGAAATCTCCTGGCGGTTTTCAATCTTGCTCGAATCAATTCCTCGACAGAATATCGCCGGTAAGACACCGAAGATGATGGCAATGACCCCAACAATCACCGCGAGTGTTCTCACGCCCTCGGCCTGTGTTGCGAATAAATTCTCATCCGCAATTAAGACCCAGAACCAGGGCACCACCATCCAGGCGACCTGCCCTACGATGTTCGCCAATCCCATCAAGCGTGTCCGCTCGTTGTAGTCCGAAGTCATTTCATACCCCAGCCCAATCAGCGGCGTCGAAAACGTCGTGTTGGCCAGAATAAAAATGGCGGAAATGATGAGGAAGTACCAGAAGTTATAGGTCTGTGAATTATTCTCGTCCATCTGCCAGAGCAAGATAAACAACAGCCCCGTTAGGATGGCGCCAATAAATATGTAGGGCCGTCGTCGTCCCCAGCGAGTGTTCGTGTTGTCGGAGATATACCCCATGATGGGGTCCGACAAGGCATCGACGAGCCTCGGCAAACCACCGAGCAATCCTGCCAAAAACGGATTCATGCCAAAGGCGGTCAGGAGAAAGAACATGAAAACGCCCAAAGCGCCGGGCATTAGATTGTTCACGAGGTGGCCGGAGCCGAACGCCGCCTTTTGTAATAGAGGTATTTTGTCTTCTGCAGCGGTTTTGTAATCGGACATATTTTCTTATTGTTAGTTATTAGTTAGATGTCGTTCGCTTTGATATTGACATCTTTTGTCGTTGTCTTCCAAGTCAACTTTTCTCAATGACTCTAGAACGAATACCGGCCGGGTCTCGCCTTCAGAGCCTCAATCGGCCATTTCGCGCGAAACGGCTTACCAATTTGAGTATTTAGCGGTCTTCCCGCCCCCATTGTCGACCTGACGATCCACGTCAAACGCTTCCAGTGCAATGAACCGCTTTACCTATCGCAGGCACTGTGGCCTTTCAGCCACTCCACCGCAGTCCGAGGAGCCTTTACTGAATCAACCATCTCATCGGGAATAACCCCGTCCGGATAAGCCTGCCCGCTAGAATCCGCCATGTAGGCAGACGGAAAAACCAATATTCCGCCATCCGATAGCGGCACCGCCACGTTTGCTGTGGTCCAACCTGCTGTAGGCTGCCCGAAAAATCGGACATTCTCCCGCCCCAAGAATGCCATTGCTAACGCCTCACCGGAACTCGACGTATCAGAACCGACGATAACGGCGACCGGCTCAGTAACCGGTATCCTTGGCGCGACATTCTCAATTTCAGCTGTTCGCGGTACCTCAACGTCGCGTTCACGTGCTCCGGATACACCATCTCGATACCACCAGGTCGTAGTTAACTCGGTGGAGTCGAACCCAACGAATCCGCCAACGTCTTCGCGCCCCAACAACGGGCCCAAAGCCGCCAACATGGGCCACATATTGCCGCCGGTATTCTCGCTGAGATCGACGATCCAACCGCAGACGGCCGGTGCTAATGCCGAAGTGCCTTGATGCGTTTCACGAATGAGTGCGGTACTCGCCGGCGATGTTGCCGGTGAAGACCATCTGGGTACCTCGACATATGCCACGCCCGTTTGCTCTTCGATTCGAATAATTGGCCGGGCATCGTCGACCGCTGCACGTGGATCTTCGTCTCGCGGTCGAACGAATTGAGCATGAGGATCGTCCAACCTCGCAAACAGTGATGCGACAGCACCATGCGCATCGGTCAAAGACGAATCGTCGCGAAGCGAGAGCGCAGCCGAATCCGAAATGCTATTCCAATCGATTCGCTCGGAACGCAAATATTGTTCTTCTAAAATCTCGACGGCTGCTGCGAGGTACGCCCGAGCGACGCCGGGCTCGCCGCGGTCATCGAACCTTTCGAGTGTCAGGTTATCGAACCAGACTTTCCCTGGGCCAATGAGCAGCATGCCGACCTCGAGCTCTTCGGCATCGGCAATGGTTGGAATATCAATTGTATATCGTCTCCATTCCGTGTCGCCGGCCACCACTCGGTCTCGCATGTCGTCCATAAACAACGTGCGATCACCCCCTCGAACCATCGCAACGAGCGTCGCACTGATCTCTACGCCTTCGGTTTTAAGCTCACCGGAAAAACGCAGCGATCCGGAACGCAGTTGTTCGCCGGTCAGCACTTGGTTGATTAACGTCGAGCGCGGATCAACCGCAGAATCGATAACCAGTACACCATCTTCCACGCTTGTGGCATGCCCAAACGATTGGATAGTCCAGTTGCTGGGCAATTGGTCGTCGCCAACCGATTCGAATGCGCCATTTTCAATGAGCGGTTCCGGCCCGGTTGCGGCGCAACCGAGAATCAGTGCAGAAACGAACACGATACACGCTACGAATATTCTACGGGTCACAGCGCTCTCCGACTTTGAGTACTGACGGCGTCGCCACCGACAGTGTTGTTGTGACTCCTAATTATAGTTGATCAACTACGCAGGGGCTGACCCCGTCTGTTACACAAATTGACGCAGCAGCCAAATCGCCAGAATCCCCGCTCCCATGGTGAGGGGTAAGCTCTTCGTGATGACGGCGACCACGCACGCGACTCCGCCCGCTATCCATTCGCGTGGTCCGCCGGAAAGCAGCGACACCGAAACCAGTGCAATGATTAAACTGCCCGGCAAAGCGTTTAGTGCACGAGCCCACGACCCGTCTTGCGGCAACTTTTGGCCGAGATATACACCGCTAAGGCGAATACTGAACGTGGCACCGGCCAAGAGCAGGACGACCATCCATACATCATTCAACGTCGCGCACTCCCGCGACGGCCGCACCGGCAATACCACCGATAATGAGCGCCCATGATGAATCTAAAACGCCCGACCACTTCGCAATGGCCACCACCAAGAACGCCGTTACCCAAGGCACCAAATCGTGCTTACCCGTCCACAGTGAGCGCGCGATGGCGATGAACGCTGCGGTAAACGCGAAATCGATTCCCAGCGCTCTAGGTTCCGGAATTGATGCCGCGAATAACACGCCACTCAACGTGGCCACGAGCCACGTCGCCATCAAACAGGCCCCGCCGCCCACCAGATACCAATAGCCGACATCACGGCCTTCCGCACGCTTTGAGAGCATCAATGCCCAGCTTTCATCGGTGGTCAGATGAGCCCCGAGCGCTATTTGCCAGAACGGTCGTCCCGCGAATACATCCCGCACCGACGCTGTGACCAGCAACATACGAAAATTAAGGACGACACCAGCGATAATGGCGGCTGCGGCACCTGCCCCCGCTACGAGACGCTCAACCGCCACAATCTGTGAAGCACCGGCAAAGACTATGGTGCCCATGACACCCACCTGAAGCTCGCTCATGCTGGCTTGAGCGGCTAGCAATCCGAAGGCCAAGCCGTACATCGCCACGCCGAGAGCAAGCGGCGATATATCGCGTGCTGCTTTCCAAAACTCTTGTCGCGCATCTGTTTTTTTAGCGGTCGTCATTGTGTGTTTACCGGTCATACCTTTTGGTGCCGAGAATCCTCCATTGCCTAAGCATGAAGACGCCAAAGAGGGTCGTATGCGGCGCTCGCGAAGTCTATCGTTTTTGCCGCCCCGTCAGATGCGATTGAGTAAATCGTGCATCTCAAGGGATCGGATGGCGGCGAGGATCTGCGAGTGGACCGGGCCTTCCTCACGCTCGAGTTCGCGATACGCTTTTGCAATCTTGGGATTCAGCTTTTGCAAGCGCGCAACCTCCTCTTTCCCTGTTTTGGTGAGTTGATGCAAAAACCGGCGACGGTCATCAGGATCGGCTTGCCGCTTGATAAGGTCTAACTCGATTAGTTTCGGCAGCTTCTGCATGATGATTTGATGCGATCTCCCCATGGCACTGGCAAGATCGGAGGCGCTCGCCGACTCAAGCACGGCCAGTGTTTCCATGAGCGAACACGACTTCACAGGGATATGTATTTTTTCACGCTTAAAAAGTGCCGCGGTCTGCTCCGCAATCAGATCGCTCAAGCGCTCGCTGATAAGTCCGAGATAACTCAAATTTTCAATATCAATGGTTAAGCGCATCGGAGTTCGCCTGAGTGAGAACAGAATCGATGGGATTTACTGCAACATATTGCGCAATATATTGCAAACATCATTTGGGAACACTAAACCATCTATTAACCAATACCGTTATTGCCCCAGTGCTCAACGTTTTTTAGACATAACGTTTTGAGAAATGGGTCGCTAAATAACGGCCTATCGGGTGATAACGTATCTCTTCTAGCGAAATGATCTCGCTTGAATTTGGAGTACATAGTCCAATGGCTACAAGCATGGATGCTGAACAATTACGCCGGTTTTCACCGTTCGACACGCTGGAATCCGCAAATCTCAATGATCTACTGAACCACATTGACATCCGTCAGGCATCGGCGGGCGATGTGCTATTTAGCACTGGCGATACCGATAAAAATTCGATTTACGTTCTTGCTGGCACGCTGTCGTTGCGTAATGACGGTCAGGTGCTCGGGACCATCGAAGGCGGCACCGAAGAAGCCCGTAACCCGGTCGCGCCGAAACTCCCTCGTCACTTGTCAGCCGTTGCCGTCGATCAGGTTGAATACTTCAGCATCGACAGCGATTTGGTGGATACCACCCTCACCCTGGACCATACCGGTTTGTATGAGGTCGGTGACTTTAATGCCGAACTCGGTGGCGAAGACGGTGATTGGATGAGCGCCCTCCTCCGCGCCAAGATCTTCGAGCACATTCCGCCACAGAGTATTCAGATGATTTTCATGCGACTTAACCGCGTGGATTTCAAAGCCGGCGATACGGTCATTAAACAAGGCACCCAAGGCGACGACTTCTTCATTATTCGCAGCGGTGAGTGCCTGGTAATGCGTGAAACCGCCGGAACCAGCGCAGACATTTGTTTGGCCGAATTAGGTGTTGGTGATTCATTTGGTGAAGAGGCATTGCTTTCGAATGAAAAACGCAGTGCGACCGTCGTTATGCGCACCGACGGCATACTAATGCGCTTAGGGCGCGACGATTTTCAATCGCTGCTCAACGAACCTTTGGTGATGACACTGGAGCCGGAGCAAGCCGAGACGGCCATTACCCATGGCGGTAAGTGGCTGGATGTACGTGTTCCCAGTGAGTTCTTGGCATTTCGCAAAGAAGACGCGATCAATCTGCCGTTGTATTTATTGCGTCACAAAATCGACATGCTGGATCGAAATACACCGTACATCGTGTGTTGCGATACCGGCCGTCGCAGCTCTGCTGCCGCCTTTATCCTCAATCAGATCGGGTTTGAAACCGCGGTACTCAAAGGTGGGTTAAATCACTGCTGATGTGCGCCATCAAATGGCTCCACGCCAGTTATCAGAGCCAGCGACGGCCAACCTCTTAATATTCCATTCCGCCCCTTTGCGGATGTCTGGGTCGGGGTCGTCCAGGAATACCCGCAAGAGCGCCGCTTTATCGTCGAAGTGCAGGTTTGCAATAGCCTTCATCGCCGCCTGTCGATTGCTACTATTTTCTGATGAACTCTCGTCAGTAAGCCGCTCACGTGCTGACGCAGGTGGCAAAGCTAAGACCATCGGTAGTAGTTCATGCTTCTCAAGTCGGGTCAGTTGCGAAAAATATAGATCCAGAATCCAGTCGCTATCGTCGGCGTTCACGCAATGGGAAAGCTCCTCCACTGCAACACCGCGAATCGACCATCCATACTCTCGTGCGAAACACTCATTCAGGAACTTACGAATTCTTGCTTTCGCTTCGGCGTCATTCCACGCCCCTAGAACACGTAAGCCCGCCGATTGAATACCCTCCCATTTTGACTGCAGCGCATTTTCGACGAGCCGAGTCGTCTCTTCAGATCGCTTCGCACCGCGGAGAGCTAAAATCTTCTTGGTTTCTAGAGCAAGATCGGTTGGCATACCTCTACTTTAGCAATGTGCTGTGACGAACGCCTTTTGATGGTCGGCCATCACCTCTTGGAAGGTATATCTACGCACCGACGACCGTAACCTTCGCTTCACCCATCTTTTGGTTCTTGCGAAACACGACCTCTTGCACTTTCTTGGGAATATTCGAGCCCGACCGTCGCTCCTTTCTGACGGTCTTCTTCACCGTTGACGCCGCTAGCAGGTCGACAGTAAAACCAGACCCCTCTTTGACGTCGATCCGTCTTTTGCCCTTCATGATATAGGCGTCGAATCCATTGGCGGTGAGCTCGATGTGTACGTCCTTACAGGTGCACAGCACCGTGATACCAGAATCTTTCTGATCTCCGGTCAGGCCACCTTCTATCCTCGACTGTAGGTCGGTCGCAACAGCTCCCTGGAAGACGTTGCTGATCGCCTTCACCTTGCTACCGACTGCGAGTTTGAACATGCCAGAGAGGATCTTCCGGAACCAACGCGCAAAGCCGCTGACCGAATCCCTATCGGACACGGTCATACGAAAACGCGTTTCGGAGTCGACGTCTTCTTTGAACAGACCCGCCTCCCAGAAGTCCGCAGTATTGAGCTGGATACGTCGTCGACTGGGCAAGTCCATCAGCTTGGTGGTGGTTACCACCGGCGCGCCCGAGCGCGGATACTCCAATCGCGCCTCAAGCAGATTGTCGAATTTCTTCGGGTCTTTGACGTACTTGGCGCTATAGGGCTTTCGGCCGGGCTTGCCTTCGTCAACGAATTTGTCGCCGTCGTAATACAGTTCTATCTCCGAAAGCAGAAACCTCACGGTCTTGGTGGGCATGTCTCGCTCCTCTCAATACGCCATAACGCCCAGTCTACGCTATAGCCCAATGAGGTCGGCAAATGCGCATAGATGGATCTAGCTCACAAAATTCATCAAGAATGCTCAAGAACGCCCTCAATACGCCGATAGAGCGGCTGACAGCCCTAATTCCGAGAGGCGAAATAGGTTAAATGAGTACACATTGCATAGTTTGTGGCGAGGAAGTCATAGAAATAGACATCAGGGATGATGGTTTACGCAGCGGTATGGACGGCGTATACCACCTTCGATGCATTGGCGGAAAAACGTTCCGCGTTCGAGGACACAACACCCTCATGGCAAAATCAGTCGGACGTCAGAATCTGGTCGCTCAACAGCAGCACACGAGTCCAACGGCTAAGACGAAGTAATCACGCGTCGATCGCGGACCCACCTAGGTTAAGAGACTAGATCTTGACCTCGGTCTCTGTGAGTTCGAGGTAATCGCCTTCTGCGAGATCACCGATGTTTAATCGGCCGAGCTGCTGCAGATGGGGGGTTGCTATAGGCTTATCCATTGCGGCAAAAAACGCCACAATCCGCTGAGCGCCAACATTACCGGTGGTCAGCTGCAGGGTCCCGCCATCGTCCCTGGACAACTCCAGCGCATCCCCATCCTGGCTCTCAGGCGTGCCCAGCCACGCTTCATTGAGCTGACGGACACACTCCTCGCTCAGGTCATTGTTCGCACTAATCTGATAAAGCCGGGGCTTTTTTAACAGGCGTTTTTTGATGCGATTCGTCCAGCGCGCGTCGTCACTAAACAACACCAGGCCCGTCGCTTCCGGTGCTAGCACGTTGGCAAAATAGTAGTATCGCTCTGCGGCTCGGTTCGTCAGCAGGTCAAGGACAGAACGTTCGGTGTCTTTCGCCGAACAGCTGTACGACGCGGGCTTATGCATCACAATGTACTGAAATTCCGACGCCGTGATGGGTTTACCGTCAAACGTCACCCGGCTGTCGTCGCTCACCTCGAAGAATGGGTCGGTGACCACTTCGCCATCCACCGACAAACGCCCCTTGCCAATAAAAAACTTCGCCTGATTGCGGCTCATGGCCACGGCGAGGGATAAAAACTTACTTAGGCGCATGCCAACATCTCTTCAGTGCGGCGATACTCATCGCGAATCGAGCATCTCGATTGCCTCACCAACAAGCTCAATCGCAGCGGGTTCGTTCCCGAGTGCCAAATTGATGTAGTAAATAAAGCCCGAAAGATACTGTTCGCCGTCATTGAAGCGAACCTGCGCATTGCGGTCGTTGAGGAACGTATCATTGCGGCGAACATCCTCGAGCGCTTCATAGGCGCGCGCAATTACGAGCAACTCTGCCGGATCGACGCTCGCGACGGCGCCGGCGTCAGTGGCAAGCTCATACGCCAGACTAGTGATTTCCGGCGACACAAAATTGGGCAGCTCACGGGGAAATTTCCCAGTATCGCGAAAACTCATAATCGCTTCCTGGTAATTCTCTAACATTTCGGTTCGTCGCGGCGCGATCTCCTCGAGCTCTTCAAGATTTTGAACTAGTTCCGCGCGTACCAAATTGAGAATAGCCTCGGCCTCGCGTTGTTCGTTCATATCCTCGCGCCATTGTTCGACGATGAACGCAAGCAGTACGCTAAAGAATATGGCAGCGGACTCAACCAACAGGCGAGGAATCTTGAGTCGGCGCTCGCCGTCTTTATCGCGTTCTATGAATAGCCCCATCTCGCTCTACCCTGACTCTCTCGATACGCGGCCTGGAACCGCGCGATTATCCGCGAAAGGGTCCGCGGAAATCTCTTGCGGACGATACCACGTTGCCGGCGCCGCCCCTAGACACCATGATTACACCAGCACAGCGCTCATTATTGCCGGTATGATGGCCCCATTCAGGTGCGACCGGGTGCTCGAACAATCACCGTGATCAGGAGCTTACGATGAACAAACGCGTGATCGGCATTGTGCTTTTTTTCGCGCTTGCTGCCGGCAGCCAGTATCTATTTCGCCATGGCGGTTGGAATTTCTACGAACGCCTGGACGTTAGTTTTCCAGTCATATTTCTGATAGCGGTGTTTTGCCTTGGCGGTAGTGTCACGCTCGCCGCGATGATCTCCTGGGTGGCGGTCGGAAGACAGGGACGAAAAAGCTCGCTCACGGGTCGAATGCCAAGGACGGCGCCGCTGATGATGCTGGTGTTGCCGGTAGTGGTTGGCGCGTTTGGCTACGCTAACGACTTTGGCATGAACAAACACCTGGCCGGTGTCGTCATGGGTGGATTAATTGCCCTTTACGCGCTCTTTGAAGAAATTGCTTGGCGGGGATACTTAAATGATGCGCTTGCCGACTGGACTCTACCGATACGATCGATCGTGATCGGCGCCATGTGGTTCGTGTGGCACTTTTGGTTTTTGGACGATGGTGCAACATTGCGCGAGATGCTCATCTTGGCCGGTATATTGGTGGCACTATCCGCGCTCTTTATCACAATTGTCGAAGAAACCCGGTCGTGGCTATCCGTCGCCGCGTTTCATGCGGTCGGCAATATCGCGTTCTTCGCCGGCAGCTTTAGCGTGCCCGATAAGACGCGCTGGATGATGGCCGGTACCGCGTTCGTAATCCTGTTGGTCATGCATCACACATGGAAGCGCCGCATAGCGGCTTGATCGACCGGTCGCGGCGCCTAACGTTTGCGGGTCAATGCATAGATTGCGAATGACCCGAGCCAGTGCGATCCGACGTAATGTTCATCGGTGACGTACGGCAACGACGCATCCAGATGCTGATCGGCGTTATCCCGAAGTCTCGCGGCGAGATCTTGGTCATCAATTGCATTCGCGATAATGAACAAATTCCAGGCGCGACTTAGGTTCAAGCCATCCAAATGTGCAATCTTTGGATCGGATCGATCGCTGACGCTGGCCGGAATCAGGCCATCGCCTTCACCGAGTCCCGGCAGAAAGTCGGTCAACCAGCTTTGAAACTGGCGCTCCGGCATCACACGAGACATCAATGCGGCCTCTTCCAGGCAGGCTGACAGGAAATCTTCGCCGCTCGGCTCCCAACCAATCGGGCAGTCTTGGTCGTTCTCGAAATAACGGTACGCTGTGTCCTTCAGCAGGCCGGCAAATTCATCATCTTCCGCCGCAATGGCATAGTCATAGGCAAACGACATACCGAAGGCGGTGTTCGGATGTACGCCGGTTCTGACGGCATACGTTTGCGTCGGCAAGAACGACATGTATCGATCGCACAGATAGTCGGACAACGGTTGCAGCGCCTCGGCCATCGCCTCAGCATCCGGATGCGACCATTGGTTGAGATCGTTTTGTAACTGCAGGAGCCAGGTCCAGCCGTACATGCGCTCCCAGCTCTTCGACTCTGCCTCGAAATAGGCAAGCTCCGCCTTGATGTTCTCCGCGGTTATCGAATTCGCCAGTAACGGAGCTATTTCGTCTCGACCAGGAAACTCTTCGAAGGTCTGGTGCGCTTTTACCAGCATCCAGTGCCCGTGGACGGACGAATGCCAGTCATAGCAGCCGTAAAACGCGGGATGGAGCTCTTTCGGTGAGCGTAGCTGGTCAGCCGTGAAGAGCAGCTGGTTCAGTTTGTTGGGATATTCCTGCGGTATGCACTCTATGGCGAGCGACGTGAATCGAGCAACGTCTTCGGGTGCGAATCGTGCGTCTGCCATAGCATTATCATCGGACCCACAGGCAGCAATCGCTGTCGCGAGGAGTATCAATACGAAATGTGTGATTTTACGCATCGACACATAGTGAATGTGTCGCGTCGTGCTGGCAACCCTGATGCTCTGTGAATTCACGGAAATCTGAGGGCGGTCGCAGCGACACGCCTATGGTCCGATTTCTGATGAAAGAGAGGACGAAGCGAAAGGTCACACGGTGGCGGATTTGCTTTTGTCCACCGGATAAACATCAGTCACGCGACTTGGCTCTGGCCCGACCAATATATTCGAATCAAACGCAAGTCCGATTCCACTCATCCATTAAGTACCGCCGAACATCCGCACCACACAACGGTCACAACCCCAAATCGCGGTTAGCACGCCAAGAACTCCGACGGCACTGAGCAAGCCACACAAGACCATAGTAGCGACGTTAATGGGTTGCTCATACACAACGACAAGGGACGTCAACACGCCGGCGCCGATCGACGCAAAAAACACGAAGACACGTTTCCAAAGCTTGTAACGCGTCAACTCCCCCCAGAAACAAACGACCTGGTTGACGGGACACAAATAACAAGGATCGCTTTGTCTACGCATTTGAGTCATGGGCATCACCGGCATCGGCGGGGTAGAACGTGTAACCCCTGCCCGGCTGATTCCAGACGAAGTTCAGCCAACCCACCGACCGAACAGTATCGACGGATACCGTAAGCCGCCCGCCTTCGTTATGCCGAGCGTATTCACCCTCTTCCCACTCATACAATACCAACGATGGCGTCAACCGCTTGGCTTCGTCGGATGTCTGCGCCCTGACCCATCGCGTGGTAAAAAAACCGACGATCGGCTCGTCGCCTGACGGGATAGCGAGCCCGCGCCCCTCTAGAAGCACACGAAAATACGGCATAACGCCGCCATTATGAACGATTAGAGCGGCGACTGTGCGAGCTTAACGATCCGCCAGGCTGTAGGTGAGCAGCCACTCGTACACACTCACGTCGTAGGGTTCGTAATCCTCGTCATAGACGGCTTGAGCGAAACCACCGACCATCGCCTCGAGATTAAATACCGCATGGTGAATCGCATGTTCCGCACCGAGAATCAGCGACATCTTCGGCGGTACCGGCGGATTGCAGCTGCCGAGAATATCGTCATACACACGAAGCGAATGCTGGTAGGGAATCACCGCATCGTTGGTGGCGTGAAAAATCCAGAATGGGACTTGTGCGATCCCACAAAAGTCATCCATGGTCGGATCAATAAACGCCGGGAATGCCGGCGCCGCCGATGCCACTGCGGCAATCTTGTTCGGATTATCTTTTGCGTACGCCGCGCTTAAGAAGCCGCCCTGACTGTAACCGGTAAAGTAGATACGGTCGGTATCGATGTCGTAGGTTCGAATCGCGAACTCAAAGAAGGCGTCAAACCGCTCGCGATAACCTGCGCTCGGCACGGCCCCGAGCTGCGGTGACAAAACAACGAACGGTAATGTCTCATCCCAGTCGCGATCTTCGATCAGTTTTGGAATACCAAAATTGGCGATCACCGCATCCAGCGCCAACAGCGGGTCTTCGGTATTCGTGAACTCGAGGTTGCCACCACCACCGTGGAGGTAGATCAACAGTGGCGGTTTCGACCCGGTGGATTGTCCGTAGTCCGGCGGAAGATGTTCGAGAAAACCGAAATTGGCAATCGAACTACCGAGCGGACGCCGCGAGTGGTTTTCTGCCTCTGTACCAATAACCCGTACGATACGGATCACTTCTATGGCTGTGAGACCATCACTGTCTACTACCCCGTAGCGAACGAAGTAGTCACCCACGTTAGCGGTATCCACATCGGTAGTGATCGTAATCTGCGCGGTGAGATCGCCGTCCTGCAAATCGTCGGCCGTCGCGCCCTCCTCAACGTAGGTGTCCCCGACGTTTAGGATGATCGTTTGATCACCGGTAAGGGATACCGCTGGTCGGTCCGGATTATCCGAATAATCGGTAATCGCTACATCCCACCAGAAATTGATCGGCGGTGGATCGGGTATGCGGCACGCGTCTTCGGTTCGTGCGCACGGACGTTGCCCGCCGTCCGCACCACCGCAGCCAGCAAGGAAGGTCAACGACACGGCGATACCGATTGATTTTGTGATTGTGCTCGCAGTTTTATTCATAGCTTCTCGTGTCTACAGCGTCTCGGTTCTTGCTGAATATTAAGTCCCGTCGTCGCCGGTCCTTTCTTCTACAACGTAGAGCATACCGTTATTCTCGCTTCGACTAAGAAGAAAACGCGATAAGCAAGCAGAATGTTGCCATTAAGCGCCTATTCATACCCAGCACCACTCTCCAAGAATAGCGCGAAGGTGCCCCAGTTGGATTGGCATGAAGTGTGCTGTCCCAGATCGGACAAGCCGGCTAACCCACACTCTAGAAACGTCAAGGGATCAAAGTTATACCAAGAATAATTTGTCGGCGATTGTACGCCGAAATACCGACACTGATCCTTGAGCGCACCATCACGCATGCGCCTTAGGTCCGCCACCATAAACAGAATTGTATCCTCAAACTCGCGCCATCCCGCTGACTCATCCAATCGCGGCGCGTCTATCCTTTGCATGACGTTGATAGGCTCTGGCGTCTGTCGAGGCGTAAATGCGCCGGCAATAATCTCGCCAACCTCTTGCCACGGAGGATTGGTTTCCGCGATGGGCACGCATTGCCCCCAGATATTCAATAAGTAACTTCCCAGATCCAGCACCGATGTGTTGCTAAAACGATTTATAGCCGCGAATACAGCGTCTTGTAGCGGCTTGGGCGCATTCCGGTAGGGATCGTCTTGATTACTCATCACGATGTTTGGTGCGTAGCGATTCACTCACTCGTCGCACGGCTTCCGCGGGTACGGCCAACTGCGTGATCAGATATTGCTTCAGCTCCGGCGTGTACGATTGCTGCATCAACGCCTCTTGCATGCAATTAAGCCACATGTCTCGCTCGACGTGCGTCACCGGCAGATGCGAATGCACTTTGGGAATACTGATGCCGCCGTACTTCTCGTGATAGCGTTTGGGCCCACCCATCCAACCGCATAAGAATCTAGCCAGCTTGTCGCGCGCTTCTTCGTCATTCGGGTGCCAATCGTAGATCCTGCGGTACTCACTCTTGGATGACATCAGGTCGTAAAAAGTATCGACCAGTTGACGAATGCCCTCTTCGCCACCGGCGGCACGATAGGTATTGTCGCGATAGCCGAAGGCATCGGTATTACTGCTGCTGGAATCGACTGAAGGCGCCATAAAGATGTCTATGCCCGGTTTTCTACCGAGACTCTTCCTCATGTCCGACCACCACACCGCCTATTTCGGCGGCAATGGCTCGTAGCAGCTCTAGAGTCCCGCTATTTACCTGTTCTGTGGTCAGCACAACCGCTCCCTGGCGCTCGGTCGCGATCAACACGGCACCGTCCGGCGCCTGCACCGCGTTCGGCACGGCCACAGGAACTGGTTTGTTTGTACCGGTATTGTCTGTCGATAGCTCGATATGCGGCGTCAGCATTTCCGACCGCCGCACATAGGTCTGCCATGCCGCCAACGAAAAATTCGAACCTTCAATTCGCAATTGGTACGACATCAATCCGAATTGAGCGTTAAGCGCCGCAATGTACCGCCAAAGGCCTCACCTTCGATGCCGATACCGAGAATCGATGAGGAATCGCCGGCCGCAACACCCTCAATCTTGAAGCCATTGACGATGTGCGACTCACGCGCTTTGCCAAAAATAAGCGGCATGACATTGCCATCATTGACGGTGCCGACTTCATACACGACGGAACGAAACGGGCCAAAGTCTCCTGCATCGACGGCGGCCGACGCCCACAGGCGATCCTGATTATCGATGGATAATCCGGTGATCGAACGCAGTGCGGGTTCACCCCAGGGGTTTGGTGCTTCGACGATGTACTCCTGAATTGACCATTCGATAGCGCCGTTATCGGCGTCATACGCACCCCAGCGGATAATGCCGGTCGGGTAGATATCGGTACCGCCGCGCTCGCCCAGAAAGACGGTTACAAGTCCATCCATCCGCGCAAAGCACGCCAAGCCTTCTAACTGGTCGCCGTCGAGTTGCGCGGGGTTATTCTCTCGAAACTTGGGTAGTTGAAACTCATGGATGAGGCTGACCTCGGTGCCGGACACTCGCACATGAAACACGCGACCAAAGTCTCCTTGCCAATAACCGCTCTCACTCAGCAGAAATTCGCCCGCTCGACCCGGTATGCGACAAATGCTCTCCAGGTCACTCGAGGGGCCGCTTGCCGCAGCCGGAAATTCGAGTCGCACAAACTCAACAGTTCCGCCTTCCTCGTCAATCGAGATACGACCGATACGTGTCGCGTCCGGCTCAAACGCTTTGGCGTCGTGAACGGTCAAATACGTGCCGTGATCCATTTCCGCCAGTCCGCTGATCGGCGGTACCGGATTCACCTTGGCCGAAGTACTGACAACCGCGGTGCGGCTCTGCGCGCACCCGGCAATGGACGCGCCAATCAGGGCCAGCAAAACCGGCGCGCAGGTCGAAATTCTTGTGCTCAAACGTTGTCTCTACAATATCGATCAGGTCGATAGCGCCAATCTAGGGCACTTGCTAAACCTAACTATACGCATTTCTCGGATGCGTCGGGATGTCCGTCGAACCGAGGTAGAATGGCGCTGGCTGCACGGAGGTGCCGCCGCAGCCGTTTAACGGAGGACTTTCGTCATTGATTCTTTCGCCGCTACCTTACTGATGGCCTCCGCCGCCATTTCTGCCGACGCGCCTTATCAGACGCTGCTCGATCAGGCACGAGAGCAACAAGACATTCCCGGTATCTCGGCGGTGGTCACGCGTGGCGATACCATCATCTTCAGCGGTGCCAGCGGGGTTGCCGATCTCAGCACCGGCCGACCCATGACCGCCGATACCGTGTTGTACTGCGGATCGCTGTCCAAAGTCTTTACCGCTACGCTCGCGCTCCAGCTCATCGAACAGGGTGATATGTCGCTCGAATCGAGGGCCGCCGGCCTGATCGATGCACGCATTGCGAGGCAAGACGAGATCACGGTCGAGCATCTCATCACACATGCGTCCGGACTCCAGCGTGAAGGCGATTTCGGCTACTGGTTTAGCGGTGATTTCCCGACCGCGACTGAACTGCGCAGCTATTTAGAAGACACCTCAATTCGCGCCCGACCCGGTAAAAAGCAGCATTACTCGAATGTCGGCTACGCAACACTAGGATTGGTCATTGAGGCCGCTACCAATGAACCGTACGGTGACGCATTGATGTCTCGCATCCTGCAGCCACTTGGTATGGCGTCTACCACCACCGGCGGTCCGGTCAATGGTGTCTCACGCGGATACACCCCGATTGGGCGACTACTACCCAGCGACCAGCGCCCGTTCGCGGGCGTCGGCGAGCCCGTGGACGGTCGCTTCATTCGCGAGTACCACGACGCCAACGCCATGACGCCGGCTTTTGGCATTCAATCCACGGCGCTCGATCTGTCTTTACTGACACGATTCTTGTTGGGGCACGGCAATACCATGGTTCTGACTCTCGACGTTCGTAAGGCGATGCGCACGCGCCAGTTTGGCGGCAGAGGCTATGGACTGCGAATCGATGTGATTAACGGTGCGCGCGTGGCACGACATGGCGGCTGGTTTGCCGCCCATCAGTCCCATTTACTGATCGATGCCGAGAACGACATTTCAATTGTCGTTATGACCAACAGCGATAGCGCTGCGCCGGATGCGATTGTCGAGCAGCTACACCAACTGACTATGGGTGAAACTCGATAACTTGCCGCGCTTCGTTAAGGCGGACCGCGGCACCGTCCGTTCGACAGCCTTGCGCCATGTCTTTGGTCAGTCGTTCGAAGTGTTCTATGAACTGAGCCACCCAATGCTCTCGCTCGAGCGGCACCGAGCCTTGCGGTATCCCAAGGTTGTCGGCTTCTTGCTGCAAACGCCATTGGCGAATGGCATCAATCCCCGGTCCTTCGATGTGGATAAAGCGATCCATCTGCCGCCATAGCGTGGCATACGGGCCACGTAATTGTTCGGCTTGATAGCGTCGCCAGCTGCAGTCTGCGTCGCTTTTCTCCGTGGCATTCATCGGTGGAGCGGAGATGAAATCCTCAGCGAGGCTCGCGCCAACCAGCCAGCCTTCCACCAGGATGATCTTCGGCCTTGGCACTTCATCATTGAAACAGTACGGCTCGACACGATCATCCTCTTTCTTGCTAAAGCGCGGCAGATCGATGTGTGCTGATGGGTTGCTGCTGCGAAATGCCGCTAGTGTCGATTTCAAGAGATTGACATCGTGCGTTCCGGGTGGCCCGCGCGTTGCGAATATCGGGCTGACCGTTGCCGCGAGCCGCTTACGCTCCGCTTTGGCGAGATAGAAATCATCCAGACTTAGCACCAATACCTGCGGGTGCATCTGCGTAGCAATCGATTGAGCGACGGTCGACTTGCCGCAACCCTGCGGCCCGGACAATCCCACCACCAACGGTGTTGTCTTTGCCGGTAACAGCGAAGAAAACCACTCGATCAGTAATTGATCTAGAGTCGACATGGTCGCCGTGAACCTAAACCACGATCACTGTGAACTAAAAATCTCTCCGATATAGTCCGCCCAGCGACCTTCCGGCGTCCACACAGCTTCCATATCCATACGGGCTTCTGCTTCCGGAACGCCGCCCTGCCTAGCGCGATACGCGTACGTCATCGCCGATGCACGATAGTTTGCCTGGCATTGAACCAGAATATGTTCGCCGTGGTTTTCCGACATCAAGGCACTGAACGCCGTGTAGTCAGCAAGTTTTGGATTACTCCAGACCACCGGCACGTTCTCCCAGCGAATACCGGCCGCCTCAAGACGTTCCTTGTGGCCCTCCGGCGGCTCATCGCGTAGATCGATTACCAGGGTGACGCCCTGCTCCTTGAGAACCTCGACCGACCGCTCGCTAGTGAGATGCCCACCGGTAACAAGATCTGCGTTGATCCGGTGAAAGTTCATGGTGGGACCTGCGTGAGCCATATCGACCTCCGTATTGGTGTCGCCAGAATGAGTTTCATTGGACGCTGAATTGCAACCTAGCGTCGAAAGGGCCACCAGTGCGCCCAACCATGCGCGTTTCATCGTTGTAACCTCTCTTCACGAAGTTGCCTTGCAACCTGATCGGCCTATTCTACCTAAGCGATCGGCAAGTCGTACGTCGCACGACAAAGATCGTCATGCAATCGCCGAATATCCTCGCATTTGCGGATCGACCGACCGTCGCCGACGGTCTTCTCATATCGACAGGCGGCGTAATTTGCCGCCACTGTCTCGTATCGTCGTATCCAACGACGACGATCTGGCAACCGCTCTTCACTAATCGGCCAAACTCCTGGCCGCGGTCGCATATGTTCTTCGATTCCGATTCGCCACGGCTTCGGACTCAAACGCGCTCTAAAACACTTCTGATTGCGGCACATCTGCGCATATAGCGGATCACCGCCGACTCCCCTCATAAAGGATTGCGCCCCTCTTCCATCGGGTTCAAACGTATCGTGCATCGCCAACACGCGGAAGCCATTCGGCGTTCGGTATATGCGCACCAACGCTAGCCGATCTTTTTGGGTGAACGTCTCGATGCGAGCGAGCGCAGCGTCATAGGGATTGACACTGAATAAGCCGGCGACTCGATGAATCAATTTGCCGAGCGGCGCTGACAAAAAAAGTGCCGTCGCTAGCAAGATCCAGGAAAGCACTTCACCATTGCCCGCCCAGTTATGGCGCGTCCACAGGGAGGCTAATAATGCGAGCCCGAATATCGTCCATCCGTATCGAGCGGATGAAGGCTCATCAACGTCGACGTCAGCGAACATGACGTCGGGAGTATTCAAACATGCGGCACCGTATCCATTGCGCGTAATTACAGCATCCCCGCGCCGGCTGATGATCTCTTCCCGAATTGGCAGACCTTCCGCCCCGTTGTACGCCGTCTTGTGATCTACCAGGCGCACTTTTTCGCCGCGCCTGACCATGACGATGACGTCCGCGAGACGCTCCTGGGCTTTTCGGTAGGCGTCGTCTTCGGATTCGTCCGACCAACCGAATCGCTTGTAGGTACGTGCTTTACCGTTAACGACAACGCGTTCTTTTGCCTCCGCCCAATACTCGGGCACGATCACCCGGATGACTCCTCTAAGGCGGCCACAATATCCGCAATCACTTTTTCACGGTTCTGATACCAGTCTTTACCGAGCACCTTAACCACATTCCAACCAAACGCTCGCAGAATTCCTGCATTGGTGGTGTATCGAGTTTGGATGTCCGCCGTCGCGTAGTGGGTTCGATCATCGATGAGCACAGCCACCTCGAAATTCACTTGCCCGGCGCGCCGAACTGCCAGATGACACCGCAAGTCGGACTGCCCATAGTTTTCTTCGACTTCAAAGCCCGACCCTTCCAGCGCGATGCGAATTTGCGACTGCAGCGCACGGGCACTCGAACTGGTATCTAAGTCTTGATGGGGTTGGCCGTATTCCAGCAACGCGGCATTCATGCCATCTCGATCGCCGACCGACACAGCCTTCGCATACCGCAAATATTGCCGCAATGCGTTCGCGCCATCGTTATAGGTATTGGTGATTTGCACCGGTTCGATCGATGACACCACCGCCATATGCTGCTTTGCCCGGGAGAAAATCACGTTGAGACGTTTATGGCCGCCGTTTTGATTGATTGGGCCAAAATTCATTCGCATCCGTCCATTCGAGTCCGGACCATAACAAACGCTAAGAATAATGATGTCTCGTTCATCACCTTGGACATTCTCAAGGTTCTTTACAAACAATCCGACGAACTGCCCGTCTTCTTCCCGATTCTCCTCTTCCTCTAATCGGTTACCGAACGCTTTGTCCTCGGTGGCAAGGCGGTTCAACGCCGACTCAATCTCCCCTTGCTGTGCCTGCGAGAACGCTACGATTCCCACCGTGAGTTCCGATTTCTCCGTCAGAATCATTCGTACCAGTTCTGCGATATATGTCGCTTCGCCGCTGTTGCGTTGAGACTCGTAAGGGCTCTTCTCGAGCTTGTGATACGTAATGGGTTGTGCAAACACGTCGTCGGGGACGATCCGGATATTGTCGAGATCCTCGATAACGGTCGGCTCGCGCTGAATCAATACGCCCGGCGTAGGAATGGTCTTAAGCTCGCCGGAATAAAACGCGCGATTGCAGAATCCGATCAAGCTTTCATGTCGGCTGCGGTAGTGCCAGTTCAGCAATGTACCGGGTAACGCCGCACCGGCGCGATTGAGAAAACTATCGGCGTTTAGATCAAACTGCACAACGTCCGGGAGGTGGGTCTGTTCTTCTTCGTCATTCGACGCTTTCCCCGCAAAGAAGGTCGTTGGCGGCAATTGCATTTCATCGCCGACTACAATCATTTGGCGCGATCGACTCACGGTGGGAATCGCATCTTCGAGCGGTATCTGACTCGCCTCGTCGAATATCACCACGTCAAACAACGATTCGTTTAGTGGCAATGCGTCTGCGACACTGAGCGGACTCATCAGCCATACCGGCCGTAAGTCTCGTAGAACCGGCCCGGAGTCTGCCGCGAATAGTTCGCGCACCGAACGATACGCCCGAGTTTTTTCAAATTCTCGCTCGAGCAGTTTGCGGCCCCGTGTATACGCTCGTCGCCAGTCCTTTTCCTCTTGCGTCGTCTTGGCCATCGACGAATTGGCTCGCACCAGGTGTTCGTGAAATTTCTGCGCACAAACATCGAGCGCCAATTCGCTGTTCAGAGTGCGTCCCTGTGACGTCAGCGCGGCCAGTCGGTCGACCATCGATTGCAACTTGTCCGCATCGAAGCGCAGGATGCCACGCGTTTGCCGGAGTCTGCGATGAATCGTCTCATCGAGCACCGCGACCTCGAGTTCATCAAACGGTAACTCGAGCCGACGCAACGCGCGTGTTGCTGCTGGGTCCAGCGACTCCAAAACGCCAAGTTCCTCGGCAAACTCGTCGCAATCCTCCGCACGCTCCGAGAGCACTCGCAACATCTGGATCAGCGACTCGACGGTTTCGTCTTCAAAGTCACACAATAACTGGGCGATCTCGTCTTCTGCTCGACGCAAATGGCCGGCTAGCCGCACCAGTTTAAGCACGCGTTTTGCTGCATCGGGCTCCGTGATAACCACCTTAACGAGGTCGCGTTTTAATGCCGGTAGCTTAGAGCCTTCGTTCCAGACTTCCTGTAACAACGAACGGCAGGATTGCAAGTCTTCAACGTCAAGCTCTGCGCAGATGTCTTTCGTCGCACTATCGACGGCAGCTTGTGTAACTTGAACAATGTCGAGCAAAGACAATGCATCGAATACCGAATCCCATTGACCTTGATAGTGATCCCGAACCAGACGCTTCGCGCGCCGCCAGTCGCCACTGAGAAAAGCGAAGAACGTACCCTCTTTGCGCCGTGCTACATCGACGAGTTCATGCACGCTTTCTAGTGACTGCGACAGGTCCCAGCCTGCGGCCGCGTCCAGCGCGTCTTGATGATCACTTTCTTTCCGCTCCAGATCCCCGAACTGTTTTTGCAACCGCACCGTGCGCGGACTATCAATGTCGAGGGCATTGAGACGCTCTGACTCGGCCAGACTCGATAGTTGACGACAAAACCGCTCGACCTCTCGAATCGATTCCCAACTGAGGTCGGTTCGACCGGCCATATCGCTAACCGCATCAAGAGCGGGTTCGGCATCGGCAAGACCTGCAAGAGAACGGTTGGCCGCGTCTTCAATGAATCCGATGTAATCCGTTCGTTCCGTGACATCAGCGCGCAGATAGCGCACCGGAGAGCGGGCCAATACACCGGCAAAGCCGGCTCTGCTGAGGGCCTCCCTTAGCGGTGCCGTTTGATCCCGCACACCGGCGAACTGCTCCCACTCGGGTAGCTGCAGGGCCACTCGACGGTTGAGCGATGAGCGTTGCGCACCGCTTTCAATCCAGTGACCGATCACCTGCCGAAGAGGAACTTGGTCTCCCTCCTCCGTTAACGTCATTGCTTCTGAAAACTTTTCGAGTGCTTTGATTTCCGCGGCCAGCTCCTTGAGCCACTGTTTGCGCCGCTCTGCCAGATCCAAGCTAGGAAACGCCGCAACCGCCTGTTCGTAGCGATCTTTGAGCGCCATGATGAACGGTTTCTTGTCCTCGCGAACATCATGAATCAAACAGCATGCGTCGCCCATACCCACTTGCTGCAGACGATGAAAAACCACATCGAGTGCCACCCGCTTCTCGCAAACGAACAGCACCGATTTGCCACGTGCGACGTAGTCCACGATGAGATTCGTAATCGTCTGCGACTTACCCGTTCCTGGCGGACCCTGGATGACGTAGCTGTTTTCTTCTCGCGCTCGAATTACCGCTTCCCGCTGACTCGGATCAGCAGGTAATACGCTGTAGCGCTCTGCCATCGGTGGCAGCTCGATCGGTTCAAACGTTGGCCGTGTGGCCTCGCTAAATAACTGTTCGAAATTGACGCTGTCGCTCGTCTGGTCGGTCAACAGCTCGGTGTAGTCACGAACCAGCGTCATTTTGCGGTAACTGAAATTCGCTAATGTGACCGCGCAGAGATCGATTTCCCATTGACGCGGGCCTTTCTCATCGCCTTTATCCAGACTGTAGAAATCGCGCTCGATTGATGCCGCATCTTCGGCCACCATCCGCTCAATGATGCGGGGCTGATTGTCATGCTCGACGAATTCACGGCTTGGCGCATTGGCCGGCCGAACATCTCGGGCAAAGATCTGCACGCCGAGCGGCTCGTAGCGTTGACCCGAATAACTGTAGTTAATACCCGAATAACTCTTCAAACCTCGCCCGGTGGCACGGATTCGACGCCGATAGCGATCCAGGCGTCGGGTAACACGGCGCTTAATCAGCTGAATGCGCGGCGTCGTAACCAAATCAAGCTCAACGCTGCTATCGGATTGAGCCAGTTGCTTTTGCAACGCCTCCGAGAGAGCCTCTATTTCTTTAAAGTTGCTGGCATCGATGGTTTCTGGAAGCCGTATGTCATACAGCTCCCGAAGGTAATGCCTCAGTGCCGGATTGATTTCGGCATCTTTGGCCGTCGTCGTGAGCTCAAAGTGATCTTTAACGCCCTTTTTCTTTCGCAACGATGCCGGAATAAGGATCAGCGGCGAATTGATACGTTCCTCCGGCGCATCCTTTAGGTTATGCCAACGCAGAAATGCCGTGACCAAGCGTAGCTGCGAAAATCCATACTCACGCGCATCGCGGTTCGCTTGCAGTCGGATTCGATCCAGTGAGGGCGCCAAGAACGGATAATCCTCAAACCGCAGCCAGCGGTTGAGACGGATCGGCGCATCGGATTCCAGCGTTTGGCAAAGATCTTTATTGGTGAACAACAGCTGCTGGGTCCGAATGGACTCAACATCGAGCACGTGTGGGACGGAGCCTTCCGTCAAGTTGGCGTTGCCACCCGTTTCGCGAAAATACAACAGGCGATTGCGGCGACTAACCTCGAAAAGACGGTTACGCAGGCGCCCCAAAAACGTCGCTCGTCGTGAGGTCTCACCGTCGGTAGGTAACTCGAACTCAATGTCGTCTTCAAGTTCTTGATACCGATACTGGATCAATATTTCCGCAACCGATGCCAAATCCTGTGGCCGGTCCGATCGATCCAGCTCGGTCATGCGTTCAATCAGGTTTGCGATCACCGGCGAGACACGCTGGTTCAATGCGCAAAGATTGCCACGTGCCGCGACAAACTGTTGTAAGTCATCCGCATCGGTCAAATCGAGACCGGTCATGATGCTGCCCATCACCAGACCGAGGACAAACGTATCGCTTAACGCATCGTGATGATGAACCAGGTGCTCCCAGGCGATGTAATCCGGGAAATAGGCACGGCGCGGCTCGCTGCCTCGCGCAGCGACGCTCTGATCCGCGACCACGGTTGGGGCAGCTTCGTCGATCTTGACTTGACGCGTAACTTCCAGCCGATTGCGACGCTGCTTCGTAGTGTGGCGCTGTAGGGCGTTTTGATTCGACTCCGGCGCACCCGCTTCGGCATTGACATACCAGAGGTGCCCAAGCGACACATGCAACGCATCCACACCATTCAGCGGTGCCACCATATTCTGCTCATGCGTAGCAATGACTTGCTCTAACAGCGGCGCCATCAATCCGACAATATCGTCGCTGCCGACATCGTCCAGTTCTCGTATCTCATTAAGGTAGTCGAGAAACGACTTACCCATGTCCTCGGTGTCGTTTGGTTCAGACATTCGGCGAAGCCTCGGCCTCGACGGCTTCTGCTCGCCGCATCGCCTTATCCGTATCCGCTTTTTTGAGTTTGAGCTCCTTACGGGCCGTCTTCTCTAGGATTTTATGTATGCCCAACCGATCTGCGAAACGAAGCACCGCACCCAGCAACGGATAGCTGTCATCGCGATCGGCCGTTGCGAGATCGAGGAGCACATAGGCGATATAGGTCTGCGTAAGCTCACTTGCCTCGGTAACGGGTCGCCGCAGCACATCCACTGAGCGCTTGGTATCGTCCCATTTGAAACTGGGAAAATACTCACGCAGTAACACCGTATGCTCATCGGAGCGGAATCGTTGGTTACTACCGAGCGTTCGCACAACGTTATGGGTTAGTGTCGCGAGCTCACGCTGATCCAGAATATCGAGGCGTCCGGAATCCAGCTTGCCGCGCACAAGTGTCTTGAACGCGCCAGGTTCCGCCATATCGTCGTGCAGGGCTTTAACGCGCAAATAGATCTCCGGATGCGTTATCCCTTCCGATCCAGCCCCCTCTTTGCTCAATATCTCTTCCGCCTGCTGAACGTAGTCCGGGACAGCCACTGACTTTAGCCCGGTACTAACTTTGATCAGGCCGGACATTGCCGCTTCAGCCCCATCGCAGACGAATGCCGCCCCTTGGTCGGCATAGAGCTCCACATGCAATTGATAACGACGCGCCGTTTCAACGTACGCCTCGTGACAATCCGGTTGGTGTGCGCACCAGTTCAATAAGCGAGACGCCGCGAAATACTCACCGCCCTGCTCGGTGTAGAGTCGATGATGGGAAAACTCATGACCGAGTAGCGATCGCATTTCGTCGTGGTTGAGCAGCTCGTCAATCGCCCCGCTGAGCACCACGCACAGCTCATCGGTAAAGAAATACAGCGCGGCGTTCGGCGGAGCCCCGGCCGCCTGCGCCTGATACAGCGTTATAGGGCAGTCAATCTCGAGTTTCTGCGCGACTTCATGCGCAATTTGATACAGCTCCGCATGACTCTCCGCACCCATGCGATAACAGGATTTCAAGAGCTCCAATTTGCTCTGTTCGGCATCGGTTGCCGAAAAGTTATCCGACATAAACCACTGCCACAGACCCGGCTCGTTACGTTTGAGATGCGTGCAAACGTCAGTGTGGTACGGGAACGGCGAAGGAAGCATGTAGAAAAAAGTCTATCTGACCAGGCTATGCCGTCATGCTACGGATACCAGCAGCGACTGCAAGCCGCGCTTCCACGGCCTGGCGCCTCACCAGATTGACTGCTGATACTAACTGAGCCGCAGCCGATGACGACTGCGGCTCTGCGGTCGCGAAGATGCGAGATTAACTGGCGGGCTTAACGAACTTCAGCGTCATACGACTCGATTCGCCAATGGCCTGCATTTGAGCACGCATCTCTTCGTTGTCACCGCTGGTGACCATGCTAGGTGGCAAGCGCCAGACGAAGTCGTCTTCACCCGGCTGATCTTTCGGGTTCAGGTTCACATCGATTTTGCCGACATATTCGAAACCGGCCGCCTCGATCTGTTCGATCACGAACGACTCTTTGAGGTAGCCGCGACTGCCATCGGCCCACTCATCGCTCTTGTCGTCCGGCGCACGATGTTGCACTACGCCAAATACGCCACCCGGTTTCAGAACCGCGTAAACGTCAGCGAGCGTCGCGTCGAGAAAATCGCCCTCGCCGGCGGTTTGAAAACGCGCCAGGTTGTGTAGTACGCGCGGGAAAAATACGACGTCAGCGCTGCCCGCAAAGTCTTCCGGCATCGAACCGAAGTGAAATGCCTTGGTCTCGGGACTATTGTCGTAGCCCCACTCGGCCGCAAATGCTTGCCAGCCTTCTTGCCATACCTCGAGCTCTGCAAGGCGCTCTTCGCTGAAAAACCCAAACAGCGGGTAAACGTCTAGGTCGTAGTTTGCTACCAGAAGGCAGCCATCACCGCCCAGATATTGCATCAAAATTTTGGTGTACCAACCTTGGCCAGGCAAACCTTCCAATACGGTCATGCCAGGCTCGATACCGAAGAAGTCGATTGTCTCCTGAGGATTGCGATAAGCATATCGTGCCTTCACATCATCGGGCTGAGCCTCGAGCACCGCCGCAAGCGTAGGCGTTGCTGATTCAACAGATTCAACCGCTGCCTCAGTAGCCGCTTCGGCCTCAACGGGTTCATCTACTGTCTCTGACTGACAGCCAACGAGACCGACAGCTAGTAAAAGGGGTAAATAGCGCATGTTTGTTCCTCACTATGGGGTGTGGGAATTATGGGCATGCCCTTTTGCGACCTCAAGCAAAACTGCGGCTACGCTTTGAATCTTTGGTTCTATCTCGAGTGGCTGCGGTATGCTGTAGCCCTGTCAACTTGTTGGAAAACGTCATGCTCAAGACGATTCAGGCGGTGTGCTCATTGTGGATATTCGTTGCCGTCCCTGCCGCGGCTCAAGGCACACTGTCTTCAATTTCGACACATAATGCCTTCTTCGATGCGATCCGCAGTCATTGTGGCAAAGCTTACGCCGGCACCATCACGGTCGATAATCAACCGAGTGCCAGCTTTACGGATAAGACCCTCGTCATGCATGTGCGGCGCTGCAGCGACACGCAGCTACAAATCCCCTTTCATGTCGGTGACGACGCGTCTCGTACCTGGGTCATCACCAAAACGGGATCGGGTTTGTCACTCAAACATGACCACCGACACAGTGATGGTAGTGAAGACACGTTAACGCAATACGGCGGTCATACTGTAGACGCTGGCTGGCCGCAGGTTCAGTCATTCCCGGCCGATCAATTCTCCAAAGAACTGTTTGTCGCAGAAGGCATTCCGCAGTCCGTTGGCAACACCTGGCAGATGTATATCTATCCGGATCGTTTTACCTACCGACTTATTCGGCAAGGCCGCGAGTTTCGCGTCGACTTCGACCTCACTCAGCCAATCGATCCACCGCCGGCGCCCTGGGGTTACTCCGACGACGATTAGCACGGCGTCAAAGGCTATCGCGGTTCTTGCCAGATCCTTTGCCAGGTTTCCGCGATGGCGCGGTCGCCGATAGACCGTGGCAACATTTCGGTTGTAACGGCATTCCAGCCTGAGTCTCCTCGCTCAGCGACGATGTGGTTAAACACGTAAAACGGGTGCTGCCCCATGCGTAAGTCGCTGATGACGAGTTGATCATCTTCGACTTCCGCGCGCACAAATCCCTGCGCAAACCAGCGAAGCTGCTGGACCGCCCAGATGTCAGCGGCCTCCGCCAAATACGTCGCACCCTGGTCAAAATGACTAAACTCAACACCACCCTCGTCGATCAACAGCGAATCGAAACCCTCAAGCTGCACACCATCGACCACTGCAACACCGCGCCACAACATTGTGTTCAGTGGCGTTGGCGTGACGAACAGTTCCGCATCCTCAATCCGAAGTTCGGCCAGAGCGGCTTCGAAATGTTGGGTTGCGATCGTTTGCCCAATCCATGACCACCCAATGTATGCGGTGCTCAGAATTAATGCGGCTTGTAGCGCGCGGCCAGCCAGCCGACGCCAAAACGTGGCAATGAGTACGCTGATAAGAAGCGGCAAGGTATACAGTGGATCGATGATAAACAGCGTAGCCCATGACGTTGGCGGCACATCCATCGGCCACAGTAACTGGGTACCGTAGGCCGTATGGGCATCAAGCAATGCATGCGTCACAAGCGCAAGACTGATCGCAGCCAACCATCGCCCTGGACGTTCACCAACCGGCGCCCACCATCGCCGCAGCGCTAGCCAAATCACAACGGCAAACGGCACTAGGACGAACAACGAGTGGCTGAAGCCGCGATGGTAAGTGAAATTTTCGACAGCCCCGCCGTAATCGATCAACACATCCATGTCGGGCAAGGTGCCCAAAGCGGCACCTAAAAGCATCGCTTTACCACGATGCTTCGAGGGCGCGAAGGCGCCGGCGACACTAGCGCCTAACAATGCCTGTGAGAGAGAATCCACACGCGCATACTAGCGTGGAGCCACGCGCCGAATTGTTTCAATTTGCAACGATGATGCAATGGGATTGGCGACCACTAGCGCTTATTTTTGTCGTCCCAAAGTTTCGGCTCCCACAGCTCCACCTTGTTGCCCGCCGGATCCATAATCCACGCAAAAGCGCCGTTCTCGTGATATTCCGGCCCACTTTGAATGTCGATGCCCGCAGCGGTGAGTTGTTCGAGCATTTCGGCCATATTGTCGATGCGATAGTTGATCATGAACGGTGACACGCTAGGCGCAAACCACTCGCTGTCTGAATCCGCAACGTGCCAGACGGTCATCCCACCATCTTCGGCGTGATCGTCCTGCCAATTGAGCACGACGCCGCCCCACTCCTCGGGATTCAGTCCCAGGTGCTTAACGTACCAGTCGATGAGGTCACTGCCTTTGCCATTGGCTCGAAAAAACACGCCGCCAATCCCGGTAATTTTCGCCATTTGAATACCCCCTTAGCCTGCGGTCTTATGGTTGCGAAGCGCAATCGCCGACCCGAGCGATACCAGCACTCCAGGTGGAAACACTTCCAAGAAGGTCATCGGTAGTCGAAACAACGGGTTTCGATAATTTGCTGCCATCTTTTCTGCATCTGCTATCGCCACTGCCATTTCTTCCGGTGTGCGGTCAGATGCCTTAATGCTTTCGATCACGTAGTTGGTATAGTTGTCGATAAATGCATGACCACTGAGCGAGCTGTAGTACTCCCACACCGCCACGTAAACAACGCCTGCCACAGCGGAAATACCCAGACCGACCAAGAATGCGTTTCCAAAGCTAATTACGCCACCCAAAGCCACATCGCGATGCCGTTTGACGGCCACGAAGATCACGCTGAAGACGATGAACATGATCAGATAGCCCAGCCACTCCTGGCTGTGGCCGAGCTCTATGCCCAGAATCATGCTGAGGATAATGAATAATCCGGCGGGCACGCCGTAGGTCAATAATAAGCGAATCACAAGTGGTCTCCCCTAAACACGTCTCGCTATCTTCGGTTTCTCAGCTTTTTTTCGCATCCACCGAAAGGTTGAATCCGCCTGCCTGACCCAGAAAATACAGCCGTTACGGGATGATTTTGAGCGAACGTCCCTTTTGCACCGCCTCGGTGCGTCTTTCTACTTCCAATTTTTGATATAGATGAATCAAATGAGTTTTTACGGTGCTGGTCGACACGAACAGCGCCTTAGCGATATCGGCATTCGATCCGCCTGCCGCAAGCTGCACCAGGACCTCTAGCTCCTTTTGTGTAATGCCCAAAGTGCTAATGACCTGATCGTTTTGTTGAAACGATTCCGACGGCGCAGTATGTCCCGTTTTACGCCCAAACCAGATGCCAATCGCCGCAAATATAAGCGCCAGAATGACAATATAAATCTCTGTGGTGAACATACGGACCGCGTACTGCACCTCTAGCCACTGCAGCAAGAATACGCCGGCGGCCAGCGCCACGCCGTACAACAGCGCCGTTCTAATCATCGAGATTCTCGTCTTGCTCAAGATAATCCTCTTGTACGCCATAGTGTTCGCAAAGCGCATCGTAAAACGGCGGGCATCCATCGTCGCGGTTGTAATCGTTGGCGAGCTCCTCGCCGGTCTCTATATCGCGTGTCGCGACGAGTGAATAGCGATCATCGCCTAAGGCATCGCTTACGCGGCCCAGATAATCATCTGACTGCCAATCGAGGGTAACCGGCGCCACCGCCGTCTTTTGCGTTGCCAGATTTGGCTGCGATGAATGATTAATCAGGATCCCGTCATCCAGGGCGCGGACAATGCACTCAGGGAACTCCTCGAACCCATGCACGTGGGTGAGCTCGTAGACAACGCCAGCGGCCGGCATCTTGGCGATCTTGGCGCGAAACGCCACCTCGTCAAGCACCTCAAACGTGCCAGGGACGTGACGCCACACGACGGCACCGCTGGGAATAGGCTCATTAGCAAAAATTCCCAGGCCTTTGTCGCCCGCCTTTTCAACGCGGTAGTCGAATTGGAAACCGGTTTTTCGTTTCGGCATGTTTGCTATGGTACCGGAGCCAAGAAGGGAGCTCCTATTGAACACATTCTGGATTCTGTTGGCCCTAGTCGGCGCTATCGCTCCGGTACCCCACGGTCAGCCGCTTGGTCAGCTCGACAGCGCCGTCGCGATCAACTACTGCGCGAGAGATATTACGAAGCCATTACCCCCGATACCAGAACTTACGCCGGAGAGCGCCTTTTATAATAAATATATCAGTGCCTTAGCAGATATTTATAAAGTCGGTTCTGATATTGCAGCAACCAGTGAATCCGCTAAAGATTGCGAAAAGATCTTCGAGGACGGCAACGATTTATTTGAGAAGACTCTCAAGCGTGAGCTTCGCAGCGTTCGCAGAAACGCCGATTTCGACGAAGCTGACGATACAACTCTGCAAACCATACAAACGGAGATCAATCGTTTATGGGTTGCCGACCAGGCCGCGCGACGAGCATATGTGTTATTGCGCGGCAGGGATCTGTCGGGCGACGAACATTGGGCTTACATTCGAGCCGTTGCCCATACGGTTGAGGTCGACTACGAAGCACTTGCGTACATGAAATCGGTCCTTGAAACCGTGGACTGGGTTGATCGTTGGCGATTTGGGACCCGGATCTCTCGCCATGCTTGGCTACTGGTTCAGCACGCAGACCAAGATCCCGACTTTCAAGTGATGGCGCTCGAAAGGATGTCTCACCATGTCGAATCCAATGGCGTCCGCAAACGCGACTACGCGTACTTATGGGATCGTGTGGCCGTCAATCAGGGGCGATTGCAACGATATGGAACCCAACCGATTTGGGAGTGTGTGGAAGGGAAGCTTGAATTGCACCCTATGGAAGAGCCCGACGCGGTTGATCAACGTCGTGCGACTGTGGGCATGGGAACAGCTGCGAGCCAGCTATCCCAGATGACAGCGGAATTTTGTGGCACCCGCTAGCCGTGAATGCTAACGGGCACCACGCATCGATGACTTACAGCCCGGCAGCCAATGCCTGGATCGCATTCGCCGCTTCGAGCAGCTTTGCGGCATCGCCGTCCACACCGCCTTCGGGATTCAAAGAAGGCCACAGCGAGTCCACCGAGGCCAGCACAGCCTGAATTTCCTCGCCGACCGCAGCGTTGCCAGCAAATGCGGCCGATTCGGCATAGACCTTAGCGACCTGGGTGAAACCCCAGGCATCCTGATACTCATGCAGGTTGTTTACTTTACCGTCGACAATACCGATCGCATACTCATCACAAGCCGTGCGCAACAAGTTTTCAATCACGCTTGCGGCTGTCGCCGCATTATCAGTAGCAGCCGATGATTCGCAGGCATCAATCGCGGCGAGCAACCCCTGCTGAATCGTCGATACGTCGGCCTTATCGGCACGGCCCACCACCGCCTCGGTCAACGCCGATAAATTGTCTGCGAACCCTGCGCAGCCACGTGCTTCGAACGCCGGCACCAGGTCCGCATAGATTTCTTCACGCGGGTGCTTCATGTGCGTTTCGGCAAGACCCGGTAAATCTGTGTCGTACAACATATACCCGACGTGCAAATGGCCACGAATTAAGCCGAGCTGCGTCAAGTACGCGACGTCATCCGTCGCCGGATCTGCGCCGTCCGTCGCGGCACCTTCGCCATCATGCGACATCTCAGCCTCTTCGGCCACGACAACCTCATCTTCTTCGGCGGCGCAGCCCGCGAGAATGCCCAGACTCGCGATCGTTGCGATCACACTGACCGCACGCCAATTTAAAATCGTGTTCGTGTTACTCATGAATCTACCTTTACCCAATCTGAACTTGGCACGAGTCTACTGCACGCCGATCGTTGCGAATAGCGTTTGCTGATAATAAAACGATACGCCGTATTTTGACCGCGAATTGCGGCCCAACGTTTACATGCCGGTCAATTTAACGACTACCGGGTCGCACCACATGTGGCTCTTCGCGCTCGCGCGCCCAGACATTGATCGGTTCAATAAAACTTTCGGTAACACTCTGCATTTCGTCTTGGAGCTGATCCCACTGATTCGAAAGATCGGTTTGGCGAATTCGCATCCCTTCGGTAACCGGCGCTCCGGAGCTATTGATCGTGTCCATTAAATAGCGCACCTGACCGTCAAACATCGTGGCCCAAGCATCTTCGTCTTCGTACGTTTCATGTTTGAGCTGAGTAATTTTTTCTTCCCACGCATCAATGCTGGCCACCGCTTGCTTGCCCCAGCGATGCAAATCCGGGTCGTCATGCTCTTCCAGTAGCGTTCCGATTTGTTGACGTGCGCGGCGCGCGTCATCCAGGGTCTGCAGCGCGTTCGTCAATAGCGCTTTAACGTCGGACAGTGTATTTACCCAGTCGGCGATTTCCGCATCCGTTGCAAACGACCGTGGATCTTTGGTGACCGCAAACGTCGCTTCGCTAACCAAATCGCCCAAAGTCAGACGAGCGGTATACGAACCCGGCGCGACACTGGGGCCATTGAAACCAGCGTGAATCAAAATGTTATCGATGCAAGGGACGTCCTCGGATCGCAAATTCCAACTCCAGCGATTAAAACCTTGGTTCAACGGCGCATACTTGTGCGTAATTGGCTGACGCGGTTCTTCATTACTCTTTTCACAGCGCTCCTGATCACTTTCCGCGCTCGACATTGTGCGTACCACAACACCTGATGAATCGATTATCTCGACCAAGAGTTCTGCATCCTCTTCGACCTCATCCCGGATAACGTAGTACAGCGGTACGTTCGGCGAGGGATTCGCACCCTCAAAGTCACCTGGACGGCTTCGCGGTTTGCCCATCGCCCAAGTGGGCGGCGTGTACAAATGCAACGCCTTATCCGCTAGATCATTAGAAACCTGACGTACCGCCCATAGATCGTCGAGCACCCAAAACGCGCGACCTTGGGTGGCGACGGCGAGGCCGTCCTCACGTCCTCGCAGGTCGGTAATCGGCACTGCCGGCAAATTCAAATCGAACGCCTGCCATCGCTCGCCATCATCGAACGAAATAAACATGCCCTTCTCGGTGCCGGCATACAGCAGCCCTTTGACGACGGGATCTTCGCGTACGACCCGTACGAACGAGCCATCCGGAATGCCACTATCGATTCGCCGCCAGCTGGCGCCGTGATTCGTCGTTTTGTAGATATACGGTTTGAAGTCATTGAGCTTGTAGGCGGTCACGGCGAGATATGCGGTGCCCTCGGCGTGCGGCGATAAATCAATTGCATTGATCATCGCCTCGCCGCGATGAGGTGGCGAGATCTCCGTCCAATTGTCTCCGCCATCACGTGTGATATGCAGCAGGCCGTCGTCTGCACCCACCCAGATCGTGCCTTCCTCATTGCGACTTTCTTCAATCGCAAAAATGGTGTGATAGAACTCCGCGCCGACATTTTCCGGCGTTAACGGGCCACCATTGCGACCCATATTTTCCGGCTTATTGCGCGTTAGGTCGGGGCTGACTTCTTGCCAACTTAATCCCCGATCGGTGCTCTTGAGCAAGAACTGTGTACCGTAGTAAATCGTACTGTGGTCATGAGGACTGGTGATCACCGGCGGGTTCCAGTTCGCCCGGTACTTAAGATCCTTCGAATCCATGCCGTACACCAGTTCCGGATACGGGATGATCGAACGACGTTGTTTGGTCGCATGATTGTATTCGGTCAGCGTACCGTTAATCGTGGTGGCGTATATCAGGGTCGGATCGTCGGGATCAAAGGCGATGTGCGCGCTCTCGCCGCCACCCACCGCGTAGTAATCATCGACGCCAATACCGCCGTCCCAGGCATAACTCGCGATCGACACAGTGGAGTTGTCCTGTTGTCCGGCGTACAACCGGTACGGGTCCTGGTTGTCGGTAATGATTCGATAGAACTGTGCGGTTGGTTGATTGTAGATTGAGCTCCACGTCTCACCGCCATCAAAGGTCACGTTGGCGCCACCGTCATTGGCGTTAATGATGTTATCGCCATCGTTAGGGTTGAACCACATGTCGTGATGATCACCGTGCGGCGCGTCAACTTGTTCCCAATCGACACCGCCATTCACCGATTTATAGAGTCGTGTGTTCAGCGCCCACACGGTATCGGCGTCGGTTTGATCTACGGCGATATGGATGTAATACCAAGCTCTTGACCACAGCGCACGATGCGCGTTCACCAGCTTCCAGCTATTACCATAGTCATCGCTTCGCCATACACCACCCTCACCGGGCCCGGCTTCGATCATTGCGTAAACACGCGCAGGATCGTCAGCGGACACGGCGATACCGGTCTTGCCGACAAGCGCTGGCAAACCACCCTCTAACTTTTCCCAGGTGTCACCACTGTCCACACTCTTGTAGATGCCGCCGCCGTCGCCACCGGATTTGATAAACCAAGGTTTGCGGCCGTGATGCCACATGCCGGCATATAGAATTCTTGGATTGGTGGGATCCATGGTGATGTCAGTGGCACCCGTGTCCGGGTTTGCGACCAACACCAGCTCCCAGGTTTCGCCACCGTCTTTGGTGCGATACACGCCACGCTCCGGGTTGGGCGCCCATATCTGGCCCTGTACCGCGACGTACGCCAAATCCGGATCGGTTGGATGAATCTGGATCTTGGCAATCTGCCCGGCTTTGGGAAGCCCCACAAACGTAAAGGTCTGCCCGGCGTCGGTGGATTTCCACAATCCTTCGCCCTGCGACGTGGTCACGCCGCGAATCGGTGCTTCGCCGGTACCGATGTAGATGACATTCGGGTCCGACGGTGCAACGCCAATCGCACCGATCGTGCCTACCGGAATCTGACCATCCGAAATATTCTCCCAGGTTTGACCGGCATTTTGTGTCTTCCAAACGCCCCCGCCGGTTGCGCCCATGTAGTACAACTGGTCATTGCCCGGTACGCCGTGCACCGCGGTCACTCGCCCGCCCCGCCATGGGCCTATCAACCGATATTCAAGACCGTCAATTAGGGATTCCTCAACCGCATCCGCCAATGCGATCTGCGGCGATACGCCGATCAACGTCAATACTGAAAGAACATAAACGATACGGCGCATGAGCGGTCCCCTTTAGCAGCGCAAGACGCGATAACACTGCCGTTGATAATGTCAGGCTCGCGCGATGCCTTCCAGTCTTCGGTTGAAAAACCCACCTATTTGATCATGCGCGTCTCACCTGGTTCGGTGAAAAGGTCGATGCCGTCAAACTTCTCGTCCCGTATTGCCGGATCTTTTGCGACATTCTTGTAGACATGGATGCCGATCTCGCTCGCGGCTTCGACATGCTGGTTTAAGACGTGACGCCCTTTGTCGGTCAGCATCAACCACACCGGGACGAAGGCAACATCCGTTTTTCGGGATTGCCAGAACTCCTGGTGGGGTTCGTAGTGCTGCTTGCCGGCATCCGCATCGCCGAGATGGACCACAGTCGTTATCTCATCCAAGGTGACTCGATACGCGATATTTTCAACATCGGCGTGACGATCCGGCCAACCTGCATGCGCGATACGAATCGCCTCAACGACAAATTGATCGGTTTCGAAAACCACTGCGGCACTATCCCGCTGCAGTTGAATACCGTGAACTCGTGACCAGACCTCTGGTATGTCCTCTGCGCGTCGATCCGAAAGTACGCGCAGCGCTTGTTCAGGCGCGTACAGATGCACATCCGGCCATCGTTGCAGGTAGTTCAATACCGTCAACGGATCGAAGTGATCACCGTGATAGTGACTCACGAACAGTGCGTCGATGCCATCGTAGGGCACCTCGCCGGCCAGTATCGCAGCCTCCATCGCCGCCGGTACGAGGTCATAGACCCCGAAGCCATCGCGAAAGAAGGGATCGAACATGACCTTAAGGTCACCGTGCGACACCATGACGCCAGCATTGGCGATGTAAGTCGCCTGGGATGACGTCGCAGGCGATTGCGATTCGTGCGCTAAACACGCCGACTGAGGCACCAACAGTACGAGCAGGAGTATCCGATTCATCGCCACCCGCCCACTATCGCGCACCCGCTGGCGGCGCTCAACGACTATTTGCGTATACGGCCGCTAGGCAACGCACGCCGAGTCCGTTTAGGATGGTCGAATGGAAACGGACGTCGTCATTATTGGAGCGGGTTCAGCGGGACTCTCCGCCGCCAAAGAACTGGCCAAACACGACGTGTCGTTTGCGGTTCTGGAAGCATCACACCGAATTGGCGGCCGCGCCTACAGCGAATCCATCGGACCCGATGCATGGTTCGACCTGGGTTGCGCCTACCTCGTCATTGGCCCTGACGTCGACACACATATCGACGAAACCAATCCGTTTGTCGACTTCGCCAAGGGTCGCGGCGAAGTGATGGAAAAATACACGCACCCGGCGCGCTACCACCACAACCGTCACACACTGAATGGTTCCGAGCTGGCCGCCGTAGAGCAATACCACCAAGACTGCGACGACATCATCCGACAGTCGGTCGAACGCGGCGAAGACGTGCCGATCAGCGATCTTATCGATCTCGACAACCGGTTTTTTGCACCCTATAACGACATGATGGCCGTGACCCACCCTAAGGATGTCGACGAAGGGTCGGCGCTCGACTTTCACAATCGCGTTGAAGAACACATCAACTACAACTTACAACGTGGCTACGGCAATCTGGTGGGTGCGTGGGGGCGCGATGTTGACGTCTCTCTGAACACCAAAGTCGAACGTATCGAGTGGTCCGCCCATGGCGTCTCAGTCATAACGCCGAAGGGTACCGTAAAGGCAAAACGACTGATCAGCACCGTATCGAATGGCGTTCTGGCGTCCGGACATATTGAATTTTCGCCACGATTACCCGATTGGAAACTCGATGCCATACACGGCATTCCAATGGGCGCTGAAAACAAAATTGGCGTGCATTTCACTAGCGACGTGTTCGCACCGGAAGACACCGGTTATTTTCAGGCCTGGTCTGACGATGAACCCGGCGCCTATATCGATGTGAACTTGGTGTCCACCAATGTTGTTACGGTATTTATTGGCGGGCGGTTCAGTCAATGGATGGAAAAGCAGGGCCAGCCTGCAGCAAGAGAGTTTGCACTCGACCGAATCGCAGCGATCTTTGGTAACGATATACGCAAATCCGCCGGTCGCTCGATTGGCACCGCTTGGTACACGGATCCGTGGACCCTCGGTTCGTATTCGTCGGCAGCTCCCGGGCAATATCATCAGCGCGAATGGATGCCCAAACCGATCGACGACACGCTCTTTTTCGCCGGCGAATCGACCGCACGTATGCATGGCATGTGTCATGGCGCCTACTGGTCCGGCAAACGTGCGGCTCATGAAGTGATTGCGGCCGAGCAATGACAACGGTTGCGATAGACCGCATTCGTGTCTATGCGGTAACGCCAGAGGAAACACCTGAATATCAGTTTTCTGGCACGGGAGAAGCCGAGACGCCGCATTACGTTATTGTTCGCGTCACGACTCAAAACGGCATCGACGGCATTGCGGGGTCCCTGGCCGATGCGAACGCCGTGCCAGCCGATTCCGTCAACTACGTGCATGACTTTGTGCAGTCGTTCGAGCCGGTTGCAGAAAAACTGCTGAACCAAGAGTTCTCGGACGCGGTCACCCTCACCGATTCGCTCGCCGGCACTCACTCCGACACGCTGCCATACGTTGAGTCGCTGCTGGATATCGCCTTGTGGGATTTGGCCGCGAAACGCAAAAATCTGGCGCTGTATCAGTATTTAGGTGGTTATCAGGATCGCATTGCCGCGTACGCGAGCAGCCCCGTGCTGGATACCGTGGAAGATTATCTCAAGTATGTCGACACGGCAGCCAAACTCGGATTTCCGGCGATGAAGTTTCACATGCAGGGCAACCTGGCATTCGATCTGGAGATGGTTACCGCAGTCAGTCAGAAACTTGCGGAAAGCGATACGTTCTTCATGGTCGATATGGAAACGGCTTATGACTTCGACAGCGCGCTCAAACTCGGCGAGGCGCTCGCGAAAATGCCCTGCGAATGGCTGGAAGCACCCTTCCCCGATCATCAACTGGACCACTACATTGAACTTCGTCAAGCCATCGATATCGACGTGATTCCGGACGGCAACGCCATTGTTGATGCGCCCACACTCACCGCCGCCATTCAGCGCGATGCTTGGTCACGCATGCGCTGTGACGCCTCAAACGCCGGCGGACTTACCGCGGCGAAGCGAATCATGGAATTGGCGCAAGCCAAGCATCTCAAAATCGAATTGCAATGCTACGGCTATCCGCTCACGCAAGCCGCTAACTTGCACCTGATGCTCGGTCTTCCCGGTTGTACCTATTTCGAGCAACCGGTGCCGCTCGAACACTACGACTATGGCACACCAACACCACTTCGCATCGCCATGGATGGCACTATCGGCGCCCCTGCGAAGCCAGGATTAGGCATTGAGATGGATTGGCACCGTGTCGAGGCAGACGCCTCGTCCGTACTCGACCTAAGTCAGCGCTAGCTCGCCGCTGTTGCTCGCAACCGGCGATAGGCCGGCGATGCGAAGTAATCGGAAATTCGATCCAACCCCTCTCGGAGAACATCTTTGGTTGCACCGATGCCGACACGAAAGAAACCGTCCATGCCGTACACGTCACCCGGTAGCAGCAAGATGCCTTTTTCTTCCCGCAATGTATGCACTAACTCGGTGGAATTGATTTCCGCGGCATACTCAACGAATGCCATACCGCCGGCTTGAGGCGGTATTAACTGCACGTCGTTCGGGTGATGAACGATCCAATCGGTCAGTACGGCGAGGTTCTCACGCAACATCGACTTACTGCGGTTCAAAATCCGGTCGCGAAGCGCGGGTTTAAGGACACGCTCCGCCACATACTCACTGATGGCCGTGGTGGTAATCGAGGTGTAATCCTTGCGCTGCCAGGCGCTGTAAATATCGCTCGCGGGTCCGGTTAGCCAACCAATGCGAAGCCCGGGCAGCGCCATCGCTTTGGACAGACCATTGGTGACGATCGCTTTGTCATACAAGTCCGCAAAACTCGGCGGTTCTTCTGAATTGAGCTCCGAACCTTTGTAGACCTCGTCCGCGTGGAGATAGACGTCGTACTTACTCGCTATCGTAACCAGCTCTTCCATTTGATTCGTACTGAGGATGGCACCGGTTGGATTGTTCGGTACGCAAATGGTGATTAAGCGGGTCTTTGCGGTGACCTGCGACTCGAGTTGATCGAGGTCGGGCAACCAATTCCGATGTTTGTCATGTGGGATAGTCTTTACATTGGCACCGATCGCTTTCGCCCAACCGAGAATCTGCAAATAGTTGGGGGTAAACACGACGATTTCGTCACCGGGTTCAACCAGTGACATCACCATCAAAAAGTTAGCTTCTGCGGAGCCATTGGTGACGATGACGTCATCGGCAGTACGATCGGCATAAAGCGCGGCAATCGTTTCCCGTAACGACACCTCGCCGTTGGTCCAACCATAGCCAAGTTCCAGGTCCTGAACCGCTTCGAGCTCTTCCGAAGTAAGAATGTCCCGTAATGACATCGGGTGGACCCCACTGTCGGAAAGATTGAGCGGCACGGTGTTCTCGTACAGTGACTGGATGCGCTCTAAGCTAAATTCTTCGATTTGCATACGACGTTGCGCCCTTCGAGTTTCTGCGAACCTCCAATCTACCAGCTCAGCATAGCGACACCATGCTTTTGCGCAAAACAAAGGCCCCTCGAGGGGGCCTTTGCCATTCACGCAACCGACTCGATTCGAATTACGAGTCTTTAACCTCAATACCGGCCTTTTCGAGCATCGACTTACCGACATCGGTTTGCTTGAGCGCCTCAAGCATACCGGCGATGTTCGTACCGCCCTTCGTGGACAGCACGTCCAGTAAGTTATCCATTCCACCTTGCACGTCGCCGGAATTAACGATGACCTTGATGCCAGCCGCCTGTAAAGCCTTGGCCTGCTCGATACCGACCGCTTCGTTCTTTTCGACGTCGCGAATCTTGATCAAGTAGGACTGGTAGCCGTCGTTGCTGCCAATCTCATCGGCTAACGCTATCTGCGGCGATACTGTCGCCATCTCTTCGAGACGTTTCGCTTCCGCATTCGACGTACCGACCGCTAGGATGCCTTCTGCATCTTTGAGAGAATCCTGTAGATCGCCCTCGGCGATAATAATCGTTTTCTGCTTAACCGCCTCGGCCTCGATAATTTCGCGTTCGCGATCACCTTCGGCTCGAATTACCGTCGTACGCTTATCTTCGTCAGCCTTAACAACCTCGACATTGCGCGAAATTTCCGCCGCTCGAACGTCCTCAACCTGTTTCACGGCCATATCACGTTCTGCCGTTTCACGCGCCTGCGTCTTAATTTCCTGCATCGCTTTCTCGTCAGCGATACCAACCGCCTGATTCTTCTGCGCGGTACGCAGACCAACCGTCTCTTCGGCCGCTTGAGCACGTACGTCGACCATCTGCTTGGCTTCGATTTCAGCGGTTTCGGCCAGCTTGGTGTTTTCCGCCACCACGACACGCGATTCGCGGTCGATGACCGACTCTTTTTTCGCCATAATGTTGGAGACGGTCTTTGAATCACGCCCGTCGCGAATATCCATCAGTTCGATATTTTTGACGTTGACCACACCCCAGGCAACCAGCTGATCGGCCACCTCGTCGGTGAACATTTTGCCGAACGTACTACGCTCCATCATGATGTCTTCAATTTCGTGCTTGGCCAGAATTGTTCTTACCGCACCTTGCAGAATGGACTCGAGTTGCGCCTTGAGTTCATGCAAATCGAGAATTCGTTTTGCTGCAACGGTCGGTTTATTGATGCGAAAAAACGCCACCACATCCACGACGAACGGCACCTTACCAATGTCGTAAGCTTCGTAGTTAATCAACTTCTGATCAAACACCGACAGTGGCAGCACGATACGCTGCACACCGATTATCGGCCACCAATGCGGCCATTTGTAATAACTGTTACCCGGCCAAGTACCGGTATCGTCTTCCTCTTTCTGTTTACCGTAGTTTCGCGTGCCGCGACGTGATTGAACGATATGTACCTCGTTCGGTTCGACCACACGACGGTAGGACTTCGCCAAGAATATGACGAGTAAGAGTAGAAAAACGACAAAACCAATCGCCCCTGTACTGCTGGTCACGTTGAGCGATAACAGACTATCCAGAAAGTCACCCATGTTCGCTTCTCCTTAGTTATTCTTAGAACATATGGCCTTTTTTCTAAATTACCACCTCTAGATGGTCGAATAACACTTGACGCAAGTATCCAGGCGCTGCCTGGGCCCTATTTTTCTTGCATACGATGACAACAAACAACGATGACTTACCTATGATTTCTCTCAATTCCTCGCCTAACGCGCTGTTCATCGTCAAGGTCGCGATTCTTTGGAGCGCGCTCGGTACCTTCATGCATCTGCAGCTCCCGTTGATCTCGCGGAGTGGACCCGTGATCACCGCGGCGATCGTTAGCATTATTCTGTTGGGCGTCATTTGGGCTTTTCTGAGACATGAAAACCGCTCGTTTAGCAGCGCCGGTCTTACTCCCACCTTGAAATGGCCGGTTGAATTCGCTGCCGGTGTGGCGCTGGGGATCGCCGTGGTTGCCATCATGGGCGTCATCATTCTCGGTGTAACCGCGGTAGAAGTGAATGGTCAGGTCACGAGCGATTGGCTGAAGATCCTGGCCACTTCGTTCCTAGTCATGTCGGTACTTGCGCTTTTCGAAGAGATCACGTTTCGGTCATACGCCGTATTTCGCTTACGTGAATCGTTGGGTATTCGAGCTTCGATCTATATAACCGCGATCGTATTTGCCTTTTACCACGGGTTGGTTCTGGAGAATTTGTTAGGGCCTGGGGCATGGGGCCTGATTTATGGCTGGATGGTATTTAAGACGGGCAATATCGCGTTGGCGACCGGATTTCATGTCGGCTTAAACTGGCTGCAAGCCTTGTTCAGTCAAAAGCTACGGTATACCGAGGGTGTCTGGGATTTGCAGATGGGTGATGCGTCGTCAGCTCTGAATGTTGAGCAGGTTGGAATCGGCCTGCAGGTCATCGTGTTGGTGGTCGGCGTGGTGCTCGTCGAACGTATTGCCCGCCAGAAATCATTCCAGAACGATTAGAACCGACCGATCTCGCGCCAATTTGCGGCAATTTACACCCACCGCTGGGATTCTTCGACTATTCTAGGTCCAAAGGAGGTGGTGGATGCCCGGATTTACAGACCTGCGTTGGCAACAAATGACGGACAAGCTCAACGACGACCCGGAGCGCTGGGGCTGCCCGGTACGACGTGATGATTCGGTCGTAATCGGTTCGTTCAACGCACTCAAACTCGGTAAAGACAATAACTCCGACAAACGCTGGGAATTTCTCGAACGGTTCGTCTCGCGTTTTGACCTGATTGCCATCCAGGAAGTAATGGACGACTTGTCGGGTATTCGACGACTGCAACGAGATTGCGGGTCGAAATTCGAACTTCTGGTTTCGGACACCACCGGTGCTGCACCTGGCGACGGCGGCTTGAAAGAGCGCCTCGCATTTCTCTATCACCGCGATCGCATTGAACTTAAAGAATTGGTCTCCGACATTACCTACGACCGATCGAATATCGCTAAGAACTTGCACCGTGATATCGATCTGTGGACTCAATTTTTCAAAGACTTTGACGACACCAACGCCGCTCGCGTCGCGCAAGGGAAGAAAAAAATCTCCCTGAGCAAGAAATCGCTACCCGCGTTTCTCGACTTTATTCGCACACCTCACTGCGCCGCTTTCGTCATCAAAGGTAAAGGGAGTGGCGACGACATTGAGTTCCTCGCTCTAAATGCGCATACGCTCTACGGCAATAGCAAGAAAGAACGCAAACGCGAGTTTGACGCCCTGTTCGAATGGCTGGTGAAACGCGCCAAGTCGCGCGACACCATGTATTTCAAGAATATGATCATCCTCGCTGACCTCAACATGATGTTTAATAATGCGGATACACAGCTATCCGATATCATCAAGAAGATCCATGACCTGGGCAGTCACTTTTTCGCCGATGACGGCGATGTACGAGTGAATTTCCCGTTCTTAGATGTGCACCCTGACGAGACTCAACTATTCAACACCAACGCTCGAAGCAACCAGACCTTTGATCATGTGGCGTTTTTTGTCGATCCGGACGAACACAATCTCCCACTTGAATCAGCCAACCGAAATGCCGGCAAGACCAACGGTGTCGAGGATCTCAACGCCTACAACTACGGCGTTTTCAATTTCGTTGAGTTAGCCAGTGAGACGCTGCATGGCACGAACTACTTTTCATTAACCGACGATCAGCAAGATAGTCTCATTTCACGCATCAATGATGATGTATCGGATCACATGCCGATTTGGGCGAGGATCCCAATCCCTGGCGCATCGTAATTAGTCGAACCGAATCGTTGCGGTGACACCGACTGTGTCTTGTTCGGTGTCTCGAACGGCCGGAACACCGCCAAGGCTTACATTTCCAAACCAGTTTAGGTCGTCAATTTTGTAGCTCGCAGACAAGCCAACCTTGTCAGTGACGTACCATGTTGCAAAACCCTCATAGCTTTGATCTGTCCCAGAGGGGAAGTTGCTGTCATAGTCTTCTGCTGCGACGCCAAATTCAAAATCTTTGGTCGGAAACAGTGATAACGCCGCGCGCCAGCGATCCGTAACGAAGCCACCTTTGTAGTCATCGCGCCTAAAGCTAACGTCGACACCATACAGCCAGTCTTCGGACAGTTGCCCCAGATGCTCAAGCCTGACCTCAGCGTTTGATTGAGGAATGCCGTCATCTGTTTCAACCTTACCGGCGACCAGACTCAGTGCCGTGTTGGTAAATAAGTATTTTCCAACGCCTACCTCCCAACGGTTTTCGTCGAGCAGGCTTGACGTTTGGAAACCACCAGTAACGAACCAACCGGATGTCGGCAGCACGTACCGGAACTCACCCGCGTAAATCTCGTCATCCTGTCGATTGACACCTGCAAACGAAGGAATCGAAGACCCAGGAATAGAGTTTTCGAGAACCGCCCTGAATTCTTGCTCGAGCTCGGTATACCCTAAACTCACAGACGAGGCCCGGTTAGCAAAGGCGGCTCGAGACCGAGGTCCATACGTATCCGATAGGCCCGAGAAGTACCACGTACCGCTGACGCTCAAGACATCTGTATCGCTGTCATTCGTATTAAAAATGACACCATCGTCGGTCGTAATCGTTTGACTAAAGTCCAGAGTCGTATTGTCGAACGAAACGTTCAGCTCAAAATCATAGTCATCAGCGAACGCGAGCGTCGCAGTCGCCGTCATCATCAAAGCTACCAACACGCGAATCGTGTAGGTCATATCTCCCCCATTGACACCAAACCAGCGCTACAAATTGCAGCGCCTTTGATGTCTTAGTGATGTATGACCCATAGATGCTTCAGCGTTCAACTTCGTCGCATTGACCGTGAACTTCGAGCGCCGACAAGGACAAAACTGGCTTATTTCCGAATGAAGCGCAGCCCCTTGGCCCAGTCACTGTTGAGCGTGATTGCTGATACTGCATCGTGCTCATCTCGCTCGATCACAATCAGGTAGCCGCGATACGTAAACAGATTCGAGTTCATTTTCTCGATGTATTCTGGGCCCGAACGACGCAGCGCGCGCAAACGACCGTCTTCAACATCCAGTCTAAGTGTGTAATCGAGCTCGGCACTGTAATAGGACCCCACCAACTCATCGAAGAGCGCTGTATCCGCTGCGCTGATCTCACTCGCGCTCTCGCCGATTTCCCTTAATACCGTTGGTACGTTGTCAACATTCGACAGCGTCGGTAGATCTAAGCCCATGTATAGGGCGGCAATGTCTCTCGCCATCGTCGTTGAGCGAGCCCAATCGTCGTTGCACAGGACAACAACCCCAAGCTGGTGCTCCGGGTAGCGATGCATGCTGGTGGATACGCCATACCAGCCACCGGAATGCCAGATCTCCGGGGTACCGGCAAAGTTGTCGATCGACAGTCCGAACCCATAATCGCCAATATCGCCATTAGAAAATCCACCAGGCGTTTCCATCAAATTGACTAGCGACTGATCACCTTTGCCGAGTTGATTCGAATAAAAATTGTTGTCCCAGAGCAGCAGATCTTCGATCGTTGTCATCAACGCACCATCGCCAGCGATGTCTAGGGTGGTTAAGGACGTCCGGTAGTTACCGCCTTCCAATCGGCTGTAACCGTACGCACGATTGCTCACAATATTGCTGTGGTTAGCATGCCAATAGGTGTCATGCATTTCCAGCGGCTTAAACATGTTTTCCTGAGACCAATCATCCAGTGTTTGCCCGGTCACGATCTCGACGATGCGGCCGAGCATGATATAGCCAGAGTTGGAATAGGCGTATTGACTGCCCGGCTCAAAATTGACGGCTTTTTGGCGCGCAATCATGGCCAGGGCCTGATCGGTCGAGTATGCATCACCCCACTCGGCCAAATCGCCAAGGTCCAGGTAATCGCGTATGCCGCTGGTGTGATAAACAAGGTGCGCGATGGTGATCGTTGTCCCGTAATCGGGCAGATCGGGGAAATACTTGCGCACGTCATCCTCGATTGAAAGCTTTCCGTCTTCGGCCAACAGCGCGATCGCGGCGGCTGCAAACTGCTTGGAGACCGAGGCGATTCGAAATTTCGTAGTGGCGCTATTCGGAATCCGGTGCTCAATGTTCGCGAATCCGTACCCTTTCGAGAAAACGATTTCGCCGCTTTGATACACGCCCACCGAACAACCGGGCGAATCACCGGTCGAATAACGGACAAATAGTTGGTCGATATCCGCCGGTTCCACCGCATCGACAACAACGGGACAAGCAAGAAACATGAAACCTGAGAGCGCGATGGATATTCGAGTCATGGCTGCCGTTTCCAGAAATTGCGTATTAGAATGAGCCTACAAGAATAAACGAGTCCATGATGACCCGCACTCCCGGCAAGCACGCCTTCTTATTTATCTTCCTGACGGTCACACTCAATATGATTGGGTTCGGCATCATTATTCCGGTGATGCCGCAACTGGTCATGGATGTCACCGGCGAAGATATAGCCAACGCCGCTCAATGGGGTGGGTATTTATCGGTTGCCTATGCGCTGATGCAGTTCATCATGATGCCGATCATCGGCGGACTTTCCGACCGTTTTGGGCGGCGACCCATCTTGTTGGTGTCACTGGCCGCATTTGCATTCGACTTTTTGATCATGGCAATTGCGCCAGTGATCAGCATTATCGTGGTAGCCCGACTGTTGGCCGGCGCGTTTGCCGCAACGTTTTCTACTGCCAATGCCTATATCGCGGATATTACGCCACCCGAAGAACGGGCCGGCAAATTTGGCATCATGGGCGCCGCGTTCGGTCTTGGCTTCGTGATTGGTCCGGCGATCGGCGGTGTGCTCGGCGCCGAATTCGGCCCTCGCGCGCCCTTCTATTTCGTGGCTGCGCTTGGCGCCCTCAATTTCGTATTCGGGTATTTCGTACTCCCGGAAACATTAGCCGACGAAAATCGACGTTCATTTGACTGGCGGCGCGCCAACGCCATTGGCAGCCTGAAACAAATCGGCAAATACCCGATCATGCTGCCCATTGCAGCAGTAGTGTTTATCTCGCAAATTGCGCATTGGACCTATCCGTCGGTGTGGTCGTACTACGCTGAAGAAAAGTTCGGCTGGACGCCCGACCTGATCGGATATTCGCTGATGTTTGTCGGCTTAACCGCAGCAGTCGTTCAGGCCGGACTCACACAAGTGGTCGTGCCAAAGTTTGGAGAACGCGCGACCGCTGCTTTCGCGCTGTTCGTGTCGGCGATTTCCTACCTTGGCTTTGCCCTGGTGAATACGGCCTGGGCCGTTTATGCGCTGATTGCGTTTTCAGCGCTCGGTGGGCTGGCGGCCCCGGCCCTGCAAGGCATCATGTCGCGCACCGTACCCGGCGACGCACAAGGCGAACTCCAAGGGGCTATCAGCGCCATATCGAGCATCGCGATGATCCTCGGGCCACTGCTCATGACGCAGGTATTCTCGGCTTTTTCTTCACCCGGAGAGCCGTTTGCTATAGGCGGGGTAACAGTGCTCGCCGAAGGCGCGCCCTTCTATTTTCCTGGTGCTCCGTTCTTCTTTTCTTCGATTCTAGAATTAGTCGCTATTTTGTTGTTATTTATAGCGTTTCGCAAGATCACCAGACCGCGTTCTGACACCGAGACAGTGGCTAGTATCGAGTAAGCGCTCGTATCAGCGACGCTTGCTGAGGCCATTGCTCGATCAGGGCCTCAGCACTTGTGCCCTCAAAGTCTTCCTGCACGAAACCGGGCGATACCGTATTGCCAAATACCGCATAGTGGCCGCCCGAGCGAATCCGGGCACCCATCCACACACCACCGGGGACCAATTGCTGCGGCTTCTGTCCGGCAAGCACGTCATGACCGAGGATCACTAATTCATCGGTACCGTCCGGATACAGCAGCAGCAGCTCGACCGGATCTCCAAAATAGAAATGCCACATTTCATCTGCGGTCAGTCGATGCATATCCGACATCGACTCCGGTTCGTCGGTGAGCATGGCAATAATCGCGGTCGCGATGGGACGACTATCGGGCCCAATCGATTGATGCGCGTAGGTGCGCCGAAAGCGTAAGTTTTCGGCCTCCATCGGCTCAAGGTCAAAATGATCGATAAGTTCCTGGATCGTCGGCTTCTTAGGCATCCGCCTTAATCCTCATAGTGGTCCGGATGACGTCGTCCATCATCGCCAATAGCATCCCACTGCGCGCGCGAGTCGACGAAAATGTGATCACTGATCCTCCAGTGTTCATCACCGCGTCGTCGACCGTCACAATCGCGGAGCACGGCGCCCGATCACGTGCGACGACCGTGGTCGCCAACACTGCCAGCGCAGCGAACGCGGTTACCCCGCGCTTGGCCATAGCCATGCAAAGGCTCCTGCGGTGACGAATCCGTAAATCAATGCATCCAGCAGATACTTTGCCGTCGTCGACCATTTCTGCCCGAACCAGATCGCGAAAGGAATCGTGGCCCAGCCGTACGCCAGGAAACCCACGGCGGCGACGAATTGAAACACCGTCATGTAGGCAACGTTCGGATCCAACGCCAGTTGAGCGCAGTATGCGATCAGAATGCTTCCCAGCAAGAAAAACGCGATTTGTTGAGCCAGTAATTTGCCCATCGGTGGCATACCGTTAGGAATAATGGTCAACATCCCAACCGGCCCCTTGTTGAACTTGGCCTGCACGTCCTCATTCGCCATATCTTTGAAGTCGGCGCAATAAGGAAACGTATGCATGCCGGGCGATGGCGACCCATTCCGCACCGCGTCCATCACTTCGTCCTCATTGGCCAGCGGCTGATAATCGGAATTGTGATACTTGACCACCATATGAATGAGTGCGCTGGTCACCCACGCCAATACGGCCCCGACCACAATCGGCAGCCACAGATCCATCATGCTTATCGACATCGCTCTACCCCCCGAACTGATTTGTCTTTATGCTCCCCGCCAGTCGCTCCGCTGGCAACGCATGCTAAGAGTCTAGCAGCTATCCCGTGCGGAATCGGCACACGAAAACCCAACGATCGTTATTTATTATTTTTTAAAACAATGTTTTATAGTCGTTTCTTCAGGTTAATTATCTTCATAAGTCTAGCCAGTTTTTGGTCATCACAGGCCGACGCTGACGAGCGCGCTATCGCTATCACGATCGATGACCTACCCGCTGTCGCCACTGGCCCGCACCTTCATCAAAAGCGCAGTATGAACCTGAGTCTGCTGGCCGCGCTCGCCAGACACGAGGCGCCCGCTATTGGCTTCGTCAATGAAGGCCGGCTTTACGCGGACGGCCAGCTTGATCCGGACCTGGTCGACATTCTGCGCCTGTGGACGGCAGCCGGAATGGAGCTTGGCAACCATTCATTTGCTCACCGCGACTTCCACCAGACACCACTGCCGCAATTTCAGCAGGATGTAATCAATGGCGAGACAGTGACTCGCGAAGTATTGGCCGAGCGAGGACAAACTCCGCGCTATTTCCGCCATCCTTACCTGCGGACCGGCCGCGATCTGGAAAAGCGCGCGCAATTCGAGACATTTCTTGCCGAGCGCGACTATGTGGTTGCGCCGGTAACGATCGACAATTCGGAGTGGATTTTTGCGAGTGCCTACGCCAATGCCGTGGAAACCTCGGACACGGAGCTTGCGCAGCAGATTGGTGATGACTACGTCGTCTATATGGCTAAGATCGTCCTCTACTATGAAGATCAAACGGAGATCTTTTATCAACGCCGAATTCCGCACATCTTGCTGCTGCACGCCAACCAACTCAACGCCGACTATTTGACGTCTTTGTTGGACGGGTTGGTGAATCGCGGCTATCGATTCGTCTCGTTGGACGAGGCATTGGCGGACCCTGTTTACAACAGTGTGGACACTTATGATGGACCGGCCGGTATTACTTGGTTGCATCGCTGGGCTATCTCGCGCGGCGAAAGTCCGGCGAAATTTGCCGGTGAACCGCGCGTGCCGCCTTACGTATTAAAGCTGGTGGGGCTCGAAGGCAGCGGCTATTGACCGATTCGGACCCGTTTCGCGCACTACGAGGGCTCGACCTCAACACGTCGGACTATGCAATTTTTGGCAGTGGACCACTGATCATCCGCAACGTCTTGCCCTGTTCGAATGACGTCGACGTCATTTGTCGCGATGCTGCGTGGCACACAGTTTGCGGGTTGGGCACACCCACGTTTTTGGAGGAATTCGGCGTAACCATCGTCAGTCTGAACAACGGTATGCTGACGTTCGGTACTCACTGGGCCATCGGTGACCCGGACATCGACGAACTGATCGAAACGGCTGAAATCATCGAGGGGTTACCGTTCGTTCGCCTCGAACACGTCTTTGCTTATAAGAAACGTGCGGGACGGGCTAAAGACCTTGAACATCTCAATGCAGCGCGACATGCCGGCTTTGAGATCGACTGAACCTCATCGAAGATCGACGTGCCGGTTCCATGCCAATATCACCGTTCGATGTAATACCGCCGGATCGTCGATAACGTACTCGACCTGCCGAAACCCGCAGGATCGCAGGATATCTTCATACTCCTGAATGTTGAGGCTCGCGTGGTAAACAGACTCATCGCAGACCGTCCCTGAGACCTCTCCCTCCTCCGCCCCGGCATTGAAAAGTAGCGCGCCACCTGTGGCCACGTGGTCGCATAGTACGGGGAGCGCCGCGCGTTGCTCATCGACAGACAAATGAAACACCGCATCCCAGCTATATACGCCGGGAAATTGTCGGCCTAAGTTCAATGCACGCATGTCCGCGACCTGCCAATCCGCGCTCGGCAATTCCGCAACGGCCCGTTGAATCATTCCCGCTGCGTAATCGATGCCCGTAATGTCGAATCCTGCGTCTAAGAAATACTCGGCGAGGGGCTTACCGGTACCACAACCCACATCCAGTAACGACGCCTTGGCGGGTAATACTTCGGTAAACCGTTTTAACCACGGTTCTTCAAACAGCGTCGTAAGTCGTACCTCAGACCACTTGTCCGCATGCCGGTCATATACCGACTGCGTATTCGTTTTTATGGTCTCGAGAGATGGTTGCGACACGCTCTGGGAACCGACGGCCTGGGAATCTAGAGCTTACGTGAATTTCTTACTGATCTGGCGATAGGCCTCGCGAAACGTCAACCCTTGTTGTTGAACCAGCGCATACGCCTCCTCCGCAGCGTACAAAGACGGGTCCAAATTGACGGCATCGGCATCAAATCGGAGTTTCGCAATCACCGTGGTCGCGGCATCCAAGGTCGCGCCCGCAACGTCGATGGCACGAAATACCGGCGATTTTAGCCGTTGCAGGTCGCGTTGATAGCCAGAGGGTAGCTTGGTGACTAATGTCATGCATTCCGCCAGGCAGCCTTGCACTGTTGCCGAGGCGGCACGAATCAGTTCGAGCACATCCGGGTTACGTTTTTGCGGCATGATCGAGGAACCCGTCGTGGTATCGGTCGACAGTTCAATAATTCCAAATTCCTGGGTGTAGAACAGCAGCAGGTCACTGGCCATACGGCCTAAACCGATCAAGAGTAAATTCAGCTCAAAGACCAGCGCCGATTCTGCCCGGCCACGCGAGAGTTGTGCCGCGGTAACCGGTTCTTGTATAGCGTTGAATTCGAGTGCCGCGGTCGTCGCCTCACGATCCAAATCCAAACCCGGCGTACCGTAACCGGCCGCGGTACCCAGCGGATTGACGTTAAGCCGAGCGCGCGCTGCCGCCAGGCCGGACTTTGCGTCTTGCAAGCCCTCGCGGTAGCCCTCCGCCCATAACGCAACCGTCGACGGCATCGCCGGTTGCATATGCGTGTAACCGGGTATCGCAATACCCCCGTCTCGCTCGATCAGCGTTTCGACCGTATCGTCAAGCGCTGCTACTCCTTGGACGATGTCGTCGACGGCATCGCGCAGATACATACGCATTGCCGTGAGTACCTGATCATTACGCGAGCGCCCAAGGTGCACACGTTCTCCAGCGGTTCCGATACTTTTAATCAAGCGTGACTCGAGCGCGGTATGACAATCCTCATCGTCTAACGAGATGGTCCATTCGCCACGTTCGAACGCTGCGCCCAGCTCCTTCAGGCCGGCCGCTATTGCATCTTTGTCTTCAGTCGTCAGATAGCCTTTGGCACACAGCATCTCAGTATGCGCGATGGATGCACGGACATCGTACGCCACCAGTCGTGAATCCAGTATCGGATCGTCGCCCACCGTGAACTTTAAGATCCGTTGATCGAGCGGTTCTTGCTTGTCCCATAAACGGGTCATGTCTCGGCTTGCTCCGCCGGCGTCAGCGCGCCGATGTCATTGACGACCAGCGTTCCAGTTCCTTCGTTGGTAAATACTTCCAACAACAGACTGTCCGGCACTTTGTGCGAGATAACATGCACGCGCTGCACGCCGTTCTTGAGCGCATTATCAATCGCCGCAACCTTTGGCAACATACCGTCGACCAGTTTGTTGTCATCTTTTAGTTTTTGAAGTCCGGCACGGTCGATGTACGAAACGAGTGAACGTTCGTCGCTCACATCTTCCAGGATGCCGGGCGCGCCTGTGCACAGCACCAGTTTTTCGGCTTTCAGTTCTGCCGCGATTGCCGCTGCAACGGTATCGGCGTTGATGTTCAAAACGTTGCCATCTGAATCGCATGACAGTGGGCTGACGACCGGCAACAATCCGTTATCCAGCTGCTTTTGCAGAATGTCTGCTTCGACCGATTGAATGTCGCCGACATGCCCGTAGTCAATAGACGTGCCCTCATCGGTTTCAACCGGCGCACGCCGATTTGCCACGATCAATCCTGCGTCAACACCGCTGATGCCGACCGCTGGTATATCCAAATCACGACAGACCGCCAAAACCCGAGTATTGATTTGCCCATTCAGGACCATGGTGGCGACGTCCAACGATGCGCCGTCGGTAACGCGGCGCCCCTCGACGATTTGAATGTCGAGGCCCAGTTTATTGGCGAGTTCGGTCGATTGAGGCCCACCACCGTGGACCAGGACGGTTCGAATTCCGACCTGGTGTAGCAACCCGACCTGCTCGATAAACGCTTCGGTCGCGGAGAGGTCCAAAAACACATCACCGCCGACCTTCAGTACGAATACCTTGCGTTTGTACAAGCGAATGTAAGGCGCTGCATGACGTAATGCCGACACCACCGCGGCACGGTTTTTTATCGGTCTCATGTCGAAGCTCCCAACATACGGTGTAAAACCGCCATTTGCGCGAGCATGCGGTTTCGCGCTTCTGGAATCACAACACTACGTGGGCCGTCTAAAATCGCGTCATCCACGACAACACCGCGGCGTACCGGTAAACAGTGCATAAATCGGCAATCGTCTTGCGCGGGTGTGAACCACGATTCGTCCACGCACCAATCTTTGAGTTCCCAACGAAGCTCTTCATCGCCCTTACGATTGCCATACTGTGTTGTCGACGACCATGACTTTGCATAGATAACATGAGCATCCTGCATCGCATCGTTACGATCCGTCGTTTCTATGACGCTTCCGCCGTTGGCTTGTGCGGCAGCATGGGCGTCGGCCATCACCGATGGCGGCAGCGCAAATCCGTCCGGTCTTAATACTGTGACATCCATGCCGCGCATTGCCGCCATGTGCAAAGTGGATGTTGGTACGGCCAACGGCAACGCTTTCGGATGATAAGCCCAGCTGAGTACAAACTTGCCACCCGCCGTCGGAATGTCGAGATCATCCAGCGTTTTCCAGTCCGCCAGTGCCTGGCATGGATGACTGATGGCGGACTCCATATTGATATACGGCGTGTCGACCAATTCAGTCAGTGCGGCGAACTCTCCATCGGCAAGGTCTTCGTCGAGATTTTTGCGTTGTGCAAACGCGCGAATGCCGATGGCATCACCGTAGGATGCGATAACCGGCACCGCTTCTCGGATGTGCTCCGCTGCCGCGCCGTCCATGACGATACCGGGGCGCGTTTCTAAGCCATGAATCGACATGTCGGGCGAGATCACGAAAGACCCGCCACCCAGACGCGTCATGGCCGCCTGGAACGACGCTAGGGTGCGCAACGAAGGACTCAAGAACAGCAACGACAGTACTTTACCTTTCAGCGCCTCCGGCTCCGGATCGCGATCGAGTTTGTTTGCTAACGCGATGAGGTCTTTGACGCCCTCTACCGGCAGGTCGGTAATCTTGTTGAATGCATCCATGACTTCGTCTCCTTAATTTGAAATCTCAGCCAGCGCCGATACAAGCTGATTGACATGCTCCGATTCCAACGTTAGCGGTGGCAGCAAGCGCACCACGTTCGGGTCGGCACTGGTGCCCACCAGGATGTTTTGTTCGAGTAACCGATCTCGTACGTGTGCTGCAGGTATCGACGTGCGCAGACCCAGCAATAAGCCTGTGCCCTGCACGGCCTGTACCGGCCCCACACAAGCCTGTTCACGCACCTGCTGCTCTCTGGCCCTAACGTTCGATAACAATCCTTCTTTTTCTATCGCATTAATGACCGCAACGATCGCAGCCGCCGCCACCGGTCCGCCACCAAACGTCGAACCCAGCTGCCCGACGTAGACGGACTCGCTAACGGCATCGGTGGTCAGCAAAGCGGCGCACGGGAAGCCGCCGCCGAGCGCTTTGGCCACGGTTAGTAGATCGGGCGACACACCGAGACCAGAGCACGCGAAGTAACGACCCGAGCGGCCCATACCGCACTGCACCTCATCGGCGATCAACAACGCACCTGCCGCGGTGGTCGCTGCACGCAATCCGGCGACAAACTCGGACGACAGATCGAACGCCCCAGCAATACCTTGTATCGGTTCGAAAATTACCGCGGCCGTGGAATCATCAATGAGCCTGTCGATGGCTGACACATCGTTACGCGGAATAAACTCAACGTTGAACGGTGCCTGTGGAAATCCGTACCAACGATCCGACTTCCATGTCACTGCGGCGGCCGCCGCGGTACGACCATGGAAACCGTGCTCGATTGCTATAACCTTCGAACGTCCGGTTATTGCACATGCCAGACGGAGTGCATTCTCATTGGCTTCCGATCCGCTATTGGCGAAAAACGTACGGGTTAGCCCGTTCGGCGCAACACCCACCAGACGCGCGGCGGCTTCGGCCCGAGTCGGCTGAACGACCGCGTTGCTTTGGAATGCGAGATCTTCCCATTGTTGTTGCACTGCCTGCGTGAGATCGGCGTGGTTATATCCAAGACCGGCCACGGCGTGCCCACCATACAAATCCAAAATATTGCGATCGTCTAACGTGTGAATAAAACATCCCGAACCGCGGACCGCCACGAACGGCAGCTGGTCGTATACGGGCAAGGTTGTCGCGGCTTCTTGCGCGGCAACGTCGTGGGATGTGGTGGGCGCAATCGCTGAATTCATCGGACTAACTCCACGCCGCCGACGGGGCCGTCAGACCTTCGGTTTGTGGCAAATCAAATAAGCGATTCATCCATTGCACACAACCACCGGCAGCACCTTTGACCAAATTATCGATTGCCACGAAGACCGCGATCGACTGCTCACTCACCGCGGCGCTAATGATCGCGTTATTGCCGCCGACCACATCCTTGATTCTTGGCGTTAACTCACGGACTTCGACAAACGGGTGCGGCGCATAAAATTCACCGAGAAGCTCAAGCACGTCGACCAAGGATCTTCGCCCATTCAGCGAGGCTTGGATGGTGGCGTGAATGCCGCGTGCAAACGGCCCGGAATGTGGCACGAACTGCACCGCTGGGGATTGCCCGGTTGCTGCCGCGGTCAACCCCGTCACTTCTGGCACGTGTCGGTGCTGCAGCGGCTTATACGCATAAAGATTTGAATGGCGTTCGGGATGATGTGTTCCGACCGACGGCGATTGCCCGGAGCCGGTGCTACCGGTTATCGCAGATACGTAAATCGGCCCCTGCACGAGGCTAAGTGCGGTCATCGGCACAATGCCGAGCAGCATGGCCGTCGCGAAACACCCTGGATGACCGACATGCTCACTCGCAACGACATTGGCATGCTCGGGCACAGCGCAACTAAAGTTCTCGAGTAGTTCCGGTGCCCCGTGCGTACCGCCATACACGGCCTCAAATGACTCGGCATCGGCGTATCGAAAATCCGCCGACGCATCGACGATACGAACCATTATGTTCTTGCGCGACGCATCTTTGAGGATTTGCCGAATTACCGCTGCTGAAGCGCCGTGCGGAGCGGCTGAGAATACCGCGACCGATTGACCTGATGCCAAACCGTCCGCCCAGCGCTCGAATTCACAAAAGGACTGGTTCGCGTAAGCCGTCGTCAAGTTGCGAAACACCGAGGCAATCGGTTTATCGGCATTCGACCCGGATACCGCCGCGTGCAGACGAAACGTCGGGTGCGCGGCAATCAGTCGCAACAATTCTCCACCAACGTATCCGGAGGCACCGACGACAACGGCGGGGACACTCACGAGTTTGCCTCCGCGTGCAGGGCATCAACCAGGTAATCACCGAGTGCTGTCGGTGCAGTCAGCGCATTGATGGCGTCGGCGCCAACTTGTTGTTGGATCTGTCGGACACCCACGGCGTTATCGGTTGCCGGGCCGGTCACCACCGTGGGCACGATGTTGTATTGGTCTTGTAGTAAACGTGCACCACCCCATGCCGCCACCGGATCGCCGGCGCACAGCACGACCGAGGTCAGCACCTGCCTAATGTCGTCGTCGGCCAAGATAGCATCAACGCCATAATCGCCAAGCAAACCATCGCCGAGCTCCAACACGATGACATCCGCCGCCGTTGCACCCAATTTCGACAGCAGAGCACGAGTCAGTCCTGGACCGTTTTCTGGCGTCGTCGCGACGGTACCGAAATCCGAAAAAATTGCGGTATCCACTGCGCCCGCGTCCTGCATCGCCAACACGTCACGGCGCAATGCCACGCCGGTCGCTTTGCCCGCCGCGACTTGCAGCCCGCGATTTCGAAACCGCGCCACAATCGCGCAGGCCGCTGCGGTCTTACCCGAATCCATACACGTTCCGGCGAGCGCCACCACTGGTGTTGTCAACTTTGCCAACGGTATATCGGCATCCGCAGTTAATGTGCCAACGCTTGCCGCCACACCAATGCGTTCGCCGAGATACGGGAAATGCAGCACGCTACCCAGTACTTTGCAATCAAACGGCGGCCCAACCTCCGGATTCGCCGAATCACAAATCCCAAGCACGCCTCCCATGTTCAAGATTTGCACAGTGTCACCAACCGCTAACGTCTTCGGTAAATGACCTGAATAGCCGTGCAATGCATTGCGGTGCCCTAACGCACCCACCACGACATCACCTTGCGCGACCGTCGCCATGCGCCCACTGGTGAGCTCAAGCACGTTGTAGCGTGACTTACTGTTCAGAACTTCAACCGCGATGAGTACGCCTTCATCGCAGGGAATTTCGGGACTGAGACGGACTTCGTCACTCAGCTCATTGTGCTGCGCCACCGAGGCAATCTTGTCGACAAACACTGAGCGCATATCACTCACCGCCTGCCCGAGTTTGCAGCGCGCCGGTTAGAGACAGTATCCGGCTATAACCCAGTGCATCGCTGGCGGTCCATTCGCCGGCTTCTTCACCGTAAACACCACGCGTCGCTGCCAATAGCGAAAACGGCGAATCCACACCCTGCACGAAGACACTGCCGGCACGAAGCTCAACGGTAACGGTGCCGGTCACGCGTTCTTGTGAAGACCGCAACAGTGCCTCGATATCCGCGCAGACCCGATCCAACTGTTTGCCTTCGTGAATCAAGTCGCCGTAGATCGCAGCAACCCCATCTTTGACGCGGGACTGCTGTGCGCTCAATACGAGCTTCTCCAGTTCACGGTGGGCCACCAACAAGATTTCCGCGGCCGGCGCTTCAAACGCGACTCGACCCTTGGTACCGAGAACGGTGTCACCCAAGTGAATACCACGACCGATGCCATACCGACCACCGAGAACTTCCAGTCGCTCGATCAACTCTATTGGGGACAATGCCTCGGCGTCGAGCGCGCTCGGTACCCCCTGCTGGAAGTGAATGGTTAACGATTCGGCCGGTTGCGGATGGGTCATCGCGGTGTTCGACAAAACCCATGCCGACTCTGGCAAACCCTGCTGTGACGTGAGCGTTTCCTTGCCGCCGATCGTAACGCCCCAAAGTCCGCGATTGATCGAGTACTCGCTACCCTGTTGCGGCAGCGGTAAGTCGTGTTTGCTGAGATATTTCAGTTGTTCATCACGAATCCACTGGTTATCCCGTACCGGTGCGAGTACTTCCAGACCCGGTGACAGCGTGCGCAGCGCAACCTCGAATCGCACCTGGTCGTTGCCGGCTGCCGTACAGCCATGTGCGACGGTGCTGGCTCGACGCTCGAGCGCAACCTTGGCGAGCACCTCCGCCTGCACGCCGCGCTCGGCGCCCACACACAATGGGTACAACTGACCACGTCGAACGTTGCCGGCGATCAGATATCGAATCACGTCGTCAAAAAACGTTTGCCGCGCGTCGATACACACGTGCTCGATCGCCCCAAGCGCTTCAGATCGGGCCTGCAATGCGTCGCGAGACGAATCATCGAGCCCACCGGTGTCAACGGTGACCGTAATAACCTCGCGACGGTAAGTTTCTTTTAGCCACGGCACGCAGAACGACGTGTCGAGACCGCCAGAGAATGCAAGAATGATGGGATCGGTAGACATGATTGCTTTGGTTCGAATGACGCCGCGGCCGACTAGGCGCGCGGCACCGCGCGCTCGATGCGCGCAATTAGATTGCGTTGACCGACAACGCTCGCCGTTGCGGTAAAGACCGTGTCATCACCGCCGACATTGCCCACGACCTCTGGCCAGTCCGCGCGATCGAGCGCCAGAGCAACGCGCTGTGCGGCTCCGATTGCGGTCTTGATCACCAGCATATTCGGGCCCGCCGCGGCGGTACCCCGAATCAAACCGGCCACTTGATTCCACTCAAGGTGCTGCGCCGCATCCGGTTCATCAAGGATGTACCCGCTCGATGTTTTCACCGCTCCGAGGTCGCGCAGATCACGACTGACGGCCGACTGCGTCGCTTCAATCCCTTGCTGCCGTAGCGCTTTGACCAGTGCTAGCTGCGTTGGGACCGGCCCTGCTTTGAGAAACTCGGCGATGGCATCTCGGCGGTGATTGGCTTGTTCTGAATATTTCGGCATAGCGATCTCATAAATATGCGAATAAAACTAACTTTATCTGCATAACGTGTCAACCTCCGAAATGGTTGACAGAGACCTTGCATTTCATGGGCAAACTAATGTATTAATGCGTTATTACATTGGTACAAACTATGAAACCCGATCAGTCACAATCCGCAGCGCGAGAAGAGGCACTGGAGTCACTCTTCGCCATCGTTTCCAAGCTGGATACGGTCGAAGATTGCCGGAATTTGCTCCGCGATCTTTGCACCCCCAGTGAACTGGAGGCATTGGCGGATCGTTGGCAGGCGGCGATGTATGTCGATTCGGGTCTTCCCTACCGAGAAATCCACGAACGCACCGGCGTCAGCGTGACCACAATTGGTCGTGTCGCACGGTTTCTAAACGATGGCTTTGGTGGCTACCGAGCGGCGCTGGACATGGTGCCGGCCGTAACCCCAGAGCAAGACACCCACAAACACCCCCACTGAGAATTTCGATGCGCAGCAATAAGCAGCGCGTCCGGATCGCGTTGCAAAAGTCTGGGCGCCTAACTGATTACTCTCTTTCGCTTCTTGATCGATGCGGCATTCGCTTTGCGAAAAGCAAAGACCAGCTGTTTTGTTACGGCGAAAATATGCCACTGGATCTGTTGTTGGTACGCGATGACGACATACCGTCGTACGTCGCAGACGGTACCTGCGATCTGGGTATCGTTGGTCAGAACGTTACCGAGGAATATCGTTTAGCCAATCCCGACATCGCCACCGCACAGGCGATTACACATGTTCGGTCGTTAGGTTTCGGTCACTGCCGATTGGTAATCGCTGCGCCGGATGATGATATGCCAGAAACACTCGAACAACTCGGTGGCAAGCGTATTGCCACAAGCTATCCCGCTTTATTGGCGGACTTCCTGGCCACCAACGGTGTCGACGCAACTCCGGTCTATGTCTCAGGCTCGGTGGAGATCTCACCAAAACTCGGCAAAGCGGATCTGGTTTGTGACCTGGTCTCGACCGGCAAGACATTAGCGGCGAATCAATTAGCAGAATTTCGCACGATATTGGAAAGCGAAGCGACCATCATTCAGGCTGAACCTGCCTCCAACGGCTGCGCTGACACGATTCAGCGCGTGCTACAACGGCTCGATGGTGTGCTGCAGGTGCGGGAAAGTAAGTACGTCATGTTGCACGCCCCGCGTGATGCGTTGCCGAAAATTACGCAAATGCTACCGGGTGCCGAATCCCCCACCATCGTACCGCTCGACGGCTGCGACGAAAGGGTTGCGGTGCACGCGGTATGTCGAGAAACCGTGTTCTGGGAAACACTCGAACAACTCAAAAGCGCCGGCGCCAGCTCGTTGTTGGTATTGCCGGTTGAGAAGATGCTGCCGTGAACGATTTCTTAGCCACAGTGGAATGGGCATCGCTTGACGCGGCGTCTCGACGTGCCACTTTAGAACGACCAACGGCGTTGGCATCGTCGGATATCACCGCCGACGTGCGCGCGATTCTCGCCGCCGTACGTGAGCGTGGCGATCAAGCCCTGCTGGCATTTTCCCAACAGTTTGATGGCGTCGAACTATCCAACGTGCGAGTGACTGCCGCCGAAATGCGCGCCGCTGAAGCGTCGCTTTCAAGCGAGGTCATCGAGGCGATCGACGATGCCATGGCCAACGTGCGGCGGTTTCATGAAGCTCAAGCACCCGCTGCCATTGAAGTCGAAACGGTAGATGGCGTCGTATGCCAACGCGTGGTTCGGCCGATCGATCGTGTTGGGCTGTACGTACCGGCCGGTTCCGCACCACTACCCTCTACGGCACTGATGCTCGCGGTTCCAGCGCAGATTGCCGGATGCCCGGTCCGTGTATTGTGCACGCCACCGAACGCGCAAGGCGCCGCCGACCCTACGGTACTGGCGGTAGCGGCGCGCGCCGGGATTGACGCGGTCTTTAAGGTTGGCGGCGCCCAGGCGATCGCCGCGATGGCCTACGGCACGGAATCGGTGAGCCAAGTGGATCGAATTTTTGGTCCGGGTAACGCCTGGGTGACCACTGCAAAAACGCTGGTGGCGGCGGAGATCGGTGGACCTGCCATCGACCTTCCGGCCGGACCGTCCGAGGTGATGGTGATTGCCGATGGCGATGCCAATGCTGAATTCGTTGCCGCCGATCTCTTAGCCCAAGCTGAACACGATCGTTTATCGCAGGTTCTGTTGGTGACCGACAGTGATGCGTTGATTAGTCGGACCCGAAGCGCCATTACGCGACAATTGGACGACCGCCAGCGTCGCTCGATTATCGAGCAGTGTTTGGTAAACAGCGCCGCTATTCGCGTCGAGTCGCTGTCAACGGCGATCGATATTTGTAACGATTACGCCCCAGAGCATTTGATACTCAATTGTGCTGATGCAGCGCGGCGCGTTGACGACGTGCGCAATGCCGGCTCCATCTTCGTTGGTGCGTGGACGCCGGAATCTCTCGGCGATTATTGCAGCGGCACGAATCACGTCTTACCGACCTATGGCGCAGCGCGCGCCCTTGGTGGGCTTGGCGTCGGGCATTTCTGCCGGTTAATGACGGTGCAAACCGCGAGTCGCGGTGGCCTGCAACGCCTTGCCCGCACCACCGAAACCCTTGCCAACTTGGAAGGTCTGGATGCGCATGCCTACGCGGTCAGCGTGCGGCTTGAGGACGAGGTCGCTTGAGCATCGCCGATATCATAAGACCCCAAGTTGCGGCACATGCGCCGTACCGACCCAGTGCTATTCCGCCCAATATGACTTGCCTCAACGCCAACGAGTCGGCGGAACCGACCAACAGTGAGGCATTGAATCGGTACCCAGAGAATCGGCCTATCCAACTCGGTACCCAACTGGCCGCGCTGTACCAGGTACCAGTGGACAATCTGTTGGTCACACGCGGCAGCAGTGACGCGATTGATCTGCTGGTTCGAGCGTGCTGTATCGAAGGCCGCGACAACATCGTCACCACAACGCCGACGTTCGACATGTATGCGAAGTACGCACAGCTACAAGGCGCCGACGTGCGTTACGTGCCGTTGAACCCAGACAATAACTTTGCACTGGAGACCGACGAGGTCATCAGCATCTGCGACACGCGTACGAAATTGGTTTTCCTCGGCTCGCCGAATAACCCGACAGGATCGCTGGTCTCAGTCAGCGACATTCGCACCCTGCTGCGGGCACGCGCCAATCAATCCATTATTGTTGTGGATGAGGCGTACCTCGAATTCAGTGAGCAATCGTCCGCCACCAGCCTGCTCAGTGAATTCGACAACCTAGTTGTTCTTCGAACGCTCTCAAAGGCGTTTGCAACTGCCGGAGCACGATGTGGTTGCGCGATAGCCGCACGCGTTGTTATTGAAGCGCTGGACAAACTCTTACCGCCCTACGCACTGCCGACACCGGTGGTCGACTGCGTGTTGCGCGCAACGTCTGCTGCCTCGTTGGCCGCCGCGACCCAAGCTATTGCGGAAGTACGGGCACATCGCGCGGCACTCACCTCGGCACTCAAGAAGTATTCCTTTGTCGAGACGGTGTGGCCGAGTGAAGCAAACTTTTTGCTCGTGCGTTTCGCAAATGCCGCCGACGTGCACGCTCACCTCTACGCCGACAACCTTCTGGTGCGCAACTTTGCCAGCGACACGACTCTTGAAGACTGCTTACGAATCACTATCGGTACTGGCGAGCAACAGTGGCAATTGCTCGCCAGCCTAGATCGCTACAAGGACGTTCGCCATGACGCGTAAGGTCGCATTTATCGATCGAGACGGCACTCTCATTGAGGAACCCGATGATTTTCAGGTCGATCGTCTCGACAAAGTCCGCTTGGTGCCGGATGTTATTCGTGCGCTGCAGCGCATTAGTGACAGCGGCTATTCGTTAGTGATGATATCCAATCAGGACGGCCTCGGTACCGAGTCCTTTCCCACGGCTGATTTTCAACCGAGCCACGATTTTGTCGTCAGCCTGTTTGATTCGCAGGGGATTCGGTTCGATGAGATTTTTGTGTGCCCACATCTGGATAGCGATCAGTGCGAATGCCGCAAACCTCGTACCGGTCTAGTTACCCGCTATTTGGCGCAGTCACCCATTGACGCCGCCACTTCGGTCGTCATTGGCGATCGCGATACCGACCTTGAGTTTGCGGAACGTCTGTCTATCCGTGGCCTGAAGATCGGTCCGAAGCTCGGCTGGACGCAAATTGCCGATGATTTATGCCGTGGCGAACGCACCGCATCGGTATCCCGCAAATCCAACGAAACCGCGATAGCCATAACCGTCGATCTGGATGGCAACACCGATAACAGCGTATTTTCAACCGGCATCGGATTTTTCGACCACATGCTCGAGCAGATCGCGCGGCACGCGGATATCGAACTTTCGGTCACCTGCGAAGGCGACCTGCACATCGATGATCACCATACGGTCGAAGATACCGCGATCTGCATCGGCCAGGCACTGAAATTAGCGCTCGGAGAACGACGCGGAATCGAGCGCTTTGGTTTCGTGCTACCGATGGACGAAACCGAAGCACATGTCTCGCTCGATCTTTGTGGACGCACTCACCTGGAATTCGAGGGAAATTTCCCGCGCGATTCGGTGGGCGGCATGACGACTGAAATGGTGCCGCATTTTTTCCGTTCACTGGCCAATAGCCTGGGCGCTACGCTGCACCTGCGCGTCGACGGCGACAACTCGCATCACATGGTCGAAGCGTGTTTTAAAGCGTTTGGACGAACCCTGCGCCAAGCGATTCGCATCAGCGGCAGCGACATTCCTTCCAGCAAAGGCGTATTGGACTGACATGCCGAGTATCGATCTTGCGATAGTCGACAGTGGTGGCGCCAACCTGGCCTCTCTTGGCTATGCACTATCGCGCATTGGTCAAGAGTACACGCTGACCCGTGATGCGGATGTCATCCGCAACGCCAGCCACGTCATTCTTCCCGGCGTCGGCGCAGCACCCCCAGCGATGGAACGACTGCAGACGTTGGCTCTGCACGATGTCGTAGAAACATTAACGCAACCGGTGCTCGGTATCTGTTTGGGGCTGCAGCTGCTCGCCGAACACTCCGATGAAGGGCCGACCGACTGCCTCGGAATTGCCCCGGGAACGGCCACACGATTGATCGCCGCGCCGGATTTGCCGGTTCCGAATATGGGTTGGTGTCCCGTCGATCAGGCGCGACCCTGCGCGTTGTTCGACGGCATCGATAACCATACGTGGTTTTACTTCGTGCACAGCTATTACCTTCCCGTAGGCACCGCAACGGTGGGTATTGCGGAACACTCGGTGCCGTTTACCGCCGTACTCAATGTCGATAACTTCTATGCCACCCAATTTCATCCGGAAAAATCGGCCGCAGCAGGTCGGCGCGTACTGCAAAACTTTGTAGGACTCGCTGCATGAATATTATTCCGGCCATTGATCTGAGCGACGGCGGCTGCGTACGACTCCGCCAAGGCGATTTCTCGGCGGTAACCCGTTACGACCGTTCGCCGTTGGAATTGGCAGCGACCTACGCCCGCCTCGGCAGTCAATACCTGCATTTGGTGGACCTGGACGGCGCTAAAGACGGTGAACCGGGAAACATCGAGGTCGTCATGGAAATCATTCAGACAACCGATCTGCGCGTCCAAATTGGTGGCGGCATTCGCTCAACCGCGATGATGGAACGCTGGCTCAACGCTGGCGCGGCGCGTTGCGTGATTGGCAGTCTATTGGTCAAACAAAGTTCGCTGGTCCGCGAATGGTGCGCGCAGTTTGGCGCTGACCGGATCGTCGCTGCGTTGGATGTGCGGCAGCGTGATGACCAGTATTGGTTGGCGATATCCGGTTGGCAGGAAACCAGCGAGCGAGAATTGTTCTCGGTTCTGGATGAAATCCATGACTGGGGTATTCGCGACGTGCTGTGCACCGATATATCGCGCGACGGCATGATGACCGGCCCCAACACCCGACTCTATCAGTCCATGGTCGCAGCCTATCCTGACCTACGACTGCAAGCGTCCGGCGGTGTCAGCAGCGCCGATGATCTTACGCAGCTACGTGCAGCAAACATCCCCTATGCCATTGTCGGTAAAGCTTTGCTGAGTGGCGCTATAACCCACGAGGAGATGCAGGCATTCCAGGTAAACGCATAATCCCTTGTTTAGACGTTCGGGACGGTGAAGTCGTCAAAGGCGTGCAGTTTCGTAACCACCGTCGCGCCGGCGATATCGTCGAGCTGGCTGCGCGCTATGCCCATGAAGGCGCCGATGAGCTGGTGTTTTACGACATTACCGCCAGCCCTGAAAATCGCACTGTCGACCGCGTCTGGGTTGATCGCGTGGCGCGCGAACTCGACATCCCATTCTGTGTTGCCGGTGGCGTGCGCAGTGTGGCTGATGCAGAACGTATTCTGGCGAGCGGCGCAGATAAAATCTCGATCAACAGCCCGGCGCTGGAACAACCGGACCTAATCGATGCGCTTGCTGCCCGTTTTGGCTCTCAGTGCGTGGTCCTTGGTGTGGATAGCCGCCAAGTTGACGGACACTGGCAGGTTTTCAGCCATACCGGCAGCGAAGCAACCACGCGTGGTGCCGGAAGAGACACACTGCAGTGGCTGGATGAAGCGGAGCAACGCGGTGCCGGCGAGATTGTCTTAAATTGCATGCAACAAGACGGCGTCAAAGGCGGCTACGATATCGAGCACGTCGGCGCCGCCGCGGAACAGTCCTCGTTACCGGTCGTCGCATCCGGCGGTGCGGGTGCGATTACTCATTTCCAGACTTTATTCGAGGAGACCGCTGCATCGGCCGCGTTAGCCGCCACGGTGTTTCACGACAAAATCATCGCAATACCCGAACTCAAAACCACACTGCGCAACGCCGGCATCGAGATACGTCCATGACACTTGAAAGTACGATCAATTGGGAAAAGGTCGACGGCCTGGTTCCCGCCATTATTCAAAACGCCAGCACAGGTTTTGTATTGATGCTCGGCTACATGAATCAAGCGGCTTTACGCCAGACCGAAAAGAGCGGACTGGCATGTTTCTATAGTCGTACACGACAAACCCTGTGGACCAAGGGTGAGACATCCGGCAATACGCTGCGTGTCGAGTCCATTACATTGGATTGCGACGGCGATACTTTGCTGGTGCGCGCACTGCCAACCGGGCCAACCTGTCATACCGGCACGACGACCTGCTTTGATGACGATCCTGGCCCCGCGTTGGCGTTTTTAAACGAGCTTGAAGCCGTGATTCAGGAACGTCTTGGCAGCGATGCGGCCAACAGTTACACCGCCAAACTCGCCGCCCGCGGCAATCGCTACATTGCGCAAAAAGTGGGGGAAGAAGCGGTCGAGGTTGCCGTTGCTGCCGCCAGCAACGATAGCGATGGCGTTGTCGACGAATCGGCCGACCTGCTGTATCACCTATTGGTCTTATTGCAACAACATGACATGACAATGGCCGACGTCACGGCCAAACTGGCCGAGCGCCACGCGTCAGCTAGCGATCGGTAAGGTACCGCGCAATACTCGCCGCCGCTTCGCGACCCTCAAACACCGCGGTTACCACCAAATCCGAGCCGCGTACCATGTCGCCACCGGCAAATACTTTCGGATTGGTGGTTTGCATCGCGTAATCACCGTGTGTCGCGACACGCAATCGGCCACTCGGTAGCACATCAATCTCATGATCTGTCAGCCACTCGGGTGGATCCGGCAGAAAACCGAACGCGATCAGCACTACGTCTGCATCGAGCAGCGTCTCAGTCCCCTCGACCACTTCCGCAGGGCGGCGCCCGTCTGCACCGACCGCACCCAGCCGCGTTTGTGCAACCACGACGCCATCGACGTGTTGGTCGCCGGAGATACTGAGCGGCTGGCAATTAAAGAGAAACTCGACACCCTCCTCGCGTGCGTTCTCAACTTCGCGACGCGAGCCCGGCATGTTTTCTTCATCGCGACGATACACGCAGGTGACGCTGGCCGCTCCCTGACGGATCGCGGTACGATTGCAGTCCATCGCTGTGTCACCACCGCCGAGTACGACCACGCGCTTGCCACGTAGATCAATATGCGGCATCGGCGGATTGTCCACACCCATCACTTGATAGACATTACCGATCAGATACGGAAGTGCGGCGTGCACGTGGTTGAGCCCCTCACCGGCGAAACCACCCTGCACCGCCTGATACGTACCGAGACCCAGAAATACCGCGTCGTAGTCGGCTAACAATTCCGCAAACGGCAGATCTTTGCCAACTTCTGTGCCCAACTGAAATTGAATTCCCATACCTTCCAGAATTTCGCGACGTCGCAATACGACATCTTTTTCCAGTTTGAATGGCGGAATACCATAGGTTAGTAATCCGCCAATCTCCGGATAGCGATCAAAAACGACCGGCCCGATTCCTGACCGTGCAAGCACGTCCGCCGCCGCCAGCCCTGCCGGTCCTGCGCCGACGACTGCGACCCGCTTGCCGGAGTCGACCACGTGCGATAAGTCCGGGCGCCATCCCTGCGCATAGGCTTCATCGGTGATGTATTTTTCGATACTGCCAATCGTGACCGCACCAAATCCGTCTTCCAAGGTGCAAGCACCCTCACACAACCGATCTTGAGGACAAATACGGCCACAGATTTCGGGTAGTGAGTTGGTTTGATGCGATAGGTCGGCGGCTTCAAACAACTTGCCCTCTTCGATTAACCGCAACCAGTTCGGTATGTAGTTATGGACCGGACACTGCCACTCACAGTACGGATTGCCACAGGATAGGCACCGCCCCGACTGCGAGGCCGCCACGGCGTCGTCGTAATGACCATAGATTTCGCCAAAGTGCTGCACCCGGTCATCGGCCGATTCCTTTTCTGGATCGGTGCGCGGTACTTCAAGAAATTGCAAGGGATGAACCGACATCGGAACTATGCCGCCTGTCGCAAAGACTGGATCAGCGATCTCAAGTCTTGCGCCTTCGGCTTAACGATCCAAAACTTAGGCAAGAAGCTGCGGAAGTCTTCCAGGATGCGTGCTGCCCACGCGCTTTCAGTCAACTCATGGTGTCGCATGATCAAGCTGCGCAAGTGATGAAGATTCGCTTCCATACTTTCCGGGGTAATACGATGAATATCGATAAGCTCGTGGTTGTAACGGTCGACAAACCGTCGGCTAATATCCAAGACGTAGGCAAATCCACCGGTCATCCCGGCACCGAAATTGAGACCGGTTTCACCCAACACCACCGCCACACCATCGGTCATGTACTCGCAACAGTGATCACCCACACCTTCGACCACGGCTGTTGCCCCCGAGTTGCGAACCGCAAAACGTTGGCCGGCAGTACCACCTGCAAACAACGCCCCACCGGTCGCGCCGTAAAGACAGGTGTTGCCAATAATCGCCGCTTCATTGGGTACAAAACCAACATTGTCTCCGGGGCGGATCACGATCTGACCACCGGTCATGCCTTTGCCAACATAGTCATTGGCATCACCAACCAGATGGAGGTTGAGGCCATCGACATTCCACACGCCGAAACTCTGCCCAGCGGTACCGCGAAGCATAATATCGATTGGTGCATCCGCCATTCCGGTATTGCCGTGATGGCGCGCAATTTCGCCGGCAAGGCGAGCCGCTATGGACCGATCACTGTTACGAATCGTGAAGCCGAATTTGCCGCCCTGCTTGTGAATGATCGCGTCGCGAGTTTCATCAAGAATCTTCGCCGCCAGCTCACCTTTATCAAACGGTTCATTGCGTAATTCGGTGCAGAATCGGGGTGTTTCGTCACTTGCACCGGCGGTTGACAATACCGGTGTCAGGTCCAGTTTCGCCTGACGACCGGTTTCACCGTCACCGAGATCCACTAAATCCACCCGACCAATGATCTCGTCGAGACGGCGCACGCCGAGAGACGCCATTATCTGACGCGTCTCTTCGGCAACGAACTCGAAATATCGCACCACCATGTCAGGCACGCCAACAAAATGATTTGTGCGCAGCACTTCATTCTGCGTCGCGACCCCGGTCGCACAATTATTCAGGTGACAAATACGTAAATACTTGCAGCCCAATGCGATCATCGGCGCCGTACCAAAGCCGAAACTTTCCGCCCCGAGCAACGCACCTTTGATCACATCGAGGCCGGTCTTCAGTCCGCCGTCGGTTTGCAGCCGGACTTTCTGCCGAAGATCGTGCCGCCGCAGGACCTGGTGTGCTTCGGATAAACCGAGCTCCCAAGGGCTGCCGGCGTACTTCACCGAGGTTAGCGGGCTCGCACCGGTGCCGCCGTCGTATCCGGAAATTGTAATCAGATCGGCGTAGGCTTTGACCACGCCGGCCGCCACTGTCCCTACGCCGGGTTCCGCGACTAATTTGACGGACACCAGAGCGTCAGGGTTAACCTCTTTAATGTCGAAAATCAGCTGCGCCAAATCTTCGATCGAATAAATATCGTGATGCGGTGGTGGCGAAATTAGGCCAACACCCGGCTTCGCATAACGAAGTTTGGCGATCATCTCATTGACCTTGTGGCCCGGCAGCTGACCACCTTCGCCCGGCTTTGCGCCCTGTGAGATTTTGATCTGGATAACTTCGGCGTTAACCAGGTATTCGGCGGTCACGCCGAATCGACCGGAAGCTATTTGCTTGATCTTCGATACGCGTTCGGTTCGATAGCGGGCTGGATCTTCGCCACCCTCGCCCGAATTGGAACGCGCACCGATACGGTTCATCGCAATCGCAAGTGCTTCATGCGCTTCTGGCGACAACGCCCCGAGGGACATACCGGCGCTATCGAATCGAGCCAAGATCGCTTCCTTGGGCTCAACCTCATCAAGCGGAATCGGCGATCCGAGCGCTTTGGGCTCCATCAAATCACGCAGCGTCGAGACCGGTCGTTCGTTTACCAGTCTCGCATACCTTTCGTAGTCGGCCGTATCGCCACTGCGCACTGCCGATTGCAGCGCCGCGACGACGTCCGGGTTGTAGCAATGAAACTCACCGCCATGCACATACTTGAGTAATCCACCTTGCTGAATCGGCGTTTGCCGTTGCCAGGCGTCCGCCGCTAACGCCAGCTGATCATTGGCGAGCTGCTCGAGGCCAATGCCTTGAATGCGAGACACCGTACCGCGAAAACACCGATCCACGACGTCATCGTTTAGACCGACAATCTCAAACAGCTGCGCTCCGCGATAGCTGGAAATGGAGGAAATCCCCATCTTCGACATGATCTTAAAGAGACCCTTGCGGATCCCGCGACGGTAACTACGTCCGAGCTGTTGATGCCGATCCAGATCGCCGCGCTGCGCAATATCGTGCAAGGACTGGTACACCAGATAAGGATAAACCGCCGTCGCGCCGTAGCCGATTAGGCATGCAAAGTGATGGGCATCGCGTGCCGTGCCGGTTTCGACAAAGATGTTGGCATCGCAACGAATGCCTGCGCGTATCAAATGATGGTGAACCGCGCCGGTCGCCAGTAATGCATGTACCGGGACTTTGCCCTCCACCAGGTAGCGGTCACTCAGCATGACGATAATCGCGCCATCCCGCACCGCCTGTTCTGCTTGACGACAAATGTCGTCCAACGCAGCCGCAAGACTCATCGAGTCGTCAACATTGAGGTCTATAAACGCATGCGCGTCAGCAAAGAACTCCTCACTAAGCAGCTGCCGCAGTTTCTTCTGCGATAGCACCGGCGAGTTCATGATGACTTGGTCAGCGTGCTCCGGACCAATGTCGTGCAAGCTCAGCTCGCGGCCCACATTGGTCTGTAGCGACATGAACATGCGCTCGCGCAGCGGATCGATCGGCGGATTGGTGATTTGCGCAAATTGTTGCCGAAAGTAGTCGAATGGCGAGCGAATTTTGCTCGACAGCACCGCGATCGGCGTGTCGTCACCCATCGAGCCCACCGCTTCGTGCTCCGACTCCGCCAAGACGGCAACAATGTCGGTGAGCTCTTCTCGGCTCAAGTTGAACATTTTCTGGTAGCACGCGAGTGTTGCCGGATCGAACGGTTCAGCGGCGGTATGCGTATCGACCAGCTCGGAATCCAGATAGCGAAAGCCGTCTTTTAGCCAGCGCTTATAGGGCGCTCGTGACTTGAGAATCTCGTCGATATCGCCGGTGTCGAGGACTTCGCCATTCATCAGATCAACCGCAAGCACTTCGCCGGGACCGAGTCGCCCTTTAATCTCGACGTCGGCATCGGAATAGTCATACACACCGATTTCCGAGGCCACTGTCAGATGCCGATCTTTGGTGATGATGTATCGAGCCGGCCGCAGGCCGTTTCGATCCAAAGCGCATACGGCGTAACGTGCATCGGTCAGCACCAAGCCAGCCGGGCCATCCCAAGGCTCCATATGGCAGTCGTAGAATTCGTAGAACGCACGCACATCCGGATCGACGTCATCCACCGACTGCCAGGCGGGCGGCACCAACAGACGAATCCCTTGCAGAACGTCCATACCGCCGGCTCGCAGCACCTCCAACATGTTGTCGAGGCTCGATGAATCCGATCCTGACAACGATACGATGGGATTCAGATCCTCAATATCGCTGAGTTTGTCGGACCGGTAGTTGTTGGCACGCGTTTGCGCCCAGTTCCGATTGCCCTGAATGGTATTGATCTCACCGTTATGCGCCAAAAAGCGAAACGGCTGCGCCAATCGCCATTCCGGCAAGGTATTGGTCGAGAACCGTTGGTGAAACACGCACACCGACGTTTCTAGTCTTGCGTCGCGAAGATCTGCATAGAACGCCGGCAAAGCGTCTGGCATGACCATCGCTTTGTAGGAGATTGTCGCGGCAGAAAGGCTGGCAACATACGTCGTCGCATCGGCAATTCGATTCTCAGCGCGACGCCGCGCCAGAAACAGGCGGCGATTGAACCGTCCGCGAGGCATGCCCTCGGGCGCATTCACAAAAATGTGTTCGATGCGCGGCAGCGACGCTAATGCTTGCTCACCGCAGACCGATGCGTCCACCGGAACTTCGCGCCATCCCAAGACTTGGAGATCCAGTTCGGCGATCGCCGCCTCAATCTGCTGGCGCGCCGCTGCTGCTTCGGCTTCGTCCTGGCTGAGAAAAATAGAGCCGGCGGCGAATCGCGAGTTCAGTGAGAACCCGAGCGATTCGCCCACCGAGCGAAAAAATGACTCCGGAAACTTGAGCAGCAACCCACAACCGTCACCAGATTTGCCGTCGGCGGCGACCGCCCCTCTGTGCGTCAGACGGGCGAGCGCCTCCATTGCCGTTTCGACAACCCAATGACTCGGCATATCGTCGATATTCGCGATAAGTCCAAAACCGCAACTATCACGCTCAAACGCCGGGTCGTATAAACCGGATTCATTGTTCTTTATTTTCGGCAGCCTTAGTCGGAGGCGGTTGTGAACTCCGGATAGGCCTCAAGGCCACATTCCGCAACATCCACACCCTCGTACTCTTCTTCCTCACTAACACGGATACCGATGACTGACTTAATTGTCAACCAAACAATGGAGCTGGTTACGAATACCCAGCCAAATATCGATGCCATACCGATTAGCTGCGTACCCAAACTCGCGTCGTCATTGGTCAGACAAACCGCGAGAAGTCCCCAGATTCCCACAACGCCATGGACGGAAATTGCACCGACCGGATCGTCGATACGAATCTTGTCGAACATGACAATGGATACAACCACGATGGCACCGCCCACCGCACCGATGAGCGTCGCTTCCAAGGGGGCCGGCGTAAGAGGTTCTGCCGTGATTGCTACAAGCCCAGCGAGCGCGCCGTTCAGTGCCATCGTGAGATCTGCTTTACCAAACCAAATTTTGGCCAGGAGTAATGCAGCAACCAATCCACCGGCTGCCGCCATATTTGTGTTCACAAAAACCAGTGCGACTGCATTAGCTTCGCCAACGTCGGAAACCTTGAGCTCCGAACCACCGTTGAAGCCGAACCAACCTAGCCACAGAATCAGCGTACCCAAGGTGGCGAGTGGTAGGTTGCAACCCGGTAGCGCGTTGACTTGCCCTTGGGGTCCGTACTTGCCTTTGCGCGCCCCGAGAAATAGCACACCCGCTAAGGCCGCCGCTGCTCCCGTTAAATGGACAACACCCGACCCGGCAAAGTCTAAGAAACCCATTTCTTCCAAGAAACCGCCGCCCCATTTCCAGTAGCCTTGCATGGGATAAATGAATCCAGTCAAAACCACGGCAAACAAGAAGAACGACCATAACTTCATACGTTCCGCGACTGCGCCACTAACGATCGACATTGCGGTAGCAACAAACACCACTTGGAAAAAGAAGTCGGACAAGTTCGAATAGTAAGCATCACCGGCGGCCACGACGTCGGAGCTGTTATCTGCCTGCCCCAGCAAGCCACTACCGAGTTGAAAGAACCCTCCGGCAAAATCATCGCCTGGATACATGATCGAATAACCACACACCATGTACATGATGCAGGCGATCGAATAGAGACCGACGTTTTTGGTCAAAATCTCCGCTGTGTTCTTGGCACGTACCAGACCAGACTCCAACATCGTAAATCCGGCTGCCATCCACATAACCAATGCGCCCATGACAAGGAAGTACAGCGTATCCAGCGCATAGGCCAATTCGCCGACCTGCGACGCTACTGTCGTTAAATCACTCATTAATAATCTCCCTTAATCGCGCTAAACCGCATCCGCACCGGCTTCACCGGTACGAATTCGAATGACTTGTTCGAGATCGCTGACAAAAATCTTTCCGTCACCGATCTTGCCGGTACGCGCGACCGTAACGATGGCCTCGACAACCTGCTCAACGATGCTGTCGTCGACCGCCAACTCGACTTTTGTCTTGGGCAGAAAATCAACGACGTACTCCGCACCCCGATACAGCTCGGTGTGACCTTTCTGTCGACCAAAACCCTTCACATCGGTCACCGTGATGCCCTGAATGCCGATCTCGGAGACCGCCTCGCGAAGATCGTCAAGCTTGAACGGCTTGATGATTGCTGTAACTAATTTCATAACTCACCCCCTTGCGTGAATTAAAAATCGAATGATTTGGTTAGGCTGACGACGAACGCTTCGTCGTCCTCACCAATTAGGTCTTCATCTGAAAGAATAAGTGTCGCGGCCACGTCAACACCTGAAAGCGTTGTGCCGTAACCCAGCTCGACGTAGTTGCCCGCAAAGTCCTGCGAAAATCCTGCATACCGGCCAAAGAAGCCGTTCTTTTCCAAGGTCACGGCGTAGTAGGTGTAGTCCTGCGTCGGACCGTCAAAGTTGTCGTACTGCCCTACGGCGACGTCGACCGACGCGATACCGTAAGCGGCGCTCAGATTTAGCTCTTCATAGGTGTCGTCAAAGTCGCCGGTGTAGTAATAGCCAGTAAAGCCGGCGCTTAGCTCAACGTCAGCAAGCTCTAGGCCGTAACCGAAGTAGCCGTCAACCTCAAGACCGTCGCCGACGTCGGCGATCCAGGTGCCCGCATAGAACCCGCCTTTTGAATAGTCGACCCCACCGTTTGCCGAACTGCGTTTCTGGAATAATCCACGGTAGTAGTACTCGCTGTTGTAGCCGACATTGGCCGACCAATCCGCGATGGCCGTCGAGGACATGGTAACCAAAGAAAGAAAAACCAATAATTTTGTTGTTCGCATGACAGTGCCTTAGAGAGATGGAATGTGTTTCATCTCCCCTATAGCAACCATCGTGCCAATTTCGAATAGTTGAGGAATTCCAGCGACTTAGGATTTTGTGCCAATTTTGTGCGCACGCTTTTGGTGCACACAAACGGCGGCACGCACCGCTATGTTGCGGCAGTGGTGAAGGTTTTCGAATGAAAAAGCGGGGCAACAGTGCCCCGCTCTCAATGGCTAATCAGACAGGATTACCGTCGGCGTCAAGCTCAACGATCTCGTAGCCCAAAGCCTCCAGCTCGGGAAGAATAGTCGCCTTGTCACCGACAACAACGATGATCATCTCGTCCATACTGAGATGCTCCGCTGCCAACGCATTGATCTCATCTCCACCTATGCCGGCGAGAATATCGTTTTGCACGTTGACGAAGTCATCGTCGAGGTCATACAGCGTGATACGCGACAAGAATCGTAACTTTTGGATCGGCGTTTCGTAGTTGCGCGCGTCGCGTTGACCGATTGCGTTACGCGTAAACAGCAGTTCTTCTTCGGAAATACCACCATCCTGGTAACCGCGGATTTCGTTTTCGAACTGCACGATACTGTCACCGGTTGCATCGCTACGCACCGCTGCCTGCGCCGTATACGTACCGTATTCCTTGTTGCCGCTAAACTGAGACCACGCGCCGTAGCTGTAGCCTTTGTCCTCGCGCAAATTGAGATTAATACGGCTATTAAACGCACCGCCCAGAGCGAAGTTCATCAGCGACGACTTGTAGTAATCGCCATCCGCATCGTAGGTCATCGAACGTTTACCGATGCGTATTTCCGACTGCGCCGCATCCGGCTTATCGACCAGGTAGAGCTTGGTACTGCCAAGATCCGGAAACGCCGCCAACGCCGGTCGCGGTTTCGCATCGCCCGCCCACGTCTCAAACACCGCCAGCGACGACAGCAGATCCGCTTCAGACAAATCGCTGACCGCAGTGATGTTGGCGATACCCGGTGCGTAGTGATCGGCATAGAACGCTTTGACGTCGTCTAATGTCAAACCTCCAACCGATTCGGCGGTACCGCTATTACCGTAAGAAAACGCGTTATCTTTACCGAACAACAACAACTGATACACCGTACTGGCGGTCAGCGCCGGTTGCTTCTTGCCTGCCTCGATACCTTGCAGAGTTTGATCTTTGACCCGCGCAAAATCTTCCGCGTCAAATGCCGGGCGCAACAATCGTTCTGCGGCGATCGCCAGCGCTTCGTCTAAGGTGTCGGTTAACGCACGAACCGTCAGCGTAGTCGCATCGTTACCGGCGCCAAACTGCACGCTTGCGCCCAGTTTTTGCAGCTCGTTCGACAACTCTTCATTGGTGCGATCCAAGGTCTGCTCGTTCATCATCGCCGCAGTTAGCGCCGCCAAGCCTAGCTTCTCCAATGATTCGTCGCGTTGCCCTACCTCAATGCGGAGCTGTATCGCCACGGTCGGCGTCTCTAGGTTCGTCGCGCCAAGTACCTTAATGCCGTTGTCGAGCTTTGCACGCCAAATCTCCGGTAACACCACACTCGGGTTCTCACCCGCAGGCGGAAGCACGCTGCGGTCAAAGTCATCAACCGCAACACGATATTCCAGATCCGAATCTTCGACCGATGCGTATTCCGGGATGTCTCGCTCTGGCATCTCCCAGGTATTGGGGGCTGCGATTCCATCGAGCTGACCGTACGGCACGATACTCATAATCACCGCCGGCTGGTCTTTAATGTACCGCTCGTAGACGCGCATCACGTCGGCTTCGGTGACATTCTCATACCGGGCAATGTCCTCGGCAGTAAAATTGGGGCTAGTCGCAAACGTCTCATACGCGGCCAGTTGCGATACTTTTCCGGATACGCTCTCGAGGTTAAACACCATCGACGAAACGATATTCATTTTGGTGCGCTCCAGATCGTCGTCGAGCACACCACGTTGTTCAAACTCGACGAGAGAATTACGGGCGATTTCTTCCAAATCGGCCAGCGACTTTCCGGATGCGGGGCTCGGCAACGCCAGGATCGTAAACTCGCAATGAATCTCTCGGCAGCCATGATTTGCACTGGCCTGCACGGCTAAGCCATTCTTGACCATGTTCTTGTAGAGCAGTGATGTTTCGCCCTGCCCCAAGATGTACATCAACACGTCCAGTGGCGCTTCGTCTTCGTGATACAGATGCACGGTCGGGAACGACATGTATAACAATGACAACGCGACGTTGTCTTCCATCGAGATATAACGATCACCGTCGAGCTCAATCCGCTCGTACTGCGGATCACCAACCTCCGGCCCGCGAGGAATCGGTGCAAAATACTTATCGACCCAGGCCAGCGTCTGTTCTGCATCAAACTGCCCGCCAATCGTTAAGGTCGCATTGTTCGGCCCATACCAACGCAAAAAGAATTTCTTCAAGTCAGTCAAGTCGGCGCGGTTAAGGTCTTCGATATAACCGATCGTCGACCAGGAATACGGATGCCCAGCCGGGAACGTTGCCTCGCCCATACGTTCCCAGAGTCGACCATACGGCTGGTTGTCAACTCGTTGATTGCGCTCATTCTTTACGGTTTCGCGCTGGACTTCGAATTTCTCTTGCGTCACCGCGTCTAAAAAGAACCCCATCCGATCGGCTTCGAGCCACAGCATTTTCTCCAGCTGGTTAGCCGGCACGGTTTCAAAATAGTTGGTGCGATCGGAATTGGTCGTACCGTTGAGCGTTCCGCCTGCTTCGGAAATGATCTTGAAATGCTCCTCATCGGCGACATTCTCGGAGCCCTGGAACATCATGTGCTCAAAGAAGTGTGCAAACCCGGACTTGCCAACCTCCTCGCGACCTGAGCCTACGTGGTAGGTCACATCAACATGTACCAATGGATCCGAATTATCTTCATGAAGGATGATCGTGAGACCGTTCGCCATCTCGTACTTGTCGTAGGGAATCCCGATACCCGAATCCGCCGCACCGATGCTCTCGATTAACGTCATCGACTCGGGTAACGAAATCGATTGGTCTTGGTCATCCGACGACGAGCCACAACCCACCAAAACCGTCGCCAACACGGCCGGCGCGGCCATCCAATAGTTTTTATTCATGAAAGTTTTCCGCTGCTGTGCCTGCCCCTATCGGACAGCCAAAATGGTCATCGGTTCAGGCTACCGATTCGTTCAGGCACCCTCAACCACAATCTCCGGATAGTTCGGCACCCAGCGCAGATCGTCGATTGCCGCACGAACATCGGTCAAATCCGCCCGTGCCACACCTTCGTCGATAGCTTGCTGGGCGACCGCCTCGGCGACATCGCCACAAACCTCCCAGAGCCGGGACACATCTGGCACCAAGCTCCGCGACTCGATATCGTCTTCCGATAACGACTGGGCCAGCGCCGATGCCGACGCCGCAATCATGCCGTCGGAGATTTCGGCGGCGTCGGTCACGATCGCGCCCAAGCCGATACCCGGAAACACGAACACGTTGTTCGCCTGACCGATACGACGGGCCTCGCCGTCCAACTCGACCGGATCAAATGGGCTCCCGGTAGCCACCAGCGCACGACCTTGAGTCCAGCGCATTAGATCTTCGGGAACCGCTTCAGAGATCGACGTTGGATTGGACATCGGCAGAATGATTGGTGCGTCTGTGTTGGCGCTTAAAGCGGCAACCACGTCCTCCGTGAACGAGCCACCCTGCCCGGACGCACCCACCAATACATTGGCGCCATACGCTGCGACTACCGCTGCCAAGTCGCCAACACTCTCACCTTGCAGCCCTAGTTCCGCCGCCAACGAGGCTGGCATTGCCATCTCAAGTTTGTACGCGTCCAATCGGTCACGATCGTCGGTGATAACCCCGCGACTGTCCATTACAGCAATCGCACGTTGTAACGCATCATCCGACATGCCGGCACGCGCTAGCTGCTCGCGCAACTGACGATAAATTCCGAGACCCGCCGCACCGGCGCCATAAATCACTACGCGACTGTCAGCAAGATCCGTTTGACGAATTCGACACCCTGCGGCGATACACGCGGATGCAACCGCCCCGGTACCTTGAATATCGTCGTTAAACGAGGGCACGCTGTGTTTGAACCGGTCAAGAATCATTAACGCATTGTCTTTGCGAAAATCTTCCCATTGGATAACCACGCCGGGGAACACCTGTTCGGCCGCCGCCACAAACTCATCGACCAACGACAGGTAGTCGTCTCCGGTGAGTCTCTCGTGACGCCAGCCCAGATACAGGGGGTCGTTGAGCAGATCCTGGTTATTGGTACCCACGTCGAGGCTAATCGGTAGTGTTCTAACCGGATGTATACCTGCACCGACACAATACAACGCTAGCTTGCCAATACTAATCGCCATACCACCGGCCCCTTGATCACCGATTCCGAGAATGGCTTCGTTATCCGTAACGACCATGAGTTTGACACCGGCGAATGGCGCCGCGTTTTCCAGTACCGACTGAATCCGGCCGCGGTGTTCTGGGGTGACAAAAATGCCGCGAGATCTGCGAAATACGCGCGAGTAATACTGTGATGCTTTGCCGACGGTCGGCGTGTAGACGATCGGCATCGCCTCTTCGAGATGCTCGCGCAGCACTTTGTAATACAGCACCTCGTTCCGATCCTGCAGCGCAGCCAGCCCAATGTTACGCCCGACCGGATCTTCGTTGAAGAAAATTGAGGTGTAGATACGTCCGGCCTGCTTGTCGATGTCGTTGTGCTGCGCCGGCAACGCACCGTCGATATTCAATCGCCGCCGCTCCTCAGCGGTAAAACCGGTACCTTTGTTGTACAACGGATAACGCAACAAGTCGGGGCCGCATCGGCTCACCGTTAAACGATCTCGTTGCTTGCCCCGCTCCAACTTGAATTCCTGCACGCGTCTCTCCCCCAGCGCTTCGAATTGCGTCTACGTCGACCCTGTCGCCGACCGTTTTATTACAAATGCATTGCCGACCAAGACCAACCCAACCCCTATCAGTAATGACGCGGTCACCTGCAATCCTTCGAATGCGACTGACAACACTAATGCCACCATTGGAAACATCACCATCGCATAACCCGCCTTATGAGCACCAATTCGACCGAGTAATGTCAGATAGGCCCAAAACGCAACAATAGAGCCGAATACGATGAGATAACCGAGCGATACTAAGTAGCCGATGGACAGATCAAAGTTAAACGGATGACCGGCGACCAATGCGATCACCAACGAAAAGAATGTGCCGTAGGCCATACCCCACGCATTGGTTTGTAAGACCGGCAACTGACGCTGTTGCGCCCCTTGCGACGCGATGTTGCCAAACGAAGCCGATAACGCTCCGCAAAAGGCCAGAATCATGCCGAACAGCGCGCCATCGCTAAAGTTGACCTCACCGACCTGAGGTGCAAACAACACAACGATGCCAACGATTCCGAGCAGCGCACCAAGCAACACGCGTGGCTCTGGGCGCACTCCAAAAAATAGCCGTGCGTTGATGATATTCAACCACACGATGGTTGAGAACATGATCGCCGCGAGCGCAGAGGTAATGTAAATCTGTGAACGATACGCGAGGATATAGTTGAGGCCAAAGAGCAGGATTCCGAGCAATGCAAACCATACATGATCCTGGATCGAAAAACGCAGCCGCTGCCTTCTGATCCATATCCACACGAACAAGATGGCGGTGGCGATCGCATAACGATAGACGATGGACACTTCCGGCTGGACCACACCCAACTGAAACTCGATCGCAAACCAGGTCGACCCCCAGATCAGCACCGCAAGCGCATACAAAATGGCGTTATTCAAGACCGGTCTGTGTGGCGGGCAATCATCGGTGCATCGTAACCGCCATTTTCCGGCGGGCCAACCAGAATTCAATCGTCCGAACACGGCATAATAGCTACATGGACCAATGGGTTCTCATCTTGCCGATCGTAGTGCCGGTCATTTTTTGGGCGATCTACCACTATTACAAAGATCATCATTTGCCCGAACCGATTGGGCATCTCGTTTTGGCGTTTATACTCGGAGCGCTCGCAACGACCGTCTCACAAGTCTTCTATGAGGGCCTCGGCGTCCTCGGGTTGCGGTTTGATGCCGGATATCTCGCAGATACCAATACCGTAAAGCTGTTTTTCTATGCAGTGCTCGCAATCGGGCCGATCGAGGAATTCGCCAAGCTGCTGATGTTCTGGTTCGTGATCCTAAAACTCGAGGAGTTCGACGAGCCCCTCGACGGCATCATTTATGCCTCATTTATCGGGCTCGGCTACGCCGCCGTTGAAAATTGGCAGTACCTGGAATTCCTGACCGTTAACGAAGCGATTGCCCGCGGTTTCGCTGGTCCGGTCATTCACATCTTGTTTGCTTCAATTTGGGGTTATTACGTGGGTCGCGCAAAACTTGCCGGCAAACCGCTTTGGCCAAGCTTGTTGGTCGCGGGTAGTGTCGCCGCGTTGACGCATGGACTCTATGACTTTGCGGTATTACAAAAGCCCTATGCGGCGCTACCGTGCGCGGCCGTATTGATTGCGGGAATCTGGTTATGGCGATTGAAATTGATGCGCGACTTGCATATCGAAGCAACGCAAAGTCGCGATGTTACGTGACCCGACGGCCCGTCTAGCCCTGGTTATAGGGATCGTTTGCGTTAGGCACGTTCACGGGCTCTTCGAGCGTGAGCTCCAGAACATCGCTGTCGTCTTCCAGTAGCTGACTGCAACGGCGCTGAATTTGCTCAAGCTGAAGCGTGACACTGGACTGGGCCAGCGGCGTATCGGATGGGTCGAACTTGTCGTCCATGTCTTCGGCTACCTAAATGTCGCTGAATTGCGACAGTTGTTTAGACAGAGTATAGATACTAAAGAAACCAAAAAGTGTGAACTCGGTCACACAAAATCGTCATTTTTCCGTTTTATGTCAAACAGTTACGCTGGATTTAACGACGCAGAAAAAAGGCCGCTTCGATGAAGCGGCCTTTTGGTCTTTACTCGTTCGAGCAGCGACGTCTTACGGTTTTAGCGCGTCTACGACACCGAGTACCACTACGGTCGCAGCACCTGCCATGAACAAGCCGCTAAGGCCGCCCAATGCGGTCGTGATATGTTCACCGACGCCCGGAATGGCATTCAATCCGCCGTGCGCGACGCCCAACGCCACTGCAGCGATTAAGAAACGCGAACGCTCTTCTTTGGCGATAAACCAGCCACCTGCAATACCGAGAATTGCGACTACAGCACCGCTGTAATCAAAGCTGACAAACGCGGCAACAATCGCCACGATCACGCCAACAAGCTTGACGATCTTATCTACTCCCATGAGATATCCCCTTATGCGGTTATTCTTGTAATTATGATTTTTATTATGCCGCTCTTTTCGGCGGTCGGGCACAGTCTAGCAATTATTGGGAAAAATTGTTTTGCCTTTCCAAACAGTTACTTATATTGTTTTATTAAACAACGTTCGAGCTAAAAAACCGGGATTTTTGGCACGTTAAATTTCCACCGCGGATTAATACTTGACGAGCGCCGAGCCCCAGGTAAAACCGCCACCAAACGCCTCAAATAACAGCATTTGGCCGCGCTGAATCCGGCCATCTCTCACCGCAGTATCCAGTGCCAAAGGAATCGATGCCGCCGACGTGTTGGCATGATCATCGACGGTGACCACCACCTTCTCCATCGGCAGGTCGAGCTTCTTTGCCGCCGCCGCGATGATGCGTAGGTTTGCCTGATGCGGCACCAACCAGTCCAGCTCGCTCTTATCCACTCCATTGCCCTCGAGCGTTTCGCGCGCGATCGAGCCCAGGGTGGCCACGGCCTTGCGAAATACGGCGTTGCCATTCATCTGAATAAAGGCGCCCTCCGCTTCCAATGACGCCTGACCGCTGGAAATCCCCCCAGAAACTTTGAGTAAATCACCAAAAGCGCCATCGGCGTGTATATGTGTGGACAGGATGCCAGCCTCTTCGGAGGCCTGCAGCACGACGGCTCCCGCGCCGTCACCAAATAACACCGCAGTGCTACGATCGTTCCAATTGGTGATTCTCGACAGGGTTTCCGAACCGATCACTAGCGCATGCGTTGCGCCACCGGTCTGAATGGCGCGAGTAGCGACGTCGAGCGCATAGACAAATCCCGAGCACACCGCCTGGACATCAAATGCACCACAGCCGTGGATATCCAGCTTCTGCTGCACGATGCATGCGGTGCTCGGAAAAACCTGGTCGGGCGTAGTTGTTCCAACCACGATCAAATCAATATCGTCTTTTGTTACGCCGGCCATATCCATCGCCTGCAGAGCCGCAGCAACCCCCATATCCGAGGTGAGCTCGCCCTCAGCGGCAATGTGCCGGCGACAAATACCGGTGCGTTCACGAATCCATTCGTCCGACGTATCCACCGTCTTCTCAAGATCCGCGTTCGTTACGATTTTCTCAGGCCGATAGCTACCGGTTCCCGCAATGCGTGCAAAGGTCATAGACGAGTCGCTCAGTCTTTGCTGCGCATGAAGTCAGCAATCTCGCGCAACGTGGGGTAATCGAATAGGTCGCTGATATCGAGTTTGCCAGGGTAACGCTCGTCGACAGCCAGCACGATTTCGGTCAATGTCAGCGAGCTTACACCGACCTCAAACAGATTGTCATCCGCGCCAATCGTGCGCTCTTTGGCGAATTCGGCACAGATCGTGACCAGCTCGGCAACCAGCGGATCATCATCTTCAACCGCGGCCACGTCTTGCGGCGTCAGCGCCGCAATGACCTCACCAAATTCGCCACTTAGGTACGCGTTTAACAGCTGCACGCGCTGCACCTTGCCACTGGTGGTCTTGGGAATACGCGGCACCGGTATGACGTGATCGATTTCCAATCCGGTCTGTTCGCCAATCGTGTCCCTGACCTCACTCGCAATAGTCGCGAATGCCTCCGGGTCCTGACGAAACAGCACAAACACCAGCAGCTCCTCGGTTTGACCGCCTGCACGAGCTCCGGCGACCGCAACTTTGCCCAAATCAAGGTCGCCGACCTGAGCCGCGATTTCCTCAATATCGTGCGGATAGTAGTTCTGACCATTGACGATAATGATGTCTTTAGAGCGGCCTGTAATCACCAACTGGCCGTCAACTACAACGCCAACATCCCCGGTTTTCAACCAGCCATCGTCCGTGAACAACTCAGTGGGGGCCGAGGCATCGCCGTAGATGCGCTCAGTCACACTCGCGCCCTGCAGTTCGATATTGCCGACGTAACCGTCATCCAGAACTTCGCCAGTATCGTTGCTAATGCGTAGCTCGACATCACGTATCGGCGGGCCGACTTTGACAAACCTGACCGCATCACCGTCATCGTCCTCAGCAACCGCAAAGCGTTCACCAATTTTTAGGCTGTGTCGATCAACGGTGATGTAGGAAAACTCCGTGCCGGGCGTACCGATCGTTACGCCGACAGTCGCTTCCGCTAACCCGTAAACCGGAAACATCGCGGAACGCTTAAGCCCATGCGGCGCGAGTGCGGCCAAAAACTCCTCGCACAGCTCGACCGAAATTGGTTCAGCTCCATTTAGGATCAGCTTCACGCAAGACAGATCGAGATCGGGCAAACCTTTACGCTGAAACAGCTTGAGAAAATGTTTATAGCCGAAGTTGGGCGAGCACAGCTGCGTTGCACGCAATTCGTTCACTTTGCTCATCCACAATAACGGGCGTCGTACGAATACATTGGTATCCATTACCGCATGGTTCATCCCTGCCGCCATCACGCTCAGGTGGTAGCCGATCAGGCCCATGTCGTGGGTCAGCGGCATCCAACTCAGGCTAATGTCATCTTCCATCCAGCCGGCCGCCTCGACAATGGCGCGGATGTTAGCGCATAGATTCCGATGCGTTAGGCATACGCCTTTTGGATCGCTGGTGGAGCCGGATGAGTACTGGATGAATGCCGGATCACTCGGCGACACCTCGATGACTTCACCGGGGGCTTCGATCTTCGCGTCACTGATCAGCGCGGTTTTGGAATCCAAAATAGCGACCACATCGTCAAGATCACTCTTTTGCGCAAACTCCCGCAGTCGATCGAGCAACGGTTCCTCGGTAAACAAAGTGGCGTGGTCGAGCTGACGAAGGATACGGAACAGCTTGTGACGGTGCTCGTCACTGATCCCGACCGCCACCGGTACCGGCACAATGCCGCCTAACACAGCGGCCCAATACGCGACCACGAAGCTCTCATTGGATTTGCTGAAAATAACCAGCTCATCACCACGTCGCATACCGCGGCTCTGCAGGGCGCCCAACAAGCCAGCGGCGCGCTGCCACAGCTCATCAAAGCTGAGGATAGACTCGTCCTTCTCGCCGTCGATAAAGCGTATGTGCCGATCCTTGCTGCGCGCGTCGGCGAGCAGGTCGATGAGGGTTTCGTAATTGGACATTAGTTGGGTCTGATTTCTGGACGCAGCATGATATCGCGGCTAGAGCGTAAATTAATGCCTAGTTCCAATCCAGGATCAGTGGCGTCGTCCAAGTGCATTTTGAACCGCGGCACCAGTAACCCCAGGTGGATTTTCATCTCGAGAAAGGAAAAGTACTCACCAACGCAGCGCCGCGGGCCCAGTGAAAAGGGAAAGTACGGCCGATCCTTTTTCGGTTTGTCGCCGAGCTCGAATCGGCTCGGATCAAAACGATCTGGCTGCGGCCAGTACTGGTCGGTGCGATGCAGCACATAGGGTGACAAGTAAATATCGGTCCCCGGTGGAACATCAAAGTCGGTCAATTCGTCGTCAATGTGTGCACGCCGCGAAAACAACCATACCGGTGGATAGAGCCGCAGCGTTTCTTCTAATACTTGTTGGGTGTACACCATCTCCGCAGCTGCCTCGGCTGTGACCGCCGTGGAATCGGGCACCTGTGCCCTCGCCTCATCCATGAGTCGTGCTTCAATATCCGAATGCGTCGCGAGTAAATACCATGCCCAATTGAGTGTGTTTGCCGAGGTTTCAAACCCGGCAACGACCAAGGTGACGAGCTCGTCCAGCAATTCCGACTCGCTGAACGGATTGCCTTGCTTGTCGGTCGCTCGCATGTACATCGCCATAAAATCGACATCGTCGGCGGTATCACGTTGCTGTCGCTCAACGATCAGTTGACTCAGCATTTCGCGTAGCTTTCGCACTTTTAGCACTACCGATAGATCGCGTGTCGAATCCTCGCTCAAGAATGCGAACGGATTTTCTTCATTACTTTCGATCCACTGCCGCGCATCATCACCAAATATGGTGATAAGAATCAGATCCAATGCAAATACGCTGGTTTCTTCGGTGATATTGATCGATCCGCCCGATTCCGCCACCGTCGTCCAGCGCTGGTACAGAGTGCGCGCGCACTCCACCATCAAATCGGTCAGGCGATGAATTTTTTGTCGGCTAAACGATGGCTGGATCATGGTCCGGGAACGCCGCCATACATCGCCATCGCTGACGATAATGCCGTTGCCCAGCAGCATCTTGACGCGCTCAAACCCTGGGCCTTTGTGATATTTGGTATGCCGCCGCAGCAGCAACTGGCGAACTTCATGGGCATCATTAATGCAATACACGAGACGGCCATTGGCGCGCTTAGTGCTAACGATAGGCCCATATTCGGAGTGCAGTTGCTTGAGCGTATCGAGAGTTTCCGGATCAATCCCAAGATGGATGGCGTCGGACGGACCCGGGGGGCGTCTGAAGTCCTTTGGAATTGCGGTCATATCGAATGGTTAGGTCGCTTGCCAGAGCTGGGGCAAGTCTACATTGACCGCGCGGATACGCATACTGCAAACTGCTCCGCAGCCGAGGTTCAAACTTGAACGAAAACAAACCCATAGACTATCAATCCGTCGAATCGCGCCGGAGTTCCAAATCCGATCGTCGTCTGACGCCGTGGCGGCGCCTGTACTACTTTCTCGGCATGCCGGTGCTGCGCGGCCTGCTCAAGCTGGTGGTTTGGACCTATCGCGTCGAGGTGGTGATCGGCGAGGAACACGTTAAGCCGTTCCTTGACGGCAAGGCGGTCTGCGCACCGGCGTATTGGCACCAACATCATGTTCTGTGTTCCACCTTCATACGCCGTTGGATCGACCAGGGATTTAACGCCTGCTTTCTGGTATCCGGGTCGGTGGACGGCGATGTCCCGGAACGGATCGCGCGATCATGGGGCGCCGAGGTTATCCGTGGCTCAGCGAACGAAAGTGGCGCGCTGGCACTGCGCGATATGCAGGCGATGATGAAACGCGGCTACTCCATCGTGACCACCGCGGACGGGCCGCGCGGGCCAAAGTATGAGATTAAGGCCGGTGTGGTCGTCATGGCTCGCATCGGCGGCGTTCCGGTGCTGCCGGTCGCCTGCGCCGCGGAAAAGTCCTGGTTTCTCGATCGCTGGGACGATTTCATGATTCCCCGGCCGTTTACCCGCGTCGTGCTGGGAATTGGGGCGCCCTACGCCATCCCGAATGACGTCGCTTTGAACGATATCGAGCCTCATCGTGCGAACGTTCAGGAAGCAGTCATGTCTCTGATGAGAGAATGCGAGCATCGATTAGCCGACGATTGAGGGCTGCTGTGCGACGATTTTTGCCAACTTTGGTCTTGCTCGGGCTACCACTGGGTGCGCCGGCCGACACTTCGTTGACACCTCACAAAGCCGAATACGACGTCAAGATTTCCGTCTTGGGAGGCAAGCTCGTAACCGAGCTCGCCCTCGGCAACAACGGCTACACTGCAACCCATCAGGTTAGACCGACCGGTATGGCTCGCATGTTTGCTCGTGGGCACATACGCGAGTCGTCGACCTTCGTGCCGGTCGATGGCGGGATTCGACCGCAGAAATACCGGTCTGACGACAAACTGACCAGCGATAAAACTCAGGCCGATATCGACTTCGACTGGGAAGCAGGTGAAGCCCGCGGTGTGGTGAATGATGAGGCCGTGGTATCGGCAATGGATGCCATGGCGTTCGATCGCGTCTCAATTCAATACGAACTGATGCATGACCTGGCGAACGATGGACCCGCCTCGCAGTACGTATTGTTTGAGGTCGATCAACTTAAGACGATTAACGTGCGAGAAATCGGCCAGCGACGGGTTAAGGTACCCGCAGGTGAGTTTGATGCGATTGGTGTCGAGCATCAATCTGAGGGATCGAAACGCGTTACGACGATGTGGTGCGTCGCGGAACTCGGCTATCTGCCGGTCATCGTCGAACAGCGGCGTAAAGGCAAGCTAAAGATGCGTGCGGTATTGGCCGACTACTCGACCGACTAGCCGAACAACAATGCGAGTTGCAGCGCCAGAAACATCAGCGCGGTAACCAGTCCACCAACAAACAAGCACGTCGCCCAACGTGCCAAGAACGACGCGTGGGTAACGCCTGCAAACACCGGCACAGCCGGGATCAGTGCCAAACATGCGAGCGGGTAAGCCACCATTGCGAGCCGCGGAAATCGGCGCGACCAGACGGCAAGTTCGGGTTGCGCACGCATCGCTTCAACCACACTATCGAGAGAGCCAAACTGCTCATTGGCGAAGGCGCGTGCTGCCGCAGCGTCCAACCCTTGATGACGACCCGCTGCCACGACGTCTTCATAGTGTTCACGCAACTCCACGGTCGCGCGTTTGATGTGCCGCGGCGCAATTCCCGCCCGCCGTAAATCTTTTTGAAACGCTTTGAAGTTCGGTTCTTGCATCTCTCGCCTCCTCCCCGCAATGCTGTAGCGGTCAGCTTGCCGCAAATCCTTCTTCGAGCGCAGTGCTGATGCCACTTTGCACGCGCTGCCAGTCGTCTTGCAGTTTGTTCAGGCGTTTGCGCCCTTTGCTGGTCAATGAGTAATACACGCGCGTTCGCCCACCGACGGGTTTGCGCCGTGACTTCAAGGATCCGTTTCTTTCTAAACTGTGCAGCACCGGATATATCACGCCCTCGCCGAGCGAGATCGCTTCTCCGGTAGCACTTTTAATCGACCGAACCAGTTCGTAGCCGTACATCTCGCGCTGGTCCAACAGGCGCAGCAACAGCAGTTCGGGAACGCCGCTCATAAAGGGAGGATTGGTTTGAGCCACGAGCGCCTCCTATGGGCATAGACCGTCACTATACCTCGAACTAAAAGGTATTTCAAGATTACCTTGCGGTTCTAGGTATGTAATATAGATACCTCGTAGTTCAAGGCATATCGCCAGTGCGGGAGACACTGAAGGTAACCACCATGAACCTGAATTTTATAACCGCAGCCGGAATCGCAGCACTAGTAACGATGACGCTGATTCTCGCGATGGAAGGCCTGGTACGTCTCGCGCCGGGTATCACGCAGGACGAACGTCCGCGCTATGACCTCGCACTCGCCACCGTGCGTGTGGATACCGACGTCTTGGCCGACGAATTTGAGACCCCGGATATCCCGGACCCGGTCGAACCACCCACTAACTGGCAGCCACCCACGGTAGACAACAATCAAGCCACGCTCACCGTTCCACGCCCTCCGACCCCGGAGAAAACGGGCGGTACTGGACACGGGCTGCCAACCCTGTCCGACAATCCACTGATCAACATCATTCGCGTGTCGCCCCAATATCCGACCAGTCCACTTGCCAACGCGCTGTCCGGATGGGTCTTGGTTGAGTTTGACGTGATGACGGACGGCACCGTCGCCAATGCCCGCGCGATCGACTCCAGCCATCGTGTATTTGAGCGCTCCGCTCTGCGCGCGATCACCAAATTCAAATACAAGGCTCCGGTTATCGACGGCGTGCCGCAAGTAACGCAGGGACTCCGATTTCGCTTTCGCTTCGAGGTCGAAGACTGATACCCGAGGGCAGCGGTCTGACGGCGGCCTTTCCTTCCCGCCGGGCGGCCCGACGACCGCTGCCCGCTTTAGTGATTCTGAGCTTCGACGCGCTCGAACGTTTGAGTCATCGACATTAGCGATGCGCCACGTGCGACGATCATCACCGACCGATTCATCTGATCCGCCGCGTTCACCTTCCACCGCTCAATCAAACGCGCGCCATCCTCATCTAGGGTCTCCACTACGTAGGCGCTGCCTTCCCAACCGGATACGCGCTCGGCCTCGACTTCACCAATTCGTACGGTGCGATGCTCGCCGAACCGGTACTCTTCGACGATCGAACGGTTGTAACTGAAAAACATACCGTCCACGGTCTGCGTCGCTTTGACGACTTTGCCGGTCTCCAGGAACAGATACACGCGAGTGTCGCGCGCTTTCGGCTGATTGCTACCGTCGGTGCCGACCAGCACCCAATCGCCGGATAGATCGACACCTACCGGTGCATCGCCTTTTTTCGGTACCAATAGCTCTTTCGTCGCGCAGCTGGCGAGCAGTATTGAGGCGATTATCAGCAGTAGTTTGGTGTGTCTCATGGGCCACAATCATCGTTAACGTGCGCTTCAACATACACAATCCGGGGCTTCCAGGACAGTGATGAGCTAGGACAGCGCGGCTTTTCTGGCCAGTATCTGGCGCTCTATGAGATGTGCTTTCCAATCGATAGCGGTCTTGATGAAGACCAGCGCGACCAGCACCAGAATGCCTTCGTTGAAACGCTGCATCAGGAACGCACCGACAATCACAGTGAACTGCATGATCAATACGCGCCCGTAGGGTCTGTGCATCAACTCTCGACGTCCGATACGCCGATATTCTCCATCGCCGATGAAGTTCATGCCAAATGACCAAGCATGACTGGCGACGAGCGCGGCGACGCCAATCCATAGCGAGTCAGACCACGGCTCACGCTCAAACAAGCGCTGAATGAACGTGTGATGGAAGTAACAAAAGCCGCCGTAGTGAATAGCAAAAAATGGAATCAGGCCGATATCCGCGAGTCCACCCGAGGCCGATCGATGACGACCGCCGCGACTGACCATCATGCGCGCAATATTGATGACACCGATAATTACGTTTTCCGCCCAATACAGCATCACAAGCCCATAGACCGACCAGTCGAACCAGACCACGCCGAATATGGGCACCGCATTCGCCAGCATGAGTAATACAACTGAGGAACGGATTGATTTCATCGCTACAGCGGCCGAAGATGGAATTCGCACTTTAGCATTGCTGCCTGGAGCCTCCGATGTCCTACCGAATCCTTTGGCTATCGTTGTTCGTAATCATGGCGGTCGAGGCGCGAGCCGTCGACGAAACCGATATTGAGGGCCGCTGGCTCAGTGGCGACGGCACTGGCTATATCAATATCCGTTTGGTCGATGGACGACCGATTGGCACCGCCGGGCTGGCGACGGATAAGCGCGATCCCAAATTGCCGATTACTGATATTCATAACCCCGACGAAACGCTGCGCACACGCAGCCTGCTCGGCATCACGATCTTGCAGGGGTTTGAATACGACGGTGATGGAGTGTGGAAAGGCGGCACCGTGTACGACCCCAACTCCGGCAAGGTCTACAAATCCACCCTGACTCTGGTCGACAAGAGCACCCTCAAAGTCCGCGGCTACGTCGGCTTTTCCTGGATCGGTGCCTCGGATATCTGGATCCGCGTCGGACCACCGAATAGTCCGGCCGTGCCCGATTAATCGTCGACCACCGCATTGGCTTCGATTTCGACGATCATTTCGGGGTCGATGAGTCCGGACACCTCCACCATAGCCGATGCCGGCGGAAAATAGCCGAACGCCTCGGCATGCGCGCGACCCACGGCGGCCCATTGACTGATGTCGGTCACGAACATTCGTGTACGGATGACGTCCTGCAATCCGCTGCCAAGCTCCTCAAGGGCTCCTTCAATGATCTCAATACAACGTTTTGCCTGCCGATAGGCGTCACCGGGCCCGACCACTTCACCGTTGGCGCCCACCGGCGCGGTCCCCGACACGACGATCTGATTCCCCGCCCGAACGGCGCGGCAATAGCCCACTTGCGCCTCCCACGGCGCCCCGGTTTGTACTCGTGTCCGATCGATACTCGCCACTGCTATCACCTCATACGGCTAAGTTACTTTAAATATCTTACTTAAGTTATTGTTTTAAATTATTTATCCGAAACAACATTCCGGCCGAAATTGCGACATAAGCCGCGCCGATCTGCAGCCATTGCGTATCCGTTGCCGCCGTTCTCGTAAGCCATGCGCCGGCCAGCAACGCACTCACGCCAGCCAGACGCCCCCATTCAATAGGCACCGCATAGCGTCGTCCCTCGTTGACCAACCCCATACCGAGCAGCTGCGCCCACAGCAACAGACAAGGTAATAGCACCGCTGCAGCGCCCTGTGTGGCGAAGATGCCGCCAATAACCACCGACGCGGCGATAGCGATGACAAACTGCAACACGACGTAGTGGCGGGCTGCCGACGAGATCCGCGGATCAAATTTCTCGAATTCAACCGATGCGGTTTGGCCTTTCGGGTAAGCAGCGGCCACATCGGGTGGCCGCCAACCCGTGCGCCGAAACCAAACGCCAATCTTATCTCGCCAACGTCGCGTTCTTACGGCATCGAATAACAAGTAATCGTAAACCTGCAAATTGGCCCAGAACGGATTCCAGCTTGCCAATGGTTTGCGCACACCGAACACCACCGGGTCGTCGTCTTTTTCATCCGCGAACGTACCAAACAGGCGATCCCACAAAATCAAGATGCCGCCGTAGTTTTTGTCAATGTACTGCTCATTCTGCGCGTGATGTACACGATGATTCGACGGTGTGACAAAAATGTAGTCGAGCACGCCGAGTCGGCGTACAACCTGCGTGTGCACCCAGAATTGATAGATAAGATTCGCTGCGCCCACCGTCACCACCACTTCGATGGGAAACCCGATCACGAATAACGGCACGTAGAAGATCCAACCGAACAAGAAGCCGGTGCTGGTCTGGCGCAAGGCCGTCGACAGGTTGTAGTCCTCGCTTTGATGGTGCACGGCATGCGATGCCCATAGCACCGAAACCTCGTGATTGAGTCGATGATTCCAGTAGTAGGCCAGGTCCCAGAGCAACGCCGCAATTGCCCACAGCGCAATTCCCCGCAACGATGCGTCAAACCAGGCCAACGGCATATCGAACACCGCAACGTGTTGCAGCACCAACCCCCAGATCAGAATCGACGTGAATTTCGTGAAATAGCCAAAGGTGGTACTCATGATGCCGGTGCTAATGCTGTTTACCGCATCGTTGACCCGATAAAAACCCGTGCCGCGAACGCGGTCATAGGTCCACTCAACCACCAGGGCCAAAATAAAAAACGGGATCGCGAGCGCAATTAGATCCATGTTTCGATCATGCCGCGGCTTTCAAGGCGCGCACTAACATGAATCCTGCGAAGAAAAACGCGAAGCCACCCACGACGCTGACCAATGCGTAACCGGTGGCGTGCAGCCACTCGCTGCGCTGCACGAACTGGTGCATCTCAAGAACCAGCGCCGACAATGTCGTAAACGCGCCGCAAAACCCCACTGCAAATAACAACCGGTGCTGCTCAGGAATCCAGCCGCTGTGACTAAACCAGGGCGCACTGACGACCAACTGCGCGAGGACACCCATCAGCAAACAACCCACAAGATTCGCCGTCAGGGTGCCCCAGGGATAATCGCGCTGCAGCCAATGATGCAGCCCGTAGCGGGCCATTGCACCGAGCGCGCCGCCGACGCCGACAAAGGCAAAGCCAGCGAAGCTCGGCGTCACGACCCTGCCAGACGTTTCCGTGCGTCGTGGTATTCGGCTTCCATACGACGTACCAAGTCCGCGGTCGGCATAACGTCTTTCACGCTGCCCGCGCCCTGCCCGGCACTCCAGATGTCGCGCCACGCTTTCGCTTCGTTGGCTTCTTTCTTGCTGAAGTCCATCGTGGAACGATCACCGTCCGGAAGATTATCCGGGTCATAACCGGCGTTCGCCACGCTGGCGCTCAGGTAGTTGCCATGCACGCCAGAGAATAATGATGAGTACACAATACCGTCAGCCTTGGAGTCGACGACCATCTGTTTATAGTCGTCCACCGCATAGGCCTCGTCGGTCGCAATAAAGCGAGTGCCGATGTACGCAAGATCTGCGCCCATTGCCTGTGCCGCAAGAATATCGCCGCCGTTCGACATACAACCCGACAAAATAATAGTGCCGTCGAACTCATCGCGAATTTCTTTCACTAACGCAAACGGACTCAACATGCCGGCGTGGCCGCCGGCACCGGCGCACACCGCGATAATGCCATCGACACCCTGCGAGATCGCCTTACGCGCATGCCGCAGACTGATAACATCGTGAAACACCAGACCGCCGTAACTGTGCACCGCTTTGACGACATCTTCGGGCGGTCGCAGACTGGTAATAATGATCGGAACCTCGTGCTTAACACAGGTCTCCATGTCCTGTAACAGACGCGTGTTACTCATATGGACGATCTGGTTCACCGCGTACGGCGCGACCGGGTCGTTCGGATTGGCTTCTTTATATTCGGCGATGCCATCCTTAATCTGATGTAGCCAGTCGTCGAGTAACGACTGCGGCCGCGCGTTGAGCGCCGGAAATGAGCCGACAATGCCCGACGTGCACTGTGCAATGACCAACTCCGGTCGCGACACGATAAACATCGGCGAACCGATCAATGGAATACGTAAGTTGCCTTCCAGGGCGGCAGGTAAAGCCATGTACCCTTCTCCTTCGACTGTGATTGGTGAACTTGCTTACTGAGTCGCCAGCATAAAGCTGGCTTCGCAATCGGCCATAATCTTGTTGTCTGATGCGCGCCGCACTTCGCCCTTGAGCAGTATTAACCGGCGTCGTTCGTTTTCGATCCATCCTTTGAGCAGCAATGTCTCGCCAACCCGACATGCCTGTCGATAGCGAATCTCGCAACGTGCCGTATGAGCTTTGCGGCCCTGCTGATACAGCACATTGGCGGTGACATCGTCGAGCGCAGTGTAAATGATGCCGCCGTGCACGGTGTCATGAAACCCCACGTGATTTTCGTTCGGCGTGAATTCACCGGTGCACACATCACCTTCAACATGAAATTTGATCTTCAGCCCAATCGGATTATCCGGGCCGCAGGCGAAACAATTATTCGCCACCTCTGGAATCACGCTCATCGCTCGTCGCTTTTGTTAATTCAGGGCACTTGCTGGTCGATCGTCAGTTCGATTGCCGCCGACTCAGCGGGCTGGACCTGCGTTACCGCAAACCAGTCCCCCGATTGTGCAATGGGTTGGCCGGAAACGGAAACCCGCGCAACCACTTCCACATTGCTGAACCCGGACAGACTCCGACCTGGAATCATCGAATCGGCGTCGCCCAGTGAAACCGTGATGGGCAGCTCTGCAACGCGACGCCGAGCCACCGCAATCGGCGGCGATGGTTGAGCGGGATCACGCGCGATTACGAACACCGTCGCGGTCGGTGAAACCTCGACGCCGGCCCCCAGCGCGATCTGTACCGCCAGAATCGTACCCTCCCGCTCTGGCGTCGGTTGCACGGCGGGTTCAGGCTGACCCCGCCAACGAGCGATGCCCTGCTCCAGCAGCTGCTGCATCTGCGGATCAACATTGGTGCTTAACAACATTTCCCAACGGTTAGCTGCCAATTCCAGATCACCGCGATACCCAGCACCGGCACCACCGAAAAACAATCCCCAGGGATGGTTGGGCTCAATCGCGAGCGCCGACTCAAAGAGCGCCGCCGCGCGGCCCACTACCTGACCTTCATCCCGCGCCAGTAATGCACGACCTAGATTCACCATGGTGTCGGCCCGTTGCGGTGATTCTAGCGCCATCGCCCGCTCATAAGCGTTCACGGCGCCGGCGTAATTTTCCAGGGTCATGTACGAGCGGCCTAGCATCAACCAGCCGTTTGGATCATTGGGGTTGTTCTGCAGTCGCTCGGCAAGGGACGCGACCATGGCATTGATGTCCGGCTGCTGACTCGCCCCCGACGGCACCTCCGGCCGCCCCTGATAGCTGTAGATGCCGGCCGCCATCGCGATCACGACGACCACCGTGCCAGCGATGCGTAATGACAGTGTTTGATCGGCTTTGAATAACGGCCAGACGACGAACACAATCGCCGTAGCCAGCATCAGGCCCATGATCACCCACAACATTGGACTAGGCGCCTTTCTCGTCGAGCGGCATCGCGAAACGCCGTTTCATAATCCGAAATACGACGATACCGCCGATCAGCAAGAAAAACCCAGGTGCGAGCCAGATAAATAATGTCTTGCCTTTGGCCGGTGGTCGATACAAAACGAATTCTCCATAACGAGCCACCAGATAGTCATAGATCTCGGCATCGCTCATACCCTCGCTGAGGAGTCGACGAACCTCTCGGCGCAGGTCCGTTGCGATGCGCGAATTGGAATCACGGATCGCTTCGTTCTGGCACTTAACGCACCGCACCTCGGAAGTAATGGCGACATATCGCGCCTGCATGACCGGATCTTCAAATGCTTTGCCTGCGTCGACGGCGTAGACCGGCGCGGCGATGCATAGCACCAAAACCCACAGCAGCCGAGTCATCGGGAGTGCTCCATTAGCGGCGCAAAATCGCGCTCCCAGATCTCGCGAGTCAACTCGCCAAAGTGCTTATGCCGTATCACTTGGTTGGCATCGATCAAAAATGTCTCCGGCGCCGAAATAACACCCCAGTCAATTCCCGCTCGACCTTGTGGATCAAATCCGGTCGCAACATACGGATCACCCAGTACGCGCAACCATTCTAACGCGGCGGCGCGGTCATCCTGCCAATTGAAGCCAACGATCGTTACGCCTTCGCGCTGCAACTCCAGCAGAAAATCATGCTCCGCTCGACACGGCGGACACCAGGTTGCCCAAACGTTCACCAACACGGGTTTGCCACCGAGCATTTCTGACGACACGCGATTGCCCGGATTCTGCAAGTCCTCAAGGTCAAACGGCGGCGCTGGTTTTTCAGTCAATGGCGACGGCAACGCTTGGGGATCCAGCTCCAGTCCTTTGGCAAAGATAACGACCAAAATGACGAACCCGATCAAAGGCAACGCGAAACGCCACATCAGCTTGCCGCTCCCTTCCTGACGCGCCGATAGCGTCGATCCGACGCCGCTACCACGCCGCCGATCGCCATGAATAATGCACCTAGCCAGATAAAGCGAATCATCGGCTTGTACTGCACACGAACGCTCCAGGCGTTGCCGCCGAGCTGCTCGCCCAACGCAACGAACAAATCACGATTCCAACGAGCGAGAATTCCCGCCTCGGTCATCCAGCTGTTCTGTACCTGATACTGTCGTTTCTGCGGACGAACCGCACCAACGAACTCACCGTCCTTGCGAATTTCAACCAGCCCTTCAATCGCTCGATAGTTCGGCCCTTCCACGTTGCGCAGCTCACGCAGTTCAAACTGGTAGCCACCCTCGTCCGCAACGTCTCCAGGTTGCAACACGACGTCAGCCTCAACGCTATACGCCGACACCACGGTGACACCCAGCACAAACAAACCCATACCGACATGCGCGATCGACATACCCCAAACAGATCGCGTAATACCGGCTTGACCGCGTTTACGACGAAAGTGACGAATCGGATCGATCAACGACGCCGCCAAGATCCATACGGCGGCAAAAATACCCACCGCGATCATCACGCTTTGGCGCCCGTAGATTAAGGCCGGCAACACGATGGCAGCGGCGATCGCAATCACAAATGGGACGCGTAATTTTCGTAATAGCGTATTCGATGGTTGCTCACGCCACGCCGAGTGCATTCCTAAGGCCATCAGCAACACCAACGGGATCGTCGGCAATAAGAACGCGACGTCGTACCAAGGTCGACCGATAGAAATTTTGCCGAGTTTCGCAAGCTCGAATATTAACGGTGTAATCGTGCCAAAGAAGACGATTGCGGTAGCGACAACCAGCAAAATGTTGTTCAACAACAAAAACGTGTCGCGCGATACCAATCGAAAACCGACCGGTGAATCCAGCTTCGGCGCCCGCCAGATATACAACACCATCGATGCCACCACGACGATAGCAATAAAAATCAAGATGAACGCACCGCGCGTCGGGTCGCTGGTAAACGAATGCACGGAGAAGATAATGCCGGAGCGCACCAAGAATGTACCCAGCATGCTGAGCGTGAATGCGGACAGCGCCAGTAACAGCGTCCAACTCTTGAACAGACCGCGCTTCTCGGTAACCGCCAGCGAATGGATCAGCGCGGTGCCGATCAACCACGGCATAAACGAGGCATTCTCGACCGCGTCCCAAAACCACCATCCACCCCAGCCCAGCTCGTAGTACGCCCACCAGCTGCCAAGCGCGATGCCGACCGTCAGAAACAACCAGGCGGTGGTTGTCCAGGGTCGCGTCCACTTCGCCCACTCGCGATCCAGGTTGCCGCTGAGCATCGCCGCAATCGCGAACGCGAACGCCACCGAGAAGCCCACGTAGCCGACATATAGCATCGGCGGATGGATCGCCATACCGGGATCCTGCAGCAATGGGTTGAGATCATTGCCGTCCATGGCCGCTGGGAACAACCGTTCGAACGGATTTGAGGTCAGCGCGGTGAACAACATGAAACCGAATGACAATATGCCGAGCGTACCCAATACCCGCGACGCAAACGTGTCCGGTAATTTCCGACTCGACCAGGCGACTGCAATCGTCCACACCGCCATCATCAAGACCCATAGCAACAGCGAACCTTCGTGACCGCCCCAGACGCCGGATACTTTGTACATCGTAGGAAGATCAAACTGCGAATGCAGCGCAACGTACTTGACCGAAAAATCGTCGGTCAAAAATGCGGTGGTTAGGCAGGCGTAGGAAATCGCAACAAACAAGAATTGACCGTACGCGGCGCTACGCCCGAGGCGCATCAGTGCCACATCGTTCTTGTGCGCGCCGATCAGCGGCAGCAATCCTTGCACGCCGGCCAAAGCCAACGCGAGAATTAGTGCAAAGTGCCCAAGCTCTGGGATCACGCCTGATTGCACTCCCCGCTACCGACGGCAGCACGGGTTTTTTCTTCCAAATGGTCGGCCAGCGACTCGGCAACTTCCGGTGACATGTAATTTTCGTCGTGCTTGGCGAGAATCTCGTCAGCGACAAATTCCCCGTTCGCGCCCATGCGACCATGCGCAACTACGCCTTGCCCTTCCGCAAACAGATCCGGCACGACGCCGGTATAGCTAACCGGTAACTCGCACTCCAAGTCGGTGACACGGAACGTCATCTCTAACGAGCCCGACACGCGATGGACACTCTCGTTGACTACCAAACCACCGACGCGAAAATTTCGATCTGCCGGATACTCACCAGCAACCACATCGCTAACGTCGATGAAGAACATCATATTGTCACGCATTGCGGTCAAGGTCAGCGCGGCCGCAGCGACCACACCAATGCCGACCAATCCGACCGCCAACATTCTTTGCCGCCGCGGAGTCACTAGTCGTCTCCCAACGCCTTAATACGAACTTCGATATCGCGATAAACGCGGCGATGTTTCGCCCGTGCTTGCCACGCGTTGATCACCAACACAGCGGCGGTTATCGCGTAGCACGTCCAAACATAAACAGCATATTTGTCCACTCAAACTCTCCTAGGCGTTTCCGGCCAACACCATTTTTTTGACCCAGCGTTTGTGTCGCTCCCGATACAACACCTCCGTGCGAACGCGTCGCAATACCAAGGCGCCGAACAAAATCGAAAAGCCAAGAATATTGACCAATAGCGGCGCCAATTGATCCATGCCCATCGCGGGCCCGTCATCCGCCAAAATGGTCTGCCCCTGATGCAGAGAATTGAACCATTCTACCGAGTAGTGAATAACGGGGAGATTCACCGCGCCGACGAGCGCCAGCACCGCGCTCGCTTTATCGGCCTTGCCAACATCGTCGATCGCCGCACGCAGCGACATATAGCCAAAATACAAGAACAACATCAGCAGCTCGGACATCATGCGCGGGTCGGTCCATTCCCAAAAGGTGCCCCACATCGGTTTGCCCCAAATCGCGCCAGTGACCAGCGCAATAAACGTAAACCAAGCTCCGACCGGCGCGGCCGCTGCGGCGACCGCATGCGCCAGCTTCATTCGCCAAATCAGGCCGATGCCGGCACTGATCGCCATCGTGCTGTAGGCCATCATCGACAAATAAGCGCCGGGTACATGGATGTAGATAATGCGAAAACTGTCGCCCTGGCGTACGTCTGGCGGCGCTACGAAAAGCCCCATATAGGTGCCGTAACCGATCAGCAAGACCGCCGGAAACAGAAACCACGGAATCATCTTTTCCGACAGCTCATAGAAATGCGGCGGCGACGCCAGCTTGTGAAAGAATTTGAACATCGGGCGAGATTCTACTCGTTACTAATCCGCAATGCGGCAGCTGTCGCAAATGGTGAGATCGTCATCATCAACACCGCGAACGCCGCCAAAAAGTACACACCGCCACCAATTCCATCCCCGGCAGCGACCAGTGACACCGTGCGAGCGCCAAAAATCAGCATCGGCATTGCCATCGGCAGGATTAGCAGGCTCAACAACGATGTCCCACGATTCAAACCGACCGTCAAAGCCGCACCCACAGCGCCCAGCTGGCTCAAACTTATGGTACCCAGGGTCAATGTCAGCATCAGGACCCCGGTCACGGATAGCGACATTTGAAAACTGGCGGCAACCAGCGGCGACACGATCACCAGCGGCAGCCCCGTGGTCAGCCAATGGCCCCAGGCCTTGCCCAACGCCAGTGCCGACAACGGCACCGGACTCACCAGCATCTGCTCCAGGCTGCCATCCTCAAAATCGCTAAGAAACAGGCTGTTAAGGGACAAAAGGGTTGCCAGGAGCGCTGCAACCCAGAGCGCTCCTGGCGCATAGAACTGCATTTCCGCCGTGCTTGGGCCCATCGCCAGCGGAAACAGCGTAATGACCATCAGGAAGAAGATGAGCGGATTGAGGACATCCCCTGGGCGCTTCCAGGCCAGCAGTAGGTCGCGTTTGACTACCGCGATAACGGCTTTCGAGATTGCCGGTAAAGGAGCCGCAGGCTGGCTCATGACAGCTCCAGCGTGTGCGTGGGGGCCTCGACATCTACGTCCTGGTGGGCCGCCATCACCACCATGCCGCCAGAATTGAGAAAATCCTCAACCAGATCGATCACCAGTTTGCGGCCCTCAGTGTCCAAATTGGCCACCGGCTCGTCCATCAGCCATACGGCAGCCTCGGATAACAATAGCCGCGCTAGGGCGACCCGCCGTCTCTGCCCCGCTGATAACGCCCGCATCGGCAGATTCTTCAGTCGATTGAGCCCGAGTCGACTGAGTACCTCCTTGAATTCGGCCGCCGACGGTGACTGCAGCCTGGCCTCAAACTGCAGATTTTCCAGCAATGTCAGGTCGTTTTTCATACCCACCGCGTGCCCCATCCAAATAAAGGCGTTTTGGAACTCTTGGCGGCTACTGCGCACCCGCTTGCCGTCCCAGCGGATTTCACCACTTTCGGGCTCGAGCAGCCCCGCAATGACACGCAACAGGCTGGTTTTGCCGCTACCGTTCTTACCCTCCAACAGCAGTAGCTCGCCGGGATTTAGCGCAAACTCCAGGTCGCGGAAAAGCAGGCGCTCACCACGCAGCAGGGTCAAGCCGGTTGCAGATAACTTAGTAGTCAATGCCTTAGGTCTCGTCGCCAATCAGAGACAGATCGCTTTGGAACACAAAATAATATTTTAAATCAATAATTTGCATTGTTTTTCTATAACTCGAATTAATTCTAGTTCGTGGCTGTTTGATCGACAAAGAAACTCGTATTTTGTTCTTACAATTGTCATGGTTCGCCCTTACACTGACCGACCCGGTTCAATAATGAACGACAACGAAGAACCGGGCCCAAGACTACCGAATTTGACGCAACAACTGTGATTGCGAGTTCAAGTTTATGGATTTAGGCGCAGCCGGGCTCAACGAGCAACCCTTCCCGTCTCACGGGAACCCGCTGGTGCTCGTGTCCTACGCCTCCCAAGCCGATGCGCTACAAGCGCTCGCCGACACACGCGCTGCCCGCAATGGCCTTAGCTTGCTACAGGGACCCACGCTGAGCGGCAAAACCACCGTTATTCAACAATTTGTTGCTTCGTTGCCGGATTCCATCGCCGTTGCCGTGGTCGATGGCAATGGGCTGAACACCACCACCTTATTCGAAGCGATATTGCGCCAATTTGGCTATGTCCTGGACCACAGCAGTATCACCGAACTCTTGGCCATGCTGCGCGTATTTGTCCTGCAGCAGGCGCAGTCGAACGAAGCGCCGCTGCTGATTATCGAGAACGCGCACGCGCTGAACCCTAATGCGATGCGCGCTTTGTGCGAGCTAGCCGACCTCAACATCCGCGGCGAAAGCGCAGTAAAAATGGTGCTCGCCGCCGATCGTTCGCTGTTGCCACTATTAGAGGACAAATCGATGGACTGCTTACACAAGCGTCTCACCATCGATTTCCATCTTCGCCCGATGGCCCCACCAGAAGTCACCGAATTCGTACACCAGAAACTCAAAGCCGCGGGCAGCACGGTGCCGGAATTTATTTTCCCGGCAAATATATGTACTGAATTATGGCGTGCGTCCGGTGGCTGGCCAGGCATTTTGGACCGCATCGCGCTGATGGCGCTCGCAAAAGCCAATACGCTGCCAGTACCTGCGGATGAAATCGAACAGCCGGTATTACCGAAAGGCACTTGGAATGAGCTGGCTGACAGCGCACCAACCAGCGATACACCGCCAGCACCACCAATGCTTTACGTCTCTCACGAAGGCAAAACACTGCATGAACTGTCGTTTGATCGACCACGCTTCCTAATTGGTCGCTCCGAACACAACGATATCCCGATCAGCAGCAAATTTGTGTCGCGTCATCACGCACTACTGGTGCGCACCGGTTCCACCACCTTCCTGATGGACCTCAACAGCACCAACGGCACATACGTCAATTCCAAACGCGTCTCTAATCACATCATGGCGCACAACGACGTGATCAGCTTTGGGCATCATCGAATTAAGTTTAGTGACCTGCACGCGACCCAGCGCGGTGATCTCAATAGTGATGAGTTTGCGGACACCGCAATCATGAAAACGCTCGACGACATGCGCAAACTGTTAGCGCGCGAAAACACCGAAATCATGCCGGTGCCGAGCGAGAACATTCCCACGTCAGGATTAAAAGAGACGTCCAGCTAGCTACTTGCCGTAAACGGCTTCTTTGTAGTGCTTGCGACACATCGACACATAGGTGTCGTTGCCACCGATTTGAATCTGTGCGCCCTCACTGACGGCACTTCCGGATTCGTCATAGCGCACCACCATAGTCGCTTTCGAACCACACCAGCAGATCGCTTTTAGCTCTTTGAGATTGTCGGCCCAGGCCAGCAAATACTTGCTACCGGTAAACGGCTCACCTTGGAAGTCGGTGCGTAAACCGTACGCTAAGACAGGAATATTCAACTTGTCTGTGACTTCACCCAGTTGGAACACCTGATCTTTCGTCAGGAATTGCGCTTCGTCGATCAGCACGCAGTGCCGCGCATTCTCGGTGTGCGCGGCTTGAACGACGTCGAACAGATTGTCATCGGTCTGAAATACGGTCGCATCGCTATCAATACCAATACGTGACGTGACCTTGCCGACACCATAGCGGTCATCGAGATTCGGCGCCATAACCAGCGTTTGCATGCCGCGCTCACGATAGTTGTAGCTCGATTGCAGGAGCGCCGTCGACTTACCGGCATTCATGGAGGAATAATAGAAGTAGAGCTTAGCCACGGCACGCAGTGTGCCGGAATCACGAGCGTAACTCTAGGGGGTTACCAGCGTGCTAGGAGCGGATCAAATGGCGCAGAACGCGGCGCAGGCTGCGGCGCGGACGCTCGGCGCAATTACTACAAAGAGTGCGTGGCGTATGCCGCTCTGACAGTATCTGCGGCACCGGCGTAGATCGGCCGGCGCGCAAACACTTACTGCACAGCACGAGGTCCGACAACATACTGAGTAGTCGGTAGTCGACGTTTTGATTCGCCGCATGTTGCGATGGAATCGCGCGCATTGTGCATCTCCGTGGGACCAGCTTCTTTTGTCCCAGATACACAAGTGAAAAACTAAAAAGTGCCGTGATTTCGAGCAGAACTGTGAACCGCTTAACATTTACTGTGTGACGACGTCCTTAATCGTCGCGATCGGAGTTATTGGAAGGTATCGACTCGATGCTCGACGACATGACCACCAACATCCGCCGCTGACTTGATCAACATCCAAATGGTTAATGACGTTGCGCTCGATACCGCATCGACACCAACCACAACCAGAAAAATATGTAGCGGTATGAGAATGCGAAACAACGGTAGCATTAACAGATTGACATCAATCCGACGCCGCTGATCGAACGGCTTGTTGACGCGGTAGGACCACCAGTGAATGACAGCAAACAGCGCTACTACGAGCAGCAACGACCAGACTCGCAAGACAGGACTCCCAGCTTTCACATAGGCGAAGGCAAGCGCCACGCCGAGTGCAATCCACACCAAGCCGTAGATTCCGGCGAAGCCGTTTTGAATTCCCGCTTGCATCAGCGGGCCGATTTGCTGTCGCCTTCGCTCAGAGCTGTGAGCAGCGAAGTCCAAGATGTCTCGCATTTTGCGTCGATGCGACTCGCCAACCATAGCCGCTTGTAGCCAATAGACTATGAGTACCTCGATCAGACTCCAGTTGAGCTGCAAGGCGAACCACAGCGCGACCAGGTTGGCGCCGAGCAAATAAGCCGTGCTGAGAATCTTGGGTTTAGTCATCAGAACAAACTACCGCCACAAAGTATGAGAATTGATCGCCGGCTTTTTAGTCGTAATCATCCATGTACTTCGGGTCGCGATACTCTTCGCAAACCATTTCGAAGAGCTCTGTGAGCTCAGGAACCTTCGATTCGATGACAACAATCGGCGGCAAACCGGCTCGCTCCCGATCGGTATCAAATTGCGCGGCCAACTTGTGCAAGAGACCTGTCATGCGCTCACCTTTGGGAACGAGACCGTATAAAATTCCTGTCGGCCCGGATCGCAACTCCGGCGCAATCGTATAGGACAAGGCGGAATACACGTTTATCGGAAACAAGCTGTTTTTCTCGCCGAGCTCCAACGCGTCATATTCGTCTTGCTCGATCCAGCCAAGTTCTACTGGCCCACCAACCAACCTTCGTTTCATTTGACCCACGAGTTGCAACGCCATGAGGCGACCATTCATTGCGGAACGATAAAACCACTGTTCCGCCTCGCGCAGGTCATTATGGATCTCCTGCGATTCGACACCGTTCCAGGCATTCTGATGTAACTCCATATCTTCGTAGAGCAGAAACGAAACGGCCCTCGACTCCTCGAATCCATTAGCCCGCATCACATGAATCGCGCCCATCACCACCATGGCAGCGCTATCACCCTGGTCCGCCAAACCAGCGACCTCTTCAGCGCTTAAGTAACGGAATGCTTCGACTGCTGGACCAGAAAACGTAATCGGATCCAGGCGCGTCATGTCTTCGACCAGTAGCGGATGCATTTCTAACTGACTGGGAGTTAAACAACTCGAATCCTTCTCACCCGTTGCAACAAACTCTTCCGGGGAAACAACAAGAACCTCCCCTTCATCTATGTCCACAAGGAGCTCACCGACCGTTTCCTTGTCCAGTCGCACGGGCGTCGCCTCCTCTTCGGTGGCGTAGTCATACGCAATAAGCGCTGCTACAACCGTAACGAATATCGTGATTACGTTGAGAAGAAACGATCTCGATGGTCTGTTAATGAGAATTCTCCAAGGCGATGAAGATCTCGAGTGGTGCCCAGGGCCGGACTCGAACCCAATCGGCTTGCTATCTAGAAAGCCGGCTAGTCGGTGATCGCCGATTGATCTTTAGTGTGCCATAGAAAAGCACGAGGCATGGACCGTTGGAGATGCTACGAGGGATACGGACTTAACAGCGATTCCGCCTTGCTAAACTCCTCGACCTTCGTTCGCGGTGATGGTGCCCGGGGAGGGACTTGAACCCTCACTTCCTTTCGGAAAACGGATTTTAAGTCCGCAGCGTCTACCAATTCCGCCACCCGGGCAAGCGAGGGAAATGGAGGCTAGGGTCGGAATCGAACCGGCGTCCACGGCTTTGCAGGCCGCTGCATAACCACTCTGCCACCTAGCCCCGGATTGCCCGGCATACCCTCGGCAGGCGTCGCAGTATACAGCCGAAATCCGCATAATGCTGCCTATGAAACACTCTTATTTGGCTTTTTTGCTGACAGCCATGGTCGCTCACTCGGCTGCAGCAGAAACTTCTGACAACCCACCCGCTCTGTCAATTCCGCTAACGACTCCGGCCGAGGTTCCTGCCAGCAGTCCGCGACTCGAAGCGGGCCCGACGGGCGACGTTACGCTGAGCTGGCTCGCGCCGACGGCCGATGGCCACACCGCCTTGAAGTATTCACGATTTAGCGACGGCGGCTGGTCACCCGCCGCAACGGTCACCACCGAACCGGACATGTTCGTCAATTGGGCCGACCTGCCCTCGGTTGTTTCAATGGGCGACGGCAAACTCGCGGCGCATTGGTTGAAACCGTCCGGCGGCGATTGGTACGCCTATGACGTAATTTTCATGCAGTCCAACGATAACGGCGAGACTTGGTCGGTACCGATTCACCCACATCGCGACGGCACCAAAACTGAGCATGGTTTCGTATCGATGTATCCGGCTGTGGGTGCAACCGGTTTGATCTGGTTGGACGGCCGCAAGACCGCGACGCGCGATGGCAATGACCCCTACCAGCACGGCATGACGCTGCGCAGCGCTGCGATCAACCCCGGCTCCAAAATCGGCGACGAACAGGTCGTCGACGAACTGATTTGCGACTGCTGCTCGACCGACGTCGCCGTTGCCGCATCGGGGCCGATCGTCGTGTACCGCGATCGTACACGCGATGAGGTTCGCGACATTTCAGTGGCGCGAATGATCGATCGCCAATGGCAACCCAGCACGCCGATCCATCGCGATGGCTGGGTCATTGACGGCTGTCCTGTCAATGGACCGTCAATCATTGCCGAGGGTGATCATGTTGCGGTTGCCTGGTTCACGGCAGCCACCGTACCGCGAGTTCAATTGACAATTAGCCACGACAGCGGCGAGCATTTTTCAACACCCATTGAGATTGCAAGGGACAACACAATGGGTCGAGTCGGTCTCGCTAAACTCGATGATGGCTATGTGGTCAGCTGGCTAAGCCGACGGCACGACGGATTGGAAATCCTGATTAGGGCCGTTACCTCGGAGGGTGAGATTGGTCCGGTACGAGCGGTTACCGGCTTGGCGAAATCACTGTCGGCGATGTCGGTACCGCAGATGGCCCGATATGGGGACTTGTTGGTATTTGCCTGGACGGAAAAAGACGATGCGGGCACCCGCATCGCGAGTGCCCGCATCGATATTGCGGATTTGTAAATCCTGACAGCTTAGTCGAGCGCGTCCTTAACAGCGTCCGCCGCGTCGTCGGCAGCTTCTTCAGCGGCGTCCATCGCATCGTCAGCCATTTCTCCGGCAGCGTCCATCGCGTCATCTGCGGCGTCAGCCGCTGCGTCCATGGCGTCGTCGGCCATATCCGCTGCTTCGTCAGCCATGTCGGATGCTGCGTCAGCGACATCGTCAGCCATATCAGATGCCGCATCAGCCGCCTCATCGGCCATATCAGAAGCCGCGTCTGCCGCCTCTTCCATCGCTGAATCAGCGTCGTCCCCGCCGCCACAGGCCGCAACCAGCGCGCCTGAGCACAGGATCAACAAAAGTTTAAGTGCATTGTTCATTTTCGGATTCCCCAACAGTTGTAATAGTTGTATTGCCTCTCCTGGGCCAGGATACCGCACAAAATCGCAGAATCTAGCCCAATTCGACAATTTTGGCGCTTATTTAAGAATGAAGGTCACCTTCATCTGGACGCGATATTCATCGACTTTGCCGTCTTTGCAGGTCACTTTCATATCCTGCACCCAGGCACCTTCGATGTTGTCCAAGGTATCGTTGGCACGCTTGATGCCCTTCTCGATCGCATCTTCGAAACTCTTCTTGGATGACGCTGAGATCTCGGTAATTTTTGCTACTGACATGCTATTTCCTCTCTTAACCGTGTCGTATTAATTATTCCATGCCGGCTGCAGCCGACCTGACTCATCCTCTGTATACGGCAACCAACCCAAGCCAATTGCCGCAATGTGGATATCTGTGGACTTGGGGCGGATCGCGAGCTCGGTCAGCTCCTCCGCTTGCGCATCGAATGACGTATCCAACGCGTCGATTTCGTGCTCAAGCTCCGCCTCTAAGTTTTGTAAATCCGTTTGTACCTTCGCCACCGTTTGCTTGGCTCGCTTTACATCACCGGCCTGCTGACGTGCCGAACCGGCTTTGCGCATCGCCGTGCCCATCTTGCTTGCCGAGCTGCTCGAGATTGCTTTGCGGCCCAGTACCGCACCGAGAATGGCGGTGCCGAATGAAATCGCAGTATCCATTTTGGATTTGCTGGACTGCTGCTGTTCGCGTTCTAACGCTTGTTCGGCGCGCATCAACCGATCCTTGAGCGTTTTGGTTTTCGACGCATATCGCTTGCGCAGCTTCGCCGCCGCTTCGTCGCGTTTTTCATTGGCGATGAGCTGCAAACGGGCACGAAAATCGCCTTCGCTTTCGCCGGCATCGGACATCGCTTTGAATTTTGAGGAACGGAATCGCGTTACCGTTTCGTTTTGACGAATCCAGCGCTTCAATTCGGTCGACCAACCCGAATACTTCTTCGCGTCGGCCGCAATACTGGGGTAATCACCAAACGCGGCGCCCTCTTCGGCACGGTCATCAAGATCGTTCGCCGTGAACTCGTAAACCTCAGAATCATCCCAGTCGACCGCGACGGCGCCAGTTGAGACTTCGACACAATAGGCCCGTTCACGGCCCTCGTCGGCATCAGTCATATCAGGATGCGCATCAACAACCACACAGCCGATATCGCCAAAGACAGGTCGTTGTGCGTCAATAGTTGTCGTAATACGTGGGTCTACTGGG
>JBCCEH010000003.1:0-274472 GCA_039030375.1 Pseudomonadota bacterium | reverse complement strand
CAGGAATGACACTTTATCCTTGGCATTCGCCGCGTCGGCCGCTTGACCACTGTCGTGGTAAAGCTTGGCCAGTGCTTGCCAACTATTGAGCAGAGCCGGATCCGCGTTGACGGCATCTTCAAATGCGCGACCGGCCGCGACCAAATTCTGCTTGCCGACTTCATTGATGCCTTTTTCTTGCAGCGCCCGGCCAAAGTTAGGGCGCAGCGAGAGTAGTTTATCCAGCGTCTGCAGTGCCTGGTCGTGATTACCGCGTGCACGTTCCGCAACCGCTACGGTCAACAACGCCTCAGCATTGTCGGGATCGTCGGTTAAGACGCCGTTGAGGGCCTCTAGCGCTTCATCAGCTTGATTCTGCTGCAGCAAGCGCTGGGCTTTTTGAATGGCGACGTGTAGGGGGTTGGCGGCTGACATGCGGATTACGGTGACAAAAAAAAGCGCGAACCGAAGTTCGCCCTTTCATTATCCACGCTATGGATGCTTATTCATAATCCATGTTGAAGCGAATACCAATCGTCATTGGACGCTGTACCGTCACTTCCGGTGTGAATTTACCGGCGACCTGAACAATCGGTGCCTCTTCATTCGTGATGTTGTCGACGAACAGCTCGGCGCCCCAGTTATCCTTGTTGAAACCGATCGCTGCGCTTAGCGTGGTTGCGCTCGGATTTACAAAGCGAGAGTTGTTCGGTAGGCGGAAGCCACCCGCACCGTCCGGAATTGCGACCGTGCCGAAAGTGCCACCTTCGTTACGAACTCTGAGGTTTGTGGTTCGACCGCTCTGCTGGAACAGTGTGTCGACAAAGAACTCGGCACTACCGATCAGCGAAGTTACCGACTCACCGCGGAAGTTCAGGCTCGCCGAGACGTAGGCGTCGGCGTCCATGCTATCCATGAAGAAGTCGTAGCGACCGCGCAGGTTACCGGAGAGATCCGGTGCCAGCGGCAGTTCGCTGCCGACCGGTACCGCGATGCCGTCCAACTGCGCGTTGATCGCCGTCAACTCAGTGTCGAGCCAGGAGAACGCGCCCATCAACGTAAAGTTGTCGGACACGGCCCACTGGAAGTCAACGTCGAGGCCGTCAGCCTCGGCATCACCGACGTTCTCAATAAAGAACAAGAACGCGACGTTGGATGGGTCGAAGCGCGAAATCTGCAGGTCGCTGATATCCGACATGTAGTAGGTCGCGTTGAGGCGCAGGCGTCCGTCAAACAGGTCACCTTTAAAGCCAACCTCAATGTTCTCCAACGTGTCGGTCTTAGCAACCGCCGGTACGACGTAGCCGTCGAACACGCCCGTTTGGTTGGCAGCTAGCTGACCCGCGTTACGATTCTGCGTGGCCGGTCGGTAGCCTTCCGAGTAGGCCGCATACAGCATCTTGTCGTCAGCGAAACTCCAATCGATCGCGGCACGAACGATAGTGTCGCTTTCGTTGGTGGTGCCGTCACGCTGCAGGCCGCTGATATCCAGCCGACCTTCTTGAATCGCAAGCAAGGTCGCCGCGTTGTTGCCACCGCCGCGGAACAAATCGCGGTTACCCAGTGGGCTAGTGGCGTTGAGGATCACGTTGGCATCGCCGGTTGCGGCGAATTCACCAAGAGTCCGCAAGCGCGCCGTCACATCGTTACTGAAGTCAGTACCATTACAACGGCCGTCTGGTGTGGTCTGGGCGTTGCCGCCAATGCCGTAGCGACAACCGAACGAGAAGTTCGCCGCGCCCTGCAAGGCAGAGTCCAGGTCGTAGTCGCGCGCACTCACTGACACGGTCAACGTGTCGCTGAGATCAAACGCCAGCTCACCAAAGAAAGCCACTTCATCTTCTGAGCGGGTGAAGTCGTTGAAGAACGTCGTGAACGGGCTTCGCGGACCGTTGGTCACAGTGCCCGTTGTGTCCAACGTGGTGTTGCCGACCAAGAACCCGTCGCCAGAGTTGTTGTTGTAGTAGTTGTTGATGTGCTCTGAAAAGGCGGCGTTGGTTGAGGCGTACTGGAATTCACCGGTGTGGGTGGTTTCAATGTCATTGAAGTAGGCACCGACAATCCAGCGGAACCGGTTGTCCGCATCGGACGTGATGCGAATTTCATGCGTGGTGCGCTGATTGCTGGTGTTTTCCAGATACTGCTTGGTGGGGTCAAAGCAATTGTTGACGTCGGTCGGATCGTAGATGTTACCGCTACACAGGTAGTAGGAAATGTAGCCACCACCGTTGTTGTAGAACGTGTAGTCGATGATGCTGTCCACGTCACGGTCGAGGAAACCACCGGTGTACAACACATCGAGGTTGCCGATGGCGCCATTCAACGTCCAGGTGGTGAGACCGAAGTCGTCACGGTTACTTTCCGGCGAGAACTTGGCGTTGGACTCCCAACCGCCGAAGCTCGGGTCGACCAAGAAGGTACCGGTGACATCCAGGCTTTGGTTGGTGTGCTGGAGTAAGAAATCCCAGGTGTCGTTGATATCCCAGGCGAATCCTAAACGCGCGCCACTGTAGGTGGCTTCGTTCCAGTCTTCACGCACCAGTCCGCCGTTGTTCGCCGACTGAATCGTGTTCGCGCCGGTAACCGGTGGGCCGAATCCAGCGGCGTTGTTGCGGTCGATGACCAAGCCGCTCGGCGTGAAGGTGTCGGACACGTTGTCGATCCAGCCGCCCTGGTTATCGGAATAGCCAACTACGCGAACCGCAAAATTGTCGGTTAGTGGCAGGTTCAAGTACGCATCGACCGCGGTGCTGTCGGCGCCACCATCGGTAATCGCATACTTGGCGTTAAAGCCAGCAGCGAAAACGCCTTGTACCGGCTTCTTCGTAATCAAGCGCATCGTGCCGGACTGCGAGCTGGCGCCGAACAAGGTGCCCTGCGGGCCTGCGAGTACCTCGATGCGCTCGAGGTCCACGGCGTAATAGTCGAGGTTACGAGCGCCGAACGAAACGGGCTGCTCGTCAACATACAGCGCCACGCCTGGCGTGGTGCCGTTTGCTGGGCCGATCGTGACCGCCGCCTGGTCGGTGGCGCTGCCGCGGATATAAATTTCTTTCTTACCGGGGCCGTTACCGGCTGAGACGACGTTCGGCAGGAATTCAACGTATTTGTCGAATGTCTCGATGCCCAAGTCGCGCAGCGTGTCGCCGCCCATCGCACTGACGGACAATGGAATGTCCTGCACGCTGGCCTGGCGTTTCGTTGCCGTTACTGTGATTTCTTCAAATAAACTGTCGGACTCTTCCTGAGCACCTGCAGCGCCGCCGCTTAACGCGACAGCAACACCTGCGGCCAGTGCGGTCCTGGTCGGATTGATCTGATCAGACATGTTTGCCCCCCGGCAGATTGGCATTTTTCTCGTGCACGTGAGAAGCCGCCAAATGATTATCGAAAACTTCGAAGTTTGCGTCGCGCAGGTACTTGTGGGCACCATACGGCGCGCATTTAAAACCTAACCCATGCCCCTGCCTTTAGACTGTCTCTATGCGACACGAGGTGTACTGATTACGACAGCAATTTGGGGCATTTTGTTCCATCAATGACAAGGAAGACAGCGGTGTCAAAAAGTCGCCACGAAAACAGCCGTTCCTACGAAATTGGCCAGGACAATATTCGGTGGCTGGGGCTGGATATCCACAACCCGGTATTCGCGGTTTCCGCTGTTTTGGTGGTCGCATTTGTCGTTGGAACCTTGATTTTCTTAGATTCCGCGGGGCAGGCGTTCTCCGATCTGCGGGTTTGGATAACGACCAAATTCGACTGGACGTTCATGATCGCGATGAACATCTTTGTGCTGTTTTGTGTCTTCGTCGCCTACAGCAAACTGGGCAAAGTTCGCCTCGGTGGCGCTGCCGCTGAACCGAAGTATCGATATCCGGCCTGGTTAGCCATGTTGTTTGCCGCCGGCGTCGGTATTGGTCTGATGTTTTACGGTGTTTTGGAGCCGGTAACACACACCCTGAACCCGCCGTTGGGCATTGACCCAGCCGATCAGGTGGCGGCGAAGTCTGCGGGCATGTCCGCGGCGATTCTGCATTGGGGGTTGCACGCCTGGGGCGTGTACGCGGTGGTCGGGTTGGCGCTCGCGTTCTTCTGTTTCAACCGCGGCTTGCCGCTGACGATGCGGTCGGCGTTTTATCCATTGCTTGGCGACGCAACTTGGGGCCGGTTTGGTCACGTGGTTGATGTGACCGCGGTGCTGGCGACCATTTTTGGCCTGGCCACGTCACTCGGTCTCGGCGCGAAGCAAATCGCAGGCGGTTTGAATTATCTGTTTGCCATTGAATCAACCAATACGCTATTCATAATACTCATCGGCGTGATTATCGGTATTGCGTTGATCTCTGTGGTCGCTGGATTGGATAAAGGCGTCAAACGCCTCAGCGAGCTCAACATGTTGTTCGCGGCATTGTTGATGCTGTTCGTGTTATTCGCCGGCCCAACGCTGATCCTGCTCAAGACGATTGCGAGCACATTCGTCGATTACGCCACGCACCTGCTGCCGCTGAGCAACTGGGTCGGTCGTGACGACACCGGCTTCTACCATGGCTGGTCGACGTTTTACTGGGCATGGTGGGTCGCCTGGTCGCCGTTCGTCGGAATGTTTATCGCACGGGTGAGTTACGGCCGCACGGTGCGCGAGTTCATTACCTGGGTGCTGATTATTCCGACCATCATCGGCATTGTCTGGATGTCGATTTTTGGCGGTACCGCACTGCACCAGTTGTTTGAAGAGGGTTACCGCGGCGTCGCCGATTCGCCGGTCGAACTCGCCATGTTCAAAATGCTCGAAGGACTGCCGTGGACGGAGTTTGTCTCCGGCGGTGCGCTGGTACTGATCGCGATTTTCTTTATCACGTCGGCAGACTCGGGTTCATTGGTGGTCGATACCATTACCGCTGGCGGCAAGATGGACGCGCCGGTGAAACAGCGTGTCTTTTGGTGCGTGCTGGTGGGTGCAGTGGCGGTGGTGTTGCTGCTCGGCGGCGGCATTAGCTCGCTGCAAGCGCTGGCGATCTCGGTCGGGCTGCCGTTCACCTTGGTACTGTTGGTGATGTGTCTCAGTCTCTATAAAGGCCTCAGAGAAGAAACCGCTTAGGCGTCAAAGCCGGGAGACTGCTTCTCTGCCAGCCGCATAAGCGCGGGCCATTCGTATTTCCCCATCGGAAATAAGTCGTACTGATTCGCGGCCGCTTCGCACACATCCTCGGGCGGCAGCTGGTAGGGCTGGCCGCTTGCTAATACCTGCATCTGCACGTTACAGGCGCGCTCCAGGTAGACCATGGTGACGTACGCTTCGCCGACCGTCGCGCCGGTCGTCAGTAACCCATGATTGCGCAAAATCATGGCGTTCTTGTCGCCGAGATCGGCGGCCAGTCGTTCGCGTTCTTCGAGGTTCGTCGACAGGCCTTCATAGTCGTGATACGCGACTCGGTTATGGAACGACATCGCGTCCTGGATCATCGGGATGAGGCCGTCTCTTAGCGCGGATACAGCCAGCCCGCCGGAGCAATGACTATGCATTACACATTGGACGTCGGTTCGCGCTGCGTGAATCGCACTGTGAATCACGAATCCGGTGACATTGATATCGAAGTCGGTCGGCGCGCCGCTGCCAGGGTCGATCACGTTGCCATCGAGGTCGATGGTCACCAGATTCGAGGCGGTGATTTCGTCGTAGCGGAGGCCGAATCGGTTGATCAAAAAGGTTTCAGTGCCAGGTACGCGCGCGGTGATGTGATTCCAGATCATGTCGGAAAAGCCGTGCATATCCGCTAAGCGGTAACAAGCGGCGAGGTCGATGCGCGTTTGCCATTCGGCAGCAGAGTATTGGGTTTCGGACGCGGGTTTCAGCATATTTCTTAACCTCCGGCTAGCCGCTAATTTGTAACACTTCGTCGGCTCGCAGAGAAGGGTGCCGGTTCGGCGATTCGGCCGTCACGTGCGCGTTGGGCGGTGCCCTGGCGTTCGCGCTGATATTCGTCAGAATCGCATCGATAGCCAAGTTCGGTTAAGCGGAGATCGCGCGCGTCGATGGTCGGCAATCCGGCATCGGTAAGGCCGTCGAACCGCGCTGCCAGGGCTAATTTTTTTCGCCGCTGATGAGGTTGGAAGTCATCGAATTGCCGCGGTGAAATGGGTTCGCCGAGAATGATCTGACCGGCCGCAACCGTTTCGTCGACCAGTGCCTGGCCGGCCTGTGTGCGTACGATAATGCCGCTGAACCCGGCATCCTCGCCGGTGGGCGCACCGCCTGGCCAAACATCCGCGACCACCAGATCAGCGGCTTCGCCAAGTGCGTCTGGGCACAGCTTGCAGCGAGTTTCCAATTCCCAACTCGATTCGTCGCCCCATTCTTCGAGGTACGTGCGTTGATGCGTATCACCTTGGTGTGTTTCGACGTGAGTCAGCCCTGGATTGCCAAAACCGCGATAGCGCAGCAGTCGCACATCCGACTCTGAGACGCCAAAGTGATTCAGCAAGCCGCGCGTTTTGGTGTGTCGAGACTGACCGCCGCAGACCATGGCAAGGCGCGCCACGCACAATTCATCCACTCGTTGGTCGCGTTTGCTGAGACGATGCACTGCGTTCAGGTCGCAGGGTTTGGCAATCAGCGCAAAAGGCTTATTACGGTCCAACGCTCGGATGAAATTGGTCAGCGGAGACACCGGTGCATAACGGGAACCGGCACGCGACAGCATCGCTTCACCGGATTCGCTAATCACGGCGTGATTGAAAGCGGGGTTTGCCGGGTTCGAGCCAACATGGGCGACGAACTCGACGCGCCCGGTCGCCAACAGATGTTGGCCGAGCGTGGTCAGGACCCCGGCAGTCGCGCCACGATGTCGAACATCAGCATCACCCGACCAGGCATAACGCATATCCAAAACACCGCCCCATATTGCGTCGACTGCACTAGCCGCTTCTTGCCGTGGTTCGACACGCACGCCCGGGCAGACGGCCAATAACTCGGCCTCTTCGGATGCGGTAAACGTATCGACCGGGTTGGGACGCAGCGCGCCATAGTCGGTCATGGTCATGGTTGCTCGACCACCGCTGAGCGCTTCACACAGTCCACAGCCGATGCACAGGCCGCTCGCCACGACCTCGGCAATACTGTCAGCTTGTCGTGCCATCGCGATTCAGAATGAAGCGCAACGTCGAATCAATCAAGTAGGGCGCGGCCGACCTCAGACTGTTCGAGCAGCCAGTCGCGAAAGGCGACCACGCTAGGCCGGCGCAAATGTGATCGTGGACAGACCACGTAGTAGGCATACTCGTTGTGCAGGTCAATGTCGAAAAGCCGTACCAGTCGACCGCTCTCCAGGTGATCAGCAATAAAGCTGGTCGAACCCAGAGCAACGCCGAGGCCGTCGATGGCCGCCTGAGTTAATACGTTCGTATCGTCGAGGATCGGTCCGCGGGAAGCGATGCTCGGATCAACCTCAGCCAGTTCCAACCAGGCCGCCCAGTTTTCGTGACTGCTGTCGTGAAGCAGCGTATGTCGCTGCAGATCGTTCGGATGCTCCAGTGGTTGGGATGACGCTAGGTACACAGGACTGCAGACCGGGAAAAAGTCGAGGCTCATAACGGGGTCTGCAATCACCCTTGGCCACTTGCCATTGCCGTAGGTAACGGCCACATCGATCGATTCCCGAGCAAAATCGACTGGCGCATTGGAATGATTCAATGAAAGGTCGATATCCGGATGACGTTGGCGAAAGGCATCGAGTCGAGGCGATAACCACTTGGCTGAGAACGAGGGCGTAAGGCGTACCGTCAGTCCGGGCGACGGCATGATGTCACTGAGCTTGGCAATACTGTCGCTGATTCGGCTAAACGAATCACGTACCACCGGTAACAGTTTCTTGCCGGCTGCGGTGAGCTCGAGCCGGCGGGGCATCCGAACGAACAACCGCAGCCCGAGATGTTCTTCCAATGATTTCACCTGATGACTGATTGCGGCTTGCGTAACCGTGAGTTCTTCGGCGGCTCGGGTGAAGCTCAAGTGGCGTCCGGCGGCTTCAAAGGCGCGCAAACTGGTCAAGGGTGGTAGTCGTCGGTTCATGCTGGTGTGAGTATACATTAGAATTTTTTATGATTAGAAAAATAAATTTCAATTGCAGCAGGCACTTACGGGTCGGAGAATCGGCGCCAATCGGATGTGGACGGTACACAGGGGGTGCGGGACATGGCGCGACGATCAGGAGGTCGAAAGGCACGGCAAGCGCTGCGCGCGGCACCGCTGGCGGAAGAGATCAAACCGGTCCATCCGGGTGAGCAGGGCGGTGCTTACCAGCCACTCGACGCACAAGGTATCGCCGCGATTGAGGCGAACATCTATCGCATTCTCGACGAGATCGGTTTCGCCGATGCCACGGAGCATTGTATTGAAACCTGCACCGCGGTGGGGGCCATCATGGGCGATGACGGCCGACTGCGATTTCCACGCGAGGTGGTGGATGCCGCGTTGGAGAAGTGTCAGCGCAATCTGACGCTGTACGCTCAGGATCCGGAATACGATCTCGATATTTCTGGCAGCAAAGTCTATTTTTCAACCGCCGGCGCGGCGGTGATGGTTGCTGACACAGAAAACAACGAATACCGCGATTCGACGTCCCAAGATCTCTATGACTTGGCGCGCATTGCCGACACCTGCGAGCACATCCATATGTTCCAGCGGATGTGCGTGTTGCGCGATGTCGAAGATAACTACGAGATGGACCTGAATACGACCTACTGTTCCGTCGCTGGCACTAGCAAGCACGTCGGTGCGAGCTGGGTGCATCACACGCATTTAGAGAAAACGCTGCAAATGCTGCACGTGATTGCCGGTGGCGAAGACCAGTGGCGGGCACGTCCGTTTGTCAGTCAGTCGAACTGCTTCGTCGTACCGCCGATGAAATTTGCCCAAGACGCGTTGGAATGTCTGCGGGTTGCGGTGGAAGGCGGTATGCCAGTGTTGTTGTTGTCGGCCGGTCAGGCTGGTGCAACCACACCTGCCTGTCTTGCTGGCGCAGTATCGCAAGCCTGGGCCGAGTGTCTGGGTGGTTTGGTCTACGTGAATGCGATCGAAGCCGGCGCGCCGGCGATCCTGGGGTGCTGGCCGTTCGTTTCCGATTTGAGAACCGGGGCAATGAGCGGTGGCTCGCCCGAGCAGGGCATTATCTCGGCGGCGTGCGCGCAGATGGGTCTCCACTTTGACCTGCCGTTTGGCACCGCCTGCGGCATGTCGGATTCCAAATTTCCCGATTATCAGGGTGGCGCGGAACGCGCCTATACGCTGGTACCGCCCGCGCTATCTGGCGCCAACATCATCTATGAGTCGGCCGGCATGTACTCCAGCCTGCTCGGCGCCTGCCCTGAGAGCCTGTTGCTCGACAACGATGTGTTAGGTGCGGTGGCGCGGATGACGCGCGGAATTGAGGTGAACGAAGACACTCTTAGTTTCGAAAACGTCAAGGACGTGTGCGTGAGCGGCATCGGACACTATTTGGGCTCTGACAAGACCTTGAGCGTGATGCAAAGCGAGTATATTTACCCCGATTTCAGCGACCGCACGAGCCCGACCGTTTGGGAGGCGTCGGGTAAGCCGGTGTTGCTGGATCGCGCAATCGAAAAGCGCAATGAGATATTGGCCAGTTATTTTCCGAAGCATATTTCGGATGAGATTGACCAACAGGTGCGAGAGCAATTTCCGATCGCACTGAGCGCTGAAGCCTCTGGACGTAGTTGATATGACTGAAGAATTAGATGATGACATTGATCTGAGTTCGCTCTCGGACGAAGAGTTGGTCGAGCAAATGCACGACGATCTCTACGACGGCTTGGCGGATGAGATTGTTGAAGGCACCAACATTTTGTTGGAGCGCGGTTGGGGTGCCGAGCGGGTGCTCAACGATGCGCTGGTCGGTGGAATGACCATCGTTGGCATCGATTTCCGCGATGGTATTTTGTTCGTGCCGGAGGTGCTGTTAGCCGCCAACTCGATGAAGGCGGGTATGGCGATTCTGCGTCCGTTGCTCGCCGAAACTGGCGCCAAGCCGGTCGGCAAAATGGTGATCGGCACGGTCAAAGGTGACATTCACGACATCGGCAAAAACCTGGTGGCGATGATGATGGAAGGCGCCGGTTTTGAGGTCATCAATATCGGCATCAACAATCCGGTGGAGAACTACCTCGAGGCGCTCGAAGAGCACAAGCCGGACATCCTCGGTATGTCGGCGTTGCTGACGACAACGATGCCGTACATGAAGGTGGTCATCGACACGATGGTCGAAAAAGGTATTCGCGACGACTACATCGTGTTGGTCGGTGGCGCGCCACTCAATGAAGAGTTCGGTGAGGCCATCGGTGCGGACGCCTATTGCCGTGATGCGGGTGTCGCGGTTGAGACAGCGATTGGGCTAGTCGAAAAACGCCGCGCCGCAAACGCCTAATCAGCGAGTTCCCGAATCACCTCAACGGCACGCAGTATGTCTTCATGCTGCGTGTCGAATTGTCCGACCTGAAAACGAATCACAAATTGATCGCCGTACGTCGTCTGCGTTAAGTAGATACGCCCGTCATCGTTGATGCGCTGAATCAGATCCTTGGTCGCTTCATTGGCGTCTTTGCCGTCCGGCGCGTATTGAAAACTGAATAACGATAAATGACACGGCGTGGTGATCCGAAAGCCGGGAATTTCAGCAATTGCGCTGGCCGCTTCCTCAGCCCATGCAACATGATCGCGAATCCGGTTACGCAAGTCGTCCAGTCCATGCGCACGCATCAAGAACCAGAGTTTTAGCGCACGAAAGCGGCGCCCCAGTGGAATCGTCCATTCGCTGAAGTCGGTGACTTCGGCTTGACCTAAGGTTTTGAGGAAATCCGGTTGAATGCCGAGCGTGCGCACCTGCGCGGTCGGGTCGCGCAGGAATTGCACCGAACAATCGAACTGTGCGCCGAGCCACTTGTGCGGGTTAAAGACGATACTGTCAGCGAGCTCGCTGCCGGCCCAAAACTCACGAAATTCGGGGCAGATCATCGCCGACCCGGCCCAGGCGGCGTCCACATGGACGTAGAGATCGTATTCCCGCGCCACTTCAATAGCCGGTGCCATATCATCTGCCGCGCCTATGGAGGTACCGCCGGCAACCAGTATTAAGCCAGCCGGAGTCATCCCCGCAGCGATGTCGGTTTGAATGGCCGAGCGCAATGCGTTCGGGTCCATGGAATGGCCATCACCGGTCGCGACTTTAACGAGATTTTGCTGGCCGATCCCGGCGATGCGCACCGCTTTGTCGATCGACGAATGATTTTCCGGCGAGGCGTATATGCGCAGTGGTTTTTCGCCCGCCAACCCGGAGTTATTGCCGCGGAATTCGAGCGCGCGCTCGCGCATGGTCAGAACCGCACAGGCATTCACGGTGGTGGCGGTATCGTGAATCGTGCCGACGAACCCCTCGGGTAAGCCCATCGCCTGACGCAGCCAGTCGATCATCTTGACTTCAATTTCGGTCGCGGCCGGTGAGGTTTGCCACAGCATGCATTGCGCCGCCATGACGTTGACCAGCTGCTCAGCCACCATCGACACCGGTGCCGCATTGGCGGTGAAGTAGGCGAGAAATCCGGGATGCTGCCAGTGCGTCATGCCGTCCGGCACGATGCGCTCAAAGTCCGCAAAGATAGTTTCCATGTCTTCAGGGTCGTCGGGCGGCGAGTCGGGCAACATGGCGGCGATTTCACCGGGTTGCGTTTGTGCGCGCACTGGCCGATCGCTGAGCGTCTTCAAGTAGTCCGCGCCCCAACGTGCGGCGCGCTCGGACCATTGGTAGTAGTCGTCTTTTTTCATTCCAGAAGTATAACCAAGCAGCAGTGCAGCGCGTTTTGTATTTCCCACGCTGGACGTAGACAATGTTGCTCATGGGGGACTTCTTTGAAGAGCTCAAGCGGCGCAACGTAGTACGTGTCGGTATCGCTTATGTGGTATTCGGCTGGGTGGTGCTGCAGGCCGCGGACGTGCTGCTCGGTCTATTGCAGGTGCAGCCGATCGTCGGCAAGACGGTCGCGTTTGTCTTGCTGCTGGGTTTTCCGGTGGTTTGTTTCGTTGCCTGGGTGTATGAGCTCACCTCGGACGGCTTGAAGAAAACCGAAGAAGTGGACGAATCCAAGTCGCTCACCCATTCGACCGGGCGCAAACTGGATTTTGCGATTATCGCCGCCCTGGTTGTTGCGCTGAGCTACTTCATCTGGGAGCGACAGGTGGGGGATGGCGCTGTCATTGCCGACAAATCCATCGCCGTGTTGCCCTTCGTCAACTTATCGGCGGATGCAGATCAGGAATGGGTTGCCGATGGCTTGACCGAAGAGCTGCTCAATGCGCTGGCGAAGACGCCCGACGTGCGGGTTGCTTCGCGGATCGCCTCGTTTCAGTACAAAGGCAAGACCGACGACATTCGAGCGATCGCCGAGCGGTTGGGTGTTGCGTACGTTATTGAAGGATCCGTGCGGCGCAGCGGGGAGAGGTTACGGGTCACCGCACAGCTGATCGAGGCGGCCGACGGGTTTCATTTGTGGTCCGAGACCTACGATCGAACCCCGGAAGACATCATTGCTATCCAGGAAGACGTTGCGGTTGAGATTGCCAGCGCGCTGCAAACGGCTATGGACCCGGAGGCGCTTGCGAAAATGATGTCCGTTGGCACGCAGTCCGTCTCTGCGTACGAGGCCTACCTCAAGGGTAACGCGTTGCGCGCTCAAGTGATTTCGAGCGGCGATTACGGTTTGTTGACGCCGGCCCTGGCTTCCTGGGAGGAGGCGGCGGCCATCGATCCGCAATTTGCTGCAGCGCACATTGCGCTGGCGCGATTTTGGCTGCAGCAGATGTTTGTAAACAGCAAAGCGGCGCGCGCGATACCGAATACGGCGCAACAGCGCCTGGCAAGGTTTCGCGAATCGATTGCAAGTGCGATTGCTTCCAGCAAGGACCCGTTGGATACGCTGCGGTATCAAGCGATAGAAGCGACTGTCGCATTGCGATTCCATTCCGCCTTGCAACTGACCGACCGGTATCTGGAGCAGAGGCCGAACGACCTCGATGTGGTGACTGGCAAGCGCTATTTAGTGAACGTGCTCGGCCGCGTTGATGACGGCATAGCAAATGCCTATCGAATGGCCGAGTTGGGTCGTGATGATCCGCTGGCGACCGAGCTAGCGATTACCAGTTTGGCCATCGCCGGTGAGGTCGACGGTGCGGCTGCTCTGGCGCAACGGTCGCTGAATCGATTTCCTGGCAACAATGAGGTCGCCTATCAGGCGCACCGTGCCTTCATTTACGCCGGCAAGATTGACGAAGCGCGGGCTTTGCTGCCGTCGTTACGCGCGTCGGGGCTGTCCGAAGATAGTCAGCTATATCTGACGATTCGCCAAGCCTGCGCCGAGGGTGATACCGCCACGGCGGTGGAAGCGATGCAGCGAATGGAGGAGTTGCTTGTCGGTCGAGATCCCGCCGGTTTAATCGTGGCCAACTTTATGCTGGGAACGCCATGGAAGAACGAGCCCATAGTGCGCAGGCTCGATGACGCGGGGCAGATATTTGAAATCGCGTCATTTATGGGCGCGCAGTGGTTTGATCCGCGCCCTTACCCGAATTTGATGGCCGTACTTGAGCGCGAAGGTGCGGTGATTCGCGACAACTATCAAGATGCACCGACGCCGTATCGGTGTGACCCGTCCCAACTCAGCGAATCGGACTAGCGGCGAATTTTCTCGTTGCTCGGGTCGTACATCGGTTTGAGCGATGCGTCCGCCGCGACCTTGTCGCCGGCAACCTCAATTTCGTAATTGCCGTCCAGTACCTCGTCGGTCGCCACGCCGTGGTCCATATGCACGTAGCCCAAACCGATGCAGCCGCCCAGCGTGTGCCCATAGGCGCCCGAGGTTATGTGCCCGACAATGTCACCGTTTCTTAGGATTGGTTCGTTGTGATACAGCAGCGGCTCGGGGTCCAACAGTTTGAATTGCAGCAGACGCTTTGGCAGGCCGTCTTCTTTTTGCTTTAAGAGCGCCTCGCGCCCGATAAAGCCGCCGGGTTTGTCGAACTTGACGGTAAATCCTAGGCCGGCTTCGAGTGGCGTGTCTTCATCGGTAATGTCATGGCTCCAGTGACGGTAGCCTTTTTCCATACGCAGCGAGTTCAGCGCGTGATAGCCGGCGTGCGTGAGGCCGAATTCGTCGCCGACGGCAACGATCTCATCGTATATGCCCTGCATGAACTCGCTGGGAATGTACAGCTCCCAGCCGAGTTCGCCCACGAACGTGATTCGCGATGCACGAACGTGACCGTATCCAAGTTCAATTTCTTGACTGGTGGCGAACGGAAATGCCGTGTGGCTCATATCGGCAGGCGTTAACGATTGCAGCAGATCACGTGAGTTGGGTCCCATCAGCGAAATCACGCCCATCGCTGAGGAGACATTGGTCAAGACGCAATGTGCATCGTCAGGAATATGTGACTTGAGCCAATGAAAATCGCGGACTTCGGTTTCGGCTGCGGTAACGACCAAGTACGCATCATCGGCCAGCCGCGTAATGGTTAAATCGGTTTCGATGCCGCCACGTGCATTGAGCCACTGGGTGTAGACCAAGCGGCCGGGCGCAACGTCGACATCGTTGGCGCACACTTGGTTAAGGACCTTGCACGCATCGCGACCTTCGAGCCGAAATTTCGCGAACGACGACTGATCAAACAGACCGACCTGTTCGCGCACCGCGCGATGCTCATTGGCCGAGTGTTCGAACCAGTTTTGGCGTTTAAAGCTGTACTCGTACTTCGCCTCAACCCCCTCGGGTGCATACCAGTTGGGTCGTTCCCATCCGAACGCTTCGCCGTGACACGCGCCCTGGGCGACCAGGCGATCGTGAATGGGGGATTTGCGTACGCCGCGTGACGTTTCGTATTGCCGAAACGGGTAGTGACGCGCGTACAGCAAACCGAGGCTCTCGCTGACGCGTTCCTGCAAGTACTTGCGGTTGCCTTGGAAGGGCATGTTGCGGCGCACGTCCACTTCCCATAGGTCGACGGGTGGATAGCCCTCACGAATCCACTCGGTCATCACTTTGCCGATGCCGCCCGCGGACTGCAGGCCGATCGAGTTTAAACCCGCAGAGACGTAGCAGTTCTTGAGTTCAGGTGCTTCTCCGAGGTGGTAACGCACATCCGGCGTGAAACTCTCCGGGCCGCAGAAAAACTTTTGAATGCCGGCATCCTGAAGTGCAGGGATGCGTTCCATTGCGTCGGCGAGGACCGGTTCAAAGTGATCAAAGTCACCGGCAATTTCATCGAAGCAGAAATCCTCCGCAATACCGTCCATGCCCCAGGGTTTCGCCTGTGGCTCGAACGCACCGACAAGCAACTTACCCGCATCATATTTGTAGTAGGTGCAGGCGTCGTAGTCGCGCAGCACTGGCAAGCTAGGGTCGAGACCTTCGACCGACTCGAACAAGGTGTAGTAGTGCTCGCAGGCGTGCAGCGGAACATTCACGCCAATGGATGCGGCGAGATCGCGCGTCCACATGCCGCCGCACAGCACCACAATTTTGCAGTCGATGTCGCCGCTCTCCGTGGAAACACCGGTGACGGTATCGCCATCGTGCTTAATCGCAGTGACGTTGGTGTTCTGGAAAATTTGTGCGCCGTTGTTGCGGGCCCCTTTGGCCAGCGCCTGGCTGATGTCAATCGCATTGGCATAGCCATCGGACGGGATGTGAATACCGCCGAGCACGTCGTCGGTGCGAACGAGTGGATACAGTTCCGCGACACGATCAGTGTCAATGACGTTGACTTCAAGATCGAAAACCTTGGCCATGGAGGCGCTGCGCTTCAGTTCCTCGAAACGTTCTTCATGAGTGGCCAAAGAAATCGAACCGCACTGACGATAACCGGTCGCCTGCCCAGTCTCGTCTTCAAGGCCGCGATATAACTCACTGGTGTACTTGGCGAGCTTGGTCATATTGATCGAGGTGCGCAACTGGCCGACCAGGCCCGCCGCATGCCAAGTGGTGCCGCTGGTTAACTGCTGACGTTCGAGCAACACCACGTCCTTAAAACCACCATGGGCGAGGTGATAGGCCATCGAGCAGCCGATCACTCCGCCACCGACGATGACGACGTTTGCGCTTTTCGGCAGGTCGGCCACGTCAGGCTCTCAAACGTTCGTTCTTTGGATCGTGTGCGGGCTCGGCGAGAATGGTGATTGCGTGCCGCTCTCCCATTAAGCCGACGTCCAGGTTCTGGCCAGGCTGGCTGAGTTTTGGGTGGACGTAGCCGAAACCAAGCCCTTTACCGGTGTGATGTCCATGACCGCCCGACGTTGTTAGGCCGACGCACTCGTCGCCATCGAAGATCGGTTCGTTGCCGCGAACATCGTTGTCGGTTGTTTCGAACGCGAAGTAAATGAGCTGCAAGGTACGGCTCTCGGAGTCCTGTGCCAAGGTTGCGGCTTTGCCAGTAAATTCGTCTTTGTCGAGTTTAATGAAGCGCTCCATATCGGCATCGATCATCGTGACCTCGTTGGTCAGCTCGGCGCCCCAGCCGCGATAACCTTTTTCAATGCGCAGGCTGTTCACCGCATACAGGCCAAAGTCCGCGATATCGAATTCCGCGCCGGCCTCAATGATTGCCGCATAGATGGCGGGCAGGTCGGCCATTGCTGGATGTAACTCCCAACCAAGCTCGCCGACGTAGTTGACTCGCAATGCGCGGGTACCACAGCCGGCAACGTCGATGGTCTTGCCGGTCAACCAGCGGAAGGAATCGTTGGTCAGATCGGCGTCGGTCAGTTTCGACAGCACGTCACGTGCATGCGGTCCGGCCAGAACCAGCACGCCGCGATCATCCGTTATGTTCTGCACGGTGACGTCTTCGCCGTCGTTGATGCCGAACATCAGATGGTCGAGATCGCGCATCTCGGCACCCGCAGCCGACAATAGATAGAAATGGTCATCCGCAAACCGCGTGATCGTGACTTCGCCAAGTATGCGGCCGTTCTCCGATAGGATGTGGGCCAGTACGATACCGCCGGTCTTGGTCGGCATGCGATTGGCACAGAGGCGATTCAGGAATTGCTCAGCATCCGCACCGGTCACGTCGTACTTGGCGAATCCCGACAGATCCAGAATGCCGACGCGCTCGCGTACCGCTTTGCATTCATTAGCGACCAGTTCGAACACGTTATTGTGTCGCCAGCTGTAGTCTTCGTCGCGGCCGTCCGGTGAATACCATTTCGGTCGTTCCCAGCCGAAGGTCTCGGTAAACACACCACCTTTCGCTTTGAGCGTGTCGTACAAGGTGCTGACTCGCTGTGGCCGACCCGCGGGCAGCTCTTCGCCGGGTACTGCGGTGGCATACGTGCGGGAGAAATCCTGTATCGCTTTAGCGCGCGCGTAATCCTCATCCGCAAACACGCCGAGTCGACGCGGGTCGAAGCCAGTCATATTAATTTCGGAGTCGCCTTCCAACATCCATTGTGCTAGGTATTTGCCACAACCCGCGCCTTGGGCGATGCCAAATGACGAGCCGCAGCAGAGCCAAAAGTTGGGAATGCCGGCAACCGGGCCCAGGTACGGTGGGCCGTCAGGCGGGTGCGGTATGGCGCCATTGACGATTCGCTTAATACCGGCCTCTTCGACGATCGGCAGTCGCTCCATGGCATAGCCGAGCCACGGCATGAGTCGTTCCAGATCATCGGGGAACAGTTCGCTATCGGATTCCCAAGGTGGATAACCCTTAGGTGCCCAGGCTTCGGTGATGCCCTCTAGCTCGTAAATGCCGATCAGGCCGGCCTTCTGTTCCTGGCGTATGTAGCTCGATGCGCGTGGGTCGCGCACCACCGGCATCTCATCATCGCGTTCTTCAAACTCCGCGACGTTGCCGGTCACCACGTAGTGATGTTCCACATTCATCAGTGGCATGTCGCTGCCGACCATCTGCGAAACCACACGCGCGAAACACCCTGCCGCATTTACCACGGTCTTGGCTCGCACCGTGCCTTTCTCAGTAACTACATCCCATTCGTTGCTCGGTAACAACTTGATGTCGATGACGCGATTGTGTTTTTCAATCTTGGCGCCCATGTTGGTCGCACCACGCGCCATCGCGTTCGTCAAACCGGATGGGTCTGCGTGCCCATCGCCGGTCGTGTAGGCGCCGGCGAGCACGCCGTCGAGATTGAGCCAAGGCACGATATTCTTAATTTCGTCCGGCCCGATAATCTCCATGTCGAAGCCGATGTTCCGCGACATACCGTGCAGGTATTGAAACCAGTCCAGGTCTTCTTTGTTAAGTGCGAGACGAATACCGCCGGATGCATGCCAGCTCACGTACTGGCCGGTCATTTCTTCGAGCTGCGGGTAGAGCCAATTGCTGTACGCGTGAATTTTGCCGAGATTGTAGTTACCAACCAGGCTTGGGCATTGGCCCGCCGCATGCCAGGTCGAACCCGAGGTGAGTTCACCTTTTTCCACCAACAAAACGTCGGTACAGCCTGCTTCGGCTAGGTGGTACAGCAGGCCGACACCCATAATGCCGCCACCAACAATGACGATTTCCGCATGCGTTTGAATAGTTGTTCTCCTACGAACTCGCCGCCACGATGTGGCCGCCAATAGTCACAGAATCATTCAGGCCCTGCAACGCGCAAAAGCGTCGACTTCATAGCCAGGTTCCTCCGGTTCATCGTCTTCCATCTGCGGTGGAAAACCCGGTGCTAATACTTCGATACCGTTCGCATCCTCAAGCCGTCGAACGATATTGGTAGACCATTCACGAGGTCCATACTTTTCGATACCGTCCTTAAAGATGTCGATCAGCATTGGGCTAATCTCAAGTTCCACGTCGGCTCGATCAGCAATGGCTTGAAACAGGCCGATATCTTTGAGCACCAAGTCCATGGTGAAGTTGATATCGCGACTGCCGTTGAGCATGACCTGACTCTCGGTTTCATGCACGAAGGAATTGCCGGAAGAGATTCGAATTGCCTCATACGTGGTGTTGAGATCCAGCCCGGCCGCCTTGCAGGTCACCAGCGCTTCAGCGAGGGTCACCAGATTCGCGGTGGCGAGATAGTTGGTCATCACTTTGAGGGTCGAGGCGCTGCCTAATGGACCTGCATGCAAGATGCGCCGTCCCATCGTTTTTAGGACCGGCAGTAACGCGTCGAACACCTCGCGTTCGCAGCCGGCGAGAATGGCGATATTGCCGGTAGCAGCGCGGTGGCAACCGCCGGAGACCGGGCAGTCAACCGCGGCGGCGCCCTTGGCTTGCACCAATGCGCCGAGTCGCTGTACTTCTGCGGTATCGGTGGTGCTCATCTCGGCCCAAACTTTGCCGCTTGATAGCCCGGCCAATATTCCGTCTTCGGCTTCCATGACAGCAGCGCTAACAGCGGGACTTGGCAGGCAGGTGATGACTACATCGACCGACGCCGCCATGTCTTTGGGCGACGTTGCCCAGTGAGCACCATTATCGAGCAGTGGCTGCGCCAGCGACTTGTCCAGGTCGAGAACCGTTAGATCTAGACCGTTGCGCAGTATGCTGCCAGCGAGTTTCGCCCCCACGTTGCCGAGGCCAATAAATCCAATCTTCGTCAGTGTCATTGTTGCGTTCTCCGACGACGCCACCCCCGAGGCCCGCTAATGCTGCTTCAAAGTCTTGCCCGGGGACAAGCGCCTGAGCTATTTTTTTTGCGTGCAACGTTTTGACTGCAGCCGACTGATTGACTCTCGGCGGTTCCCAATTGCGGACCTTGCCGACCCGCGCCGTGCGCGAGTGGTTGCGGATGCGCGCGCCGAATTGGCGGCCGACGGTTGTTCGGTGCTGCGCGGTTTTTTTAGTGACGATGGGTTACGTCAGCTCAAGACTGAAGCCGAGGCTCGACGGCATAAAGCGCACTATTCGAAGAAAGGTCGCGCGAACGTCTATTTGGGAAATGGCAATCCCGCGCGAGCCCCCGACCACCCGCAGAACGTATTTCTGGAGCGAACCAATGGATTTGTCCCGGCCGATAACTTCAGCGGCGACACTGCTTCCAGACAACTATACGATTGGCCGCCGCTGAAGAATTTTATCGCCGACTGTCTCGATAAAGACGAGCTCTTTATTTACGAGGACCCGGTATCCAACATGATCGTCAACGTGTGCCGACCCGGCGAGCGCTTCAACTGGCACTTCGATACCAACGAATTCACCATCACGATGTTGTTGCAGGCGGCCCAAAGCGGTGGCCGATTCGAGTACGTGCCAAACCTGCGCAATCCGAATAAGGAGTGCTATCGAGACGTTCAAGCAGTTCTTAAAGGCGACCGATCGCGTGTCAAAGAGTTGGATTTACGGGCCGGTGATTTGCAGCTCTTTCTCGGACGATTCTCATTGCATCAGGTCACGCCGAATACCGGTACGCGCGATCGTCTGCTGCTGATTATGTCGTTTGCCGAGAAACCGGGCATGGTCGGCAGCTATTCGCGTGTAAAAGATCTTTACGGCAAGACCACCGCGGTGCATGATCGGGATTCTGCCAATCAGGTCAGAGCAGACGAGTTGCTCGATTGAGCGATCTGGATATAGCCATGAAGCACGCGTGGATTTACGAAAAGCAATTGGACTGGTGGCCGCCACCGACGGTTTGCTGTCACGCGTTTTAGAACTTCTTTCGGCACACCTCTTTCCAGGGAGGTCTTTACAATGAATATTACTGACGTTGCTCGCGGCGAGCGCAGCTTGACGATCGAATGGGATGGACAGTCTCGCGTCGAGTATCCCTACATATGGCTTAGGGATAACGATCCGAATGAACTGCATCCCGATACTAAAGAGAGAGTTTTTGACCTGACGTCGGTCGATATCGATATTCAACCGACGTCGCTACAGCTTTCTGATTCGGATGTTGCTATCGAGTGGCCGCAAAAGGCCCAGGCGTCGGTGTACGACATTGAGTGGCTGTTTGAGCACCAGCCGGGCGTGGTCCGCCAGGATCCGGCGGCAGTCGGCAGAACGGTTTGGTTGGGCAAAGATCTCGAGCCGCTGCCGCGCGCCAGTGCTCAAGCATGCCGCGACAGTAATGCGGCGCTCGCCGGCATGCTCGCCGACCTCAAACGCTTTGGTTTGGTGATCGTCGACCAACTTGACGACGATATCGATGCGGGGATCGAGTTCGGCAATCGCATTGGTTACAAACGTGATAACAATTTTGGCGCGATCTTTAATGTTGAGAGCAAGCCAGATCCGAATAACCTGGCTTACACGTCCGTGCACTTGCCGCTACATACTGATCTTCCTAATCAGGAGCATGTGCCCGGCTATCAGTTTCTGCACGCGTACAAGAATAGTGCCACCGGTGGTGAGTCGATATTCGCTGATGGCTACGCTGTGTGTCGCGACGTTAAAGCAGAAGCGCCGGACGACTACGCTTTGCTCTCCCGTATTGATGTGCCATGGCGGTTTCACGATGAGACGCATGATATTCGTGCGCACCGTCCAGTTATTATTGAACGCCCGGACGGCGAAGTAGACGCGTTGGTATTCAACGCGCATATCGCCGATCTGCCGGATATGCCGGCAGATGTGATGATCGAATACTACGGTGCGTATCAGCGACTGATGCAACGCATTCGTCGTGAAGAATACGCGGTGCATTACCGACTCAAAGCGGGCGAAATGGCGGTATTCGACAACTACCGCGTCATGCATGGACGCGCGGCGTTTGATCCGACGTCGGGGGAGCGTCACTATCGGGGTTATTACATTGATCGAGTCGAAGTGGACAGCCGCTTGCGTGTGCTCGATCGGGGGGAATAGTTATGCCATTGGAAATGAACCGAGAGGTCTTCATCACCTGCCCAGTAACCGGGTCAGGCGGTACGCAGGACCGATCACCGCACGTACCACGCAGTCCGAAAGAGATAGCGGAGAGTGCAATCGAGGCGGCAAAGGCCGGAGCCGCCATTGTTCACTGCCACGTTCGCGATCCGGAAACCGGTAAAGCGTCCCGCAAGGTCGAGTATTACCGCGAGGTGGTTGACCGTATCCGCGACGCGGAAACCGATGTTGTGATCAATCTGACCGCCGGCATGGGCGGCGATTTGGTCACCGGTCCACCGGAGGCTCCATTGCCGTTGTCTGAAGCAGGAACGGATATGGCGTCGGCCGAAGAGCGCATGGAGCACGTCGCCGAGTGCCTGCCGGAAATTTGCACGCTCGACTGCGGCACCATGAACTTTGCCGAAGCCGACTACGTCATGACCAACACGCCCGGCATGTTGCGAGCGATGGGTCAGATGATGACCGATCTCGACGTGCGTGTTGAGATCGAAGCATTTGACACCGGACATTTGTGGTTTGCCAAGCAGTTGGCCGAGGAGGGGGTCATCAAAGATCCGGTTTTGGTGCAGCTGTGTATGGGGATCCCTTGGGGAGCGCCAGATGATCTGCACACCTTCATGGCGATGGTGGCGAACGTACCCAAGCATTGGCACTTCTCGGCGTTTTCTTTGGGAAGAAACGAAATGCCGTATGCAGCGGCAGCAGTGTTGGCCGGTGGCAATGTGCGCGTTGGACTCGAAGATAATCTGTTTCTCGACAAAGGTGTGTTGGCGACGAACGCACAATTGGTCGAGCGGGCGGTGACCATCGTCGAGAATATGGGTGCGACGATTATGACGCCAGCCGCGGTTCGCGAGAAGCTTGAATTGACCAAGCGCGCGCCTCGATGAAAGCGGCCATCGTTGGTGGCGGCGTCATCGGTGGCGGTTGGGCGGCGCGGTTTTTGCTCAACGGGTGGGATGTCGATGTATTCGATCCGAATCCGCGTTGCCGCGAACAAATCGACGCCGTTCTCGATCGGGCGCGGCGGTCATTACCGGCGCTTGCGGATCAACCCATGCCGGCCGAGGGCCAGCTGACGATTGCGAGCACGCTGGCGGAAGCGGTGACGGATGCCAACTGGGTTCAAGAAAGTGTTAGCGAGAACCTAGAGCTGAAGCACAAGGTGATCGCTGAGATTCAGACAAACGCGCCGTCCGATACGCTAATCGGTTCGTCAACGTCGGGTTTTAAGCCTAGCGAGTTGCAACAGGGCGCCGCCGACCCTGGCAGGATTGTCGTCGCGCACCCGTTTAACCCTGTTTACTTGTTGCCGCTGGTCGAGATCGTCGCTGGACCGGCAGTAGATGCGGCGACCTGCGACCGTGCCTGTAACACCATTACTTCGATCGGCATGTATCCGTTACGTGTCAAAAAAGAAATCGATGCGCACATCGCCGATCGATTCTTGGAGGCGGTGTGGCGCGAAGGTTTGTGGCTGATTAATGACGGTATCGCGACGGCGGCCGATATCGACGACGCGATTCGCTATGGTTTTGGTTTGCGCTGGGCGCAGATGGGTATGTTTCAAACCTATCAGCTTGCCGGCGGCGAAGAAGGCATGGTGCATTTTCTTCGCCAGTTTGGACCGGCGCTGGAATGGCCCTGGACAAAGCTCATGGACGTGCCTGAGTTAACCGATGATTTAGTGCAAACCATCGCCGAACAAACCGAAGTAGCTTCGGGTGATTACACTATTGAACAACTAGCCGACATACGCGATCGCAATCTGGTCGGTATTTTGCGAACCCTCAAGGAACGCGATTGGGGCGCCGGTGCGATCCTCAATGCATTCGATAAAACGTTGGCCAATACGACAGTGGCCGCAGACGATTGCGGCGACGTCGCGCCGTTACGTTTGCTCGCGGGCACTGTGTTACCGGCCTGGATTGACTACAACGGGCATATGACCGAGTTTCGTTACGTGCAGGTGTTTAGCGACTCCAGTGAGGTGTTGTTGAGTCGTGTCGGTATGCATACCGAATATGTCGATGCCGGTAACAGTTGGTATACGGCGGAAACGCATACCCAGTATTTCGACGAGGTCGCGGTCAACGAACCGTTTTATACCACCGTGCAAATCATCATGGCCGATGCCAAGCGCTTGCATGTCTACTACCGCATGCATGCCGCCAGCGACGATCGGCTATTGGCGGCGCTCGAGGCGATGTATCTGCATGTCAATATGCAAAGCGGACGCGTGGTGGCAGCTGAAGACAGCGCTGCTGCGTCGTTATTGCAGCTCGCCGAACAACATGGATCATTGGATAAACCGGATGCGGTCGGCCGTTTCGTCGGTCAACGCTGAAGAACCGCAACGTTAGGACATACCTATGGACTTTTCACTGAATGATGAGCAGCAGTTAATCGTCGACACCACCCGAGCTTTCGTGGAGAACGAATTGTATCCCCACGAAGAGGAAGTCGAGCGTACCGGTCATCTGGAGATGGATCGCATTAAAGAAATTCAGGCCAAAGCGATCGAGACCGGACTATATGCAGCAAACATACCAGAGGAATTTGGCGGCGCTGGGCTCGATACGTTGACATGGCTTCTGTATGAAAAAGAACTGGGGCGCGCCAATTACGCGTTGCACTGGACCTGCGTTGCGCGGCCATCGAACATCTTGTGCGCGGGTACGCCGGAGCAACAAGAAAGATACCTTAAGCCATGTGTCGCTGGCGAAACTTGGGATTGCCTGGCGATGACCGAGCCCGGTGCCGGCTCCGATCTTCGCGGCATGAAAGCGACCGCGAAACAAGACGGCTCGGACTGGATTCTCGACGGCACTAAGCACTTCATTTCCCATGCCGACATCGCGGATTTTTCTATCGTGTTCATGAAGTCCGGTGAAGAAGATACGCCGCGTGGCAAGCGCGCATTAATCACCGCTTTTTTCGTCGACAAAGGCACACCTGGGTTCGAAGTTTTGGATGGCTACAACAACGTCTCGCATCGTGGATACACCAACGCCATCTTGCAGTTCGATAAGTGTCGTATTCCGACTGAGAACGTACTTGGCGACGTGCACAAAGGGTTTGAGGTTGCCAACACCTGGTTGGGTGCAACGCGACTGCAAGTCGGAGCCAGCTGCCTGGGTCGCGCGGAGCGCGCATTTACGCATTCGGTTGAGTATGCGGCGCAACGTAAGCAATTCGGCCAACCGATCGGTCGGTTTCAGGGCATCTCGTTCAAGCTTGCAGATATGGCAACCGAGATGAAGGCGGCTGAGTTGATGATTTTGGAGTCTGGCTGGAAATATGACCAGGGCACGGTGACGGATGCCGACATGGCGATGGCCAAACTCAAAGCCACAGAGATGTTGGCGTTTGTTGCCGATGAGGCGATTCAGGTTCATGGCGGTATGGGGTTGATGGATGAACTGCCATTGGAGCGTATTTGGCGAGACGCGCGTATCGAGAGAATTTGGGAAGGCACATCGGAAATTCAGCGACACATTATTAGCCGCAGTTTGTTGCGGCCGTTGGGGTCATAGTCCACAACAGGTTTTTAATCGAGAGATCTTATGATTGCAGAAGACGTAAAAACTCGCGTCGAGGGTGGCATCCTCGAAATCACCATCGACCGACCAAAAGCGAATGCGATCGATCGAGCGACTAGCCAATATCTGGGCGAGGTATGGAGGAACTTTCGCGATGACCCGCAGATGCGGGTCGCGATCCTTACCGGTGGCGGTGAAAAATTCTTTTCGGCGGGCTGGGATCTAAAAGCCGCAGCCAGCGGCGAAGAGGTCGATGGCGACTACGGCGCTGGTGGTTTTGGTGGTCTGCAGGAACTTGAGAATTTCAACAAGCCGGTAGTTTGTGCCGTGAACGGAATTTGTTGCGGCGGCGGTTTGGAGATGGCGATATGCGCCGACATTATTATTGCGGCCGAGCACGCGACGTTCGCGACGCCAGAAATTCGATCGGGTACGGTAGCTGATGCGGCGGCCATCAAAATGCCGAAACGCATTCCGTATCACATCGCTATGGAGATGTTGCTAACCGGTCGTTGGCTCGATGCGGAAGAGGCTAATCGTTGGGGCTTCGTCAATGAGATTGTGCCGGCCGACAAACTCATGGAGCGTGCATGGGAAATCGCACGGCTGCTCGAGTCCGGTCCACCGTTGGTCTATGCCGCATTCAAAGAGGTTGTGCGGGAGGCTGAAAACCAGCAGTTTCTGCCAACGTTACGCAAGATTACCAATAGTGAATTCGATACGGTGAAGACTCTGTATTCGAGCGAGGATCAGCTCGAAGGCGCTCGCGCGTTTGCCGAGAAGCGCGATCCGGTTTGGAAGGGGCGGTAGCCCGGCAACCCGCATGTCGCGCATTGAGGCTCTAAACCGACTGCTACGCCCGGAATCGATTGCGGTGGCCGGCGGTGACAGTGCCGCGGAGGTCATTCGACAGTGTCAACGAATGGGTTACGACGGCGAACTATGGGCGGTCAGTCCGTCGCGCGAGGAGTTGGCCGGTATCCGTTGCGTGCCGACCGTCGCCGATTTGCCCGGCGTGCCTGATGCGACCTTCGTCGCCGCGCCGCCCGGCCCGTCTTTGCAGGTCATCGATGCATTGTCATCGATGGGAGCCGCCGGCGCCGTATGCTTTGCGGCCGGCTTTGCAGAAACCGGTGACGAGGGTGCCGAATTGCAAGCCGCGTTGAACGCGGCGGCCGGTAACATGGCGATCATTGGTCCGAACTGCTACGGCTTCTTGAATTATCTAGATGGTGTTGCCTTGTGGCCGGATGAATTCGGGTCCAAGCGCTGTCAGCAGGGTGCCGCAGTCATCATGCAAAGCGGCAACATTGCGATCAACATGACGATGCAACAGCGCGGTATCGATTTCGCGTACGTGATTTCGATCGGCAATAAATCCGTGCTGAGTTTGGATCAATATATCGATGCACTGATCGCGGATGATCGTGTGACCGCGATTGGCTTGCACATTGAAGGACTACGAGATGTTGCGGCGTTTTCCGCTGCCGCGCTGCGCGCTCTGGACAAAGGCGTGCCGATCGTCGCCCTCAAAACCGGGCGTTCGACGTTGGGCGCCGAGATAACCATGAGCCACACCGGATCGCTGGCAGGGTCGGATCGGCTGTATTCGGCGTTATTCGAGCGGCTGGGTATCGCTCGCGCAACTACCGTGCCCCAGTTCTTGGAAACGCTGAAGTTTATGTCGATGGCCGGTCCAATAGCGGCAAACACGATCGGTTCAATGAGTTGCTCCGGTGGTGAGGCGTCATTAGTGGCTGACTACGCGGATCGTATCGACGTTGAGATGCCGGCGTTGACGCCATCGACCGCTGCGAGCCTTAAGGAATTGTTAGGGCCGAATGTCCACGTGGCCAATCCGCTCGATTACCACCTGTACATTTGGGGGCATGAAGACAAGTTGCGGGCGTGCTTTACCGATTTTTTGAGCAACGAATATGGTTGTGCGTTCTTGGTGCTGGATTATCCGGACGCGGACCCCGAAGCATTACAGCGTTGGGAAACCGCAGAACGCGCGTTGCAGGCCGCTGCGCAGGCGACCGGACAACCCGGTGTCATCGTGTCATCGATGCCGGAGAATTTTCCTGACGATGCGCGCGAGCGGGTTAAGGCAGCAGGAATGGTGCCAATGCAGGGAATTGAAGACAGTATTTTTGCGATGCGTGCCGCGGCGGTGGCTGGGCAAGCGCGTCAGAAGCTTGCAGATCTGCAGCCGGTGGCTGCGGTAGTCGCTATCAACGGTGAGGCCGAGTCCCTGGATGAGTGGCAGGGTAAGCAAGCACTGGCTGACGGTGGCGTTGTGGTTCCTAACGGTCGTGTCTGTTCGCGATCCGACGTGGTGACCGTGGCGATCGATATTGGATTTCCGGTGGTCGTCAAAGCACTGGACGCGGATCTTGCGCATAAGAGTGAGGCGGGCGCCGTCGCGATTAATCTTCGCGATGCACAGTCGGTTGGAGATGCGGTTACAGCCATGCCGACGTCTTTCGATTCCTTTTTGGTCGAAGAGATGGTCACCGAGGCGGTGGCCGAGCTGATCGTCGGTATTAGTCGCGACGCTACATTCGGCCTAACACTGTTGGTTGGTAGCGGCGGCACCTTGGTTGAATTGATGAATGATACGGCGACGCTGTTGTTACCGGCGAGTCGTGCCGATATCGAAACGGCGCTGAGTTCACTGAAATGCAGCTCCTTACTGGCTGGGTTTCGCGGCAAACCGGCCGGCAATATGAGTGCCACGGTAGACGCTATCGAGCGCATTGCAGAATTCGCAATGCGGCATAGTGAAGAATTACTAGAGCTCGATGTGAACCCCCTTATTGTAACGCCATCAACTGCGGTGGCGGCAGATACGTTTATGCGAAAGGCATCTTCATGAGTACATTCCCGGGCAAATACGCGGCGAATTCCACGCTCGAAATTCAGCAGAGCTACGTTGATGGCCAATATTTGGCCAGCACCAGTGGCAAATCGTTTCCGGTTCGCTATCCGGGCACGGATAACGTTATCTGCCATGTTGAAACCGCGGCTCAAGCAGAGGTTGATGCGGCGGTCGCTGCCGCCAAACGTGCGTTTAAGGATTGGTCACAGCGACCAGCGGCAGAACGTGGCGCGATCTTGCGCCGGGCAGCCGCGTTATTGCGCGAACGGAACGACGAACTCGCAGAATTGGAGACGCTCGATACCGGCAAAGCGATCGGTGAAACCTCGACTGTCGACGTTATTACCGGTGCGGAAGTGCTTGAGTATTACGCGGATGTGACGCAGTTGGTCGGTGGTGAGCATGTCGATCTGCCGCCCGAGGCGTTTGCGTTGATTCGCCGCGAACCACTCGGCGTGGTGGCGGGTATCGGTGCGTGGAACTATCCGATTCAGATTGCGATGTGGAAATCCGGTCCGGCGTTAGCCTGCGGTAACACCATGGTGTTTAAGCCGGCCGAGCAAACGCCACTCACGGCGTTAAAGCTGGCCGAGATTTACACCGAAGCCGGGCTGCCCGATGGGGTGTTCAACGTTGTGCAGGGTGCCGCCGAAACTGGATCGGCACTCGTCGCGCATCCGGATGTGGCCAAAGTGACGCTGACCGGGTCAGTAGAGACCGGCAAGGTGGTGATGGCCGGTGCCGCCAAAGGGCTCAAGAAAGTCACCTTCGAACTCGGCGGCAAGTCACCAATATTGGTGCTTGAAGATGCTGACTTCGATAACGCGGTGAATGCCGCCCTGGTGGGTAACTTCTTTTCCACCGGGCAGGTGTGTTCGAACGGCACAAGGGTGTTCGTGCATGATTCGTTGTACGACCGCTTTGTCGAGGAGGTCGGCAAGCGCACGGCAGAGATTATCGTCGGTGATCCCTTCGATCCGGCCACCCAGATGGGGCCATTAGTGTCGCGCGAGCATTACGAGAAGGTGCTCGGCTACATGGAGAACGCCAAGGCGAGCAGCGCGAAACACATATGTGGTGGCAACAAGCCGGATGGTGACGAGCTGTCGGACGGGTTTTATGTTACGCCTGCGGTGTTTGCCGACTGCACAGACGACCTCGACTTTGTTCAAAACGAAGTGTTCGGACCGCTGATGTCGATTCTTCGATTTACCGACGAGGCCGCTGCGATCGAGCGCGCCAATGACACCGAATACGGTCTTTCGGCGGCAGTGTTTACGCGTGACCTCAAGCGCGCGCACCGCATAGCGACTGAGCTTCAGGCCGGAATTGTATGGATCAACGAGTACAACATCACGCCACCGTCGGTGCCCTTCGGCGGTTACAAACAGTCTGGAATCGGTCGTGAGAACGGTCTAGCGGCCATCGAGTCGTACACCCAAATCAAGACGATCTATACGAATTTAGGCGCCGTCGCCAAGACCTACTAGAAACAGCTATTTTCTGAGCATGCTATGTTTCGGCACTGTTTTTTTGTCGAATCAAGGTCGTTCGCATGCGCAAATCCTTTGATCTAATCGATAAACCGACGTTTTTCGGAGCGCTTAGCCTGTTGTTGGCGGTCACCGTGCCGCTGATCATTTATCCCGATGAGGGAGCGAAATGGGTGGAGTTCGCGCGTCGTTTGGTGGTCGAGAATCTTGGTTTTGCGTATCTCGCGTTAGGCTTTGGTGCCGGCGTTTTTATGTTGTTCATCGCGTTTAGCGATATCGGGAGAATCAAACTCGGTAAAGCCGAAGACAAACCAGAATTTTCTACGCCATCGTGGGCGGCAATGCTTTTCTGTGCCGGTATTGGTGCATCGATTCTGTTCTGGGGGACGATCGAATGGGCCTACTACTATCAAACCCCACCGTTCCAACTTGAGCCTGGTTCTTCGGACGCGGCGCGCTGGGCGGCGGCTTACGGCATTTTCCACTGGGGGCCGCTCGCGTGGGCGTTGTATCTGATACCGGCGTTGCCGATCGCCTATTTTTTCTACGTGCGAGGTCGGCGGGTACTGAAAGTCTCCGAAGCGATCATGCCGGTCATCGGTGAAAACCTCGCTCACGGCAAGACCGGTAAACTGGTTGATGTGCTGTTCATCTTCGGCATGCTCGGTGGCGGCGCGACGACCTTGGGGCTGGCGGCACCAATGATTACCGAGGGGTTGCACGAACTCTTCGGTGTGCCGCGTAGCGATCCGACCAAAGTATTCGTATTGCTGCTGTGTACGGCAATTTTTGGCGGCAGTGCTTACGTGGGACTGAAAAAGGGCATCCAGACTCTGTCGAATATCAACATGTACTTGGCGCTCGCGTTGTTGGCGTTCGTGTTCGCGGTTGGCCCAACCGTGTTCATGGCGAACACCGGATTGGATGCGCTCGGTCGTGTCATCAGCAATATCGTGCATATGGCGACCTGGATCGAACCGTTTGGTGACATGGATAATTTTTCGAATACCCAATTTCCGCAAACTTGGACGATTTTCTACTGGGCCTGGTGGCTAGCGTTCGCCCCTAGCGTCGGTTTGTTTATAGCGCGTATCTCCCGTGGCCGCACGATTCGTGAGATGACCGTCGGTTCGCTGGTCTACGGCACCCTCGGCTGCTTTTTGTTTTTCGCGATACTTGGCAACTTTGGCATGTATCTGCAGTTGTCTGGCCAGCTGGACGTTATTGCGATTCTGAATAACGAGTCGCCCACGGCCGCGATTTTCGCCATCCTCGGACAGCTGCCGCTCAAGTACCTCGTGATTGCTGTGTTTACTGTGTTGGCGGTTATTTTTGTTTCTACGACGTTTGATTCGATTTCGTACATCCTCGCCAGCGTCGTACAAAAATCGGTCGATGATGAGCCGATGCGCTGGAATCGACTGTTTTGGGCTGGCGCGCTGAGTTTTATGCCCATCACGTTAATGCTGATCGGCGGCAGCGGGCTTGATACATTGCAAACCGCGAGCATCATTGGCGGTGCGCCACTGCTCATCGTTGCGGTGCTGCTTTGTATGTCGATTGTGCGCGTCGCCAGGCATGATTTGGCGCTGCAGTCGAAGGCGCCGAGCACCGATATTGTGGTCACAGAATTCGCGGATCGAGACCCCTGGGACAAGCCGTCGTAGGGGAGGTCGCTTTGCCGCAGGGCGGCGCCTCTCCATTGTCGTTTTTGAAATGACGAATGTCGCGGATAGTCATGCAGCCACCCGGTTTCTGGAACACACTGAACCCGTGAAAGCCTAGCCGTACCAAGCGCTTACGCGTGATTGGACGGCTCAACTCGGGGACTCAATGTGAGCAGCAAACCACGCAGACGGCGCTCGGCCGGCCGTGAAGCAAAACGCGCTGCCCGGCAGCAAAAGCCGGCGGCAACCGCGGCCTATATCGATCGCAAGATTCCCTATTTTGATCTCCTCAATGAGGAGGCACTCGAGCTGATCGAGCACAATGCAGAAACGGTGCTCGAGGAAATCGGTATTGAATTCAAGGATTTTCCTGAAGCTCTCGAATTGTTCAAAACTGCAGGCGCCGATGTTGATGGTGAGCGCGTACGCTTTCCCCGAGGCTTGTGCCGATCGATCATCACGGCGTCGGCGCCTGCAACTTATACCCAGCACGCTCGTAATTCGGACCGTAATGTCGTAATTGGCGGTGATCGGACCGTACTGGTGCCGGCGTACGGTTCGCCATTTGTGCGCGACATTGATAACGGTCGTCGCTACGCCACGCTGGAAGACTTCCAAAACTTCGTCAAGCTGGCGTACATGGCGCCGGCGATGCACCACTCCGGCGGCACTGTGTGCGAGCCGGTGGACATTCCGGTCAATAAGCGCCACTTCGACATGGTCTATAGCCATATCAAGTACAGCGACAAGCCATTCATGGGCTCGGTGACCGCACCCGAGCGCGCTCAAGATACGGTCGATATGGCAAAAATCGTGTTCGGCGATGACTTCGTTGAGAACAACACGGTCTGCACCAGCTTGATCAACGCCAATTCGCCGCTGACGTTTGATGCCACCATGCTTGGTGCTGCCACGGTCTATGCGCGTCATAACCAAGCAACCATGATTTCGCCGTTCTTGATTGCCGGTGCGATGTCGCCGGTGTCGGTGGCCGGAACGCTGACCCAGATTCTGGCTGAAGCGTTGGCCGGCATCTCTTACGTGCAGTTAGTGAAGCCGGGTGCGCCGGTCATCTTCGGCACGTTTGCGGCGGCGGTATCGATGCAGTCAGGTGCACCGACGTTCGGTACGCCGGAACCGAGCATGATTCTGTACGGCGCGGCGGCGTTGGCGCGCCGACTGGGCGTGCCGTTTCGTAGCGGCGGCGGTCTGTGTGCTTCAAAGATTCCCGATGCGCAGGCCGCTTACGAAGCGACGAACACCTTAGTGACGTCAGCGTTGGCGGGCGTGAATTTCATGTTGCATACCGCCGGTTGGTTAGAAGGTGGTCTGGCGATGGGATACGAGAAGTTCATGCTCGATTGTGATCAGGCGAGCATGATTGAGGTCCTGTTACGCGGTGTCGACATGAGCGAGAACGGGCAGGCGATGGACGCGCTCCGCGAAGTCGGCCCTGGCTCACACTTCTTGGGTTCCACGCACACGCAAGCGAATTTCGAAACGGCGTTCTATCGCTCACCGCTGGCCGATAGCAATAGCTTCGAACAGTGGGAGCAAGAAGGGTCAATGGATGCGGCGCAACGCGCCAACACAGCGTGGAAAGAAGCGCTGGCTTCCTATGAAGCGCCACCACTCGATCCGGCCATCGACGAGGCCCTGCAGGACTTCATGACGCGGCGCAAAGCCGAGTTTGAAGATCGCGATTACTGACGGGGGAGAACGTTGTGCCCGATTCTGTTCTCGTTATTGCCTGCGGCGCACTCGTCCGAGAGATCACCGAACTCAAAAATCAGTACGGCTGGGATCACCTAGACTTAAAGTGCATCGATGCCAAGCTGCATATGCGCCCGGCACTGATCGCGCCGCGGCTCAAAGACATGATCGCGAAGTATCGCGGTACCTACGACGAGATCTTTGTTGCCTATGCGGATTGCGGCAGTGTCGGTGAGATCGACAAAGTCTTGGCAGCCGAGAACGTTGAGCGTCTGCCCGGCGTGCATTGCTATCAATTTTTTGCCGGTCACGATCGGTTTGCCCAGATGTCGGATGCTGAACCCGGCACTTTCTATCTGACGGACTTTTTGGCGCGGCATTTCGATCAGTTCGTCACAAAACCGCTGAAGTTCGAAGAGCATCCTGAGCTCCGTGAACTGTATTTCGGTAACTATACGAAGATGACTTTCCTGTCACAGAAGCATGATCCGGAACTGCTTGCGAATGCGCGCGAAATCGCTGCCAAGCTCGACCTTGAATTTGAGCATGCGCACGTCGGCTACGGCGAGTTGGAATCGGGATTGCGAGTGGTCGCGGAGCGCAACGCACATGGTTAAGCAAATTCTCATTTATTGGCGCGATATTCCGGCGCAGGTCATTGTGCAGCGCGGTCGGCAGCGCCATAAGGCGAAGCTCAGTTCACGGTTTGAACAAGCGATTGATCGTGCCGCCATGCGCGCGGGTAAGGGCAGTAGCGACCTGTATATGGCCGAATGGCGACGCGTGGCATCAAGAATTGAGACGGAACTGCCGCTAGATGAGTATGCGGCTAGCGTTGCTGCAGATATCGAGGCGCAGTTCGGTGACGAGGAATTGAAAGCCTTGATCCGCAATCACGGGTCTGCCGAGGAGGGCTGATCATGTATCGGATGCGCGCCTGGTCGGTTCGTCACTCGCGGGGGCTGAAATGGCTCTATCACGGCGTCGAATCCGTGCTCGTGTTCCTGAGTCCGGTGTGGCGCTGGATTGGTCAGGAGCGCGTCGACAAATCGATGATGGCGGTAGAAAAAGTGGCCAAGGGCTTTCTGCTCGATTCGCAGAGTTGTGGCCAATGCATCGTTGGCTCGACCGGCTTGTCTTGTCCGATGAACTGTCCGAAAACGATGCGTAACGGACCTTGTGGCGGCGTGCGCGCTAACGGCAAGTGCGAAGTCAAACCCGACATGGATTGTGTGTGGGTCAACGCTTGGAAGGGCAACAAGAACCTGAATGTCGATGAATATCCCATTCAGGTGGTACAGCCCGCCATTGATAACCGGCGCTTTAACAAGTCTGCTTGGTTTAGAGAAGTGCAGATTCGTACGGAGCACCGTCATGAAGTTTGATGACGAGCCGCTGATCGCGGGTGAAAATCTGCCGATACGACCGGGACACAGCTCGCCCGGGCGACTGGAGCGCGTGCTGCGGGCAGGCGCTTTCGCCGTCACTGCAGAAATCGCGCCGCCGGATTCGGCCAACCCCGATGAAGTGTATGAGCGCGCAGCGATGTTCGATGGTGTTGTTGACGCGATTAACGCCACCGATGGCTCCGGCGCGCACTGTCATATGTCCAGCGTCGGGATGTGTTCGTTGTTAACCCGCCGCGGCTACGCGATGGTTATGCAGGTATCGGCGCGCGATCGTAATCGCATTGCCATTCAGGGCGATGTGCTCGGCGCATCGGCGATGGGCGTATCGAGCATTCTCTGTCTTACCGGTGATAGCGTCGGTGTTGGTGACCATCCCGAAGCTAAGCCGGTCTTCGACGTCGATTGTATGTCGATGTTGAGTATGGTGCGCGGCATGCGTGACGACGAGCAGTTCTTGAGTGGTCGTAAGCTGACCAGTCCGCCGCGTGTGTTTCTCGGTGCGGCGGCGAATCCATTCGCCGAGCCACTTGACTATCGGCCGCTGCGATTGGCGAAGAAGGTCGCGGCCGGCGCGCAGTTTGCACAGACGCAATATTGCTTCGACCTTGAGCGCCTTGAGAACTACATGCGCGGTGTGCGCGACCTAGGATTACACGAAAAAGTTTTTCTGCTGATCGGCGTTGGTCCGTTGGCCTCGGCCAAGTCGGCCGAGTGGATTCGCAGTAATGTGCCCGGCGTGCACATACCGGATCACATCATTGCGCGACTTGCCGGTGCTGAGAATCAAAAGGAAGAAGGCGTGAATATTTGCATCGAGATGATTCAGGCCATCAAGGAAATCGAAGGTGTCAGCGGAGTCCATATCATGGCGTACCGCCAGGAATCCCGTGTCGCCGAAATCGTCGAACGTTCGAATGCGTTGGACGGACGAGAATTGTGGCGTCCTGGTGTAGCCCGGGATGCGGAACCGGCTATTCATTAGTTATTACTGCGCGAGCGCGCAAACGGAGACTACGTAAATGACAGATACATTGATCAGCTCAGCGACGCGCGAGGTGCGTATCGGATTCGATCGTCCTTTCGTCGTTATTGGTGAGCGAATCAACCCCACAGGGCGAAAAATTCTAGCTGCGGAAATGGCGGCAGGCGATTTTAGTCGTGTTGAGGCCGATGCGATTGCTCAGGTGGAAGCAGGCGCGCACATGCTGGACGTAAATGCCGGCATCCCCCTTGCCGACGAGCCAGCGATTCTTGCGGAAGCGGTTAAGTTGGTGCAGTCGATAACCGACGTACCGCTGTCGATCGACTCGTCGATTGTTGAAGCTCTGGAGTCCGGTTTGTCGGTCTACCAAGGCAAAGCGTTGGTGAACTCGGTAACCGGCGAGGACGAAGTATTGGAACGGGTGCTGCCGCTGGTGGCGAAACACGGTGCCGCTGTGGTCGCGATATCCAATGACGAAACCGGCATCTCAGAGGATCCGAATGTGCGCTTCGATGTCGCCAAAAAGATCGTCGAGCGTGCTGCTGATTACGGCATTTCGCATGAAGACGTGGTGGTGGATCCGTTGGTGATGCCGATCGGTGCCATCAATACCGCCGGCAAGCAGGTAATGCACATCGTGCGACGGTTGCGCGATGAGCTAAAGGTCAATACGACCTGCGGGGCATCCAACGTGAGTTTCGGCCTGCCGAATCGTAATGGAATTAACAGTGCATTCTTAACCATGGCCATAGCGGCCGGGATGACATCAGCGATTACCAGCCCATTGCACACCGAGGTGATTCAGGCGGTTATGGGCGCCGACGTGATGATGGGGAACGATCCCGATTGTGCCCGTTGGATCAAGAGGTTTCGCGAGCCGACGGCCGGTGACGAAGGTCGCGGTCGTGGCGGACGTAAGCGACGTCGCCGTTCCGCCTAGCGAGTCGCATTATTTCGATGTCCGACAAGCTCGCCAAAATCGTATTTACGCCGTCCGGCAAGCGCGGCTCGTTCGCGTATGGCACGCCGCTGCTGGATGCGGCGCGTAGTCTTGGTGTGGATGTCGACTCGGTGTGCGGTGGTCGTGGCTTGTGTGGCCGCTGTCAGGTTCATCCAACCGAAGGAGAGTTTGCCAAGCATGCGATCACCTCGCGGTTAGATCATTTGTCGCCCGTGGGTGAGGTTGAAACGCGATTCGCCGAGCGGCGGCGCAATTTCAAAGCCGGCCGCAGGCTGAGCTGCCAGGCGAAGATTCAAGGCGACATGGTTATCGATGTGCCGCCGGAAAGTCAGATGCATCGTCAAGTGGTGCGCAAGAGCGCAGAACATCGCGACATCACACTCGATACCAGTGTGCATCTCTACTACGTTGAGGTGCGCGAAGCCGACATGCATGAACCGAGCGGCGATGTGCAGCGATTGATCGAGGCGCTCAGTCAGGAATGGGAACTGTCCGGCCTGACCTGTGATCCGGCGGTATTGCCGACGCTGCAAACGGCATTGCGAGCTGGCGATTGGAAGGTCACCGTCGGCGTGCATCAATCGTCGCGAATTATTGCCATATGGCCGGGGTTCAAACGCGATATCTATGGGCTGGCCATTGATATTGGCTCGACCACCATTGCAGCGCATCTCATCAACCTGACCAATGGCAAAGTGTTAGCGACCGACGGATTGATGAATCCGCAAATTCGCTTCGGCGAAGACTTGATGAGCCGTGTGTCCTATGTGCTGATGCACCCGGAAGGTGCCGGTGAAATGACCACCGTGGTGCGCGACGGCATCAATGACCTGATCGGCGCCTTAGCGAAGCAGGCGGAGATCGATGCAGACGAGATTGTCGATTTGACGATCGCCGGTAATCCCATCATGCACCACCTGTTCCTGGGCCTAAACCCGATCGAGTTGGGCAGTGCGCCGTTCGCACTGGTGACGGACGCACCGCTGGACCTTCGGGCCGCCGACCTAGACTTGCAGGTCAATCCCGGTGCCTCGGTGTATGTGCTGCCGTGCATTGCCGGTCATGTCGGTGCCGACGCCGCGGCGATGATTTTGTCCGAAGAGCCGTATCAATTAGATGCGGTGTCGCTGGTGGTTGATGTCGGCACCAACGCCGAGATTGTGTTGGGTAACCGTGATCGACTGTTGGCGTGTTCAAGCCCCACTGGGCCGGCCTTTGAAGGTGCTCAGATCAGCTGCGGCCAGCGTGCTGCGCCAGGCGCTATAGAGCGAGTTCGGATTCAACCGGAAACGCTTGAAGTGCGGTTTAGTGTGATCGGTTCCGAGCTCTGGTCAGACGATCCCGGGTTCGACGAATCCGTTAAGGGTTTTGGCGTCACTGGAATTTGTGGCTCCGGAATTATCGAAGTTATCGCCGAAATGTATCTAGCCGGCGTCATTACCACCGACGGTGTGGTCGATGGTTCACTCGCGTCAAGTTCCGAGCGCGTCTTTGCCGACGGCCGTACGTTTTCATTCGTATTGCACGATGGCGCGCAGCGCATCGTTGTGACGCAAAACGACGTCCGCCAGATTCAGCTAGCCAAAGCGGCGCTGTATGCCGGCGTCAAGTTACTGCTCGATCATGCTGGACTCGCCAAAGTGGATCGAATTCGACTCGCCGGCGCGTTCGGCAGTCATATCGATCCCAAGTACGCCATGGTGCTGGGTTTGATTCCGGACTGTGTGCTCGATCAGGTAGAGTCGGCCGGCAATGCGGCCGGCACTGGCGCCCGAATCGCGTTGCTAAATCGGAAGGCGCGCAGCGAAATCGAAAACGTTGTCCGTAAGATTCAAAAAATCGAAACGGCGGTAGAGCCGAAGTTTCAGGACTATTTTGTCGACGCCATGGCGGTACCGAACAAGTCCGATGCGTTTCCTGAGTTGTTCTCCGTGGTAAAACAGCCGCCCGCTAAGACCATTGCACCGGACGGTGGAGAAGGGCGTCAACGCCGCCGGCGACGGAGAGCATCGTGAGCAAGAAAGTCAGCTTTACGTCGATGGATCAAGGTACACAAGCCGATTACGACCTGGTCAATGAGTACCACCATATGGACGGCAAGAAACTTGCCGCGCGCGCGCTGGATTGGATGCGCATGATGGACGATGCCGATTCACCGTATCAAATCAGCCGATTGGAGCACTGCCTGCAAACCGCGACGCGCGCAGAGGACGATGGTGCGGATGGTGAGACGATCGCCTGTGCCTTGTTACACGACATTGGTGATGTGATTGCGCCGGCGAACCATTCGCAGGTGGCTGCGGCGATGTTGGCGCCTTACGTTAGCGAAAAAAACCACTGGATTATTCGCCATCACGGTCTATTTCAGGGCTATTACTATTTTCACTACATGGGCCAGGATCGGCACGCGCGCGAGCGCCATAAAGACCACCCGTACTATCAGGCTTGTGTCGATTTTTGCGCGAATTGGGACCAGACATCGTTCGATCCTAGCTACGACACGCGCCCGCTGGAATATTTTGAACCGTTAGTTGTCGAGTTGTTTTCTCGAGAGCCTGCGCCATTTGTTTAATTTGAATTGTTTATGGGGTCCGATGGAATGAAAGATCGAGCCAAAGTCGTCGTTGTCGGCGGCGGTGTCGTTGGCGTGGGCGCGTTATACCACTTGGCGAAAAAAGGGTGGGGTGATGACGTCGTGCTGATCGAAAAAGGTGAGTTGACGTCAGGCTCGACCTGGCATGCGGCGGGTTTGTTGCCGCTGTTCAACATGAGTTACAGCGTTGGCCAGGTGCATAAGTACTCGGTGAACCTGTACAACAGTCTGGAAGAAGAGACCGGCCAACCGGTGGGCTTTAAGCAGGTCGGTAACTTGCGTCTAGCGATGAACCAAGATCGCATGGACGAGTACTACCAGTACGCGGCGACCGCCAAAACGATTGGTATCGATGTGCGGTTTCTAACCCCCGATGAGATTCTTAAACTTTGGCCGATGTGCAATATCGATGGACTGGTAGGTGGTATTTATCATCCTGACGATGGTTACATTCAGCCCGCCGATCTGACGCAGGCGATGGCGAAAGGGGCCCGAGCACGGGGTGCAACGATCTATCGAAAAACCATGGTGCTCAATATCGAACAAACACCGGAAGGTGGTTGGAAGGTGCAGACCGACAAGGGCGATATCATCTGCGATCATGTGGTGTCAGCGACCGGCAACTACGCGCGGCAGACCGGTGCCATGATCGGTCTGGATATTCCGGTGATTCCGGTCGAGCACCAATACATCGTTACCGAACCACATCCGGAGCTGCAGCAACGTCGCGCGGATGGCGCACCGGAGATGGGCGTGTTACGGGAGTCCGACGGTTCCTGGTACCTCCGCGAAGAAAACGGTGGATTCATTCTCGGGCCATACGAGCACGGTGCGCCGTGCTGTTATGTTGATGGTCCTGACCCGCAAGCGGAATACGAGCTGTTTCAGGAGGATATCGATCGACTCGCGCCGCATATTGAAGCGGCAATGAACCGCGTGCCGGCGTTCGGTGAGGTCGGAATCAAGCAGGTGTATAACGGTGCCATTGCATATACGCCCGACGGCAACCCGATCATCGGCCCGGCGTGGGATGTGGATAACTTCTGGCTCAGTGAGGGGCACAGTTTTGGCATTACCGCAGCCGGTGGTGCAGGTTGGCAGTTGGCAGAATGGATCGTCGAAGGTGAGCCGACCATCGATATGCTCGGCGTCGAACCGCGCCGATTTGGTGATTACGCCGATAAAGAGTATTTGATCGAGAAAAACGAAGAAGCGTATTCGCACGTCTTTGTTATTCACTATCCGGATGAAGAGCGGCCCGCCGCGCGACCGAAACGCAAAGCGCCGTGCTATGAGCGAATGCAGGCTTTGGGTGCGGTATTCGGGCAGAGATTTGGTTGGGAGCGCCCCAACTTTTTTGCTACCGACGGTATGCCGCAGGAAGACGATTGGTCGTTTCGCCGCTCGGCGTGGTTTGAAGCGATTCGAAAAGAAGTGGCTAACACGACCACCAACGTCGGCTTACTCGATATGACCGCTTTCGCGAAGTGCCAGGTATCTGGTCCGGGTGCGGAGCGATTCCTGGACGGGTTTATTGCCAACACCTTGCCGCAAAAAGTCGGCGGCATCGGTTTGTGCCACGCGTTGAATACGAAAGGCGGTATTCACTCGGAGTTTACGATTCGCCGCGATGCCGACGATTCGTTCTACCTGGTATCGGCCGGTGCCCTGCAGCGACTCGATCACGACTACCTCAAGAAGCACATGCCTCGCGATGGCTCGGTGGACTTTAAACAGTTGACGGACGACGTCGGTGTTTTGGTCTTGGCCGGACCCAAAGCGCGCACCTTGTTGTCCCGCGTCACCGATGCGGATCTGTCGAATGAGGCGTTTCGATGGTTGACCTCGCAGGACATCACCGTAGGTGGTGCACCGACGGCAGCGATGCGCGTCAACTACGTGGGTGAACTTGGCTGGGAGCTACACCATGCGATGGAGCACCAGAATCAGATTTTCGACGCGCTTTTTGAGGCCGGTGAAGACCTGGGTCTTAAGCCGTTCGGTATCCGCGCGATGGATTCTATGCGGCTCGAAAAATCGTATCGGATGGTCGGAACTGAGTTGTCCATCGAGTATTCGGCGTACGAATCGGCAATGGACCGATTTATTAAGCCGGACAAAGGCGACTTTCTCGGTCGTGACGCCCTGCTGGCGTGGAAAGAGGCCGGCAACAACGTTCTGCTAGTGACGATGACAGTGGATGGCGTGACGGATGCTGACGCGCTCGGTAACAACGCGCTGTTCAAAGATGGCGAAGTTATCGGCCGCGCGACCGGCGGGGGGTATGGATTCCGGCTCGACCAGTCGATTGCCCTTGGCATGGTGCGGCCAGATCTAGCGGAACCCGGCACCGAAATTGAGATCGAAATCCTGGGTAAGACGTATCCGGCAACGGTCGTCATCGAGAGTCCGTTTGATCCCAAGCAAGAGAGATTGCGAGATGTCAACGGCGCGAATGATTAACGGCGGATGCGAGTGCGGTGCGGTCCGCTTTACGGTGTCAGGGCCACTTCGCAAGGTGGTCTATTGTCACTGCAAACAGTGTCAGCGATTGTCCGGCCTGTATGTTGCGGCCACTGCCTGCGCGATGGAAGATTTGGAACTCACGTCGGACAACAGTCTGCAATGGTATGCCTCGTCTGACGTGGCGAGCAGAGGCTTCTGCCGCACCTGTGGTTCAAATTTGTTCTATCGGCCGGAGCATGGTCGGCATATGTCGATCATGGCGGGCACGCTGGATGCACCGTCCGGTCTCAACGCTGCCATGCATGTATACATAGAAGAGGCAGATAATTACTACACCGTTAACGATGGCTTACCGCAGAAACACGGCATGCCTGACGATATTTGGGTCGATAACGACGCATGAAGTACTCCGCATTAAGTTTGCTCGGCAATGCGCTTACGCAGAACCGAAATTGGAAACCCGCCTGGCGCAAGCCGGAGCCGAAGTCGCGCTATGACGCGGTCATCGTCGGTGGTGGCGGACACGGTTTGGCGACCGCGTACTACCTGGCGAAGGAACACGGCATGCGCAATATTGCCGTGTTGGAGAAAGGCTGGATTGGCGGCGGCAATACCGGCCGCAACACGACCATTGTCAGGTCCAACTATCTGTGGACCGAGGCATCATTGCTGTACGAGAAATCGATGGAGCTGTGGGAGGGCCTAAGTCAGGATCTTAACTACAACGTCATGTTCTCGCAGCGCGGCGTGTACAACCTCGGCCATACCCTGCAGGACATGCGTGACATTGAGCGACGTGTCGGTGCGAATCGACTCAATGGCATTGATGCAGAGATTGTACGTACCGACGAAATCACCGCAGCGATTCCGCATCTCAACACATCGCCGAGTGCGCGTTATCCGATATTGGGCGCCTCGTTGCAGCGTCGTGCGGGCGTCGCGCGCCACGATGCCGTCGCCTGGGGTTTTGCACGGGCGGCCGACAAGCTCGGTGTCGACATCATTGAGCAATGTGAGGTCACTGCGATTCGTCGGGATAACGGCCGCGTCACCGGCGTAGAGACGTCGCGAGGTGTTATCGAAGCTGACAAAGTCGGTGTGGTGGTCGCGGGTCACGCCAGCGTGTTAGCCGATATGGCTGGTATTCGTCTGCCGGTCGAAAGCCACCCCTTACAAGCGTTTGTCTCCGAGCCGATGAAGCCAATTTTGCACACCGTGATCATGTCGAACGCGGTACATGGTTACATCAGCCAATCCGACAAAGGTGAGCTTGTCATCGGCGCTGGGATCGACAGCTACGTTGGTTATGGCCAGCGCGGCAGTTTTCAGACCATTGAGCACACCATGGAAGCGATCGTTGAGCTGTTTCCAATCTTTTCACGCGTGCGCATGCTGCGACAGTGGGGCGGAATCGTTGATGTGTGTCCCGATGCCTGCCCGATCATCAGCAAGATGCCGGTCGAAGGACTGTATTTTAACTGCGGCTGGGGTACCGGTGGATTCAAGGCGACGCCGGGTTCGGGCTGGGTGTTTGCGCATACCATCGCGCAAGATCAGCCACACGACTTGAACGCACCGTTTGCACTTAACCGGTTCGAGACCGGTGCACTTATCGATGAACACGGCGCCGCCGCCGTGGCGCACTAGCGGCTAGGGAGGCTGCGATGTTATTGATTCGATGTCCTTATTGCGGCGAGCGGGCCGAAACCGAGTTTAGCTACGGTGGCGAAGCGGGCATCGTGCGCCCCAAAGATCCGGACGCGTTGAGTGATGCTGAGTGGGCGGACTACGTGTTTCACCGCAAGAACACGAAAGGTGCTTACCGCGAACTTTGGAATCACGCTTTAGGGTGCCGCCGCTGGTTCGAGCTTGAGCGCGATACCGTCACCTATCGGTTTAACGACGATGCAAGTTAATCGCACCGGCAGCGGCGGCCGAATCGACCGCGGTCGTGAAATCGAGTTTCGATTCAACGGTAAGCGAATGAAAGGGTATGCGGGCGATACGTTGGCGTCGGCGTTACTCGCTAATGGCGTGAAGATCGTCAATCGGAGTTTCAAACTGCATCGTCCGCGCGGCATCTTTGGCGCTGGCGCCGAGGAACCGAATGGCATCGTACAGGTCGGTGAAGGCGCGGCCACAATTCCAAACGTACGAGCGACGCAGGTTGAGCTTTATGACGGTTTGGTGGCGCGCTCAACGAAGGGATGGCCTTCGGTAAATCTCGACTTTGGTGCGCTAAACAATATTTTTAGCCGCGTGTTTGCCGCGGGTTTTTACTACAAAACGTTTATGCGGCCGAAGTCGTTTTGGCACACCTACGAGCGCGTCATTCGCGCGTCTGCCGGGTTTGGCGCATCGCCAGAAAAACCCGATCCAGATACTTACGATCACCGCAACGCTCATTGTGATGTGCTGATTGCCGGCGGCGGGCCGGCCGGCTTAATGGCGGCATTGATCGTGGCGCGCACTGGTGCGCGCGTCATTCTTGCTGACGAGCAAAACGAATTCGGTGGTGCTTTGCTCAGCGAGCGAGCGGAAATCGACGACCAACCCGCGTCCGAGTGGGTGCAAGCGGCGGTCGAAGCGTTGGCGGCGAAAGACAATGTGACGCTGCTGCCACGCGGTACCGTGTTTGGCTACTACGATCACAATTTCCTGGCGATTGCGGAGCGTTGTACGGACCACTTGGGACCGGGTGCGACAGGAGTCCGGCAGCGATTGTGGCGAGTGCGCGCGCGCCAGGTTATTTTGGCGCAGGGCGCATTCGAACGACCGCTGGTGTTCTGCAATAACGATCGTCCCGGCGTAATGACGGCATCTGCGGTGAACACCTATCTTGAGCGTTATGGGGTGCGCGTTGGCGAACGAGCCGTGGTATTCACCAACAATGATTCAGCGTATAGCGCGGCGCTACGCCTCAAAGAGGCTGGCACCGACGTGATGATCGTTGACAGTCGAACTGGCGGCGCTGGCGACCTCGGCAAGACTGCACGTAACGCCAGAATCGCAATTTTGGAGGGCCATGTTGTGACCGACACGATCGGTGGGCGGCATGTCAAAGGAGCGCGTATCGCTGCATGGGACGGCGAGTCGGCGACGGTGAAAGCGACGATCAAAATCGACTGCGATGTGATTGCAACCTCAGGCGGTTGGAGCCCGGCGGTGCACTTGCATTCCCAATCGGGTAGCAAGAACGTGTGGGATGACGAGTTAGCGGCATTTGTCCCAGGCGATTCGGTGCAGGCGAGCCGCTCGGCGGGTGCGTGCAACGGAAAATTGTCATTGCTGGCGGTTTTGCAGGACGGCGTGGACGCGGCGCTGGACGCGCTGCAGCAGTGTGGCTATGAGTGCGATGGTACTCGACTGCCGAATGTGACGGCGTCGGCGGAACACGCAATCGAGCCATTGTGGCGAGTACCGGCGGAAAAAGACCCGGATCGCTGCCCGAAACAATTTGTCGATTTTCAAAACGACACCAGTGTCGCCGATATTCGCCTCGCGGTGCGCGAGGGATATCAGAATGTTGAGCACGTGAAGCGCTATACGGCGCTCGGGTTCGGCACCGATCAGGGCAAGCTCGGCAACATTAATGGCATGGCCGTGTTGGCCGATTCACTCGGGCTACCGATTCCAGCGGTGGGGACAACAACGTTTCGCCCCGCATATACGCCGGTGACGTTCGGCATGGGTGCCGGCGAAAACGTTGGTGAGCTGGTGGATCCCATTCGAACTACGGCGATTCATGAGTGTCATGTTGCAGCGAATGCGCCAATGGAGAATGTTGGGCAGTGGCATCGGCCGTGGTATTTCCCAACGGCGGGCGAAGATATTCATGCGGCTGTAAACCGTGAATGTCTGGCGGTGCGGGAGTCGGTTGGCATGATGGATGCCTCGACGCTTGGCAAAATCGATGCGCGTGGCCCGGATGTGGTGGAATTTTTGGAACGCATTTATACGCACAACGTCGGCAAGATGAAGGTCGGACGCTGCGCCTACGGCATCATGCTGGGCGAAGACGGTATGGTGATGGATGACGGGGTCATGGCGCGCCTCGGTGAGCAACAGTATTACTTGACCACCACGACCGGCGGTGCCGCGGCGGTATTGTCATGGCTGGAGATCTGGCTGCAGACCGAGTGGCCAGAACTGGAGGTCTACTTGACCTCGCTTACAGACCATTACTCGACGATAGCGGTGGCTGGGCCGAATAGTCGCAAAGTGCTGGAAAAGGTGGGTTGTGACGCCGACCTTAGCAGCGACGCCTTTCCTTTCATGAGCGTTCAGAACGCCAAGCTCGGCGGACAGGATGTGCAACTTTTCCGTGTCAGTTTTTCTGGGGAGCTCGCTTTTGAAGTTAATGTCGACAGTCGTTACGCCGCCGATATGTGGCGTACCATCGCAACGGCTGGTGATGAATTCGGCATCACGCCATACGGCACGGAATCGATGCATGTGTTACGTGCTGAGAAAGGGTTCATTATCGTCGGTCAAGATACTGATGGATCGGTGACCCCCGGTGATGCCGGCCTGAATTGGTTGCTGAGCAAAGATAAAGATTTTCTTGGTAAACGTTCGTTATCGCGACCCGATTGTCTGCGTGAGGATCGCAAACAATTGGTCGGGTTGTTGTCGGAAGATGGTAAGACGGTCTTGCCCGAAGGCGCTCAGCTGGTCAACGACGCTGGTGCGGCGGTACCGGTGCCGATGTGCGGGCACGTTTCCTCAAGTTACTACAGTGCGTGTTTGGGTCACCCCATTGCTATGGCACTGGTTGAGAGCGGTCGAGCTCGTAAGGATGAGGTGATCACAGCGGTTTGCGTTGACGGTACCGAAGTGCCGGTACGGATTACGTCGCCGGTGTTCTACGACCCGAAAGGAGAGCGGCAAAATGTCTGATCTTGTCGTGACCCGCCGATTGCAGCTGCGTCAGTTCAACTTGCGCGGCGACGCTGCGGACGAAGAGTTTGTTGCCGGGATCACCAACGCGATCCGTACGACGCTGCCGACCGTACCGAATACCGTGTCCTCGTCGGCTACTGAAGCGTACTGGTTGGGGCCCGATGAATGGCAGATCATAATCCCCGAAGCGCAGGCCGATCGTATCGTGGCAGCAGTGCACGAGGTGATTGAAGCGCGGCACGCAGCGTTCAATGATATTAGCGGTGGCCAAGTCGCTCTGCAGCTCGCCGGGTCGAGGGCTACCGAAATGCTCGCCAAAGGGTGCACGATCGATTTTCACTCGGCGGTCTTTGCGGTCGGCGACTGTGCGCAGACCGGTTTGGGCAAGGCGCCGGTATTAATTGCTCGTCGTACCGAAGCGCCGGTTTTTGACATAGTGGTGCGTTCTAGTTTTGCCGGTTATTTGAACCAATGGCTGCAACAAGCCGGAAGTGAACTCGGGATTGAGTTCCGCTAACGCGCAAGACATACTCCAAGGGACGGATGGGGGAGACATAGCGGCCATGATCCATGCTGCTTCAGATAAGCTGCCGACTCGTTTCGGTTTTTTGCTGATTAATCATTTCACGCTGATTTCGATGTCATCGGCGATCGAACCCCTGCGCATGGCAAATCGTATTTGCGAGCGCTCTGTCTACCAATGGAAGACGTTGAGTGAGAAGGGCGAGGCCGTGACCGCGAGTGATGGCTTATCGGTTAACGTCGATGCCGCCATCGATGCGCCTGGCGCACTGGATGGTGTCGACGTGTTGATCGTGTGTGGCGGTTGGAATATCGAGCGAAATACTACCGACGGTGTGCTGCGCTGCCTGCGAACCGCGGCGTCAACCGGTATGGGATTCGGTTCGACCTGCACCGGCAGCTACGTGCTGGCCGAAGCGGGGCTTTTGGAAGGACACCGCTGCAGTGTGCATTGGGAAAATATGGCGGCGATGACGGACATGTTTCAGAATGTCCACGTAAGCCGCAGCGTCTACACCATTGATCGTAATCGCTTTACATGCTCCGGTGGTACATCACCGGTGGACATGATGTTGCACATCATCAAGCGGCAATGTGGGCCTGAGGTAAGTGCCGGCGTCGCTGAGCAATTTATTTACGAACGCATTCGTCGTTCTTCGGACAAACAGCGCGTGCCGCTCAAGCATGTAGTTGGCAATCAGTCGGAAAAACTGGTGGTGGCAGTCGAATTGATGGAAGCCAACGTTCGCGAACCGATTAGTCAGATGGACATCGCTAACTACACCGGTGTCTCTCGACGACAGTTGCAGAGGCTATTTCAGCGCTATTTGTTGTGCACGCCGTCACGGTATTACTTGCAGGTTCGTCTATCGCGTGCACGCGAGCTGTTGCATCAGACCAGCATGAGTCTGGTCGAAATTTCCGCCTTGACTGGATTCGTATCCAGCTCACATTTCTCGAAGAGTTATAAAGAGTTGTTCGGGCATTCTCCTAGTGCGGAACGCCGTCAATAGCCGTATCGCGAGGAACGCGTCGGCCGTCACCTGACACTATTCGTCCTGTTCTGACTGATATTGAATTTCTTCTTCGTAGATTTGTGATGCGGTATGTGCGGTGGCGAGCGCGTCGCCAAATGCAATGTGCTGCTCGGTCGGTGCGCTTTCACGACTGGCAACACGGACCATGACATAGACGGCAATGGTGACATGGATCACGGCGGTCCAGACGTATAAACCAATCCCGCCCAATACGGTGATCACGGCAGACGCAAAGAACGGACCGGCGACGGCGCCGGCACCGAACAATAGCAGCAGGCCGCTCGATACCATGACGTAGTCATCGGCATCGGCGTAGTCGTTCGCGTGGGCGATCGCGACAGCGTACATTGGGAAGGCACAGAAGCCCCAGGCCGCGCCGAGCAGGTTGATACCGAGGATGCCGAGATTGCCGGCACTGATCGTGATAGCGACGGCGACGCCGACGCCGAGCGTCGCGGCTAACGACAATGCTTTACGCCGTCCCAGCCGATCAGATATATAACCTATCGGCCATTGAGCGAGTGCGCCACCAAATACGGTGGCGGTCATGAACCACGCGGCGAGCGACGGGTTCGCTGAAACGCTCGACGTGAAAACCGGTGCCAAAGACCAAAACGCGCCATTCGCGAGGCCCGCGCCGAGGCAGCCAAACGCACCCGCCGGAGAAATACGAAACAGCTTCTTGAGATTGACGTCAACTTCGGCGGGCTGCTCTGGCGTTTGCGACTTCGACAAAGCAACCGGTACGGCACCAAGTGAAACCAGTACCGAGGCGATCAAGAACAGCTCCAGGCCGTTGGGATCGTACAGCAGGGTCAGCATTTGACCGGCAGCCATTACCGTCAACGTGATCATGACGTAGGTGGAAAACACCAGCCCACGATCTTCATTGCTGGAGCGCTCGTTAAGCCAGCTTTCGATAACGACGAATAAGACCGCGAAACAAAAGCCGGTCAAAAAGCGCAAGAAACTCCAGGCGATCGGATCCAATATCAGGCCGTGAATTAACGGCGACGCCGAGCCTAACGCGGTCATTGCCAGAAATACTCGGACATGCCCGACGCTTTGAACCAATTCGCCGCCTTTCAGGCAGCCGAGTGTGAATCCCAAAAAGTACGACGCGCCCATGACGCCAATGGCTAACGCCGAGAAGGCTTCCATGGAGGCGCGTACGGGCAGCAGCGTGCCTTGTAGACCAAGACCCGTTAATAGAATGGCAACGCCAACCAGGAGGGTAGCGACCGGGGCGAGTGCATTTTTCATCGCGAGGCTCGGTCAGCTTTCGGGATTGACGCCAAGTCGTTCGTGCATCTTTGGACTGGTCGTCGTGTACTGCAGATGAACCTTTTTGCCGGGTTCTATTACCGCCTTGGCGGCGAAAGCGGCGAGGGCAGCTTCGTGGAATCCACTTAAGATGAGCTTCTTCTTACCGGGGTAGTAGTTGATATCACCAATCGCATAAATGCCGGGAATGTTGGTCTCGAACTTTTCGGTGTCAACATTGATCGTCTTACGATTGAGGTCGAGGCCCCATTCAGCAATCGGTCCTAACTTCGGTGCCAGGCCAAAAAACGCCATCAGCACGTTGGCGGTCAACTCCACTTCTTCACCGTCGGATGCATTGATTGTTACGCCGGTGAGCTGCTCGCCGTCGGCGCTGAAGTCTTTGATCTTGCCTTCGATAAATCGAACTTTGCCGTCGTCGCACAATGACCGCATGGAGGACACCGAGGCCGGCGCGGCGCGGAACTCAGGACGTCGATGGACCAACGTTAGCGAGCGTGCGTTCTCGGCTAGTGCCAGCGTCCAATCCAGTGCCGAATCGCCGCCACCGAGGATGACAATATCTTTATCGGCAAACTGCTGTGGGTCTCGAACGCGATAGAAAACCGATTTTTCTTCATATTCTTCCAATCCCTTGAGACGGATTTGCCGTGGCTGGAACGAGCCGACGCCGCCGGCGATGAACACCGTCTTGGCAACGAACTGTTGGCCCTTCACGGTGACGACATCGAATGCATCGTCGTCACGTTTTGCTAGTTCGACAACTTCCTCGCCGAGATGGAACGTCGCGCCGAACGGTTCGATTTGCTTCATCAAACCCGCTACCAGCTCGTCACCGGTGCAAACGGGGATACCTGGAATATCGTATATCGGTTTATCCGGATACAGTTCCGCACACTGACCGCCAACCACCGGCAGTGAATCTAAGACATGGCATTCGATACCCAGCAGCCCAAGTTCAAATACTTGGAACAGGCCGCAGGGTCCTGCGCCGACGATCAGGGCGTCGGTATGGATGACGTCAGTGCTCATTCGCGAACACTAACACCGGCACGCGTCAAAATCATGAACTATTTGCGATTTTTCGAGCCGCGTTTAGTGCCCCTGCGTACCACTCAAATTCGTCCAAAAATTTTTCCGTCCGGCTCAGATATGCGTCGTCGGTAACGCTGCCGTCGGCGGCAAATGATTTGCCGATGAATGAGATGGGGAGGGTCGCCGGCATGGTCATAGCGCTGAAGTTTGCGAACACCTGGCGAAGTATTGGCACCACGCGGACACCGGCGAACGAACCTGCTGAATACGTTACCAGGCCGACGGTCTTGCGATTGAATTCCTTCAAATAGTGATCGAGCATGTTCTTAAGTGCCGGCGGAATCGCGGCATTATATTCACCCGAGACCACCACATAGGCATCGGCGCCATCCAATATCCTGGCGACTTGGCGCATCGCCTCGGGAGCGTCTCCGTCCTCGTATTCCCAGTAACGCAGGTCGAGTAGTGGCAGCGGGTAATCCATCGGGTCAATCAGTTCGACGCTATGACCGCGTTGTTGTAATTGACTGATCAGGAACTTTGCGGCGCGAATGCCCAAACGATCGCGGCGAACGCTGCCGTAAATTACGGCTACTTGCATGTTGGCTCCTTTTGCTGGCGGAGATGCGGTGCATAGATTTTGTCGTTTATCGACTTAAAGTAATCGTCCAGTGCCGGAAACGTATTACGAAGATTATTGAAGTCACGGCGCTTGAGAACCATGACGCGCGTATTATCCGTGGCGGTCAGAGTACCTAGCGTAGTGGTGTTGTTGCTTAGGCTGCGTTCGCCCCAGTGGTCGCCGGGACCGATAACGCGCACAAAATCCTCCGCCTCGCCATCCACGGGAATCCGAGATTCGAGGCAACCCTCTGTAACCGTATAAAATCCGTCTACACGCTGCCCAGGAAAGGACACCGTGTCGCCTTTTGCAAAATAACGATACAGCGTCGCTGATTCCGTTTGGTTCGCGATCTGCACAATGCTGCGCGGCAGGAAATAGTCAAATCCCCAGTTGAGTGCAACGCGTAGGCGGGTCGCGAAACCGGGAAGCATGCCGATATATAAGAACCGCCATAACATCCACGCAATTAGACCGGACAGGCGCAACCCGAAAATTTGCGCGACGCCTTTGTAGTTGCCGATCGAGGCGAGTGAGCCTTGCGGGGTGAAATCGAATTGCTCCGGCGCTTCGCCGGCGAGTGACCGTACAATATTCTTGGCGACACACTTTGCTTCCCGTGTTGCGAACTGCGCTGTAGGTGGTGCAAACCGCGGTTCGCCATCTTCAGACGGCAGCGGAATGAGCGCTGCGTCGCCGAGTGCCCAGGTGTCGTCGCGGTCGATCGCACGAAGATTCGCGTCGACCGGGATTTTGCCGCGCTCGAGGTTGATTCCGAGGCCGGTAGTAAAAGTGGACGGGCCATTGCCGACCGTGGTGACCAGCAAGCACGACGGGATGCTCGTGCCATCGTCGAGATACACGTCATTACCAGTGGCGCTTGCAATCGACGTGTTGAGACGAATATCGATGCCACGCGCCGCGAGTTTTTCCTGCGCGTACAGGCCGAGCCGCTCAGGCAGTTCTTCGAGCAATCGCGGCCCGCGCTGCACTAGGACGTGGCGCACCTCGGCGGTTGCAATATTGGGATAAAACTTCAGAGTGCGAGCCACCATTTCGGCAACTTCGCCAATCGTCTCTACACCGGAGAATCCGCCGCCGCCCACGACGAACGTCAGCAGGCGTTGTTTGAGTTCGGCATCCTCCGTTACATCGGCATGTTCGAGTCGGCGGATGATCTTATTGCGGAGTTGGTGAGCATCGGCCAGATTGCGCATACACACGCTGTGTTCGGCAAGTCCAGGTGCAAATGACAGATTGGTTTTTTGACCGACGGCCAGCACCAGCTGATCGTAGGCAACGCTTTGTGGAACGCGCCGAGAGCCCTGCAAGAAATGCACACGTTTGGCGTCCGCATCGACGTGCGTGACTTCCGCCATCCGAAATTTGACCCCCGGTAGCATATAACGGAGTGGTGTCACTGCATCGGGAGCGCTGATGGTGCCGGACGCAACCTCCGGCAGTAGCGGTTGAAATACGAAATAATTTTCGGCGTTGATCAGTTCGATTTCGATCGAGTCTTTAGCGTACTTACGTAAGTACTTGGCGGTGAATGCGCCGGCAAAACCGCCACCAACAATAACCACGCGTGGGCGCGGCATGGCTACAGCGCCCCAGACTTAATAACCATCATTTTGTCGATCTGCATATCGTCTAATGTATAGGGAATACCGCCGACTCCAAGTCCGGATTCACGCAAACCGGCGAAGGGCATGACGTCGTCTCGAAATGCGGTATGGTCATTGATCATGATGGCGGTCGCATCCAATTCTTTGAACAATGCCTGCGCTGTATCGACATCATCGGTAAATACCGCCGCTTGAAACGCAACCGGTAACGAGTTTGCCTGCGCCACGGCGTCGTTTATGTCGTCGTAGCCGTACACGCAAACAACCGGGCCAAATATTTCCTGCGTGCTGACGTTGCTGTCTACCGATGGGTTTAACAGTACGGTCGGAGCGTAGCAACTGTCAGATAGTCGTTTGCCACCGGTCAAACACTGTGCGCCAGCGGTGATGGCATCGTCTACCCAGCCGGCAATGCGTTCAACTTCCGCGGGTCGGATAAGGGGGCCAACGTCGGTGGTTGCGTCTTCCGGCGCGCCGACGACCAATTCTGCTGCGGCGGCGGCGAGATCAGCAGCAAACGCTTCGGCGTCGGAACTCGGAACGAATACCCGTTGAACCGAAACGCAGACCTGACCAGCGTGGTAAAAGCCACCTTTCAGGGTCGCCGCCAACGCGTTTTCACGATCGAACGGCGATGCGATGATCAGCGGGGCAGCGCCGCCGTGTTCGAGTGCGCAGCGGGTGCCCGGCGCCAACTTCGAACGTAGCATCCAACCAACGCGAGCACTGCCGATAAAGCTGAAGAAGCCGACCCGTGAATCGGTAACCAAGCGTTCTGCGGTGGCGTTGTCTGCGGCGATGAGAACCTGGCACCAGGCATTTGGCAAACCGGCTTCTCGCAATATCTCGACGAATCGAATGCACGACAAGGGCGTATCGCCAGCGGGCTTGACGATGACCGGGCAGCCACTCGCCACGGCCGGACCGACTTGGTGAACAATCAGATTGAGCGGGTGATTGAACGCGCTAACGGCGACCACCACGCCGATCGGCTCTTTTTGCGTAAAGGCGAGTCGCCCTAGCGTGGCTGGTGTCGTCCCGATCGGAATCACGTCGCCGGGTTCGGCGCGCAGCGTTTCAGCGCATAGCCGGACCCCGTCGATTGCGCGAATCACCTCAACTTTCGAATCGCGATACGGTTTGCCGCCTTCGCTTGCAGCCAACACCGTCAGATCCTCGACCTGTGCGGCCATAATCGCAGCGGTTTTCTCGAGTATCGAAACGCGCTCCGGAATCGATAGCCACTGGCGGCGATCACGAAACAAAGCATAAGCCGCAGCTAGCGCATCATTAGCATGCTCGGCGTCGGCCGTATCGACGGTCGCCAGCTCACGCCCATCGTACGGCGACACGACCGACTGTGAACCTGCCGCGTCACGCGCCGACTCTAGCATTAGTTTTGCCACTGTAAGTCGCCGAGTTTCTTGGTAAGCAGCGGGTTCTCGCGGTAGTCGATCGGAATGACGACCAGACTAGGTCCCTTTTCAGCCAGCGCAGCGTCGAGCTTGGTTTCCAAGTCCGCAGCATTGGCAACGTAGTGGCCGTTCCAACCGAAAGAGTCTGCAAGTTTCTCCCAATCCGGGTTGCCGAAATCTAAGTCGGTGTGCTTACCAAAATGCGTTTCCTGCTTCCATTCAATCAGCCCATAGGCGTTGTCTTCCCATACCATGACTGTGATGTCGCTGCCGAGGCGAGCTGCGGTTTCCATCTCCTGCACGTTCATCAGAAAACCGGCGTCACCGGCGATCGCAAGAATGCGCCGGTCCGGATGCACGATGTTCGCGGCGATAGCGCCGGGCAGGGCAAAGCCCATCGAGCAGAATCCGTTCGGGATAAGACACGTGTTCGGTTCGTGGCATTGATAGTGTCGCGCAATCCACATCTTATGTGCCCCGACGTCGGACAATAGAATGTCGGCGGGCCCCATCACCTGGCGCGCATCCCAAATTGCTTTTTGCGGGCGAATGGAACCCTCAGTCTCATCGTCCTTGTACTCTGCAATATCAGCGGCCATACCGGCACGCGACTCCTGTTGCAGGGAAAGGTCGTAGTCTGGCAGTCCCTCGTCATTTAGTTTCTCGTTCAACATCCACAGCGCGTGCGCAAGATCGCCGATCACTTCGGTTTCGGGGTGATAGTGTTCGTCGATTTCGGCAGGCAGGAAATCCGCGTGCAATATCGACTTATCCTTGCCGGTGTTCCACAGCTGCGGGTGATACTCGACCATGTCGAATCCGAGCGTGATGACCAAATCGGCGTCATCAATGGCTTTCGATACCCGATCTTTTGAGCCAAGTCCGACGGTGTACAGACAGTAGTCGGCATCCATATCGACACAACCCTTGGCCATAAACGTACTGACCACGCCAATGCCGGTTTTTTCGCAAAATTGGCGCAGCTGCTTGCTGGCGCGTTTCCGAATACAGCCGTTGCCGGCAATGATAATGGGCCGTTTCGCCGCCTTGAGCATGTCAAACGCCTGGTTGATGATCTTCTCATCGGGGACAGAGCGGCGAAAACGGCGCGGTGTCAACGGTGTGGCGCTGGCGTCTTCGGCGGCGATATCCTCGGGTAATTCGATGTGGACAGCGCCGGGTTTTTCCGTACGCGCGAGTCGAACCGCTTTGCGAACAATTTCTGGAATCGTGTCTGGGTTCAGAATAGTCGTGGCCCATTTTGTTACCGGCCGAAACATACTCACAACGTCCATAATTTGATGAGACTCTTTGTGCAGACGGTCGGTCGAGCCCTGACCGGTGAGTACCAGCATTGGTGCACGATCCATATTCGAGTCGGCGACACCGGTGATTAAGTTCGTCGCACCTGGCCCTAAGGTGCCGAGCGCGCCGGCCGGGTTGCCGGTCAATCGACCGTAAATCTCAGCCATGAATGCCGCGCCTTGCTCGTGACGCGTAAGGATGAACTTAATCTTGTCCGATTGTTCCAGGGACAGCATGAAATCGGCGTTTTCTTCTCCTGGAACGCCGAAAATGTACTCGATGCCTTCTTCTTCCAGGCATTTAACCAGTAGATCAGATGCTTTCACTGCGGTCCCCTTCGCCATAGGTTTACAATATTGTCGTTTCCACAGACCGGTGTGCGCTGCGATTTATTTCATTCGAGTCTGGCCCGGCTGAATTGAGGGTAGCAAAACGGTGCCGGCATGCGCATCATGGAGTTATGTCGGCTCTGCTCGACGTTGCGTTCACGCCGCTGAATGGTGATTTTGGCTCCGTGCCGGTCCTCATCTCAGCCAAGGGCCAGAGCCGTCGAAAACAGTAGCCTTATCCAGAGACGGGCGCATCGAGAGGTAGCATGTCAAACGAAGATCGTAAGCTCGGTATGCACACGGCGATTACGCGCCGCGAGTTTTTTGGTGGTATGGCAGGTGTCGCTGCGAGCTCCCTGGTCCCAGGCCAACTGCTCGCGGGGAGTGCTGCACGCGCGGACTACTATCCGCCGCTGCGGTCCGGTTTGCGTGGCAGTCATCCGGGTTCCTATGAGATCGCTCACCAGCTGGCGTGGCAGGGTGTTTCTAGCTGGGGCGCGATTGAAGACCTCGATGAGGAGTACGATCTGGTCGTCGTAGGCGCGGGAATCAGTGGGTTGGCAGCAGCCTACTTCTATCAGCAAGAACATCGGAACGCGCGCATTCTACTGGTCGACAACCATGATGATTTTGGTGGCCACGCCAAACGCAATGAGTTTGAGCTTAATGGTCATACCCTGCTGGGTTACGGTGGTAGCCAAACGTTGGAAGAGCCGGGTAGTTACAACCGTGTGACCAAGCGGCTGTTGAAAGACCTTGGTGTTGATGTCACGCGTTTCGAAGATTACTACGATCAGGATTTTTATCGTCGCCATGGCCTGGCGGCAGCGACCTATTTTGATAAGGAGACGTTTGGTGTCGATCGGTTAGTGCCGCACTCGGTGACGGACTACACCTATTTCTTGCCGATGGACAACGGCTCTGAGGCATTGGATACGGCGATCATGAAGATGCCCATATCCGACAATGCCAAGCGCGAGCTGTATTACTTGATGACCACCGAGAAAGATCATCTGGACGGTATCCCGTTTTACCAGCGTGAAGAATATTTGTGGCGCACTAGCTATTACGATTTTCTTAAGCGACACATCGGCATTACCGAGCCCGAAGTCTTCCAGATTTTGCAAGGACTGAACGCCGATATGGCGGGCAGCCTGGAGGTGTCGGAAGCGTTATCACTTATGAGTTACGTTGGCTTCCCTGGCCTCACCGCATCCGGAATGGGTGACTACAACGAGGGCAGTGAGCCGTATATCCACCATTTTCCAGACGGCAATGCATCCATTGCGCGGATGTTGGTGCGGCGCATGATTCCGCGAGTGGCGCCCGGCGACACGATGGAAGACGTCGTATTGGCGCGATTCGACTATCACCAACTGGATATGCCGGACTCTCCGGTACGAGTGCGCCTAAATAGCACCGCTGTGCGCGTCGAACACGTGGGCGATGTCGCTACATCGGAGGATGTGGCGGTGACGTATGTGCAAGCAGGAAAGGCTTGTCGCGTGCGCGCCAAGGCCTGCGTGATGGCCGGGTATAACGCCATGTTACCGGCGATTTGTCCGGAGATTCCTGATCAGCAGGGTGAGGCGCTACGGCGATTAGTGAAGTCGCCGATCATCTATACCACGGTATTGCTGAATAACTGGCGGGCGTTCGAGCGGTTGAACGTCGGATCGTTTGTATCACCGGGCGCGTACTACGTATCCACGTCGTTAGACTTTCCCGTTAGCATGGGCGGCTACAAATTTAGTAGCGGCCCGGATCAACCGATAATCGTGCATATGGAGGCGTTCTTGCGCGGCACTGACACATCGCTGTCGGAGAGTGAGCAACGAATCGCTGGCCGGCGTGAATTGTTTGCCACGCCGTTCGAAACCATCGAAAGAAATACGCGTCGCCAGCTCGCGGGGGCGCTGGGCGAGGGTGGATTCGATGCGGCCAAAGATATTGAGGCGATTACGGTGAATCGTTGGGGGCACGGTTATTCTCTTGGATTTAACAGCCTGACCGACTGGGAGCTGTACGAGAGCGAATATCCTTACAACGTCGGGCGTAAAGGCTTCGGCCGTATTGCGATTGCGAATTCGGATGCAGCGGGCAGCGCGACGTTACCGGCTGCCATTAGCCAAGCGCACCGGGCCATCGCTGAACTCACCTAAATCTGGCAGGCAAAAAAAAGCGGTTGCCGCAGCAACCGCCAATTTTTGCGATGCATCCAAATCGTCTAAATACCGCTACCTTTGACGCTGCCGACTAGCTTCTGTGTATTCATGTCGAAAATCGCGCAGACGACTTCGCGGTCACCCTGGCCCCAGCTTTCCGAGGTTGGGTAGAACGGGAAGATATCGAGCGTCGACGAATCGTAATCAAGTCCGACGAATCCCTCAAAATATTCTAGACAGCGCTCCTGTGCGACGTATCCAATTTCGTCTTCACCGGGGTAACTGGACATAGAAACGTCGAATACCGCGTAAACTTCATTGTCGTGCGGTTCCGAGCACGGTACACCCGGTAGGCTAAATACTTCGTCGTCGTATTCCGACGGATCGTCGAAGCAGTCGCCGACGCGCATGTCAAAAGCGTCTAACGAGCCGCCGTCGACAATCGCGCCTGATTCGTCGCGATCGACGCCGGTCATGGCGCCGTAAATGCCAAAGCCGGCAATCGCTGCAATATAAACACCCACGTTTTTCATGTTGCCTCCCTCATGCCGTCCTGGCAGTACAGGCGGTCAGTGTGCCGCAGTAGCGGAGAGAAACAAGGACGTGGGTCTCGTTTTTGTGGAAGAAAAGGCTATCTAAGTCAATGACTTAGAAGATAAACATCGAAAATACGATCACACAATGTCGCGCAGACGGTAGTACAGCATACCGAGCGCAATAATCTGATTGCCAATCCATTGGGTGCCCGGAATTCGATACTGCTTCAAGTCGGCGAAGAGGTCGTAGCGCTCCATGGTTCCGGCGATCGCGTCTGCCATAACTTCGCCCATTAAGTGTGAGCCACACACTCCGTGACCGGAGTAGCCCTGGCAATAGTAGACGTTCTTCGCGGTGCGTCCGACGGTCAACGTGCGGTTGAGCACGATGCCGATTTTGCCGCCCCATTGGTAATCAATACGGACGTTTTTGAGCTGCGGATAGATTTTCAGCATTCGCGGCAAGATATATGACTTGATGTCTTTAGGGTCGCGGCCGGAGTAATTGCAGGCGCCGCCGTACAATAATCGCTTGTCACCCGAGAGGCGGTGATAGTCGACCACATTGGTCAGCTCGCACACCGCAACGTCTTCTGAGTTAATTTCCTGCGCTGTCGCATCATCCAGCGGTTCTGTGGCAATAATGTAACTGCCAGCAGGAAATACTAGGTTAGACAACTGCTTGGGCTCCAGGCGCGAATAGGCGTTGCCGGCGATGAGCACGCTGTCCGCGACCACCGAACCGCGATCCGTTTTCACTCGCGGCCGGTCGCCGTGTTCGATATCGACGACCGGGGATTGTTCGAAAATGGTGGCGCCCTGACTGACGGCGGCCAGCGCCTCGCCGACGCAGAGATTGAGTGGGTGTATGTGGCCGTCGCGATAACAAATAAAGCCGCCGTGATAGGCGTCGGTGCCGAGTTTTTCTGCCGTTGTCGCTCGGTCCCAAACCTCAAACCGGTGCGCATGATTCTTCCGCTCGCGATCTTCGACGAACTCGTCGATGTATTCTAAGTGGCTCGGCTTGGTGGCGACTTCTACGTAGCCATCTTTTAGGTCGCAATCGATCGCATATTTGGCGATCCGCTCACGGATCAGATCATTGCCGCGCCAGCGGAGGTCCCAAACGATGTCGTCAACTGCTTCGCCGTGCTTGTCACGCATTTTGGCGAGACCGGAAACGCCGTTGATGATTTGGCCGCCATTGCGACCGGACGCACCCCAACTCACGCGGTTCGCTTCCACCACCGCCACCGAGTAGCCGCGTTCGGCCAAGGTCAGTGCCGCGGAGATGCCGGTAAATCCGGCGCCAATGATGCATACGTCAGCGGTATGCTCACCTTCCAGCGCTGCGAAATCGGTGGTTTGATTTGCTGACGCTGCGTAGTAGGAGCCGGTGTGCTCTTGTCGTTGGTCCTCGAGTTTCATACGTAGCCGTCGTGTTGTTCCAAATCGTCATTAATTTCGTGCCACGGCGCCTTCGAACTGACCCAGGCGTGGTAGCCGGTGGGTCGTGCCGGATCGCCGTCGAACACGCTCATGCTCAAATACACCATATCGGGTTCGTCGTTGGATTCGACCAAAATAGTGGAGCCACAGACGCGGCAAAATGCACGGTCGTTTTTTGCCGAAGACTCGTAGATGCTGATCTGATCTTGTCCGCTAGCGTAACGAAAGACATTTTTCTTCACGCCGGCAAAGGTTGCATAGTCGGCGCCGTGCAGACGCCGGCATTGCGAACAATGACAAAAACTGAAGTCTTCGATCGGGCCATCGACTTCGATCTGAATACGCTGACACTCGCAATGACCATTAAGCATGACTTGCCTCCTGAAGTTGTTCCGCTGCAGTCTCGTCGGTGATCTCATCTCGCCACTGACTGAGATTCATTTCAATTGCGGCGAACCCGCCAATCCACAGTATTTCATCCCAAAGATAAACCCAGTGGCCGAGGCTGGCCCAATACACACCGATTGTTAGCAAGATTGCGTACAGTCCAATTTTGAGTCGATTGAGGTTGGTTATCACCCTGCCGCCGGCGATGCCTCGGTCCTGCATTCTTACCACGATTTCAATCGCAGCAAGGATGAGCAACCAAACGATCGCTTCGATTTCGTCAGCCCAGGCGAGGTTGAGTTCCAGTTGCAGGCTGGCAGGCGTTGCGACAACTTGATCTTTGATTTCGCCGGCCCACAAGACGACATCGGTTTCCGGGAGGCTGGCGCAGTTTTCGGGTGTTACCTCGGTATACGCTAGGTTGTAGACGTAGGATACCTCTGCGTCTGCAACATCACAGAAGCTGGTGGCGTTTTCGACCGGCTGAATCTTGGAGTAGTTGATAACCGTTTGTGTGTAGGCGACCAGCGTATGTGCGATGAGCGCGATGCACACGATGCGTGCCGCTGACATGGCCAGCGAGGTCTTCCAGTTTGTGTCTTCGAGAACATAGGTCTCGAGTTCAAACATAAACAGCAGCGTAAACCAGGCGAGTTGGTCGAGGGTCGTCGCGTATGCGGTGGTGATATCGAACCAGGTTGAATTTTCGTTAAGCGTAAACGCGGCGCGGGTCCAGTCCTCGTAGACGTAGAAGCCCCAATTGATAATCAGCAGCGAATAGACGGTCCACTTGATGATCTGTTGGACTTTGTGAACGTCCAGGGATTTGAGTCTGTCTGTGACCATCGCGGAATCATACTGAGCCGAGCGATAGGCGGTACTCCAGGCCTACAGGCGTGGATCGGTGGAGTCTAAAACACACGGTCGCGAATCTTGTAGTACAGCATGCCGAGCGCGACCATCGGCGTCTGCATCAAGTATGAACCCGGTATGACGGTCTTTTTCACGTCGGCAAAAAGATCGAAGCGTTCCATCGTGCCGGCCACCGCATCGGCCATTATCTGACCAGCGAGGTGCGTGACGTTAACACCGTGGCCGGAGTAACCCTGGCAGTAGTAAACATGGTTGGCCAAACGGCCGAGTTGCGGCACGCGATTGATCGGTACGCCAATGGTGCCGCGCCAGGCGTAGTCCACGCGGACGTCGGCGAGCCGTGGATAGATACGTGTCATCTTACGGCGTAGTTTTCGTTCGATGATGCCGGGATCGTCGCCATAGTAGTTGCACCGGCCACCAAACAGCAGGCGTTTGTCCGCGCTGAGTCTAAAGTACTCGAGCACGAAGTTGGGGTCGCAAACGGCCAGGTCTTCGGGGTTTATCGCTGCGACTGTATCGGCGTCAAGTGGCTCGGTTGCGATAATGAAACTGTTCACTGGGAACATAATGCTGCGTAGGGACTTGTCGACGTGGTGATAGGCATTGCCGGCCAAAATGACGCTATCTGCGGTCACCGAGCCGTTAGCCGTACGAACTTTCGGCTTGTCTGTTTTGTCGATATCGACGACCGGAGATTGCTCATAAATGCTCGCACCCAATGACACGGCCGCGGTCGCTTCGCCGATACACAGGTTCAGCGGATGCAGATGACCGTTGCCTCGGTTGAGCAGGGCGCCGATGTATTCGTCGGTGCCGATCAGCTCCGCCGTCTCGTTCGCGTCCAGGAGTCGAACTTCGTGCGGAAAGTTGGCGCGAGTTAAACGCTCAAAGTCGGCCTCATTGTCTTTCATGTGACGCTTCTTGATCGCAACGTCCAGATAACCGAACTTCAGGTCGCAATCGATATTGTAGGTGGCGACACGTTCACGAATGATGTCGTGACCGGCCCAGCGGAGATCGGCGAACAAATCCTCGACATTCTCGCCGCGAGACTTAGCGATACGACTCTCGCCGGAAATGCCACCGATGAGTTGCCCACCATTTCGACCCGATGCGCCCCAACCGACCCGGTGGGCTTCAACCACCGCAACACGGTAGCCACGTTCGGCCAAATGCAGTGCGGTGGAAATGCCGGTAAATCCGGCACCAATAACACACACGTCGGCGGTGTGATCGCCGGTCAGTGCCGGGTAGTCGGTCTTGGTGTTGACCGAAGCAGCGTAATAGGAACCGGTGTGTTCAAGCGGCGTCATGATGATGTCGATTTCGAATTAGGCGGTGCCCGCTTGCATCCCGACCTATAGGATCACGCTCGTTTAGTGCGAGGAATGAGCGATTGTCTTGCGGTACTGAGCGGGCGTTTGACCGACATACTTTTTAAACGCGGAGTAGAACGCTGAGTTAGAGTTAAAGCCAACGGTATAAGCAATGTTGAGAATTGCCGTGCTTTGTTCATCCAGCTCCGCCAGTAGCGTCTTGGCATGTTCGATGCGATAGCGATTGAGATAGTCGAAAAAGCTCATGCCAAGCCCGGCATTGATAACCTGAGACAGATGATTAACCGAACAATCCACCACTTCAGCCAGTTTCGGCAACGTCATGTCGGAACGTAAGAACACCTGGTCGTCACGCATGACACTCTCCAGGCGGGACTGGTAGGCATTCAGGCGAATCGGATCCAGACCGGATTTCGCATATTTGCGCCGCGTAGAATCGGGCGAGGTTGCCGCCACAATTTCTTGCGGCCGTTCGGTAGTGGGCGAATCGTAGTAATCGACAATCGTGATTGCAGCGTCGTCGTCTAGCGTGATGAATTCGGCGCCCTGATAGATTTGATCGCGATCCGACTTGCAGTTTGGTATTACCCGATACTGGAAAGCGAGAGTATCGTCATTGGCGAGAATTTTGCCGATAAGCTCGTAGCGCATTTTTGCGCTTTCAAAAAACTCGCTAAGGCTTATCAGTAACTCGTCCTGGGTGCTGCGAATGTTCTCCGGTACATCGCAGTAGACGCCGTTCGTTGCCAAATGATTCGCAACGGCTTCCGCGTCCGCATGGTTCCAAGCCTCAAAATAACTCTCGACGAATTCTTGCGCGCCCATATCGTCCCCCTCTGAACACCTTAGAGTATACATGTTGAGAATCGTTCTACTGCAGAGAACACGTTGACATAAGGGCGGTTCCGGCGGCAGATTGTCAAATTTGTTCAGTATGGAAAGGAAAATCGATGCAGGCGACCGTCGTTTCACTGTTTTACAGCGCCGCGGACGGCAGCGGTGATGTTCAGCCAGACCGGATTGAAGTGGCACTGGATGGGATCGTCGGCGATGCCCATCGCTCGCAGCAGCGAGCCGCCTGGGAGGGGGATGATAAACAGCCGGAAGGTACCGAGCGCAGGAACGAACGGCAGTGGTCGGCAACGTCCGTGGAGGAGCTTGAGCAAATAAGCTCGGACATGGGGCTGGCCGAGACGCTGTCGGCATCTGACATTCGTTGTAATCTATGTTTGTCCGGCATCGATCAGTTGTCGCGATTGCCGAAAGGCACCATCCTAAAATTTCCGTCCGGCGCTGAGCTCGCGGTGGAGGAATATAATCCTCCATGCCTGTGGATGGGTACCGAGATCGCCAAATCGCATCAGACGGTTAATGGTGAAGCGCCGATGAATACGGCATTCTCAAAAGCGGCAAAGTTATCTCGCGGCATTGTCGGTGTGGTCGAGGTTGCTGGCGCAATTTGTGTTGGTGACGTGGTCGAGGTTTCACTCTATGAAACGCCCGCGTGGTTAATACGCAGCGCCGATTAGCAGTTGGAACGACACTCGCATCAATAGTCGGCAGGCGGTGTGGCGCGTGCGCGCGCCGGAGTCCAGAAAGGTTTTGTTTTGCGTGTGCAGCGTGCCACACGGCTGTACTGTCGTAGTTCTTTGTCGTAATAAATCTCAGCCCATAATGGCCCGTCAATCGCCTCAGTCCGGATCATCGCCAGTGCAATGTTGGCCTTCACCGCAGGCGACCACATCGCCGACGTGACGTATCCGACTTCTTTGGTGCAGCGCTTGTTGGCGTAAATGTGCGCGTCTTCGGCGGGACGATTGCCCTCGATATCGAGCTTGGTCAGCGTGTATTTAGGGCCACGCCGATGCTCTTCGAGCAGCGCCTGTCGGCCGCTGAAATGAGGCTTCTTAAAGTCAACCAGCCAGCCTAAATCTAACTCGAAGGGCGTCTGATCATGTTCGAAATGGACCGTCTGCAGCGCCTCGTTGAATTCCATGCCGGGCATGATGAACGCTGCCTCCAGCCTCGCCATGTTAGTGGCTTCTTCGCCAAAGGGTTGAATTCCGTAGTCGGCACCAGCGGCGTACAAGTCATCCCACAGCTCTACGCCCAATGCCGGATCGATCCACAATTCGTAACCGAGGTCGCCAGTAAACCCGGTGCGCGATACCATCAATCGATCGCCGTGAAAGTCAAAGTAACGGATGTCGAATGGTTTCGCAGTCTCGATTCCCGCTAGCCCCATTTTCTTCAGCACAGCGCACGATGTCGGTCCTTGTAAAGACAGTCCTGCAAGCTCATCGGTAATGTCTTTGACTTCGACGTCAAAGCCAAACGCACTCTTGGCCAACCAAGCGGTCATCGGTGCGCCGCAAGTCAGCATGTAGTTATCGTCGGCGAACTTAAAAATAGTGCCGTCGTCGATAAGGCGGCCGGCGTCAGTGCACCACACTGTGTAGCCGACTCGGTCAGACCCGAACTTCGTAATGTCGCGCGTCACCATTCGATTCAGCATGGTTTCGGCATCCGGGCCACGAATCGAATATTTTTGCATCGCGCAGATGTCGTAGGTGGCGCATTGGTTGCGGATGCAGAAATATTCGTACTCTGGCTCGTAATAATAGTTGGCAAACTTATAGCCGTTCCACGAGGCCCAGGCGTTACGAACATTCAGCACCTTTGCCCGCGGATAGAACGCCGATAACTTCAGCTGTTCGCCGGCAAACATTTCTGCGGTCGGCGGATTACTCATCGTAAAAATCGTCCTCAGGTACGGTATTCGGCCGGCGCAGGTCCAGCAGGATTTCGCGCGCCGCGTTGGCACCGCAAACCGCTGACACGCCGCCACCCGGGTGTGTGGAAGAGCCGCACATATAGAGATTCTTAACGGGCATACGGTACTGCCCGTAGCCAGGGAACGGGCGATTAAAAAACAGTTGGTCGATGGTCAGTTCGCCCTGGAAAATATTGCCCTCGGTCAGACCCACCTCATTCTCGATTTCGTGCGGCGTGCGAACCTCCATATGCACGATCAGATCGCTAAACCCGGGACTGTAGCGTTCAATTTTATCGATGACGGTTTTACCAAACGCATCGCGCTTTTCGGGTGTCCACGGACCGTCCGCAAGTTCCGGTGGGCAATACTGCACAAAATTCGACATCCAGTGTTTTCCGGCGGGCGCCACGGTGGGGTCCCAGACCGAGGGTATGACGGATTCGATAAATGGATCGTCTGACCAACGTCCGCGTTTCCAGCAGTCGTAAGCACGTTCCATAGTTTCGAGCGAGCCGGTAAAGCCTTGTCCGCCGCGGTTGAGATACGGGTTGTCGGGTACACCGGTAAATTTGGGTAGACCGGATAGCGCGATATTGACCTTGCCAGAGGAACCGCGAATCTTGAAATTCTTTGCGCGTTCGTAAATGCCGTCGGGCAAATCGCCTTTGTCCATCACCTGCGTAAAGGTGCGTTTTGCATCCAGATTGGAAACCACAATTGCGGCATCGAGTTCGTCGCCATTCTCAAGCACAACACCCGTCGACTTGCCGTTCTGAACACGTATTTTGTCGACCGGTGCGTTGGTTCGAATCTCACCACCAAATTCTTGCAGCGCGCTGGCGATCGAATGTGAGATTGCCCCCATGCCGCCGCGAGCGAGTCCCCAGGCGCCGATGCTGCCGTCGACGTCGCCCATAACGTGGTGTAGCAATATGTAGGCGGAGCCGGGTGAGTAAACGCCCAGTGCCGTGCCGATAATACCCGGGCTCGCCATCGCACCTTTGATCAGCTCGTTTTCAAAGTAGTCGTCGAGATACTCGGCCGCGCTCATGGTGAAGAATCGGATGTACTCGTAGACTTCCTGCTCGCCAAGTGACCAGAACTGTTTGGCGAGATAAATAAACTCGCGAACATCGCGTAAACGGAAAGAGGTTGGGTCCGGCGGCGTCCGCATCAGCGTCTTGCGAATCAACTGCGAGTAACGTGTCAGGTCACTTTGGAACCGATGCATCGCGTCGGCATCGTGCGGCGAATGACGGCGCAGCTCGAGATCCGCGGCGTCTTCGTCGTGATAGGCGAACAAACGCTCATCGCCGTCGCCGAAATTCACAGTGCCGAGGTAGGGCACGAGTATCAGTCCGTGGCGCGCTAAATCCAGATCCCGGTGAATGGCTTGTCGCATCATGCTGCACACGTACGAACAGCTCGAGTATATCCAGCCGGGCTCCATTTCGCGGGATACCGCCGCGCCGCCGATGTAGTCGTTTTTCTCGAGTACGACGACCTTTAGACCGGCTTTTGCGAGATACGCCGCATTGGTTAAACCGTTGTGGCCAGCGCCGATAATAATCGCGTCGTAGCGGCTCATCGCAGCACCGCCTGCGCCGCGTTGTGCCCGGCGGCGCCCACCAAGTCACCGCCAGGGTGCGAGCCGGCACTGGCAAGAAATAACCCGGGAATTGGCGTCGAGTACTGCGCAGCGCCGTAAGTCGGCCGCATCATCAGCATTTGATCCATCGCGAACTCGCCATGATGCCAATGGCCGCCGGTCGCACCGTATTGCGACTCAATATCGGCAGGGGTTAGGAATTCCGCGTGCACGATGCTGTCTCGGAGTTTTGGCGCAACCCGTTCAATCGCGTTGATCGCAGCATTCTGAATTTCGGTCCGGGTTGATTCGCTCCAACCGTCTTTGTGGCGATACGGCACGTACATAACGTGTGCGGACAAGACATGCTTCCCATCCGGAGCGGCTTGTGGGTCGTTGAGGCTCGGAATCACGCACTCAATCACCGGATCGGTGGATGGTCGTCCATACTTTGAATCGTCAAACGCAAACTCAATCGCGTCCATGGTGTCTGCAATAATGAAGCGCCCGTTCGGCGCGTCGACGCCGCGAAACTCGGGCAGGCTGTCCAGTGCCAAATGCAATTTGCCGACCAGACCGTCGGTACGAATGCGTCGAATACGATTGGAAAATTCAATGTCTAGATACTGCACGCCCACCAAATTCAAGAATGTGCGTTTGGAGTCGACTGCGGATATGACATTGTCTGCTGCCAAGGATTCACCATCGCGCAACCGGACGCCGGTTGCGCTTAAGCCATCGGTGTCGCCGGCGATCGTTATGTTCTCAACCGAACAACCGGTGCGAATTTCCGCACCTGCCGCTTCCGCGGCGGCCCGCAGCGCGTTGACCAACGCCGAGGTGCCGCCGGCGGCGATTTGGTGTTGTCCGGCATTCCCTTCGCTCATCCGATAGAGCATGGCGAGCACCGCACTATTCGGCGAACGCGGTGCCATCCGCGACCCGATCAGCCCATCCCAACACAGCAAGGCTTTGAGCAGATCATCGTCAAATCGTTCGTCGACAAGATCGCGAGCGGGTAATGATGCAACGCGCAAAAACTCGGCCATCGCTTGCTTGCCGAGGCGGCGCAAGCGCAGTCCGATTTTGGCAAAGGTCATGACTTCGCTGAAGCGCTGACTGCCAATGCGTGGAATGATTTCAGTCCAGGCGGGCGCCAATGCTTTGGCGTAGTGTTCGAGTTCGTCAACATACGCGGCATATGCGGTGCGGTCGTCGTTACCAACGCCGGTAATATCGCGCCCGTTAATGATCACCGGGTCACGACCCGCTGCCAGACCAATCAATGGAGTCGATTCGCCGGTAACGGTATAGCCGTGCGATGCAAGCTTGAGCTCAGCGGCAATTTTAGTCGAGAAATGGCTTATAGAGTGTGCGATCGATGCGCGGAACCCGGGGTGAAACTCACGGCCGCCGGCCAGACCGCCGACCTCATCCGCGGCCTCCAGAACGATCACACGCTGTCCTTTTTGAGCCAGGTATGCGGCGCAAACCAGGCCGTTGTGGCCGGCTCCTACAATGATGCTGTCGACTGATGACACGCGTTTATCCGTTTATTCTTATAGCGTTTCTGCCCACGCCACACGGTAGAGCGTGGTGTGATCGGAGGCTTCCCCGCCTACACGCGTGAGGCTATGCTAGCCGCCGAAATGATGCGACTCTAACGACTATGGATTCTATCGAAAACCTTACGCCAAAAGCCGCGCTAAACAAGGCGATAACGCTGGTGAATATGGGCCAGCTGCAGCAGGCCATTGACCTGTGTCGAGAGATACTTGAGCAGCAGCCTGATGAGGTCAATATGACCGCCTTGATGGGCGCGATGCTGCTGAAATCTCGGCAGGCGAGCGAGGCCGAAGAATGGCTGCGGCGCGCAATTGAGTTGGCGCCAAGTTTCGCGAAGCCGCATGAAGATTTAGGTTTTCTGTTGGTCGAGGCCGGCCGCGCAGACGAAGCCGTGACGATTCTCGAAACGGCAACACGGCTGGATCCGAAGTCGGAAAATGCCTACTACTCCTTAGGCAAAGCATTGGCGATGCTCGGTCGTGGCGCGGATGCGGATCGGGCATTCGAAGCGGCTTTCGATCTCAACCCAATTCGCAAGAATCTGGCCTACGCGGCGGAACATCATCAAGCGGGGCGATTTGACGAAGCTGAGCGTTGCTACCGCGAAGTGCTGCGTGGATCGCCGAACAATGTTGACGCGATGCGTTTGTTAGCCGGAATACTGATCGGTAAGCCAAGCCTTGAGGAAGCCGAAGATCTGTTGCGCCAAGTCGTCGCGCTGGCACCGGATTACTCGCTGGCGTGGTTGGATTTGGGCGGCATGATGCATGAGCAGCATCGCTACCGAGAAGCAATCGAGTGTTTTGAGCAGGCGATCCGACTGGAGCCGAATCGCGCCAAGCCGATCTATATGATGGGTGGATCGCTCGCACCGGCGGGTCGAACCGATGACGCGCTAAAGTGTTATCAACGTGTGGTGGATATCCAGCCGACCCATGCCGGTGGCTGGCTGAGCTTGGGTCACACGCTGAAAACGGTGGGGCGCCAAACCGAAGCCGTCGATGCGTATCGCGAGTGTATTCGAGTTAGGCCGGACAACGGCGAAGCGTTTTGGAGTTTGGCGAATCTCAAGACGTACCAATTGTCGGCAGAAGATATTGCGGCAATGCGCGATTCGGTCGAAAAAGATGAGGGCGTGTCGACACAGTCGCGGGTCAATTTGTTGTTTGCCTTAGGCAAGGCCAGTGAAGATGCCGGTGATTACGATGCCGCCTGGGACTTTTATTCTCGGGGTAATTCCGAGCAGCGGCAGCTCGAATATTACGACTCTACCGAAACCGAGGTCTCGAACGACGAGTTGATCGAGGTATTCGACGCGGAGTTGCTCGAGCGTCTGTCGGGGCTTGGCGATCCGGATCCGTCGCCGATTTTTATTCTTGGGTTGCCACGATCAGGCTCGACGTTGCTCGAACAGATTCTCTCCAGCCATAGCGCCGTCGAGGGTACTTCTGAGCTGCCGTATATCGGTCGCGTGGCAACATCGCTAAATCGCAATCGCGCCGACGGTATCAATTATCCGTTTGCGGTGCGCGAGCTCGGCGAGCGGCACCTACGAGCATTAGCCAACGATTATCTCACCTGGGCGGGTTTTCATCGGCACACCGACCGACCATTTTTTGTCGACAAAATGCCGAATAACTTTCCGTCGATCGGGCTGATTCATTTAATGCTACCGAACGCGAAGATTATTGATGCTCGACGATACCCGTTGGACTCGACGTTCAGTTGCTATCGGCAACTGTTCGCGAAAGGGCAGACCTTCGTGTACGACCTGTCGGATATTGGCGAGTACTACCTGCAGTATCAACGCATTATGGACTACTGGCATCAGGTGCTGCCGGGTCGCGTACTGACGGTGCAATATGAAGACATGGTCACCGACTTCGATGATCAAGTGAGACGACTGCTGGACTACTGCGAATTGCCGTTCGAGGAAGACTGTTTGAATTTCTATAAGACGGACCGACCGGTGCGCACCGCGAGTTCCGAGCAAGTCCGGCAGCCGGTATATACGAAGTCAGTGCACTATTGGCGCAACTATGAACAACACTTGGAAGAATTGATCGAGGTGCTGGAACCGGTGCTGCCGCGTTACGCGCAGTACGAGTCAATCAATCGCGACTAGCCGATATTCAGTTGTCGCTCGCGAACGGCCAAAGCTCAAGCCCATGAATGGCCGTGCGCAGATCCATCGAGAGGTTCATTGAGATTTCGGTCTTCACCGCATCAAGGTCGTAAATCGTGATCGTAGCGGGTGATGAACCGGCGGCGATCCGTCGATCATCGATCGCGCACAAGCCGCGCCCGAACGCTTGCTCGACCACACCCGGCTGACCGCTGTCGACGTGAGTAAGGTGTTGCGGGTTGTATACCGGAATGTTGAAAGCACGCTGAGCCCCCGTGTCACGCACAAAGCGAACGATTCGCTTGGCGGTGTCGTTAAATACGATGCCGTCTCGATGCGGCATCGCATTGCGGATGCCGTCCGGAAGGAGTGCGACCTTACGCAAGTATTGGCCGGTATACGCGTGCAATCCGCGCGTGCCGGCGCCGCTCAGATACATTGCGTCTTGATTACACACGAGGCTGTTAATCGCCAACGATGATGATTCCGCCGGCCCGCTAGCAGCGGCAGGGTTAAACGGTGCTGCTCGCAATCCGCGCCGGTCGCGGGTGACGTGCAACCCCCAACGAAACGCGTTGTTATCCAGATCAAAGCCGAGAATCGAATCATAGTCCGATGACACCATGTACAGGCGGCGCCGGTAGCGGCTGATGGCTTGGCAATTCTTCAGATACGGGCACCGGTAGCTGGCGATGAGATTGAACGCGCGGTCGAACTCAAAGACGGTTTGATCGCCAGCCATGAAGACTCGTTGGTCATCGAACGCGATCGGACCCAGGCCGTGGCTGTTATCCGGACCTGACCAGTCCGACGTGCCGTCCGACCAGTTGAGGAGCTGGCGAGTCCGTTGCTGATCTATATCAATCAGGAATACACCCGCCTCGGCGTCGGACGTGTGCTTGCCGCGAACCACCGTTGTGGCGACCAGAGATGTCATAAGTGTCTGTTCTGGTGAGAAATATGGGCAAGCAGTGTACCCCAAGGCTCAGCCGGAGCAGAACCGTGGTTTTCGCGTCTAGTGCTTGCCTATAGGTACGGTGAAATGCCTTAGGAATCCAGGGTACTATTTATCGGCAATCACAAGACTGGCCGGGGGTCTACCAAAATGTCAGGAAGTACTGAGAATTCGAATAACGGACGGAACGTATCGCTGGGTGTAGCGGTTTCGGCAGCGGTCGCTGGCGTACCGGCGCATGCCCAAGACGCGAAACTCGAAGAGATCGTCGTTACGGCGACCAAGCGCGAGGTCAGCATTCAGGACACGCCGCTTTCCATCACCGCCATTTCTGATGCGGAAATCACGCTGCAGCGCTTCGATAACTTCGAGGACTACGTCGGCCAGATTCCGGGTCTTGCAATCAGCGACCGCCAGCCGGGTGCGACCTCGGTCATCATGCGCGGTTGTGCGGCACAAGGATTGTCGTTCAGCGACTCCGCAACGACGTCGGTGTACCTCGATGAACAACCGATTACAGCTGCCGGCTACAACCCGGACCCCCGCCTGGTTGATGTCGCGCGTGTCGAAGCCCTGGCCGGCCCTCAAGGCACGCTGTTTGGTGACGCTGCTCAGTGCGGTACCTTGCGCATCATAACGAACAAGCCGGATTCGACGCAGAAAAGCGGTTGGGTGGATCTCGCCGCATGGGATTTGACCGACGGCGATGGTGGCATCGACGTCAGCGCAATGGCCAATATTCCGCTCGCGGAAAACAAAGCGGCGTTACGGCTGGTGGGCTTTTACGCCGACGAAGGTGGTTGGATCGACAACGTGCTGTCGCCGACGCCGGGTCAAACCGGTGATAACGCCGATTTGGTCGACAACAATGTTAACTCCTCGGTGTGGTACGGCGGCCGTGTTGGGTTGCGGTTTACACCGAACGATGAGTGGACGGTCGACCTCGCCGGGATCTATCAGAAGTATGAGTTGGATGGATTTGGCGATGCGACGCTTAACCAGCAGCTTTACGCGGACACGAATATTTTCCCTGAATTTGGCTCGCGGCAGCAGGCACGATTTTCTGAGGATGATTGGGAAGATGAGTGGTACCAAGTCGCACTGACGGTGGAAGGTAATACCGACGTCGGTGATTTTGTCTTCACGACGGCCTATTACGATCGTGATAGTGCCTACTTTGCCGACGCCAGTGCGTACTTGCAGACCTACCAGCAGCTCGGCGATTACATTCGCTACACCTATTACGCGGTAACCATCTATGACTTTGGTGGCGACCCGATTGCGAACGATTTCGACCGTCGCAAATCGACGAACTGGTCCGCCGAGGTGCGTTATGCGACACCGACCGATGGTCGCTGGAGCGCGATTGTCGGTGCCTTCTACAGCAAGCGTGAAGTCGATGAGATCTTCATTTCGAATATCCAAGGCTTTACCGGCACGCCGGGTTGGTACTACATCAACTACGCGGGTTACTACATCAACGGCATTCCGCTAAAAACGGAGTCGAACAACTGGTTCTCAGGAACCTACGATAGTGACTTGGAACAAACCGCGATTTTCGGCGAGGTGAGTGTTGATCTAACCGAGAACTTCACATTGACCGCCGGTGGTCGTTTCTACCAGGTAGAAAACGAATACATTGTGGTTAACGGCGCGTTGGTCGGGCTCAACGGCGGTGCTCCGGATTGCTCAATCGATTACTGCTACGCACCGGGCGATCTTGGCAAGTCGGATGAAGACGGGTTTGTACCGAAGGTGAATCTCACCTACCGGTTCGACAATGGTTTGATTTACGGAACGTACTCCGAAGGTTTCCGCCGCGGCGGCGCCAACTCGGCACGTCCACAGTCGGTGTTTGGCCCACCCAACGATATTTTCCCAGCACCGGCCGGCACGCTGAATGAATACGATGCCGATACCGTGACCAACTTTGAGATCGGTGCGAAGACCGACTGGTTGGACGATCGGCTGCGATTCAATATCGCCGTATATCACATGGTCTGGGACGACATTCAGGTGCAGGCGGAAGATCCGCAAGATAACTTGTTTACCCTGGGTATCGTGAACTTCCCGCAAGCCGAGATTGATGGTGTTGAGGTTTGGTTCAGCTGGTTGCCGACGGACAATTGGAACGTCGAAGCTACTCTCGGCATCAACGAAGGCGAGCTCTCTAAAGCAGACACCCTATTCGCCGGCACCGGTGGTGAAATTGGAGTTCCCGTTGGAACACAATTGCCGATCGTTCCGGACGTGAAGGGCAACGTGAAACTCGAATACAACTTCGACAACGAGCTATGGGGCGGTGCGCCGTACTTCTTTGCGCGCTACACCTATACCGGCGAGTCTGTGAATTCGCTGGCGGGTATCGAATCCAGTCCGTTCCAGTCTCCGGTGGTGACTCAGGACGCCTGGTCTACGCTGGACTTCCAGTTCGGTGTTGAGGCGGATACCTGGGGTGCGTCGATCTACGTGGATAATGTCACTGACGAAGAAGCGCAGTTGTTCTTCAACAACCGATTTGCTCAGCAGCGTTTGTCGACCAACATGCCGCGCTCAATCGGCGTGACGTACCGTAAGCGCTTTGGTGCCAACTAATCGTTAGCGAGCACTAACACTTCACATTGAGAACAGCAAAGTCCTGCGTGTAAGCGGGGGACTTTGCTGCGTCTCGGCCATAGATACCGGCTTCCAGAGGCGTATCTGCAGCTAAGGGCTTGCGCATCCACTGTCCGTTCTTAATGCTGCCGTCAACGTGGTACGAAGGCCGCACCGTCCAGCGTAATTGGCCACAGCTGCGCAGTTCGCGAGCTACTGTATGCACTGGATCAGAAATCTGGCTGCGCGAGTAAATCAGCCGATTCGCATCATAGATCTCAACGTCGTAATACGTGTTTGCTTCATTGACTGTCTCGATCCAGGGGCCGTAAGCGCCGTTATCGCCGAGTGAGTGAGCCCACGCCAACGTTGGTACGCGGGTTTTTGATGATCCTGTCCACGAATCCTTGCGAGATATGCGAACGTCATTGGTTTTGATCGGCACTAATTCGCGATTGAGATCGACGCGCTGGAATGTATCCGCCGAAAGCTCGCGGCCGAGGTAATGCCTTGCGTAGTTCGCAAAGTCATCCCATAGCGCGTTGTCGTTGGCCGTCCAGTCAGATAGTGAGGCCTGATCTTGGTACTGCACGCGTTTTTCATACAGGAGTTTCTTGTCGGATACTCGGCGCAGGCTGAGCTTGCCCCATACCGTTAGAATTGCGTCGCTCTTTTGCACGTCGATCGCAATTTCGTTGATCGATACAAACAGTATCGCGTCAGTATTGTCCGGAATGGGAGTTGAGGGTGCGAAGAGTTTCGAATCGAGATCGGGCAACCGCTGCAGACTGCGGTAGACATCGAGTGCCACTCCGGTATTGGAGAGCGGTTGGCTGTCGGCTTTGGCCAGGTCTTCGGTCATTTCATCGCGAAGCTCCTGAATTTTTCGAGCCGTGGCGCCGGTAAGTCCACCAAACAGAGCGGCAGGCAGCTGCAAGAAGGGAATCGGGAAACCGACCGTAACGCCACCGATGTCCATTGTCGGGTTGCCGAGGCCATACCCTTTGGCCATGCCGCCTTCGAAACCATCAGTCGGTTTATCGTACGTGCCGTCGATGGTTTGGTCGGTTAGGTCCTCGCCTCCGATAACGATCAATGTCTTAATCGAGGCGCGAACCTCGGGCGCCATGTGATCGTAGGTCGCCGCGCCTTGCGCGTGACCGAGGCTAGCGGTAATCAGCAGAAAAAGGGTGGCAGCAACACGCACGGTGGTTCTCCGGAGCGATTCTGAGGTGTTGGACACCATCTTAGCCCGAAAATTGCACCGAGCTGAGTTACAGCGGCCTAAGTCATTGAGTCATCGTCGTGGCAGGGTCCCTGCCAGTCGCTCAGCAGCGCGTAGGGAACGCTCTTGTAAGGTATTGCGGTCACCGATCGGGGCCATCGAATCAAAATGAAAATAAATGGCGCTGATGCCGGTGGCCACGACTTCGATGGTTTCGCTGTTCGCAACAGCGTGCGCCTGTTGCAATACCGAGGCGATGGAGTCGGTGAAATCCGCGGTCCATTTTCGCAGGCGCCGGGCGAGCAGCGGACGGTCACTGGCCGCGATCAAAAGGGCGGTCGTGACGTTAACACTGTGCGGGTCAGAGTAGGCCGGATCAAATAGGCCGTGCAGCATCGCGGCGACGGGATCGATGGTCGGCAGACTGTCGATGAACGCTTTACCGCTGGCATTTGACCGCGCCAAAAAGTTGTCCACGAACGCGTCCAACAGGTCTTCCTTATTGCCAACATTGTGCCGAATCAACGCCCGCGCCAACCCCGCTTCTTCGGCGACCCGTTCAAGTGTAGTGCCGTCGACGCCGAACTGGCCTAGGCACCGTTCATAAGCGAGCAGAATTTCATGACGACGTTCAGTTTTGCGGCTAGGGCGGGGCATCAGTGCGGGGTTGAGTGGAAGTGCTTGACAATATACGCGTCAAATAATAAATTATCAATATTGATAATTTATGAGATCGTTTACTGTGGAATGGCTTTTCAGCCCGCTGCGGAGCGCCGAATTGAATGGCTGGGAAGCATGGCTCAACGACTGGATTTACGTCATCACCGTCATTTTTTTGGTTGTTGAGCTGGTGCGTTACGTGGCCGTGAAGCGGCTGAATTGGACGCTGGTGGGCGATACGCTGACAAACTTCGTCACCTTCGGCGCCTTTATTCTGGTGAGTTACGTCACGTTGTTTGCGCTGTACCTGGCGGCGTACACCTATTTTTCTCAGTTCGCGATTTGGACGATCGACGTCAACTGGGCAACGGTCTTGCTCTGCGTGGTCGCGGCGGATCTTTGCTATTACTGGGAGCATCGATTTACGCATCGTGTTGGAATCGCCTGGGCGTCGCACACCGTGCATCACTCGTCGCCGAATATGAATGTTTCGGTTGCCTACCGATTTGGGCCGTTAGATGGCCTGTGGCCGATTCCGTTTCATATTCCGTTGGTGTTAGTCGGGTTTAATCCGTTCGTGGTGTTTTTCGCAGAGGCTTTTGTACAGCTATATCAGACAGTGCTGCACACCGAGGTCATAAAAAAGCTGCCGCGACCCATCGAGTGGCTCATGAATACGCCGTCGCATCATCGCGTGCATCATGGTGCGAATCGTGAATACATCGATAAGAATTATTCGGGCATTTTCATCATTTGGGATCGAATCTTTGGCACCTTCGCTGAAGAAAAAGCAGCGGTTCAATTCGGTATTACCAAGCCGCTGAATTCGGTGAACCCGTTGGTGGTGTTCTTTCATGGGCTGTATCGCCTCGGTGAGGAGTTCGCCAAAGCGAACGGTTGGCGAGCAAAGTGGCAGGTACTTGTGGGGCCGCCAGGGCAAACTGAAGTAAGGTCTTCGGTACCCGTAAACAGCAGGACAGCAGGAGAGTCGCTATGAAACCCGTTTCCCATCTCGGCATTAGTTTGATCGTTTCGCTGTTAATTATCAGCGGTTTGGCCTACGGTGCCTCGCAACTGTCGAGCCATGCGGAAAGCGATTCGGCTAATCTTCCCGACGCGGTTGGGGTTTCCGATCATGGCGGTGACACCGAAGTTCAGGGGCTGGAGATCATCGTGCTTGGCATTCGAGGCGATCAGGGCAAAGTTGTCGCCGCGGTGTTTAACGACAAGGAAGCCTTTGAAGCCTACGACTATGATAGGTCGATACGCTACGGGGAATTCAAAGCGAACAAGGCGGTGAAGGGCGCCGTACGTCTACCATTTCCGCGGCTGCGCTCCGGCGGTCCGTACGCGATCAGTCTGTTCCACGATGAGAACAATGACGACGATTTCAATTACGAGGGCGATTATCCGACGGAAGGTTGGGGCACGTCCGGCGCTAAGGATATGTGGGATGAGCCAACGTTTGAGGAAGCGTCGGTTACCGGGGGGCGCGTGATCGTGCAGATGTACTACGCTGACTGAAACCGAGCTACACTGTGCGTATGAATATTCTACGCACCCCCGAAGAAAATTTTGCCACCTTGCCAGGCTTCGACTACGAGCCCAATTACATCGATAGTCTGCCAAGCATTGATGGCATTCGAATCCACTATCTCGATGAAGGCCCTGCCGACGCCGAGGTGCTGTGGTTGTGTCTGCACGGCGAGCCGACCTGGAGTTATCTGTATCGCAAGATGATTCCTGTGTTTGTTGATGCGGGACATCGAGTTGTCGCCCCGGATTTCGTTGGCTTCGGTCGTTCGGACAAGCCCGAAGACGACGCGTTTTATACGTTTGAAATGCACCGCAATATGCTGTTGGACTTTATCGATTATTTGGGGCACCCGAATATTCGACTGGTCATTCAGGATTGGGGTGGCTTGTTGGGATTGACGCTGCCGATGGAGCGGCCCGATGTGATTAGCGCCATGCTGATCATGAATACCGCGTTGGGCACAGGCGACATCGAATTGGGTGAAGGGTTTCTCGGCTGGCGCGAGTTCGCCCGCAGCCACCCGGATATGGATGTCGCCAAGTTAATGCAACGCTCGACGCCGGTTCTCGATGCAGCGGAGGCGGCGGCGTATGCGGCACCCTTTCCAGATGTGACGTTCAAAGCTGGCGTGCGTCGTTTTCCGGACTTGGTTCCGGATAATCCGGACGCAGGCGGAGCGGAGTTATCACGTCAGGCGCGCGACTGGCTGCGCAACGAGTGGACCGGTAAATCGTTTATGGCGATCGGCATGCAAGACCCGGTGTTGGGTCCACCCGCCATGCTGGCGCTGCATAAGCTCATCCCGAATTGTCCGCCGCCGATGGAAGTCACTGACGCCGGTCATTTCGTACAGGAGTGGGGTGGGCCCATTGCAACGGCCGCGCTGGACGCTCTGGGTTAAGCGCGTATCGCGTAACATTGCGGTTATGTTCTGCATGTATTTGCAGAATAAAGTTAAACCATTCGGGGACATTTTATGATTAGACATCGACTCGCTGCGATCTACGCAGCGGTTATCGTGGCTATTGGCTTACTTACGACACCGTCACTGCACGCGTCGCCTAGCGCAGAGCAATGGAACGGGCAGTTACCGATTCATGAGCCGTGGTTGCGTGAATCCATGCCCGACAATGTGCTCGCTTATGTGCGAATACCTAATATCTATGGCCTGATGTCGGTGCCGAAGGGTAACGTATTGGATCCAGCGCTGCGCAGTACCGCGAATGTCGAGTCGGTTGAGGCATTGCGCAATGCCATCTCCAATAATGTGCTTCCGTTAATACCGGGCTTCGATACTCCGACGACGCAGCTGTTGGAAAAGCACATCGTGTCGCCGATTGAAATCGCAGTCACCTTGGACGCGGGTCCGACCGCGCTGCTCGGTATGACGCTCGATGTCGAGTCTCGCGATGACTTTGCCGAAATGCTCGCACTGATGGGTGTGCCGACGATCGAGCCGCTGGATGCAAACGGTTCCGGCGCATTAGCTGGTATGCCTATGCCGGCCTTTGTGAATTTCAATGAAAATTCGGGGCGATTACTGCTGTTTGGTGGCCCGGCCGCATCGTTAGATGGATTCAATGCCGCACAATCGGGCATGGTGCGCGATTCTAAGCATCGCATGCGAACTTCAGAAGATCGCATCGATGAAAGCGGTCAGGGGTTCTTTTTCTGGATTGATTCAGAGCGGGCGCTACCGCTGATGCAGGCGACCTTGCCGCCCGATCAGGTCGAGACGTTCACCGAATTGGGCCTTGACCGGGTCAGCACGTTTTCGTGGGGATGGGGCGTTGCCGACGGCAAAGGTCGCTTGAAAATCGCCGCTGATCTTATTGAAGGCAATAGTCGCGGTTATGTCCCGCTGATCAAGAATGATATTTCGGCCATGTCGGTCGGTAACCCAGACGGTTTGTTTCTTATTTCACTACCTTCGGTGGAAGAGTTTCGCCGAATTGAATCGCTGGCGTTGGTGACCGCCGATGCGGAGAGTCAGGAGACCTGGGAAACGCTCAAGAATGGGGTGACCGAATTCTTAGGGTTCTCGTTGGAAGACATTTTCGTCGCCTTTGGACCGGAATTCCTGTTTGTCCTGGATCAGGCCGGTGACTACAGCGCGGTTCGAATTCGCGATAAAGACCGGTGGCAGTACATCCTCGATCAGATCGAAGAGACTGCGGGAATTTCTCCGGATGAACGACGTATTAACGGCAGGACCTATTATCACCTGAGCGTCGGCAACGAACTGTCGATGCTCGACGATGAACAGCTGGACGAGAACATCGGCTGGGTCGGTGTGTTGTTTGCGCGGCAACGCGATCATGTGTATTGGACTGAAGAGGGTGACTATCTGTATACCAACACCACGCCACAGGTACTGATCGATCGGGCTAACGCCGGACCCGATACCAGCATCGCGGCTTGGTTAGAGACCACACAACGTACCGATCTCAATGAGTCCGTTTTCGCGATTAGTGGCACCACTCGCAAGCTACCGAAGCGCCTGTATGCAAGTTATCTCGAAGTGCTGCATATCCTGACCGATATCGCCCAGTCCGATTTTGATATGTGGTCGATGCCGACGGCCGATCAATTACGCTTGCCGGATATTGGAACGCTCGGATTCTCAGTCAACCTCGGTGAACCCACTCTGTCGATGGAGATGGTCTACGAGAACAATCCAGCAGAAATGCTCGGCGGTTTGGGTGGGATTTTTGTCGCCGGAATGATGGCGGCGATCGCGGTGCCCGCGTATCAGGACTACACCGTGCGTGCGCAAATTTCCGCGGGCATCAATTTGTCGGCAGCGCAAAAAGCGGGCGTCGTAGAGATCTATCAGGACAAAGGGCGTTTCCCCAACGCCGAAGAGGCCGAACAGTTGTCCAGTTTTGATACCGGGAATGAGTACGTTGCGTCCATCGTGGTTGAGGCGAACACCGGTGCGATTATCGTGGAGTACTACGAAGCGGTCGGTGGCGGCGGCGAGCTGTATCTAGACCCGACGCCGACCAACGGCTCCGTCATTTGGAATTGTTCAGCGACCTATGAAGACAAACATGTTCCAGCGGCGTGTCGCAATAGCGGGACGGAGAGTTATTAGGCTGTTTGAGACGGTTTTCGGCGTGAGAGAATAGAACGCCGCTGTGCAGCGTGGTGATTCGCTTCGAGAATCGGGCTTTCGAATACGTTAGCGAGCCCAAACGCCATATACGGCCAGCCTCGTCGCGATGAAGTCGAGACTTCATCGAACAAAATGGTCGGGGTGAGAGGATGGAGCTCGGGCGTCCTGCCCTCGGGCCTTCGGCCTGATCTCGCGTTGCGAGATCACTCCAAAACGCTCCCGGCGTTTTGTTGAACTGCCCAGATTCAGTTCCAACTCAGCCGACCACTCAACGAAAAAAGCCGTCCCCTCTCTGTGAGGACGGCCTTTTTTCTTATGACTGGTCGGGGTGAGAAGATTTGGTTCGCGCCTGCGGCGCGAATCCCTGCGGGACCAGCTCGCTTCGCGAGCTCGCCCAAAATCGCGTTGCGATTTTGTGAGCTTCGCTTCGGTTCCAAAACCCTCCCACGCCCAAAAACAAAAAGGCCCCAACAAGTTGAAAGGGCCTTTTTCTTTTTGAGCTTGGTCGGGGTGAGAGGATTTGAACCTCCGGCCCCTGCCTCCCGAAGACAGTGCTCTACCAGGCTGAGCTACACCCCGTGTGGTGGTCAGGATCGCCGTTGGACTGAGAAATCAGCGATAGCCAATAACGCCTGTTTGTACTCCGAGTCGGGAACAACGGAGAGGGCGGCAATGGCTTTGTCGGCGGCCTCCTGAGCGCGCGCCGCAGTGTACTGGAGGGCTCCGGTCGATTCAACGATCCGGGTTATGTTTTCGAGCTGGTCTATGCCGCCGTCAACAATCGCCTGTCGAATTAGCGCCGTGTCCTCGTCCGAGCCGTTTTCCATGGCGTAGATCAGCGGCAGGGTGGGCTTGCCCTCGGCCAGATCGTCACCCAAGTTCTTACCTAATTCGTCGGCTGAGGCGTTGAAGTCCAATGCATCATCGACCAATTGGAAGGCCTCACCCAGGTGCTGCCCATAGGTGATCATGGCGTGTTCCACCGCGGCATCCTTGCCGGCAAGAACCGCTGCGATCTGGCTGCCGGCCTCAAACAATCGCGCCGTTTTGCGATAAATCACTTGTCGGTAAGCATCTTCGGTGGTGTCCGGATCATGGACATTCATCAGTTGCATCACTTCGCCCGCGGCGATGGTATTGGTCGCATCGGCGAGGATCTGCATGACGCGCATGCTGTCGAGGTCGACCATCATCTGAAATGCCCGCGAATACAGGAAATCGCCGACCAGCACGCTAGCCTGGTTGCCGAATACCGTGTTGGCAGAATCTTTGCCGCGGCGTTGGGCGGAGTCATCGACCACGTCGTCGTGGAGCAGGGTAGCGGTGTGGATGAACTCGATGATCGCGGCCGCCCGAACGTGCTGTTCGCCGGCGTAGCCCAATGCCCGAGCAGCCAACAGGACAATGACTGGTCGCAGGCGCTTGCCGCCGCTCATGACGATGTACTCTGACACCTGTGAGACCAGCGTGACGTCCGATTTGAGGCTTTCCCGTATCAGGGCATCCACAGCGGCCATGTCGCTCTCAGCGAGCCTCTGAACGTCCGCAAAATCGGGCTTTTTCGGTGATTTTTCGAGGGCTTGCATATGCTCGGCATGATGCCTGAAATGCCTTGTTTTGGCGACGGGGAATCTATAGAATTCCGGCTCCTTTGTGGCAGCCGCCAGGGAATCGCGTGCCTGACACGCCCGGCGCCCACAAGAAACTCATTAATTTTCAGTGAGTTGCAAAAAGCAGCGGCTCACAGTATGGAGCAAGGCAATGTATGCGGTTTTTCGCACCGGCGGTAAACAATACCGCGCAGCTAAAGGCGATGTCCTGAAGTTGGAAAAGATTGACGCCGAAGAGGGCGCCACGGTCGAATTTGACGAGGTATTACTCGTCGGAGAAGGCTCCGATATTAAGGTCGGTAGTCCGCTGGTTTCGGGTGGTTCTGTTAGCGGCAAAGTGCTGCGGCAGGGCAAAAGCCGCAAGGTCTCGGTGGTGAAATTCAAGCGCCGCCAGAATTACCTGCGTCAGGGTTCTCACCGGCAGTTCTTTACCGAAGTAGAGATCACCGGAATTAGCGGATCGGGCGCAAAGAAAGCCGCTGCGAAAGACGAAGGCGAGCAGCCGGCAGCGAAAAAAGCAGCGAAGAAAAAGACAGCTAAGAAGACGGCCAAGAAGGCCGCAAAGAAGACGGCGAAGAAGGCCAGCAAGAAAAAGGCCAGCAAGAAAGTCGCCAAGAAGTAATTAGCAAAGGAATAGTCAAATGGCACATAAGAAAGCAGGCGGCAGTAGTAAGAACGGTCGCGATTCAGAGTCTAAACGCCTTGGTGTGAAGATCTACGGTGGCCAGGCAGTCGTCGCAGGCAATATCATCATTCGCCAGCGCGGTACTCGCTTTCACGCCGGTCGCAATGTTGGTATCGGCCGTGACCACACGTTGTTCGCCAAGAAGGACGGACATGTGAAGTTCGAAAAGCGCGGGCCGAAGAATCGTCAGTTCGTCAGCGTTGTATCGAACTAATATCGCCCCGCCGCATGCGGGATGCGAGAATTTAAGAACCCCGCCCAGTGCGGGGTTTTTATTGGGAAGCGGTCTTGATGACCCCTACGGCCGCGAAGTGCACCACGCGGCGTGTCGACCCAGCCTGTGGATACAGAACGCGGCTATCATCAATAGCAGGGACTGCTTCCGGGAATCAAATTCATGAAATTCGTCGACGAAGCCACTATTCGAGTTATAGCCGGTAACGGTGGCCACGGCTGCCTGAGTTTTCGTCGCGAAAAGTACGTCGAACGCGGCGGGCCGGATGGCGGTGATGGTGGGCACGGCGGCAGTGTGTATCTGGTTGCTGATGATTCGCTCAATACACTTGCCGATTTTCGCGTGGCACGGAAATTCAAGGCCGAAGGCGGCCAGGGTGGCGCCGGTCGGAATAAGACGGGTAAGTCCGGCGAAGATCTCGAGGTTTCGATCCCTTGTGGCACGGTGGTTCAGGACGTCGATACCCGCGAAATTATCTGCGACTTAACCGAGCCCGGGCAGCGTCAACGCGTGGCCGAGGGTGGCCGAGGCGGGCTGGGTAATACTCGCTTCAAAAGCAGTACCAATCGCGCGCCGCGAAGAACGACCAATGGCACACAGGGTGAATCGCGGCATTTGAGTTTGGAATTGAAAGTACTCGCTGACGTGGGCCTATTAGGCATGCCGAACGCGGGCAAATCGACACTCATCACCGCGATGTCGCAGGCAAAGCCCAAGGTTGCCGACTATCCGTTTACCACCTTGCACCCGAATCTCGGTGTGGTTCGCGTCGGGCAGCTACAGAGTTTTGTTATGGCCGATGTACCGGGACTTATTGAGGGTGCCTCTGAAGGTGCTGGGTTGGGTATTCAGTTTCTGAAACATCTCAGTCGCACACGGCTGCTGCTGCACCTGGTCGATATAGCGCCGATTGATGAAGCCATCGATCCCGCTGACGAGGTACGCGCGATTGCCGCAGAATTGGGCCAATTCTCGGCGGAACTCGCAGATAAGCCGCGCTGGTTAGTGATTAACAAAATCGACCTGCTGGACACAGGTAACCGCCAACAGTCCCGTGCGGACCTGTTGGATAAGTTGGAGTGGAGCAGGCCGATATTTGAGGTCAGTGCCGCGACGGGCGAGGGTACTGAAGCTCTCGCTCAGGCGGTAATGCGGGCGCTAGAAGAACTGAATGAGGAAGACGCCGACTAGGCGCAACGTTAAAGCGCGCGGACGCGCGTGTTCAGACGGCTCTTGTGGCGTGCAGCCTTGTTCTTAGTGATGATGCCTTTGTTGATCATGCTGTCGATGACAGGGACGGCGTCTTTATAAGCTGCTTCTGCGGCTGACTTATCGCCAGCGTCGCAGGCTTTTACGACGTCTTTGATCTTGGTGCGCATCATCGAGCGCAAGCCCATATTGTGCTTGCGGCGCTTTTCAGCCTGACGTGCTCGTTTACTTGCGGACTTAATATTTGCCACGGTATTTACTGCTTCTCGGGGTCAAAGAGCCGCGTATTATTCGCGGCTCACCGAGTGTTGTCAATGACCATATTGCAGCAATTTGGTGCTCGATTCTTGCAGCGCTAAATGACTGATTTTAGGGTCCTTTTGGGATAAACTGAGCGCCGCAATGAGCGAGCCGAACGAGCCAGACAGAGGCGCTGACGCCGCCTCCGACGCCGATACAGCGGAGGTTTCCAGTAACCGCCTGCTGAGATCCACCTCAGTGGTGTCCGGCGCGACGCTGCTGTCGAGGATTTTGGGCCTGGTTCGTGACATGGTGTTTGCGCGATTTTTCGCCGCCACGCTGGTCATGGACGCGTTTCTGGTCGCCAACCGGATTCCCAATATGCTGCGCCGTTTTTTCGGCGAGGGCGCCTTTTCTCAGGGTTTTGTGCCGGTCATGGCACGCTATCGCGAAAAGCATAGTGACGACGAAGCTCGCGAATTTGTCGACGCGGTTGCCGGTACTTTCGGCATCATTTTGTTCGTGGTAACGCTTATTGGCGTGGTCGCGGCACCCTTGCTGGTAGTGGTCGTAGCGCCGGGGCTGCTGCAACACGATGGCGGTTTTGACCTCGCGACGTTGATGTTGCGATTTACCTTTCCTTACCTATTTTTCGTGTCTTTGGTGGCATTTGCCGGCGGTGTGCTCAACACGTATCGGAACTTCGCGGTGCCGGCAATCACGCCTGTGATATTAAATATCGTGCTGATCGGGGCGGCGATATGGTGGGCGCCGCGCCTCGAAGAGCCGGGGATGGCGTTGGCCTACGCGGTTCTGCTCGCCGGCGTGATTCAGCTGCTGTTTCAACTGCCATTTTTGGCGCGGATTAAGAAGCTGCCGCGCCCAAAATGGCGACCCAAACATGAGGGCGTAAAGCGCGCCGGCCGGCTCATGCTGCCGGCGATATTTGGTTCCTCGGTCTCGCAGATCAATGTGCTGGTCGGCGGCATCATCGCCTCGATGCTGGGCGTCGGCAAAATCAGCTTGCTGTATTACTCGGACCGGTTGATGGAGTTTCCGTTGGGACTGATCGGCATTGCGTTGGCGACGGTTACGCTACCGTATCTGTCGCGGCAGTTTGCGACGCAGTCGTTGGATGCGTTTGCAAAGACTATCGACTGGTCGATGCGATTGGTCACGGTGTTCGCGGTGCCCGCTGCGGTGGGCTTGATCGTGCTGGCAGAGCCGCTGGTAGCGACAATTTTTTACGGTGGCAATTTCACCACGATGGATGTCCAGATGACGGCGTTGGCATTGCAAGCCTTTGCAATCGGACTGGTGGGTTTTTCGTACGTCAAAGTTCTCGCACCGGCGTACTTCGCGCGTGAAGATACCCGCACACCGGTGCGGGTTGCGCTGATCGCGTTGGCGGTGAATTTCGTGCTGAGCATTGCTTTGGCCTGGTGGCTGACAATCAATGGTTATGCGGCAAACCACGCTGGGCTGGCGCTGGCTGTATCGGTCGCCGCGCTACTCAATGCATGGTTGCTATATCGCGGTTTGCGGCGCGAGCAGGTGATTCGGCCGACGTCGGGCTGGATGAAGCTGATCGCCCGGGTGGCGATCGCCTGTGGACTGATGATCGCGATTCTCGAGTACCTGGATCGCCCGCTTGCCTGGTGGACAGGCGTGGATGCGTTGGAACGGGCCGGATGGTTGGCGGTGTGTGTCGGTGGCGGTGCGGCGCTGTACGGGTTCGCGTTACTGGCGCTCGGCGTGCGCGCACGCGATTTTCAGTTCAAAGACCCGTCGCCGTAGTGATCCTGTACACTTTCGGTGACGATAGCGATTTCAGGAACAGCGAGTTGGAAAAGAAAGAGAGCGGAATGCGGCGGTTCATCGCCTGGCTCAGTGTTGCGGTCCTGGTGATAGCCGCGGATCAGGCAACCAAGTGGGCGATCATTACCTGGGTGCCGGAATACAGCCAAATTCCAATCAACAGTTTCTTCAATCTGACACACCTGCAAAACGAAGGCGCGGCGTTCAGCATGTTTGCGGACGCAGGTGGTTGGCAGGTGTGGTTCTTCAGTATCGTGGCCGGCACGGTGAGTGCCGCGATTATTTACTGGTTATGGACCATCCGACTTGATGGCCCGATCGTTCTCAGCGCTGGCCTCGCATTGGTGCTCGGTGGTGCGATCGGCAATCTTATTGACCGATTGTCGTTGGGACACGTCACCGATTTTATTCAAATTTGGCTGGGCGAATGGATCGGCTGGTTTCCCTCGTTCAACATCGCCGACGCCGCCATCACGGTGGGCGCAGGATTGTTGATCATTGATGCGATTTTCTACGCGGATCGCGAGAACGCTAAAGGGTCAGAGCCGAATAGCCCTGACCCTTGATGCCCTATTTGCCGTCGCGCCCTAGCGCGATGCCGTCCAGCAATCTGCCGTTGAGCCAGTCGAAGTTTGATCGCCGCGGCCGTCAATCGTGAACGTCGTGCATTTCGTCGCTTCCGGGCCGGTGAGCAAGTAGGTCGCCGTTGCGGAGAAATTTGCCGCATCATTTTGCGTCACCGTCACCGAGTAGGAGCCACTGCTGGTCACCATCGGATCGTTCGGATAGTTCAACTCTGCCATCGAGCCAAAGCGGTTGTTGTTGAGATAGAACCGTTCTTGATTGGTTGCGATCTCAAGCAGTAAGGCTCTCGCTTCGGTACGTTTGGCGCGCGCTGCAAACTCGCGGTAGTTTGGATAGCCGACAGTGACCAAGATGCCGATAATGACCACAACGATCATCAGCTCCATCAGGGTAATGCCGCGCATGTATTTCATGGTTCGCATAATTTTTTCCTAGGTGCGAGGTCTATTCTATACCATCCTGCGTCCACAACGTCCGTACTGGACGGTTGGGGAAGTCAGGGTCAAAGCATTCCACGCCGACACAAGCGACGGGTGCAGGGCGCGGGCACTCATTGCCGGTGCAGCCGTCATCATCCCAATGTGTCGGGAACAGGAAGACCGGTACCGGTGCGATACCACCCTGTTCCAGCTTATGCACACGAGCTTCGTCGGTTTCTTCCGGTGTCTGTGGCGCTGGCTGGTCGCTGGCGAATACCGGGTCGCCATTCTGCACATTGAGGCGATACAGACGGTTGACGCTGACACCGGCCTGGCAGGGGTTTGATGAAATCGTCTGCGGTTCAAACGACACGAAGTAAATCGAGTCATTAAACGTACGCGATTCCGCCAGTACTTTTTCTGTGGCCGGCAAGGTCAGCTTCCATCCGGACGAGTTCGCCGGAATATCAGTGCCGTAGGAACCCTGGACCTCAACTAGATCGCCATCGGTTATCACGTCGTAGCTGTTGTACTGGGCCTGCGTTAGGGGATTGAAAATATCTCCGTCACGCAGTGAGTAGAAACGATCGCTAGTGGCATTGCTGAGCGGGTGTGCACGATAGCCGCTACCGAGGCTAATGGATAAGTACCGGCGATTTTGAGCTTCGTCGGTAAACATCGCTACATCCGGCGTGGAATAGAACCGCCGCGTGTTTTCGATGCCAGGGTTATTGAGATCTTCAGCGCCGAGGCTGGCAATAACACCGCCTGCAACCAATTGGCCCGGAGGTTTGCCATTCGTAATATCGAAACGCCATACCTGACCGCCGAGGTCGGCGGCATACATGCGGTCGGCAAATCCGTCGCCATTAAAGTCGATGACACGAATCTGACTCGGAATCGATCGGGTCATGCGATCAAGCTGCAGGTCTGCACTGATGTCTCGTCCTGCATCCCACAACATGTTGCCGGTTTCCAGATCCAGCATGTAGATACCTGCGCCTTCCTGGTCGGGATCGTCAGGGTGCTCAGCGGTGTCATGCACAGTGTCATAGCCACCGCCAATTACGAGCACCGCGTCTTGCGCGCTCTGTGCGAGGCTCGATTGCACGTCCACCTTGGCTATTGTCGGGCGGGACCAAGTCTGACCGAACTCGGGGAAGGTCTTGACCCACTTCAACGATGGAAAGTTAGGATTGGAAACGTCTAACAAGTAATAGCGGTCACCGCCCCGACGCATCCCAAACACGATATACGCGAAGTCTGTGCCCGGTTCGATAACGCCATCTTCGTTGGCATCGAAAACGATCGGTACCAGATCGCCATCCAAACCATAGTTTTTGTAATCGACGTTCTCGTTAAAGAACAATTCCTTGAGTTTTTCCAGCATTTCCTGCGGGATAAACGCCCACTTCTCCTGACCGGTTTCCGCATCAATCGCATGCAGGTAGCCGTCGTTGGTCGCGGTAAACAGAACCACGTCGAAATCACCGCTGGAGTCGCCGTAAACGATCGTTGCCGGCTGCGCGTGCAGCGTATCACCCATGGATTTTCGCGACGTGGTGTCGGGGTTGTCGTCATGATCCTGGATATCTACGCCTCGAGCCCAGTCGATCAGCTCGGCCATCGTCGGTTCGCCGGTTGCGCCAGTGAGATTGAACATGTCCTCAGTGAACGCGTTGTTACCGGCATCGAAAGCGTTATTCGCGGTGGTCAGATCGCCGCCATCATTGTTGGTGTAGACCTTGCGAATGAAGGGCTCGGGTAATACGTTTGCGGCACCGCCAGAATAGACATCCGCCCCGTCTGGGTCCGGATCCGTGTTCCAGAAGTTGCTCGCGCTATCTTGGAAGTAGCCGGTATCCGGGTCGATCGCGTTTTGATCGTTCTGGTCTCGAACTTCACTATCGCGAAGCTCGAACTTCTTCACGTTACCGGGCCAATGTAGGTCGCCTGTGGCGCGGAATACCGACACATACATCTCATTCAGATGTTGCGTGCGGTTAAACGCATTCACGGCTACTGCGGGCGCGGTGAACGAAATGTCGCGGTCAAAGATGTTGGTGACAATGTCGGTCAACGCGGTGGTCAACGACTGAACATCAGATGCCAGGTAGTACTCACCACCGCCTCGAGCTGCGGTCGAGCTCAGGATTGGCAGATCAACCGTAAAGCCAATTGTGTAAGTCGTCACATTTTGCTGACCGGGCACCGATGGGTTGATGTCGGTGTTTTGCAGATAGTCCGCAATGTCATCCAAGCACGCGCCGTTGTTGTTGCCGCCGTCGCAGTTGGTGCGGCCGGTCGCCGCTTGATAGCCGGGCAGGGCCGGGGTCTTGTGGTACGCACCGGTGTCCTGCGTTGGTTGCCCGTCGGTCAAGAGGACAACGTAGTTCTTCGAGCAGGCGTACTCTGCCGGTTGCTTATAGATCAACGGACTTGATGACACCAGTGCATCCGGGTCGGTCGCCGAGGTGCCGCCATAATCGCCCGGCATGCCGCGCCAGTAGAGTGCGGACTCGTAAAGCGTCTCCGACAGTGGCGTCCAGCCGCTGGCCGGAATGCCGTCGACGATGCTGTTGGCCTCGGCTCGATTGTCATCGAGGTCCTTAATTGCGTGAATAACTGGACCGCCCTGGCTGTGATGGAAGCGCATAAAGCCGACGTTGACGTCCTGGATCGAGCCTAAGACGTTCTTGGTCACGGCTTTAACGATATCCGTGCGGCGCATGCTGGTGCCAGGCGGGTTGTAAAACCAATTGAGATAATTGGGATCATAGACGGTAATGATCTTGTGCGCCGGCGCACTGCCCCAGTTCACCTCTTTGCTGTCATTGTGGTGATACGGTGGCTTGTTATTACCTTTACGTACGTAAGGCTCGGCTGACGGATTCGCGCCATAACCATGAATACCGCGGTCAGCCTTACATTCCGTCGCGCTGTTTTGCAGGTTCTTGTGCGGCGCGCGCCATTTCCATTTGTTGTTGTACTTGTAGTACATCACAAAGGTATCGGTGTAGGAGCCGGCCGTTGCCATTTGATCCATACCCTTATCGCAGAAGAAGACTTCCTTCTTGATACGGTAGGTGTTGCTGCAGCTCGGTACGCTAGAGGTATCCGACCAGTAATAGCGGCTCTGCGAGCAGGGACCGCTGTACGATTGCGTTGGATCGTACGGTTCCTGGCTGTGCTCCATCGTCGTCATACTGCCGGACGAGTCGATGATAAATAGAATATTCGGCTTTGCCGCATCGCTGGATGCCGGCGTCGACAATAGTAGCTCGACGTCGTCAGCCAATACCGGCGAACCGATCAATAGTGTGAGTAGCAATCCCGCGGCCCAAGCGGAGTGCTTTCGGCACATAGACATGTGTCGTTACCTCTCTGTCAGTCAATCCGTGACTTAATCGCTCAATCAGTCACCCATGGTTTTGAAATACCTTAGTGTTTGGTTGATTAGTCGGCGATTTCAATGCTCGAAACAGTGGATTCCTTCACGTCAACGCTGACCAGTGCATAAGCACTCTCAGCGCGTTTCAGCACAGCAAACGCTTTTTGGAAATCTTCGAACTTCACCTTGGATCCGTTCACCGTGAATTGTGTTGCTGCCGTCAGACGAGCACGCTCGTATTTCTCGTCACACTCATTGGCGCACGGTTGAAACGTCATCATGCCGTTCACTGAAGCGGGCAGGATGATGTTGGAAGGTGAGAGTTCCGTGGCTTCGACCAGGGTCACCAATTCGCGCTCAGCGAGCGCGAATTGGGACCATGCCAAAACCAGAACTGCAAATGATGTCCGTATCTTCATTTTTTCGTTCCTTCGTTGGCCGATGTCCTATTGGATGCCGTCTTGCGTCCACAAGGTACGAACCGGGAACGGATCGAATCCTGGCGGCGAGCACTCGACACCCACGCACATCAGCGGCGGAATAATGCAATCATCACCGGTGCAATTAGTTTCTGGTGACGGGAACAAGATGGTCGGCGACGGCGCAATACCACCCTGTTCGAGAGCCTGACGGCGTTCGCCGTCCGCCAAGTTCGGATCCAGGGTAGAAATATTCGCCACCACCGGGTCACCGTTAATCGCGCTCATGCGATACAGGAAGTTCGTGCCTTTACCCGCAGAACAGGTGGCTGCCGATGAAGAGTCCGGCGTGAACGATACAAAGAAGATCTCATCGTCGAACGTCAACGAGTCCGCCAGGACTTTCTCATTCGCGGGCAGAGTGAACTTCCAGCCGCGATCGGCGGCGGTGATGACCGTCTGCGTTTGACCGCTGACTTCGACGAGATCACCGTCTTCGACAATATCGTAGTTGTCGTAGGCGTTCTGATCGAGCTGGTTAAACACATCACCATCGCGAACCGAGAAAAAGCGATCGGCTGCGGACAGATCGAACGGGTGGGCGCGGTAGCCGGTACCCACGCTGATCGCAACATAGCGACGTTGCTGATACTGATCAGTCACCAAAGAGACGTCCGGTGCGTTATAGAAACGACGTGTATCCGCAGCGCCGGGCACGGCAAGGCCTTCTGCGCCAAGCTGTGCAATCACACCGCCGGTGACCAGTTCGTCCACATCTTTGCCGTTAAAGACATCGAAGCGCCAAATCTGACCACCGAGGTCAGTGGCGTACATGCGATCGGCAAAACCGTCACCCGAAAAATCGATTACCCGAACCTGGTTCGGAATCGCACGATCCATCTCACGGCCGGTGACATCCAGGGTTAAATCGGCAGTCGGATCGGCACTTGCGCGCCACAATTCCGCACCCGATTTTAGGTCCATCATGTGGACGCTAGCACCAAAGCCATCGCCTGCCAGCGGGTGCGCAGCGGTGTCATGCACTACGTCGTAACCACCGCCGACAATAACGACAGCGTTATCCGTGTTCTGCGCTACCGTACCGCCAACGTCGACACGTGCAACCACCGGCGTCGACCAGGTCTCGCCAAATCCAGCCAGACTGTTAGACCACAGCAAAACTGGGTTATTGCGATCGGTGACGTCCAGCGAGAACAGCGTGCTACCGCCTCGACGCATTCCCAAAAGCAGTTGCACAAAGTCACCATCACCAGGTTCGATGATGCCGTCTTCGTCAACGTCCTTGACGACCGAAACAATATTGCCGTCCAAGCCGTACTGCTTGTAGTTCGAGCTCGGATCGAAGTACAGGCGCATTAGATTCTTCAGCAACTGCTTCGGAATGAATGCCCAAAGCTCTTGCCCAGTATCGCCGTCGATCGCGTGCAGATAACCATCATTCGTTGCGGTGTACACCACTACATCGGGGTTCTCTGCGGTGCCGCCATAAACCACAGCAGCCGGCTGTGAATGCAGCGGGTCGCCCATGGTCTTGCGAACTGTCGTCGCGAGGTTGTTGTCTTCATCGCGAATATCTTCACCACGCGCCCAATCGATCAGGTCTTCGAAATCGGGCTCGCCCGGCGCGCCGGTGAGACCGAAATCCGCTTCAACAAACGCGGCAATGTTGCCGACCGACACGCTGTTGGTGCCGTCGGTTAAGTTGCCGCTGGTGTTGTTGGTGTACAGCTTGCGAACGCTCGGGTCCGGCAGCTGCTGTGCAGCACCGCCGAGGCGTACGTCGTTACCGTCGGCGCCTCCCGAGGTCCAATAGCTGCGTGCCGTTTCAAGGAAGAAACCGGTGGTCGGGTCAACCGCATTGACGTCATTCACGTCAACGATTTCACCATCCAGAACGCGGTATTTCTTCAGGTTGCCCGGCCAGTGAGCTCGCGTTTTCGCACCGAACGTCGTGATGTAGACATCATTCAGGTTTTGCGTACGGTTGAACGTGTTCACCGATACCGCCGGAGCCGAGAATGACAGCGAGCGGTCGTTAATATTGGCGATAATCGACAGCAGTGTCTTGGTCAAAGACTCAACATCGTCGGCCAAGAAGTACTGTCCACCTGAGTTTTCTGCCGTTTCTTTGAGGATCGGCAGGTCAATGGTGAATCCAATCGTGTGCGTGGTGACCAACTGGTCGCCGTCCGCCGTCGGATCTGCTGGATCGGTATCGACGTCAACGAGCGACAGGTATTCGGCGATGTCATCAAGGCACAAACCCGCGCCGGCACCGTCACATCCGCCACCCGGGAAGCCCGGCAGGTTGCCGACCAATCCAGGTGTGTCGCCGTCACTTACCGGCGCACCATCGGTCAACAGTACAGTGTAATTTTTGGCGCAGATATCCCATTCCGGATGTTCGTAGACCGACGGGCTGGTTGAAGCCAGGGTGTTGGGGTCGGTCAAATTGGAATCATATTCGGATGCCATACCGCGCCAGTACAAAGCCGATTCGTACAATGTCTCTGACAGCGGCGTTACGCCGCCGGCGGGCAGCGCATCAATTTCGTCAAGAATATCCTGACGGTTGGTGTCCAGATCCTGAATATCGAGGATGATCGCGCCGCCGTTACCGCCGGAGAAACGCATCAAACCCACGTTCAGGTTGTTCACCGAGCTCAGTACTTTCTTCGCGACCTCTTTCATGATGTCAGAGCGCGACAGGACAACGTTGTTCGGCGAGTCCTTCCAGTTTAGGTAATTACCGGTATACACCGTATAGCTGATGTTACGCGGCGGGCTGCCCCAGCCAAGATTTTGCGCCGGATCAGCCGTCCATGGATTCGGCAGATTGACGCCCGCGGCGGCATACACCTCGGGGTCGCCGGTGGCTTGCCCGTGGTCGCCAGAGTCAGCCTGACACTCTACCCACGCGTCCGGCGTATTTGGCGCCAGGTTTTGCCAGAAGTTCAGGAATCCGAAAACACCAGCACCGCGATACTGCACCATGGTGTTGGTGAAGCTACCAATGCCATCCAGCTGGTTCTGCGCGAATTCGCAAACAAAGAAACCCGGATTGATAACGTTGTCGGTCGTCGCGCAGTCCGGCAGGATGTCGACGTCCGTCCAGTAGTGCGCGTCGGGGTCGCAGTCGCCGCCGTAGGTCTGCGTCGCATCGTACGGTTCAATCGTCGTTTGCGTCGTGTTCATCGATCCCGATGTGTCGAGGATAAACAATACGTTCGGTTTTGGGTTCTGCGTTGGATCCGGGTTTATCAGCAGCAACTCGGTGTCGTCTGCCCAAACCGGGGAACCGGCTAGCAGTGCGACTACAAAGCTGATGCTCATCCATGACAATTTCTGCGTTGAGATCTTCATGATCTTGGCCTCAATCTTGACTGACTATCAAAGCGACACGTCGATAGCTTCGACGGTGTCTGACTCTAAATGGTGAAGAACAAGCGCTGCGACATCATCACGATTCGATGCGGTAGCGACTGCCTTACTGAAATCCGCAAAGCGGACGACTTTTCCGTTAATTGAATAACGTGTGCTCGCGGTGACGCGAACGACCGTGTGTTCACACTCGTCGCAGGCGCGAAACGCGACCGTGCCGCTCGCCGACGATGGCGTGCGCAAGTCACTGAGCATAACTTCGTGAGCTTGCGATACGATTTGAGCCTGCGCTGAAACGGCGAATCCAAATACGATCACAGCAACGGAAAGAATTTTTCGAATATTCATGAGGGTCACCCTGTTTCCCTAGGTTTGCACTCTTAAAGCGTCGACGATTCCGGGCCGACTACGTAAAACGCCTGCGTATGCGTGGCACTAGCATCACGGTCGGTATCATTACCGGGATCACGTGACGACTCGGCTTGCGACGTGGCGAGAAAATGGTAAGCGGCAACTCCACTACCCGAACCCAGGCTAAACGCCTTGTCGGGAACGATTGACGAATCTTCAAACGCGATATCCGCGGTTACTGACTCGTGGGTACTGATCGTCTGCGTCACCTGTGCGTTCGCCAAAGTATTGAACTGGCCTTGTGCGAGAGCCATGGCCAGACCGGTTTCGGCAGCCTGAAAGGCGCGCTCGTAGTTCTGGTCGTTACGGGCCATCGCCAATTCGGTGGTTGCCGTGTTCATGCCAGAAATGGCAAGTACCGTAATCACGACCAGCAGAATCAGACCAATGACCAGCGCAGCGCCATCTTGGTGTTTGCGAAGTTTCATTGCGTTTTTTGACATCGTTTTCATGACAGTCTTCTTGTCTAAATACGGGTGTTGCGCAGCAGAATCGTTTTCGATACCTGCATGCGGCGGAAGTTATCGTTCGGAACGCCGAGATCGACGTCGCCGGGTTCGTAGTCAGTATTGTCTTCAATGCCGACTTCCAGCGTGATGCCGCGCACCACCATCCAGATACGGGCGGTGAGGACGCGTGCGCCCGGCACGAAGCCACCCGCGTTGGGGTCGTAGACCTCATCGCCGGGGTTCACATAGCGATCGACACTATTGTCTTGGTCGAGATCGATACCGAGCTGCAGCTGAATGTTCTCAACCCCCGGGGCGACTTCTTCGTCTACGATCGTCGCGATACCGCCGGCCGTGGCAAGGCGTTTGCGACGTAGCGTCGGCGCGCCCGGAATCAGATCCGAGTTCGCTGCGACATAGTAGGAATTTACGATCAGGTTGTGCGTGGTGGAGTCCGCCGGACTAAACGTGCCGGGAACCAGTCCATCATCAAAGACTTCACCCTGAATGCGTGTGGTTTGAATCTGCAGGCGGCCGGCCTCCAAAGCGACCGGCGTGACGGTAGCCCGACGCACGGTAATAACGTCGGAGTTGGCAACCGCACCACTTCCTTGCGCAGCGCAGGGAAGGACGTACGTATTGTTGTCGCCATCGACGGTCATCGCCAGGTCGAGTGCCCAACCCTGTCCGCAATCGGTCGGTTCGCCGAGGCTATTCGGGTTCCAGTTGCCAGCAATGGAGCGTCCTTCCACGGCCAGTGCGCGGCTGTTGCGACCCCAGTTACTGGCCATGCGCAAATCGGCTTCAATGGTATCCATCGCAAACTGAGCGGTTTCTTGCACTTTGGCGATCGAGTCGTTAATCACGTAGGCCTGACGACTCTGGTTGTAAATCTGTACCGCACCGATCATCAGGAACGAGCCGATCGCCAATGCGACCAGTAGCTCGACCATGGTCAAACCTGTTTGTTTTTTCATCGTCGTTGCCATCGCGTTACGCTCCATTGACCGGAATCGTCACGTCGTAGCTCGGCGTTTCGCCACCCGGAGAACCCGGGTCTTCCCAAGATACGCTGATGGTGAATTGTGGCGGTGTGGTGGTGTCGTCATAAGTCACATCGACCTGACCACCCGGCAAGGTATTTTGCGCCTGATCTTTCCACAGGAAGATGTCGCTATCGGCCATCGCTGTTGCATCGCAGTTGGATGCCACACCACCGCAGGCATTGTTCGCGCCACCGGCACCGGCATAATCGGCGCCGGCGGTCGGGTTAGCACGTATGCGATCGGCAACGTCACCCGCCAAGGTCACCGCTTGGTGACTGAACTGCGAGGTGCGACCGGCTTGCAGGCTGTGCACGTACAAGCCTGCAATGCCCAACATGCCAACGGACATGATGACCAACGCAATCAGCACTTCAACCAGCGAGAAGCCGCGTTGTCGATGAACGGTGTGAGTGGATGGAAGTATCAACATTGGAAGTTTCCTCTATATATAGGTGTCGACGGTCGGCTGCGTTACGGGCAGGTCTTGCCCATCGCCGTCAATGCGTTGTCGACCAATGTGTAATCGCGTAGTACCGTCGCTCGCCCAAGCGGTGTAGCTACGACCAGGCGGCCGGCTGAGGTATCGCGGGTTGTTTCTTCGGTGCCGCGCTCATCACATACAATCACCTGTGTGAGGGCGGGGTTCCCGCCAATATTGCCTCGGCCCAATCCCGTCGCCGCATAACTGAAATAGGTTGCATCATCAGCGACCGCCAGTGAGACGCCTTCGGCGATCGGTCCGTGTGCTCGCAATACGTTTTCACCAACGCCACCGCGGGCTAAATCGCCGTCGAGGTCTAGAAAGACGATATAGCCGTCGTCCCAGTTACCCTGGCAAGATGGATTGGCGCCCATCGCGTTATCGCTGGCGCACAGGGTGATGTTCGTCTTCGCCCGGGCCGCCTCGCTTCGCGCCATCAGGAACGACGCGTGCAGGTCGTTGGCGGTTGACGTGATGCGACTGTTCGCCGTGAATTCGGTGAGGTTGGGCACGCCCCACGCAAGAACGAAGCCGACGATCAACACCGTGATCAGCAGTTCGTAGAGCGTGAAGCCGCCTTGGCTGGGGCGGGAATGCGTTGGTTTTTTCATACGCGCAATATACTGCGCGGGCTCCGGCGGTTCTGGAGTTACCGACGAACGGTGTGGGCCGACCGATAAACGGTCGATTTTGGGTCCATCTAGTTAACTTAATCTGGACAAACATACGGGTTTCCGCGTCGATCCAGGCGGGCAACTCGCGGCCGGCCGGTGTAGCTAACCACCAGCGCGCGCGGCGGCACGCGAGCTGCCAGATCACAGACGATAACCGTACCGTTGGTCGCCCGTTTCTGCGTGGCGCGAAGCGTGAAGCTTTGCCGGTTGACTGCCAGCTTGACGCTGGGGTGGGTCCGATGCACCAGTAGCAAAGGTTCGTCGACATCGCGGACCGCCGGCTGATCGCCGTCCCGGTTGTTAAACAGTATCCAGCCGTTGCCCCAATGCTCGCTACAACTGACAAAATCCGCGCTCGGGCACAGCGTAACGACGCTCCGGCGCATGATGGACTCTTTCCGCGCCAAGTGGACCGCATGAAACAGGGCATCTAATTCGGACCGTATACGGGAATTTGCGACCATTTGAATGAATTCAGGTAGGGCTAGACCAAACACGAGCGCAGCCAGGAGAAGGGTTATCAGCAGCTCGAGCACCGTCATTCCCGATTGGCGTTGGTTCATAGCGTAAACCTCTTTAAACTCAACACCGTAGCCAGCGCGCATCGCGCTGGCACGGGGCAAATTTCGGCTATACTGGTCGAATCAAAAATTTAGGACTTGGTCAAATGTCATCGAGCGTACGTGACACCTTGAAGCGCCATGGAATCGTGATTACGGCGCAACGCTTGGAAATCGCGGGAATCCTGTTGGAGAAACCGCAGCACTTGTCGGCCGATCAGATTATCGATCGATTGAAAGTGCGGGGCAGCGGTGTGTCCAAAGCGACCGTCTACAACACACTTAATATGTTCAGCGCTCAGGGGCTGGTCAAAGAGGTGGTGGTTGATCCGACCCGTAAGTTCTATGACTCGACCACCCACGGGCATCATCACTTTTATAACGTCGATACCGGCGAACTGTCAGATATTCCGCAATCCGCCATACACATCAACGATTTGCCGGAGCTGCCCGAGGGCACTGCGAGCGAGAGTATCGAGGTTTTGATCAAGGTGCGCGACCTGCCGCAATAGGCGGTTCACCCCTTTTCGGATGGTTCAGCGGCGGCTATACTTCGCGCCGCTCGTGTGCCGATATAGCTCAGATGGTAGAGCAACGCATTCGTAATGCGTGGGTCGGGTGTTCGAGTCACCCTATCGGCACCAGTTTGAAAAAAGCAGCCACATGGCTGCTTTTTTTGTGGCCGGTGGTTTCGTTATCGCCCGAAGATCATTCCGGCTAGGCGAATTTTGCGCATCGAATAAGCGTCCCCAATTGGTGACGGGCTTCCCCGTCAAAACGTCCCGAGCATGATGATTCTATTGTCCAAATGCTCAGTTACATGTGCCTACCTGCCTTGGTTCTATATGGTAGGATATAGCCGTAATTGAGAAATTTGGCACAAATAGGGGAAATATATGCGTTATGTACTTGTTCTTGTAGCGGTGTTCTTAATGACGTTCTCGCCCGAATCTCATGCTCAGCAGTCGGTCTTAGATAATGATGCTCGGGATCTTGTCGATTATTACGAGGCAAATGGTATTCCGTATGTAATCATGACTCGCCAGCACAACGGGGCGCAGCAGTTAGTGATAATCGCGCTGTATGGCCTAGGTAGTGACTTCGTCTTAGGAGCCACCACATACGATAGCTTTGGTATGACAGTTGGCGCACTTGCGCCGAATCCATTTGAGGGACTTGGTGATTTCATAGGCCGGTTCAATATGAGTATCGACCCGTCATGCGAGGCCGATCCAACGTGTTGGGGCTTCGCGAATACATCCTCCGGCTATGGTGGGCCCTAAGGACCCAATCTGCGATGAAAGCGCGGTATCTAAGTTACGGCGTTGCCATGTTGCTTCTGTTGGTGGGCCTGCTGGTCTATCGCCAGGATCCGGAACACGTGGTTCAGCTCGGAACATCATCGACTCCGGATGTTTCACCTAGGCCTTTGTCGAGTGACGAGGAAGTTGAGCTCATAGCCGACAAGATGGCGGTCGCCGCACGAGAACGACCAAGTGATGTCGACAACATAATCGCGATAGAAAACGGTGGAGGGGCGCTGCTTGAGGTCAGCGCTCCTCTAACGCCTCAAGAGCATGGTGCCGTGATAGAGGCCCTTCACTTCGAAATGGGTGCCCGCGAATTCTCGCATTTGGTCGACGTCGCCCTATCAAAGGAGACGACGGACGCGGAGTGGTCCCGTGCGGCGCGAAACGAAATCGAAGTCATGCTGAGCGAACAAATAGACATTGCGTTTGATCGTAACGTTGTTCGAGTCGAATGCTACGAGACAGCATGTTCGATTGACACGTATTCATCAGGGGACGGTGACTTATCAATGGCTGTTTTTCAGAAACTCAGTTTTTGGGCAAGGGCCAACCAGGAAGAGTTTCTATCCACAGTTACGATGGCGAAGTTTGGACGCGAAGAATCGCGCACGTATGTTTTCTCATCGTCATTTGATACCGAGCTTCTGGGCAGCGCTGACGGCAGATGATTTGATCGTGGCGCATGCCGTGTACAGCCATTCTCCAGCTCTTCTCTGAGCGGCTTACCCGCCGTGAGTGTAACGATTGATGAGCTTACGCCAGACTCGATAAGGCATTTGGTCACTGGAGAACGATATCGGTCGTAGGCACCTGTGTTCCTGCTAGGACATTCGTGCAGGCAGAAACGCGAATCGGTGACAAATAACGGTGGAGACTGGACCTCCTAGCGCCAGAGCTAGACTTGGCAATCTAAATTTCCGTCAAGTTGGTTTCGCAAATTGTTGATTCTTGTGGGGTCAACGCCGACATCGCGATACAACCGCAAACGCCTTACTTGGCGGCGGCGGTAATGTCGCTTCATCTTTCGGCTACGATCATCTATAGAGGGGTGGCGCTTCCGATCAGTCACTATTCAACGCTACTATGTGGCAGTCCAGTGGTTGGATTCATGAGCAAGGAAAAGGGGGGGGGCTTGCTGGTATGAGTGAGAAGGATCGTTCTACGACGCGTCGTGCCCAGACGCCGTCGGCAACTCGTCGGGAGATACTCAAAGCGACGGTCGGCCTTGCAGCGGGCAGCGGTTTATCATTCGGGGCGCTCGGTAGCGCGTACGCCGCCGATCGCGGCGATGGTCTGGCAATTAAGCAGGGTCTCGATCAACTCAACGATCGACCGGTCAACATGCAGGCGCTGCCGCATTTGTTAGACGACAACATTACGCCGCCCGAAAATTTGTTTGTGCGCAACAACGGCGTAACGATGGTGGAAGAAGACGTCGACGTTGACAGTTGGCGACTGGAAATCGATGGCGAGGTCGAATCGCCGTTGAGCTTGTCGATTAACGATCTTCGCGAGAATTTCGAGAACGTGACGTTACAGCTGGTTTTGGAATGCGCTGGCAACGGCCGTCGCTTTTTCCATCCGGGGGCCAGCGGCAACCAATGGGCGTTTGGTGCGGTCGGTTGCGCTGAATGGACCGGTGTTCGGCTGCGTGATGTGCTGGAGGCGGCGGGCCTAAAATCCTCCGCGGTGTATACCGGTCACTACGGTGCCGATTTGCATTTATCCAGGGACCCGGCCAAGCAACCGATTTCCCGCGGTGTGCCGATCGACAAGGCGCTCGAGCCGCATAACCTCATCGCGTGGCGTATGGGTGAGCACGAGATTCCGATGCTAAATGGCTATCCGTTGCGATTGGTCATTCCAGGCTGGCCTGCATCATGTTCGCAGAAATGGCTGAATCGCATCACGATTCGCGATCGTGTTCATGATGGCGCGAAGATGGGTGGCTATTCGTATCGAGTCCCGAAGACACCGGTGCCGCCGGGAACGACGGTCGCCGAATCGGATATGAAGATCATCGAGTCGATGCCGGTAAAATCGTTGATTACGTTTCCAGAAACGGGCGAGCAGCGTACAGCGGGGCAGCCGTTTGAAGTTCGCGGCCATGCCTGGGCCGGAGATCTGAGCGTCGCGGACGTGCACGTTTCCACTGACTACGGTGCTACCTGGCAGCAGGCGCGCCTGGACAACCCGGTTAACAAGTATGCTTGGCAGCGCTGGCGTGCCAACGTGACGTTGCCGCAAACCGGATATTTTGAAGTCTGGGCGCGAGCGACGGACAGCAACGGTCACATGCAACCGGCGACCACGCCGGCCTGGAATCCCCGCGGTTATCTCAACAATATGCAACACCGCATCGCGATATTTTCTGGATAAGGGCTGTGTCGTTTCGTCTTCGACAGTACTGGCCCACCGTCTTAGTTTTGCTTGCCGCTTGCAGTGAACAAACAGAGACGGTCGAGCCGCGCGATATGACGTCGACGGATGTCGTCGAACCGACCCGTCAATTCGTAACGATCGATACCGAGCGCTTTGCGGGCTGGCCAAGCGAGCCCAGCTATCGGCCGCTCTACCGAGCGCTTGACCCGATGGTGCCAATTGACGCCGCCGCGGTCGAAACTGTCGCAAACGTCAATGCCGATCCGTACCGTGGTATCCCGCGTAGCGAAGGTTTCGAATTGGTGTACGGCTATTGTTCCGGTTGCCACTCGATCGACGTGGTGAAGTCGCAGCGGTTGTCTGAAGAAGGCTGGGACGCCATGTTGGATTGGATGGTCAGCGAGCAGGGTATGCCGCAGCCGAGCAACGAGGTGCGCAGGACGATACATACGTATCTGTCGTCAAACTTTAAGTAGTTCTGCCCTTTGCCGTGGGTCTGTGAGACGCCGATTATCCGGCGCTGACCGTTTTGATCACGAGTATGGCGATACCGCCGACCGCCGTGGCGGCGATGGTACCCAATACCAGCGGCTTGAGGCCGAGATTTCGCAACACTGCAATGCTGGTGTTCAAACCGATGCCGGCCATGGCGATCGTCAAGCACCATTTTGCGGCGGTGGTTGCGATCGCTACCGCCTGTGCCCAGGATTCTGGAGAAACGAATCCAAACGCTATCTCGCTGGAATCGCCCACAGTGCGCACGACCACCATCAAGATGAAAAGCACGATGAACACCGGGATATTCTTGTACCAGGCGGATCGGGTGCTTTCTGAAACGTCAATGAAACGTGAAAAATAAACACTGATCAGTGGGATCAGCACCACCAGGCTGAGATTGCGGACCAATTTTGTAACCGTGGCGACCATCAATGCGGTCGGCGCCTCGTGCTGTTGTTCGTAAATGAAACCTGCACCGGCAACTTGTGCAGTTTCGTGAATCGCGGTGCCTAAGAACAGCCCGACATACATTTCGTTGCCGTCGAATACGAGAGCCGCCAGATACGGATACGCGAACATCGCAATGAGTCCGAATAGTGTGATCGTTGCGATCGCATAGCTGGTCTCGGCTTGCTTGGCACGAATCAATGGTGCGGTGGCGACGATAGCGGTGGCACCACAGACGCTAGTACCGACGGCAATCAATGTCGCCAGTTCGCGGGACAGGCCCAGTTTGCGGCCGACGAATATCACCATCACCAGGGCGAAAACGATGCAGCTCACTATCACCGGTAGGGCCTGCATAGCGACACTTGATGCGACGCCCAGACTCAGCTTGAGTCCGAGCAATACGATGCCGAGCTTGAGGATCGTTGACGAACAAAAACTAAACCCTTGTCGCCACTCGTCTTTAAATGCGATGAACTGATTCGCCAGCATGCCAAGAATAATCGCCAAAATAATCGGGCTGATCGGCGAACGATCGAAATCCAAAACCTGAGTGCCAATCCAATCGGCGGACAGATACCCCAGTACGGCCACCACAACGGTGACGACGGTGCCAAGCAGTGTGTTCATAAATTTATTGTGTCTGCTGCGTAAGGGTTATTCAGTCGGTGCGACTTTTCTCAAATGGAAATCGAAGCCGGGACGATCGGAGGCACGTCGATTGCGAAGATACAGCATCGTCATGCCCTCGACCCAGTGCGAGTTTTCAACCGGACCGACGTCGATGGGCTCAAGACCCATTTTCTCGATAATGCTCGCGACCGCACGTTTGGCTGTGTCGCTATTGCCGGTAAGTGGAATTGAGATCGGTCCGCCGGATGATTCTGGCTCGACCATGTCACGCCAGTTCAGAGTGCTGAACGCTTTCACGACATAGGCCGCCGGCGCAAGGCCCTGAATAATTTCCGCATTGGAAGTTTCAACGCCAAACTCGATGCCGGTCTCGCTCCAGATCAATGGGTTGGTCGGATCGATAATGATTTTTTCTGACAGATCACCGAGGCCCAAAACGATCTCGGAAACCAGCATGCCGGGTACCGCCAGGACAACGATATCGGCATGCTCGACGGCCTCCGCCGGTAGCATCGCCGACGCTTCGTCACCGGTTTTTGCGATTAGCACTTTGATATCGGCGCGATCCGGGTCACGCGATCCGTACACAATGGTATGCCCCTGCGCGGCAAACTCAGGGCCGAGCGCCTTACCAACCTCGCCGGTGCCGATGACGGCGATCGTTTCAGCCAGCGCAAGCGGGGATAACAGCAATAGAACTGCTGCGGTTAACCATGGTCGAACGGAAACGTGGGGGTTCATAAGGGGGAACCTTTGAAAACGGCTGAAACGTTGATGATACGCGGTTTTCAGAGTTAAAACTGATACCATACGCGCTCGTCGCACGGGGAAGTCGATGCCCAATCTGTTTGAAGAATTCAAACGCCGTAATGTGTTCCGAGTCGGAGCCGCTTACCTGGCCGTTTCATGGCTGTTGCTGTCGGTCGCGGATCTGGGCACATCGGCTCTGCGACTGCCCGAATGGTTGCCGTCGGTTGTGCTCTTTATCCTCGGCTTGCTGATCATCCCTGTCCTGATCTTCGCCTGGGCGTTCGAACTCACGCCCGAAGGCATCAAACGCGAAAAGGACGTGGATCGCTCGTCGTCGATCACACCCGAAACCGGCAAGAAACTCGATTACGTCACGCTAGCAGCATTGGCGATCGTGCTGGCGATCGTTGTGGTGGATCGCGGTCGGCCGGCAGCCACGGCGCCGGTCGTTACAGAAGAAATTGTTGCAACCGAGACGGAAGCATCGATCGCGGTATTACCGTTCGTTGATATGTCACCGGATGGTGATCAGGAGTATTTTTCCGACGGCATCACCGAAGAAATTCTTAACGATCTCGCGCAGCTCAATGCAATGAAAGTGGCCGGGCGGACATCGTCGTTTGCCTTCAAGGGTAAGAACGCGCACGTCTCGGATATCGGCGCAGCACTCAATGTTTCGCATGTCTTAGAGGGGTCGGTACGCAAGGCTGGTGATCGCGTGCGCATTACGGCGCAGCTGATCAGTGTCGAAGATGGGTTCCATTTGTGGTCCGAAACCTATGACGGCGATCTGGAAGATATTTTTCAGCTACAAGACGATATTTCTGAGGCGATCGTTGCCGAGCTTAAAGTTAATTTGCTAAGCGACTCTCAGAACAGTGCAAGTACCACGGACATCGACGTCAAGATTTTCGATCGTTACCTCATCGCGCGTCGTCTGATCCATTCCCGAACGAATGAAAATCTCACCGAAGCGTTTGCGATGCTGCAGGAAATTACCGAAGCGGAACCCAACTTTGCACCGGGTCTGTCGTCGCTCGCTGAGGCTGCCATCTTGTTACGCAACGACACGTTCCTGAGCTACGGCAATATGGATCCGGAAGAATCGCGGGCGATCGCCGCGCCGCTGCTGGAACGGGCGATCGAATTGGAGCCAAAGTTTGCCGATGCCTATGCGGTGCGTGGGCTGATGTTCGATTCGGATCTGCAGTTCGAACGGGGTGAGGCCGATCTAAGGAAGGCGGTTGAACTGAATCCGTCGTTGTCGAAGGCCTGGTCGTGGTTAGCGAACAACGCGGGCAGTCGTAATAACCTCGAAGAGCAGCTCGAGTACTTGCAACGAGCAACATCGATTGACCCGTTATGGCTGGTCCCGAATTCGAATCTGGTGAGCATTTACGACGGCATGGGTCGGCAAGACGATGCCTGGGAGATTCTTGAACGACTGCGGCCGTTTCACGAAGACTCAGCCAACTTTTACGCAATGAAGGCCGATATTCTGAATAATTCCGGACGCGTTGCCGATGCAATCAAAGATTATCGGCGCGCGTACGAGCTGTCTCCGGACACACCGTCGTTTGCGACACGTTTGGCGTTCTCATTGCTGGCAGTGCAAAAAGCCGACGAGGCGATCAGTATTGCGCCGCCACAGTTTTCGGTCATCAAAAATTACGTCGAACGTGATTTCGATAGCCTGCTGCCGATGTTGCGCGCTGAGCTGGACGAAAATCCGACCAATGGTTTCGCTATTTTTCCGTACGTGCAAGGTTCGACCTTCGTCGGCGACTATGAATCCGTGGTTGATCTTTATGATCGGTACTACGCACCGACCGAGGTCTTCGCAAATCCGGCGTATCAGGCGTCTGCTTGGCTGTTCGTAACGCCATTGCGTGAGATGGGTCGAGACGATGACGCACAAACCATGCTGGGCTACTTTCTTGCGAATACCGAGCGCAGCGAAGCGCAAGGCGCAAACAATGCGAATCAGGACAACGAATGGGCACGCTACTACGCATTAGCCGGTGATTCTGACAACGCTATCGCGCGGCTGAGATCCGCGGTTGAGCGCGGTACGCGTTATGCGATATGGGATTACGCATTTGAGTTTGAATCGATCAAAGATGACCCGCGCTTCGAGGAGATCAAGCAATTGAACCTCGGACTGATCAATGCCGAGCGTGCCAAGATGGGTCTTGATCCGGTGGATGCGGTGGGCGGCGATTTTCTCTAATGCTCAAAGTCAGCGACCTAGTCAAACAGTACGGTGATCTGATAGCCGTTGGTGGTGTCAGCTTTGAAGCCGACAAAGGCACAGTGTTCGGCTTACTGGGGCCGAACGGGGCGGGCAAGTCGTCAACGATCAACTGCGTGTCCGGACTGCTGACGCCGACGTCCGGACGAGTCAGCGTGAACGGTTTTGATACGACGACACAAGGTAAGAAGGCGCGTGCGTCGCTCGGCATAGTGCCGCAGGAAATAGCGCTGTACGAAGACCTGCCGGCGATCGAAAACTTACGCTATTGGGGAAAGGCCTACGGACTGCGAGGCGACGCGCTCGAGGTGCGCGTCAATGACGTGCTCGACCACGTCGGCCTGTTGGATAGAGCGAAAGACCTGCCGAAGTCGTTTTCCGGCGGTATGAAACGGCGGCTTAATTTCGGCTGTGGGATCGTGCATAAGCCGGAGGTATTGCTGCTTGATGAGCCGACCGTCGGCGTCGATCCGCAGTCGCGACAGCGTTTGTATGAACTGGTCGAGGCGGAGCGCGATCAAGGTGCCTGCGTTATCTACACGACGCATTACATGGAGGAAGCGGAGCGCCTGTGTGACTCGGTTGCCATCATCGATCACGGCAAGCTGATTGCCGAAGGCACGGTCGACGCACTGCGGGCGCAACTGGGTGCGCGCGATGCGCTTCAGTTGGCCGGTCAGTTTCCACCCGACTCAACGCGTAGTTCCCTTGAGGCCCTGTCCGGGCACGGCATCAACGATCTTGAGGTGATTTCGCTCTCCGACGACCTATTGATGCTGACATTGTCCAATGCCTCACAAAACTTGCCATTGGTATTTAAGGCGATTGATGATGCCGGTGGCACTGTGTCGGAAACCAGCCTGCGCAGTCCCAATCTGGAAACGTTGTTTTTGCTCCTCACCGGTAAGGAGCTGCGCGAGTAGGTGATGGACTTTTCCTGGTCCTCAATGCGCAAAGACTTAGCTCGCTGGTGGCAGGATCGAACCGCCATTCTGATCTGGCTGGGTATCCCATTTTTGATTGGTGGCATGATCACCTTGATGATGGACGGTGGCGGCGGCGGCACGCCTCGCGGCATTTTGCTGATCGTCGACGAAGACGACACATTGGTCAGCGGGTTAATTGCCGGCGCGTTCAGTACCGAGCAATTGAGTGACATGATTTCGGTCGAGGCTGTGTCGCTTGAGGACGGTACGCGACGAATCAACGCCGGCGAAGCGAGCGCCTTGATGCACATCCCGCAGGGTTTCGGTGACGCGATTCTCAATCAAACCCCGATTACCGTATCGCTGACCACGAACCCGTCGCAGACGATTTTGCCGGGCATTATTACCGATACCACTGAGATTCTGTTCGATGCGGCGTTCTACGCGCAGGCGCTTTTTGGCGAGGAAATCGCCGCCATCATGAACGTTGACGACGAAACCGTCACGGATGTTTGGGTGGCGGCTCTCTCGGTGCAGATTCAAAATAAGATCGAATCATTGCAATCGCAATTTACTGAACTCGCTATCGATCTGGAGATTGCCGAACCGCCGCCGGCGGAGCCGCGATTACCTTTGGCAGTTTTATTTCTGCCCGGTGTCATCATGATGGCCGTGCTGTTTGCGGCCAACTCGTTGGCCGGTGACTTTTGGGTTGAGCGTCGAGCGGGTACGCTGCGGCGACTAGTGTCTTCGCCTGCAGAGTTGCTCAGTTTTGTTGCCGGCAAAGCGATGGGTGTCGGCGTGTTGATGACGGCAATCGTGGCACTGACGTTGGCGATCGGGTTCATTTATCACGATATCCATTGGAATGAGTTTTTCTCGGCTCTTCTGTTTTTTGCGATCGCCGGAGTGGGCCTATTCGCCTGGTTTGCAGCGCTGCAAATGTTATTCGCAAACCAAAACGCAGCGGGCCTGATGACGTCGATATTATTATTTCCGTTGTTAATGGCCGGCGGCAGTTTTTTTCCGCTCGACGTGATGCCCGATTGGATGGCGGCGATTGGTCGAGTGTCGCCGAACGGTTTTGTCGTCGATAACGTCGGTGTTGAATTGACCACGCCCGGCGCGTTTTCCATTGGTCTTTCTAGCTGGGCGATCATGCTAGTAGCGACGGCGCTCGGCCTAGCGATTTGCGCGTGGCGATTGCGCGCCGGTTTTGCGAGGCAGGAGGCATGAAGAACGTGCTGTTTCTGGCGCTGTCTGATGTCCGGCACCAGTTGCGCCAGGGCTCAACGCTGGTATGGCTGTTCTTGATGCCGCCGGTGTTCTTTTATTTTATTGGCACCGTCACCGGTGGTATGTCGAATACATTGTCGCCTGTCACGGCGACGCCATTGGTCGTCGAAGCCGCGATGCCAGGGTATTTGCGAGCGCAGCTCGATCGCAATCTGCGGGCAAACAATTTTGCGCCGGAGTGGGTTGACGTGATTCCGTCGCCAACGGAGGAATCTCCGGCGCCACGCCGTTCACTTCGAATCGACGATCAACTGACTAGCCGGATTGAGTCGGGTGAATCGGTGCGGGCACTCTACGAGACGCGCGCCTCTGCGCTGCTACGCGAGTTTGAGTCGATCCGAATCGCCCGTAGCGTGTATACCGCCGTGGCGGATATTGTCGTGACGCAGGCCAATGGTGATTTGTCGCCGGCGGCCTTGCAGGCGCTGAATGAGCAGCCGCGTGTTTGGCGCTTGGAAGTGCAGGCGGCAGGAAATCGGCAGATCATCCCGTCCGGATTTGAGCAAGCCGTGCCGGGCATTCTGGTGATGTTCACGCTACTTATCTTATTGACTACCGGCGGCACGATGTTGGTGAACGATCGACAGCGCGGTTTGCTGCGCCGATTGGCATCCGCACCGATCACTCGGTCTGAGGTGGTTGCTGGGAAATGGTCTGGGCGAATGGTGTTGGCCATCGTTCAGGTGGTCGTCGCACTGATATTCGGGACCCTGTTATTCAATATGGATTGGGGTCCAAACCTGGCCATGGTACTGGCCATTCTGTTGGGCTGGGCGGCGTTTTGCGCGTCGGCTGGTCTGTTACTTGGGACCTTGGCCAAGACGGAAGGGCAAGCGGCTGGCGTTGGTGTGTTGTTGACGAACTTATTGGCGGCGCTCGGTGGCTGTTGGTGGCCGATCGAAATTACACCTGACTGGATGCAAAGCCTGCAAAATTTCCTGCCCACGGGTTGGACGATGGACGCCCTGCATAAGCTCATCAGTTTTCAGTCACCGGCGAGTGCGGCATTCCCGCAGTTGGTGTTGCTGGTGATCGGCACATTGGTCGTTGGTGCTGTCGCCGCGCGGCATTTCCGCTACCAGTAACGGCCAGCAATCGCGGTTACGAGCCCAGCATCGGGCTCACTGCGATCCAAACGAGATACAGGCCAGCGACCGCTGACATCAACGCGGTACCGGCGGCGCCGATCAGACGTCCGATATGGCCCATGTTGTCGTGTTTCAAACCCATGGCATGCGCAATTCGAGCGACAATCAAAACGATGCCAAACACATGCAAGAACGTCGAATTCGCACCATTTACTTCCAGCAATGCCATGACAATGAGTGCCATTGGCACGTATTCGAGAAAGTTCTGATGGACGCGGACACGCTCGGCAAGCTCCAGATTGATTGGCTCACCGTGCATGATGGAAATGCCGGTCTTGCCGCGAAAGCTGCCGGCGCGAGCGCTGAGTGCCAATGCGAAAATAATCAGGATGCCCGCGTACAGGCCGGTGATAGCTAGGTTCATGATTGCCCCCTGTAAATGCTACGGCGTCGTAGCTTGCCGTTGGTGCTCTCGTTGGGTTGCTGCGGCTCGGTTGCGTGCTTTGTTCAAAAAGACAATGCCGTACAGGTAGCCGGCAATCCCGCCGGTGACATGAGCGATTACGTTTATACCGCCGTGATCGTCATGCCGAATCAATTGAAATATGTCGCCACCAATGTACCACAGGGCTAGCAGCCAGCCCGGCACGGAGAGCGTGCCGAATAGGATCAAGAACCAATAAAAGCAGCGAATTCGCCCTTGCGGTAACAGGTAGGCGAACAGGCCGATCATCCCCATCACAATGCCGGACAAACCTAGTGTCCAGTGATGGTCATCGACTAGCGTGGCGATCACCGAGTCGGTGACACCGATGATCAACGAACCGAGCACGATAAAGCCGGCAAATGCGAGGGACCCGGCAATCACTTCAACCGCCGCGGCAAAGGCGATGAAGAAAATCAGATTAAAGATGATGTGGCCCCAATCACCGTGCGCGAAACTCGCGGTGAGCATGTGAATGGGGTTCCACGAGGCGGTGTTGTAAGCGACGCGCGAATCGGGATCGTCCGGTACGAACCTTTGAAACAATTGCAATTCATCTTGCAGGATACGTTCCATATATCGCTTGGAATCGTCGCGATTGAAGCCGCTGAGTGGTTGAATTTGCCCGACTATCGCTGTGATTTCTTGGTCCGGAGATTCGGACATGCTGATGTTGTACATCGCCTGGCCGCAAAATCGAGCGCCGGCATAGGCGTCAACTCGCTGCAGGACCATCTGATCAATGTGTGATCGGTCGACCGCGCAAAACCGCTGCACCGCGGATTCGAACTTGCCCCAGTCGCTCTGTTGTTTAAGAAAAACCCCGCTACAGATCAGGCAGACCAGGATCGTCAGAATTGGCAATCGGGCGAGAGGAAAGTCCGCTTTGAAGGGCAGGAACAGCATTGCGCGTGTCGCTAGTCTTCTGCGGCGCTGCAGCCGCGAAACGGCGCAGGATTTACTGGAATCCGGCCGAAGTCACGTTCAATGTTCGCTGCGACATAGGCGGCGGTCACATACGACGCGACGTTTTGATTCAGATCATTGATATCGATCTTGTCCAGTGTGTCGTCTTCGGTGTGGTGATAGTCGAAATAGTAAGTGCCGTCTTGTGACATGCCGAGCACCGGCATGCCGGCCTTTCGCAAGTAGGTCAGGTCGGCGCCGCCGCTAGCGCGATTGTTGCCGCGCTCCAAACCAATGGGTTCGAGCAGCGCGTGAATCTCATCCACCAAATCCAGCGCATCCTCGCTCACGTTAGACGAAAAGCGCCACACGCGACCGGCGCCAAAATCCGCCTCCATTCCGACGATATGTTTGTCGATGCTGCGCGCGTATCGCTGGGTGTATTGTTCGGCGCCGTCCAGACCGAATTCCTCGTTGGCAAACAGCACCACGCGAATGGTACGACGAGGCGCCTCACCGCTATCGAGAATAAGTTTTGCTGCCGCAGTGACAATCGCAACGCCGGCGCCGTCATCGTAAGCACCGGTGCCGACATCCCAGGAATCTAAATGCCCGACCAGCAGAACGATTTCGTCGGCGAGCGGACCTCGTCCTGGTACTTCGCCGATGACATTGGCGGACGTTGTGCGCGGTAAGTTGGTCGCGGTCGATTGAATGCTCAGCTGCACGCGTTCGCCCGATTCGATCTGGTAGGTCAGCAGGTCAGCGTCGGCGTTGGCGAGCGCGATGCCCGGAATCGTCGCCGGGCGTTTGTTATTCAGCATGCCACCGGTATGCGCGAAGCGGTGGGTTGACGTACCGGCGCTGCGGATGACCGTGGCCACCGCGCCGCGCTCGGCGGCGATGTAATGTGCACATGAGCGTATGCGCGATGCCGGTCCATAGCCACGACCGGTCTTGTGTCGTTCGACGCGATGGTCGATGTAAGCAATATTGCCGCGCAGATCGCGTGCGCTGAGCGCACGTAACTCATTCAGGCTCTCGACACGGACCACGTTGGCAGAGAGTCGATTGCCACGTGTGCCAGGGCTGCCGCCGAGAGACAGGGCGACGAGCTTGTGTTCGTTAGGCGCGGTCACGCGAACATCGAGCTCGCCGCGTTCCCAATGCGCGACTTCGACCGATTCAGCACGGACATTTTGAAAACCGAGTGCCTCAAGGTTCTCCAGCGCCCAGGCGACCGCCTTAGCGTCGCCGGGCGAGCCGGAAGACCGGTGGCCCACTTCCATTGTGAGCGATTCGACCAGGTCATAGGCAACCGTACCGGCCATCGCTTGGTCGCGAATGGTGGCGGCCTTGCGAGCGACGTCGCCAGGGATTTCGTCGGCGGCGGCGGGGAAGGTAATTACGAGTAAGAGTAGGGTGAAACGGGTGGAGATCGGCAAGGTGGTGTCCTGAGTGATGTGCGCCGCCAGGGCTTGAGTTGGCATTATAGCGGCTACCCAATGGCGAATCTGCCAGCCGCGGTTGGCTCGGTAAGACGTCTATGGATAGAATTCGCGCCCTTCTTTGCCGGCAAAAAAACGTGCCATTGCATGTAGCCACCGATGTTTTTCGTGTTGCCAGCTGGTGCTCGGCGCGATGACCACGTCGGTTTTTTTCTCCGCGAGCACGCGTTCGTTGGCCGGTGGGAATAAGTGTTGCGAGTCCCAATCGATCTTGACGCGAGCGGGCGCCGTAAACAGCGTATTGGGCAGCGGCAGGTCAGCCCATGCTGCGACTTTATCGAGACTGGCCTCGGGATTTGCGGCGAGATCCTCGTAGCGAAGTGTCAATCGTCGCTCGCCCAATGACCAATGATCGAGACGCCGTTGTCGGGCCGGCCAATCGCGTGCGTTACGAATCGCCTGCGAAATGCTTTTCTTTTTTCGATACCAGCTGGTCGCTACCGCTCTGGGGTCGCGAACGAGATTGAGAACATATAGCTCGACGCCTGGAAGAAGGCTGAAGGCGAGCGCGACTTCCGGCGCTTTGGAAGAATCGATGAAGATGTGCGCGCCGGTAGCATCGGCGACGCGACCTAACATGATATGGGTGAGCGCGAGAAAAGCATCGTGGTGCGACTTGAGTCGCGAAAGCGCAGCGTCATCGTTCCAGTTCTTCATCCGCGCGGCGTCTTTCAGAAACGCTTTTTCGGCGGCCGGCATAGTCAACAGATCGAGCGTCTTCAAGGTTGAGTAGACCGAGCTGTTCTGTACCGTGGTCCCGGAGGTGCAGGGCGCGTCGGCAAGCCAGGCGCGCCACAAATGCCTTGACTGGCCAAGATTGAAGACCTGCGGATCTTGCGACAATAACAACGACAATAAGGTGCTTCCGGACCGGCCGGACCCGCTGATAGCGATCACTTTCATCGGTAGCGTTGCTCGCAAACACTAGTTAATGGCGCAATTATCCATATACTGCCGGTTATTCATATACTTGCAGGGTCTCTAGCAACACCCGATTCCGATCGATGCCAGCACCGGTTTTTCTCATTTGCTCTGAGCGCTCAGGCTCTAACCTGGTGAGCTCCATCTTGGGGCAGCATTCCGAGGTTTATGCGCACCCGCCTTATCACATGGGCCGCGACCTGCTGTTGAAGCTCCACGATGTGACCATTACGGGAGGCGCAGATGAAGCCGTTGCGGCGCTCAAAGACAATGCGATTGCGCGTGTCGCGAAGTACCGCGGCGATGAGGAAGCCAATCGCCTGCGCGAGTGGTTTGCGACGCCCGACGGACTGAATCCGCACGAACTAGCGCGATTCGTGTTCTTGAGAATGCCGGAAGAGGCAACCGGTGGTTACGTTTTCGTCAAAGAAAACAACCTGCACGAAATATTGTTCTTCTTGCTGGATTGTTTTCCGGACGCGCGCTTTGTATTTCAAGTTCGTGATCCACGAGACTATCTATTGTCGGCACTGGCTCGCCGTAAGCGCTGGCTGGGTAACAAGTTTGGTTCGGTTCGGCAGGCGCTCAATATTTGGCGTGATGATCAAATCGGCGGGCTTCGTGCGTACGGTTTGCTCGGTCCGGAGCGAGTACACCTGCAACGCTACGAGGATCTGGTGGCCGATTTCGACGCCACGGTCGGTGCTTTATGCGAGTTCCTGGATATCGAATTCGATGCCAGTATGCGCGATTTTCATCAGGCCTCCAGTGCCCAACAGCTCGCCGTCAAAGGCGGTCCGCGTGAGAATCTGGCGAAGCCGATCATGGCGGATAACTTCCGCAAGTACCGCAAGGGATTGTCGCGCGGCAAGATCAAGATCGTCGAAGCTTATGTCGGCGACTTAATGGATCGATTTGGCTATCCACGCGACTACACCGGCATCGCCAGCCCATCCACGTTTAGTGTGGTGCGGCCGCAGCTTAGTGAGCCATTGGAGCGATTTATAAATGGTGAGATGCGTGCGCATTACAAAGGCGGAAATCGGCGGTTGACGCAACAAATGGATAAGCATGTGAAACCATTGTTAGCACCGCTTTGGGATGACAGCGCCGACTGACCCATGAGTACGGGCACTTCCTATCGAGCGGGCCGCCGCATCCTCAAAAATGCCGAAAAATTGGGCGACTCGATCGCGCTTGTCATTGATGGCGAGCGCTATCGTTACTCGGAAATGATCAATGCGGCGCAACAGTTGGTTGCACAATTTGAGGCACCCGCCGCCGAGCAACCGATTACGGCCGTCATGGCGGGGCGGCACGTATCGTCTTATGTCGGTATTCTTGCCGCGCGATTGGCCGGTCATGCGTATGTGCCGCTTAACGTCAATCATCCGCCGGATCGCAATGCTCGCATCATGACACTCTCAGGTGCGACGACCGTGATTTGCGGCGAGCAAGCGGCTGACGCGTTACAGGGCATCTTGTCCGAGGCTGGCTTAAACGATATTCGCATTCTTCGATGTGGTGACTCAAAGCGGCGGCTCGTCGTCGAGTCGGTGGACAGTGATGTACCGGTTCGCGAGCAAACGCTCGATGACCTGGCTTATATCTTATTTACATCCGGCAGTACGGGTATGCCGAAAGGCGTGCCAATTCAGAATCGTGCACTGGAAGGGTATCTCGACGCGGCCGGTTCGCTGCTGGACATTGGTCCTGAGGATCGTTTGTCGCAAACTTTTGAGCTGACGTTCGATCTGTCGGTTCATGATCTGTTCTTAGCGTGGGAAAATGGTGCCACGTTGGTGATCGCATCGGAAGCCGATTTGCGGTTACCCGCTGCGTACATTCAGCGAGAAAACATTACCCATTGGTTTTCGGTGCCGAGCCTGGCCTATCAAATACGCCTACAGGATGACTTAGCGCCGGGTGCATTTCCAAGTGTTCGTTCGAGTCTGTTTTGCGGCGAAGCATTACCCACCATCGTCGCCCAAGAGTGGGTCAAAGCTGCGCCGAACTCGGTGGTTGAAAACTGGTATGGGCCGACCGAGGCGACTATTGCCTGCTCGCGCTATGTGATTGATCAGCGCGTTATCGATACCGACACCGTGCCTATTGGTCAGGCGTTCAAGGGTATGGAATTGTTGGTACTGGATGATCACCTATCGCCGTGCGACGACGGCGTACCCGGCGAACTGTTTTTGTCGGGTCGTCAGCTGGCACCGGGCTACCTTAACGACGCTGAAAAAACCGCGCAGAGTTTCATGACACTGCCGGCTACCGGGCAGGCTATTTATCGAACCGGTGATCGTGCCGTGCGTCGCAGTGACGGCGAGGTGGTTTTCCAGGGGCGGGTTGATAATCAGGTGAAGGTGCGGGGGTTCCGCATTGAGTTGGCCGAGATCGAAGCGGCGTTGCGCAGCGCGTCCGACGGTTTAAATGCGGTCGCGTTGGCGTGGCCACCCGATACCGATATTGCAACGTCAGTCGTCGCTGCTGTGGAAACGGATGGCGCAAACACCGCCGCAATTTTGGATCAAGTCGCCGGGCAGCTACCTGAGTATATGGTGCCGGCGGTGATTCACTGCATCGCAACGTTCCCCAAAAACGCCAGTGGCAAGATGGATCGGAAAGCGATTGCGGCACAGCTTCAATCAGAGCTGGCAACCGACGAAGTGGATGTTTCTGGTCTGTCTGACGAGCACGCGTTCCTGTTGCGTGCGGTACTGCGATTCGCGCCGTTGCTGGATCGCAACGATGTACTAAAAGCCAAGAATCTGTTCGATGCTGGGATGGATTCGCTCGCGTTTATCAGCTTTACCGCCGAGGTTGAAGCCGAATACGACATCGCGCTCGATCAGGATACCGTGATTTTGTTTTCGCAGATGTCAGTCGACGATATGGTGGCTGAGATTCGCGGCGAAACGCATCGCCTTGCACGTGTCGTCGATGACGTTGAGACACTCTCGTTGTGGGACCGGCTACGGCGCGCATTGGGATTGCCCAGAGTGATTCGAAAGGAGCGTGCGAATCGCGCGTTGACGTTTATTGAGCGATTCCCCGCATATCTACAGAACCACGGCGCGCCGGACGTTTTAGCCGTTGGTTCTAGTGGCACGTTTCGCGCTTTTTGCCCGGCCGATTTTGCCGCGGCCGCGGGCGAGAGTGGGCGAGTGGTTCAGAGTATCAACGCCGGGTTTCCTGCGGTTAACGCACATGGCATGACACTGATGTGCGATTTCATTCGGAAATGCTGTGTCGATGCAGGTGCGCGCGTGCCGATAATCGTCTACGAATTCGATCCAATGCATATTTGCACAGTGCCACCCAGCGGCGACATAGGACTCGGTCGTGACTATTTTGATGGCAACGTGGTGTCGTTGCGAAATAACCGCACCAGTCTGGAGTTTCAATGGCGTGAGGAGGCGGACGGTGCTTGGAACCCGCCGGATACGGCGCGCCAGAAAGATCGTAAACCGAACTGGGTGCGTAAGCGCGATCGTGTGATTGCTGCCGCTTATTTGGGCGACATTGAATTTGAACCGAAGGCGGTAGCAAGCTGGTTCGCCGGCGCTCGTGCGCTCCAGCAGGTCAGTGATCGAATGGTGTGCTTTGTGCACCCGGTGGATCGCGAAATGACCGATGCAATCGACGCCGACGTTGGCTCGGACCGTTTGGACGATTTTCTTCGCCATGTCGAACAGGAACTCAACATCGCTGTTATTGACTGGCGCAGCTTTGACCTTGAGCCCGCTGATTTTCTCGATATCAACCATATGAATGCCCGCGGTGGGCGCGAAAAACTGTCGCGCCAGCTCGCGTCTCACATTTTCTAGAACTGGTTCACGGTTTTTCCGGGGTTATGGAACCTTCGCGCCCCAGGGCGTGTGGATTCATCAATAATGTGGTTCTTGGGCAATCTCTGACCATACGGACATGGAAGAGACATTAGCAGTGTTAGGCGAGCGTGCCTTTGGCGGCGCCGCCGATCGACTAACTACGGTTCGATACAAATCGCACCACGATGCGTTCGTGTTTGCGCGCGCAGCGCTGCGTGAGCCTGCAGGGCTAGTGTTATTGCATGCGCCTGCGGGCGGCGGTAAGACCATCACGGCACGCGAGTTGGCCCTAGAGCTATCGAACAACAGTGAGCTGGCGTTTATCGACGGCACCCACCTGAAGTCGCACAGCCTGCTAACGCGCATGCTGGCACAGTTTGGCGAATCGGTAGAGCTCAGCGATGACGAGGCACTGCTTCGTCACGTCGCGGACTTTGCCGCGGAACAGAGCCGTTCGTGGCAACCACCGGTCGTTATTATTGATAACGCCGACAAAATGTACCCCAGTACATTGAATGTCCTCGATGAACTCGCCGGGCTGGAACAGCAAGGACGATTTACACTGCGGTTCTTGTTGACCGGAGGTGATGGGCTGCATGCGGTGGTCGGCTCGACCGGCATGCTCAATATCGCGCAGCGAAATCCATCGTTGTTTGCGATGCGGCCGCTGTCGGCAAAAGAGACGATGGTCTATCTGCACGCGCGATTACAGGCGGCCGGGAGCGAGCGCGCCGATACGGTGTTTCCGTTCGATGTTTGCGATGAGTTACGTGAACAATCGGCCGGCTGGCCGGGTCGGCTGAATGCGGCGGCGTTGCAGGCGTTTGGACGCGCCAGCGGATTTCCACTGAGCGTCGTTGATACGCAGGCGCCGATTCCGGCGGCAGATCTTCCGGTCTTGGAGAGCGACGCGGTTACCGATACTCCAGCGGCGCCGGCAACACCGGCAAAGCGTCAGCCGCCGCGTGTGACCATTACTCGTGACGGCAAGACCGTTGCAGAGTATGTGTTCGATAATAAGAAAGTGTTGGTCGGACGGTCCGACTTTGCCGATATCGTTGTCGATGATGACTTTGTTAGCAAGATGCACGCAGTCTTGCTGTTGTTCTCGGATTCCTTGGTTCTATTGGATCTCAATAGCGCCAACGGCACCACCGTCAATTCAATGCGCGTGAAGAAGACCATTCTCAATTCAGACGACGTAATTTCGCTGGGCAATCACCGGCTCAAGATCAGTCGAGCACCGGCAATCAGCGACGAGATGCGCAAGCTTTTAGAGTCTCCCGATACGTTGAAAATGAAAACGCTTGTCGACTTGCGGCGGCTACGCGCGAAACGTCACGCCAAGCTGGTATAGCACGAGTTCATCTTCTTAGTGTCTGGCGTCCAACCAATCGCGTAGCGTTCTTGTCACCAGTTTTGCGGCATCTTGTTGCACGAAGTGATCCGCACCCGGCACTGTCACTAACGTCAGGTCCTTTGCCGCGCATTCCCACAATCGATTTAGGCCGTCCGCATGCACGGCTTTGTCAGCAAGGCCATGAATAACCAGGGCCGGCATGGTCACGGGTGTTAGATCGGGTGGTGTCAGTGGAGTGTCACCCCAGATATCTGGGTAATTCTCTTTGTAGCAGTTCAGCATGCCATCAAAGTTGGACCTCGCGAACGCCTCGCGATAGTGCTCGGCCGCATCTTCATCGGTTACCCAGCCGCTCAACGTCTCTGGTCGCATCGGCATACCGAAAAAAATATCGGGGTCTGATGCATTACCCTCGCGAAATACCTTTGCGTAGCCAGTACCGGCGCGCGCCGCGTCACTGGTTGCCCAAGCATTCGCCATGCAAAACGGATGCGGCATATTCATCGCCACCATGAGGCGAGTAATGTCCGGTAAGTGGAGCGCGACGTTCCAGGTGATAGCTGCACCCCAATCGTGACCGACGATGGCCGCGTCGCGTTCGCCAAAGTGGCGAATTACAGCGGCAACGTCGGACATTAGAAGATGCATTGCGTATTGATCTTGCTGTTGCGGCTGATCGCTATGGTTGTAGCCGCGGAGGTCCATCGCAACAACGCGATAATTCGAGGCGAGTCCACGCATTTGGTGCCGCCACGTGTACCAAAAATCGGGAAAGCCGTGGATCATGACCACCAATGGGCCAGTACCGATGGTTGCGAAGTGGATGCGTACGCCGTCGCTGTCGGCGAAACCGAATTCGAAGTCGTCCATGCGTTGATGGTAACGGGCATTCCTGCCGTATTCACCTATACTGAGCGGATCGAGTGGAATAGAAGATGGCGGTATGCAGCACACCCGTAAGCTCAATAGCGTGAAACGCCCGTATGCCAGTGTCATCGTTGCCGTTCGCGGGGGACGAATGTGATGAAGTTTGAGGATAAAGTCGCCGTTGTCACCGGATCGTCGCAGGGCATTGGCAAGGCCATTGCGCTTCGATTTGCGGCCGACGGCGCCAAAGTGATCGTTAATTACTGCTCGAATGCCGATCTTGCCGACGATGTTGTCGATGAGATTGCGACGTCCGGTGGCGAGGCCGTTGCGATTCAATGCGACGTGCGACAGCGCGGCGATACCGACCGATTGCTCGCGGAGTCGGTGAGCGCCTTCGGCAAAGTGGATATTTTGATCAGCAACGCCGGGTTGGTCATCGACCGCGCATTTATCGATAGCACTGATGATGACTGGGCGGCGGCGATCGAAACCAATTTGCGCGGGTTCTTTAACGTCACACAGTCATTCTTGCCGCATATGATTGAGCGGCAATACGGCCGTGTCGTAGTCACCGCGTCGGTCATCAGCGATGTGGCGGACTTCGGTGGCAATCAGTATTCCGTCTGCGCCGCGTCGAAAGGCGGCATCGTATCGATGATGCGACCGATTGCGGCCGAAGTTGCGCAACATGGAATTACCGTCAACGCGGTCTCGCCGGGCTATATAGCGACCGAGATGATGCATCACATTGATGCGGCCGGCGTGGACGCGGCGGTACAGCGCATTCCGATGCGCCGCAAGGGCAAACCGGAGGAAGTTGCTGCGGCCATGGCCTTTATGGCCTCGGATGAAGCGGCATTTATCACCGGGCAGACGTTGCGTGTTAATGGTGGCATGGCGATGGGCTAATCCGGGTCGCTTCCGGGGCAATTGTCGGTAAAATGTCTGCCGATGAAACCTAGTACTTTACGAATCGGATATCGCTACCGGCCATCTCGTCTGGCAGATAGCTACGATGCGTTGGTGATCGGGTCCGGTATGGGCGGTCTCACCACGGCCGCACTGCTTTCGGATCTCGGCTGGCGAGTCGCGGTGCTTGAGCAGCACTATACCGCCGGCGGCTACACGCATTCCTATGAACGCAATGGCTACGAGTGGGATGTCGGCGTGCACTACATCGGCGATGTCGGCGCGCCGACGCGCACTCGCAAGATGTTCGATTTCCTGTCCGATGGCCAGCTGCAGTGGGCGCCGATGGATGATGAGTACGACCGGTTCTATGTCGGTGACAAGGTATTTAATGCCATTGCTGGTCGGCAGGCGTTTCGTGACAACTTAGTGCGGCAGTTTCCCGATGAGGAAGCGGCCATTGAGCGCTATATGGAGTTGCTCCAAGAAGTTGGTGGCGCGCTAAATGCGCACGGTATGGAAAAAGTGATGAAGCCCTGGCAACGGGCATTATCGGCGCCGTATACGAAGCTAAAGAAGCCTAAACACTTGTACCGCACAACCTACGAGGTGCTCAGCGAGCTAACCGACAATGCGGATCTGATCGCGACCATTTGCGGTCAGTGGGGTGATATGGGGCTGCCGCCAAAACAGTCGGCGTTTATGGTCCACTCGATGATCGCGCGGCACTATTTGTACGGCGGCTACTACCCGGTGGGTGGCAGCTGGAAAATTGCTGAGACGATCATTCCCAAAATTCAGACCAGTGGCGGCGAAGTTTTCACCTATGCTCGCGTCAACGAAATCCTGGTTGAAGATGGCAAAGTCGTCGGCGTCGAAATGTCGGACGGGCACCGCATTGATTGTCATTGCGTGGTGTCGTCGGCGGGTGTCATTAATACGTTTGGTCACTTGTTGGGCAAAGAAACGGTCGACCAGGCAGGTTATCCGGAGCTGCTGGAAAACGTGAAGCCGAGTTTCGCGCACCTGGGAATCTATGCCGGATTCAAAGGCACGGCGGAAGAACTCGGCATGCCAAAGACGAATTTTTGGATTTACTCAAGCAACGATTATGACGGCGATATCGAGCGCTTTCTGGCCGATCCCGACGCTCCGTTCCCGGTGGTGTATATCTCATTCCCATCGGCGAAGGATCCCGACTATCTCAATCGGCATCCGGATACTGCGACGGTGGAAATTGTGGCACCGGCGCCGTACGCGTGGTTTCAACAGTGGGAGGGCACCACCTGGGGCAAGCGTGGCGAAGATTATGAGGCGTATCGCGACGAGCTCGGCGAACGGTTGATGCGATATCTCTACGACAAGCTGCCGCAGTTGGAAGGTAAGTGCGATTACTACGAGGTTTCTACGCCGTTGTCGACCAACTGGTTTTCGGCGTACCAAGAAGGTGAGCTCTATGGGCTCGACCACACCGCGACGCGATTACAGCAAGACTGGCTGGGGCCAAGAACCCGCATTCCCGGACTGTGGCTTACCGGTCAGGATACGCTGACCTGCGGCGTGACCGGCGCGATGATGGCCGGCATGCTCACCACTACAGCGCTGGTTGGCATGCGCAAAATGAGTCCGCTGATGCGGAAAATCTACGCCTAGCCGCAACCGCAGTTATTTAGGCGTGCAGATATAGCGCCAGTCGACGTTCTTGCCTTTGCCTTGCGATGCTTCTTCGATTAGCGCTTGGCCTGCGGCCTCGCACGCTTCCATCGAGTCAAACTCCGCCGTCATTGCTGTGCCGGCAGCGTCCGGATCGACGATAAACCAAGCGATTAACAGTACTTTCATCACGTGCTCCTACAACGTTCAGTGAATATTTTGGCAGCCGGCCGGTCTTAGAACCGTGATCTGCGTGGCAATGCTGTCAGTCTGTTCCAATCCAGCCAGGGCCGCGGACGAAGCGGCCGGGGGTTGCGCCAGTATGATCGCCGTCCTTGAGGACCTGCTCACCATTGACAAACACATGCAGCATGCCGGTTGCATATTGATGCGGCGCGGCGAAGGTAGCGTGGTCAGTTATGCGGGTAGCATCGAATACCACCACGTCGGCGAAGTGCCCCTCAAGAAGTCGGCCACGGTCTTGGATGGACAACACGTCAACGGGGAGGGCGGCGAGCTTGCGTACGGCTTCTTCGATACTGAGTACACCCTCATCGCGTACGTAGGTGCCAAGCACGCGGGCGAAGCTGCCATAGGCGCGTGGATGCGCACTGCTTTCGAGAAAGACGCCTTCAGGTGCAAGTGAGGCTTCGTCCGAATTAAAACTGACCCACGGTAACAGCGACGCCTGTCTGACAATGTCCGGAGATTGTCCAAAGTAAACCGTATCGATTCGGCTGTTGTCTTCGATAATCAGGTCGAAAATTGTCTCCTCCGGGCTCGTGCCGCGCTGTTCGGCGACCTGTGTCAGCGTTTTGCCGGTGAGCGGTTTAAGCATCGCGGTTCGAAAACCGACCAGCAATATGTTGTCGGGTCCGCCAACTTGCTCGTACATATTGTCCCAGTCACTGTCCGTGTCATTCATCTCTTCGATGAGTTTCTTGCGGATGGCCGGGTCTTTCATGCGGCGTACCGACTCGTCAAAGCCGCCTTCTTGCACCCAAGGTGGCACCGCGGCGTTCAGTCCGGTCGCACTGGCCGGGTAGGTGTACACGTCCGCAAAGATTTCCAGACCCTCAGCTTTCGCTGCTTCGACATTCGCGATGGCTTGATCGAAGAGTGGCCAATTTGCTTCACCGGAAGATTTCAGATGATAGATCTCAGCGCGGATGTCGGCCTCGCGGGCGATGGTGATGAGTTCATCGATCGCTTCAATCAATCCGGAGCCTTCGTCCCGAATATGTGATGCGTAGACACCATCGTATTCCGCTGCAGCTCGGGCTAGCGCGATCAGCTCGTCGGTGTCGGCAAACGAACCCGGTGGATAGATCAACGACGAAGCGACACCCATAGCGCCTTCTTCCATCGCCTCACGAACCAATGCTTGCATCGCCTCAATTTCGTCAGCGGATGCGGCCCTGTCGTCGTAGCCGATAACGAACTTGCGCGGTGTTGCCGCGCCGATAAATGAAGCGACGTTGGTCGACACGCCGCGCGATTCAAGGTGGTTGAGGTATTCACCCAGCGTGTTCCAGGCGACGTCGAATTTGATGTCACCCTGAGTTTCACGCATGCGTGTCTTCATGGCCTCGTTCAACGGTCCCATCGAGCTGCCTTCTCCCATGACTTCCAGTGTCACGCCCTGACGGATATCGCTCTGTGAGCGGCCATCTTCGATCAACGAGATGCTCGCCCAGGACAGCATATTGGTGAATCCAGGCGCGACCGTCAGGCCGGTGACATCCAGGTCCAGGGCGGCTTCCGCCTCGGCCAGATCACCGATTGCTGCAATCCGGTCGCCCGTTAGGCCGATATCGGCGACAAACGCCGGAGATCCGGTACCATCGACGACGGTGCCGCCACGTAAGATCACGTCGTAGTGGTCAGGTTGCGAACACGCGGCCAAAAAACCGCATAAGATAATGCCTAAGAATCGCCGCATTATGGAATCTCCACTTCGATGAATGGGACTAACGCGCAATAATGGGGCTACCCATGGCGCGAGCGAACATATGAATAATAACGGGGCCACGTCAGCGGAAGAAGCCTTTAACCGAGGTATCGATCCGGCATTCTATGTGCCGGTTCGCTCGCAGCAGAATGCCCTGATGTTTCTCGATGCTGCGCTCGGGCGTGAGCATTTCGCTGCCGTGCTGCAAGGGCCCATCGGCAGCGGTAAGTCGGCGACAGCACGTCAGCTTATTGCGAACTATGCCAATGCGCCGCGCGCACTGATTGATGGCGCTCACCTCACTGCGCGGGAGCTGTTGCTCGGCTTGGTCTCGGCGTTTGGTATTGAAGAAGCATCGTCCCACGAAGAACGATTACTGCGGGCTCTCAACGAGTGGTTACAACAACCGCGCGATCAGGCGCCGTTGCTGGTCATCGATGACGTGCATAAGGCCAGTACCAGTGCGCTGCGACTGGTCGACTGGTTAGCGGCCTTAGAAAACCAGTCGGGTCCGTCACTCAAGCTCGTGATGCTCGGCCGAGAACCGCTGGCGCCGTTGTTGCAGAACGATAGCCTAAAGCATTTCGCAAATCGGAAGCCGGGCGTCTACTCGCTAAATCCACTGTCGCTGACAGAAACTCGATGTTACCTACGTTCTCGATTGATCGCGGCCGGCAATCCGCATGCGGAAAAAGTATTTACGCCGTCGGTTTGTGCCGCGATGCATCTCGAGTCACGCGGTTGGCCGGGTGCACTCAATCGTCTCGGTGCCAAACTACTGGTACGTCACGGTCATGCATTGGCAAACACGGACGCGCCGCGCATTGTGCTGACCTGTGATGGGGATACGCTGGCGAAGATGGATTTGCATGAAAGCATGTACGTGATTGGACGCAGCGAGCTTGCCGACATCGTTGTTAATGATCAGTTCGCCAGCAAAATGCATGCAATGTTGCAGGTGTATCGTAACGCCCTGGTGTTATTCGATCTCAACAGCACCAACGGCACGACGGTGAATGCGAATGAAGTGCGCAAGACGTTGTTGCGTACCAATGACGTTATTTCGCTGGGTCGCCATCGAATTAAGGTCCTGGAGGCGCCGGCGATCGATCCGGATGTGGAATCGCATATCAAGCATTCGGACACGATGACCGTAAAGCACTTGGCAGATTTACGGCGTAAACGTGCTCGCCGTAATCTCTCGGCGTTACGGCTGGCTTAGGCGGCGTTACCGACGCGCTAGCTCGACCGCAATCTCGGCGCCAATGCGTGCGTTGTTCACCACCAACTCAATGTTTGCTGCAAGACTCTTGCCGCGGGTTCGCTCGGCGATTCTTGCGAGCAAAAATGGTGTGGTGGCTTTGCCGGTAATTCCCTGCTGATTCATATCGTCAATTGCGTCGCTGATCACGCTATCGATTGCGGATCGTTCGATGGCATCGGCTGCCGGGCAAGGGACAGCCACCACTAATCCGCCGTTAAGTCCCGACGATCGCTGCGTGGCAATCACAGCGGCGGCGTCCGCGGCGTCAATAAAACGATGTTCCAGTTCAAACTCGCTGTCGCGACTGTAAAAGGCGGGCATGGTTGCGGTTTGGAAGCCGGCAACAGGGACGCCTTGGGTTTCCAGATATTCCAACGTCTTGCCGATGTCCAGTATCGACTTTACACCGCTGCACACCACAGCCACCGTGCTGCGGCCGAGCTCTTCCAGATCGGCGGACACGTCTAGGGTCTTTTCGACGCCGCGGTGAACACCACCGATTCCACCGGTAGCCATGATAGGAATGTTGGCGGCTGCGGCGACGATCATGGTGCCGGCAACGGTTGTTGCACCATTCGTGCCGCGCGCAAGAATAAAGGGTAAATCTCGACGCGAACATTTAATCGCTGCGTCGCCGTGTTTGCCGAGCGATTCGAGTTGTTCGCCGCTGAGCCCGACGACCGGCTGTCCATCGATGATCGCAATTGTCGCAGGCGTCGCGCCTGCGGATCGAACCGCCTGCTCAACACGGTGCGCGGTCGCCACGTTGTCGGGGTAGGGCATACCGTGGCTAATGATAGTGGATTCAAGCGCAACCACGGGTCGCGCCGCGCTGAGCGCATCGCGGACTTCGTCATGGATGACCAGCGGAAAGGGATTATCTGCCATTTGTCGTTTGCATCATTAGGTCTTCGATAGCCGCAACAGAAATGTTTGGGTTGATCGTACTGGTATGCGCGACCGCTAGCGCTGCCGCATGCAGCGCGAATTGTAACGTCTCGTTCTGCGGCAACTGCGCGACCCAAGCATAGGCTAAGCCGGCAAGAAATGCGTCGCCAGCGCCGCTGGTATTGCGGACACCGAGGTCTGCGTCGGCAAGTCCGTAAATGCCTTGCACGTTGCCGGTGCTGCAATACACGCCTTCACGGCCGCGAGTCACGTAGACACGCTTTACACCAAGTTCATGCAAGCGGGCGGCTAGTGGTTCAAGCTGATCAAGCGTAGCAGGCATCTCGACGAGAGCCGCAGCCTCGTCAACACCGGTCTTTAGCGTATGCACACGGCTTAGCAGCGGGCGCAATTGGGGCGCCTTAGCGACCGATACCGTGTCTGCGAAAATCGGGCCGTGCAGTTTCGCTGCACCAATCCAATCCAATGCATCCGCCGATAGGTTGGTGTCGACGATGGTCAGCACGCTGTCTTCGATCGCCGAACGGCACGCGTCGAGCTGGTCGGGACCCAACATCGCAATAGCCGAAGTATCGGAAACGGCCAATTGCATTTCGCCGTGCTGATCCAGGATCGACATATAGATCGGCGTCGGCGCATCGGTCATTCGGAACACGAATTCGGTATCGACGCCGGCGCGATCAGAATCACCTATTAGCATTTGGCCAAACACGTCATCACCGATTGCCGATATGCAACGGGTCGGGACGCCCAAGCGCGCCAGGTTTTCTGCGACATTGCGCGCCACGCCGCCTGCCGACATACGCACGTGTCCTGGGTTTTTGTCATAGCTGCGTAACGTGGCGACCGACTGACCACAGATATCGATGTTGGCGCCGCCGATCACACAGACGCGGGAACTGTCAGCGTGTCGGCTCAACGGAGTTGAGAATCCTTACTGCCACGACGGTTGTACCCGGCGAAGGCTTGTTGTTCCGCGTCTTCAGCCGATTGGCAGTTGATACACAGGCGAACGCCAGGCACGGCGTCGCGACGCGCCTGGGGAATGGGCTGATCACATTCGCTGCAGTGGGTTAGGCTCTCGCCGGACGGCATCTGGCTGCGCGCGCGCTCGACAGCGTCCTCAACTGAGGCGTCGATTTGTTCTTGCACCGCACCATCTTTCGCAAAGCCGCCTGCCATATCAGTCGCCTAGTCGGTATTCGCTTCGTTGGTCGTTTCGGTATGCTGAATTTCGGTAGCGACGATATTGGCCGTGGTCACAATGACTCGGTCACCGACAGATGTGCGTTCCAGGTTGATCGGATCTCGAACGACATAGGCTTTGGTGAGTCCTACTTCGTCCTTAAGCATCAGCGAATACGTGCTCAAGCTAATAGCCTCGATGGTCGCGATGCCCGTCTTCGAGCTGTCCTCTGCGCTACTTGGCTTGGCGACGTCGTTCGCTGTGTCGCCGAACAGTCGCAGGGTGACATATTCGTCGTAGCGAGCCGTCAGCAGGTTTCCCACCACCACTTCATGCAAATTACTGACATCCTCGGCAGCCGTCATCGTGACGACGTGATCATCAGCATCGCGCACCGTAAGGAGTCGAGAGTCATGATTGACCGACTCGACCGTGCCTGTGATGTCTTGCGTATAGCTCGCGTAAAACGCAGCCTCGTCCACCGTGAGTTCCGGTGGTGGGGGCAGATCTGGAAAGTCCGAGTTCGCACTGCCACTGTTTGCACAGCCACTTACGAATAACGTCACCGCAGATAAAATCGTATGAAAGCGCATGCAAACGGTGTCTCCGGAAAACGGGTCCCAATAGTAGTACAAAATGCCGTACATTCGAGGCATGGATGTGTTCTTGGAAGCCGCTATTGAGCAGGCGCGCCGTGGCAAGGCGGCGGGTGGAATCCCGATCGGGTCGGTGCTGGTGATCGATGGAAAGATCGTTGCGGCCGGACACAATCAACGCGTGCAACAGGGGAGTGCGGTGCTCCATGCGGAAATGCACTGCTTGGAAAACGCCGGCCGGCTAAGTGCCAACGACTACGCGCGTGCGACGCTGTATTCAACGCTGTCGCCATGCGATATGTGTTCGGGCGCGATTCTGTTGTATGGCATCGCGCAGGTCATCGTGGGTGAGAATCGCACGTTTCAGGGCCCTGAAGATTATCTTCGCGCTCGCGGCGTCAGCGTCACGGTGGTCGATAGCGCGGAATGCACACAGCTAATGACCGACTTCATCTCAGAGCACCCCGGTCTGTGGAAAGAAGACATCGGCACTACCTAACTGAATTCACTCGAAAAAGTACCCGTAACTTATTGATTTAGAGAGCCTGGTCAAATTCCAACGCTTGATCTGGCGCACAGTTATTTTGTGCTGCCTGCGGTACAAACATCCTTCGGCCGAGTCTCGACTCGATTTAACATAAAAGGCGCACAGGATGCGCCGGTATTTCTCTATGAAACGGATGTCTGGCGCAACTCTGGTCATGTCGACCATGCTCGTTTTAGCGGGCTGCGCTACTGTGCCGCCGCCTGAGCCTCCGCCGCCTGAACCCATCGTTGAAAGTTCGCCGGTTTTGCCGCCGCCAGTGAAGCCAGTTCCGCAGCCGGTTGCTCCACCACCGCCTAGTCTGCCGTCGGTTGCGATTGTATTGACCAGTCAGCAGGCTGCCTATGCGGACGTCGCCCGCGAATTGGCACAGCATTTCGACGAGTTTGAGATTGTTGATCTGAGCAGTGCTGGCAAGCCGCCGGTCAGTGTCTTGGGGGCGATCAATGATTCAGATAGCGAAGCGATCATAGCGATTGGGCTGCGCGCCGCGAAGTCGTCTGTCGCGATGGCGGAAGTGCCGGTGGTTTTTAGCCAAGTATTCAACTATCGAGACCATAATCTGGTTACCGACAATAGCCGCGGGATCGCGCCGCTCGCGCCGATGGCACTGCAACTGGGCAGCTGGGCAGCGCTCGATAGCGATCTCAATCGCGTCGGCATATTGATCGGAGAGGGGCACGACGAGCTCATCGCTGAGGCGCGTAAAGCGGCGTTGGCGCATGAGATTGACCTGCAGGTCGAGGTCGTGTCTTCAGACCAGGAGGCGATTTACTTTTTTCGTCGGATGGTGCGCAGCATTGACGGATTCCTGCTAGTGCCCGACAACCGCATTTTGAGCCATCGCGCGCTCAAAGAGATTATCGAGGTTGCTAACCGCCACCAAGTTGCGGTCGCCGTACCGACCGAACCGATGTTGGCGCTGGGTGCCGATCTAAGCCTGTCGACCGTTGATGCAGATATCGCGCGTACCACCGTCGACGTGTTGCGCAAAATACAGGCCGGCAATCTCACTCAGTTGCCGCCAGTTACCGAGCTGACCGACATCGAAGTCGTCCTGGCCAAGACGCCGCCGACACAATCCAGCGTGACGGGGGCGCGTCAATGAAGCAGTTCGTCGCGCAACAGGTCGATTTCATTCAACAACGCATGGATTTGTATGCGAGACGCTGGCGTGCGGCGCGGTTTTTTTATCGCAAGCGCAAAGCCAGCTCGAAACGGCTGTTGGTCAACGAAATTCTGACCATTCAGGTACTCAGTGCCGCCATGATTGGCGCGCTTGCTATTGCGGGTCTCTACTGGGGTGGTCAATGGGTGCTGCAAGACAACTATAGCCGCTGGGCACTGCAGTGGACGGAGGAGCTCAATGAGCTCGGTTCGCCGCTCTATTTGAGCGACGATACCGAAACCATGATTCGGTTGGAGAGCTTTGTCGATCGGTATTCTGAGATCCAACGTGTTTCCTATTACGACAAGGATGGCAAAACGCTGTTTTCCTTCGACCAATACGGTGATATCGAAATCGTCAGTAATCTCACACCCGATCAACTCGGCGCAGCCGTTGCTGTGGTCGGTGAAGATCAGCCGTATTTGATGGAAGGTGGCGTCATCGATCCGCGTCAGTTTGAAATTCTTGCGCCGGTCTGGGTGGAGTCGATTCAGGACGACGGTTTGCTCGCATTTGATCCCAACGACCCGGTCACCGAGGAAAAGTTGACCCTGGTCGGGTTTGTCGGGTTGCATCTCGACTTCGTCATCTTCCACGATCGCTTACTTGCCAATATCCGCGGTGCGGTGGGCATGTTGGTCTTGCTGTTGTTCGTGTTCGGTCTCTATGGACGCTACGCGCTGAGTCGCGCGCTGGCCTCGATTGCAGACCTACAGGACCCGCTGAAGGAACTCGCCAAGGGGAATTTGGATGTCAAATTCGAACCCGCGGCGCATCGCGAGATCTCTGAGATTGTTGAGGCGTTAGAGACCACTACGACGGCGTTGAGTGAGCGTGACGCGGAATTGAAAGAACTGGCCAATCACGACAGCTTGACCGGACTGTTTAATCGGCGTCGGTTTGTCGAGGAATTGAAAAAGGAAATCATCGGCGTCATGCGCCACGGCCATGGCAGTGCGTTACTGTTTATCGACCTCGATCAGTTTAAGTATGTCAATGACACCTGCGGTCACCCGGCGGGTGATCGGTTGCTACACAAAGTCGCCGATGAACTGCGACGCAGCGTGAGGCGCGACGATGTGGTGGCACGCTTTGGCGGTGATGAATTTGCCATTTTGGTGCGGCGCGTCGACGCGGCATCCGCGCGAGCTTCCGCCCAAACGATTCTCGATAATATGCGCCGCATGGCACACCTGGAGGATGACCGGGTATTCCACATTCACTGCAGTATCGGCGTCACGATGTTGGCAGGGCGAAATTTGCATTACGACGAGCTGCTAAATCAGGCGGATGTCGCCTGCCGTGAAGCCAAATCAGCCGGACGTAATCGGATGCACTTCTACGAGGAGTCGATTGACGCCAAGCACGCCAAGTCGGCCGATATGGGATGGATGAATCGACTCCGCAGTGCCATCGACAACAATGAATTTGAACTGCGATTCCAACCGATTAATCGTGTTGATACGGGTGAGACGACCCACCACGAAGTGCTAATCCGATTGCGGGACGATAACGGTAAGTTGGTGTCACCGGATGCATTCCTGCCGGCAGCCGCGCGTTTTGGATTGATGACCGAGATCGACTTCCTGATGATTCGACGAGCTGCAGAGGCTTACAAGAAATTCTCTAAAGTTGACCGCGTTATCAAATTGTCGATCAATCTATCGGCGAATGCCTTTGAAAGCGACGAGCTTGCCGATCACGTCAAGGCAACGTTCAAAGAATTTGGCGTTTTGGCCACTGATATCATTATCGAAATCACCGAGAGTCTGGCGGTGCGGCGCCCGGCCCACGTGGATCGCCAGATCGCCGCGTTACGCAATCTTGGATGCCAGTTCGCGCTGGACGATTTTGGAACCGGCTATAGTTCGTTCGGCTATCTGCAGAAGCTGAAGTTTGACTACATCAAAATTGATGGCACCTTCGTGCAAGACCTGCTGGACAATCCGGTCGACCAGAAAATGATCAAACTCATTGCTGAAGTTGGTCGCGAGGCCGGTATGAGGACGATCGCCGAGTATGTGCAGAACTCGGAATCGTTGGAGCTTCTAGGTGAACTCGGCGTCGATATGGCGCAAGGCTATTTCATCGGCCGGCCAACGAAAGAGCCGAAATTCAAATCGACGCCGATTTCGTTGAGCTCGCGGCGCGTCAGGCTTCTCTCAACCTAACCAACGTTTCAATCATGCCGCGCGGCAAGATGGGCTGCGGAGGCGAAGCCGCAACGATCGGTTGCTTCAGCTTAGGTTCAGTTATTTTTCATACGCGGTTAAGCCAGCGGAAATTACGCTGTAGGCGAGCATAAGGAATATGCATGTGGAGACTGACATGGACATCGTTTACGCCGCCGAAAAACCTAGCATTGCCGAGTTGCTTAGCGAACACACTCACCGCACGGTGCGCCCGGCCGATATTCACATCGCGGAGAACCCTGACGAAACGGGTAGTTTTCGAATCGACTGGCAGTTGCGCAGGTTCTTGCTGTCACCGAACGGCGAGTTAGCGGCCGACGACCTGGAGCTGGTCGACTATAATCAAAGCTAGCGAGTAGCATGTCGCGCTGACGGACGTCGGTCCGCGGCAAAACTCGGAAACTTCTAACGGCGTATCGGGTCTTGTTATCCATACGCTGTATTGCGGCTTTGATTGAGGAACCCGACACGTGAAAAAAGTAACCCTATTGCTGGCGCTTGGCGCAGTTGCGCAGGCCCACGCAGAGACGCCGGAAGATCCGTACATTTGGTTGGAAGAGGTGGAGAGCAACGAGGCATTGGCCTGGGTTGAGGAGCAAAATACAACCTCGCTGGGTTACCTCGAAGCGCTACCCACGTTCGACCCGTTCGTGGCGCGGAACCTGGAGATTTACGATTCTGACGAACGGATCCCGTCACCGGGAATTCGTGGTGACTTGATCTACAATTTTTGGCGCGATGAGAACAACAAGCGTGGCGTCTGGCGGCGAACGACATTAGATAGCTACGTGTCCGGAAATCCGGATTGGGATGTGGTGCTCGATCTTGATGCGCTGGCCGAAGTTGAAGATGAAGATTGGGTGTGGAAGGGCGCCAATTGTATGCGCCCTGAGTATCGTCTGTGCATGCTCAACCTCTCGCGGGGCGGCGCCGATGCGGTTGTGATGCGTGAATTCGACGCCGACGAAAAGACATTTGTCGAGGATGGCTTTTTCGTACCCGAGGCGAAGTCGTCTTTTAGCTGGATTGACGAGGATACCGCTTACCTCGGAAGCGATTTCGGTGACGGTGCCTTGACCGACTCCGGTTACCCGCGAACGTCACGCCTTTGGCACCGAGGTGAACCGATCGCTGAGGCAACCGAGATCTTCGCTGGCGAACAGCAGGATGTCGGCGCGTATGTGTATCGCATTTGGGACGGCGCAACGCACTACGATATTGCGCACCAAGTGCCGTCATTCTTCACCGCGGTTATCAATCTGTATAACGATGACGGTGATATCGTGAAGTTGGATATCCCGTTGGATGCAGCGTTCCACGGCGTTGTGCAAGGACAGATGGTGCTTGAACTAAAGTCGGATTGGTCAATTGAAGGTGCTGATTATCCACAGGGTGCGCTGTTAGCCATCAATTTCGACGACTTCCTCGATGGTGGGCGAAACTTTGATGTAATTTTGGTGCCGGATGAGACCAGTGCGATTGTGCGCGGCGGCGTGATGCGAACACGCGACTACATTATCGTGAATCAAATCGAACACGTGGTTAGCAAAGTGACGCGCTTTGAATATGTTGACGGCCGTTGGCAGGGCGTTGATCTGCCATCACATGGCATCGGCCGAGTTTCCTTTGCGACAGCATCCGACGACAGCAATTTGTTCTTTTACTACTACGAGAGTTTCTTGCAGCCGGACACGTTGTATGCAGCCAATGATGGCGGCGAAACACGCGACGCGGTGCAATCATTGCCGGCGTTTTTCGACACTGACGGTATGAGTATCGAACAACACTTTGCGGTCAGTGCTGACGGTACCGAGGTGCCGTACTTCTTGGTGTTGCCCAAAGACTTCGTATCCGACGGTGAGACGCCGACGCTGATGTACGGCTATGGTGGATTTCAAATAACGTCGGCACCGTCGTACAGCGCCACGGTAGGGCATTCCTGGCTAGCGCAGGGTGGTGCCTACGTCGTCGCCGGTATACGCGGCGGCGGTGAGTACGGGCCGCGCTGGCATCGCGCCGCGATGCTGGAAAATCGCCAACGCGCCTATGATGATTTTATTGCCATTGGTGAGGACCTGGTCGCGCGCAACATCACCAGTCCCGAACACCTCGGTATTCGCGGTGGCTCGAACGGTGGGTTATTGACCGGCGTTATGCTGACGCAGCGACCGGACTTGTTTAAGGGCGTCGTCATCCAGGTGCCATTGCTCGATATGCAGCGTTTTCACCTGTTGCTGGCGGGTGCGTCGTGGATGGCCGAATACGGTAATCCCGATACCGACGATTGGGAGTTCATTTCGAAGTACTCGCCGTATCAGAATCTGGATGCGGCTACCGACTATCCGACGCCGTTGATTACTACCTCAACGCGTGATGATCGCGTGCACCCAGCACATGCCCGCAAAATGGTGGCACGTATGAACGAGATGGGACATGACCTCTACTACTATGAAAATACCGTTGGCGGTCATGCTGGCGCGTCGGATAACTCGCAAGCCGCACGGGTCCAGGCAATGATCTATAGCTATCTTTGGGATCAGCTCGGCGGCGCAGAATAGCGGCTCAAAAAAAACGAGGCCCCGAATAGTCGGGGCCTCGTCATTTGATGTTCTTTTAAGCTCGAACTAGAGCGGTACGATATTCTCGGCCTGCGGACCTTTCTGGCCCTCGACGATCGTGAATTCGACTTTCTGGCCTTCAGACAGGCTCTTAAAGCCGTCTGATTGGATGGCGCTGAAATGCGCGAATACATCCGGACCATCTTCTTGCTCGATGAAGCCGAAGCCTTTTGAATCGTTAAACCATTTAACCGTTCCGGTTGTTGTAGACATAGTAAAACCCTAATTGTCAGAAGTGTTATGCCTCAAAGAGGCGGAAACGCTGAAAGTGGTGCTATTACTTATGAAGATCAGGTCGAGGAACAACAATGGAACTTCGAGATGGTGTGCATAAATATCAGCCGTACATTCAAGCTGGCCGCAGTATAACCAGCCGAACCCCGTAGTCAACGACCAATTGGACATTTTTTGGCTAGAATATCGCCGCCCATAACCGCAGGAAACCACCTTATGATCACCGTCCATCACCTCGAAAACTCCCGCTCCCACAGGCTGTTATGGCTTCTTGAGGAAATGGGTCTCAGCTATGAAATGCGCCGATATGAGCGGCATCCGGAGACCAGCCTCGCGCCGCCAGAGCTGCAGAAAATTCATCCGCTCGGTAAGGCACCGATTCTGGTCGATGATGAGCTGGTGCTGGCCGAATCTGGTGCCATTATCGAGTATTTGATGACCACCTACGACGCTGGAACGTGGCGTCCGACCGACGGTACCGCGGCTCGTCGAGACTACAATTTCTGGCTGCACTATGCGGAAGGCTCGGTGATGCCGCTTATGTTGTTGTCCTTGATCATGAGTCGCATAGAGACCGCGCCGATGCCGTTCTTTGTAAAACCCATTGCTAAGCAGATCGCCGCCAAGGTGCGCTCCGGTTTCTTGACTCACAACGTGGCTAGGCACCTGCGATTTATGGATGATTCGTTGGCGAATCGCGACTGGTTTTGCGGTGATGAGTTGACCGCTGCGGACATCCAGATGAGTTTTCCGGTCGAGGCCGCGGAGGCGCGCTCAGATCTGGCTAGCGATTATCCGCGGCTGAGCGATTTCCTTGCGCGTATTCGAGAGCGTCCGGCGTATCGCCGCGCCATTGAGAAAGGTGGTCCGTATCAACTGATGGGCGGCAAATCGGACTAGCCAAAAAGAAATGCCCCGCATCCGAAGATGCGGGGCCGAGCCAGTTCTGTGAAGTCTGAGGGGGGGGCAGACCTCACGGTTGCGATTAAGGCTCCAGAAGTACGACACCTAGCTTGTAAGCGGTAAATGTATTGCTATCGGCGTCATACATACCGCGTGCGTACATTGCGCGGGCTGCATTGGCACCGTTCAGGCTGTCGATCAGATCGGCGACGAAGTCATCGAAGTCTGAATACAGGCGCAGGCTGTCAGCGGTCTTGATGGAAAACAGCATGCGGCCAGATTCGCGCGGCACGATGGTCGTATTCGAATCCAAAGACGTTAGGTCAATCAGCACTGGACCTTGCTTGATGTAGTGACGCTGATCGATGTCCGGATTCTGATTGTCGAGTACCAGCCCCTCCGTACCCATGCTGACGAACGGAGCGGTCGTACCTTCCGATCCCCAGCCGACACCCAACGCGCTGCGAACATCGGAGAAATCGATGACCGTGCGGCCGGCGAAGTCCGGCGGAGCGGCGCCAAAGGTGTTCGGGAAGCCGTACGCGACCACCGGTCGGCCGGTGCTCAGCGCGCCTAGGATCAAGTTACCGGTGTCGATCTCATAATTGTTCGGATCGGCGTCCGTGTCTGCGGACGAGCCGGTGCCGGCGAAGTCGAACACGTTGGCGCGGCGGCGATCAATGCTATGCAGAGTAATATCGGTCTGCCCAGGCACCACCGTATTGACGATGCCGGATAGGTGCGTCACATGCATTCGAACAGCGCCTGCAGTGGCATCAAAGAGGATCTGTGGGGCGGATGCGTCGGTCGATGCGGTAAGTTTGTCACCCCGAATCGTAACTCGCTGGCCGATCGATAGAGCGTCAATACTCAGGTCCATGTTGCGGTGACCGTCCTTAAATACTTTGGTGTCTGCGCCCACTTCCACAACGACATCGTCGTGGTAATGAACGCGCCGATCGGTTGCTGAGTCACGCGGCACAATGGTGGCGCCCCGCACGGTTAGGAAATTACCATCGCGAGCAATGATATTGCCGACCACAGCGTCTCGATCAACGCCCGGTACGCTGGACCCTGCCAACACAATGTCGGCGGTAAACGTACGATCATTGACCGATAGTGTGCCGCCGGCGACGGTCGGTGTTCCCTGGCCCGCGGCGGCCAAAGCGCGCAGTCCTTCTACACCGACGAACATCTGCTCGTCGACCTCAAACTCGGTGTCGTCGGTGACATTAACGGTGAGTTTGCCGAAGTCGCCAATGCGATCGTGGAAGGGGCGTAACGCAACCTCATACGTCATTGCATCTTCATCAACTGCGACGAGCGGCCCGCGCACGCGAATGGTTTTTTCATCGACCGGATGTACTTCGGCGACGATGAACGGTTCCGAAGCCGCCGTTGCCGGGGTCGGTACGATATCGACAACGTGCGACGCAGCGAGGTCAAAATCCAGTTGTAGTAACGCGGCGCGGCCTTTCACGATACGTAACTGGTCGCGGTTCGACAGCATGATCTTGAGGTCGGTCTGTGCGACCGGATTGCCGTCCAAGTCGGTTACCACGGCTTCTTTACTTTCACCGCTGGCTTCCACAAATACCTCGGCGTCGGCGTAGTCGAGGCTAATGGATCCGGCCACGTAGGTGCCAGGCGGCACGATTACGGCGGAAACAAGCTCGGTTAGGTCGACATAGTCGGTGAAATTGATGCGGGTCGAGTTAGGTAGCACGCTAACGACGCGGCCGTCTGCCGTTTCCAGTGTCAGCTGCGTCACATCAACGGTGTAATTCAGAAAGTCACCGTCGTCGTCAGTGAGTCCAATGAGTACCGTGCCGCATTCGGAAATGGTGCTGGCATCAGTCGGATCACAGGCCGACTGCGCTGGAATCGGGTCGTTGACGGCGGTTGTGCCCGCACCGCCGCCGCATGCGGTGATGAGTAAACTCGCCAGCACTAGCGCGGCTGGACGAAGGGTTGCGAAATTCATGCGTCTCTCCTTGTCGCTCAAATGGTCTACAAGGGCTTCAACGGTCGCCTCGACGATCGGTTGACATTGGAGAGTGCCTGGCTGGAGAATCCAAAAAAATACAGTAAGTTATCTTGTATTCCTGCGGTAACGTGTCAGAATAGACTGCCGTACCGACTGGGCATCTGCGTACGGAATTATGTCTTGTGACGTCACCACCTGATACCGCCGAAACTTCGACCATCCGCCATCGCCGGCCGCGCGAGGGCGAACGTACGCGTGGCGCAGCTGATGCGCTGCAGACCAAAATAGCGGTTGCGGCGCAAAACCTCGATACCGCTGACTATCAAAAGCAGCTCAGCGCGATCACGACAGAATTGCCGGACGCTGCGGGCTGCGACGCGGCATTTGTTGCCCTCATGTCTGAGGATGGCCGGGAACTTGAAACCGTGCTGTCGTCGACCATGGGTTTTGCCAGCTGCAAGCCCGAAATATTGGGCGGTGAATCGACCGAAGACTGGCCTTGGCTAATGACGCGACTAGGTCATCGCAAGATTGTTGAAGTCGCGGACACGCTGAACGGTTCCAAAGACGCACAGTCCGAGTTGAAACGCTTAGCTGAGCTGAAAATGGGCTCGGTGTTGATGATTGGGTTTACGGTCCACGAAGAAATCGCTGGGTTCCTCGCGATCGCGAATGAACAGCCCGTGGATAGCTGGGACGCCAATTTACATCTGCTGCTGAAATTACTGGGTGCGTCTCTCGCTTCGGGTATGGAGCGCATTCACGACCAAAGAATTTTGGATGAGCTGCAGCAACGCAATGAGTTGATCGCCGCGACGGCGAACGACGGCATTTGGGATTTTGATGGTGCTACCAAGCGCATCAATTTGTCGCGGCGGTGGAAGGCCATGCTCGGCTATAACCTCGATGATGAAGAGGTCATGTTGGACTGGTATCACCTGGTGCATCCGAACGATATGGCGCGCGTGCAAACAAAGATGCGTGAGCACATCGAGGGAAAAACACCGGTGTTCGAATCGATGCATCGCATGAAACATCAAAATGGCGATTGGCGCTGGATGTCCAGCCGCGCCAAAGCGGTGCTCGACCCGAACGGTCGATTGCTTCGACTGCTGGGTGTCGAGGTCGATATCACCGAACGAAAGCTCTATGAAGAGGCGCTGTTTAGGGAAAAGGAGAGCGCACAGATTACGCTGCAATCCATCGGCGACGGCGTTATCACGACCGATGCCGATTGCAATGTGGAATACGTCAATCCAGTCGCGGAAGGTCTGACCGGCTGGAAAGTCGACGATGCGAGCGGTCGCTCGATCGATGAGATCTTCCGCGGTTTTCATGAAGAGACCTGCGAACCGCTAGAAAACCCAATGGCATTGTCGATACGGCGCAATCGGGCTATCAAGTCGGTTCGACCCACACTGCTCATTCGTCGTGATGGCAATGAGCTATATATCGAGAGCACGGCGTCGCCGATTCGCGATGGCAAGGGCAACGTCACCGGTGGTGTGCTGGTCTTCCATGATGTCAGCGAATCTCGGGAGCTAAATCGCCGGCTGAGCTATCACGCCAGCCACGACATTTTGACTGGCTTGGTGAACCGTCGTGAATTTGAAGCGCGGCTCGAGCGTGCACTGAAGAGCGCAAAGGCGAGAGAAACTTCCTACGCGTTGTGCTATCTCGATCTTGACCAATTCAAGATTATCAACGACTCGTGCGGCCATAGTGCGGGTGACGACTTGCTCGGTCAGTTGGGCGCGTTGCTTAAGTCAAAAATTCGATGGCGCGACACGCTCGCACGCCTCGGCGGTGATGAATTCGGTGTGTTGTTGGAAAGCTGCACGCTTGAAGAGGCGATGCAAACGGCTGAGTCGCTGCGAATTGCGATCGGCGAATACAAGTTTATGTGGGATGACCGCAGTTTCCGTCTTGGTGTCAGTATCGGTGTCGTGCCGATCACTGCCGATAACGAGGATGTCGCGGCACTGCTGAGCGCAGCGGACAGCGCATGTGCGGCAGCTAAAGAAGCGGGTCGGAACCGAATTCACTCATTCCAAGAAAACGACATTGATTTGATGCGCCGCCGCCGCGAGATGCAATGGGCCGCGCGCATTAACAATGCCCTGGACGAGAATCGATTCGAGCTGTTCCGGCAGACTATCCAGCCGCTACAAAAAGATGAGCGCGGCGCGCACTACGAAATCTTGCTGCGCATGCGTGATGAAAATGGCGGCATTATTTCGCCGGGCCTGTTTATCGAGGCGGCGGAGCGCTACGGCATTACGCCGAGTATCGACCGCTGGGTCATTCGCAGTGCATTCCGCTGGCTAGTGTCGGAAGCCGACGAACGCGAGCGGCTGGCGTTGTGTTCGATCAACCTGTCAGGACAGAGCCTCGGCGATGAAAAGTTTCTACCGTTTGTCGTTGACCAATTCCAAATGAGCGGTATCGATGCGACCAAGATTTGCTTCGAAATCACCGAAACTGCAGCCATTGCAAGTTACTCCCAGGCAAACCGTTTCATCAATGCACTCAAAGAGCTGGGTTGTAAGTTTGCGCTCGACGATTTTGGCACTGGATTGTCGTCGTTTGGCTATCTGAAGCACTTTCCGGTGGACTATCTCAAGATCGACGGCAGCTTTGTCAAAGAAATTCTCCACGATCCAATCGATCGTGAGATGGTTCGGTCAATCAACGAGATCGGACACCTGACCGGCAAGCAGACCATTGCCGAGTTTGCGGAAAACGAAGAGATCATAACGATGCTCCGCGGTATGGGCATCGACTACGCGCAGGGCTACGGTGTGTCGGAACCCAAGCGCGTTACACGCGCTGTCGCATAAGCTGTAGACATTAGAAAAGGCGACGCGGAGAAACCTCCACGTCGCCGTTTATTGTTTGGCTGGTTGTTTGGGCGCTACATAAAGAAGCCGTTATGTCCGAAGCCCACCATGCTCATGAGCATCGGAATCGACAATAACGTATTCGTACGCGACGCCATGAACGCGACTTTGCGTGCTTTCGCGATCTGTTCGTCTGTGGCTTCGACCATCCCCAATATCTTCTTTTGGTTCGGCCATATCAGAACCCAGACGTTGAATAGCATGATAGTTCCGAACCAAGCGCCCACGCCGATGGTCATAGCAGCGCTATTGAACGTTTCGCCACCGAATCCTAAATGGAATGCCGGGCCCAGCATGTCGTATAAGTAGAGCGCATACGCGCCGGAGAGCCACGTTATTGCAGCGCCCCAGCGGAACCACCAGAGCGCGCGCGGTGCAACGTATTTGGTGATCCCTGCGCCACCCGGTCCGCCTTCGTCGCCAGCCGCGTCGGCCAGCGCCGGAACCTGAACAAAATTGAAGTAGTAGAGGAGGCCAATCCAAACAACACCGGCAAGGGCGTGGATCCAAACGACCAGGCTCAGTTCGTTAAAATTGACGCCGGAAGTCGCCGCGGCAATGATGCCGGCGAGGACGATGCCAGCGATGATGACGCCGCGAACGGAATTCAAGGGGTTCATGATGGACTCTCCCTAATTCATTATTGTTATCGGTACGTATTTTAGACGAAATCCAGCTACAATCGCGACAATTGCGGAGCCCCTAAATGCGACTGATTATCCTTATCGTTTGGACTTTTTCGTTGTCGGCATGTACAGCGATGGTGGTTGGCGGCGGTGGTAAATCGACAACCACGTCGAGTAACCCAACAATGCATCGGGCCGCAGACACGGCGTTGCGTACAGAGATTCGCAACAAATTAGCGGCGCATCCGGAACTGAGTATGTTTGATGTCGACGTTACGGTCAGTCGAGGTTTCGTTACGCTGACGGGCGAAGTGCAGGGTTATAAGGCGCGTGAGGCGGCAGAAAAGATCGCAATGTCGGCCGACGGTGTTGGCGGTGTGAAGAACAGAATTACGGTAACAGCTTCAAAATAGGAAAGCGTGCATGGACGTTAATCAAAGAATCGAAGAGCAACTCGGCGCACACGAGGTACTGTTGTACATGAAAGGTTCGCCGGACTTCCCGCAGTGCGGTTTTTCGGGTCAGGCGGTTGCCGCGTTGAATGCGATCGGTAAACCGTTTTCTTATGTGAATATCTTTGAAGATGAAGAGATTCGCGAAGGACTCAAGACCTACTCAAACTGGCCGACGTTTCCGCAGCTGTATGTCAAAGGCGAATTGATTGGCGGTTCCGACATCATCGTCGACCTGTATAACTCGGGCGAGCTCGCCGAGTTACTCAAAGACGCTTAGTAGTCGTATACACCGGCTCAAATCGGTTCACAATTTCGCAAAATAGATCGGCGGTGAGTTCGGCATCGTAGGCCGCAGAGTGCGCCTGTGACTCATCAAATTCGAACCCAGCTGCGGCAACCGCTCGCGCCAATACGGTCTGCCCAAACGCGACGCCACACAACGTCGCGGTATCAAAACAACTGAATGGATGAAATGGATTGCGCTTGATGTTGGTACGCGCGACCGCCTCATTCAAAAAACCAAGGTCGAACGCGGCGTTGTGACCAACCAGGATAGCCCGGCTGCAGTCGCTGGCGCGAACCGCTTTGCGAATTTCGCGGAACAGCTCTTGCAACGCCTCGCGCTCGTCCAATGCGGCACGCAGGGGATGATCAGGGTCGATGCCATTAACCGCCAGTGACGCGGGATCAAGGTTGGCTCCAGCAAACGGCTTGACGTGAAATCGGGTCGTCGATTGTCGCTCTAAATGATTATCACCGTTGAAGCCAACGATAACTGCGGCGATCTCGAGTAGGGCATCCGTCTTGCTGTTAAAACCGCCGGTCTCAACATCGACGACGACCGGCAGAAAGCCGCGGAAGCGGTCGGCCATGTGGATACGATGGGTCACTCGAGTATTCCCTCATCGAGTAGCAGGCTAAGCGTATAGCGGACGCCGAATCCGGTTACTTCTGTCGGAATATGCGCCAGCCCGCCTTTTTGATTGGCGGCAGCAAGGTCGACATGTAGCCAGGGTGTTTCGTGCTCAACGAAACGAGCCAGAAACGATCCCGCCAGGATATGATCCGCCGACGGGTTTGGCGAACACTGCATGATGTCGGCAACATCACTTTTTAGGTCGCTAAGAAAATCGTCGCCGATCGGGAATGGCCAAACACGCTCACCACACTGATAACCGGTTCGCTTAAGCCGCGGGTGCCATTCGGCACGATTCGTAAATACGCCACTGTAACGCGTACTCAGCGCATTGATGACTGCGCCGGTCAGCGTCGCATAGTCAATCACCAGCTGCGGTTGTTCACGGCTCGCCAGGGTTAATGTATCGGCGAGAACCATGCGACCTTCGGCATCGGTGTGAATCGTCTGTATGGTCGTGCCGTTGAGCGCGGTGATGACATCTTGCGACTTGTAAGCGCGTGGGCCGGTTCGGTTTTCGGTGATTGCCAGCCAGCAATCGACCGCTAATGGCAGCTGCATCGCACTGATCGCGAGAAATGTACCCAACGCTACGCCGCTGCCTTGCATGTCGCCATGCATGTCGAGCATCGACATAAAGGGTTTCAAATTTGTGCCGCCGGTGTCGAAAATAATTCCCTTACCGACCAGGGCGACGTCCGGCGACGCGCTCTTCGCCTGCGGTCGATAGCGCAGCCGAACGATCGATGCACTGTCATCTTCGTTACCCTGTGCGACGGCTAAGAATGCGCCGGCTCCCAGTTTCTGTAATTCCGCGACGGAATAGCGTTTGTATTGCCAGCCGTTGTCCTTCGCCAGCGACTTGGCGATTGCGGCGAAATTATGCGCATCGAGTACGTTCGGCGGCATGACCGTGAGCCAACGCGCAAGGTTATTACCACGGGCCTCGGCGGCGATGCGGTTCAGATCAAGGCGCTCATCGAGGCCCAAAATACGAATACGACGGATCGGTGATGGCGGAACTTTCTGCTTGTAGCTCGGCAATACGAAGGCTGCGGCAAGCGCTGCTGCGCATAGCGCGCGCGTAATATTCGCGCTGGTTGCTGGGTCAAATCCTTGTACGAGGAGTCCCAAAGTGCCGGGTTTCTCGTCGGTGGTCGCAGCAATCAGTTGTCGTGCCAACGTAAGGCAATCGAAGGCGCTGGCGTCTTTGGCCAGTGTTCCCGCCGTCACCCGTGTCTGACGCTGGTTGGTCAGCCGTGTTTGCAGGGCGGGCACGTCGCCGCGAGGGCGTTTGCCGAATACCGCGGCCAACCGATTGCCTTGAGGAATTTTGCGCCACAGGGTTGCGTTCGGCCGCTCTGGTACGACGATCACGAGTTGGTCCAGGGCGCTCAGGGCGGCGGCATCCACCGCGCCGGTTTTCTGTGCGATCTTTGGGTCGGACGCTTGAGACAAAAGTTCATGCATATCTATGAAATCCTTGGTGATTGCTTGACCGCCAACGCGCAAAGTCCGACTATTACGCCCCTGCACGCGCGAATCCCGACCGGCACCAGCTGGCCTGAGCTATTGTGGATGAATTATGAGTAAGTTCAATCCTTTCGACGACATTGATCCAATTGAGACGAGTGAGTGGGTCGAATCGATCGACTCGGTGTTGGCACACCACGGTCCTGAGCGTGCGCACTTTTTGCTCAATCAAATGATCGATTTTGCGCGCCGCTCGGGCGCGTATTTGCCGTACAGCCCGAATACGGCCTATCTCAATACCATTGGCAAATCGCGGCAGCCGGAGTATCCGGGGGATCGATCATTGGAACGGCGTATCGAGGCGTATATTCGATGGAATGCCATGGCCATGGTGGTCCAGGCGAACCGCGTCAGTACCGAATACGGCGGTCATATTTCCAGCTACGCATCCTCAGCGACCCTATATGAAGTCGGGTTTAATCATTTTTGGCGAGCCGCGGGCGAAAAACATCCGGGCGATATGGTGTTTTTTCAGGGGCATTCCTCACCGGGCATCTATGCGCGGGCCTATCTGGAAGGCCGCATGTCTGAGAATGATCTCAACCGTTTTCGCCGTGAGGTGGGTGGTGGCGGCCTGTCATCGTATCCGCATCCATGGTTGATGCCTGAGTTTTGGCAATTCCCCACCGTGTCGATGGGCCTAGGGCCAATGATGGCGATTTACCAGGCGCGTTTCATGCGCTACATGGAAAATCGCGAGTTGGTCGCACCGTCGGATCGCAAGGTGTGGTGTTTCCTCGGCGACGGTGAAATGGATGAGCCGGAATCGATGGGTGCCATTACCATGCCGGTGCGCGAAGGCCTCGATAACTTGGTGTTTGTCGTCAACTGTAACCTGCAGCGGTTAGATGGGCCGGTGCGCGGCAATGGCAAGATCATCCAAGAATTGGAAGCGGCGTTTGGCGGCGCCGGTTGGAACGTCGTTAAGGTCGTATGGGGCGGTCGTTGGGATCCGCTGCTAGCCCAGGACCAGACGGGCGCGCTGCGCAAGATCATGGAAGAGACCGTCGACGGCGAGTATCAGAATTACAAGTCCAAAGACGGCGCCTATGTCCGCCAGGAGTTTTTCGGCAAGTCGCCGGAGACGGCGGCGATGGTCGCCAACATGTCGGACGATGAGATTTGGCACCTGAATCGCGGCGGCCATGATCCGCAGAAGGTATATGCGGCTTACGACGCGGCGATGCAGCACAAAGGCCAACCGACGATTATCCTCGCGAAAACCATCAAAGGTTTTGGCATGGGCGATGCCGGTGAGGGTCAAAATACGGCGCACCAGCAAAAGAAGCTCGATATCGACGCGCTTAAAGAGATGCGTGATCGTTTCAATATTCCGGTGTCCGACAAAGATATCGAAGATGTTCCGTACTACAAGCCGGCGGCCGATAGCATCGAGCTGGAATACATGATGGAGCGCCGCCATGCGCTCGGCGGATCGTTGCCAAAACGCCGTACCAAGTCGGCGTCGCTGTCGGTGCCGGAACTGGAGGCGTTCAAAACGCAGCTTGACGGTACCGGGGAGCGCGAAGCATCCACAACGATGGCGTTCGTGCGAATGTTGACCGCGCTGACACGGGACAAACAAATCGGTAAACACGTGGTGCCGATCGTTCCGGATGAAGCCCGTACCTTTGGTATGGAGGGAATGTTCCGGCAGATCGGCATTTATGCGTCTAAAGGTCAGCTGTATACGCCGGAAGATGCCGGTGAACTGATGTACTACCGCGAGGATAAAAAGGGTCAGATTCTCGAAGAAGGCATCAATGAAGCCGGCGCCTATTGCTCTTGGGTGTCAGCGGCCACCGCCTATTCGAATCATGATATTCCGATGGTGCCGTTTTACATCTATTACTCGATGTTTGGTTTCCAACGCATCGGCGATTTTATTTGGGCGGGCGGCGATATGCAGGCGCGCGGATTCTTGATTGGCGCCACCGCCGGAAGAACTACGCTGGCCGGCGAAGGCCTGCAACACCAGGATGGTCACAGTTTGGTTGCAGCCTCGACCGTGCCCAACTGCCGTTCCTACGATCCAACTTATGCGTACGAACTGGCGGTCATTATTCAAGATGGACTGCGGCGCATGGTTCGTGAGCAGGAGAACATCTTTTATTACATCACCACGATGAACGAAAATTACGTTCATCCGCCAATGCCGGCCGGCGTCGAAGATGGCATTCTCAAGGGTATGTATCTCCTGCAGGTCGGTGGCCAAGGCAAGATACGTGTACAGCTAATGGGTTCCGGTACCATTCTGCGTGAGGTGCTCGCAGCAGCCGAGCTGCTCGAAGACGACTTCGGTATTCGAGCGGATGTCTGGTCGGTGACGAGCTTTAACGAACTACGCCGCAATTGCTTGGAAACCGAGCGATGGAATCAGCTGCATCCTGAAGCAGAAGCCAAAAAGAGCTATCTGGAAACGTGCTTCGCGGATCGTGCCGGGCCGTACATCGCGGCAACCGACTACATGAAGATTGTGCCGGACCAAGTGCAGCGATGGGTGCCCGGTCGTTTCATTTCTCTCGGTACGGACGGCTATGGTCGTAGTGATGCGCGTAAAGCACTGCGTAAGCATTTCGAGGTCGATAAGCGTTACATCGCGGTAACCGCGCTGAAATCACTGGCCGACGATGGTGTGCTGGATCAAAAGACTGTGGCACAGGCGATCGAAAAATATGGCATCGATCCGGACCGGCCGGATCCGGTGACGCTGTAGGCTGCCGTGGCTAAAACAATCGACATAACGGTTCCTGATCTCGGCGAGTTTGAAAACGTCGAGGTGATCGAATTGCTGGTTTCGGCCGGCGATGTGGTCGAACGTGAAGACGGTCTGATTACCTTAGAAACTGACAAGGCGGCGATGGATGTACCGTCGCCCGAAAACGGTAAGGTTGAGTCGTTAACCGTAGCGGTTGGCGATACCGTCTCGACCGGCGACGTGATCGGCACGATGAGTATTCAGGTTGACGATACCGTGGTCATCGCACCGGCGATTGCACATGAACCGACCGGCGATACCACGGTATTGGCGTCGCCTGCTGTCGAGGGTGTCGCCGCCAAGTCGGGTGGCGTGCAAACGCTGATCGTCCCCGACCTGGGTGACTTCGAAGATGTTGAAGTCATCGAGGTGCATATCGCTAATGGCGATGAGATTGATGTCGACGATCCTTTGGTCACTTTGGAAACCGATAAGGCGGCTATGGATGTGCCGGCCGTGGTCGGAGGTCGTATCGAATCGGTGTTGATTCGGGTCGGCGATTCGGTGTCCGCTGGGGCTTCGCTGGCGATCATCGAGGCGCGTGCCTCAGAAGCGCCGCCGGTCGATGCATCCCAGGCCACCGAAAAAACGCTGGTGATGTCGGAAGCACAAATCTCTGAGGTCATTGCGTCGCCAGAGCAGTCCGTTCAGCAATCCGGCGGAATCCAGGCGCTAACCGTTCCGGACCTGGGCGATTTTGACGACGTCGAAGTTATTGAGGTTCATGTGAACGTCGGTGATGAGATTGATATCGATGATCCATTGATTACCTTGGAAACCGACAAAGCGGCTATGGATGTTCCCGCGGAATTCGGTGGGAAAATCGAGTCTATGGACGTGAGCGTCGGTGACACCGTGTCTGCGGGTGCATCAATCGGTTCAATCGACGCGCGCGCCAGTGTTGCTCCTGCCGCCGGCGCGCCCGCAGCAACGGAAACCACTCAGGCGATCAAGACGCCAGTATCCGCGGCCCCGGCAGCGCCATCGGCACCGGTTGAGCAAACACCTCGCAGTTTGCCGCCGATCAACGAATCCGGATTTTCCAAAGCGCATGCCAGTCCGTCGGTGCGCAAGCTCGCCCGCGAGCTGGGCGTCAATCTGCCCGAGGTTAAAGGAAGCGGTGCTAAAGGTCGTATTCTGCACGATGACGTGAAGGCGTTTGTCAAAGCGATTCTGACCGGCAAGGCCGCTGCACGGGCTGGCGCGGCTTTGCCAAAAACACCGGTCGTTGACTTCGGTAAGTTCGGAGACGTCGAAGAGCAGGCGCTAACGCGGATTCAAAAAATCTCTGGGCCGCGTTTGCAGGCCAGCTGGATCAACCTGCCGCATGTGACGCAGCACGATGAAGCGGATATCACGGAACTCGAAGCCAGGCGGCAAGAATTGAAAGGGCCAGCGAAGGAGCGGGGCGTTCCGCTCACACCGTTGGCCTTTGTTCTCAAAGCCTGCGTCAAAGCCTTGCAGGAATTTCCGAAGATGAATTCGTCGCTGTCTGAAGACGGCAAAAGTCTGGTACTCAAGAAATACTGTCACCTCGGTTTCGCTGCCGACACTGAGCAGGGCCTGATGGTGCCGGTGATACGAGACGCCGATCAAATGACGGTCTACGAACTGGCCACTGCGCTAGCAGAACTCTCCGGCAAAGCCCGCGACGGCAAACTTAAAGCGAATGAGCTACAGGGTGCGTCGTTTACCGTGTCGAGTCTCGGTGGCATTGGCGGAACCGCGTTTACACCGATCGTTAACGCGCCGGAGGTGGCTATCTTGGGTGTGTCGCGCTCGTCGATGCAGCCGGTTTGGAATGGCAGCGAATTTGAGCCGCGTCTGATGCTGCCATACTCATTGTCCTACGATCATCGTGTGATCGATGGCGCAGCCGCGGTCCGCTTCACCACGTATCTCGCTCAGGTGTTAGCGGATGTTGATGGTCTTCTCGAAGGCACAGGCTGATGGCCGATCATAACGCGCAGTTATTGGTCATTGGCGCTGGCCCGGGCGGCTACACGGCGGCTTTCCGGGCTGCCGACCTAGGTATGGACGTGGTGTTGGTGGAGCGCTGGGATACGCTCGGCGGTGTGTGTTTAAACGTTGGCTGCATACCCTCGAAAGCGCTGCTTCACGCCGCCAAGGTGATTGATGATGCGCAGGCAATGGCCGACCACGGTGTGACCTTTGGTGAGCCGAAGATCGACGCACTCAAACTACGAGCGTGGAAGAACGACGTCATCGGCAAGCTGACGGGCGGTCTCGGGCAGCTCGCCAAGCAACGCAAAGTACGTGTCATTCACGGCGTAGCGAAGTTCACCTCCGTCAATACGGCGGTGCTCGATTCAGGTGAGTCGATTCAGTTCGAACAATGCATTATCGCGGCCGGGTCGGAGCCGGCGATGTTGCCGAATCTGCCGGATGATCCGCGCATTGTGGATTCTACCGGGGCTTTGGAGCTCGACCCGCTGCCGAAGAAAATGCTGGTGGTGGGTGGCGGTATCATCGGTCTGGAGATGGCCTGCGTATACAGCGCGCTCGGCACCGATGTGAGCGTGGTTGAGCTCACCGATTCACTGATGCCGGGTACCGACAAGGACTTGCTGCGGCCGTTCTTAAAAGTGATTAAGCCGCGCTATGAGGCGATTTTAACCTCCACCAAGGTCACAGGGATGCGCGCCACTGTGCCTGGCATCGAGGTGAGTTTTGAAGGCGATAACGCGCCTTCAATCGGTGTCTATGATCGCGTGCTAATCGCGGTGGGGCGCCGGCCGAATGGTGACAAAATCGATGCCGACAAAGCTGGCGTAACGGTCGACGGGCGCGGCGTGATTGCAGTTGATAAACAGATGCGCACGAACGTGCCGCACATTTTCGCGATTGGTGATCTGGTGCCGGGGCCGATGCTGGCGCACAAAGCCACGCATGAAGCGCGCGTCGCGGCAGAAGTTGCCGCCGGTGAGAAAAGCGCATTTGATGCCCGCTCGATTCCATCGGTCGCGTATACCGATCCAGAAATTGCTTGGGTCGGGTTAACCGAAACCGAGGCGAAAGAGCAGGGCATCGACTATGAGAAGTCTCAAATCCCGTGGGCCGCTAGCGGCCGTGCGTTGTCGTTGGGTCGTGCCGAGGGGTTTACCAAGCTGCTGTGGGACAAACAGACGGAACGCGTTATCGGTGGCGCGATTGTTGGCCCCAGCGCCGGCGACTTGATCAGTGAAGTCGCGTTAGCGGTGGAAATGGGAGCCGATGCAGCGGATATCGGTATGACGATTCATCCTCATCCGACTTTATCAGAGACCGTCGCGTTCGCCGCCGAAGCGTTCGAGGGCACGATAACCGATCTCTACATGCCTAAAAAGAAGCCGAAGTAGTTAGCTTCCTGCCGGTATCCAATTCTCGCGCAGGTAGGCTTCTTCAAAGCCACACTTCAGTATATTGCTGTACGAATGCTGCTTGTCGCCCGGTACCGCTTCGCCGGTCATGGTGGTCATGAAGTCAACGCCATGATCAGCGGCGGAACTAACTCGCTGTTTTAGAACGGTGGTCTGACTGCCGCGCTGCCGAAACGTCGGGTCGGTTGCGCCAAAATCGAAGTACGCGCCGCCGTTCGCAATAAATAGTCCACCGGTGCCCGCGGGCTGATCGCCATCAAAGCTCATATGCAGCTGCCAGATCTTCGAATCGGTTAGCGCAGCCAGCGTCGGCCGAAACGTCGGTTCGAAATCAAACGCATTCGACACAATGCGAGCGAAGTCCTCGGCATTGCGGCTATTGATGATTTGCAGATCAAAGTCGGTTGAAGGCACGTCAATTGGTTGGCCGGATCGTTGGAACTTCATCCAGGCGCGGTAGCGTTGGTAGCCCGCGTCCGTGAGTTTGGCGCGAAAATCGTCGCCCAGCTGCTCGGGTATGACATGGAGAAAAAAACGATCAACCCCGGCATCGCGATACAGTGCCAGGGCATCTGCAAGCTGTCCGTCGTCGGTATCGTGACGTAAACCAAACACGCGATTGATGAGAATATTTGGCTCGCTGTCACACACCGAGCAGAGTAAGTGGCCGACAGGTTCTAGCCGCCAGTCGGGGCTGCAACCCGCGGCCTGCGCGACGGCGTGCCAGTCGCGCAGCGCATCGAGTTCGAGCTGCTCAGCGGCGGCCGCCACGGACCGTCTTAGCGTCGCTGTTGATCAGTGTACATGCTGCCCAGCGTAGGTACTTTCGACCTCCGGGTAAAGTTCGTCCAGCGGAATCGAACGACCGTCGTCTTGCACGATGCGGCAATGATAGCGGCGTAGGCCGCGCGCTTCGGTAACGCCACAGGAGTGTGCAATCACGCCGATCTGCTTACGCATGAATTTCGAATAGCGTCTTACACGTTCTGCTTTGTCGGCTGGGTCGAGACCGCGCTGTAGTTTCTTGTCGTGCGTGGTGATGCCGGTGGGGCAGGTATTCTTGTTGCATTGCAGAGCTTGGATACAACCCAAAGCAAACATAAATCCGCGTGCCGAGACGACAAAGTCGGCGCCGGCGCAAATCGCCCAAGCGGCTTCAGACGGGTTGATGAGCTTGCCACTGGCAATGACGCGAATACGATCACGCAGCCCATACTGGTCAAGCTTGTCGACCACTAACGGCAGGCTTTCGCGAATCGGTAGGCCAACGTTATCGATCAGGCTCATTGGTGCCGCGCCGGTGCCGCCGTCACCACTATCGACGGTGATGAAGTCCGGTGCGGACTCAATGCCGCGTTCGCGAATCAAAGCGAACAGCTCATCGAGCCAGCCATAGGCGCCGATCACCGACTTAAATCCGGTTGGCAGCCCCGAAACGTCGCGAATCCGATTGATCATGTTGAGCAGATCTTCGCCAGAATTGATATCCGGATGCCGGTTCGGGCTGATCGAATCGTTGCCGATGGGAATGCCGCGAATCTTGGAGATTTCTTCGGTGACTTTGTCGCCGGGCAGGATCCCGCCCTTGCCGGGCTTAGCACCTTGGCTCAGTTTCAGTTCCACCATCTTGACGTTTTCGTGGGCGCCGATTTCAGCTAGCTTTTCATCGCTAAGATTGCCGGCTTGGTCACGAACGCCATACTTTGCTGTGCCGATTTGAAACACGATATCGGCACCACCCTCTAAATGCCACGGTGACAAGCCGCCTTCGCCGGTGTTCATCCAATTGCCCGCCATACGCGAGCCATTGGATAACGCCAATACCGCGGGCTTGGAAATGGCACCGTAGCTCATGGCGGATAGATTGAAGATGGACTTTGCTTCGTACGGTTGTTTTGCGTACGGGCCGATCGTCAAAGACGCGGTTGGCGCGATGTCATCTTCCAGCGTCGGATACGGGCAGTTGACGAAGATCGGTGTTCCAGCGGTGTTCAAATTCAGGGTGGAACCGAATGCCACGGTCGAGTCGACGCCTTTTGATGCGCGATAAACCCACGAGCGTTGGGCGCGATTGAACGGCATTTCTTCACGGTCTAGCGCGAAAAAGTACTGCCGAAAAAACTCGCCCATGTGCTCGAACAGGTACCGAAACCGGCCGATAACCGGATAGTTGCGGCGAATCGTGTGCGATTTCTGGGTGACGTCAACGATGTACATGACGATCACTGCCAGTATTCCTAGACCGACCAGGAATACCAGCAGGTATACCAGAAACTGCAGCACACCAAAGGTGGCGTCAAACGTCTCAGGCATTCTTGAAGAACCGTTTCTCGAACCAGTGATCTAAGCTTAGCTTACCAGCGCCGGTAAAGAGCAACGCCGACAGCATGGCGATAAACAACAACGGCACACGGAAGTTGCCAGAGCCATCCACTTTGCTGATGCGGTAGCTGTCCCAGATATTTGCAAAGCCCGGCCATTCGGCAGGCATGTGCACGGCGGAAATCGCAACGATGCTCAGAATAATCAGGGTAAACGCCCAGAAGCGAGTAAACAGGCCGAACAGAATGAACACCGCGCCGATCAGCTCGAACCAGGTTGCCAAGAACCAGCTAATATCCGGTGGCACGATGTTGAACGGGAACAGGAAGTTTTCCTGAAAGCGGCCAAACCAATTGTTACCGTTGTATTTCATGATGCCGGCGGTCCAAAACTCGTAGGCCATCAGCAAACGAATCAAGATCCGACCGGCGCCATACTGGGCGGCGGAATCGAGCCATTCGACGGTAGCTTGGTACATTCTTAGCTTCCAACATGCGAAGCGCATGATAGGGTTACTACTCTCACTCATGGGTTTCTCCTCAGGCTGGTACGCGGGTACCAGTCAGTATTTCGCGTTGTCGCATTTCTTTTAGCGCGGCGTGACCGTGCTCCACTAGCGCATCGGCGTCTGGGTAGCCGGACGCGGAAGCGAGTTCGCGGAGCATCGTTTCGCCGCTCTTGTTGTCTTGATTGTTCTCAATGGCGTCGAGCAGGGCAGCCGTCATTGGGTTGAGCTCTAAGAAGCGCACCTTGTCATGGGTGTTGCGATAGATCACCAGGAAGGTCGGCTGCTCGCCAGGTGCCTCAGGTTTGAAGTCGGTGGAAATTCGATGGACTGGGAAGCTATAGGCGTAGGGCCATGCGAGTTCTGATTTCACCGGTGCATTGGCCAAAAGGTCGCCGTCTTCGTCGACGTCGCTGACGTCGTTTTCCAGCTCCGAGATGGAGAGAGCCAGCTCGGCATGTTCGTAGTGCGCCAGTTCAACGAGGAACGGAAAGTCGTTTTCCAGCGGTGCGTAGCTGTCTTGCAAAAACGCCAAAAACTCACCGGGAATTTGCAGAAAGTAGGGCGTGGAGGCCTGGTGGTTCCGCATGAATTGCCGAATGATCCGTGACCATTGATCATCGTCATACAGTTTACGCAGTACCGGAAACATGTTGCCAAGCAGTGTGCGTAAGTTGCTAAAGAACAAGTGCCGATAAATCTTTAAACGGCGGTCTTCAATACCATCCGGCGCCGGCACATTGGCAGGGTCTCGCAGGTGCGCGGCGAACGCATACTGTTTTTGCTGAAAATCAGGCGTCTCAGCCATGCGCGGCGACCTTCGACGAGTATTCGGATTGCAAGTTGCGAATTCGTCGAACCTCATCAAGCAGTTCCTCCATGGGCGGGAAGTTAAAGTCACGCTCAAGGAGAGTTGGAACCGGCCCGAACTTGTCGTAGGCAGCTGCAAGTAGTGCCCAGGCCTGGTCGTCGACAGCAGCGCCGTGTGTGTCGACACGAAGGTCTTCGGCCTCGACGTAGTGCCCGGCGAGATGGAAATAGCGAATCCTCTCCGCCGGCATGTCATCTAAGAATTCGTTGGCGTCGTAGCCGTGGTTGATGCTATTGACGACGATATTGTTGATGTCGAGCATCAAGTCGCAGTCGGCTTCTTCGAGCACCGCCAGCAGAAACTCGCGTTCGGTCATCGAGGAATCGGTCGGTGCGTAGTAGGACACGTTTTCGAGTGCCATGCGTTGCTCGAGAATATCTTGGACACGTCGAACGCGAGCGGCAACATATTTCACCGCGTCATCGGTGAACGGTATCGGCATCAGATCGTACAGCTGGCCATCGTCGCCGCAGTAGCTCAGATGCTCTGAGTACATACGGATTTGATGGTCGGCCATGAAGTCTTTGATATCGCGAACTAGCTGTTCATCTAAGGGTGCGGGCGAGCCGATCGATAATGACAAGCCGTGAATCAGAAACGGGTAGCGTTCGGTAAATGAGCGAAACTTCTTGCCCAGCGCGCCACCGACGTGAATCCAGTTCTCGGGCGCAACCTCCATGAAGTCAATCTCGCCATCCGGTACGTCTTTGAGCTTGTCGGCGATCGGACGGCGTAAGCCCAGTCCGGCGCCGCTGACAGGATATTGTGAGGTCACTGCACTCATCTCGTTATTCATTGTAGGAGCAGGTATGGCCAAGAGATTACCCCGTCTTGATTGGGAATGCTCTTTAAGACCCTGTATGGCAGTGATTTATTACAGTTTTTTCAGGCGTTCTAGATATTCCGCCTCGTCTGGCGGCTGCTGGTTTCGCTGCGACTCCCACAAAATCTCTGCAAGGCAATCGATCATCCGATGCTCAGCCTCATGTGGATTACCGAAATGACTGGCAAGTCTTTGAAATACACAGCGAATCCCAACCGGTCGGTCGGTCGCTACCTGCTCTCGTATACCCAGGTGCAGACCCATGTGTAGGAATGGGTTGGTCTGACCGCCCTCGACGCTAAAGTCCTCGTTAAGGTCGCCGGCAATCGCTTGCTGGTACTCGGGGTGTTCGGCGATCACCGCGGCGATCTGCGCGCTCAGCGGGTCCAAAGGCTCGCCCTGCTGATGACGTTGCCAGGCGTCCGCGTACATTTGGCGCAACTCATTGCGATCCTGCCCGAAAATCACCTCAGCGTCTCCGGTGTCTAAGCACGACGCTTCTTGCGTCGGTCGAGCGCTTTTTTTGCGGCAATCGCAAGCGCCAGGGTGATAAACGCACCGGGCGGCAACACCAGCAGCAAGAACCCTTGGTCAGCGATTTGGATGCCGTCGAACTGAATATGACGAAACAAACTATCCAAATCGCCGAGAATTTGTGCCTGCCCGAACAATTCGCGGAAGAAACCGAGGGCCATCAACGCCATCGCGAAGCCCAGCCCCATTACTACGCCATCGATAATGCTGTCGGCGAGATTGTTGTGTGACGCGAAGGTTTCTGCACGCGCAATGATCGCGCCGTTGGCAACGATGAGTGGAATAAAGATGCCCAGTGAATTATCGAGCGCCGGAAACCACGCTTTGAATATCAGCTCAATGCAGGTCACCAGCGAGGCGATGATCAGAACGTACGCCGGTACCCGGACATCAGCCGCAAGCCAGCCACGAGTTGCCGAGGCCATAACGTTAGACAATACCAATACCGTCAGCGTTGCCAGCCCCAAACCGAGGCCGTTGACGAAGCTGGTGGTGACCGCCAACAGCGGCGGCAGACCCAATAGTTGTACCAAACCCGGATTGTCTTGCCACAGTCCGCTTTTCAGCCGTTGCGCGACGTTTGCACTCATTCATTCGCCTCCGCAACCGGTGCCGCAAACAGCTCATCACGGGCGACGTTGAAGTAAATCAGTGTGTCGCGGATCGCCTTGATCACCGCACGCGGCGTGACTGATGCGCCGGTAATCTGGTCGAAGTCACCGCCGTCGGCGCGGATGGCCCAGCTCTCCATGGTGGGATCGGCTAACGACCGTTCATCAAATTGAAATACCCATCGTGACCGTTTCGATTCAATCTTGTCCCCGAGTCCTGGCGTCTCTTGATGTTCCAAAATACGCACCCCGGTTACGGTGCCGTCGTAGTGAACGCCCACCAGAATTCGAATCGGTCCGGAAAAGCCGCCGCGGGCGGTGACCGCAATCAGCGCTGCGGCCGGCTCGCCGTCGGCATAAACACGATAGATTTCGGCGGCGTCATCGCCGGGCAGGTCGTGCGGTGGTTGCAGGACCATCAGTGAGCCACTGACGCTGCCATCGAAATCCAGTCCCGCGAGTGCCGGAACGAGGCTCTGCTCCAATCGCGCTTGCTCATTAGCGGCGATCTGATCCGCCGTCCAATGGTGGGTGGCCGCGATCAATATCGCGCAGAAGGTTGCGATGACCACCATTGTTAAGACCGCGCGGACAGCGGAATGATTCGTCGTCATGGCATGTCACCGGTATCGGTGTCGGAATGGCCGACGATTTTGGGACGGGTATAGCGATCAATGATCGGCACCGTCATGTTCATCAGCAGCACTGCGAAAGCGACACCATCCGCATACGCGCCCCAGCGCCGAATTAAGTAGATGAGCAAGCCGATACCGAGGCCGTAAATAAAGCGGCCTTTGTTGCTGGTCGCCGCCGATACGGGGTCGGTAGCAATAAAGAACGCGCATAAGATAGTGGCGCCGGAAAAGAGGTGGAAACCCGGACTTGCATGGGTGCTGGGATCCATCATGTAAAAAATACCTGCCGGAATCAGCACGCCCGCAAATACCCCTGCGGGAATTTGCCAACGGATAATTTTTCGCAGCAGCAACCAGCCGCCGCCGATAGCGATGAAGTTGCCTATCCACTCCCAACCGCGGCCGCCAAAGTCGCCCATTAGAGGGTTGAGGCGAATTTCCGCTGAGGTACGCATATCACGAAGGCCGGATTGCATGGCATCCAATGGCGTTGCGCGACTGACGGCATCGAAACTCAGCGTGTCCGGAAGATTGCCGGTCAGCGTGTAGGCCAGCGTTTGAATCACGGTCAATGCCTGATAGTCGAGGTCCCCCATGCGCGGCGCGACCCAAAGGTTCATTTCCATGGGGAAGGCCACCAGAATCATCACGTAGCCGGCCATTGCAGGGTTAAAAATGTTAAAGCCGATGCCGCCGTAGAGATGTTTTGCGACGACGATCCCGAACAGCGCACCGCTTGCCGTGACCCACCACGGCGTCAGCGACGGCAAAGCAAATGCCAACAGTGCCGCTGTGACCAATGCGGTGTAATCGGATAACGCCAGACTAGGTTCGCGATTGCGCAGCCGCATCATCAGTGCTTCACCGCCGACACAAAACGCTGCCGCGATGATCAGGTTAAAAATGAAACCCGGGCCGAAGTACCAAACATGCGCGAGTGCTGCGGGCACAAGGGCGGCCAGCACCTGCAGCATCATAATTGAGACGTCGGACGTCGGCCTGATAAACGGCGCTTCTCGGCGAGTGAACTCCATCAGTCGTCCTGCTCCCCATCGTGCTCGCTATGTGCGGCTTCACCTTGCTCCAGGCGTTCAGCCTGACGTAGTAGCTGTTCGCGCTCGAGCCGTTGTGTGCGCGATTCGAAGCGAATGCGGGCGCGCTCGGCGCGCGCTTTCTCATCGGCCAGTTCCTGGATGCGTGCTTTGGCGGTGCGAAAGTCGTGCGTTAACGGAATGTGACTCGGGCACACCAGATCACAACAACCGCATTCGATACAGTCGGTGAGTCCGTATGAGCGCATCTTGTCTTCGTCGTCAGCACAGGCGTACCAGAATAACTGTTGTGGCAGCAGCTGGATCGGGCAGACCGCGGCGCACTCGCCGCAGCGTATGCACGGTCGCTCCGGTCCGATCGTCGGCGATTCGGTCAAAGCGAGAATGCAATTCGTAGCTTTGACCACCGGAACCCGGTCTGTGCTCAGCGATTTACCGGTCATGGGACCACCGACGATGAGCTGGTCAACACCTTCGTTGTAACCGCCGATGAATTCAATCACATCACCGATCGGTGTACCCAGCCGCACATCAACGTTCATAGGTTTGACGACGCCAGCGCCGGTGACTGTAGTAATTCGTGAGATCAACGGTTGGTGATTATCGATCCAGTCATGGATGGCGGCGGCGGTGCCCACATTCTGCACCAGACAGCCGACGTCCGACGGCAATCCGCCGGTTGGCACTTCGAGGTTAGTGACCAGCTGGACGAGCTGATCTTCCGCACCAGACGGGTAGATCGACGGCACCTGTTTGAGTATCAGGCGATCATCGCCAAGTTCGCCAAGTGCGTCGGCCAATGCATGAATGGCATCGGGCTTGTCACTCTCGACCGCGACGTAGCATTGCTCTAGCTCAAGCGCGTGCAACAGGATTTGCGCGCCGCGCAGAATTTGCTTAGGACGCTCGCGCATCAGCATATCGTCACAGCTGATGTACGGCTCGCATTCGACGCCGTTCAAAATGAGCGTGTCCAAATTGCTGGTTACCGCCTGCATCAGTTTTTGTGCTGTCGGGAAGACCGCCCCGCCAAGCCCGACCAGGCCGCCTTGCAGAATGCGTGATAACAATACGTTGGCAGGTAGTTGGTCGAACGGTGGCAGCGTTTCGGCGGGCTCGATCGCCCGGTCTTCGCCGTCGCACTCGATGACGATACACGGCGCCGGATCACCGAAACGGCGCGATACCGGCCAGCGTTCGATGGCCACCACCTTGCCTGAGGAGGGCGCATGGATGGGCGCACCCAAGAAGCCGTCAACGTCAGCGATCAGTTGCCCTTTAAGCACTCGTTCGCCGATGCTTATCACCGGCTGGCAAGGTTCGCCGACGTGTTGAGTAATCGGCAGTACCAGCTGTGCTGGAACGGGCATAGTGGCGATTGCCTGAGCATTGGACTTGTCTTTTCGTGCTTCCAGCCTAAGTCCGCCGTGCAACTTACCGAGATCGAATGTTGGCGCGCTCACGCGTCAGACTCCGTGGCCATGGCAAGCATGCTGATATTGCGCGGCGGGATGTGGGCGGGCGTCATCTTAGCGCGGTCCTAAGGCCGGGCCATGCCGGCAAAGCCCAGAAATGCGAGCGACATGATGCCCGCCGTGAGCAGCACGATTGCCGCGCCGCGAAACGGCATCGGTACATCCGCCGCCTCAAGTCGTTCGCGAATTCCAGCCATTAACACCAGCACCGCCACAAAACCGACTGCGGAACCGAAACCGTAGATCACCGCGTCGAAAAACGTCTCTACCTCTTCCATGCTGAGTAGTGCGACGCCAAGAATCGCGCTGTTAGTTGCGACCAGCGGCAGGTAGGTGCGAATGGCCTCATGCAACATTGGGCGGAGCCGCCGCGTTGCGATCTGCGCGAGCTTGATGCTTGCGCCGATGACAACCACCGCGCTGAGTGTGCGAAGGTAGTCGAGCTCTAAGGGGATCAGCACGAATTGATACACCAGCGCCGCGGCTGTCGTCGACAGCGTCACAACCAGGAGCGTCGCCAACGACATGGTTGCGGCAGCATCGATACGCCGAGATGCGCCGACGAACGGGCCTACGCCCACGAGCCGCTCCATCACAATGTTATTGACGAAGATCGTACCGACAAGGATGACGATGAGCTCTGACATGGCTAGAAATCGAAATTCCCGAGAACGCTTCTCAGGGATATTGTATCGGTTAGCGGAGCCTTAAGCGTGCTGTTTAGACTGATCGACAATAGCGGTGATCGCATCCGCTTCCACGCGGCCGAGCAGCGGCTTGAACGGCTCGATCGAGCGGCCCAGTAGTGGTGATTGACTGCTATCCCACTGCCAGGTGGTTTCCGCCAGAAATTCTCGGGATTTTTCCGATATCTCGGGCAACACCGGCGTCAAATAGATCATCAGCACGCGAAACAGGTTCAGGCCCTGAGTGCAGACGCCCTGTACATCGGGCAGTTGCGCCTCGTCTTTGGCCATGACCCAGGGTTTTTTCTCATCGATATAGCGATTGGCTTCATCCGCCAACGCCATAACGCGCCGCATTGCCTTGGAGTACTCACGATTCTCGTAATGCGCCGCGATGTCTTCGCCGGCGGCGGCAAACTGATCAAAGAGTGGCTGATCGGGTAACGCGTCCGCAAGTTCACCAGCAAACTTCTTCTTAATGAAACCCGCACAGCGGCTGGCGATATTGATGAGCTTGCCGACCAGGTCCGAGTTCACGCGCGCCACGAAGTCGTCGAGGTTGAGGTCGATATCTTCGATGGTCGGGCCAAGTTTTGCGGCGTAGTAGTAGCGCAGGTAAGCGGGGTCGAGATGGTTGAGATACGTTCTTGCCTGAATAAAGGTGCCGCGTGATTTCGACATTTTTTGACCGTTCACGGTCAGGAAGCCATGTGCAAACACGCTGGTGGGGGTGCGGAAACCTGAGCCTTCCAACACGGCCGGCCAGAACAAGGTATGAAAATACATGATGTCCTTGCCAATGAAATGGTACAGCTCGGTGTCGTGACCGGGTCGCCAGTACTCATCAAAATCGAGATCGTCACGGCGATCGCACAGATGTTTGAAACTCGCTGCATAGCCGACCGGTGCATCCAGCCAAACATAGAAATATTTGTCGTCCGTGCCGGGAATCTGAAACCCGAAGTAGGGCGCGTCGCGAGATATGTCCCAATCTTGTAATCCGGCTTCAAACCACTCTTCGAGCTTTGCAATCATGCTTTTTTCCAGCTGCGCATCTTTCATCCAGGCGCGCAGGCGTTCTTCATAATCGCTGAGCTTGAAAAAATAGTGTTCGGACTCGCGTTTTACTGGCGTCGTTCCGGACAACACCGATACCGGCTCAATCAGGTCGGTGGGCGTGTACGTCGCGCCACAGTTTTCACAGGCATCGCCGTATTGATCGTCGGTCTTGCAGCGTGGGCAGGTGCCGCGGACGAATCGGTCCGGCAGGAACATGTTTTCTTGTTCGTCATAGGCCTGCTCGATGGTGCGCGTGTATATGTCGCCGGAGTCGCGCAGGGTTTCGAACATCTCAACCACCAGCGCTTCGTTTTCCGGTGAATGCGTGGTGTAGTAATTATCGAATTCGATCTGGAACGCCGAAAAATCCTTGAGGAATTCTTTGGTGACGCGTTCGGTTAACACCTCGGGCGTCACACCTTCCTCACGCGCCTTGAGCATGACCGGCGTGCCATGCACGTCGCTGGCACAGACATAGGTGCAGTCGTGTCCACGAAACTTTTGGAATCGAACCCAGATATCGCCCTGCAGGTACTCCACCAGATGCCCCATATGAATGGAGCCGTTGGCGTACGGCAAGGCATTGGAAACCAGAATTTTGCGATTTGTAGCGGGCATTTACAGCTTCAGCCGGATGACGGCCGCGATTATGCCACGATTGATACGGACTGCCTCAATCGTCGTTCTTCATTCGCTCGAATTTGGATTTGTTGTTGGCCTGCAAGTAGGCATCGTGGCCGGAGACTTCAGCACCTTCCACCAGCGCCATCAGTGCCGAATCCATGGTTTGCATGCCATAGGCGCCGCCCGATTGCATCGCGGTTTCCAGCTGATCGAGTTTGCCTTGGCGAATCAGATTGGCGACCGCGGACGTGTTGATCAGGACTTCCAGCGCGGCCACGCGCCCGGCGCGCTGCTTGGCCGGCAACAGCTGCTGCGAAACAACCCCACGCAAGGAGGTCGAGATCATGGTGCGAATATGCGCCTGTTTGTCAGCTGGGAATGAGTTGATGATCCGATCGACGGTCTGGCCGGCACCGTTGGTATGCAGGGTGCCCATTACCAGAATACCCATCTCAGCAGCGGTGACCGCGATGCTGATGGTCTCAAGATCGCGCATCTCGCCGACCAGGATGACGTCAGGATCCTCGCGTAAGGCGGAGTGCAGCGCATGCGCAAATGACTCTGTGTGCATGCCGACCTCGCGTTGGCTAATCAGGCATGATTTGGTCTGATGAACGAATTCGATCGGGTCCTCAATCGTCAGGATGTGGCCCTTCATATTCTTGTTCATCGAGTCGATCATCGCGGCCAGCGTGGTCGACTTACCCGATCCAGTCTTGCCGGTTACCAGGATCATTCCCTGCGTTTGTTTGCACAGGTCGCTGACGACGCGCGGCAAATTGAGTTCTTCCAGCGTCAGGGCCTGTGACGGAATGGCGCGAAAAATGGCACCAACACCGTTGAGGTGACGAAACGCATTAACGCGAAATCGGGATACGTTCGGTATCGAGTAGGCAAAGTCGGCCGATTCGTGTTTCTCGAATACCTGCTGCGTCGTGCCGTCCATGATTTCCAACAGGCATTCCATGACGCCGTCGGTGGTGAGCTCTTCATCCATGATGACCGCGAGCTCACCGTGCACACGAGCACGTACCGGGTCGCCGGAGACAAAGTGCAGGTCGGAGGCGTTTTTCTTAAGTGCCTCTTCGAGATAGCGGTCTATCTTGCTCATTGGCCGGGTGCCCCATTCTGGGTCGAATCCAACGTGCGGACCATCTCGGTGTCCGTAACGAATCGAGTGAATTTGCGTTTGTCGTTAGCGAAACGGAACGCATCGTCCGGATCGATTTCTTTGGCGCTGATGGCATCCAATAACGCGGTGTCGAGCAGCTGCATGCCCTGATCACGGCCGGTTTGCAGTTGCGACGGAATCTGGTGGGTTTGATCGGTCGTAATCAATTTTGCAATGGCGCGATTGTTGACCAGAATTTCCTGTATCGCGCGTCGTCCTCGGCCGTCCGGCGTTTTGACCAACACCTGAGTAACCACAGCTTTCAAGCTCATAGAAAGAAACGCTTTGGTTTGCTCGCGCAATTCGCCGGGCAATGCGTCAATGATTCGATCGATGGTCTTCACAGCGCCGGTGGTATGCAAGGTGCCGAGTACGAGGTGGCCGGTTTCGGCGGCGGTCATCGCCATCGAAATCGTTTCGGCATCGCGCATCTCGCCGACCAGAATGACATCTGGATCTTCGCGCATCGCGGCGCGCACGCCGTCGGCAAAGGATGTCAGGTGCGTTCCCAGCTCGCGCTGGATGACCTGGCTCTTCTTGCTGGGATGCACGAATTCGATGGGATCTTCCAGACTGATGATGTTGCAGTTTCGCGTCTCATTAATATGGTCGATCATCGCGGCGAGTGTGGTCGACTTACCGGTTCCGGTGGAACCCGTGACCAGCACCATGCCTTGGTGGTACTCACAAAATTCCGACAAGATCTTGGGGACGTTGAGCTGTTCCAAGGTCGGGACATCGCCGGGAATGTAGCGGAATACGGCGCCAGGACCGGTCGACTTGCGAAACACGTTGACACGAAACCGGCCGGCTTCGTCGCCGACGTAAGAAAAGTCCAGGTCCTCGCCCGCATTCAATCGTTCTTTCTGATTGTTAGTCAGGATTTCCAGAATGTAACTTTCGAGTTCGGTATCGGAGAGTTCACGGAACTTGATTGGCAGCAGATCGCCGTTCATGCGCAGCATCGGCGGCGCGCCGACCGCGAGATGCACGTCGGAACAGCCTTGAGCGAGGCCAAGCTTTAGGAAAGCATCAATACGAGCCATGCAGCCACTGCCTGTGAAATCAACCAGTTGAGTAATCGTAGGCGGAAATTATGTCGCATGCCAGAGCGACATCACAGTTTTGGCAATTGGACCACAAAACCCGCGCTGGGCGGTGTTACAGCTTGACGCCGTCGAGAGCCTCGTGGAGCTCTTCCATCGTCTGGTAACGCTTGGATTTATCGACCGACATCGCTTTGGCGATAACGTTGGCAAACACGTCCGGAATGTTCGGGTTCACTTCTTGGCACTGTTTTGCCTTGCCTTGAACATGCTGATACATGACCGACATGTGATCACCGCGGCTGTAGGGCGGAATACCGGTGGTCATTTCATAGATGATGACGCCAACACTGTAGACGTCCGCCGATTCATCGACCTTTTTGCCGAGAATCTGCTCCGGCGCCATATATTTCGGCGAACCGATTACGTAGCCGGTCTTGGTCAGCTGTGTATCGCCACTGGAGGCCGCAGCCGCAACGCCAAAGTCTACGATCTTGAGCAGGCCTTCATCGTTGACCAAAATATTCGCCGGTTTTAAGTCACGGTGAATGACGCCAGCCTGATGAGCGACCGCCATGCCGGTGGCAATGTCACGCGAGAATTTGAGCGCCTTCTTTAGATCCATGGGTTTGTTGTCGGGAATCTCGCCCGACAGCGTGTGCGAGGGGAAATACTCCATGGAAATCGCGTAGCAACCCTGCAGATTGAGGAAGTCATAGATGCGAATGACGTTGCGATGGGTAATTTTGCGCGAATATCGCAGCTCGTGGACGAAGCGTTTCATCATTTCTTCGTCGGAAGAGACATTCGGGTTCAAGAACTTAAGAATCAGCTGCTCGTCGACGACTTCGTCCTCCATCAGCAGCACCGTACCGAACGCACCTTTACCGATTTTTTCGATGTACTTGTAACGACCGTCAATGACATCGCCTGGATTGAGCTTGGAAATATCCAAGACGGCCGGTGCGACCGGTGCCGGCACTTCGGCGGTCGGGTCGGCGACCGGTTCTTCGGCCGGTTTTTGGGCCGCCAGGAGTTTCTCGAGATCTTCGTTCTCGAGTAATAGTGTCTTGGTATGTTCGCCGATTTTCTTGGCGCGCTCGTTTTCCGCGAGCACGGTGGCGGAAAACTTATTATCAAGATGTTTCAGTGCTTTGTCGGCACTGTTGATAATGGTGGCCTCGTCGGACTGCTTCACTTTCTGCAAAATGTTGCGAACGGTATCGATATGGGATTCGTCCGCGAGCAGAGAAATGGCTTTGATGGCTTCGACCTGAACTTCGCGTTCCGGACGATTCAACATTGGCACCAGCTTCGTGATATGGGTTTGGTTGCCGATCTGGCCAAGTGCGCGAATCACCACGGTGTCCGTCTTGGCATCGCGCCCTAACAGTTCGAGTAGCTTAGGCAGCGCTTTGCTGCTGCCTATTTTCGACAGTGCGTCAATCGATCGCTCGCGAACCCACCAATCGGTGTCATCGGTTGCCTTGATTAGGTGATCGACAGCACGCTCGTCTTTGGTGGCGTTCAAAATTTCGATCGCGGTGCGGCGAATGTCTTCGTCGTCGTCGCGAATCAATGCGACGACCGAATCGACCACCTTTGGACCACCGATTTCGGCTAGTGCATCGCCGGCGCGCGAACGCACCCACCAGTCGTCGTCTTTCAATACGTTCAGCAGGTCCTTAACCGATTCTCTGCTGCCCAATTCGTTCAGCACTTCGACCGCCGCGCGGCGGGCATACTCAGATTCATCTTTGAGCGCCGCCGCCAGATATTTCACGGTTTCCGGATGCTGCATTTGCACCAGCATGTCGACGGCTTTGTTTTGGACTTCGAGGTCGGTATCGGTGAGCAGTTTGCTGACCGCTTCGATGTTGGCGGTGCCGCCGCGCTTAGCCAGCGCCGAGAGCGCGGCGCTGCGGACTTGTTTGTGCCGATCAACGAGTTGCGATTCGAGTGCGCGGTTAACTTCAGGTTTGTCGAACTGACTCAACAGACCGATCAAGTGCACCTTGATATTCGGATCCTTGCCGCCCATGCGGGCGATCAAGTCGGGGATCATCTCGGGGCGAATGGTGTCCTCAATAATATGGAAGAGGGCGCCCGATTCTTTCGGGTCGAGTTCGTAGGCGCGTTGCAAGAGTTCATGCACGCTAAGATCCTGCTTGTGGACGCGCAGAATCTCGATCAAGGCCGGTTTGGACACCTCTGTATCTTCAAAGAAATCGAGAAGCTTATTGGCATCGTAGTTGGTGCTGCTGGATAACGCCCAGGAGGTTCCGGACACCACTCGTTCGTTACCGTCAGCGAGGCCCTCTCGAAACGCTTCAAGCGTCTTATCGCTTACCAGGCTGGAAAGGATATCGACGAATACCATTGTGTGGGTCTTGTCAGATAACGCCAGCGCGTCAATCGCTTTGGGGATGACTTTGGCGCCCATCTTTTTCAAGCGATTCACCAACCGCTGCGCGGCCGGCGAATCCGGCGCCGGTTCAGCGGCCAGCTGCGATACCAGCTGTTCTGCGCGATACGAACCAAGGAAGCCCATCAGCGCAACGCTCCGTGCGCTATCTGGTCAGGTACAACCAAGCCCGAACGACCCGGTCGGGGCGTCCCTGCAATCACGTTGTCAGTACTTTTTGTTGTTGTTACCAATCGACTCGCTCTTGCCCAGGCGAAGCATGCTGTCCGCGATACTCACGGATGGCGTGCAGTCGTTGAAATCCCCGGTTAGGCATTATGCCACACCGTCGCAGATTGCTATGAGGCCAAAACCCTTGAAAATCAATGCTTGGCAGAGGCTCAAGCTTCGTTACAATGTGCGCGCACACACCTCCCATAAGGAGGTCCCAAGCTTAGATTTTACCTAATACCAACGACGGAAATGTGACGCCGTCAACAGAATCCACTGTGAAAAACTTCCTGAATTCCATTGAGTTAGCCGGTATTGATCTGCCTTTGGGTGAGATTGCAAAAATCTCTGCTGTGGAGGTCTCTGATGACGTCGCTAAGGCCACGATTTCGCTCGGTTTTCCGGCCGGGGGGTACCTAGAGCAGTTCCGCGGTCAGATTGAGGCGGCGCTGGCGGCAGAATCGGCGGTTAAACAGACCGAAATCGAATTTCAACAGGAGATCCGGGCGCACAGCGTGCAGCGCAATCTGAAACGATTGCCGCAGGTTCGCAACGTTATCGCTGTAGCGTCGGGCAAAGGTGGCGTCGGTAAGTCGACCGTGGCGGCCAATATTGCGCTGGCGCTGTCGGCTGCAGGTGCCAATGTGGGTCTGCTCGACGCTGATATCTATGGTCCGAGTCAACCGCATATGATGGGCATCGCCGGTCAACAGCCGACCAGCGACGATGGCAAAACCATGCAGCCTTTAGCAGCGCATGGCCTGCAGGTCATGTCGGTCGGGTTTTTGGTGGACGCCGATACGCCGATGATTTGGCGCGGGCCGATGGTGACCTCCGCGCTCAATCAAATCCTGCATCAGACGACCTGGCAGGATCTGGATTATTTGATCGTCGATATGCCGCCGGGCACCGGCGATATCCAGCTGACGTTATCGCAGCAGGTGCCGGTCGCCGGCGCCGTAATTGTGACCACGCCTCAAGACATCGCCTTGCTGGACGCACGCAAAGGTCTGGCCATGTTCCGCAAAGTATCCGTGCCGGTGCTGGGCGTTATCGAAAATATGTCGACGCACGTATGCTCGTCATGTGGCCATGAAGAGGCGATTTTCGGTAGCGGCGGCGGTGAGCAGATGGCGGTCGATTTCGACGTCACGCTGCTGGGACAATTGCCCTTGTCTGCCACTGTCCGGGAACAAACCGACAGTGGTACGCCAACCGTTATCGCAGCACCAGAGTCGGCGGCTGCGCGGGCATATCGAGACGCGGCAATTCGCATGGCCGCTTCATTGGCCGCGCAGGGCAAAGACTACAGCAGCAAGTTTCCTAACATTGTCGTCGAGGGGAGTTAGTTGAGTATTAAATCCGATCGTTGGATACGCGAAATGGCGAATACGGCGGGCATGATCGAGCCGTTCGAGGCGGGTCAGGTCCGTGAGGTGAACGGCGATCGCATTGTCTCTTACGGCACGTCGAGTTACGGCTATGACGTACGGTGCTCTACGGAGTTCAAGATTTTCACCAATATCAACTCGGCGGTGGTCGATCCGAAAGCATTTGATGCGACCAGTTTTGTCGATATCGATAGCGACGTGTGCGTCATTCCACCGAATTCGTTCGCGCTGGCGCGAACGGTGGAGTTTTTTCGTATTCCGCGCAACGTGCTCACGATCTGCCTGGGTAAGTCGACGTATGCGCGTTGCGGAATTATTGTCAACGTCACGCCGCTGGAACCGGAGTGGGAAGGGCACGTGACGCTGGAGTTTTCCAATACCACGCCATTGCCGGCAAAGATCTACGCCAACGAAGGTGTGGCGCAGATGTTGTTCCTAGAGTCGGACGAGGCGTGCGAAACGTCCTACAAAGATCGTGGTGGCAAATACCAAGGCCAGATTGGCGTCACTTTGCCAAGGGCGTAAGTCCACTAAAAATCCTCGACGACGGGGCGGCGCAGTTGTTTGCCGTCCAGCCACGCGGCACCGTGTCGGAATTCCAATCGGCCTTCGGCAAACCAGTTCGTGCATTGCGGGTAGATTCGATGCTCGATGTCCTGCACCCGTCGCATTAGCTGCCCGGCCGTTTCGTTGACGCCAATTTGTAGGCGACCTTGAAGCACCGGCGGACCGCCATCGAGTTCCTCGGTCACAAAGTGAACCGTGCTGCCGTGGTGGGTCTCGCCCGCGTCAAGCACGCGCTGATGCGTGTCCAGCCCCGGGTATGCCGGTAATAGCGCCGGATGAATGTTGAGAATTCGGCCGGCATAGCGAGCAACGAATTCGGCGCTAAGTATCCGCATGTAGCCGGCCAGCACCAAAATATCGGGAGAATGCGCGTCCAGAATGTCGCCGACCGTGCGGTCGAACTCATCGCGTGACTCAAACTCGGTATGCGCAACAGCATCGGTCGGCACGTTGGCGCGTTGGGCACGCTCAAGGCCGTAAGCATCAGCACGATTGCTGAAGACGTGACAGACCGTGTATGCGCTTTCGCCGCGTGCCTCAGCGTCGATAAACGACTGCAGATTAGTGCCCGAGCCGGAGATTAGGATTGCGACACGGCAGGGCGGCGTACTCAACGATACTCGACCTCGCCGGCACCGCTGGCGATCGTGCCGAACTGCCAGGCGCGTTCGCCGTCGGCTTCAAGCGCAGCAATTGTTGCTGACGCATCCGCAGCAGCTACCACCAGGACCATGCCGATTCCGCAGTTAAATGTGCGACGCATTTCATCGGTGGCCACATTGCCAACGTCAGCGAGCCAATCGAATAGCGGACCTGGCGTCCAGGTCGCGGTATCGACCACCGCGTGCAGCGAATCCGGCAGGGTTCTGGGTAAATTTTCGCTGATGCCACCACCGGTGATGTGTGACATGGCTTTGACGGTAATCGACTCCATCACCTTGAGAACCGGTCTGACGTAAATGCGGGTCGGTTCTATGAGCTGATTGACCGCCGACTGGCCGTCGATCGCAGCCTCAGGGTCTCGTTGCAGAATCTTGCGGATCAACGAGTAGCCGTTCGAGTGCGGGCCGCTAGAGCCGAGCGCGATGAGCGCGTCGCCGGCAACGACGTTGCTGCCGTCGATAAGTTCGGTCCGTTCCGCCGCGCCGACGCAAAACCCGGCCAGATCGTAATCGCCGGGCGAGTACATGTCGGGCATTTCCGCCGTTTCGCCACCGATCAGGGCGCAGCCGGCGAGCTCACAGCCACGGGCGATACCCGCCACGACGTCGGCGGTGGTGTCCACGTCCAGCTTGCCGCACGCAAAGTAATCGAGAAAAAACAGCGGCTCAGCGCCCTGTACTAGGACGTCGTTGACACACATGGCAACCAAATCGATGCCGATCGTGTCGTGCTGGCCCAACATTTGCGCCAGCATCAGCTTGGTGCCGACGCCGTCGGTTCCTGAGACCAGCACCGGTTCGCGGTATTTGGTCGGGTCTATGGCAAATAGACCGCCGAATCCGCCGATTCCCGCCATGACTTCAGGACGGCGGGTAGCCGCTACCAGCGGCTTGATTCGGTCCACCAGCGTATTGCCGGCGTCGATATCGACGCCCGCGTCTTTGTAGGTCAGAGATTCGGTGCTCATGTGGACTCGTCAGCAGTTATAAGGAACTATTCGGCCATGCCCGATTTGGGCGATATAATAGTGCTTGGGCACAGACGGGGAAACCACCCTTGCTGAATTCTTTGTTTCAAACCTGGCTCGCAAGCACACCGCGGGCGATGTTGCTTGCGGTCTGGCTGATCGCGGGCGCCGTATTGCCGGTTGCCGCAAGCGCGGTTGAGGTGCCGTCGCTGTTCACAGCGCAGGTACCGCTCAACCATCGGCTGCGCAATCCGCGCGATGCTGCGATTCGCGACGCGCTCGACGAGGTCCTCATGCGCGTCTCCGGTGCCGAGCTGGTCAACGATCGTGATTTGGTCGATGCGTTGTTTCCAGACCCCGGCTCTTACATGGTCCAATTTCGTCCGGCCGAAGATGATCAGCTGTGGGTGAGATTTGATGGCGACGCCATCGAGTCCGTGCTGCGGCGGTCGGGGCAGGCCGTGTGGGGCAGCGACCGACCGGCGACGGTGTTGTGGATCGCGGTCGATTGGGGTCGCGGCGAACGACAAATCGTCGGTGCCGATGACAATCTGCGTGGCCCTGGCGCGCGGCGCACAGCCGATCGCAACCGTCAGCTCCGCGAACGTATTTTGGAGGCGGCCGAGCGTCGCGGTATCCCGGTGTTTTTTCCGCTGTTGGATGCCGAAGATCTCGAGAACGTCAGTTTCAGTGATATTTGGGGTGGGTTTCACGAACCGATCTATGCCGCATCGGAGCGCTACGACGTCAATTCGGTATTGATTGGACGGGTTAGCGCGGCGTCGAGTCAACGTAATCGCTGGACCTACTCATTTGCCGGCGATGAACAATTTTGGAATGGCGAGCCCGAAGCGGTGATCAACCTGATTTCGGAGCGCCTGGCGAGCGAGTTCGCGATCGAAGGAAACGCGCCGGTGCGTCGCGTCGATTTGCGGGTCGGCGGTATTGATTCGATCGCCGCCTACGGTGAGATTCAAAATGTCCTGAGCGACGCCGGGGTTATCGAGCGATTCTCAATCGACGAGGTGATCGGCGATACCATTCGCTATTCGGTTGACGTGCACGGAGGCGCCGAGCGCCTGCGCCGCGCGTTGCGGTATGCGGGTCTAGTTGAAGGCGATGTGTTCGATGGAGATTTTGGGTCGGACATTGACTTTGACGACAGCGGCAGTACGTCGCTGCAATTCTATTTCGATCCATAGAAGCGGGAGCTGCGATGTCGCTTCATTGGTTACCCAACGCCATTTCTATTTCACGGATCTTGTTGATTTTGCCGATCCTGTGGTTGTTCATCCGTGAAGAGTTTGGTTGGGCGTTGGGATTGTTCCTGTTCGCCAGTCTTTCTGATGGTATCGACGGATATCTCGCCAAGAAATACAACTGGAATACGCAGCTCGGCGCGTTCCTGGATGCTGCCGGTGACAAGCTGCTGGTCGCGTTCAGCTACGGCACCTTGGCATTTTTAGGGCAGTTGCCGGTGTGGCTCGCTGTCGTTGTGATTTTGCGCGATGTAGTGATCGTTGCCGGCTCCTTTATGTATCACTATCTGGTGCGTCGTCTGGAAGGGGCGCCAACGCGCATTAGTAAGCTCAACACAGCGCTGGAATTCATTTTTCTGGTGTTTGTTATGTCGCGCGCCGGCTACGGTTGGCCCGATCAGATTACCGTGACGATTTTTGGGGCGGCCGTTTTGATTACGGTGGTGATCAGCGGTTACGACTATGTGTCGAATTGGATCCGCGGCGCACGATCAGGAGACTGACATGCAAGACAATCAAAAACTCAATTGGCTCATTGCGGTCGCCTTAGTTGGCTTCTTGTTGTACGTGCTCGCGCCGGTGTTAACGCCATTTATCGCGTCGGCTCTGCTGGCCTATATCGGTGATCCGCTCGCCGATCGCCTGCAAAAGTACAAGATGCCGAGAACCGTGGCCGTGGTATTGGTGTTCGTATTGACGTTCTTGGTCATCGGCGGTTTGGTTCTACTGGTTGGGCCTCTGATACAAAGTCAGGTAGCCGCGCTGGTCGCGGCGCTGCCGGATATTGTGTCGCGTATTGAGCAGGAGTGGTTGCCGTCACTGTATCCATTGCTGGATATGGAAGGTGCCGACGATGTTGGTTTGGGTGCATTCGTTTCGCGCTACAGCGAATATGCCGGGACCGTTGGCGCTACGGTGTTTGGCGCGATTACCAAATCCAGCGGGGCATTATTGGCCGCGGTGCTGAGTCTGTTTCTTATTCCGATCATCACGTTTTATCTGCTGCGTGATTGGGATGACATCATGGGACACATTGGCGCACTCATTCCGGGTCAGCAGCGCCCGACGGTACTGCGCTTGGCGCGCGAAACCGATGAGGTGCTCGGCGCATTCCTGCGCGGCCAACTATTGGTGATGCTGGCGTTGTCGCTTATCTATTCGGTCGGACTGGGCATCGTCGGATTGAAGTTTGCGATCGCGATTGGCGTGGTGTCGGGACTGGTGAGTTTCGTTCCGTATCTCGGCTTCGTATTCGGTATCACGTTGGCCGGGCTCACCGTAGCCCTAGAGCCGGATCCGCTATGGAAAATGGTCGGCGTGGTCGCGACCTTCGCAATTGCGCAGGGTATCGAAGGCTCGATATTGACGCCCAAGCTGGTTGGCGATCGTATCGGCCTGCATCCGGTGCTCATTATTTTCGCGGTTGCCGCCGGCGGTCAGTTGTTCGGTTTCTTTGGCATCTTGCTGGCGCTGCCGGTTGCGGCAATCCTGTCGGTAGTGGTGCGCTTCGCCTACGACCGCTATCTGAAAGATCAGAGCGACATCCTTCTCGACGAGGCCGGCGACGGTTAAGGCGCAACTAGGTCTCCTGTTTTGAGTCAGCTCGCGTTACCTCTACGCCTCGCGGACCATGCGGTGTTCGCGAGCTTTCTTGCCGACGGCAATGACGCCACAGTCGCAGCGCTGACAGCGCTGGCCGAAGGGGGCGGCGATGTCGGTGCCTGGCTGTGGGGCGCGTCGGCGGCAGGCAAGTCGCATTTGTTGCAAGCGGCATGCGAGCGGTTCGGTGATGGAGCCGTGTTTGTACCGCTGGCCGAGTTTGTCGCTTCCGACCCGGGTATTATTGAAGGCGTGTCGAGTCGCGCGCTGGTGTGTCTGGACGATATTGATTGCGCCACGGGAAACACCGAGTGGGAGCAGGCGCTGTTCAACTTGTATAACGATATGCAGCAGACGGCTAGCGTTTTGATCACGTCGGCCGCTGCGCCACCTCGAGCGACGCCGTTCGCGCTGCCGGACTTGCAGAGTCGAATGTCGCAGCTGTCGATTTACCAGTTGCAGCCACTCGATGACAGTCGCGCGGCGAGCGCATTGCAGCTGCGCGCAAATCATCGTGGCCTGGACCTGCCCGATGAGACGGCACAGTTTCTGCTGAAACACAGCCGCCGTGACATGGCTAGTCTGTATGCGCTGCTGGATCGCCTCGACGACGCTGCGATGCGTGCCCAGCGACGTCTGACGATTCCGTTCGTAAAGACTGTTTTGGATTCCGACTCGCCTTAGCTCGATTCGAGCTTTTGGGCGACGGTCGCGACGCGTTTTCCTAACGCGCGAGCCAGGCGCTTTTCATCGTCGCTCAATTCGCTGGCTTGCCGGTCCCAGGTAACGTGACTGGCGCCATAGGGCGTCCCGCCGGTAGTCGTGGTGTGCAATGCTTCTTCCGTATACGGCAATCCGCAGATCAACATGCCGTGATGGAGCAGTGGGATGGCCATCGTCAACAGGGTGGTTTCCTGGCCGCCGTGCAGGCTGGACGATGAGGTAAATACGCCGGCGGGCTTGCCGGCTGCGGCGCCTGCCAGCCATTCACTGGCGGTGCCGTCGATAAAGTACTTGAGCGGTGCGGCCATGTTGCCGAAACGCGTCGGGCTGCCCAACAAGATACCGCTGCATTCGCCAAAATCAGCGGCGTTCGCGTAGGGCGGTCCACTGTCGGGTACTGCGTCGTCGGTTTGCTCGGCCACGCTTGATACTTTCGGTACCGTGCGCAGACGTGCCGCCATTCCGGTAACGCTATCGACGCCCAAGCTAATCTCACGGGCCAACGCTTCGGTGGCGCCGTGCACCGAGTAATACAGAATTAGGATGTCGCTCATGAGCGGATCAAATCGGCGACGGATTCCGGCGGCCGACCCACCACTGCACGACCCTTGTCATCGTCCACCACGATCGGCCGTTGCAGGACGCTGGGATTGGCCGCTACCCAGGCGGCCAGCGCGGCATCGTCATCGAGATTGGGGAGGTCGGTCGCTTCGCGAAAGACCGATTCCCCCTGGCGCACGATTTCGGCAACGCTGAGCCCGAGTAGCCCGGCCAGGGTCATGATGCGCGCCGCGCTGGGCGGTGACTTTAGATATTCCACAATCGTGTGGTCGACAGCGGATTCTTGCAGAATCTCTAATGTTTTCCGTGATTTAGAGCAGCGCGGGTTGTGATAGATGGTGAGGCTCATAGTGCGAGTCGGCTCCCTGGTATAGATAGTCGGTTTGCTTGACGGCGTCCCAATCCAATTGGTAGCGTTGAGACGTAAACAATAATCAGAATAACAATGTTTTCTAATCGCCTGACCTCTTTTCTGCGAATCTCGGTATTCGCGGCCTTGCTCGCCGTCGCTGCGTGTCAGACGGCGCCGGTGCAGGAAATGTCGGATGCCCGTCAGGCAATTGAAGTGGCTCGTGAGGCCGGCGCTGAGGAGCATGCCGAGGGTATCCTCGAGGTCGCGTTGGTGCACCTGAATAAGGCAGAAGAGTCACTCGGAATGCGCCGCTACGAAGACGCAAGAGTCGACGCGCTGCTCGCCAAGTCGAGCGCACTAGAGGCGCTTCAGCTTGCACAGGCCGCAACGGAAGAAACCCAAGATTGATCGTCCACTTCTGGCCGATTTCAGCGGTCAGGAACTTTCCTAGTACGATGGTGGCTTGAGACCCGTTCCGGCAGGTCATTTTTCAAGCGAATCGCCGCGCAAGTTGTAACCAGTCAGTGAGAATTCGAGAGTACGTATGGGTAGCTCCGTAGTAATCTGGGCTCTGATTATTGTGGGGCCAATAGTTGTCGGAGTTCTTCTCGCCCTGCGATTAGATAAGAAGCCTGCGCTAATACTATCCGGCTTAATACCTTGGGTCTTGTGCCTTGCATTCAATCTGCATAGTGAGTTTTTCCCTACCGGAGAAAAGGAGCCCCTTATCGGGTTTTGGCCGGTTTTCCAGCTTGTAGTCGGTTCGACGGCTGCCATCATCGGTGCAGCTGCATGCTGGCTGGCTCAGATGGTTCGTAAGGAGTGACTTACTGTCTGGATCCGGCTGTAACAGATTGCCACGCAGCCAAAGACCTCGGCGCGTAACCGAAAGTGATTCAGGCGAGTGCACTACGCGGAAATCTAAAGGCGTCGCTCAGCAGTTGGAGTACAAGGCGAAATCGTCCGAATAGCTCTGCGCCGTATCGAAAGTGATGCGGGCGAGTGCGCTGCGCTCGTGTTTCTCAGCGTCACTCAGCAGTTGGAGTACAAGGCGAAATCGTCCGAAGAAACGCAGTGTATGTTCGTATACATGAGGATTCTGAGGGCGATTTCAACGCTGTAATGCGGCTGCTGAGTGGGGCTGGATTAGATCTGGAACCATTTGCCGGTGAGCTTATCAATAACCTTATTCGGATATTTCCGCTTCCCAAGGCTGCCGTTGTAACGTCCTAGTGCGCGCCGCAGATCACCGTTCTCTTTGTCGAGATAGTGTTTCAGGATGGTGCACCCGTAACGAAGGTTGGTGCGGAGATCGATGAGATTGTCATCTGGTCTGCCAATCTCGTTTTTCCAGAACGGCATCACTTGCATCATCCCGAGCGCACCGGCGACGGACACCGCGTAGCGGTCAAAGTTGCTCTCAACTTCAATAACCGCCAGAACCAGCTCCGGCTCCAATCCAGCCCGTTTCGCCTCATAGTGCACGTTGGTGAGAATGGTCATTCGCTCGTCGGCATCCGGCACCTGGCGTTCCAGCCGGCGCGACATATCGGTCAACCACACTTCGGCATCAAAGCGGTCACCGAAACTGTCCGCGGAGCTGGCCGCTTGCAGCAGTGCATCGCGCAATTCCGGATCACGTTCGGTCGTCTGCGCGGACGCGGCGCAGCTGTATGCCACAGTGGCAAAAACGATGATTAAAGGCCGAAGAATCGACATAGTGCCGATATATTACTGCAAAATTAGTAGGTTAATGCCTACCTCTTAAGCAATTTGAGAGCTTGCGCACGGTCTAGATCGCGAGATTCGTCATCCCGTCGATGCCGATACTCCAGTTCTCCCTTGGCGATGCCGCGTTCGGAAATCACGAGCCGGTGCGGAATACCAATAAGCTCAGCATCCGCAAACTTCACGCCGGGCCTTACGTCGCGGTCGTCGTAGAGCACCTCAAGACCCATGTCGGTCAATTCTTCATAGAGCGCGTCCGCAGCCTCGCGGGCGGTATCGGAGCGTTGCAGATTGATACCGACCAACACGACGTCGAACGGTGCTAGCGGCTCCGTCCAAATGATGCCGCGATCATCATGGTTCTGCTCGATAGCGGCGCCGACGATGCGCGTGATGCCGATGCCGTAGCACCCCATCGCCATGGCGCGGTCTTTGCCGTTGTTATCTTGCACGGTCGCGCCCAGCGCCTCGCTGTATTTGGTGCCGAGCTGGAAGATATGGCCGACCTCAATGCCGCGCGCCAGCTTCAACGTACCTTGCCCACCGGGGACTGGGTCGCCTTCGATAACATTGCGCAGGTCGACGGTGTCGGGCTCTGGCAGGTCGCGTCCGAAATTGACACCAATGAAGTGCTGGCCGACCTCGTTGGCGCCACAGCTAAAGTCAGCCAGACCGCCGACCGCGTGGTCGATAAAGGTCGGAATAGATAACCCAACCGGTCCGAGCGAACCCGCTTCGCTGCCGGTTGCCTGGTTGATCGTGGCCGCATCGGCCATCTTCAGCGGCGAAGCGACCGCATCGAGCTTCTCGGCTTTAATCGCGTTCAGTTCGTGGTCGCCGCGGATGATTAAGGCCACCGGGCCATCGTTACCTTCGACGATTAGCGTTTTGACCGTCTGTGACGCGTCGATATCGAGCATCTCGCAAAGATCGGCAATCGTGCGGACGTCCGGCGTTGGGATCTTTTCAAGTTCCTGGGTCGCGGCAGGCCGCTCGCCGTCGAGCGGCAGTGTGGCCGCGGTTTCGACATTGGAGGCGTAGTCGTCGTCCTCGCTATAGGCGAGTGAATCTTCGCCGGAATCTGCGATGACGTGGAATTCTTGTGATTTGCTGCCACCGATCTCGCCGCTGTCGGCCCACACGACGCGAAACTCCAGCCCGAGTCGGGAGAAGATAGCGGTGTAGGCATCGTGCATCTTCTGATACGCGACCTCCAGGCCGGCATCGTCAACGTCAAACGAATATGCATCTTTCATGATGAATTCACGGGATCGCATGACGCCAAATCGCGGGCGAATCTCATCGCGAAACTTGGTCTGTACCTGGTAGAAGTTGACCGGCAACTGTTTGTAGCTGCGCAGCTCACGTCGTGCGATGTCGGTGATCACTTCTTCATGCGTAGGCCCGAAACAAAACTCGCGGTCGTGACGATCATTCATACGCAGCAGCAGCGGGCCATACTGATCCCAACGACCGGTGTCACGCCACAGCTCGGCCGGCTGCACCGCCGGCATCAGCAGTTCGAGCGCACCGGCGCGGTCCATTTCTTCGCGGACGATCGCCTCGACCTTGCGTAACACGCGCACGCCGATCGGCATCCACGTAAACAGGCCGGAGGCCAAGCGGCGGATAAGTCCGGCGCGGAGCATAAGTTGGTGGCTGACGATCTCAGCCTCAGCCGGAACCTCTTTGAGGGTCGTCAAGCCAAATTCCGAAAAACGCATACTGCTAAACCATTACCTACAAGGCGCGAATCTTAGCAGCCTATGTTGAATATTGCGTGCAGGGTGTTGACACCGATGCCAAAGCAGCGGAAGGTCGCCGCTCGATTTGGTGTGAGGGTTAACGTGAAGGGTCGACGAAATCCCCTAGTAGCCACCGAGGGCGTGCCGTATACGCTGGTGGCAACCGTGCTGCTCGGTGTTGCAATCTATCAACGCCATCTTGAGGCATCGTTGGCGCTCGCATTTGTCTGGCTGCTGGTCTATCTCATTTTTCGCGATCCGATTCGCAAAATCCCGCCGTCGCCGCTCGGCGTAGTCAGTCCGGTTGATGGCCGCGTATTGTCTGTTGAGACACGCACCGAGGGAGTGCTGAACGGCGAGGCACAGTGTATTCGGATTCGAGCGCATGTCCTGGGTGCTTACACGGCGCGTTCACCGAGCGAGGGGCAGGTAATGGATCTGCGCTCTGCCGATGGCGCCGCCAGCGGCGAACTGCCGGTCAACGCCATGTGGGTGCAAACCGATGAAGGCGACGACGTACTGCTGCAGTTTTCGGGTTTTCGTTTTGGGCTGGTGCCAAAGTCATTGCTGCAGTTTGGTGATCGCGTCGGGCAAGGCTGGCGCGCCGCGCACTTGCGGCTGGCACGGGTGGCGGAAGTGCAGGTCGGTCCGGCGGCCCGTGTGCTCGTCGAGCCTGGCCAAAAAGTTCGCGCAGGAAGTGATCTGATCGCCAAACTGCCGTCGCCGTAAACCAGCACGACCCGAGTACGTCACCAAGGCGTCATCCCGCTAAAGTTGAGTGTTTTTGCGCTGCCGGCCGTGGCAGACTTACGCACTTGCCGAATTTCTGGAACCGATTCATGCAGCACCCCGAACATCAACGACGCGCCTACTTGCAGGCTCTGGGTATTGATGTCTGGTTGCCGCGCGATCATGCCGACGTCACCGAGGTCGTTGAAGCGACCACCGCATCGGCGGACGTACCGGTTGAGGCGCCCGGCGACTGGCAGGCGTTACGCGAATCGGTGGAGGATTGCACGCGCTGCTCGCTTCACGAAGGCCGTACACAAACGGTGTTTGGGACCGGCAATTCAAATGCCAGCTGGATGGTTATCGGAGAGGCGCCGGGCGCGGAAGAGGATCGGCGTGGCGAACCTTTCGTTGGTCGTTCCGGGCAGTTGCTGAGTGAAATGTTGCGTGCTGCTGGGCAATCGCGTGATGACGTATTTATCGCCAATATTCTGAAGTGTCGCCCACCGAACAATCGCGATCCGCGGCCGGAAGAATCGGCGGAGTGCCGCAGTTTCTTGGATGCACAAATCGACCTGGTTAAACCGGATATCATTCTTGCCGTCGGGCGAATTGCAGCACAGTTGTTGCTCGATACCGATGCACCGGTTGGGCGGTTACGCGGCCAGCTGCATCACGTCGGTAAAGTGCCGATGGTGGTTACGTATCACCCGGCCTATCTACTACGCAGCCCGACGCAGAAGCGTAAGTCGTGGGATGACATTAAGTTGGCGCTAAAGACGGTACGGGAGCATGCCGCGTGATTCGGCCGTTGCACGAAGCGGAGGTGCAAATTCGCACCATGTCCCACGAAGATCTGGCGTTGGTGTCGGATATCGAGCGACGCAGCTATGATTTTCCGTGGTCGCACGGTGTGTTTCGTGATTGCCTGCTGGCCGGCTACCAGTGCATCGTCTTGGAGCGTGATGGCGACGTCGTCGGCTACGGCATATTGTCTGTTGCGGCCGGCGAGGCACATATATTGAATATTTGCGTCGAGCCGAAGTATCGCTCGCTGGGATATGGTGAGATGCTACTCGACGAAATACTGTTGCGAGCGCGTGCAACCGCCGTTCGCGAGATTTTTCTTGAAGTGCGGCCGTCCAATAAGAATGCGCACGCCCTATATAAAAAGAAGGGCTTTCACAAGATTGCCAATCGCCCTGCGTATTACCAGGCACACGACGGACGTGAAGACGCCGACGTACTGGTGAAAAAGCTGATTACCGACAACTAGACCACTAATTGCTTTGCTATGTCATCGATCACCGAACAGGTGGATATGCGCCGCACGTTTGCGATTATTTCGCATCCGGATGCGGGTAAAACCACGCTGACTGAAAAACTGCTGTTGTTTGGCGGCGCGATATCGTTGGCCGGAACGGTCAAGGGTCGTAAGGCGAGCCGCCATGCGACGTCCGACTGGATGGCGCTGGAGCAGCAACGCGGAATCTCGGTGACCTCCAGTGTTATGCAGTTTCCGTATCGTGATCGGGTGGTAAACCTGCTGGATACACCGGGCCACGAAGATTTCTCCGAAGATACGTATCGCACTTTAACGGCAGTCGATTCTGCGCTGATGGTGATCGACTGCGCGAAGGGCGTCGAGCAACGCACAATCAAGTTGATGGAGGTGTGCCGGCTGCGGGATACGCCGATCATGACGTTTATTAACAAACTCGATCGGGAGGGGCGCGAACCGATAGAGCTGCTTGATGAAATCGAGTCGGTATTGAACATCCAATGTTCGCCGATTACTTGGCCGATCGGTATGGGGCGAAGCCTGAAAGGCGTCTACCATCTGTTGCAGGACAAGATCTATCTGTACGAACGCACCGATCGCGAAAAGAAGTCTACCCAGCAGATTATCGATGGACTGCACTCGGCAGAGGCGACCGAAGTGCTGGGGGTCGATGCAGAGTCGTTTCGCGACGAGATCGAGCTGGTGAAAGGCGCGTGTCCGGAGCTCGACATCGATGCCTATTTGAATGCCAAGCAGTCACCGGTGTTCTTCGGTTCGGCACTATCGAATTTCGGTGTCAAAGAGTTACTGGATGAATTTGTCGAGTTTGCGCCGACCCCCAAAGCGCGTGACACGGAGCAGCGAGTAGTCGAGCCGACCGAAGACAAACTGACCGGTTTTATTTTCAAGATCCAGGCCAATATGGATCCTGGTCACCGGGATCGCATCGCATTTATGCGCGTGTGTTCCGGCGAATTTCAAAAAGGCCAGAAGGTCTTGCATGTCCGTTCCGGCAAAGACCTAAAAATCGCCGATGCGATTACGTTCATGGCAGCCGATCGGCAACATGCGGAGACGGCGTACGCCGGTGACATTATCGGGCTGCACAATCACGGCACAATCAACATCGGCGACAGTTTCTCGGAAGGTGAAACGTTGCGGTTTACGGGTATTCCGAATTTCGCGCCAGAGATTTTTCGCCGTGCGGTACTGCGCGACCCTCTAAAGCTCAAAGCGCTGCAAAAAGGGCTGGCGCAACTTTGTGAAGAGGGTGCGACGCAGTTGTTTAAACCGCTGCGTAACAACGATCTCATTTTGGGTGCGGTTGGGCCGTTGCAGTTTGATGTGGTCGCCCATCGCCTGCGCGATGAGTACAAGGTGGAATGTACGTTCGAGTCGGTAAATGTCGCGACCGCACGCTGGGTGCGCTGCGAAGATGACAAGATGTTGCAGGACTTTGAGCGTAAGGCGCATGACAATTTGTCGCGCGACCACGGCGAAAGCCTGGTTTACATTGCACCAACGCGGGTGAATCTGAACCTCACCGAGGAACGCTGGCCCGACGTGACGTTCCTGAGTACCCGAGAGCACTAGTCAGATGCTAAATCGCAAGGTCGTCGCGTGGGCATTGTATGACTGGGCCAACTCGGCGTTTGCGTTAAGCGTATTGGCGGCGCTGTTTCCGCTGTTCTTCGGCGCGTATTGGAGTGCTGGTGAGCTCGAATCCGACGTAACGTCGCGATTGGCGACGATCACGGCGATCGCCAACGCCGTGGTTGCGGTAGCGGCGCCGGTGCTTGGTGTTATTGCGGACGCCGGAGGCTATCGGAAACGCTTTCTGATCATGTTTGCGACCTGCGGCGCGGTGATGACCGGTGCACTTGGGCTGGTCGGCGAGGGTCAGTGGGTATTGGCCGCAGCGTTCTACGTACTGGCATCCATCGGCTTTCAAAGCTCCAACTCGTTGTACGATTCCTTGCTGGTGGATGTTACCGAGCCGAGGTACTTCAACGTCGTATCGTCAATCGGTTACTCGATGGGATATTTAGGTGGTGCGACGTTGTTGGCGTTACACGCGGTCATGTTGATGTCGCCGGACAGATTTGGGTTCGCCGGTACCGATAGCGTATTTCGTTTCGCGTTCGTGTCGGTCGGCGCGTGGTGGGCTTTGTTCCTAGCGCCGTTGGTGATGTTTGTGCCGGAGGCCACAGGTCGAGTGTTAGCAGCCAAAGGTATCTTCAAGAACGCGTATCGGGACCTACGCCAGACGGTAGCGCACATCGGACAATATCGGCAGGCGACACGGTTCTTGGTGGCGTACTGCATTTACCTTGCTGGTGTCTACACGGTCATCGTGATGGCAGCCAATTACGGCACTCGATTGGGGTTTGCGAGTACCGACCTGGTGAAAGCGCTGATGATTACCAATTTCGCCGGTTTTCCCGCGACCATCGCGGTTGGTTATTTGGGGCAGCGCATCGGCGCCAAGCAAACGATTGGCATCGCGTTGTTGGTGTATGTTGCGGTGTCAATCTGGGCGGTCCGTTTGGAAACCATCGAACAATTTTTTGTCATGGCGATTGTGGTCGGTTGCGTACAGGGTGGTGTACAGGCGCTGAGTCGGTCGCTGTACGCAACACTGATTCCGAACGACAAACCGGGTGAGTTTTTCGGGTTCTATAACTTGGTCACTAAAGTGGCCTACGTCATCGGTCCCACGGTGATTGCTGTGATTACCATGATTTCGACCGAACCGACTATGGTGATTGCCGGCGTGTTGCCGCTGTTTGTTGTTGGCGGGCTATTGCTGCTGCGCGTCACAGCGCCGACGGCTAAGGCAGTGAGTTAACGCGCGATTCCAGTTGGCTGAGTGCGTTCGGGTCGGGCGAGCCGTAGCGTGCTGCCAGGTAGGCCTCGGTAATGTCGGTGATGGTGTCATCGTCCAATGGCGATTCCCGTTGCGCCCGAATCGCGAAACCGTTCGGTGTTTCTCCGGTCGCCCGCTCCAGGCCGGTTTTCTTTTCGAACTGCAGATACAGTGCCTGTGCCGGGTCGGGCCGCGGCGCGCGATAGCGCAATGCCAGCAGTAGGCTGATGCCCAATATCAGAGCGATGCCGACACCGATGAGCGTGAACACTTTGTTTTGCCAATCAGGGTTATCGATGCCGAGGAACTGCATAAAGCGATCCTGGTTCTCGGGACCGTAGCCGAGTACCCAGGCATTCCACTTGGCGTTGATCGCATCCCAAGACAGCCCCAGACTGTGCAACCACTCGGCCGGCGAGGTGAGGCCCCACGAATTGGCAGAACCGTCGCGCAGTGACCCTCGCATGCCGGCTTCGATTCGTTGCGGTGCCACCGCGGAGGTTGGGTCCACGCGCACCCAGCCACGATTTTCCAGCCACACTTCGGTCCATGCGTGAGCGTCGGACTGCCGCACGATCATGTAATCGCCTAACGGATTAAGTTCGCCGCCTTGGTACCCGAGTACGATACGCGCCGGAATACCCGCAGCACGCATCATCACCGCGAATGCTGAGGCGTAGTGTTCGCAGAACCCCTGTTTCGTATCAAATAAGAAGCGATCCACCGAATTATTGCCAAGAGCCGGTGGTCGCAGCGTGTAAAAATATTCCTCCTGATTGAATTTTCGCAACACCGCATCGATGAAAGCTTGTTCGGAGCCGGCTTGGGCAAACATGTCGAGTGCGAGCTCCCGCGTACGCGGATTTCGCTCTGCGGGTAGTTTGCTGTACCAGTTCTTTGCGGTTCGGCTCATATCGCGTTGAACCGAATAACGGGGGTAGGAGATCGCGTCGTAGGCAATGCGTTGATCGATCGGGTGGGCTCGCGTGATCTGCTGCTGCAGGCCCATCGCAGCATTCGGCAAGCTCCATTGAAACGGAATGTCGAGCGCGAACACGTACGGTTGTCGAGTGGGTTCGATCGTGATCCGATAAGAAACAGGCTCACCGTCCACCTCAATCGTGTCTCGGGATCCTGGTGCGTGGCCGGGTTGCTCCCTGCCGGACCAGGTACGACCGGTAAAGTGGGTAAGTACCAAGCCGCGCCAATACAGGTCGCGAGCTTCGGGTATGGGGCTCTTAAAGTCGACTCGAAATGCGACCGCATCCGATAGAGAGAGCTCGCTAATATCGCCGGGACTGAGCGTGTTACTGATGCCCGATGTCGCCATGCTGGTGTCGATCGGCACGCCCCAAAACGGTGTCGATATACGCGGAAAGAAAATCCACATCGCGAGCGCCAACGGGGCGGCGTACAGCAGCAGTCGTTTGCTGGTATGAAAACTGTCGCGCGCGGTTTCCTGTCGCGTTGCCGACATGCGTAACCAAGCAGTCATGATGAGGGCCACCGCGGCGATCAGATACGGCAGCGACCACAGGTATTGTTCGCGCAACACCGTCGACATCACTAGAAAGATCGAAATGAACAACAAGACAAACTGATCACGTCGCTTTCGCGTTTCCAACAGCTTCATCGCCGCCATGACCGTCAGTAGCGCCGAGCCGGGCCCGACACCGCTAATGTCACCGTAGGTCGACAGCACGCCGACAAAACACGACACCGCGAGGATAGCGCGCACCGCCATCGGTGGCAGCGCCATACGTCGTTTTTCAATGAGGTAGCGCCATGCCGCGCACGCCATAAACACCAGCGTGATCCAGATCGAGAGGTACGGCAGATGCGGCGCAAGCGCAAAAACCAAGGCGCCGATCGTCCACGGCAAGCTGGTCAGCAACGACCCGTCGGTGCCGCGCCGCTTAGCCATGATCGGTGTCCTTACCAAACAGCGCGAGCGTTTCCAGGCAGGTGCGTCGATGCGCGTCACCGTGTGAGGGTGGGTATTCGACGCCCGGTACTCGCAATCCGTAATCGGCGCGCGTGCGATCCGTGTCGGTGATCCAACGCGTCAGAATCGACAGGCGCGTTTCCAGATCACTAGCCGGTACGGTATCGAAATCGAACCACTGGCTGCTGGTATCGGCGCCGGCAAATTGCTTCGACAACAACTGATTGCTTCTCGCGAATGCTTTCCACGCAACGTGGCGCGGTGAATCGCCCGGATTGAATTTGCGCAGACCGGCAAAATCTTCTTCGCCGCGAGCGTCATGTTGGCGATGGCCCTGGTCGGTGTGTGTCGGCGGCGGTTCGGGTGGATGGTTTGCCGGCTTCGGATAGACCAGACCCTTGAGGTCCATATGCAGCCATGCCCACGAGCGAAACAACTCAAACGGAAACACCGTTTGGATTCCGAACCGCTGCAAGGATACGTAGCCTCTTTCCGTGGTTGTGATCGGTAACGTCAGCACCTGACTGTCGCCCGGTGCAAGATCACAAATCTCACTCACCGTACCGTCGACGTACAGCATGATTCCATGGCGCGCGGTCTTGCTGTGATTGCTAACAGCGACGCGAAACTGAGCCACCTGGCCGGCGAACACCGGCTCAACACCGGCGAAGCTCAGTTCGAGATCCACCAGATTGCGTTGGCACTGGTGCATCGACACGAAGCCCAACCCACTCAGGATGAAGGTCAGAACGAACGAAAGGTTGTTGTTGTAATTCATCGAACCCAACAACATGGCAAAACACATTAGGCCGAAAATGAGGCCGACGCCGGTTGGCAAGATATACACGCGGCCTGGCCGCAACTGGGTGGTCAGTGGATCGAGACCCTGGCGCTTCTTGGCCCATCGGCGAACCCGCTGACGGGCGACGTCGCGCAAGCCGCGCGACGGTTTAGGGAATGGCCACGGTATCGAGGACATGCTGACTGAGTTCCGCGGCGGTGCGATATCCGCTATTGCCAGCGGGTTTCAGGCGGTGTCCTGCGACAGCGCCAAAGACCGCTTGGACATCGTCTGGAAATACGCCGGAGTGTCGCTCGACAAAGGCGTGCGCTTTGGCCGCCGCGGCAAGTGCGAGCGCTCCGCGTGGCGACAAGCCGATTTCGATATCCGGGGATTCGCGTGTTTGGCGAACCAGTTCTTGAATGTAGTCGACCAACGGGTCACTCATGTGCTGTGCAGCAGCAGACCGCTGCAGACGGATCAGCGTATCGGGTGCCATTTCCGCACCGACAGAATCAAGCATTTGACGGCGATCCTCGCCGACGATGAGTTCACGTTCGTTCTCGGGATTCGGGTAGCCAAGCTCAAGTCGCATTAAGAAACGATCGAGTTGCGACTCAGGCAATGGAAAGGTGCCAATTTGGTCAGCCGGGTTTTGCGTGGCGACGACGAAGAACGGGTCCGGCAGCGCACGCGTGTGGCCGTCAACCGAGACCTGGTGTTCCTCCATTGCTTCGAGCAAGGCGCTTTGCGCTTTCGGCGTGGCGCGGTTGACCTCATCGGCGAGGATCAACTGCGAAAATATCGGCCCGGATTGAAATTCAAATTCACCTTTTTCCTGGCGAAATACGGACACGCCGACCACGTCAGCAGGCAACAAGTCGCTGGTGAATTGGATGCGGCGAAAGCTCAGGCCCAGAACCCGGGCGAGCGTCTGCGCCAGCATGGTTTTGCCGAGACCGGGCAGATCTTCGATCAGCAGATGGCCGCGAGCCAACAAGCAGGCGAGCGCCAGTGCGATCTGATCGTCCTTGCCGAGAATGACTCGGCCGAGAGCGGCGCGGGCTTGGTCTAGTGCCGAGCGATCGGCGTCGGTACCTGCCGGGACGGATTCCAGTGTGGTGCTTTGCTGCATGCGAGACTCCATCGCAGTATCGTCGCGGATCGTCGCGCCAATTGCACATACTGCCAGCCAGATTGTGATCTATTCCTCAGAAATCTGAGGCGCAAGCGCAGCCTAGTCCAGATCAGCCAGCTTCTCGCGTTGTTCGGTGAGCTGCGCCAGCGTCTGCTCGAACTCAGCTTTGCGCTCCTTCTCCTGTGTGACCACAGCTGGCGGCGCATTGTTCACAAATTTTTCGTTGGCCAATTTTTGCGTGGCCTTGGTCAGCTCGGCTTGAACCTTGGTCAGTTGTTTATCCAAACGCGCGCGTTCAGCGTCGACATCGATCAGGCCCTTCATCGGCACCAGCAAACGGGCTTCGCCCATCAGTGCCGTGGCGGCAGTTGGCGGTTCAGCGTCGGCGTCGAGAAATTCGACCGAATCGACTTTGACCAGCGCATTCAAATACGCCGAAAAGGACGCGACCCGTTGCTTGTCGTCATCAGAACCGTTCTGCACCAATACCGGCAACGGTTTGCCCGGCGAAATGTCCATTTCACCGCGGATCTGGCGAATACCGAGAACGAATTGGCGGACCCATTCGATATCGCCAACTGCATCTTCATCCACATCGCCGGTCACGGCCGGGAACGGCTGGCGTATGATGGTTTCGGCTGTCACGCCGGCGCGGGGTGCGACCTGTTGCCAGATCTCTTCGGTGATAAACGGCATCAGCGGGTGCAGTAATCGCAATAGCGCTTCCAACGTCGTTACCAAGGTGTTGCGTGTGCCGCGTTTCTCAGCGTCGGTCGCCGCGTCGGACTGTAGTGTTGGTTTCGACAGCTCGAGATACCAATCGCAGAACTCGTGCCAGGTAAATTCGTAGAGCGCTTGCGCCGCCAGGTCGAGGCGGTAGTTCGCAAAGTGGTCATGCACAGCGCCAGTGACGTGGTCGAGGCGCGCGGTTATCCACCGATCAGCGGCGCTCAATTGCTGGTCGCCGGTACCGATGTCCTCGGTATTCATCAGTACATACCGCGCGGCGTTCCACAGCTTATTGCAGAAATTCTTATAGCCCTCGATACGACCGAGATCGAATCGAATGTCGCGACCGGTGGTTGCTAGTGAGGCAAACGTGAACCGCAGCGCGTCACAACCGAATGCATCAATACCGTCGGGAAATTGTTTGCGTGTGGCTTTCTCAATGCCCGGCAATAGATGGTCCTGCATCAATCCGGAGGTGCGTTTCTCGAGCAGGTCGTCAAGGGTGATGCCGTCGATCAAGTCCAACGGATCCAGGACATTGCCCTTAGACTTCGACATCTTCTGGCCTTCCGCGTCGCGAATGAGGCCATGGATGTATACCTCGCGAAACGGCACGTCACCCATGAATTTGAGTCCCATCATGATCATGCGGGCGACCCAGAAGAAAATGATGTCGAAGCCGGTCACCAACACGGCGCCGGGATAAAACTGATCCAGCGCCGGCGTTTTTTGCGGCCAACCTTGAGTGCTGAATGGCCACAGTGCTGATGAAAACCACGTGTCGAGAACGTCTTCATCCTGTCGTAACGGAGTGCTGTCATCGAGGCCTTTGGCGGCACGGGCTTCCGCCTCGGTGCGGCCGACATAAATATTGCCGTTGTCGTCGTACCAGGCTGGGATACGGTGCCCCCACCAGAGTTGCCGACTAATACACCAGTCCTGAATGTTGTACATCCATTCGTAGTAGGTCTTGGACCAGTTCTCGGGTACGAATTTGATCGCGCCAGATTCGACCGCGTCGATGGCCGGTTTCGCCAGGGGTTCGATTTTTACGTACCACTGATCGGTCAAGTACGGTTCGACGACGGCACCGGTACGATCACCGCGAGGAATCTTGACGGTATAGTCTTCGATCTTGTCGAGCAGTCCGAGCGATTCAAATTCAGCGACAATTTTCTTGCGCGCATCGAACCGGTCCATACCGCGATACGCTTCTGGTACAGAGTCATTGAGCGCCGCATCGTCGGTAAAGATGTTGATCAACGCCAGGTCATGCCGTTTGCCGACGTCATAGTCATTGAAATCATGCGCCGGCGTCATCTTGACGCAGCCGGTGCCAAACTCAGCATCGACATAATCGTCAGCGATGATCGGAATTTCGCGATTGACGATCGGCAACATGACGGTCTGACCGATCAGATGCTGGTAACGCTCGTCCTTGGGATTGACGGCAACGCCGCTGTCGCCGAGCATCGTTTCGGGGCGCGTCGTAGCCACCACCAAGTGTCCGTCGCCGGATGTGAGTGGATACTTGAAATGCCACAGGCTGCCCGGTTCGTCTTCGGAGAGTACTTCCAGGTCGGACAAGGCGGTGTGTAGCACCGGGTCCCAGTTAACCAGTCGCTTGCCGCGATAAATGAGGCCTTCTTCATGCAAGCGCACAAAGACTTCGGTGACGGCCTCGCTGAGGCCTTCGTCCATCGTGAAGCGATCTCGTGTCCAGTCAACCGATCCGCCCAAACGGCGCAGTTGTTGACCGATTTTGCCGCCGGATTCTTCTTTCCAATCCCAGACGCGCTCCACAAACTTCTCGCGACCGATATCGCGGCGATTGCTGCCTTCGCGATTGAGCAACCGTTCGACCACCATTTGCGTGGCAATCCCAGCATGGTCGGTGCCCGGCTGCCACAGCGTATTCTTGCCGAGCATGCGGTGATAACGGGTCAGTGCGTCCATGATCGTGTCTTGGAACGCGTGGCCCATGTGCAAGGTGCCGGTGACGTTGGGCGGTGGAATCACAATGCAGTACGGGTCGCCTTCGCCGGACGGCGCAAAATGCCCGTCGCGCTCCCACTTTTCGTAGATGCGTTGTTCGATTTCGCTGGGTTGGTAAGACGTATCCATGAGCTCAAGGTCGTCGCCGGTCGGGGCGGCTAAACGTTATGTGTTTCTAGTGTGTGTCCCTTGTCACGGTAGTCAGCAAATCGTTTCCGGCTCAAATGCCGGGCGTCAGCATCGGAGGTTACAAGTTCCGCGATGCGCGGGAAAGTCTCGGCGAACGTCGGGATCGTATCGCACAGGTTGATCAGCAGGTCCCGGGGCTCGGCGACGTCACCATAGCCGATACAAATGGGCGTCGATGCGTCGCAGGCGTCAGCCATATCGTGCGGCACGAAGCTGCCGTCGCGAAATGTCCACAGCAGCTGATCGATTTGCTCCGCACTGGTGCGGTCATCGGCGTGGATGTGCACGGTGTTATCCAGTCGCCAAGCTTTCTCTGCCAGGCGGCATGCAAATGCTTGCCGCGACTGCGCCCCAAATTGGCTCAGTACATAGAAATCGACTCGCGCCACAGGCCGGTCCTAGGGTAGTTGACCTGCGCGCTCGAGCAAAAACTCCGTCAGCATCGGTACCGGTCGGCCGGACGCGCCTTTGGCTTTGCCACTCGTCCATGCGGTGCCGGCGATATCCAGGTGGGCCCAATCGATGCCATCGGCAAACTTCGACAAGAAGCAACCGGCGATGATTGTGCCGGCCTCGCGCGTGCCGATATTCGCCATGTCGGCAAAGTTGCTCTTCAAGGTGCGCTCGTATTCTTCGCCGAGCGGTAGTGGCCAGCCGCGATCTTCCGCGCGCACGCCAGCACTGACCAGCGTCGACGACAGCGTATCGCTGTTGCCCATCACGCCGGTATGGTGGTGCCCGAGTGCGATAACACAGGCGCCGGTCAGCGTCGCCACATCGATCATGACGTCGGGCTTAAAGCGACGCGCATAGGTCATCGCATCGCACAGAATCAGTCGGCCCTCGGCATCGGTGTTGAGGATCTCGATCGTCTGGCCCGACATTGAGGTGACCACGTCACCGGGCTTGGTAGCGTTTCCGCCCGGCAGGTTCTCGACTGCCGGAATCAACACTTTGAGGTTGACCGGCAACTTGAGCTTTGCGGCGGTGAGAAACGTCCCGAGTACGCCAGAGGCGCCGCACATGTCGAATTTCATTTCGTCCATACCGGCCGGTGGCTTGAGTGAGTTACCGCCGGTGTCGAATGTCACACCCTTACCGATCAGCACCACCGGTTTGCCGGTCGCGCCTTTGTACTGCAGCACGATGAACTTGGCGGGTTGCACTGTGCCGGCCGTCACCGACAGCAGCGAATGCATACCAAGGCGCTTCATTTCGGGTTCGTTGATGATTTTGCAGGTGACTTTGGCGTACTTGCGCGCAATTTTTTGCGCTTCCCGCGCGATGTATGACGGTGTGCAGACATTCGCCGGCAGATTGCCGAGTTCGCGCGCTAGGTTCATGCCATGGGCAATCCCATCGCCGTGCTCGGCGCCACGTTTCGCCTTGTTGGCATCGCCGCGCGTGGCCAACGTCATGCCGATAGAGGCGAGAGCAGCGGCCTTTGGTTTGCGACCGCCCTTGGTGGCGCTAAAGCGATATAGCGCTTCGGCACCGGCCTGAGCGGTGAATCGACCGAGGTAATACGCTGACGTATCTTTGATTGGCTCGAGCGTTAACGTGTTGAGTACTTGGCGGCTGCGGGTTGATGTCAGGGAACGCAGTGCAAGTGTCGTTGCGGCGGTGAAATGTTTGGCGCGAAACGAGCTCGCCGCTCCAAGACCGACGACGGCGACCCGCTTAGCTCGAACCCCGGCGACATCGTGCAAGATGCGGCACTGCCCGCGTGCGGATGATAGGTCGCCGCTCTTGATGAGTCGTTTGATGAGGCCTTTGCTGGCGGCGTCGATATCGGCTGCGCCGGCTCCCAGTTTGCCGCGGTCATAAATGCCGACAATGACGCAGTCACAGGCTCGGCGAGACGCTTTGCTCGTCGTCGTAAAATATTGCATGGATTCTGTTCTTTTGATTAGGGCCTGGGAAGGCGTTTTTCCTTAAAATTCAAGGGCTGTCCCGGGCAAAATAAAACCGGTAGTCTACCCGATTCCGCCCGTATTTGGTTACTAACGCCACGATTCCATGCTGCGCATACTTGATCGCTACATTTTTCGCGAAATTGCCAGTACCTGGCTGGGCGTCACCCTCGTCCTGCTGTTGATTTTGTTAACCAATCAATTTGCCCGTGTCCTGGGCGATGTCGCAAAGGGGAAGCTGCCTCGCGATGCGGCGTTCGACGTGATTGGGCTGTCCGCGGCGCAGTACTTGACAATATTGGTACCCATCGGTGTTTTCCTCGCTGTGATGTTGGCGCTGGGTCGGCTGTATCGCGACAGTGAGATGCCGGCGATGTTGGCGTGTCGTTTAGGGCCAGGCGATGTCTATCGGCCGCTGGGCTGGCTGCTCGTTCCGCTGGCGGCGGCGGTAGCCTGGTTATCACTCGACCTGGGGCCGTTGGCACTGCAGAACATCGAGCGGGTCGGCGCTGAGGCTCGTCGTCAGGCAGATCTTGCCAGTATTGAGCCGGGTCGATTCATCTCGGTAGGGCCGGATAGTGCTGTTGTGTACGGTGAACGTGTCAATGAAGACGGCAGCATGGAGAACGTGTTTCTGCAACGACAACTCGACGATGAGCGAATGGAAATCGTAGTCGCAAAACGTGGCGAACAGGTGACCTCGGACGATCCGGACGTGCGTTTCTTGGTGCTGCACGATGGCCGTCGTTATGAAGGAGTGCCGGGAACCACCGAATTTCGCGTCGTAGAATTTTTTGAACACGGCATTCCGTATCGATTGCCCAGCTTAGACCCGCCGGAATTACGCCCACGTGCGATGCGTTTGAGCAATTTGATGGGTTCGGATCAGGTCGCGCATATGGCGGAACTGCAGTGGCGCATCGGTGTGCCGTTGGCGACGATTGTGCTCGGATTGCTGGCTGTGCCACTGGCGCGTACGCAACCCCGTGCGGGACGCTATGGGAGGATCGCGATAGGTCTACTGATCTTCATTATCTATCTGAACATGCTGAGTGCGGCCAAAGCTTGGGTGGAGCAGGGCGAGTTGTCGCCGATGATCGGTCTATGGTGGGTGCACGGCGTCGTGTTGTTACTCGCGCTGGGGATGCTGGCCCACCAGAATTTGTGGCACAAGCGAGTGTGGCGATGAATCGTATTCTCACGCAGTACATGGGGCGTTCGATTTTCACCACCACGGCACTCGTGCTGCTGGTGCTTTTGGCATTGGCCGGGTTGTTCGAGTTTATTGCCGAGCTTGATGATCGGCGCGGCAACTACCAGACGCCGCAAACCATTTTGTATACCTTGCTGCGCCTGCCGCAATTGGCCTTCGAAATGATTCCGATTGCAGTATTGATCGGCTCGTTGTTGGGCCTCGGCGCGCTTGCGGCTAACAGTGAAATAATCGTTATGCGATCGGCGGGACTGTCGGTGCGCCGGTTAGCGGGCATGGTCGCGGTGGCCGGTGGTGTACTGCTGGTGCTTACCGGATTAATTGGCGAGTTTATTGGACCGCCACTCGACTACTTCGCACGTAACATGCGGTTAGAGGCACGCTTCGAGAACGATGACGGGCGACTGGGCCAGGAAACCTGGGTGCGTGATGGCGACGTCTTCTTGCATCTGCAGCGGGTGAGTTCAGAGGTCGATTTTGGCAGTATCTACATGTTCCGATTCAATGATTCGAATGAGCTGGCGGCGATCGGTCAGGCGGAAAACTTCGGCATTGGTGACCAAGAGGAATGGAAGCTCGAGAACTTTCGCGAGACTCGATTCGAAGACGGCGGTGTGCAGGTGGTTGAATCCAGCGTCGCGGTCGGCGATTTCAATATCGAATCCAATGTCGTTAGTGTGTCGATGGTAAAACCGCAGAGCTTGTCGGCTCGTGGCTTACATACCTACGTTCAATACCTGAAACGTAACAGTCTGGACTCGACGCGCTATGAAACCGAGTTTTGGTACCGCATCGCTCGAACCGCAACCGTCATTCTGATGCCGGTGCTGGCGCTTGCGTTCGTGTTCGGCTCGTTGCGAACCGGCGGAGCCGGTGCGCGACTGATGATCGGCGTGGTGATCGGATTGGCCTACTATCTTGCCAGTGAAATGCTGGCGAATTCCGGGCAGGTATTTAAATTAAATGCGGCGCTGATCGCGTGGCTACCGACGGTGTTGCTGCTCGTCGCAACGGTCTTTGCCCTGCGGCGAATCAACTAACCGCTATTCGGACTTCGGTCGAGGTGCGTGCATCAGGCGTGTGTTGCTGGCGCGGTCGTGCCACGTCAGACGCTCTTTGTCCCACAGTTGCCAGAGAAACCCGAGACCGGCCGGTAGCCAGGAGACCATTGCTGCGAAAAATCGCACCGTTGCCTGCATGAGCGACGGCGGGCGATTTGAATCGTCAAGCACGCGCAGATTCCAGGCAAGCATGCCGAGGGTGCTGCCGGTGCGCGTCCAAAAACCGACAAAGAAAGCGTAGATGACCAGAAACAAGGTCATCTGATGCGCAGCCGTATAGGGTTGAATGGCATCGCCCGCAGCGATGACAAACGGCGTGGTGGCGAGAAACAGTAAGGCGATCACGAGCAGCAGGTCGTACGTGATGGCACCGAGTCGGCGCAGTAGTGAGGACTCGATCACGTCGTTTCTCCGCCAAGGCCGCTGGCATCCCGTCGCTTGTAGTCTTTGCCCAGCCAGACGCCCAAGCCGGCCCAAATTGCGGCAAACGGCAACATGACTAACGAAACGCCGGAAATAGCCAAGAACGGAAGTATCAGATTGACGCTCCAGACGCCGAAAACATCACCACCGCGGTAGACCGCGGTATCAATAAAATTCTTGGCTTTGTATTTTTCGGTTGGCGTCACCACGGAATACAGCATGTCATTAGTGGGTTTGGTGAATCCAAATCCGATGCCGCGACGAACCACGCCCAGAATCGCAACGACTGCGAGTGTCGGCGACATTGCGGTTAGTGCGAATCCAATGATGGAGATGATCGGTAGGAGGGTCAGCGTTATTCCAATGCCAAAGCCTCTGACGGAGCGGTTGACGAAGAACAGTGCGCCAATTAACGCCAATAAGTTCGTCAGTAAATCGAGCAGGCTAAAAAATTCGGTACGTTCATTGGCGGTTGTGTACGCATCGCCAACCAGCGCGATAAGAAACGTATAGTGGGCGGTACCCAGCAGGCTCGCGATGATGGATGTCGCGGATATGACCAACAGGTAGCGCGAAGAGAACAGCTGACGGATTCCACCCAACGCACTGCCGCCGAGTGCTTTACGGCTTTGCGCCTCATTGATGGTCGGTTTTTCTTCGTTGACCCAACTGCCGACGCGACCAATACAAAAGACCGCGACTGAGAGAACCACGGCGGACAACGGCAGGATATTTTGAAAGCCGATGTCGGAAACGATCAATGTTGTTGCCAGAGGGCCCAGCAGCGCACCGGCGCTGCCGCCAGCAGAAATAAACCCAAACAATCGTCGACCCTGTGCCTGCGAATACGTATCGGCCATGAAGCTCCAAAACACCGACACGACGAACAGGTTAAACACGCTAAGCCAAACAAAAAATCCGCGGCCAAGCCAAACGATTTCCAGGTCGTTGTCTAATCGATAGGTAAACGCGGCCCAAAACAGCAGCATGTTGGCAATAAAAAACAGGTAGACCCACGGCAAAAATCGGCGTCGCGTGAATCGAGAGGATATCCAGCCAAAAAATGGTGACACCAACAACATGACGACGAATGAGCCGGTAAATAGCAGCGGAAGATTCGTGACGCCATTTTGCGTCGCCATCGTCTCGCGGACTGAGCGCAACATGTAATACGACGACAGCACGCAGAAGAAGTACAAGAATGACCATGCGACTGCCGCATACTCGTGCTTGTTAATCAGTAAGAGTCGGTCGATGAAACCTTTGGTCGCATGGGTCGAATTAGTCATTGTCTAACGACCCTTGCGCTGATTCCTCAACGATGTTGGATTCTTGAATTTGGCGACGTCGACTTGCCACTATGAGATAGGCAAGAAAAAGCAGCACCACGGCGGTCACGGCAGCGATGCCCCATTGCATATCAATCAACAGCAGGACCAGCGATGCGATAAAGGTTACTGCCACAAGAATCAAACCGTAGACGCGTACCCGCGGCACGAGCATGAGGGCTCCACCGATGATCTGCAGACCGCCGAACGCGATGAGCAGTGGACCAACCATCCCAAACCGGTAATAAAACTCGGTTTCTTGCGGCGCAAGCATCACCTTGCTGACCCCGGATAGCAACGCCAAGGCGGCGATGAGTCCGGTGATAATCATCGGTATGTATTTCATGAAGCCCTCTTTGCTTCGTCCGGTGACGATCATGTGTCTGCCGGCGGGGCGCAAAGGATAGCATTGCCGGAGAAAAAGGGGCTGCGGTGTGCAGCAATCTAGACGACTCAGGTTAACACCCTTGTATCGTGTAATTCGCGCTAATCGCAGATCGTGGGTCGGCTAACCAAAAATCCCCAAATAGCGGACCGCCGTCATCAAAATCACGGCCAGCATGATTCCCTGATAAAAGCCGGATTGCCAGCCCGACCACCAGTCGTTGGATTTCTTTGCCATTGGTACCTCCGCATCGCCCTTGATACTTATTCTAGCGAAGCGTGAATTGCCCGCCAGTGCTGCACTTTATGTTCAAGGGAACACAAATGCTGCCGATAAAGACTGTGTAGAGCTGATTTCCCGCGGTGCGGGCGAACACGCCTGCAATCTAACCAGAGGAGACCGTATGAAAGTTCTACTGGTCGGAGAAAACTCAGGTTATTTTCGGCGAGCCAAGAAGCAGTTGGAGGATCAACACCCCGATTGGCGTGTCGATCAGGTAGACCGTCTGGCGCCAGCGCTGACCCGTGCCAAGCAGCAGCGCATCGACGCTGTGGTGCTGGCATTGCGTATGTCCGATTGTGACGGTTGCCGCTCAATTACTGAAATTCTGGACGTGAATAGCCGGCTGCCGATCGTGGTCGTCGGGAATCGCGATGATGAGCTCGCCGTTGAGGCGATTCAGCTCGGTGCTCAGGAAATCGTCGATAAGAGCGATCACACGGTCGAAACTTTGGATCGGGCTATCCGATTCGCGATCGAACGCAAGAGTGCCGAATTCAAATTACGGCAGCTCGCCGCATTTGATGACCTTACCGGGCTCGCTAATCGTCAGGAACTCTATTACCAGTTAGAGAAGGCGTGCTCACACTCGGAGCGCCGCGGCGACATGTTCGCATTACTGCTGTTCGATCTGGATCGATTCAAGCTGGTCAACGATATTCATGGCCATCGCGCCGGCGACGCGGTGTTGATCTCGGTCGCAGCCAAGCTCAAAGAGCGCACCCGCGCCGGTGACACCGTGGCGCGTTTGGGTGGCGATGAGTTTGCAATCGTATTGGAAGGGATTCGTGACGCGAAGACGGCAATGGACTGGTCAGAATCACTGTTGCAGCGTCTCGGTAACCTCAGTCGCGATGAGCGTATCAATTTCCCGGTATCGGCAAGTATCGGCGGTGCAATGTTTCCGACGCATGGCGGCGACGTGGATTCCATTTTGCGCAGCGCCGATATCGCAATGTACAAAGTCAAAGCATCCGGTCGTAACGGCGTCGCATTTTACGACGAACAGATGGACCAAAAATTCAAACGCGACCAGGAGCTCGAATCCGAAATCGTCTCCGCGATCGACAACCGTGAAATTACCGCGTGGTTTCAGCCGTTAATCAACATTGCGGATGGCAGCGTGCGCGGCTTCGAAGCGCTGGCGCGCTGGACCCGAAACGGTGACGACCCGGTATTACCATCGGAGTTCTTGCCGATTGCTGCCAAAGGCCAGCTCATGCCGAGTATCGGCAACGTCGTCCGCGCGGATGCGCTGGCATCATTGAGTGACTGGCGCCGCGAAGTCGGGCAGTCATATTCGATTTCCGTGAATGTGGATGCGGATGAGCTCGGTGACCCGAGCTTTGCGGGCGCCGTGCTGGACCAGCTGGATGAGCAGGGTATCTCACCCAAGCGCCTGGTGATTGAAGTCACCGAAACCACACTCATCGAACGCACCGAAACCACGACGCACAATCTAAAACGACTCCGTAACGCCGGCTGCCGGGTGGCGCTGGATGACTTCGGTGCCGGCCATTCGTCGTTAGCGTACCTGCGGCAATTCAAGTTCGATATTTTGAAGATCGATCGAGCGCTGGTTTCCGGATTAGGTCAGTGCGACGAGAGTATGACGATTTTGCGCGCGGTGATTGAACTGGGTCTGGAACTCGGCCTTGAAATTGTCGCAGAAGGCGTCGAAACCGCACTGCAACTGCGGATGCTGAAGAGTATGGGCTGTCAGACCGCGCAAGGGTATTTGATTGCCCGTCCGATGAGCCAGGAGGCGATCAGCGAGTGGTTGGTCGGTCGTGCCGCGCGGCTCGGTGATCAACTCGAAGACATGACCGGTCGATTTAAAGCGTTGGAAGACTTTGAGCTGGAAAGTCGCGGCACGATGGGTCGATAGTCCATACCCGCGTACGACGCTCAGTTGTTGCGTAGCAAGTCGAAGCGGCGTTGTTCAATGGCAGCACGGTCGCTGAGTCCGGCCGCGCGGCAAAGTTCCGGTGCATACAAACGACACGGATCGCGATCTGCGATCGCCGCATCGAGTTGCTCGATGAGGACGCCGAGGTCCTGTTCCGCCGGTGCTGCGATCTTGCCAACTACGACGTACTTTTCTTCGGGCGCATAGCATTCGTGGTCAAGTTCGCGATCGCGCCAGCAGTTCGCACAAACTTCCTGATAGTTTTCGGTGTGCGAATACACAATCGCATCGCCGTCTAAGCCGAGACTCGCATCTTCCAATCGTCCCGTTTCATCTTGCGTGCCCGCGAAATCGAAGATCCGATAGTTGCGATGTAACAGCGTCGCCAGATGGGGGAACACCGGATATTCGTGATCGCCATACTTGTGATACGTGATCGGTGCGCCATCGATTAACACGACGTCGCCGTAATTTACGCCCAACTCCTGAAAGAGCACGCTGCGTACGATGCCGTGACACGGACTGATTCGTTCGATCCAAATAGTCTCTTCGAGTCCGGGGTTGTCGTTATCGGCGGTACGTTCGGCAAGCGGGCGTTCGGCAAGTCGCACTTTGCACTGTGGGTAGCCGCCGTCGGGCAGATTAAAGCGGCCCATCTCAATTTTTTGTTGCATGTGTTGCCATACCGCGAGTGCGACCTCAGCGTCGCCGGCGCCGGTCGCACAGATACCGGTGTTCCACTCGTAACTTTCCACGACCTCATGCGAGAGGCTGGCCGCGGTTTGATTGGCTTTCATGCCGTCGACGAATCGACCGCGAGTCTTGTAGAACAAACCCAGGTTGTAATGATTCGACGAGGCGGTTGGATCCAATTCAACCAGTCGTTGATAGCTTCTCTCGGCGATGTCGTCATGCTGGCGCGCGGTCATGCGTGCCGCGGTGGATAGACCTTCCAGAAGGGTGGTCTCCAGCTCTGCATCGTCGCCGACCGATTGCCAAGCGTCTCCGAGGGCTTCGATTACTGCGGCGAACAGCGGGTGTTCCGGTGGGGGCAGGTTGAGTTGGTCGATATCACGGGCGCCTTCGAGCGCGGTGCCGACCGCACCCATCATGTTGACGTCGTCGCGATAGGCATCGAATACCTCGGCAAGGATTTCCAGCCCTTTGTCGTCGGGCAACAGCGATCGGCCGACCAAGTCGACGAGACATTCCGCGACGTCGCGTTGATGCCGCTGCGCGCGTCGCAGCGGACGCAGCAAGTTCCAGCACGCATCAATATCATCCGATTCGGCGAGCTCAATGGCGTGTTCCTTCGCCGCCGCGAGCTTATCTTCAGAAATCGTACTCTTGAGAAACTTCAGCATCGTGTCGTGAGCAGGTGCAGCGGCAACGGGACATGAGCGTGCCACAGCGCCACGTGGGCGGGAAGGGAGCAGGGCACATACGAGCAGACATAAGCCGGTGTGGATCTGTGAATTGTGACCACCGTCGTGCCCTTTCGAGGCAATAATCCGGATAGTAAGATGACCAGGACCAGTACGAGGCAGCTCCGATGAAGACAGCGTGTAAGGCCAATCAACAGCGACGCCAGTTGCTTAAGACCCTGATCTACAGCGCGGCAGCGGTACCGTTAATCGGTCCTAGTCAGGCGATGGCGAGAGAGTTGTCGGCCACGGTCTGGAAAGATCCGTCTTGCGGCTGCTGTGACGACTGGATTACCTATCTTGAAGACAACGGCTTTACCGTGACCGCTTACAACGAAGGTGCGGTTCAGGCGATGAAGCGCCTCGGTATGCCGTTTAGTTACGGCTCGTGTCACACCGCCGAAATCGGTGGCTATGCGATCGAAGGTCACGTGCCGGTTCGTGAAATTCTGCGACTGCTCGACGAGCAACCGGATGCAGCAGGATTATCGGTGCCGGCGATGCCGCGCGGCACACCCGGAATGGACGGCCCTCTCTACGGCGGTATCGTCGACCCTTATGACGTGCTGCTGATTTCGCGCGAGGGCGAGGCGACGGTGTATCAGTCGTACCGATAGTCACGCCCAATGCCGGGCTAAACATTCGACTATGCTTGTGTCTTCTCGGTGACGGGTTCATAACGGGCAACTTGGCCGTATGTATATAGGCATACCAGCATGAGTGACAACGAAGAAATCGATCCGTTTGAGCGTGGCGACGCAGCGCTGCTCGACGTGTCGTCTGACGATCTCATCCGTGTGTTACGTGGGCTGAGCGGCTCATACCGGCCGAACGGGCTCGAACTTTTCTGGCGACTATTGTTTGTCGCGTTTATCGCCGCTGTCGGCGTGTGGTTAGCCGCAGTCAGCGTCACGCAACTCCTTGCACCGGAAGAATCAGCCGACCTATTTTTGCCGCTCATAGCGGCTGGCAACTTCTGGCTGACGTACTTGTCACTACGTGCATTGAAAATCTATGCCGAATTTGCCGATGATCGGCTGATCATTCATGGCCGCCCTAAAGGCGTCGTTAATGAGGTTTTGCTAGGAGCCGTGACGTCAGCCGATATTTACCGTGATCGCCATTCGAACTACTTCCTGCGTTTGAGTGCGCAAGACAAGCATCTCGAATACCCATTAGATCAGAGGCTGAAGCGTGCGATTCGGTGGGGATTCACAGGTCGTCCGAAAGTGCATTAGTAACCTCGACCCATAGTGATGACCAGGATTTAGAGGGCCTTAAGACAGCTCGGGCTGCTATCATACGGCCGCGATTGGCTAATCCAGTCGCGAGTAGAAGTCTTTTGTAGCCAAGCGGTGCCCATTGAAAAATAGCGGGACAGAGAAGCCCAGCCAACCGACGATTATTCCGCGTGCGAAACACACCGTTTCCCGCGAGAACATCTCCAACAGCGCGTTGAAAGTGCTTTACCGACTGCATAAGTCGGGTTTCCAGGCGTTTCTGGTCGGCGGCTGTGTGCGCGACGCGCTGATCGGTCTACACCCTAAAGACTTTGATGTGGCCACTAACGCGACGCCGGAAGAGGTGAGGGCGCTGTTCGACAACTGCCGACTAATTGGGCGGCGTTTTCGTCTGGCGCACATTCGATTTGGTCGCGAGATTATCGAGACGGCGACGTTCCGTGCCGCTGCAGTTCATAAACTGGATGATGCGTCGCAGGATGAAGCCGGTCGAATTCTGCGGGACAACGTGTACGGCACGATCGAAGAAGATGTTTGGCGACGGGACTTCACCTGCAATTCGCTGTACTACAACATTGCCGACTTCAGCATCTGGGATTTCACGGGTGGTATGAAGGACATCGAGCGTCGCCGAATCGTATTGATCGGTGACCCGGACACGCGCATGCGTGAAGACCCCGTTCGTATGTTGCGAGCGGTGCGGTTCGCCGCGAAGTTGGATTTTGCGATCGATAAGTCGGTATCGAAATCCGTTCATGACAATGCCGAGTTGCTTACCAGTGTGCCGCCGGCGCGTTTGTTTGATGAATTCATGAAACTTTTTCAGGCCGGCTTTGCCGAACGCACCTACGATCTACTGCGTGAGTATCGCCTGTTCGAACAACTCTTTCCGCATACCGAAAAAGCTGTTGCCGAAGACCCCGAGTACGAGCGATTCGTGCGGCGTGCACTACAGAACACGGATCGCCGTGTCGCCGATGGCAAGTCGATTACGCCGATGTTCCTGTTAGGCGTATTCCTTTGGCGGCCTATTCAAGAGCTGGCGGCCGATCATCGTGCCCGAGAAAAGATGTCGGAATCGCAGTCGCTGAGTTTGGCTGCCTATGAACTGAGCGGCGAGCAGCAGCGGCGCGTATCCATCCCGAAGCGCTTTACCATTCCAATGCGCGAAATGCTGGCGTTGCAGCCACGCTTCCAATATCAACGTGGTAAACGTGCCGCGAACTTGCTGCAGCATCGTCGGTTTCGAGCGGCGTATGACTTCATGATGCTGTTGAGTGAAACCGGTCAAGCCGACCGCGAGTTAGCAGACTTCTGGACCGATGTTCAGACACAGTCGGCGGATCAGCGTGCTAAGAGCTTTCAGATCAACGGGCAGCCGAAGAAGCGCCGTCGTCGTCGCCGCCGCAAGAAAAAGGCGTCGTCGGAATGAGGCGCGATCATCGCGAACCGGTGATCGCGTATGTAGGCATCGGCGCAAATCTGGATGATCCGGTTCGAATGGTGCAGCACGCATTCGATTTGCTCGAAGACCTGCCAGGCTGCCACGTCATCAGCCGTTCCTCGTTGTACCGCTCGGCACCGTTTGGAGGGATCGAGCAGGCGGATTTCATCAACGCGGTAGCGGAGGTGGAAACCGGCGTCCCGCCAGAAATGTTGTTGTCTTGCCTCAAAGAGACGGAACGCAACATGGGGCGCGATCTGGACGGTCCGCGCTGGGGGCCGCGCGAGCTCGACCTGGATATTCTGCTGTATGGCAGCGAGATCATTGAAGAACCGGACCTGACGGTGCCCCACCCGGGCATTGCCCTGAGAAATTTTGTATTGTTGCCGCTAATGGAAATTGCGCCGGATCTCGATATTCCGGGGCTTGGGCCAGTGAGTGAGCTGGAAGTGGATCGCAGCTCGCCGCAAATAACAAAGATCGACAACGATCTGGATTAGCGCGACTCAATGTCAGAAATCGTCAATCAACCGGCACCGCCGCGCTACATTGCCGTCGAAGGCCCGATCGGCGCGGGTAAAACTAGCCTGGCGAAACGACTGGCCGAGAGCCTGCAGGCAGATTTGGTGCTCGAAGAGGTTTGGGACAACCCATTCTTAGAGCGATTCTATAAAGACGGTGCGTCCGCTGCGTTGCCGGCACAGATGTTTTTTTTATTCGCCCGCGCACGGCAAATGGAAGATCTCCGGCAGTCGGACTTGTTCGCCTCAGTGCGGGTATCTGACTACGTGTTTGCGAAGGATCAGCTGTTTGCCGAGCTCAACCTAACTGCCGATGAGCTGTCACTATATTCGCAGGTCGTCGATAGTCTGAACGTCGATGCGCCGGTGCCAGATCTGGTGATCTATCTGCAAGCATCGGTAGACGCATTGATGGACCGCATTGCGCGTCGCGGTGTCAGCTACGAGCGCGCGATCGAGCGCCGGTATCTAGAAAAGTTGACCGATACCTATGCGCGTTTTTTCCACGAGTATAACGACGGACCATTGCTGATCGTTAACGTGTCCGAGATCGACCCCATCAATAATGATGGCGACTATGAGGCGCTGTTTGCGCAAATCGAACGTACCACTGGCGGCCGACACTTCTACAATCCGGTAGCGACTGCGCTCGCCTGAGAATCTAAATGTATACCCAACTTGAACAGCGCGGCATGGCCGAGCCGCCGATTAATATTTCGACCCTGCACAAAATGCGTGCTGAGGGCGAACCGATCGCGTGTATTACCGCGTATGACGCCAGCTATGCAGTATTGGTTGATAAGGCCGGTGTCGACGTTGTGTTAGTGGGCGACTCACTTGGTATGGTTATTCAAGGTCACGATACAACCGTGCCGGTGACCGTAGAAGACGTGATTTATCACACTCGCGCGGTGGCGCGCGGCTTACGGCGTGCGTTCTTAATCGCCGATATGCCGTTCATGAGTTACACCACGCCGGATCAGGCGCTCGATAACGCGGTGCGCATGATGCAAGAGGGCGGTGCAATGATGATCAAGCTCGAAGGTGGCGAAGATCAGGTCGATATCGTGCGGCATCTGGCGCGGCATGATATTCCGGTTTGCGCGCATCTTGGATTACGTCCGCAGTCCGTACATAAGATTGGTGGGTTCCGGGTACAAGGTCGTGAGAGTGATCAGGCTCATCAGATGCGTGACACGGCGGTCGAGTTACAAAACGCCGGTGCCGACATCGTGCTGTTGGAATGCGTGCCGAACGAAGTGGGTGAGATGATTCGCGATGCGCTGGATGTGCCGGTTATCGGTATCGGCGCGGGTCCTAACGTTGATGGCCAGATTCTGGTGCTGTATGACATTCTCGACATCACCCAGGGGCGCACACCGAAGTTTGTAAAAAACTATCAGCAGGGCCTCGATTCGCCGATGGCGGCTATGCAGGCCTATGTGCAAGACGTCAAAGATAAGACGTACCCAGCGCCTGAACACTGTTTCTCGTAAATGGAAGCGATCAGCACTAAAGACGAGTTGACGGAACAGCTCTCCGAGTGGCGCGCTGAGGGTGATCACATTGCATTGGTGCCGACGATGGGCAACTTGCATGCTGGCCATCTAAGTTTGATTGATGCCGCGCGCGAGCATGCCGAACGCGTCGTCGTTTCGGTGTTCGTAAACCCGACACAGTTTGGCGTCGACGAAGACTTCGACGATTATCCGCGAACCCTGGATCGCGACACGCGGCGTCTGCGCAAAGTACGTGCGGACGTGTTGTTCGCGCCCGATGTCGAGACGATCTATCCGTTCGGTATTGAGCAGGCGACGCAGGTGATCGTGCCGCAGCTTACCGACACATTGTGTGGTGCGCATCGCCCCGGTCATTTTGACGGTGTCACAACCGTCGTGACTCGACTATTCGCGTTGGTCCAGCCCGATGTTGCACTGTTTGGCCTGAAAGATTTTCAGCAGCAGATGGTCATTCGGCGTATGACCGAAGATCTGCATATTCCGATCAACATTGTGTCGGTGCCGACCGTGCGTGAGGAGGATGGTCTGGCGATGAGTTCGCGTAACAGTTATCTCGATGAAACGCAGCGAGCGATCGCGCCAGAGTTATTTAAGGTGCTGAACCGCACCGCCGATGAAATCCGTCACGGCGAAAGTGACTTCGCCGGTCTCGAATCGTTGATGCACGAGTCAATTGCGGCAGGTGGTTTTCGTCCTGAGTATGCGGCGATTCGCAATGCATCCGATCTGTCGGAGCCCACGGCGGAGACACGGGAGTTTGCGATTCTGGTCGCGGCGTATCTCGGTGAGACCCGCCTCATCGATAACGTGCGAGTGTCGCGCTAGTCCGAAACCGTGTTGCGGCCGGCGTGTTTGGCGCGATATAGAGCCGCGTCAGCGGCACGAATCAAACTGGTTAACGTGCCGTCGGCCTGCAGTGACGCCACGCCCATTGAAATGCGTACCGGCACCTGAATAAGCGAGTCGTCGCTGTCCTCGGTTTGTCCGGATACCGAGCGGCGTACCCGCTCCGCGATGGTGACGGCCAATTCACCGTCCACTTCCGGCAGCAGTACTGCGAATTCGTCGCCGCCGTAACGTACTAGCAGGTCGCGCGGCCGAAACTGCGTTTTCAATATATTAGCCACCGCAGAGAGCGCGCGGTCGCCAGCAATATGGCCAAATTGGTCGTTAAACGTCTTGAAATTATCCACGTCGATCATGATCAGCGAGACGGGGCGGTCGTCCTGCAAGCAGCGTTGGATCTCGCGCGAAAACGAATCATCCAGCGTATGCCGATTACTTAAGCCGGTAAGTGCGTCGGTCGTCGCGTGTCGTTCAAACTTCTTCAGTTCACCGAAGCTGTCGGCGATCACGCGGTTGTGGCTGCGGACGCGTTCAGATAGCACAACCAGCAAATTCTTCGCGAATTCGTGCGAGGCATTTACCATGTCCCACAGAATGCTCTGATGAATCACCAAGAGGTGCGTCTTTTGTGCGCCGACCACAAATGCCGATGGGTCGCGATCTTCAATGATCGACATTTCGCCTACGCAAGCACCGCTGGTCATGGTGGCGAGTATCGGCGTGTCGACCGATCCCACATGCACATGCAAGGCGCCGGACAAAACGATGAAGACGTGCTCGTTTTTTTCACCGGGTGTCAGCAGGTGTTCACCCTGTGCTAAGTCGCGACGATCACACTGTGCCAAAAGGTCCTGGATATCATCGGCGTCAACACCACGAAACAGCTCCAAGCCTTCCAGCAAGGAACGTTTGTAGTCCGAGTTGATCGGTAAGGTCTGCGCCATGACGCCGTGGTAGTTCCGCCCAAACCGCAATTCTTATGGTATTTGACGCCCAATAACATCGACTGGGCCTCAGTTCGCGTGCTGCGATAAGGCCCAGTTCACATGTTCGGCAATAAGTGCGGAGTCTGAGTCTTGGCGGGACTCCAGCGCGGCGACGACGGACGGTGTAGTTTCGGCGTTGCCAAGGGCAACAGCGACATTGCGCAGCCAGCATTCGTAGCCGAGTCGACGAATGGCGCTGCCTTCGGTTCGCGATAGCCAGGTGGCTTCGTCCCACGCAAACAGTTCAACGAGGTCGATATCGTCCAGGTTATGGCGTGGTGCGAAGTCGCCTTCCGCGGTTGGTTTGGCGAATTTGTTCCACGGGCAGAACAGTTGGCAGTCATCACAACCGTAAATACGATTGCCCATGGCTTTGCGAAATTCGACCGGTATCGCGTCGCGAAGCTCAATGGTGAGATAGGAGATACAGCGGCGGGCATCGAGCTGATAGGGCGCGACAATCGCGTCGGTTGGGCATACATCAATGCAGGCCTGGCAGCTGCCACAGTGTGATGCCGATTCCTCGTCGACAGGCAGCGGGATATCGGTGTAAATCTCGCCAAGAAAAAACCACGAGCCGGCTTTGTCATGAATGATGTTGGTGTGTTTGCCCATCCAGCCGATTCCGGCTTTTTGCGCCAGTGGTTTTTCCAATACTGGGGCGCTGTCGACAAATACCCGATACCCGAACGCCCCCACCTCAGCTTCAATTTTGTCAGCCAGTTTTTGCAGTCGTTTGCGCAGCACCTTGTGATAGTCGCGTCCGAGTGCATAACGAGACACATAGGCATTGCTCGGGTGATCGAGCTGCGCGTGCGGATCGTCGGCGTCGTCTGGCCAATAATCCATGCGCACCGAAATGACGCGCACCGTTCCTGGGACAAGTTCCTCAGGGCGCGTACGGCGCGTACCGTGCCGATGCATGTAGTGCATTTCACCTTGGCGGCCATCAGCCAGCCAGTTATTCAGCAGGCCTTCGGCGGTCGACAAATCGGTATCGCACACGCCGGTCTGCTGGAAGCCGAGCTCTCGACTCCAGTTCACGATATTCGCTTTCAGCGCAACAAAATCGTCCGACGCGGTATGCATAGGTGACAGTATAATCGCGCCGATGAGTGGAACACCGAACGATATTTATAGCGTCGCCTCTGTCCGCGAGATCGATCGCATTGCGATCGAAGAGCGCGGAACTCCCGGTTACGAGTTAATGACGCGGGCAGCAATGGTGGCTGCTGACGTCGCTGTGCATAGATTCGGAAATTCTAGTCGATGCCACGTAGTGTGTGGCTCTGGAAACAATGCCGGCGACGGATACCTTGTTGCGGCTTGGCTGAAGCAGACCATTGAGAGCGTTAAGGTGACGGCCGTTTCGGATCCGTCCAATCTATCAGGCGATGCGAAAACGGCGTACGAGTATTGGCTCAGTATCGAAGGCTCGGTCGAGCCGTTTGTTGGTTCGCTAGAAAATGCGGATTATTTCGTCGATGCCATCCTCGGCAGCGGTATTGCGCGCCCCGTCAGCGGCGACTACGCCCGCGCGATCGATGCGATGAACCAAAGCGGCCAGCCGATTTTGGCGCTAGACCTGCCGTCCGGATTGAATGGCGACACCGGTGACGTCATGGGCGTGGCGGTCCAAGCGGACGCGACCTGTACCTTTGTGGGTCGCAAAGCCGGGAGTTATCTCGGTCAGGGCCCGGACGCCTGTGGGGATATCCTGCTGGCGAACTTACAAGTTCCGGACGAGGTGTTTGCGACGCAAAAACCGGTAATGCGTAGCGCCGATATCGACGAGATGGACGCGTTATTGCCGCCGCGCCGACGCAGCGCCCACAAAGGTGATTTTGGCCACGTGCTGGTCGTCGGTGGAGGACCCGGCATGGCCGGTGCAGCGCGACTCTGCGGTGAAGCGGCACTTCGCACCGGAGCCGGCCGCGTCAGCGTTGCCACGCATCCGGACAATGCACTGGCGATGCTTGAGGCATGTCCTGAACTGATGGTGACCGGCGTGGCGTCGACCGAGGAGTTGGTCAAAATGCTGTCAGGCAAGGATGTGATCGCGTTTGGGCCGGGTCTGGGCACCGATACATGGGCTGAGGCGATGTTTGCGGGTATCAATGGCCGGGCGTTGCCGATGGTTTGGGATGCCGATGCGTTAAACCTGCTGGCGAACAGCCCCACCAGCATGCCGAACCGAATCATCACGCCACATCCGGGCGAGGCCGGTGCGTTGCTGGAGTCGTCAGCTGGCGAGGTGCAATCGGACCGACTGCATGCGTTAAAGGCGCTTAATTCTCGCTACGGTGGCGTATCGGTGCTAAAAGGCGCCGGTACTTTGATAACCGAGGCGGCGTCGCCACCGTGGATTTGTCTGCAGGGCAATCCGGGCATGGCCACGGCCGGTATGGGCGACGTGTTGACCGGCACGATCGCCGCACTGCTCGCGCAGGGGCTGGATTTGGAGTCGGCAGCGCGTCTCGGCGTGTGTTTGCATGCGCAGGCAGCCGACAGTGCCGCTGAGGAGGGCGAGCGTGGGCTAATCGCGTCAGACGTGATCGCTGAGCTGAGGAAATGGGCGGACTAGTGCAATTGAGGCTCAAAAATGAGGCGGCAACGATTCAACTCGGTGACCTGCTCGCCAGGACGCTACCCGTGGATATCAATGGTTGGACGGTTCTTCTTGAGGGTGAGCTGGGAGCCGGTAAGTCCACCTTAGCTCGGGCTTTGATTCACGCGCTGGGTCATGAAGGCGCCGTGCCGAGTCCCACCTATACTCTGGTTGAGCCGTATAGTCTTTCGAGGGGAATGGTATATCACATTGATTTATATCGTGTTTCGTCGGAAGAAGAGCTGCGATTTCTGGGATGGAACGAACTTGACGAAGGGTTGCGCCTGGTTGAATGGCCGGAGCGAGCGCCGTCTCTGGGCCGTGAAGCGGACCTAAGAATTGGAATGAGCTACGACGGCGCTGGCCGGACGGCGCAAATCGAAGCGCTCAGCGACGAGGCTAAGGTACTGATTCACCAAATGGATGCGGCCGATTTCTAGCGCTGGATAGAGATATAACCCTTATCTCTATAATTTTGCTCAATAAATTTTGGTTTTTTCCGGCGAAACCGTATACTGAGCGACATAATCCGGACCCTATACGGACACGAGCGAAAACCTCTGATGCGCTTTATCCGACGCCTGCTGCGTACTGTTTTGACGGTCAGCCTGCTGCTCTATTCGAGTGTGGCGGTGGCGTCCACCACTGTCGAAAACATTCGCATTTGGGATGAGAATGGCAAAACTCGAGTTGTTCTGGATCTATCCAAACCGGCCTCTCATTCGATTTTCACGCTGCGCAGCCCGGATCGGCTGGTGGTCGACCTCAAAGATGGCCGACTCGCCTCAGGCCTAAAGAGCCTGCCGCAGGGCGTGGGTTCAGTATCGACGATTCGCACCGGTGTTCGCTCAAATGGGCAGCTGCGCGTGGTACTCGATCTGAATACCGACGTGCGCTCGCGGAGTTTCACCGCCGGGCCAAACCAGCAATACGGCGATCGCCTGGTGATCGATCTGCAACGCACCGGCAGTCTCCAGGCGGTGCGGCGGGCCTCCGAGGGCTATACGCCGGGTCGCGACATTATTATCGCGGTGGATGCGGGGCACGGCGGGCACGACCCCGGCTCGGTCGGCCGCAAACGTGGCACGCACGAAAAAGATGTGGTGCTGACGATTTCGCGCAAGCTGGCCGCCAAAATCAATGCCGAGCCCGGTATGAAAGCGGTGATGATCCGTAACGGCGACTATTACATCGATCACCGTAAGCGCATCGAACTCGCCAAGCAGGCCAAAGCCGATCTGTTCGTGTCGGTGCACGCCGATAGTTTCCGAGATATTCGTGCCAAAGGCGCGACCGTCTACGCGCTGTCACTTAGCGGTGCCAGTGATGAAGAAGCGCGACTCTTGGCCGAACGCGAAAACGCGTCGGTGCAGGTCGGCGGCGTGTCGTTGGACGACAAAGATCAAGTATTGGCCTCCGTGTTGCTGGACCTGTCGCAAAATGCGGCACTGTCCGCCAGTCTTGAGGTCGGTGATCACGTGATCAAAGAGATGGCCGAAGTGGTCCGGGTGCGTCGCAACACGGTGCAGCAAGCCGGTTTCCTGGTGCTGAAGTCTCCCGACATGCCGTCAATTTTGGTGGAGACTGCGTATCTCTCCAATCCGAACGAAGAAAACCTGCTGCTGAGCAGTTCTCACCAAAACAAATTGGCGAACGCCATTCTTGCCGGCGTGCGTAGCTACTTTTACAAAAACCCGCCGCCCGACACGCAGATTGCAATGGATATCAAGCGGTTACCGAAAGGGCAGATCAAGTATGTAATCGCTCGCGGCGACACGCTCTCGGAAATCGCGGAACGCTACAACGTCAGCCCGGCCGCGATTCGCCGCGCCAACAAGCTTTCCAGTGACAAGATTCGCGTCGGTCAAACGCTGTCTATTCCGCTCGTCGCCGGACGATAAAACCTGCTAAAACGCGACAAACGCCTGCCGTTTTGAAAAAATGGCGGCTGCCGCACGCTGTGTGTGCGCCATTCCAAAAAAGTCACAACACAACAATGCCCATTCAGCAGTTACCCAATCATCTGATTAACCAGATCGCCGCGGGCGAGGTCGTCGAGCGCCCGGCATCGGTGGTCAAGGAGCTGGTGGAAAACAGCCTGGATGCGGGTGCGACGCATATCCAGGTCGATATCGTCGCTGGCGGGCAAAAGCGGATTCGAATTCGCGATAACGGGTCTGGGATTAACAAAGACGAAATGTCACTGGCGTTATCGCGTCACGCGACCAGTAAGATCGCTAACCTGGATGATCTGGAAGCGGTGGTGTCACTCGGCTTTCGTGGCGAGGCATTGCCGAGCATCGCGTCGGTGGCGCGCCTGTCACTAATATCGCGCGCGGCATCGTCCGACACCGGTTGGCAGATCGATTGCGAAGGCGGCGCGATCAGCGAACCGAAGCCCGCAGCACATCCCACCGGTACGACCGTGGATGTCGTCGACCTCTTTTTTAACACGCCGGCGCGTAAACGCTTCATGCGTACCGAGCGCACTGAATTTACGCATATTGAAAAATGGTTGCGCCGTTTGGCGCTGTCGCGGCCCGATGTGCGGTTTGCATTGACGCACAATCAACGCGCTTCATTCGACATCAAAGCGGCGCATGACGACGCTGATCGACTGCGGCGAGTCGGGCAGCTGCTCGGCGAGCCGTTCGCTGACAGTGCATCGTGGATTGAGCATGCGGCGGACGGTATCGCACTGTCGGGTTGGTTGGCAGCACCAACATTTAATCGCAGTCAACCGGACATGCAGTATTGGTTCGTTAACGGCCGTTCCATCAGTGACAAAACGTTGTCGCATGCGGCGCGCCATGGCTATCGCGACGTGTTGTTTCACGGGCGTTATCCGGCCTACGTGCTATCGCTGACAATGGATCCGACCACGGTCGACGCGAACGCGCATCCGGCCAAGCATGAGATTCGTTTTCGTGATGGTCGGCGCGCGCACGGGTTTGTTTCTCAGGTGATTGAGACAGCGCTGGCGGATTCACGGCCTGCCAGTACGCCGGTGCCCGCGCCGCTGGCGCAGCCGAGTATCCCGGCACAGAACAGCATGCCGTTGTCACGGATCAGTCACCCGCGGCCGGCTGGCGTTGCGGAAACCTTGGCAACCTACGCGTCGATGCAAGAAGGGTCGGCGGCGCCCGCGATCACTGCCGATATTCAAACGGAGCAGGATATCCCGCCGATGGGCTATGCGATTGCACAGCTCGCCGGTATTTATATTCTGGCCGAGAACAAGGATGGCTTGATCATCGTTGATATGCATGCTGCGCATGAGCGCATTTTGTACGAAAAGCTCAAAGCCGATTTCGATGAACAAAACGTTGTGCGTCAACCGCTGCTGGTGCCGACGTCTGTTGCAGTGTCTGATGCGGAGGCCGCACGGGTGGAATCCTCACAAGACACGTTCGAGGCGATGGGTATCAGCGTTGAGCGAACCGGGCCGACCAGTGTTGTGATTCGTGAAGTACCGGCGCTGCTGCGCCATTCGGATGCCGAAGGGTTACTGCGCGACGTGTTGGCGGACCTGATGGCGTCGGGGCAATCCCATCGCGCCGAAGATTCGCGCAACGATCTTTTGGCCACCATGGCCTGCCATCACTCGGTGCGTGCAAATCGCCAGCTGACCCATCAAGAAATGAACGCCATGCTGCGTGAGATGGAAGTGACCGAACGCGCCGACCAGTGCAACCATGGCCGTCCGACCTGGACGGCCATCACCATCAACGAACTGGACCGTTTGTTCCTTCGCGGTCAGTAGTTTCGCATGTGCAAACCAGCGGTATGTTTAATGGGGCCGACGGCGTCCGGTAAAACGGATGTCGCGATCGCATTGTGCGAGCGCTTTCCGTTGCAAATTATTAGTGTCGATTCGGCGCTGGTGTATCGCGGTATGAATATCGGCACTGCGAAACCTGATACGGACACCTTGCGCCGTGCTCCGCATCGCCTGATTAATATCCGCGAACCGCATGAAAAATATTCAGCGGGCGAGTTCGTGCGCGACGCCGAAAAAGCGATGCACGAGATTTGGGCCGACGGTGACATTCCATTGCTCGTCGGTGGCACGATGCTGTATTTCCGTGCATTGACCGAAGGTATTGCCGAATTGCCGGCCGGCGACGCTGAGGTGCGTGCGCAAATCGATGCTGACGCCGAGCGACTGGGCTGGCCGGCGATGCATGCGAAGCTCGCTGAAATCGATGCGATAGCGGCGGCACGGATCAACGCTAACGATAGCCAGCGCATTCAACGTGCATTGGAAGTGTTTGCAGTCAGTGGCCGGACACTCAGCGAATGGCAGGACGCGCCTACGCAGCCTACAGACGCTCAATTCATCAAGATCGCCTTGCAGCCGGAGCGAGCGGTCTTGCATGAGCGGATCGAACAACGGCTCGATGCGATGCTTGCCAATGGGTTTCTCGAGGAGGTCACGAAACTAATGCAAGAACCCAAGCTGGATCGAGAGCTGCCGTCGATGCGCGCCGTCGGCTACCGGCAGATCTGGACACACCTGGCGGGCGAGCTGACGCGCGAGGAGGGTCGCTATCGCGCCCTGGTGGCAACTCGACAGTTGGCAAAACGGCAGGTCACTTGGTTGCGTAGCGAAACCGATCTATTTTCGGTAAATCCCCTTGAAGGCGACGCAATTGCCGCCATATCAACGTTTCTGGCTAGCAAAGGCGGCATTTTTGCCATTCCTAAATAGCTGCTTGTGCTACTATTTTTAACGCTTAGGCAACACTCGTAAGGGCAAACCGGCGCCACCGGTACGCGGGTACAAAAAAAAGAATAAGGAGACCCACCATGGCAAAAGGGCAAACACTACAGGATCCGTTCCTGAATATTTTACGGAAGGAAAAAGTTCCGGTCTCGATCTACCTCGTTAATGGCATCAAGCTGCAGGGCCAGGTGGATTCGTTTGACCAGTTCGTCGTTCTTTTGAAAAACAGTGTCAATCAAATGGTATACAAACACGCGATTTCGACCGTGGTCCCGTCGCGTAACGTACGGCTGCCGCTCCCTGACGACGAGGCAGGAGACGACTAGGTTGAGATTTGGTAAGTGCGGGAGCTCGTGATTGTTTGAGCGACCGCAAATTGGCGAACGTGCCGTGCTTGTTCATGCAAGCCCGAACGGTGCACCCGAACCCTCTGAACGCAACGAATTTCTCGAACTGGCAACGTCCGCCGGTGCGGAAATCGTTGGCGAGCTTGTGTGCGCGTCCAAAAGACCGAATCCGCGCACGTTTATCGGCAAAGGCAAGGTTGATGAATTGAATGCGCTGGTCGGGTCTGCCAAAGCCGAGTTAGTGATTTCATCGACCGCGCTTTCACCGAGTCAGGAGCGCAATCTGGAACGACGGTTGAAGTGTCGTGTGCTCGACCGGGCAGGATTGATTTTGGATATCTTCGCGCAACGGGCGAGAAGTTTTGAAGGTAAGTTGCAGGTTGAGTTGGCGCAGTTGCGGCACTTATCGACTCGCTTGGTGCGCGGCTGGACTCACTTGGAGCGGCAGAAGGGTGGTATCGGTCTGCGTGGCCCAGGTGAAACCCAGTTGGAAACGGACCGCCGCTTGATCGGTGCACGTATTCGTCAGCTCAAAGAACGGCTGGATCATGTCGATCAACGCCGCGCGATGAATCGGCAGAATCGAGTGCGTGCCGAAGTGCCGACGATTGCTTTGGTGGGGTATACCAATGCCGGCAAATCGACCCTGTTTAATGCGCTGACCGACGCCAGTGTGTATGTGAAAGACCAGCTGTTTGCGACGCTGGATCCGACCGTGCGGCGCTTGGAATTGCCGGATGGCCGCGAGGTGGTGCTGGCTGACACGGTTGGATTTGTGCGCGATTTGCCGCATGAGCTGATCGCCGCGTTTCGTTCTACCCTGCAGGAAGCGCGTGAAGCAGACTTGATTTTGCACCTGATCGACGCCAGTGATGAGAATCGGTGGCAACGCGTTCGCCAAGTGAACGCGGTGCTGCGAGAGTTGGAGGCTGATCAAGTGCCACAAATTCGGGTCTACAATAAGATTGACCGACTCGATCGGGTACCCCGCGTGGCCAACAATCGCAAAGGCGAGGGGCGTGCGGCATGGGTCTCGGCGATCACCGGTGACGGCATTCCGCTGCTGCTGGAGGCGATCGAACGGCGCCTGGAACGCAAGACGTTGCATGGCATGATGCACTTGAAGCCCACGCAGGGCCGCCAGCGTGCCAAACTTTTTGAGATTGGCGCTGTCCTCAATGAAGAGAGCTGCGAGGATGGTGGCTGGGATTTGGAACTAAAAATGGCTGAAAGGGACTTGCGGCGGTTTCTAAAGCGCGAGAAGCTTGCGGCCGATCTTCTTGAACCGTTGCCCATAGAGGCTGCGGCTGTCACTCACTAACGAGCAAAATTATGGCTTGGAATGAATCTGGAAATGGCAAGGATCCGTGGAAACGCCGCGGTGAGGAGCCCAACGACCTCGATGACATTGTGAAGCAATGGCAAAACCGCCTCGGCAAGATTCTCGGCGGCGGTGGTGGCGGCAAGGGTGGCGATAAGGGCGCCGGCGGCGGCTATGCGCTGATCATCCTGCTGATCTTGGCCTGGGCATTTACTGGACTGTATCGGGTCGACGAAGCCGAGCGTGGTGTGGTGCAGCGATTTGGCGCCTATACGGTAACGACGAATCCCGGATTGCGTTGGCACATGCCGTTTCCTATTGAAACGGTCGACATCGTCAATATCGAAGAGGTCAAAGAGTCTAACTTTGAGACCGAAATGCTGACCGCCGATGAGGCGTACGTATACATCGATATGACGGTGCAATTCCGACGGTCTAGCGCTGAGAAGTATCTATTTGAGGTTGAGGATCCGGAAACGATTCTCGGCAACATTACCGAGAGTGCGCTTCGCGGCGTGGTCGGAACCAGCTCGCTGGAGCTTTTGATCGGCGAGCGGCGCGAACAAATACCGGCACGTACCTTGGAGGAGCTGCAGGCAACGCTGGATGCCTACAACACCGGTTTGACGGTTTCATCAATTAACTTAAACGTGGTTGACTATCCGCGCTCGGTGCAAGCGGCTGTTGATGACACGCAGAAAGCGCGTAACGATGCTGATCGCTACCAGCTCGAGGCGGAAACCTACGCAAATGAAATTTTGCCGGTCGCTCGTGGTGAGGCCGAGCGAATCATGCAGAATGCCGAAGCATACCGGCAAAAAATGATTGCCGATGCTGAAGGTCAGTCGCAGCGGTTCTTGGCATTGTTGACGGAGTATCAACGTGCGCCCCGCGTGACGCGCGATCGGTTGTATATCGAAGCGATTGAGGAGGTCTATGGCAATTCCAATAAAGTCATCCTCGATGCGGACGGCAGCGGCAATTTGATGTACCTGCCGCTGGACCAGTTGATTAATCGCGCTGGGCAGTCGGTGCCTGGAGCGAACAGCCGCACATCGACGAGTGGTTCCAGTAATTCCGCAGGCTCAGCCGATCCAGATGACGGTCGTCAACGGAGGACTCGCCAATGAATAGCAAAGCATTCATGTTTCTTATCATCGTTGGCCTCGGCCTGCTGGTTTTTGGCCTGACCGCTTTCACGGTGAACGAGCGCGAGCTCGCCATCAAGTTGCAGGTGGGTCAGGTTGTCGAGGCCGGCTATGAACCCGGCTTGCATTTTAAGATTCCGGTTATCCAATCGGTGCGCAAATTTCCCAGCCGTATTCTGAAAATTGACGATGCACCACAGCGCGTTTTCACACTGGAACGAACGGGCATGACGGTGGATTACTTTGTGCAATGGCGGATCGTCAACGAGGTGGCGTTCTATACGTCAACCAGTGGTGGCTCGCTGGTGGCCGCGGAAGATCTGTTACGCAATATCGTTCGTGACTCGGTGGTGACCGAATTTGGTAAACGCACCGTGCAGGAGTCTATCTCGGTTGAGCGTGAGGCACTGATGGCGGATATGCTCGCCAGTTCCACAGCGACGGCCAGCGGCTTGGGAATCGAGTTGGTCGACTTTCGTGTGAAACAGGTCGAATTCGTTGACGAAGCGCGTGACTCGGTATATCGCCGAATGCGCGAGGAGCGGCAGCGTATCGCCACCAATACACGTTCTGAAGGTCGCGAGGCTGAGGCGTTGATTCGATCGACTGCGGACAAAGATCGCACCGTAATTCTGGCCGACGCCAATCGTGACGCGCAGATCATTCGTGGTGAGGGCGACGCGAGAGCGGCGGAGATTTACGCCGATGCGTATAACCAGGATCCGGAGTTCTACGCGTTCTATCGCAGCATCCAGGCGTATCGTAGTTCGATGGGTAAGAACGGCGACATATTGGTGTTGGATCCGGACAACGAATTCTTTAAGTATTTAAACCAGTCTTCCGGCAACTAGCAGCGTAGCTGAGCGAATCCGGGATGCCTTGGAGTGAATTACTGACCGCTGTCGCGTTGGTTTTCGTGATTGAAGGTTTGCTGCCTTTTGTTGCGCCGAACCGCTATAAACAGCTGGTAGCACAGATCGTATCGCTGCCCGAAGGGTCGCTGCGGATGTTCGGCTTGGCCGCTATTTCCGTTGGCGTCGTGTTGTTAACCATACTTCGAATCGTAGGTTAGCCATCGTGGGGAAAAACGTTGTTGTGATCGGCACCCAGTGGGGTGACGAAGGCAAAGGCAAGATTGTCGATTTGTTGACGGATCGCGCGGCCGCCGTGGCGCGATTCCAAGGTGGCCACAATGCCGGCCACACGCTGGTTATTGAAGGCGAAAAGACCGTACTACATCTAATTCCCTCCGGAATACTGCGTGATGGCGTGCAATGTCTTATCGGCAACGGCGTGGTGCTGTCGCTGGATGCGCTGGTCGAAGAAGCGAATGCTCTGGTGGCAAGCGGCGTACCGGTCTTTGACCGTTTACGCATAAGCCCGGGTTGTCCGCTGATTCTGCCGTCGCACGCTGCGTTGGATCTGGCACGAGAACAGGCGCGCGGATCCGCCGCAATCGGAACGACAGGTCGCGGCATTGGGCCGGCCTATGAAGACAAGGTCGCGCGACGCGCACTGCGTGTTTCGGATCTGTTTGTTCGTGAGAAATTTGCCTCAAAGTTGGGCGAAGTGCTCGATTACCACAACTTCTTGCTGAAGAATTATTTCGGTGCTGACACGGTCGATTTTGCGGAAACGCTAGATCAGGCAATGGCGGCCGCCGAAGTCGTGCGACCCATTACCGTCGATGTCACACAGATACTGCAAGATGTCGCCGCGAGCGGCGAGAGTATTTTGTTTGAAGGTGCGCAGGGTACGTTCTTGGATATTGACCATGGCACCTATCCGTTCGTCACTTCGTCAAATACGGTTGCCGCGGCGGCCAGTTCCGGAACCGGCGTAGGGCCGCGCAATCTCGATTACATTCTCGGCATTGTGAAGGCGTATACCACGCGAGTCGGTGCTGGACCGTTTCCGACCGAGCTGTTCGATGAAGCAGGGCAGCACCTAGCGAAAGTCGGTCACGAATTTGGTGCCACCACGGGTCGACCGCGTCGTTGCGGATGGTTTGATGCGGTGGCGCTGCGACGTTCAATCGTTAATAGCAGCGTGTCGGGTCTTTGCGTTACCAAGCTGGACGTACTCGACGAGCTTGAGACGATCCAAATTTGCGTCGGCTATCAAATTAATGGCGAAGCGATCAGCGGTGTGCCGGTAATTGTCGACCGCTTCGCCGAGTGCGAGCCGGTGTATGAGGAAATGCCAGGCTGGCAATCGTCAACGGTGGGCGCGACCAGCGTCGACGAATTGCCGTCGAATGCTCGCGATTACTTGGCCCGGATTGAAGAATTGGCCGGCGTGCCGGTCGACATTATTTCGACCGGCCCCGACCGCGAACAAACTATCGTCAAACGCCACCCGTTTGGGTAGCAGCTAAGCGTTCAAGTAACGACGTCTCCACAGCAGCACGCCGAACAACGTCATCAGTATGGCGATGCCGAGCGCGCCGCCACCACCGCCTCCACCGCCACCGCCATTGCCACCGCCACCACCACCGGCGGAGCGAACGGTCACCGAGATGACGTCGACGTCATTATTGCCAGCGTTGTCGCTGACGGTGAGTTGGAATTGCAACAGAGTGTCGGAGTTGACGCTCGGTGCAGTAAACGACGCCGTATCGGTAGTGGCGCCCGAGAGCGTGACCGCAGGACCCAACGATTGCGTCCATTGATAGGTTAACGGGTCGCCATCCGGATCATTCGAGCCCGTACCGCTCAACGTTACGGATGCAGCCGAGTCGACAGTTTGGTCTGCACCGGCGACCGCATTCGGTGCGGTATTGACACCGGTGCCGTCCGCAATCGTTAGTTGCCAACTCGCATTCGCTCCGATCGAGGCACCGCTGGCGTTGCTCAGCGTGAGCTCAAAAAACTCGTCGCCTTCGGCCGCACCATCGTCGGTGATCGGGAACTCAATCCATTTAGGATCGGCATCACCGTCGGCCCACTGCGCGGTTCCAGACGTTGCACCCTGGAAGTCCGTGCCCGCGGTTGCGTCGCCCGCGCTTAACGCATAATCGACACTAGCCGCGCCTATGGCGGAGCCGGTCCGGTGAATAACGGCAACACCGGTTGCGAAGCCGCGTTCGGCAACGCGCGCTGAGCTCACAGAAAAAGCGACCTCTGCTGCACTGCCGGCCTCACTCATATACAGACTGCTGATGTTCGCGCCGGCCGTCAGCGTGGCACCGCCGGTCGGTGTGTGCAGGCGAACCAGGAGCCGTTCGAGGTCTTCGGCCTGGCCGTCCGCGGTCACCGGCAAGTTAATCACTTTATCCGCACTATCGCCGGCAGCCCAGTTCAAGGTGCCGGTCGTGCCAGTTACGTCGTTCGCGTTGCCGGTCGCCGCGAGGAGTTCATAGCTCACGCTGACCGCACCCGTAGTACCGCCGAGGCGACTCACGCTGAGTTGTGCGGTCTGACCTTCGGCCGCAGCGAATGAAGATGCTGCGAAGCCGAGGTTGCCTTGTGCAACGCTCAAACTCTGGTCACTCACCAGATACAAGCCGCTGTCGCGATCGCTCACCGCAATCGTGCCGCTGGGCAGGAAGGGGTAGACGCCCCAGGCCCCGGAGAAGCTGGCGCCGGTCTGATTGCCCGGAAAGGTGTCGAACGATGCGATAAGCGTCGGCGTGGTTGGGTTGGAGACGTCCAAGACACTCAGTCCGCGTGAGTAATTGGACATGTAATAGCGGTTACCCAACGTGAAACCGTTATGATCAATTTCGTTGGTGGCGCCGGTGTACTGCCCAACCAAAGAAGGCGAGGTCAGGTTGGCCAATGAGAATACGCGAACGGTGGTGCCACCTACGGTGAAGTTTTGCTCGTCCAACTCATCGTGAACCAAGAGATATTGCTTGTCGTCGGTCCACCAACCGGAATGTACGTAGCGAGCACCCGCGTAGCCGGTTCGCGACAATAGCGCAGGGCTGCTGAGATTGGTGATGTCCCAGATGTCGACCGTGTTTTCGTTGAAATCGAACAGTACCTCACAGTACGGCGAAGACGCGGCATTGACGCATTGCGAGTCTTTACGGGAGTCATACACCAGCATGGACGCGGCATCGTGCATATAGCCGGGGCTACCGCTGGTCGGAACGCCGCCGAAGGTCGGATTTTCCGGGTTCGCGACGTTATACAAACGAAACTCGCCGACGCCGCGGTTAGCGCCCGCGACGATCAGTGCCGGAGCGCTGTTGGTCAGCGAAAGCCCGGTCGCGAAATCGACATTGGTTGCATAAATATTATGTGCTGCGCTGAAGTCACTCGCATAGTTGATGCGTGAAATACTGTGCGGCAAGTCGGTGAGATCAATGACGAATAGTCCATCGCTGGAGCCGTCTGTGGTGACGTAGGCATATGCGTCGTAGCGGCTGTCCGTTTCATTCCACGTTTGGAATACTTTGATGTCTCGCCAGACGGTATTTTGCCCGTCGACATAGCCAATCTCGCGAGGATTGGTCGGATCCGTCACATCGAATACGGCCATACCAATGTTGTAACCCATCAGTGCGTATTCACGATTGGTGTTCAGGTCAATGAAGCCCCAAATGTCATTGCCGTTCGCTGGATTGCCGCTAACGGCGTTGCCGAGGGCAACGTGCGCTAACAGATCCACTTGATCGCAGGCGAATCCATCGGCGTTACCACCGACGCAAGGACCTTGCGATCCACTGAGTTGTAATGCTTCATGGCGGGCGAGAAGCTGCTCGGTTCGCGCAATCTGTTCTGGTTGCAGCGATTTGCCGTCGCTAACCGTGTGGAAACCGCGTGCGCGCAGCGTGTCGCTGTGCGCGAGCGGCACACCAACAAGAACCGATTGCGCATCGGTTTGTGAGCGAAACTGTGTCGCGGCGTCGTAGCCACCGCGAATCTCGATGGAGTCACCGAGTAGGTAAAACAACTCGTCTTCTGTACTCACCGAGTAACGGCCGGCCGCAACGCGAATATCACCCAGTTTGCCGACGCGTTGTAATGCGTAGCCAATGCTTCGACACGGCGCTGCCGGATTGTCACAGTTGCCGCTATCGCTACCATTCGCCGATACGTAGGCCGATTGAACTTCATCGGCATGAGCGCTAGGTATGGTCAATAGCGCGAAGAATGCGCCCAGTAAAACTCCGAATCTCACGGTCATATGTTTTGCCCTTTGCGAATCGATTAGCTTAGCAGTCGCGACATCTTTCGAGGATCGCGTTGCAACATAAGCAACAAAGGATTGTACACTTCGGCAATCCTTCAATTGTTGTCGTTTTGTACACGAATGCCTGCCAAAAATTTGGTTTTTAAAGCTGGACCTGAAGCATTGGACCGAATTCGCCGTGACGGGTTCGCCGCCGACATGGTCGGTACTATGGTCGGCGCCTCGGGCGGGGCGAAATGGTTGGTTCTAAGCCAGTTAGACCGTTATTTGCTCAGCCATGTGGTGCCTCAATTTAAGGGGCCGGTCCATTTGTTAGGGTCGTCGATTGGTTCTTGGCGATTTGCGTGTTACGGGCAGCGAGATGCGCTGGCTGCGATTAATCGATTTGAGCAGGCTTATATTGAGCAGTCGTTCAGTGACAATCCCGACCGTGCAGAAATTTCTGCGCTGACGCGCCGTATTTTGCAGGTGCTGCTGGGCGATACCGGCGTTGAGGAAGCGTTGTCGCATCCGGTGTTTCGCACGCATGTGATGACCGTTCGAGCGCGTCATTTCGCCACTTCGGAAAATTCATTCTTGCTTGGCGGATCCTTGCTGGTCGCAGCTCTGCTAAATATTGTGTCGCGGCGGTCGTTAGGGCTCTCCTACGAGCGGGCGTTGTTTTACGACTCGCGTGATATCCCACCGTTTCATGACCTCAGTGGTTTCCCGATGCAAACGGTACCGATGTCCGCCGACAATTATGGCGATGCGGTACTCGCGACCGGCGCTATTCCGTTGGTGATCGAAGGCGTACGGGATATTGTCGGTGCGACGCCTGGCGTCTATCGCGACGGCGGCGTGATTGACTATCACCATGATCTCGAGACCAGTGAACCTGGTCGCCTCACGCTATACCCGCATTTTTATCCCTATATTATTCCCGGCTGGTTCGACAAAAAGTTGAGCTGGCGTCGCGCTGACGGTCGCGATACACAGCGCACCGTATTGATTAGCCCATCACCGGAATTCGTGCAGACGTTGCCAGGACGAAAAATTCCCGACCGCACCGATTTTATGAATTACTCGCAAACGGAGCGCGTACGCGTTTGGCGTGAGGTGGTGTCGGCCTGTGAAGCGCTAGCCGACGAGCTGGCGGACGTATTGGAGAATGGTCGGCTGGCGGAACGTCTCGAGCCGCTATAGCCCGATCAGCGTTTGCGGTCCGAGATGCCGCACCGCTCGGTCAGTAATTGGTGTAACGCATCGACATCTTCGTTCATCAGATGATCGGCACGATCCTTCCAACCGCGGAGCATAGGCAGGCTGCGTTCGTTTACCAATAGGTGTTCATCGCTGGCCTGGCCAGTGACCTCCCAACCCGGCGTTGCAATCACGGAACGCACTCGCACACGGTGATCGAGCAGGCGTCGAAATTCTCGTTCAATACTCGCAATACGTGCGTTGGTTGGGACGATCGAAACCTTTTGTGGGCGCGGCGAAAAAATCACTTCATTGTTGTGTATTTCGACTTCGCCGTTCTTCTGTGCCGGTTTGGCAATCACGGTGACCGCGTACGTACCGTTAGGGCCGACGATCAGGTGATCAATAATGCCGGCAGAGGTTTCCACGTCATGATAGGTGCGGCCGATCCCGTTGGCCATGCGTTGCAGTTGATGGCCGATCGCAATGTTCGCGTCGCGCCGCAATTTAATTTCACGCCGCGCCATGGCCGTGCGGATAAGACGTTGCAAGGCGACGATCGCGGCTACCGCGAGTAACCCAACCAGCAAGATAAGCTGCCATTGTGGATAGCCGCTAAAGATGCGGTCAGCGCGCAAAATGTACGCTGCGATCAAAACCACAACAAAGACCAGTGCGGCGCTCAGGTAGGTCGATTGACTGCGCGATAGGCGATCAAATTCGTCGCGAAAACGCTGCGCGGCCTCGCGCATGATACTGTCCGAAAAATTCGGTGCTGAGCCGACCGACTTGGTGATGACGTGCCAGGACTTGGCCACCAGCACGAACAACACGGTAGAAGCGAGCGCAACGGTCGCGGCGCCGCTAAAACTTTCGATATTCATACTGTCCTACCCCGGATTGAGCCTCCCGATCAGGTTAGCTCTCGCCCTAAGCCGCCACTGTGACGCAGGTCACATTGAGGCCGGCCGTTTGTGGCTTTCGGCCGCAGTTTCAGCGGCGATTCAGCGAAAACGCCGTAAAAAGGTGGCAACGTCATGGATGAATTTCGGGAGTCTGACATGAACAGTAAATCCGCCGCATTGGCACTGATCGTTGCTGCTTTAGGGCTTAGCGGCTGTGCCAGCATGAGCAGCGAGGAGTGCGCCACCAGTGATTGGCGTGCTGTGGGGTATGAAGATGGTTCGCGAGGCTATGCCAGTGAGCAGTTTGGTAAGCACCGTAAAGCCTGCGCCAAGCATGGTTACACCGCAGACTTCGCCGCCTATCAGCAAGGCCGCGATGCCGGTCTGGTCGAGTACTGCCAGCCGAGCCGCGGCTTTAACGTGGGCGCGAGCGGCAGCCGTTACCACGGGGTTTGCCCGGTGGAGATGGAAGGCGACTTCCTTGATGCGTATCGCGCCGGACATCAACTGTACACCTTGCGCTCCAATGTGAGCAGCGCGGAGAACGCCATTCGCTACAAAGAGTCGGAGTTAGATTCGCTGGCTGAAAGTATCGGTCAGGCGGAAGCGCTCTTGATCAGCGACGCGACCACGTCAGAGGAACGCGTGTTGTTGTTGTCGGATCTCAAGCGTATGTCGGAACGGACTGGCGAGTTGGAAAACGAGATCGATGCGTTGATCCATGATCTGGCTGCGTACGAAGCCGAGCTGTTTGAGTATGAGCAGGCCGTAGCCGCCTTCGGCTACTAATCGTCATACTGGCGGCGATCGCCTTTTACACGCTGCTCGTTCTCAAAGGCGCCAGTGCCGCCACCGAGCCCACCTGATCGAAACGGCGACCGACGGTCTTTGCCGGTGCGCCGATCCTCATGGTGGGTAAAACGGCAATCGCATTCCAATACGTCGCACTCCGCGAGGGGCAGGCGAGGTGCCGCGGTGGCCAGAAATCGCCGGCCCGACATCGCTTTAGCGGACTCACAGGCACTGCTGGAATACTTGATCGATACCGCGTGAAATGCGGTGGCTCGACTCTGCGAGCGGGGTTTGGGGGCTTCAGCTTCTTCGCGGGCTTTCTTGCGCATCCAAATCAAATAGCCGAGCGCTGTCACTAAGACGACAATAAGAACGATCGTAATTGGTTCCAAGGCGCTCCCCCGAATGCCTAGCCCTCTTCACTGTAGACGTCTTTGCGGGAAGATTCACTCCCGGTCGGCAAAAATTTGGGAATATGTTGAAACTACTCGTGGGTAAAGTCGGCGTTCTGGGCGTCGATGTATCTGCCGACGGGGGCAAAGATTTCGAGCTTTTCTTCGCCAGCACTAGCTTCGTAAATGGCGATAATATGCGGTGCTAGGCCGGGGTAATCTATCAGGACGCCGTATACGCTGTTGGAGATATTTTGGAACGTATCTTCATCCACTAGGCCATTGATATAGGCTACCTGCGCATTCCGCCAGACGTTCATATAATTATGGGCGATGCCTCTTATCTGTGATGCATCGGTCGCCGTAATTAAATGGGCCTCTGGGTCCTCCATTTTCGGAAACAGCTTAGCGAATTCCGGATTTGACGCTCGTTGAACATGGATAGCATTGAACGAATTGAGCAAACTCGCCGCGGTATCGACGCGAGCAATTTGGTTCGATTGCCGCACCTCGGCGGCCAGTATCAAGAGCGATACCACTACCGCTATTACGCCAACGACTTCTACGGTTTCTCGCCAGTACTCTTTAGTCATCGTTGGAGTATAGCGCCTGCGGCGAATTCGGGTTAGCCGTGATAGATTGGTGTCCTGGCAAAGGAGGGGGATATGGCCAACGATTCGAAACTGATGGACATGCTGACCGGCTACGCGGCGGCACATCAGCACCCAATGAACGTGTTTGTGCATCTGATTGGTATTCCAACGATCATGTTCGGCGTGCTGATTCCGCTGACCTGGGTGACGATAGGCTCGGCCGAATCAGACGTCAATCTGGCCCACCTGCTGGTGGTCGCCTTCACGCTGTTCTATATGACGTTGGATCGAATCTTCGCGATCGTATTTTTGATCTTTGGCCTGTTGTTGGCCGAAGCTGCCCGCTGGGTCGGTGCAATGGATACAGCAATTGCTTGGTGGATCGCGGCCGGCGCGTTTTTTGGAGGCTATGCAGCGCAGTTCATTGGGCATGCGATTGAGAAGTCGATGCCGGTACTGGTGAAACACCCGATCGAAGCGCAGCTCGCGGCACCATTTTTCACCGTCGTCGAGATCTTCAAGCTGCTGGGTCTGCGTGAAGATCTGTTTGATCAGGTGCAGACCGAGATCGCTCGCCAACGAGCCGAGCAGGCTTAAGTATAAGAGGACTTGAACCCAGTTCGCCCGCGTACGACGCAAGTGCGCTCCTGGTGAGTGCGAACTGACCTTTAGTGATTGAAGCGACGAGGCGGCTAACCCTGGGAGGTGGGTCTTCTGTTTCGTCACAAAAAAGGCCCCCAACGGGGGCCATTTTTTGGTGCCGAGAAGAGGACTTGAACCGAGATCGGTGACTTCGTCGTGGGTTCCAATATAGTTGGCCTCGATCGAATGTAGTCTTCCCCTGAAATCTGTTTACGCGGCGATGGATTGAGGAAGCCGCGGAGATGAGTTGGCCACCCTGGAGGAAGTCCTCTGTCGCCCCACAAAAAAGGCCCCCAACGGGGGCCGTTTTTTGGTGCCGAGAAGAGGACTTGAACCTCCACGGGGTTACCCCCACTAGCACCTGAAGCTAGCGCGTCTACCAATTCCGCCACCTCGGCATCTTTCCTGTGACGGGAGCTGTACAATCCAGCTCTCGCGGAGGGGGCGCACTGTACTCAAAGCGCGTGTGGCAGTCAATCGAACCGCACCCTCCTTAATGAGAATCAAACCGTGCCTAAATCAAAGAAAAACAAGCAGTACCGCCATCCGATACCGGATCGCAACACGCTCATCGATTACCTCGAGGCTGCCGGTCGTCCGGTCAAAGCTGATCGCATCCTCAAAGATCACAATCTCAAAGGGCAACGGATGCGTTCGCTGTTGGTCGATCGGCTCTATCAAATGGTCCGAGCCGGCCAGGTTCTGGAAAACCGCAAAGGCGAGTTTTGCTTAACGGCCAAACTAGATTTGGTAACAGGCCGGGTCAGCGGGCATCGCGACGGTTTCGGATTTTTGATTCCGGATGAAGGCGGCGACGACCTCTATCTCTCGGCGCGGGCGATGCGTTCGCTATTCGATGGAGACCGGGTCGCGGCGCGCATTCGCGGTCATGATCATCGCGGTCGCCCCGAAGGCACGGTCGTCGATATTCTTGAGCGCGGCGTTCAGGAAGTTGCTGGTCGATACATCCGCGAGCGCGGTATCGGTCTGGTGGTGCCTGACGACAACAAGCTTGCCCATCGAATCCTGATTGGTCGTCGAGATGCCGGCATGGCCAAGCCAGGGCAGCTGGTGGTGTGCGAAATTATCGACTACCCAACCGCCATTCGTCAGGCGACCGGCAAGATCACACGCGTGATTGGTGATCCTGGACAAAAAGGGATTGCTACGGATATTGCGATTCAGTCGCACGGTATCCCGCTGGAGTGGCCGCCGTCGGTTGAAAATGAAATCAAAGATTTGGGCAAGACCGTACCGACCAGTGCCAAACGCGGTCGCACCGATTTGCGCAAGGTTGATCTGGTAACCATCGACGGCGCCGATGCACGAGATTTCGACGATGCGGTGTACTGCGAGCCGTCGGGGTCCGGCTGGCGACTGCTGGTGGCAATTGCGGACGTCGGCCACTACGTCACCAAAGGTTCGGCTCTCGACCAAGAAGCGATTAAACGCGGTACGTCGGTGTACTTTCCGGATCGCGTCGTGCCGATGTTGCCGGAGGTGCTGTCGAACGGGCTCTGTTCGATCAATCCGGGTGTTGATCGACTTTGCATGGTCTGCGAAATGCGGGTGAATCGTGACGGCAAAGTGACTAAGTCGAATTTCTTTGAGGGCGTGATGCGATCGGCGGCGCGATTGACGTATACGCAGGTCGCCGATTTGATTGAAGGGCGTTCCAAGCAGGGCGTGCCGAAAAAACTGCATGACCGAATTTATGCGCTGCACGATTTATATAAAGCTTTCGCCAAAGCTCGTGGTCGCCGTGGCGCGTTGGAGCTGGATTTGCCGGCGACGCGTTTCGAACTCGGCAAAGACGGCACCATAGAGGCGATTCGCGCGGTCGAACGCAACGATGCCCATCGATTGATCGAAGAGTGCATGGTTGCGGCCAACGTACAAGCCGCCAAGTTCTTGCGGCGCCATCGTATTAGCGGCTTATATCGCGTGCATGCGCGGCCCGATCCTGACAAGTTTGATGAGTTGCGTCAGTACTTGGTGTCATTGGGGCTCAAGGTTCCGCACCCCGATCATGTCGAGCCGCGCGCGTTCCGCCAGCTTGCGGATCAGGTCAAGGGTCGACCCGACAGCGCGGCGATCAGTATGGCGATGTTGCGTTCGCTAACGCACGCCGAATACACGCCGGAGAATATTGGACACTTTGGTTTGGCGCTGGATGCCTACGCGCATTTCACCTCACCGATTCGGCGTTATCCGGATTTATTGGTGCATCGAGCAATTCGCCATATTGTTCGTGGCGGAAAGCCGGGCAAGTACGCTTACGACGGCAAAGAGATGGTGCGGTTGGGTCATGTGACGTCGGCGCATGAGCGTCGCGCTGAAGAAGCGACGCGCGAGGTCGAAGCCTGGCTCAAATGCGAATATATGCAAGATCATATCGGCGAGGAGTTTGCCGGCGTGGTCACCGGCGTCACTAATTTTGGTGTGTTCGTGCAAATCGAAGCATTGATGATCGATGGTTTGGTGCACGTCACTAGCTTGAAGAACGACTACTATCATTTTGAGCCGGAACGTATGCGGCTCGTTGGCGAACGATCCGGGCGTGCCTATAGCCTGGGTGACCGTATGCGAGTGCAGGTAACGCGGGTCGATTTGGATAACAAGCGGATGGACTTTCGACCGGTAAAGAGCGAGGCGGACGAATGAGTAAGTCGCGATACGTTAGTGGATTGCGATCCGTTGAGCAGCTGCTCGCAACGCAGGCGGCGGAGGTGCGCTCGTTGTATGTGGAATATCAGACCGCCAATCCACGCGTTGAGGCGGTCGTGCAGAAAGCGCGAGATCTAGGTATTGAGGTGCAGCAGGCCAATCGTGCTCGGTTAACGCAAATCAGTGGCGAAGCACGGCACCAAGGCGTGGTGCTCGATATTCGCCGCAATCAGCTATGGGATGAGGCGGAACTTCGCAGTCAAATCGAGACGAAGCTGGAGGCCGGTGAACGGGTGGTTATCTTGCTCTTGGACGGACTGCAGGATCCACACAATTTGGGTGCCTGTTTACGTACCGCGGATGCCGCCGGAGTTACTGCGGTGGTCATTCCTCGCCACGGCGCCGCTGGACCGGGGCCGACAGTGAGCAAGGTCGCGTCCGGCGCAGCCGAAAGCCTGCCGCTGGTGCAGGTGGCGAACCTGGGACGCGTTCTCGACTGGCTGGCCGACTACGGCATTCCACGTTTGGGTACCAGTGATGGCGTTGAGGAAAGCCTCTACGACGCGGATCTGAGCCGCAATTTGGCGCTGGTGATGGGGCGAGAAGGGCCCGGCCTAAGCCACGGCATCAAGGAACGCTGTGATGCGCTGCTGCGGCTGCCGATGCACGGCAGCGTCTCCAGCCTGAATGTGTCGGTCGCCACCGGCATCTGCCTGTATGAAGCGGTCCGCCAAGGCCGGATTCGGCTTGCAGCCGAGGGGTCTTCTGGGTAGGATGCGCCTCCCTGTGGAAATCCACGGGAAAACAACCTCTTGCCACACCGGTATGCCGGGTGGCTTTGACTCAGAATTGGCTGAGTCTCAACCATAAGGGAAGACAATGAGACACTATGAAATCGTGTTTCTGGTCCATCCGGATCAGAGCGAGCAAGTGCCGGCCATGGTCGAACGCTACCAGGGCATCGTCACTGGCTCGGACGGTGCGGTTCACCGCACTGAAGACTGGGGTCGCCGCCAGTTAGCGCACCCGATCAACAAAGTTCACAAGGCCCACTACGTCCTGTTAAACGTCGAATGCAGCGCTGCTGCACTAGACGAAATCAAGGGTGCGTTCCGCTTTAATGACGCGGTATTGCGTCACATGGTTATCGCCCGTGAAGAAGCGGTAACCGAAGCATCGCCGATGGCGGTTGCCGTGGCTGAAGAGAAAGCCAAAGAGAAAGAGGCGCAGGAGCGTCGCGACGCGAAGGCCGCTGCGGAAGCGGCGATGCGCAGTGACGAAGCGAAGGCAGACGATGCCAAAGGCGACGACGAGAAAGCCGAAGAGGCACCGGCTGAAGATAAAGCAGACGATGCCGCTGAAGCGAGTGAAGAAGCACCTGCTGAAGATGCAGCTGCAGCCGATGAACCCGTAGAAAAGAGCGCTTGAGGAGATAACCGATGAGTCGATATTCACGCAGGCGCAAATATTGCCGCTTCACCGCTGAAGGCATCAAAGAGATCGATTACAAAGATCTTAATTTGCTGAAAGCCTACGTCACGGAAACGGGCAAGATTGTTCCGAGCCGGATTACCGGAACGAAATCGCATTACCAGCGTCAGTTGGCAACCGCCGTTAAGCGCGCGCGTTACCTGGCACTGTTGCCGTATACGGATCGGCACTAAGCGATCGACGTTCCGTCGATCGAGTAAGGTCGAGGCAGACTCGTGGCACAGCTGGCAGCGTGGCTGATCGCGCGGCCGCAATTCGCCATCTTAGCTTTGGTGATTACGGCCCTAGCGCGGCTGTTCGCCGTGCTGGGCGCGGGTGTAGCGGTGCTACTGGTGCTGCGGCAGCCAGCCCAGGTTGCGGCGCTGGTCATCGGTGCGGCGGCATTTATTCTGGTGGCCGCCGGGGCGTTTGCCGGTGTACCGATCGTGGTCAACGTGCAGGGATTGATCGCCCTGTGGGTGCCGGCGGTACTGCTGGCGTTACTGCTGAAAAAAACGCGATCCGTCACGCTGACGTTACAACTCAGCGTCATCGCAATGATCGTCATCGGCACGGTGATCGTGTTGTTGATCGGCGATACGTTGGTCGTTTGGCAGTCCGGTATTGATTATCTGATTGCGCAGGCGGATAACGCGGGTGCCTTCGAGATCGTTGAGTGGGTGCAGGCGAACGCCGCGCTGTTGGCGGATTGGCTGACCGTCGTTGTCATTACCGCGCTGTGGTTGACGGCGGTGGTCGGATTGATGATTGGCTATTGGTTGTCACGCAAAGTGGGCGGCGACGACTGGGGCCAGATCTGCGATGTCGATTTCGGCAAAGTGGTCGCAGTTTTGCTGTTGGTGGTAGCCGTGGTCGGCATGCTCACAGGCAATGTTTGGATACAAGCCATCGGTGCGTTTTTGCTGGTGGTGTTTTTTATACAAGGTTTGATGGTGGTGCATTGGTTGCTGGAGAACGGTTTAGCGCCGGTAACCGCGGTCATCACCATGTACATCATCCTGGTGTTGGTGTTGTGGTTGAACCTTGCACAGTACGTGTTCGCGGCGATGGCCGTCGTGGGCTACATAGAGGCGTGGCTTCGGTATCGGCGCCGCGTCATAACAAAGGCAGAATGAAGGACAGGTTATGAACGTTATTCTCTTGGACAACGTGGAAAATCTCGGTGGTATCGGCGATCTGGTAAAGGTCAAGCCCGGTTACGGCCGTAACTTCTTGATACCTCAAGGAAAAGCGGCGTTAGCTACGCCCGAGAATATCCGCCAGATTGAAGCGCGCCGCGCTGAACTCGAAAAGGCCGCCGCCGAAGAGCTGGATGCCGCGAAGAAACGCGCCGCCACGATCAACGGTATGGAGCTGGTGATTTCGGCGAATGCGGGCAGCGAAGACAAGTTGTTCGGTTCCGTTGGGCCGATCGATATTGTCGACGCATTCAAAGCCGTGCAGGTCGAGGTCGAACGCAGCGAAGTTCGCATGCCGGATGGCCCGATTCACGAGCTCGGTGAGTTTGAAATTGGTGTGCATCTGCACAGCGACGTCAACGCCGACGTCAAAATTCGCGTCGTCGCGGCGGAGTAAATCCGACAGCCACATTTTTCTTCGGCCGTGCTATGGTGACCGGCCGAAGAAAATCTGGCCGGAGAACGCCTGAATGGTACGAGCGCTGGAAGATGGGGCGCCAGGAGCGGAGTCTTCGCTCAAGGTGCCACCCAACTCCATAGAAGCTGAGCAGTCGCTGCTCGGCGGGCTGATGCTCGATCACCAGGCTTGGGACAAGGTTGCCGATATCGTTTCGGCACCGGATTTTTACCGCAAAGACCACCGCCTCATTTTTGAGGCGATCGCGGCACTTTCCGAAGATGCCAATCCCTGCGACGTGGTCACGGTTTCCGAACATTTGGATAGCCGCGGACAGCTGGAAAATGCCGGTGGGCTCGAGTATTTGGCGACCCTGGCCAACGAAACCCCCGGCGCCGCTAATGCGGCTTCCTATGCCCGTATTCTTCGTGAGCGCGCGATGCTTCGTGCGCTGATTACGGCCGGTAACGAAATCAGCGGCGCGGCGTTTACCAATGATGGCCGCAGTGCATCAGAGATCGTCGATGAGGCCGAACGCAAGGTCTTTGAGATCGCCGAGTCCGGTTCGCGTGGCCGGCAGGGATTCAAGGCATTGCGACAAGTATTGCCGGAGGCGGTCGATCGAATCGATCTGTTACATCAGTCAGACGGACAAGTGACAGGCGTCTCGACCGGCTATCACAAGTTCGACGAAATGACGGCGGGATTGCAGCCCGGCGATCTGGTGATCGTCGCGGGCCGACCGTCGATGGGTAAGACGACGTTAGCCGTGAATATTGCGGAGAACGCCGCCATCGGCAACAAAGTGCCGACCGCAATTTACTCAATGGAAATGCCGGCACAACAATTGGCTATGCGCATGATTTCCTCATTGGGGCGGGTGGATCAAACGCACCTTCGTACCGGTAATTTCCCGGACGAAGATTGGTCGCGTATCAATAGTGCGGTTCAGATGATGTCGGATGCGCCCATCTATATTGATGATTCGGCCGGTCTGTCACCGACTGAAATCCGTGCGCGTGCGCGTCGATTGCAACGGGAGCACGGTCTCGGTTTGATCGTCCTCGATTATCTCCAGCTTATGACGGTGCCGGGCAATAACGAAAACCGCGCGACGGAAATCTCAGAGATTTCGCGGTCGTTAAAGGCCCTAGCAAAAGAGTTGTCGGTGCCGATCATTGCCTTGTCGCAGTTGAACCGCTCGGTCGAACAGCGCACCGACAAACGGCCTGTGATGTCTGATCTTCGTGAGTCGGGCGCCATCGAGCAGGACGCGGATCTGATCGTCTTTATCTATCGCGAAGAGGTGTATAACCAAGAGACACCGAAGAAAGGTATCGCCGATATCACGATCGCCAAACAACGCAACGGCCCGATTGGAGAATTTGTGCTGACCTTCGTCGGTAAGTACACCAAATTCGAAAACTTCGTACCGGATACCTACGGTGAAGAGGCGTATCCGTGAGTTTTGGAGCACGAGCACTCATTCGGCTCGGCGCGCTCACTCACAACCTGCAGGTTATTTCTAAGACCGCGACTCGCGCGCGCATCATGGCCGTGATCAAAGCCAATGCCTATGGGCACGGCATGTTGACAGTCGCACGGCATTTGCCGGACGTCGATGCGTTTGCGGTGGCACGGCTGCCGGAGGCGATCGAATTACGTCAGCAGGGAATTCGTCGGCCGATCGTGTTGCTGTCGGGGACGTTAACGCCCGACGAGCTGGCCACTGCGTTGATGTATGACTGTGAGCCGGTAGTACACGAAGCTTCACAAGTATCCTTGCTGGAAAAGGCCACCAGCGGCACAACGCGAGTGTGGCTCAAGGTCGACACCGGAATGCACCGGTTGGGTTTTTCATTGACGGAGGCGGCCGCGATATTGGACCGACTGCGGCGTTGCGCTGCCGTACAAGACATCGTGTTGATGACGCATCTGGCGAGTGCTGATCAGGTCGACGGCGAATCGGTTACGCGGCAACTGGAGCAGTTTAGAACGCTTGCTACCGACTACGATGGCGACATCAGCATCGCAAACTCCCCGGCCTTGCTGGGGCACCCGTCGCTGGCAGACGCAGCGAACACGCTCGGCATTAGCGGCCAGCACTGGGTACGCACCGGTATTGCGCTGTTCGGGATATCACCGTTTGCGGACAAAACGGCGAAGGATTTTGATCTTCAGCCGGTCATGCAATTCGAAGCGCGGCTGGTTGCGATAAAGGCGCTCGAGGCGGGCGGTGCGGTCGGCTATACCGGCAATTACGTTGCGCCGCAGGACACAATATTGGGAATCGTCTCAGCTGGATACGGTGATGGTTACAGTCGTCACTTCAAGACCGGCACGCCGGTGCTCATCAATGGTCGCCGAGTCCCGCTGATCGGTCGCGTGTCGATGGACATGATCGCGGTCGATCTTGGCAACGACGGTCGCGATCAGGTCGGTGACGTCGCGACACTGTGGGGCGCGGAATTGCCCATCGAGTTGGTGGCGCCATACGCGGACGCTATCCCTTACGATCTGGTGTGCGGCATTATGAACCGCGAAGAACAGGAAGTGATTGCCTGACGGCCGACCTTAGGCGGCGAAGAAGCCCATCTTAACGCCAGCGAGCTGCACGACGTCATTATCGGCGAGTTTGCGGGCCTGAGCCCCAATCGCCTCGCCGTTGACCAGCGGGAAGTCGCCTTCTTTGCCAGATTCCACATGCACAATGTAATAGCCTTCCGCACGTCGCGTAATGGCAGCTACCTGAACGCCAGGTCGACCCAGCGTGGTCAACGCTTTGGTCAACTCAAGTTCTCGGCCAGCAAACGCGCCACTCAATACCTGCAGTTTGGCGAGTGGTAGGGCATTCGGCACCGCGCTGGGATCAACGCCTGCAGTGGTTTCGGTGTGAGCGTGGGTTTCGACATGCGAGGCTGGTTCTGGTTCTGGTTCTGGTTCTGGCTCTGGTTCAGGCTCTGGCGCGGCCTCAACCACTTGTTCGCCCATTGACGGTGCCTCGTCGGGTTCGTTGAGGTCAGCCGCTTCTTCCGGATCCAGCCGGACCGCGGCGGCGGCATCTTCCATCGCGTCAGCAGCGTCTTCGCCTGCGTCATCCGCTGCGGCAACGGCGGCATCGGCAGCGGCTTCGGCCGCCGCGAGCTGATCTGCATTTTGCTGGCCGGCGGGAATCACCATGGTTTTTTCAAACTCATCTTGCTCGGTTTCCGGCGCCTGCTGGTCGGCAAATCTCAGCTGGTGATGACCAATCGTAATCACGTCACCGTGTTGCAAGGCATGCTTTTTGATGAGCTTACCGTTGACGTAGGTGCCGTTGGTGCTGTTCAGGTCCTCAAGAAACGAATCATTGAGAATGTTGATGATGAGCGAATGATGTCCGCTGACCGCAGGATTATCGATGCGAACGTCATTATCAGGCAGGCGCCCGATTGTGTACCGCTCCTTGGTCATGTTGTATTCAGCCAGAACCTGATTGTCCAGACTAAGAATTAACCTTGCCATATCACCGAATCCAGTGTTTTTAAATCAAAATAAGGGAAAGCCGACGACGGGAAAGAGGGGCCGGCAGACAGCCGTCTCGCTCTTTCATTCCGCATGCAGCTCAACCTCGTACCCTCATGAGCGGAACATGTTCGCAAGTTTGACCAAAAGGCCTTTCTTGGCCGCAAATGGCGTGTTGACCTGGGCCAGCATGACCGACACATTGTCGCGTCCACCATGCTCATTTGCCAATTCAATCAACTGCTTACCAACGATATCAAGACTATCATTAAAAGTGGTTATAGTTAAATGGATATCTTCGTCCTCGACCATGTCGGGCAGTCCGTCCGAGCACAGCAGGTAGATATCGTCGGGCAGCACTTCGTGCTCATGAATCTCGACCTCGACCGATGGCTCAACGCCGAGCGCTCGGGTCACGTAATTTCGATTGGTTGACCGTTGCGCTTCTTCGACCGAGTAGAAGCCCCGATCCACCAGCTCCTGCAGGAGCGAGTGATCCATCGTAATTTGTTCCAGTTGGCCCCCTCGCAGGCGGTAGGCCCGAGAGTCGCCGACATGAGCAATCGAGATCTTATTGTCGTAGAACATCGCAGCGACAATCGTCGTGCCCATGCCTTCGCAGTGCGTCTGGCTCTGCGCGGTCTGAAAGATAATCTTGTTGGCTCGGTAGACGGCGTCACGCAGTACGATGGACTGTCGCATGTAACCGCTGTGCGGATCGATCTCGTCACGGTTTTCGCGATTCGCGCCTTCAGCAGCGAGCTCGGTCACGATCTGAATCGCGATGCCGCTGGCGACCTCACCGGCGTTATAACCACCCATGCCGTCGGCAAGCACCATGAGGCCAATATCGGGGTTGGAGCCGATGGCATCCTCATTGTGCTCACGAACGCGACCGGTGTCGGTCAATTCAGCAAAATCAATTTTTCCGCGTAGACTCATTCTTTTTCTTCATCCCTTCCGGCTACGACACACGCGCACAATTTCTGAGCGCAATTGCCATCTCGGCCCCGCACGAGAATCTATCCTTGGGTTTCTTCGCCAGCGCCTTCGCCAAGACCGCATCAATGCTCGGCGGAATCCCAGCGCGCCGTTGTGAAATCGGCGCTGGGTCTTCCGTCGTGATTTTGGTCATTAGCACCGCAATATTGGTTGCTCTAAACGGTACTTCCCCAGCCAAAAGCTCGTATAGAGTAACACCAAGCGAAAATAAGTCCGAGTGACCGTGCAGGTCCTCGGCACCCAGTTGTTCAGGTGACATGTACATTGGCGTGCCGAGAACAATGCCGGTTTTGGTGCGATTGTTATCGGTCATCCGGGCCACCCCAAAATCGGTGATTTTCAAAGAGCCGTCTTTGGGGTTGTACAACAGGTTGGCGGGCTTAATGTCGCGATGGATGACGCCCTGATTATGCGCGTAGTCGAGTGCCTCGGCCGTCGCGGCGCACAGCTCTAACGCGCGTTTCGGCGCGAGCAGCTTCTTCGGATCGGTGAACTGCTTCAACGGAATGCCGGGTACGTACTCCATCGCGATGTAGGCCAGGCCTTTGTCTTCGCCGGCATCGAATACGGTAATGATGTTGGGGTGGGTCAGCCGGCCAGCTGACTCTGCTTCGCGATAAAATCGCAGTCGCGCCTCTTTGAGTTCTTCGTCTTCAAACTCTTTTTCGATCGGAATGGCCTTCACCGCTACCGGACGATTGATTCTCGGATCTTTGGCGAGATAGACCGCGCCCATCGCACCGCGGCCGATGCGTTTTTCAATGACGTAGCGGCCCAATCGCTGTGGAATACCGCTCACTTTTTGCTTATTCACCTCGGTGACATAGGCGCCATGCGTTCGCTTCATCCACTCCAATACCGCTTCGGCACGTTCAGGCTTGGCCTGTTCTTCAAACGCCAGCGATAACTTGTACATGACGTTGGCGACGGTTTCCGACGGCGGGCAGCGACGAAACTCTGCAAATGCAGGCTCGAGCCGACCTGCGGATAGGAAGTCCGAACCTTTCTTGAAGGCGTGCTTTACTTCTTCTTTGGCGTCGCCGACCAGCCAGATGCAAAGCAGGGCGGCGCCGACAAAAATTAGCATCGGGCGACCTAGGTCGAGGCGCACCTGCACGACGTACAGCATCAGTGTTTCGAGCAATAATAAGACGACGACCGCGACACCGGTTAGGACGGCGATATCTTTGCGGGTGCGATCCGGCATAAACAATACTGCGACAATCGCCAGCAGCACTGGGGCCAGCCATTGCAGCGCCGACACCCAGGCCGGTGCGATGATCATGCGACCCTGCTCGACGTTGGCGAGCAGAGCGGCGGTCAATTCCGAGGAGGTTACAAACTGACCCGAAGGCAGCACCGCTCGTGCGCCGACGAGTTCGGGTGCAGCGTCGACAAAAACGGTAGCGCCCGTCAGCATGGTCTGTTCGAAGTTATTGCCGAGTAGATCGTTCACCGACAGTCGCGGCAACTCCGCATAGCGCGACGCGTAAATGGCGTCTTCTGCGCTAGAAAGACGGTTGCTCAGCTCTGCGGATTCATTGTCGAACGCGATCGCGAGTGGCAACGATGGCGACATAGAGCCGTCGCTCAATTGCCAGAGTTCGGCGCGCCGCAGCGTACCGTCGGAGTCAGTGGAAAGATCAATAAATCCGTTTCGTGATGCGAGGTCCGCGAGACGATGCTGCGATGGCGTATAGATTTTCAGCCCGTTACCAAATGCAGCGGCCCAACTCGGCAGTGGTGCATCCGCAGCGAGCTCGGGCGGCTCGGCTAGCACGATGCGACGGACGCCCTGTTTCTGCAGAGCTTCGATAACGTCGCCGTAACGCGAAAGCACCGATGGTCCGCCTTCCTGGTTGGGATCGATGCTGACGATCAGGGCGTTATTCAAAGGCTCGCTGGGCATGCGCGCTGCCAGCTGGTCGTAGAGGAAGCGATCAGCGCCCACGAACCACTGCGCCATCGGCCCATACACCAACAGCATCAAGATACTGACGAAGGTGAGCGCGATCAGGCGATTGCGAAATCGTTTGGCGGCTGCGTTCAAAACACACAAATCCTCGAGTTAGGGCCGAAAGTATAAGAAAAGGCAAGATTTCTTAATGAGATAGGGTTGGCATTTTTTATGTAACAAAGGCACGTCGAGCCGGTGCTATCATTGACGTGCAGAGAACGTGGCCGCGTGATCGAGTTCAAATTTTGCGATCGGGCAAGGAAGCCGCAAATTTCTAAAATAATATAAAAATCAATAATTTATCTATGGCAAAGGCAAAAACGGCCTACGTATGCTCGGATTGCGGCGCGCACAGCGTCAAATGGGCGGGCCAATGTCCCGAATGTGGGGTGTGGAATACGCTCAGCGAGGTACGCATTTCGGCTTCGGGTGATTCGGCGGGCGGTGAATTGCAGCCGGCCTCCCTCGGTCAGGTTGCTGGCGCGAGCGTGGACCGAATCGGCTGCGGGTTTGGCGAATTTGATCGCGTGCTGGGCGGCGGATTGCTGCCTGGTGCGGTGATCTTACTCGGTGGTGATCCCGGGGTCGGCAAGTCGACGCTGCTGCAGCAAGTCTCGGCCTCGCTGGCGGACTCGGTATCGGTGGTGTACGCGACCGGCGAGGAGTCGTTACGGCAAGTCGGGGAACGGGCTAATCGGCTTAATCTCGCCACTACCGCAATGCAATTGCTGGCCGATACCTCGATCGACAATATCATCGCTCAAGCCGCGAAAGCGACAGCCCAAGTTTTGATTGTCGATTCAATTCAAACCATGTCGAGCGACGCGGTGCCATCGGCGCCGGGGTCGGTTGCGCAACTCCGTGATTGCGTGGGTCGGTTGGTGCAATTTGCGAAACAAAATGACGTTGCGGTGTTCTTGATCGGTCACGTGACAAAAGATGGCACGATTGCCGGGCCGCGCGTAGTCGAACATATGGTCGATACGGTGTTGTATATCGAACGCGATGCGTCCAGTCGATACACCTTGATTCGATCGGTGAAGAATCGATTTGGCGCCACCGGTGAAATGGGCGTATTCGCGATGCAAGATATCGGCTTTCGTGAGGTGAACAATCCGTCCGCTATTTTTCTTCCGGATGAGAGTACCGGTGAACCCGGCAGCACTATTGCCATTCCATGGGAGGGCAGTCGCGCGTTGCTGGTCGAAGTGCAGGCATTGGTGGCGGATAGTGCGAGTACGCATACTCGTCGACTCGCGACTGGAATGGATTCGTCGCGGTTGGCGATGTTATTGGCGGTGTTGCAACGGCACGCCGACTTAGCGTTGGGTGCGTACGACGTGTTCGTCAATGTGGTCGGTGGACTGCGTATCACCGAAACCGCGATCGATCTACCGGCGGCATTGGCTATCGCGTCGAGCTATCGCAACCGGCGTGTTGTTGAGGGCGCGGTGAGTTTTGGTGAAATCGGATTGGCGGGCGAGGTTCGCCCGGTACCGTACGGTGAGGAGCGCATAGAGGCGGCGATTCGGCAAGGCCTGTCTCGCGTGATTTGCCCGGAGGCGAATGTGCCTCGACGCAAAGTTCATGGAATAGAAGTTACCGGCGTGCGTCGATTGCGTGATGCTATCGAGGCGATTACTTAGCCGTTTAGTCGTCGTCGCTACGGTCGGTTTCGCGTTTGCCGACGCGCACACTTTCGATTCGATTGTCACCAATCGTCAGAATTTCGATCGGGTAGCCGGCAATCTTTAAGCAGGTATTGGGCTCGGGGATGGTTTCTAAGGTCTCGACGATCAACCCATTGAGCGTCTTCGGCCCTTCAGTTGGCAATTCCCAGGCCATCGCTCGATTAATTTCGCGTAAATTCGCACTGCCGTCGACGATAAAACGATCATCGCCTTCCGCAACGATGTCTTCGTCCACGCCGGACGAATCGGTCGTAAACTCGCCGACGATTTCCTCGAGAATGTCCTCTAGCGTCACGATGCCCTGAATATCGCCATATTCGTCGACCACCATGGCGATACGCAGTCGGCGGCGCTGGAACTGCACCAACTGCGTGCTCAGTGGTGTGCCCTCAGGAACAAAGTAGGGCTCGTCCAGCAGCGACCGTAGTGACCGCTTGTTGATCGGTTCGTTGGCGCGGTTGGCGAGCTTGCGGAGGTGAAGCACACCGATGACTTGATCGATGTTGTCCTGGTAAACCGGCAATCGGGTATGTTCGGACTGACTAATGACGGCACTAATGGTCGCTTCATCATCCTCCAGGTCAATACCGACAATTTCGTTGTGCGGCACCATGACGTCATCAACACTGACCTGTTCAAGATCCAGAATACTGAGCAACATTTGCTGGTAACGACTCGAAATGCGACCGCCGGCCTCGTGTACTAAGGTGCGCAATTCTTCGCGTGTCAGCGATTGCAATTCGTTATCGGTATCCCGCACACCAAACAGCCGTAGCACACCGTTGGCCAGCATATTGATCAACCACACCAATGGTCGCGCGATGATGGATAGCGGGTAGTAAATACGTGACGCCGGTAAAGCGACACGCTGTGGATGCAACGCCGCCAGCGTTTTCGGCGCTGTTTCGGAAAAGATTAGTACGGTGAACGTGAATACGACCGTGCCGAGTGCGGCTGCAGCCTTCTCGCCAATGCCGTAGGTAAGGCCGATATCCACAGAAATCAGTGTGACCAGCGCAGCGGCTGCAAAATTGACCAGGTTGTTACCCAGTAAAATTAGGCCGATGAGTCGATCGGGTCGTTGTAGGAGTTTTTCAGCGAGCTGCGCGCCGCGATGGCCTTCGCGCGCTTTATGGCGAAGTTGGTACCGATTTAGGCTCATGAGCGCCGTTTCGGATCCTGAAAAAAAGGCCGAAAGCAGCAGCAATACGACGAGCAGTCCAATCTGGGCCGCTAGTGATATGTCGTCGCCCAAAAGTAGGGCACCTCCAATACAACCAAGACCGTCTCAGTTCAGCAGGCAGGGCGGGTAGCTGTCAAGAATTTGGGTCTCAGCTCCAGGAGCGACCAAGAACTTCTTCTAAGATGTAACGGCTGCCGAAGTAGGCGAGACACAGTACCGCGAAACCCCACAAATACAGATATACCGCGCGGTGGCCGCGCCAGCCCGCATACTGCCGGCCAACGAGCAATACACCGAATAGGATCAGTGCAAGAAACGACAACCCGGTCTTATGCACCAGGTGCTGGCCAAACAGGTCTTCGACAAACACAACGCCGGATAGAATCGACAAGACCAGGCCGACGAAGCCTGCCGCCGTGATTCCAAATAGTAATGCCTCAGTCGTTTGCAGAGGCGCGAATAGCTGGTTCGCCGGAGTGACCGTTCCCGACCCTAGGCGACGGTCCTGCACCAGCGCGAAGACCGCGATGATGGCGCCTACCGCGAGCAGTCCATAGGCGGCCAGGGATACCAATACATGCGATTGCATTTGCCAGCCGATCACGGCGCCGCTGCCGGGGGTGCCCGGAATCAACAGAAACAGCGCGGCCAACACCAGCATCGCGGCCGACATGCCGCGCAGCGGTTCGCGCAACGCGGCAATCACAGCGATCAGCGCCATTTCGAACCCGACCAACACGGCGGCGCCGGATAGTGATACCGCCAGGTTGCCGTCGACGAACAACAGCTGCGCCAGGGACTGCCCATGGCTCAGCAGCCCGGCGATGCTGAATACGAAGCCAGCCGTCGCCATAGTGCCTTTTCGAGCTGCATTGGCGGGCAGCCTATGTAGCGCGAAAGCTACGGCTGCCAACAGGTACAGCAAAAGAATTGTGATTTGAAACACAGAATCCGGCCAGTGCTTAACCTAATGTTTTGTCAAGGAAACCATGCCTTGAGCTAGGGCTAATAGTACCTCAACACTATGCGCATACGAATACTGGGATGCAGCGGTGGCATCGGCGCAGGTTCGCGCACTTCGGCGATGCTCATCGACGACGATGTCTTGATCGATGCCGGGACCGGAATAGGTGACCTGGAACTCGGCGATCTGGACTCGATTCGTCATGTCTTTTTGACGCACGCGCATCTGGATCATATCGCCGGTCTACCCATGCTGGTCGATCGCTTGTTCGACGATAATTTCGAACAACCATTGACGGTGCACGCTCGCGAAGAAACATTGCGCGCGCTGCAAGAGCATCTCTTCAATGATGTTATCTGGCCGGATTTTGGAAAACTGCCGTCGCCGGAAAAACCGATGCTGCGATACAACGTCACCAGTCCTGGCGATACGATCACTATTGGACATCGTGATTTTTACGCAGTGGACGTGATGCATAGTGTGCCGTCGCTGGGGTATACCGTACAGAATTCGGGCGGCGCGTTTGCCGTCAGCGGTGACACCAAGACCAATGAAACACTATGGCCGGTGTTGAACGCCTGCGATGACCTGCGCGTGTTGGTCATCGAAGTATCGTTTCCCGATGAATTGGAAAAGCTGGCGACCGAGTCAGGCCACTACTGTCCGCGGACTTTGACCAAAGATTTGCAGCGACTCAAACACAATCCGGACATTTGGTTGACCGGAATGAAACCCGGTGCTGAGCAGGAAATCATGAAACAGGTGATGGCCGCCGCGCCGGACAAAAAAATCCAGATGCTTTCTCGAGGAACGGTGCTCACGGTCTGAAATTTCGATTAGAATTTCGGCATGTTTGATAATCTCAGTTCCCGACTGGCCGAAACGGTCAAGAGTCTCTCCGGCAAGGGCCGGCTTACCGACGCCAATATAAAAGACACGTTGCGGCAAGTTCGCCTTGCGCTGCTGGAAGCGGATGTTGCGTTGCCGGTGGTAAAGTCGTTTATCGAGCGGGTCCGCGAACGCGCTGTCGGCACGGAGGTTGGCGAGAGTCTGACGCCCGGCCAGACTCTGGTGAAGGTGATACACGCTGAGCTCACCACCGTGCTCGGTGGTGATCATGAGCCCCTCAACCTCAAAGTGCAGCCGCCAGCCGTGATTCTGCTGGCTGGTCTGCAGGGCGCTGGTAAGACCACTACCGCAGCGAAATTGGCGCATCGATTGATGGCGCGCGACAAGAAACGCGTCATGTTAGTGAGCGCCGACGTCTATCGACCGGCGGCAATCCTGCAATTGGAAACCTTAGCAGGCGAAATCGGCGCGGAATTCTGTGCGAGTAGCGCTGACGAAAAACCAGCGACGATCGTCGACCGGGCGTTGGATGCGGCCAAACGCGCGCACGTTGATGTGCTGATAATCGATACCGCAGGGCGTTCACACGTCGACGACGAAATGATGGCCGAAGCAGCGGCAATCCACGCCAAGAGCGCTGCGGCTGAAACCTTATTTGTCGTCGACAGCATGGCCGGTCAAGATGCGGTTAACGCGGCGACGGCGTTCAATACGGGTTTGCCGTTAACCGGTGTGGTGCTCACCAAGGCGGATGGTGATGCCAAAGGCGGTGTTGCGCTGTCGGTTCGTGAGATCACCGGCCAACCGATCCGGTTTATTGGTGTTGGCGAAAAAATCGACGCGCTGGAAGCGTTTCATGCCGAGCGTATGGCGTCGCGCATACTCGGCATGGGCGATGTGCTTAGCCTTGTGGAAGAGATCGAGCACAAGGTCAACAAAGAAAAGTCGGAAAAGCTTGCTCGCAAAGTTAAAAAGGGTAAGGGCTTTGATATGTCCGATTTGCGCGATCAGCTCGAGCAGATGATGGACATGGGTGGCCTTGCCGCGATGCTGGACAAGCTGCCAATTCCGGGCAACGTCGACCCGGCAATGCTGAAGCACTCCGCGGACGAGAAGCAGCTGAAGCGGCAGATCGCCATTATCAACTCGATGACGCCAGGCGAGCGTCGGTTTCCCAAGACCATTAACGGGTCGCGCAAGAAGCGTATCGCGACCGGTTCGGGGCTGCAGGTTCAGGATGTCAATCGGCTCCTCAAGCAGTTCACGCAAATGGAGCGAATGATGAAAAAAATGTCCAAAGGCGGGCTCAAAAAGATGATGCGAGGGCTGCCCGGTGGGGGCATGCCGCCCGGGCTCCGATAGCCGCTTATAAATGATTGAAATTTCAGTGATTTAACGCGGCGAAAACGCTTCACATTTAGATCGAAATCGGTACAATGCGCGCTACCCCGGGGTAGCCGGGCCTGGGCCTGTGCGCCCTTTGTAAAAAAAGCTTTGGAAAATCAATGGTTAGCATTCGTCTTTCGCGCGCTGGCGCGAAAAAACGTCCTTTTTATCATCTGGTTGTGACCGACTCACGTAACCGTCGGGACGGCCGGTATATTGAGCGTGTGGGCTTCTTCAACCCGGTTGGCCGGGATCACGAAGAGAATTTGCGAATCGATCTCGAGCGGATCGATCACTGGATCGGTCAAGGCGCGAAGCCGTCAGACCGAGTGGCATCGCTGATCAAGGCACACCGTAAGGCTCAGGCTGCGAACTGAGCAAGACCTCCCCGCAATCTGTCCAGTTAGGCCGAGTTTCAGGCCTGTTTGGCGTACGCGGTTGGATAAAAGTCTATTCGTACACGGAACCACGGCAGGCCATCCTCGATTACAACGAGTGGCTGCTAAACGGTCGCCCGGTGCGGGTCGCAGAAGGTAAAAGGCACGGAAAATCAGTGATTGCGAAACTCGACGGCGTTGAGGATCGCGATCAGGCAGCCACGCTGATCGATCACGTGATTACGGTGGATCGAGAGGCGATGCCAGAAACGCAGACCGGCCAGTATTACTGGACCGATCTTGAGGGTCTCGATGTCGAGCATCGAGATGGTACGCATCTCGGCAAGGTGGCGTATCTGATGGAAACCGGCGCGAATGATGTGCTGGTGGTAAACGGTGATAGCGAGAAGCTGATTCCGTTTGTTATGGACCAGGTCATCCTCGAGGTAGATCTTGAGGCAGGCCGAATCCAGGTGGACTGGGAGTTTGACTGAGCGATGCGAATTAGCGTGGTCAGCCTATTCCCGGAAATGGTTCGCCAGATCGCCGAGTTTGGCGTCGTTGGACGGGCACAAGAGCAGGGCCTGGTTGCGCTGCATTGTGAGAATCCTCGCGAGTATACCGAGGATACGCACCGCACGGTCGACGACCGACCCTACGGCGGCGGTCCTGGCATGGTCATGAAGTTTGAGCCGACGGCGGCAGCAATTGAGGCAGCCCGAGGCCAGGTACCGCAAGGTGCCAAGGTCATTTGTCTGACACCGCAGGGGCAGGCGTTTGACCAGGTTGCCGCGCGGCGGCTCGCCAAAACGGACGGTTTTGTCCTATTGGCAGGACGCTACGAAGGCATTGACGAGCGCCTGATTGAGGCGCACGTCGACGAAGAATTGTCACTTGGTGATTTCGTGTTGTCGGGTGGTGAGATTGCAGCGATGGCTGTGATCGACGCGGTGACCCGATTGATTCCCGGTGTGCTTGGGGATTCGGAGTCAGCGGAGCAGGACTCATTTATGCAGGGGTTGTTGGACCACCCGCATTACACGCGTCCTGAGCAGGTAGCCGGGTTGGAAGTGCCGTCGGTGCTATTGTCAGGCGATCACGCGCAGATTGCGCGTTGGCGCCTCAAACAAGCGCTGGGTCGGAGTTACTTACGGCGTCCGGACCTAGTAGAAAAGCTGGAATTGAGTTCAGAGCAACAAATGCTGCTGGATGAGTTTTTGAAAGAGCAGGGTACGGTGTAGAATGCCGGCCCGCCCGAATGACCGGCCCGTTGCCGGTAGGTAGAGTGAGATGAGCAAAGTAATCGAAGCGATTGAAAAGGAACAAATGGACAAAGAGATCCCGGAGTTTTCTCCCGGCGATACGATTGTTGTCCAGGTAAAGGTGAAGGAAGGTAGTCGTGAGCGCCTGCAGGCCTTCGAAGGGGTCGTCATTGCCAAGCGCAATCGTGGTCTCAACTCTTCGTTTACGGTACGCAAAATCTCGCATGGCGAGGGTGTGGAACGTGTTTTTCAGACCTACAGCCCGACGGTCAGCTCGATTGACGTCAAGCGTCGCGGTGATGTCCGTCGCGCCAAGCTCTACTATCTTCGAGGTCGTACCGGTAAGGCCGCGAGAATTAAGGAAAAAATCTAGGGAAAAGCTTTTCCCTGTCGATTTTTTTGTTCAGCGACGCTTAAGCGACCTGCGGTAGAATCCTGCCACACCTCGGTTGGCCAGGAGCCTGCAATGCGAAATGTCCTATGGGTCTTGCTGGCGAGCATGCTGCTCGCGGGCTGCGCGACCGTGGTCAACAACGCCGCTAGCGCTTTCGGGGAAAATCTCTCTAGCGCAATCTTGAATCAAGATGATCCGGCGATCGTCAAAGCTGGGATGCCGTCCTATATCCTGTTGCTGGACAGCTTTCTACAGGATGATCGCGATAACGCCGCTATTTTAGATGCGGCGGCCAATTTATACGCCTCTTACGGCGCGGTATTTGCGGATGAACCGCAGCGCGCGCAACGCCTCACTCGGCGCGCTCGCGACTACGCGAATGAGGCGGCTTGCTTGGTCGTCAGCGACGCCTGTCAGTGGCGTGACCTGACGTTCGACGAATTTGAAGCGAGCCTCCTGGCGGTCGAATCTGACGATGCTGAGATGCTCTACACCTGGGGTCTGGCTTCGTTGGCTTATATTCGAGCGCACAGCAGTGACTACGGCGCGCTGGCGCAGATTCCCCAGGCCACCGCCGCGATGCAGCGCTACATAACGCTTGCGGGTGATGACGCCAATGCCGCGGCGCACTCCTATCTAGGCATCCTGAAGACGTTCCGCGGCGAACTCGGTGGCCAGATGGACGAAGGTAAAGCCGAATTTGAGCGAGCAATTTATCTTTCCAGGGATAGAGATCTGAGCGCGAAGGTCGAATACCTGAAAGGCTATGCACGTGCACGCTATGACCGCGAGCTCAACGACCAACTGTGCGATGAAATCCTCACCGCCAGTCCGTATGCTGACGGTTATACGCTGACCAACGTGCTGGCGCAGGAGGAGGCAACGACTCTTTGTGCCGAGGCAGACGACTATTTCTAGCAACATCACTTTCGAAGGACTTTGGGCAGTAAATCGATGAAACGAATAGCAACGACTTTGATCTCGCTGGCTCTGTTGTGGGGTGGTATCGCGCAGGCGGCAACGCTGAAAATCGCCACGGTGGCGCCGGAAGGGTCTGAATGGATGACCGATCTGCGCGCATCGGCCAAAGAGATTCGCGATAGAACCGAAGGTCGCGTGGTCTTCAAATACTACGGTGGCGGCAGTCAGGGAACCGACGAACAGGTGTTGCGTCGCATGAAGATCAATTCCCTGCAGGGAGGAGTATTCACGCCGTCGGCTTTGATGGGGCAATACCCGGACATCGGTTTGTATGGATTGCCGATGTTGTTTGCCTCCGAAGAGGAAGCAGCTTTCGTTCGCGCCGAAATGGATACGAAACTTAAGGCGGGCCTCGAAGACGCGGGCTTCATCAGTTTCGGCTTTTCGGCAACAGGGTTTGCCTTGCTTATGTCCCGCGACCCGGTGACCAGTTTGGCGGATCTGCGGGGCAAGCGAGTCTGGGTCCCGGAAGGCGATGAAATTAGTAAAGTGTCGATGGAGGCAATGGATGTTTCACCGTTGCCACTGCCGCTAACCGACGTGTATACGTCGTTACAGACCGGCAACTTGGACATTATTGCTATGTCATCCGTCGGTGCGGTAGTGCTGCAGTATCACACTCGACTCAACTATGTGACCGACCTGCCGCTGGTGTATACGATCGGACTCATGGTGGTCGATAAGAAAGCGTTCAGCAAAATCTCTGCGGCAGACCAAGCCATTGTTTATGAAGTGATGAACGGCTTGTACGAAAGATACGACACCAAAAACTTAGCCGATGACCGCAATGCGAAACAGGCGTTGTTCGATGCTGGTCTTGAACGCATCGTGCCAGCCGCTAGCGAGGTCGATCAAATTCGCGCTACCTTGAGCGCATCGAATCGGGCTATGGCAGACGGCGGTGTGGTCTCATCGGCGTTGTATGAGGAGACGTTGAAATTGGTAGAGCAGTACCGCGCTGGCGAGTAAAGATCTTAATTGATGCTCGCTAAACTCGACCGAATCGGGCGCTTCGTCGAAAACCTTCTGCTGGTCGGCTTGCTGGCCGGCATGATGTTGATTTCTGTCGCGCAAATCGTCGCTCGCGAGGTGTTTGAAACCGGTTTCTTTTGGAGCGGCGAACTCGTTCGTCTGATGGTGTTGTGGCTGGCGATGGTCGGTGCTGTCGCGGCGTGTCGTGAAGATCGCCATATCCGTATCGATGCTGTTGCGCACTTGTTGTCGGCCAAAACCAATGCCGCGTTTCGAATGGTAGTTGATCTGTTCGCCGCGGCCGTTTGTGGCCTGCTTGCCTGGCACGCCTATCGCTGGGTCCGTGAGGAGTATGGTTTTCAAGACACGGTGGTGCTCGACATACCCAGCTGGGTCGCGCATGCACCGGTTCCGATTGCGCTGGCATTGATGTGTTATCGATTCTTGCTGGGCGTGCTAAAAACGGCCATGCGTCTGTGGCGTGGCGAGGTTGGGGAAGCGACATGATCTTCCTTAGCCTGTTGTTATTGGTACTTGCGATTTTTGGCGCGCCGCTGTTTGCGATTATTGCGTCGAGCGCGATGATGGGTCTGACCAAGGAAGAAACCGATCTCATGAGCATGGCGCTCGACATCATCGGCATGGCGGACCTGTCATACCTGGTAGCAATTCCCTTATTTACGTTTGCCGGCTATTTGCTGAGTGAGTCGCAGGCACCAAAGCGGTTGGTGCGCCTTACCGGTGCATTAATGGGTTGGATGCCGGGTGGGCTCGCGGTCGTCGCACTGAGCGCCTGCGCCCTGTTTACCGCTTTTACCGGCGGGTCGGGCGTCACCATCATTGCGCTGGGCGCTATTCTATACCCGGCGTTGAAGCATGACGGTTATGCGGATCGATTTAATCTCGGTCTGGTGACTTCGTCAGGAAGTCTCGGGTTGCTGTTCGCGCCATCGCTACCGATCATTCTTTATGGCGTTATTGCCGAAGTTCCCATCGACAAGTTATTCCTGGCGGGCATCCTGCCGGGATTGCTGATGTTGTTCATGTTCGCGCTGTATAGCATGTGGATGAATCGCGGTATCCGTAAACCAATGTCGTCGTTTTCCGGTAAAGAGATTCTGGCGGCATTGAAGGAATCGATCTGGGAAATTCCGTTGCCGTTCGTGGTGCTGGGCGGGATTTACTCCGGTTTTCTGGTGGTCTCGGAAGCGGCCGCCATTACCGCGCTATACGTATTCGTCGTTGAGGTGCTGGTACATCGCGAAATCGCGTTTCGTGATCTGCCCCGCGTCATTCGCTCATCGATGGTCCTGGTCGCCGGCATCCTGATCATTCTTGGCGTATCGATGGCCTCGACCAACTATATGATTAGCGCCGGCATTCCGCAGTTGTTGTTGGAATGGGTTTCAAATTTCGTCTCTGACCAAACCTCATTCCTGTGGTTGTTGTTGGGCTTCTTGCTCGTGCTCGGCGCGATTCTGGATATTTTCTCGGCGATTGTTTTGGTCGTGCCGTTGATAATTCCGATTGCCTATGGGTTCGGTATCGATCCGGTGCACCTCGGGATAGTGTTCCTGGCCGCCATGCAGCTGGGCTATCTGACGCCGCCGGTGGGGCTGAACCTTTTTATCGCGAGTTTTCGGTTTGAAAAACCGATTTTGCAGGTGTATTCGGCGACGTTCCCGTTTCTCCTGATTTTGTTGGTATCGGTCATCATCATTGCGTTTTGGCCGAATCTCTCACTTTGGTTGGTGCCTGAATGAAAATAACGAGTGTGTGTGCGGCGATCGCTGCGAGCTTTCTAGCGGCGGCGTGTTCCGCACAGCCGTCCGATTTGTCTCACGTTCGATTGCCGGATGGTTTTGCTATCGAGGTGTATGCCGAAGTGCCGGCCGCAAGGGCGATGGTCGAAGGCGCGGACGGTACGGTGTTTGTTTCAACGCGGCGCGATGATGTCGTGTATGCGGTGCTGGACAATAACGCGGGTGAGGGTGGTTCGAGAGAAGTCCTGGTGTTGGACGATGGTCTCGATATGCCCAACGGCATTGCCTACAAGGATGGCGATTTATACGTCGCTGAGTTGTCTCGAGTGCTTAAGTATTCCTCGGTCGATGACCAATTACGGGATATGCCGGAACCTGAGGTGCTCGATATCGAACTGAATGACGAGCGGCACCATGGTTGGCGGGAAATTGCGTTTGGCCCCGACGGCCTTCTTTACATCAGTTTGGGTGCGCCATGTAATGTCTGCGACCGGGACGGCTTTAGCAAAATTGTGCGGATGCAGCCGGATGGCTCTGAGCGCGAAGACTATGCACTCGGCGTGCGCAACTCAGTGGGGTTCACCTGGGATCCGGCAACCGATCACCTGTGGTTTACGGACAATGGTCGCGACATGCTCGGCGATGACCTGCCGCCGGATGAGCTGAACTACGCACCGGTGAAAGACGGGCACTATGGGTTTCCCTTCTGTCATGGTGGATTTTTCCTCGATCCGCAGTTTGGCGACGGCAAGAACTGTGACGATTATGTGGCACCGGCCGAAAAACTCGGCGCCCACGTGGCTTCGCTCGGATTGGATTTTTACGACGGCACGGAATTTCCAGAGGCCTATCAGGGTCGAATCTTTATTGCCGAACACGGTTCGTGGAATCGTACTGAAAAAAGCGGCTATCGGATCACCACGGTAACGGTAGAAAACGGCCAGTCGGTGGCCTACGACGTGTTCGCCGATGGCTTTAACGAGGGCAACACGGTCTTCGGTCGTCCGGTTGATATTTTGGTGCGAGCCGACGGCAGCATGCTGGTCAGTGATGACCAGGCCGGGTTGTTGTATCGAGTAACGTATGAGGGCAGTCGCTGACGTGGAATCGAAACCGAACATCATAGTGCGCCTATTCAAGGCGATTTGGGGCGGACTCAATGGCGTGCGAAAAGTACTTCACCTGGTGCTGTTGGTGTTTGTATTCATGCTGTTTTTTGGCCTCAGTGGCGGCGACCCGGTAGGCACTACGCCGCAGGGTGCGCTAACCATTCGACCGATTGGTGCACTGGTGGAAGAAGTGTCGGGCAGTCCGTTTGATCGTGCTGTTGCTGAGGTTATGGGTGAAACACAGCCGCAGACGCGTGTTCAGGATGTTATCGATGCGCTGCGGTATGCGGCGGGCGATTCACGCATCGATGCGGTGCACCTCGAATTGTCGTCATTGCAAAGTGGTGGGTTGAGCAAACTGCAGCGAGTCGCCGCTGCGATGGCGAAGTTTCAGGAGTCCGGTAAACCGATTATCGCCAGTGCCGATTTCCTATCGCAGCAAAGCTATTACCTCGCCGCGCATGCGGATCAGGCGCATCTCAATCCGCACGGATTGATGTTGTTGCAAGGTTACGGCCGCTTCCGTAGCTACTACAAAGAGATTATCGACACACTGCAGTTGGATTGGAATGTGTTCCGCGTGGGGACGCATAAGACGTTTGTCGAGCCCTACACACGCACTGACATGTCAGCGGAGGATCGCGAGTCCACGCGTCGTCTGATCGACGAGTTCTGGGAGCTGTATCGAACCGATGTGGTAACGGCACGTCAGCTAGAGCCGGGTACGGTTCAAGACTTCACCAATAATTTGGTACAGAAGATGCGCGACGCCGGTAATGATATGGCCGTCGCGGCATTGAACCAGGGCCTGATTGACGCATTGTCGACGCGCAGCGAAATGCGCGCATTGATGATTGACCTGGTCGGTGAAGATCCAAGCAATGATGAGAACTTTGCCGCCATCGAGATGAGCGACTATTTGTCGCAGAAGCGTTTGCTGGATTCGTCCGCATTTCCGCGCAACGTTGCTGTTGTGGTGGCATCGGGAGATATCCTGTTTGGAGATCAGTCGCCCGGAACCATCGGCGCCGAATCGACATCGGCGTTACTCAGGCGCGCGCGCAAAGACAGTTCTGTTGGAGCGGTGGTGCTGCGCATCGACAGTCCTGGCGGTAGCGCGTTCGCAGCCGAAATAATTCGCGATGAGATCGCCGCATTGCAGGCCGCCGGCAAGCCGGTAGTCGCGTCGATGAGCAGTGTGGCCGCCTCGGGCGGTTACTACATTGCGATGGGGACGGACAAGATCTTTGCCAGTCCGGCTACCGTGACGGGTTCGATCGGTGTGTTTGCGATGTTCCCCACCTACCAGCGCACGCTGGAGACGGTCGGTATTACTACCGATGGTATCGGCACCACGCCGCTGGCGGGGCAGCTCCGCCCGGATCGCGCCATGAATGACGATGCGCGCGCCGTTTTCCAGATGATTGTCGAAGATACCTATGACGACTTTATCGGCGATGTGGCCGCCTATCGCGAGATGGAGAAGACGGCCGTTGATGCGGTGGGTCAGGGGCAGGTGTGGTCAGGCGGCGACGCGCTGGCGCACGGTCTAGTCGATGAGCTGGGTGAGTTGGACGATGCGATCGTCGCGGCGGCGCGGCTCGGTCACTTGGGCAAAATGGCGTATGGCGTCGTCACCATCGAACAAGAGCTCACCGCTACCGAGCAGTTCATCATTGACTTGCTGTCGGTAACGGCGGCGAGCGGACTTGAGCTATCGTCATTGGTCGAGCCGCCGACGTTTGTTGATACCTTGGCGCGGACCGTCAATGACGCAGTGCAGTCGTTCTCACGGTTTAACGACCCGCGGCACGTCTACAAATACTGCCTTTGCGACATCTACTAAAGCGATTCACTGGGCGCAAGACTTAGTTAACAGCCGCCTCAGAACGCTTAGGCATTCGTCGGAACCGTTTTCAGCGCGAGTAAAACGCGCTGCTAATTGTTTTAGTTCCAATGCAGTATGACTTTGCCGGATTGCCCGGACTCCATCAGGTCGAAAGCCGGTTGGAACTCGTCGATATCGAAATGATGTGTGATGACCGGTTCGATTTCTAATCCGCTTTGCAACATGCTCGCCATCTTGTACCAGGTCTCGAACATCTCCCGCCCGTATATGCCTTTGAGCACCAGGCCTTTGAAGATGACCTGGTTCCAGTCGATGTGCATGTCTTCGGGGGGAATGCCGAGTAGCGCTACGCTGCCACCGTGATGCATGGTTTGCAGCATGTCACGGAAGGCCTGTGGGTTGCCGGACATCTCCATGCCGACGTCAAAGCCTTCCTCCATGCCGAGCGTCCGCATCGTTTGGTCGATTGAGTCGCGTGTCACGTTGAGCGCCGCAGTGGCGCCCATGGCACGTGCGAGTTCCAGTCGGTAGTCGTTAACGTCGGTGATCACGATGTGACGGGCGCCGGCGTATCTGGCTATCGCAACCGCCATGATGCCGATTGGGCCGGCACCGGTAATCAATACGTCTTCACCCACGAGGTCGAACGACAGAGCGGTATGGGTTGCATTGCCCAGCGGATCGAGAATTGCGGCCATGTCATCGGTAATCGAATCCGGCAACTTAAAGACATTGAAAGCCGGTACGGCAACGTACTCGGCAAACGCGCCGGGCCGGTTGACGCCGACACCAACGGTGTTCATGCACAAATGCCGACGACCAGCGCGGCAATTCCGGCACACGCTGCAGGTGATATGCCCTTCCGCTGATACCCGATCGCCTGGCGAGAATCCGCGCACCTCGCTACCGCATTCGACGATTTCACCGGAAAACTCATGACCGATGGCCAAAGGCACGCCGATCGTCTGGCTAGCCCAGTCGTCCCACTGATAAATATGGATGTCGGTGCCGCAAATCGCGGAGCGATTAACCTTGATGAGAACGTCATTGTGACCGACCGTGGGGACGTCGATATCCTGCATCCAGATACCGCGTTCCGCTTTCGCCTTAACCAGCGCCTTCATTTCGCGATTACTCCTAATTCAGTGCCCACCGCGGTGAACGCATCGACTGCCGTGTCGAGTTGTTGGCGTGAAATGCCAGCGGACATTTGCGTGCGTATACGTGCCTGACCCTGCGGAACGACCGGATACGAAAACCCGATAACGTAGAGGCCATGTTGGAGCAGTTGGTCGGCCATGTCGCTGGCCAATTTTGCGTCACCTAACATGACCGGAATGATCGGATGTTCGCCCGGCTTGAGATCAAAACCGCGCTCCGTCATCTGCTGCCGGAAGTAGGCGGCATTTTCGTGTAGGCGCTCGCGGAGCGAGGCATCCCGTTCCAACAAGTCGAGCACCGCAATCGATGCGGCGACAATGGTCGGGGCGACCGAGTTGGAAAACAAGTAGGGGCGTGAGCGTTGCCGCAACCAGCCGATGATTTCTTTTCGTCCGGATGTGAAGCCGCCCGAGGCACCGCCGAGGGCTTTGCCCAGCGTGCTGGTGATAATGTCGATTCGGCCCATGACACCGCGGTATTCATGAGTACCGCGGCCGGTCTCGCCGAGAAAACCGGTGGCATGACAATCGTCGATCATCACCAGAGCGTCATATTGATCTGCCAGATCGCAAATCGCTTTTAGGTTGGCAATCGTGCCGTCCATGGAAAACACGCCGTCGGTGACGATCAGTCGGACGTTTGCGTCGGCAGCCGCTTGCAGCTGCGCTTCAAGATCTTGCATGTCGTCATGCTGATAACGGAAACGTTTGGCCTTACACAAGCGAATGCCATCAATAATGCTGGCATGGTTCAGTGCATCGCTGATCACCGCGTCGTCGGGGCCGAGGATGGTTTCAAACAGGCCACCGTTGGCGTCAAAACACGACGGGTAGAGAATCGTGTCTTCAGTGCCGAGAAATTCGCTGACACGATGTTCGAGATCTTTGTGCAAGGTTTGCGTGCCACATATAAAGCGCACCGATGCCATGCCGTAGCCAAAATCGTCCAGCGCACGGTGCGCTGCAGCAATAACGTCAGGGTGATTGGCGAGCCCAAGGTAGTTGTTTGCGCAAAGATTGATCACATCGTCCGATGAATCACCCTGGCTGACCTGAATGGCGGCCTGTTGGGGGCCAGAGATCAGCCGTTCGGTCTTGTAAAGACCTTGCGCCTTAAGGGCCTCAGTCTGCTCCGCCAAGGCCTCGAGAAAGGGTCTCGTCACGGGTTATTTCCCTATATTCAAAGGGGGCAAAGTATAGCAAGATGCGTTTTCTCAAAATCACGGTATTGCATCATGCGTTTTGTTAACCAGCCCGCCGCTGAGCCTGCTTCGATTTCTCATCTCAACGACCGTTATCTTGCCGACGAGGCGGAACTGGTTGCGCAACTTGCCGCGGCTGCCGATCCGGGCGAGTCGGTCCGCGCCAAAATCCATCAAACTGCGGTCGAGCTGGTCGAGGCGGTCCGGCGGGAGAAATCGAAAGAGGGGGGTATCGATGCCTTCTTGCAGCAGTACGACCTGTCATCGGAAGAGGGCGTGTTGCTGATGTGTATCGCCGAAGCGTTGCTCCGAATTCCTGATGCGGACACGGCGGACAAACTGATCGCCGACAAGATCACGTCCGCCCAGTGGAAAGATCACCTCGGTGAAAGCGAATCATTATTTGTTAATGCGTCCACCTGGGGACTCATGCTGACCGGTCAGCTGCTGCAATTCGACGGAGCCACGGGCAAAAACCCGATTCAGCTGCTGGGGAAACTGGCAGGTCGAGCCGGTGAACCGGTGGTGCGTACCGCGATGCGCCAAGCGATGCGCATTATGGGGCATCAGTTTGTCATGGGTCGAACGATCGACGAGGCGTTGCAGCGGTCCGTCGCCAAAGGTAATCGGGCGTACCGTCATTCTTTTGACATGCTCGGCGAAGCCGCGCTGACGAAAGCGGACGCACAACGTTATTTCGACGCCTACCACGACGCGATTACGCATATCGGCAACGGCCCGCAAGATCCAGCGGATGACATCTTTGGTACCGCAAGCATCTCGGTGAAGCTGTCAGCATTGCACCCAAAATACTCCTACATGCAGCACGAACGAGTCATGGGTGAGCTGGTGCCGAGCGTACTTGAGTTGGCAAAGCATGCGAAAGCGTCCGGCATCGGTTTGACGGTCGATGCCGAAGAATCCGAACGCCTAGAGATTTCGCTTGAGATTTTTGAGGCGGTGTATCGTGATTCCAGCATTGGCGACTATGAAGGTCTTGGCCTGGCCGTCCAGACCTATCAGCGGCGCGCCTGCGACGTGCTGACGTTCTTGGAGGCAATCGCCAAAGACGAAGGTCGACGAATTCCGGTACGTCTGGTCAAAGGTGCGTATTGGGATACCGAGATCAAGCATGCGCAGGAAGAAGGTCTGCAGAGTTATCCGGTGTTCACACGCAAAGATCATACGGATGTGTCGTACCTAGCGTGCGCACGGCAGGCACTGGATGCGGGCAAGGCGCTCTATCCGCAGTTCGCGACTCACAACGCGCACACGCTGGCGAGCGTGCTGCGGCATGCAGGGTCGCGCCGTGATTACGAGTTTCAGCGGCTGCATGGTATGGGTGAAGAACTCTATGCACAGGTTATTGATCCGGAGCGATTCAATCGGCCTTGTCGGGTGTACGCACCGGTTGGCAGTCATGAAGATCTTTTACCGTACCTAGTACGACGCTTGCTTGAAAACGGCGCCAATACCTCGTTCGTCAATCGCATTGTTGATGAGGCGATCGACGTGACGGAAATCGTTGCAGATCCGATCGAATCGTCCAAAGCTCACGAATTTGCGGCGCATCCGCAGATCGACTCGCCGGTGCGCTTGTTCGGCGATGAGCGAGATAACTCTAAGGGAATTAATCTGCCGGATCGTAATGTCAGTCGTGCATTGCTGGCGGCGATGCAATCGGCACAAACTGCAGAGCGACAGGCGGGCCCAATCGTCAACGGTAAGTCCGTCAAAGGAGACGGTGAGCCATCCATCAATCCAGCTAATCTCGATCACGTGGTCGGTTATTGCGTGCAGGCGACGCCCGACGATGTCGATGCGGCGCTGGACGCCGCCGCTGCCGCGCAGCCGGCGTGGGATCGCACATCGGCCGCCGACCGCGCGGCGATATTGAACCGCGCTGCTGACTTATTTGAAGAGAATACGGCAGAGCTATTGGCATTGTGTACGGCAGAGGCCGGAAAAACGCTCACCGATGGGATTGCAGAACTGCGCGAGGCGGTCGATTTCTTGCGCTATTACGGCGCGGAAGCGCAGCGACTGTTTGGTGAGCCGCGCGTTTTGCCGGGTCCGACCGGCGAGCGCAATACGCACGGCCTGCGCGGTCGAGGTATTTTCGTCTGCATTGCACCGTGGAATTTTCCGCTTGCGATTTTCACTGGCCAGGTGGTTGCGGCGCTTGCCGCGGGAAATGCGGTGCTCGCCAAACCCGCCGAACAAACGCCGCTGGTCGCGCATCGCGCTATCGAACTACTGCTCGAGGCTGGTGTGCCATCCGGCGTGCTGCATTTCTTGCCAGGTGACGGTGCGACGGTCGGCGGTCGCGCAGTCGCTGACCCACGAGTGGCCGGCGTGGCGTTTACCGGTTCGACCGAGACGGCACAGATAATCAACCGATCACTGGCACAGCGAAACGGCCCAATTGCGGCGTTCATTGCCGAAACGGGCGGGCAGAATGCGATGTTCGTCGACAGCTCGGCCTTACCTGAGCAGGTCGTTCTCGACAGTGTGTACTCGTCGTTTAATAGCGCTGGTCAGCGATGTTCGGCATTGCGGTTGTTGTGCTTGCAGGAAGAGATAGCGCCACGAGTGCTCGAACTGCTAATCGGACAGATGGATGAATTGGGGATCGGTGATCCCGCTCTGCTCGCGACGGATGTCGGGCCTGCTATCGATGAGGAGGCGCGCGGGTTGCTGGTAGATCACGTCGAACGAATGCGCGAGGAAGCGACGATTCTGCATCAAAGTGCGCTGCCGTCATCGACTGCGAACGGCACGTTTTTCGCGCCGACGCTGATCGAAATCGATAGCGTTGACGCGTTAAAGCAAGAAGTGTTCGGCCCGGTTTTGCACGTGTTGCGGTATCGTAGCGCCGATCTGGCCAAGACGATGGACGCGATTAACGCAACCGGTTACGGACTCACTATGGGGTTACACAGTCGAATCGATTCACGGGCGCGCAAGATTGCTGCGTTGTCCGGTGCCGGCAACATATACATCAACCGCAACATGATTGGTGCGGTGGTTGGGGTACAACCGTTTGGCGGTCGGGGATTATCCGGTACCGGTCCGAAAGCGGGTGGTCCGCATTATTTGGCGCGCTTCGGCACCGAGTATTCGATAAGCAACAACATTGCGGCCGTTGGCGGTAATGCAACCTTGTTGTCGCTCGATTCGGACTGACATGCCGGCCATCAGCGTCTTCGATATTTTCAAAATTGGCGTGGGACCGTCGAGTTCGCACACGGTCGGGCCGATGAAGGCTGCGCGTGCGTTTGTGGATGAGCTGGCCGAACAGGGCGATGCGGTGGCCGCAGTGCAGGTGACCTTGCACGGCTCGCTGGCGTTTACCGGTAAAGGCCACGGTACCGATTCAGCCGTCCTGCTCGGCCTGATGGGATATGTGCCAGAGACGATCGATCCGGATGCCGTGGAAGGCCTGCTGCGCAATGTGCATGAGACGAAGATAATCGACATGCCGGCGGTCGGTACTATTCCCTTCGATCCAGAGACTCATCTGCGATTCGACTACGAAGAAGAGCTGCCGCGACATACCAATGGGATGGGATTCGTCGCCTTGGACGAACATGGTGAGCGAATTCTGGACGTTGCGTACTATTCGCTGGGCGGTGGATTCATTGCGCGAAATGACGATCCCGAGCCCGCGGCGCAGGAAGGTGAACCCAAGTATCCATTTAGTGATGCGCAGACGCTGCTGTCATTGGCGGAAGAAAACAATCTCGCTATTCATGATTTGGTATTTGAGAACGAGTGCACTTGGCGCGATGCGGCTACGGTAATGGCGCAGATCGATTCGATTTGGGCGGCCATGCAAGCGTGTATTGAACGTGGCATGCGCACCGACGGTGTGTTGCCCGGACGCATGTCGGTGGTGCGACGCGCAGCCAAGTTATATCGAACACTGGATGAACGTGGTGCCCCACAGCCGCTGGACGCAATCGATTGGGTCAACGTCTATGCGATCGCGGTCAATGAAGAAAACGCCGCTGGCGGCCGCATGGTGACGTCACCGACCAATGGTGCGGCCGGTATTATTCCGGCGGTCATGCGCTACTACAAAGTGTTTATCGAGGATTCTTCCGACGAAGGTATCCGACGATTCCTGCTTACCGCCGGCGCCATCGGCATTTTGTATAAGATCAATGCATCGATTTCCGGCGCTGAGATGGGGTGTCAGGGCGAGGTCGGCGTTGCCTGTTCAATGGCTGCCGGCGGATTAGTGTCCGCACTCGGCGGCTCCAACAGTCATATTGAACAAGCTGCAGAGATCGGTATGGAGCACAACCTTGGGTTAACGTGTGATCCGATCGGCGGGTTAGTACAAATCCCATGCATCGAACGTAACGCGATGGGCGCTGTAAAGGCTATCAATGCGGCGCGGCTGGCAATGCACGGTGACGGTTCGCATAAAGTGTCACTCGATCATGTCATCGAAACGATGCGCCAGACAGGATTGGACATGTCATCCAGTTACAAAGAGACATCCAAAGGCGGTTTGGCGGTGAACGTGCCGGAATGTTAGTGCTGGTTCTTAGGGTAGTCGTACAGTACTAATTCGGTTTGCGGACGCTCATACAGATTCCAGTCGTCGGATTCAAATGAGACCGATAGTACGCCGGCGGTTGGCAGGTTGTTGGTAATGCCGGGCTGCAGATAGTTTGCGAATTGCGTCAGGCCTGGATTGTGGCCAAACAGCATCAGGCTATTAAAACCGTTGTCCTGTGACACGATGACATCAAGAATGTTGTCGAGCGATGCCAAATAGAGATCATATTCTCGCTGAAGGAATTCGAGCGGGTAGCCTAGTTCAGCGGCGACCACTTTTGCGGTCGTCCAAGCGCGTACTGCAGGGCTAGAAGTAATCTGTGAGGGTCGAATGCCGTGTTCGGCGATACGCTTTCCCATCATCGGTGCATCGCGTTTACCGCGTCGATTTAGCGGTCGCTCGCGGTCTGACAAGCCGTGGTCTTTCCAGCTTGATTTCGCATGCCGCACGATGGTTAACGTTTTCATCGATCTGCCTTACATTAGGCCAACTTGAAGACGAGCTTCCTCCGACATCATGCCCTGATTCCACGGCGGGTCGAAGACCAATTCGACCGTCACATTATTCACTGTTGGCACGATGGCGACTTTGTCACGCGCGTCTTGAACCAAAATGTCGCCCATGCCACACCCGGGCGCGGTGAGCGTCATATCAATACTGACATCCCGTTCACCGGAGGGAAGCGGTGAAATGTCGCAACGGTAGATCAAGCCTAAGTCCACAATGTTGACCGGAATCTCAGGGTCGAAACAGGTCTTCAATTGCTGCCAGATGACCGTTTCAATCTCGGCGTCTGTGGCATCTTGCGGAATTTCGGGCGGTGGTTCCGGTTCTTTGCCTAGCGCGTCGGCGTCGATGCCGGCGATGCGAAACAGATTGCCTTCAATGTAAATGGTGTAGGAGCCACCCAAGGCCTGGGTGATGAACCCCGGCGTGCCTTCACGCAGCGTCAGCTCTTCGCCGGCCGGAATGATGACCGCGCGGACATCGCGATGCAGGGTAAAAGGTTCGTTGGTATGACCAAACACGATCTACTCCGTAGTGGCGGGCTGGTTATGCCCGGACAGTGCGGCCTGCAACGCATGCCAGGCCAGCGTCGCGCATTTTACACGCGCAGGGAAATCTCGCACACCGTCGAGCGCTTTGAATTTTTCGTCGATGTCGGCGCTGTCGTCGCCGTCGGGCTGGGTCAGCCGATGTGTAATTACCGAAAACGTCTGTTCGGCATCTTTCACGTGCAGGCCGAGAATCGCATCGGTCATCAGAGATGCCGACGCTACGGAAATGGCGCAGCCGGTGCCTTCAAAGGCGATATCTTCGATAGTGTCGCCTTCGATCGACAAGTAGAGGTGCAGCTTGTCGCCACACAAGGGATTGATGCCCTCAGCCTGATGTGTACAGCCCTCGAGCTTGCCAAAATGCCGTGGGTGCCGCGAGTGATCGAGTATCAGTTCGCGATAAAGCTCGCGAAGATCCTCATTACTCATGCGAAGATCTCGCGCGCTTTCTCGATGGCTGTGACCAAAGCGTCGACATCATTGCGATCATTGTAGAGCGCCAACGACGCACGTGCAGTTCCGGGAATGCCAAAGAACTGCATCACCGGCATGGCGCAATGGTGGCCGGTGCGGATGGCGATTCCTTGATGATCCAATATCGTCCCGAGATCGTGTGGGTGAATATCGTCGAGCAAGAATGATAAGACGCTGGCTTTGTTGTTGGCATTTCCGTAAACGCGAATACCGTCTATCGCACTCACCTTTTCGGTCATGTAGTCGAGTAAATCATTTTCCGCGGCTGCTACAGAATTCATGTCCACCGAATTGAGATAATCGACCGCGGCACCGAGACCGATAACGCCGGAAATATTTGGCGTGCCGGCTTCGAACTTGTACGGCAATTCGTTGTAGGTGGTCTTGTCAAAAGTGACTTCAAGGATCATGTCGCCGCCGCCTTGATAGGGCGGCATTGCATCCAACAGCGATTCGCGCGCATACAATACGCCGATACCGGTCGGTGCAAACATCTTGTGGCCGGAAAACGCGTAGAAATCACAGTCTAGCGCGCGTACATCGACCGCCATGTGCGGCACGCCCTGGGCGCCATCGAGCAGCACTGCGATGTCATGTGCATGTGCGAGTTCGATGATTCGACTGACCTGGTTCACGGTACCCAGCGCGTTGGATACGTGACCAACCGCGACCAACGCCACCCGCTTATCGAGCATGGCTTGGTACGCGTCGATATCTAAATCACCCTGTGTATTCATTGGGATGACCAGCAATTCTGCGCCGGTTTGTTCACAGACCAATTGCCAAGGCACGATATTGGAGTGGTGCTCCAATGCCGAGATGATGATCTTATCGCCGGCGCCAATTCTTGGCCGCGCATAGCTTTGGGCAACCAGGTTTATCGCTTCTGTTGTGCCCCGCGTAAACACAATCTCGGAGCGGCTGTTCGCATTGATAAAGGCTTGGATGCGGTCGCGGGCGCCCTCATAGGCTTCCGTCGCGCGATGGCTTAAATCATGCACGCCACGATGGACGTTCGCGTGGTCATGACCTTGATACGCGGCCACCGCATCGATCACGCGTTGTGGCTGTTGAGAAGACGCAGCGCTATCCAAATAGACTAACGGGCGATCGTTAATCGTTTGATGCAGCGCTGGGAAATCGTCACGTAACGGATTAGTCATCGAATGCATCCGCAATCAGAGCGTCAACGCGAGCTGCGACGCGCTCACTGATGGCTTCTTCGATATTGGGAATCGGAATGGTTTGCACGATTTGCTGCGCGAATGCACGAACCAACAGAGCGCGGGCGGCTTGTTTATCCAATCCTCGGCTTTGCAGATAAAATAGCGCGCGATCGTCAAGCGCGCCCACCGTGGTGCCATGTGCGCACCGTACGTCGTCGGCGTAAATCTCGAGCTCCGGTTTTGGGTCGACCTCGGCGCGACGTGACAACAGAATGTTGTGATTGGATTGTTCGGCATTGGTGCCGTCTGCGCCGGCGTGCACCACCGCTTTACCATTCCAGATCGCGCGCGATCGCCCGGCTAAGATGCCTTTGAAGTGCTGGGCTGAGTACGCCGGGCCGACGCGGTGATCGACGCGGGTATGGTTATCGACGTGTTGTTTTGCGTCGGTCAAGTATAAGCCTGCAATTTGCGTCTTCGAGCCGGTCGCCGCGATATCGGCACAAATATCGTGCCGTACCAGCGCGCCGCCCAGGTCAAACCCAACGAAATTGAATTCGCTATCTTGCTGTGGTGTGACGAACAAACCGGAGTTGAGATGCTGCGTTGCGCCTCGATCTTGCAGGCGAACAAAGTTAACGCAGCTTTCGGCAGCGGCGTGCACGGTGACGACGCAGTTCGCGGTCGCGGCGGTGCCATTGACATGGGCCTCGAGAATATTGACCGAGCAGCCGGGCTCGACGCGGATATCAACGCGACTGGTGGCGACCGGCGATACCGTCGCATCGTCAACAAATAACAGGCCGATCGGGCGTTGGTCCGCTAGTGCTTGGTCGACATGGATGGATAATCCGTCTGACAGTTGTGACAGGTTCAGGAGTGCTAACGGGTTTTCTGGGGTCTCCGCAGCGCCTGCCGTGGATAACGACGCGATATGAATACCACTACGCGAAAACGCGGCGAGCGAGGCCGGAGCGGGTAGGCCGTTCTGCACGATCAGCCAGTCCGCGTCCAGATCGCTAACGCTGGCAAGGACAGCCAAATCAGGTTCGGCGGGCGTTTGCCATACATTGCCGCTCGCAAGCCATTCTTCGTTGTGAGCATAAAGAACGCTGAGATCGGTGTATTTCCAGTCTTCGTCGCGAGTGGTCGGCAGACCCTGCTCTGCGAGACTGTTAAAAGCCGCGATACGCTGTGCTTTCAGTGCGTCGTCTGGACTTTTCTCAACGGCTGAGCTTAATAGCGTAGGGAAGGAGAGTGCCTCGCTCATGCAGTCGCGGCCTCTTTCAACCAGTCGTAGCCTTTCGCTTCGAGTTCCAGCGCCAGCGATTTATCCCCCGACTTGACGATCTTGCCATTGGACAGGACGTGCACGTGGTCGGGTTCAATATAGTCGAGCAGCCGCTGGTAGTGCGTAACCAGAACGATTGCGCGTTCCGGCGAGCGCAGTGTATTAACGCCCTCGGCAACCGCTTTCAGCGCGTCGATGTCGAGCCCTGAGTCGGTTTCATCGAGTACCGCGAGGGATGGCTCTAGCATCGCCATCTGCAATATTTCATTGCGCTTTTTCTCGCCACCGGAAAAACCTTCATTAACGCCGCGATTGAGAAATTTCGGATCCATTCCGAGCGCCGCCATCTTTTCACGGGCAAGTTTTAAGAACTCGAACGCATCAATTTCTGGCTCGCCGCGCTGTTTGCGACGCGCGTTCAGTGCGGCTTTGAGCAAATACGCATTGTTCACGCCGGGGATTTCCACCGGATATTGAAAGCCAAGAAAGATGCCGTTGCGGGCCCGTTCTTCGGGCTCGTCATCGACAATATCGCGGCCCTGATAGTGAATTTCACCGTCGGTTACCGTATAGGCGTCGTTGCCCGCGATAATTTTCGCAAGCGTGCTTTTGCCGGATCCGTTTGGCCCCATAATGGCGTGCACTTCGCCTGCTTGAACGGCCAGCGATACGCCGCGCAGGATCGGTTCATCATTGATAGTGGCGTGCAAATTGTTAACTGCTAGCATCGTGCTTCCTTAGCCTACTGCGCCTTCGAGGCTGACGTTAAGCAACGCTTGCGCCTCAACTGCGAATTCCATGGGGAGTTCCTTAAATACGTCCTTACAAAACCCGTTGACGATCATGTTGACGGCGTCCTCTTCGGAAATGCCGCGTTGTCGACAATAGAACAGCTGGTCAGCGGAGATCTTCGAGGTGGTCGCTTCGTGCTCTACCTGCGCGCCCGGGTTGCGGATTTCCATGTACGGAAACGTATGCGCGCCGCAATCTTTGCCGATCAGCAGTGAGTCACACTGCGTGTGATTTCGCGCACCTTCGGCCTGTGGCATAACCCGCACTAGTCCACGGTAAGCGTTTTGCGCATTGCCGGCCGAGATCCCTTTGGAAACGATCGTGCTGCGCGTATTCGGTCCTATGTGAATCATCTTGGTGCCGGTGTCGGCCTGCTGGAAGTTATTTGCCACCGCCACTGAGTAGAATTCACCGACAGAATTCTCGCCACGAAGAATGCAGCTCGGGTACTTCCAGGTGATCGCTGAGCCGGTTTCGACCTGCGTCCAGGAAATTTTCGAATTGGCCCCGCGGCAGTCGCCGCGTTTGGTGACGAAATTATATATGCCGCCTTTACCGTTCTCATCACCGGGATACCAGTTCTGCACGGTCGAGTACTTAATTTCCGCACCGTCAAGCGCGACCAATTCCACCACCGCTGCATGCAATTGGTTTTCATCGCGCATCGGCGCAGTACAGCCTTCCAAGTAACTTACATAGCTGCCTTCGTCGGCAACAATTAGGGTGCGTTCGAATTGACCGGTATTGGCCGCATTGATGCGGAAATAGGTAGACAGTTCCATCGGACAGCGTACGCCTTTCGGTACATAGACAAAGGAACCATCGCTAAAGACAGCCGAGTTGAGCGCCGCATAAAAATTGTCGCGTTGCGGTACCACACTGCCGAGGTATTTTTGTACCAGCTCCGGATGATTTTGAACCGCCTCGGAGAACGGGCAAAAAATAACGCCGGCCTCCGACAGTTTTTCTTTGAAGGTGGTGGCTACAGAAACGCTGTCAAACACCGCATCCACGGCAACGCCGGCGAGGCGCGCGCGCTCATGCAGTGGGATGCCCAGCTTGTCATACGTTTCGAGCAACTTGGGGTCGACTTCGTCGAGACTTTTCGGCCGGTCCTTGTCGGACTTTGGGGCCGCGAAATAGGAGATAGCCTCGAAGTCGATGGGCGGGTAGTGCACATGGGCCCAATTCGGCTCTGTCATCTTCCGCCACAACTCGTACGCCCGTAACCGCCACTCGAGCATGAACTCGGGCTCCTCTTTGCGTGCCGAGATTGCGCGAATGACGCCTTCGTCGAGTCCGGGAGGGAGGGTTTCGGTATCGATGTCGGTGACAAAGCCGTGTTCGTAACGGCGGCTGACCAATTCGTCTAAGTTGTCGGGATTCCTGGCCACGATTAGTCCTTCTGTTCGACGGTGATAGGGAGACCGCTGAAATTGAGATTCGGCGTGCGCTGATTCGCGCGTGACAAGTCAGCCAGGGACACGTCGTCCAGAGCTTTACGAATCGCAACGTTGATACGCTTCCACGCATCGCCGACACCGCACACCGACTCGTAGTCACAATGGCCATGAGCCGAGCAGCATTCGGTAATCGATACCGGGCCTTCCAGGGCATCAATGACATCGGCCGCACTAATCGCATCGGCGGGACGGGACAGCCGGTAGCCGCCGTTTGCGCCGCGCACCGATTCGACGATGTCTGATCGAGTGAGCGACTTCAGCAGTTTGCTGACGGTCGGTCCCGCGATACCGGTCTGATTGGCCAATTCGGCGGCGCTGACGAGGTCTACCTCAGCGCCTGCCAGGTGGGCGAGGACCACGGTTCCGTAGTCGGTCAATTTGCTGATTCTGAGCACCAGATATCTCCAGGAGCTGTCGCCATCGAAATACAGGACTATTTTAGTCCTATTTTACCGAAACGGCTATACCTGGGGGCCTTCAGGCTCACCACATGGCCAAATTTTGCTATCCTTCGCCGCCTTGGGTAGATGCTCGGCGAAGCGCTCGTCGGGCCTTCAGACAGGATAAGACGCTGTCTCACGCGCTAATAGAAGTTAAGAACCTCAATTTCGCTCGCGGCTCGCGACAGATATTCAAAAATTTGAATATCACGTTGGCGGCTGGTGACGTTACCGCCGTAATGGGGCCGAGCGGCACCGGTAAAACGACGCTGCTGCGGCTGATCACGCGGCAGTTGGAACCGGATAGCGGTCAGGTGTTGGTCGATGGGGTCGACATTGCGACCCTCAGCGTGGCGCAGCTGTACAAGCTGCGGACCCGGTTCGGCATGCTGTTTCAAAACGGTGCATTGCTGACAGACCTCAATGTATTTGAAAACGTTGCGTTTCCGCTGCGCGAACACACCAAGCTCGGCGATCGCCTCATCCGGCACGTGGTGCTGACCAAACTACAGGCAGTGGGACTGCGTGGCGCTGCCGATCTTATGCCGTCCGAGCTGTCCGGCGGGATGGGACGGCGCGTCGCGTTGGCGCGAGCCATCGTGATGGATCCGGATATTCTGATTTATGACGAGCCGTTCGTCGGTCTAGATCCGATTTCGCTCGGCGTCATTGTTCGCTTGGTTCGACGTATTAATGACACCTTGGGCATTTCAAGCATCGTTGTGAGCCACGATATCGATGAACTGGCGACGGTTTCAGATCAAAGCTATCTGATTGCCGAAGGGAGCGTTGCGGCCTCCGGACGGCCGGAGGCTTTACGCGAGAATGATTCTGAGTTGGTGCGGCAATTTATGCACGGAACTCCGGACGGGCCAGTCGGATTTCATTTCGAGGCGCCCGATTACGAAACCCAACTGGTCGGTGAGGAATTGGCGTGAGTAATGATCGCAGTGTTCACTCGTCGATGACCGATTTTCTCCGTGAATTCGGCGCAATGCAGCTGTTTTTCCTGCAATTGCTGCGGCTGTCACCGGGTGTATTGTTTACGCGATTCTCGCTTGTGGTGGCGCAAATTTTTGCGACCGGTGCGATGTCGATCGTCATCATAATGGTCTGTGCATTATTCGTGGGTGCGGTACTCGGTCTGCAAATGCACTCCGGATTGGAGCAGTTTAACGCAGAGGAATCGGCCGGCGTTTTGTCCGGCCTGGCGCTGATCAAAGAAATCGGGCCGGTCATTACAGCGCTGCTGTTTGCGGGTCGAGCCGGGACGTCGCTGGCCTCTGAGATCGGTCTGATGAAGGCCACCGACCAGCTGTCGGCGATGGAAATGATGGCGGTAAATCCGGTGCGACGGGTCGTTGTACCGCGTTTTCTCGGTGGCGTAATCGCCATGCCGCTGCTGACCGCAATATTTACCATGACCGGCCTGCTCGGCGCTCATCTGGTGGTGGTCGAGCTGTTAGGCGTCGATGTTGGCGCGTACTGGCAGCAGATGCAGCAAGCGCTGACAATGGAGGATGTTGCCGAGGGCATCATCAAGAGCATCGTGTTCGGTATTGTCGCCAGTTTGTTGGCGGTCTGGGAAGGCTACAGCACGATCCCGACAGCTGAGGGCGTTGGTCGAGCAACCACCCGCACCGTGGTGAAGACCGCCATCGCCGTATTGGTTTTCGATTTTATTATTACCGCAAGTTTGTTGTGAGGACGAGATATGCGTCAGACACGCGCAGTTGAAATTGGCACCGGGTTGTTTGTTCTCTTGGGGATAGGCGCTCTATTATTTTTGACGACCCAGACAACCGGGCAAACAGATTTTTCGGCCGACGATACGTATTCGGTCGAGGCGCGCTTCGATAACGTGGGCACGCTCAAAGAGCGGGCGCCGGTGGCAATGTCGGGTGTGACCATCGGTCGTGTCACGGATATTCAATTTGACGGGGAGTCGCTGGAAGCCGTGGTGACGTTCGTCATAGACAGTCGTTACAACCAAATTCCAGATGATTCGGATGCCAGCATATTGACCTCAGGACTGTTGGGAGCACAGTACATTGGCTTGCAGGCCGGCGGTTCCGACTTTTATCTGGACGACGGTAGCGAGATCTATTTGACACAATCAGCAGTCGTTTTAGAGAACCTAATTGGCAAGTTCCTTGTCCAAGGAGATTCCGACGATTCGGAATAATGGAAAGCGGAAGAAAATGAAATCCATGCGAAAAGTTTTAGTTGTTATTGTTGGCCTTATGGTCGCGAGTGTTGCCATTGCCGCGGACGTGTCGCCCGATGAATTTATTACGGACGCCGTTGATTCATTGGCGGAGCAAATGGATGGTCGACGTGACGAGTTGCGCGACGACACTGTGGCGCTCTACACCATGATCGATGACTTTTTGCTACCTCGATTCGATCGGCGGACCGCGGCGCAGCAGGTGCTGGCGAAACATTGGCGAGGTGCAGACGAGGATCAGCGTGCCCGCTTTATCGAAGCGTTCTACACCACGTTGGTGCAACGCTATGCCGACGGCATCCTGGAATTCGAGCATGACCAGATAAAGGTGCTACCGTTTCGTGGCGACGCGACCAAACGGCGTGTGATGGTGAAGACGCGCGTCGAACTTGAGGATGGCACGAATGTCGCCGTCAATTACACGTTGATCAATAAGCCAGATGGCTGGCAGATGTTCGACGTGACGATTGAGGGTGTGTCGTACGTGCGTAATTTTCGCGCGGAGTTTGATTCCGAAATTAACCGTACCAGTCTCGATGCGGTCATCGCACGATTGGAAGCGGAAGTTGCGGCGAATGTCGGCGAGTAATTTCTCCGTGAATCACGATGGATCGGGCAACATTACGCTTACCGGTGCGATGACGTTCGATAATGCAGAAGCGATATTGCAACGCACTCGCGCTGTGGTTGAAGCGCAAGACACGATAGTGATTGATCTGACAGAGGTTGAACAGACCGATTCTGCGAGCCTCGCGTTGCTATTGGAATGGATAGCAATGGCGCGGAGTACTGCTGGCGCGCTGCAGTTTCAGCGCATTCCGGAGCGTGTGCTGGCAATCGCCGAAACAGGTGAGGTCAGCGACCTTATTCGTCGCTACTCGGTCTCATCGTAGGCGGCGTCTTCTTCGTCAAACTCATCGAAGTCGTAAAAATCATCCGGCACAGGCGGGTCGCCGTCGTAGATATTGAACTCGCGGTTTTGAAGATAGGCTTCGCGAAGGGCGATATACGGATCGGCGGATTTATTCAGTAACTCGTCAGTCGAGAGTAGCCGAGCGCGGCCGTCGATGATATCCAGCACATTCAGTTTGTCGCGCGTGCCCGTGTCGTTGATATGAAATTGAAGATCCGTGTAACCGTCGACCGGTATGCTTGCGGTGCTGAGCATAGTGCGCGGTCCAAAGAACGGGATTACCAAATAGTTGCCTTCGGAGACTCCCCAAACCGCTAGCGTTTGCGAAAAGTCTTCTTCGTAGCGCTCCATTCCACCCGCAGCGGCAACGTCAAACAGTCCGCCAATACCGACGGTGGAATTCACTACAAATCGTCCAAGCTCGTTGAGGCCGCGACCGGGTTTACCTTGCAAAACATTGTTGATCGCCGATCGTGGCGTCGTCAGGTTGTCAAAAAAGTTGCCGATACCTCGCCGCATAATTCCGGGTACAACCGTTTTGTAGCCCTTAGCGACCGGTCGCAAGACGTACTTATCGCTGACCGAATTAAGTTTGAACATCTTGCGGTTGAAACTTTCATACGGGTCGGCCACGCCGAGTGAGGTGGAATCGGTGTTGGGTGCTTGCGATGCGCAGCCGGCGACAACAGTCAGGGAGAGCAACACAGTAATTATCAGGGGTCGTTTCATGATTAGCCGTTATTTCGTGCCGATGCTTCGGCGTTGCGCGCGCGTTGTAATTGCCGCAGCTGCTCTTCGGTCAGATAGCCGCGGATAAAGTCGATTCGCGCTTCAAATCGTATGCGCTGGATTTCTTGCAGGTCAGGCAGCGCCAATGCGCGGCGCAAGAAGCCAATGCTACCAATGAGGTCGCCGGTCATGATCTGGTATTCAGACATATAGTAGAGCGCCTCGGCAACATCGCCGGCGTCGTTAGCGGCGCGCGCAATCAAGCGGACCTGGTCCGGAGTCGGCGGCACGTTATTCAGCAGGTCGAGCAAAATATCGTGCGCTTTCTCGGGTTCGCCGAGCCGCAGCAATGCTTCACCATAGTGAATGACCAACGGCACGTTGCGTGGGAACAGCTCGAGCGCCCGTTCGAAAGTTTGCCGAGTCGCGGGATAGTCTTCGCCATTGAGTTCAGATTGGGCCAGTCCGATGTGATAGGCGATAACTTTTTGATCGGCTTCGATCAGATCCTCGAAGATGTGTCGCGCATCGTTATGCCGACCGTCGCGCTGGTATGCGATTGCGCGGCCGTAGCGCTCATAGTCAGACTGTAGTGCGTAATCCTTACGCTCGAAATATTCGACCGCCTTTTGCGCTGTATCCGCATCGTTAACAATAACGCGGGCTTTGGCGATGCCATAGTTGGTGGTGTCATCGCTATGTACGGACGGATACTCACGAGCCCGCGTACGCGCTTCCGAAATTCGCGCCGTGGTCACCGGGTGAGTACGCAGAAATTCCGGCACTCGCTCATTAGGTGCACGGGTATCCTGACGCGCCATCACCTCAAAGAACGAGGCCATACCACGTGGGTCGAAGCCCGCGCCGGCCAATGCGCTAATGCCGATGCGGTCCGCCTCGTATTCGTTGCTGCGCGTGAAATTGATGGACTGTTGCGCAGACAATCCCTGCGACGCCGCAACACCGGCCTGAATCATGTCGCTATCACCGCCGGCAGCCCCGAGTACCAAGGCGCCGAGCAACAGCGCGGTCGACAGTAAACTCTGCCGCGAATTGGAGTGAATCGCACGCGCGATGTGCCGCTGCGTAACGTGAGCGACTTCGTGGGCCAATACGCCGGCCAATTCGTCTTCACTGCGCGTTGCCTCAATCAATCCAGTGTGAACACCGATATAGCCGCCGGGCAGAGCGAATGCATTGATGCGTGGATCGTCTACGACAAAGAACGTAAATCGATGGTCACCATCATTGGCTTGTGCAACTAACCGGTGCCCGATTTCATTGATGTATTCATTGATTTGCGGGTCTTCAACGATAGTGCCGCTCATGCGAATGCTGCGCATGATCGAGCGGCCGATATGCGCTTCGGTCGATTTCGATAGGATTGCGTCTGCTGGGCTACCTAACTCCGGCAGCTGAATGTCGTTGGCCGAAACGACATTGCCGACAGCAAAGGTTACGAATGCTGTTGCCAGAAATATTTTGAGTGCGGATTTCAATCTCAAAGGCCTTTCGCGCATGGTTCAATCACTCCGACCGGCTTGCGGCCAGAGCGTTCCCAATGATAACGGCTATTCCTCTCCTATGGATGACCCGGAGCAAAGAAAAGTCGCGCGAGATTATGTAACGTTTTGATTTTTAATGTGATTTTTCTAGGAAAGTTCGGGCACTGCATCCAGTACGGCCTGTGCATGGCCTTTCACTTTGACTTTCCGCCACTCGCCGCGCAATTTGCCGTCGGCGTCGATCAGAAACGTGCTGCGTTCGATGCCCATAAATTTTCGACCGTACAGCGTTTTCTCGCGGATCACGTCGAATTTGCGGCACAGGGTCTCGTCAGGATCCGATATGAGTTCGAAGGGGAATGATTGCTTCGCCTTGAACTTTTCGTGTGATGCCAGGCTATCGCGCGAAATTCCAAAAATGACCGTTTTGCGTCGCTTGAATTTGCTGTGTAGGTCGCGAAAGTCCTGACCTTCCAATGTGCAGCCTGGGGTACTGTCTTTGGGGTAGAAGTACAGCACCACATTCTGACCGCGCAGTGCTTTTAGTTGGACGTTCGTATCGCTGGTCGCCTCGGCCTTAAAGTCGCCGACCACTCGGTTAATTCTGGGTCCACTCACAATGGGTTCTCCTTACCCGTAAATATTAGGATTTCAACGGTTCGATAATGGCATCAAGATTCATGCGGTCACAAAGCTCATGAAATTCATCTCGCAGCTGTGCGATATGACATTCTGCTGGAACATGAATCGCCATTTGCACGGCAAACATCGGCGCGCCGGTATGTGCCGCTGAATAACGCCGGGTCGCAACGTCCGCGATTTCGACGTCGCGGTGGGCAAAAAAGTCGGCCAAATGAAATACGATCCCCGGCTGGTCCAGGCTGACGACGTCGACCGCATACGGCATTCGATCCGTATGTCGATCCGGCTGGTCGGTTTTTTTCAGGCTTACGACGAACTCACCACTGTCGGTCATCGTCTGTAGCGCGGATTCCAACTTCGACAGCGCCGCCCAGTTGCCGGAAATCAGCATTAACACAGCGAACTCGGAGCCGAGCGTGGTCATACGGCTTTCCTCGACATTACCACCGCACCCTAGAACAACCTTGGTAATATCTTGAACGACACCGGTGCGATCTGTACCAACGGCAGATAAAACAATGAGTTGAGTCATTTACTTCCTGTGATTTGTAGGTAGAAGCGGGGTGTGATGTTCGCTTGCCAGTGCTGCCTGCGAACAGTAACATCGCGGCCTTATTTAAGGCGAGGACAAGTTGTGTTTAACGGCTCTTTAGTCGCTCTCGTGACCCCATTCGACTCGGATGGAAACATCGACGATGCTGCGCTGCGGCGGCTGATCGAATTTCATGTCAGTGAGGGAAGCGATGGCTTAGTGATTGCGGGCACCACCGGTGAAGCTGCTACGCTAAGCCGTGACGAACATGCCGGTTTAATTCGGCGCGCAGTTGAGCTCGTTGATGGGCGTCTGCCGATCATTGCAGGCACCGGGTCAAACTCAACCGCCCAGACGATCGATTTGTCGCTCGCGGTGGGTGATAGCGGGATTGATGCGTACCTGCTGGTCGTGCCGTACTACAACAAGCCCGTGCAAGAGGGCATGTACCGGCATTTTTCGGCAATTGCAGACGCCGTTGAACGGCCCGTCATGCTGTACAACGTGCCCGGTCGCACGGGTGCTGATATGCAAGCGGAAACCGTGGCGCGCTTGTCAGCGCATGGCAACATCTTCGGTATTAAAGAAGCGACCGGCGACGTTGATCGGCTTCGCCAGATTCAGTCCCTGGCCGACGCAGACTTCCGCTACTACAGCGGTGATGATTTCACGGTATTGGATTTTATGGCAGCCGGTGGGCATGGGGTGGTGACCGTAAGCGGCAATATCGTGCCCAAGTCGATGTCAGAACTGTGTCGCCTGGCGGCCGCAGGCAATCTAGACCAAGCCCGTGCGATCGACAAAACGTTGCAGCCGTTGAACACTGCGCTGTTTGTTGAGTCGAATCCGATTCCAGTGAAGTGGGCAGCGGCACAGATGGGCCTTATGCAAGAGGTTATGCGGTTACCACTAACGACCTATGATTCGCAGTACCATGAACAGATGCGCAGCGCGTTGGCAACCGCCGGCGTAAGCTTGGAGAACGCAGCATGAATAATCGAGTGTGCGTGCTTATATTGTCGGCCGGCTTAATGACCGGCTGCGGCGGTGAGCCGAACTTGACCTGTGATGAATTGCAGCCGTATCAGCAGGTTGGTGACTACAAACGTGTTGAGGTGCCCGACGGTCTGGACGACCTGGACCCATTGCGTGAAATGCCGGTGCCGGAAGCATCGCCAAGGGGTTCTCGGGAGGCGGGTTTGCCGTGTATCGACTTGCCACCCGGTGCGACCAGCATGCAAGACGCTCGCAAAGAGCGCGAGGCAAAAGAAGCGGACGCCGATGCACAAAGCGATGCGGAGAACGAAGACTCGTCAGAGTCGATTTGATTCCAACTGCAGTTTTTCGGAGAGATGGTTGAGTGGTTGAAGGTGCTCGCCCAGTCCGTCGACAATGACGAAAATGGTGGCTTGGATCGATACGGACTGACCTTTAGGAAGCTGCTTGCAGAAATAGCGGCGGTAGTTCGCTGAAGTACAAAGAATT